>NZ_JBBBEN010000082.1:20071-65878 GCF_037137275.1 Streptomyces pratensis | reverse complement strand
CCGGTCCGCCGCACGCCTCTAGAACCCCAGTTTGCGCAGCTGCTTGGGGTCGCGCTGCCAGTCCTTGGCGACCTTCACGTGCAGGTCGAGGAAGACCGGCGTGCCGAGCAGCGCCTCGATGTGCTTGCGCGACTTGGTGCCGACGTCCTTGAGCCGTTTGCCCTTCGGGCCGATGATGATGCCCTTCTGGCTGGGCCGCTCGATGTAGACGTTGGCGTGGATGTCCAGCAGCGGCTTGCCCGCCGGCCGGTCCGCGCGCGGCAGCATCTCCTCCACGACGACCGCGATGGAGTGCGGCAGCTCGTCGCGCACGCCCTCCAGGGCCGCCTCGCGGATCAGCTCCGCGACCATGACCATCTCCGGCTCGTCGGTGAGGTCGCCCTCCGGGTAGAGCGGCGGGCTCTCGGGGAGCAGCGGGGCGATGAGGTCGGCGAGCAGGCCCACCTGGCCCGCTCCTCGTCCGCCGCCCCCCTGGCCCGGGGCGCCGCGTCCCGCTTCCTGTTCCTCCGTGACCGCCGAGACCGGCACGATCTCCGCCCACTCGAAGCCGAGCTCGTCGGCCAGAGCGGAGACGGCGAGGAGCTGCTCTGCGAGCGCCTTGGGCTCGACGAGGTCCGTCTTGGTGACGATGGCGATCTTGGGGGTCTTCTTGATCCCCGCGAGTTCCTTGACGATGTACTTGTCACCCGGTCCGAGCTTCTGGTCCGCGGGCAGGCAGAAGCCGATGACGTCGACCTCGGCCCAGGTGGTCCGCACGACGTCGTTGAGCCGCTCCCCGAGGAGTGTGCGCGGCTTGTGGAGGCCGGGGGTGTCGACCAGGATCAGCTGGGCGTCGGCGCGGTGCACGATGCCGCGCACCGTGTGCCGGGTGGTCTGCGGCCGGTTGGAGGTGATCGCCACCTTCTGGCCGACGAGAGCGTTCGTGAGGGTGGACTTGCCCGCGTTGGGACGGCCCACGAAGCAGGCGAAGCCGGCCCGGTGGGGGGAGGTGGTCTCCGACTGCTGAGCAGCGGCTTCTTGGTTCGGTCGAGCGCTCATGGCGACCATTCTCCCCGATCGCGGCGGCACTGCCGCACAGTGGGCCGCGCCCGGCCGGCGGCAGGCGCCCCGTCCGTACGCGAACGCCCCGGTGAGGGACGCTCACCCCGTGCCCGCCCGGCCCCGCGGAGCCGGTGTCGTGCACGGGGTGAGAGGGGCGGGCCGAGGGCCGGTCTCAGCCGGCTGTGGCACGCAGTCGCAGGGCCCCGTCCGGGCCCGACAGCAGCACCGGGGTCCCGGGCCCGCCCAGGTCCCGCACCGCTGCCCGGTCGTCCGCGGTGAGCTCCGCGGCGGCGGAGACCACCGCCGCGGCCTCCAGGGAGGACGCACCGCTGGCCACCGCCATGGCGACGGCGGTCTGGAGGGCGCTGAGCCTCAGCGACTCCAGCGCCACCGTGCCCGCGACATACGTACGTCCCGTCTCGTCCCGTACGGCCGCGCCCTCGGGCACACCGTTGCGGGCGCGGGCGCTGCGCGCCAGCGTGACGAGCTTGCTGTCCTCGGCGTCGAGGCCGGTGGTGTCTGTCATGGCACGAGCATACGAAGGCCCCGGCGGGCCGGGGTCACTCGCCCCGGTCGCCGGGCGGCCGGGGCCTGCCCCGGCCTACGGGCGGTCCAGGCGCAGTCGCTGCGCCTTGGGGAGCTGGGCGACCACCAGGTCGTAGGAGTCCTCGACCATCTCGCGCAGCAGCCGGTCCGGGACGCCGGAGACGGTCACCGTGTTCCAGTGGCGCTTGCTCATGTGGTGACCGGGCACGATCGCGGAGTACGTCTCGCGGAGCCGGATCGCCTCGTCCGGGTCGCACTTGAGGGTGACCGAGAGCGGGCGTCCGTCGAGCGCGGTGAGGGCAAACATCCGGCCGAGCACCTTGAAGACCGAGGTCTCGGGCCCGAACGGGAACTCCTCCGCGCTCGCGCCGAACTCCAGGCAGAAGGCCCGCAGCCGCTCGGGGGTCATGGCGTCTCCTGCTCCTGGGACGGCTTCTCCTCCGGCTCCACCAGCACCGTGACGATCTTGTTCCGGCGGCCCGCCGGGGACTCGGCGGTCAGCCGGAGCCGCCGGCTGTCGGGCAGGTCGACGACGGCCGACGCGCCGGCGATCGGCACCCGGCCGAGCGCCTTGGCGAGGAGCCCGCCGACGGTCTCCACGTCCTCGTCGTCGTACTCGTCCAGTCCGAAGAGATCGCCGAGGTCGCCGATGTCGAGCCGCGCGGTGACCCGGTAGCAGCCGTCCTCCAGCTCCTGGACGGGCGGCAGCTCCCGGTCGTACTCGTCGGTGATCTCACCGACGATCTCCTCCAGGATGTCCTCGATCGTGACGATGCCCGCCGTGCCGCCGTACTCGTCGATGACGACGGCGACGTGGCTGCGGTCCCGCTGCATCTCGCGCAGCAGGTCCCCGGCGTTCTTGGTGTCGGGGACGAAGGCGGCGGGACGCATCGCGGTGGAGACCGGGTCGGCCTCGGAGTCCCGGTTGATGTGCGTCTTGCGGACCAGGTCCTTGAGGTAGACGATGCCGACGATGTCGTCCTCGTTCTCGCCGGTGACCGGGATGCGGGAGAAGCCGGAGCGCAGTGCGAGCGTGAGGGCCTGGCGGATCGTCTTGTAGCGCTCGATGGAGACGAGGTCGGTGCGCGGCACCATGACCTCGCGGACCAGGGTGTCCCCCAGCTCGAAGACGGAGTGCACCATGCGGCGCTCGTCGTCCTCGATGAGCGACTCCGCCTCGGCGAGGTCGACCATGGCGCGCAGCTCGGCCTCGCTGGCGAACGGCCCCTTGCGGAACCCCTTGCCGGGAGTCAGCGCGTTGCCCAGGAGGATGAGGAGCTGGGGGACGGGCCCCATGATCCTGGCCAGCGGGAGCAGGACGTACGCCGAGGCGGTCGCCGTGTTGAGCGGGTGCTGGCGGCCGATGGTGCGCGGGGAGACCCCGATGGCCACATAGCTGACGAGGACCATCACGCCCATCGCGACGGCCAGCGCCTCCCAGGTCTCGGGGAGCTCCTGGAGGCAGGCGTAGGTGACGAGCACCCCGGCCGCCATCTCACAGGCGACCCGCACCAGCAGGGCGACGTTCAGATACCGCGTGGGGTCGGCCGCGATCTGGGCCAGCTTCGCGCTGCCGCGCCGGCCGGTGCGGGCCGCCTCCTCCGCCCGGAAGCTGGAGGTGCGGGCGATGCCCGCCTCCGCGCAGGCGGCCAGCCAGCCGACCATGACCAGCAGCACGGCACCGGTGATCAGTGGCGCGCTCACGAGACGGTGGGCGCGGGGGACGCGCCGGTGAGCCCGTGCTCACCGCGCCAGCCGTCGACGATCGCGGCCTGGAGGCCGAACATCTCGGCCTTCTCGTCCGGCTCCTCGTGGTCGTACCCCAGCAGGTGCAGCACTCCGTGGACGGTCAGGAGCTGGAGCTCCTCGTCCATGGAGTGCTGCGTCGGGGCTTCCTCGCCCTGCTTCTTCGCGACCTCGGGGCAGAGCACGATGTCGCCGAGGAGCCCCTGCGGGGGCTCCTCGTCGCCCTTGGCCGGCGGACGCAGCTCGTCCATCGGGAAGGACATGACATCGGTCGGGCCCGGAAGGTCCATCCACTGGATGTGCAGCTGCTCCATGGCGGCGGCGTCCACCACGATCACCGAGAGCTCGGACAGCGGGTGAATCCGCATCCGGGCCAGTGCGTAGCGGGCGATGTCGAGGATCGCCTGCTCGTCGACCTCGGTTCCGGACTCGTTGTTGACGTCGATCGACATGGTGCGCTGCGACTACTTCCCGTTGCGACGGCCGCGACGGCCGTCTTCCCGGCCGTCCGCGCCACCGTCTCCTTGACCGTTGCGGCTGTCGTACTTCTCGTACGCGTCGACGATACGGCCGACGAGCTTGTGCCGGACGACATCCTGGGAGGTGAGGCGGGAGAAGTGCACGTCGTCCAGGCCCTCCAGGATCTCCTGGACCTGACGCAGTCCGCTCTTGGTGCCGCTCGGCAGGTCGACCTGGGTGATGTCACCGGTGATGACGATCTTGGAGTCGAAGCCGAGGCGGGTGAGGAACATCTTCATCTGCTCGGCGCTGGTGTTCTGCGCCTCGTCCAGGATGATGAAGGCATCGTTCAGCGTCCGGCCCCGCATGTACGCCAGCGGCGCCACCTCGATCGTGCCCGCCGCCATCAGCCGCGGGATCGAGTCCGGGTCGAGCATGTCGTGCAGGGCGTCGTAGAGCGGGCGGAGATACGGGTCGATCTTGTCGAACAGGGTGCCCGGCAGGAAGCCGAGCCGCTCCCCCGCCTCGACCGCGGGGCGGGTCAGGATGATGCGGCTGACCTGCTTGGACTGGAGCGCCTGGACCGCCTTGGCCATGGCGAGGTAGGTCTTGCCGGTGCCCGCCGGGCCGATCCCGAACACGATCGTGTGCCGGTCGATCGCGTCGACGTACCGCTTCTGGTTGAGCGTCTTGGGGCGGATGGTGCGGCCGCGGTTGGAGAGGATGTTCTGCGTGAGCACCTCTGCGGGCGTCTCGCCCTGCGGGTCCCCCTGCCCCTCGCCGCTCGCCCTGAGCATGGCGATCGACCGTTCCACTGCGTCCTCCGTCATCGGCGCTCCGGTGCGGAGCACGAGCATCATCTCGTCGAACAGGCGTTGGATGAGCGCGACGTCGGCGGCCTCGCCCGTAGCACTGATCTCGTTGCCCCGGACATGGATGTCGGCTGCCGGGAAAGCCTCTTCGATCACGCGCAACAGCGAGTCGCCCGATCCGAGGAGCATCACCATGGGGTGTGCGGCCGGAATCCTGATGCGGGCGCGCGCCTGCGGCTGCTGTATGGGTGTCTGAGTCATGGGCCGGCCCTAGGGCCTGCGCATACCTCCCGTTGCAGGGTTGTCGCTGATCGACGACCTCCGGACTACCAAGCCTACGACCTGTCGGTGACAACGCCGAGAGCTTTTACCGGCCGGGAGCCGTCGGCCTGCCGTCGTCCGGTCAGCGGCGGAACCCGATCGTGGGCACCGCGCGCCGCAGCGGCCAGGAACGCGCCGCGGCGGGCAGCAGCTCCTCCAGGAACGCGTAGCGCTCCAGAGCCGCGGGGTCCTGGCCCTCGCAGGCGCCGATCCGCTGCCACCAGGCGGCGACCTCGGCCCAGCCGGGCGCAGAGAGGGAGCCGCCGAACTCCTGGACCGAGAGGGCCGCGGTGAGCCCGGCGAAGGCGAGCCGGTCGGCGAGCGGCCAGTCGGCGAGGGTCCCGGTGACGAACCCGGCGACGAAGACGTCGCCCGCGCCGGTGGGGTCGAGCGCCTCCACCTGGATGGCGGGCACCGCGGCGTGGGCGCCGGTGCGCCCGTCGACGGCGTAGGCTCCCTCGGCCCCCAGGGTGACCACGGCGAGCGGGACGCGTTCGGCGAGCGCGTGGGCGGCGGCGCGCGGGCAGTCGGTCGCGGTGTAGAGCATCGCCTCCTGGGCGTTGGGCAGGAACGCCTCGCAGTGCGCCAGGTCGGGCAGGGCGTCCAGGTCCCAGCGGCCGGTCTCGTCCCAGCCGACGTCGGCGAAGATCCGCGCGCCGTTCCCGGCCGCGGAGGCGACCCAGGGCTCGCTGCGGCCCGGGACGAGCGAGGCGATGGCGGCACGGGCGCGTGGCGGGCACCGCGGGAAGTCGCGGCCGGGGACGGCCGCGCCGCCCGGGAGCGGGGCCTCGTGGCCGTGCGAGACCATCGTGCGCTCACCCTCGTACGCCATGGAGACGGTGACCGGCGAGTGCCAGCCGGGGACGGTGTGCGACATGGAGAGGTCGATGCCCTCCCCCTGCTCCAGGGCGTCCCAGCAGTACTCCCCGTAGTGGTCGTCCCCGAAGGCGGCGGCCAGCGCGGTGCGCAGGCCGAGCCGGGCGAGCGCGGTGGCCATGTTGGCGACGCCGCCGGGGCTGGAGCCCATGCCCCGGGCCCAGGACTCCGTGCCGCGCACGGGGGCGCTGTCCAGGCCGGTGAAGATGATGTCGAGGAAGACCGGGCCCGTCAGATAGACGTCGCAGGCGGGGTCCAGCGGGGCGCGCAGCGCCATCAGCGGGTCGATGCCTGGCGTGTCCGTGCTCACGGTGCGCTCCCGGTCGTGCGGCGGGCCCCGCCGGGGCCCGGACAGTGTGCGGTGCGGCCCAGTCTGCCCGACGCGCCGACGCGGACGGAGCCTCCTCACCGGTCCGCGCACAGCAGGTGCGACCTGCGTAAACGTGCGCTGATACCCGCGTTCTCCCGGCATAAACTCACCTGTGAGCCAGATCACATCGACGGAGCTTCCGGAAGGCCGGGGGCGCTTGATACAAATTGCCCCGCGCGCACCTTCGGGGGACGTTCTCCGACGAGAGCCGCGCTTCCTCCGCATTCCCTCGCAATGCCGCGCACTTCCGCGTTCCTTCGCGGTGCGCTCCCCGCGCCACCCTCACCCCCCTTCCCTCCCCCTGCCTGCTCAGGCATGTCCTCAGGAACGCCCATGTCCTCGCGCCCGCGCGCCGCGTGGCCCTTGGTCGCCGTGTTCACCGCCGGTTACCTCGCCGCCTATCTGCTCCCCACCATCGTCGGCCGGCTCAGCGCCCATCTGGGGCTGGCTCCCGCTCAGGCGGGCCTGGTCGGAAGCGCGTTGCTGCTCAGCTCGGCCTGCGCCGGCTTCGCGCTGGCGGGCCGGGTCGAGCGGTACGGGCCCCGCACCCCGGCCCGGGCCGGGCTGGTGCTCGCCGCCGTGGGGTACGGCGGCGCCGCGCTGGCCGACTCGGTGCCGCTGGTGGTGCTGAGCGTGGTGGCCGGCGGCCTCGGCTCCGGGACGGCGACGGCGGTCGCGGCGGCCGGCATCGCCGCGCAGCGCGACCCGCAACGGACCTCCTCGCTCGGGCTGCTCACCGTCTCCGCCACCGCGGGCGTCCTGTATCTGACGATCCCCCATCTCGGCGGCGGTCACCGGCTGCCCTTCGCCTCGGTCGCCCTGGTCGCCCTGCTCGCCTGGCCCGCGACCGCCCGGCTCTGCGGCGACGCGGCGTCCGGGGAGCCCTCGGCCCAGGTCACCGGCCGTCTCCCGCACCGCCGTTCCGGTCTGGTGCTGGCGGGCGGCATGCTCGTCTGGTCCATGGCGCAGAACGCGCTGTGGGGCGTCAGCAGCCGTATCGGCGTGGTCCAGGCGGGGCTCTCCGAAGTCACCGTCGGCGCGGTGTTCGCCGCCGCACTCGGCGCGGGACTGCTCGGCGTGGCGGGGGCGGGGCTGCTCGGCGCGCGGCTCGGCCGGGCGGTGCCGATCGGGGTGGGGACCGTGGTCATCGCGGTGAGCATCGTGCTCAGCTCCTCGGCCCGGGGCCTCGGCTCCTTCGCGACCGGGGAGGTGCTGTGGAACGCCGTCTACCCGGTGGTCCTGTCCTACCTGATCGGCCTGGCCGCCTCACTGGACGTACGCGGCCGCTGGGCGGTCCTGGCGGGTTCGGCCTCCTCCGTGGGGGTGGCCTGCGGCCCGCTGCTGGGCAGCGTGCTCTCCGAGGAGGCGGGCTACCCGGCGATGGGCCTGATCCTCGGGGCGGCCACCCTGCTGGTCGCCGCCCCGGTGACCGCCGTGGCCCTGCACACCGGCGGCCGGCCTCTGGCGCCCGGCTCCGTGCGCCGTCGCGGCGGCGCGCCGGCGGCGCTGCTGGCCGCGACCACCGGCAGCCTGCCCGGCGCCGTGCCCAAGCTCGGGTCGCCGGAGCAGGCCGTCACGGAGCTGGCCGCACCGGCGCTGCGCCGCGGGCGGCTGGTGCGCAGCGCGATCCGGACGGCCGGCCCGGACGGCGGGCCCGGTCAGTCGAACACGTAGGCCTCGACCTCGGCCAGGTAGCGCGCCCGGCGCTCCTCGTCGTGGTCGAGGAAGGCCGCCTCGAAGGAGTTGCGGGCCAGGGTGCGCAGTTGTTCCCGGTCGAGGGCGAGCGCCTCCTGGACGGCGTCGAAGTTGTCCCCGGCGTATCCGCCGAAGTAGGCGGGGTCGTCGGAGTTCACCGTGCACAGGAGCCCCACGGCCATCATGCGCGGCAGCGGATGGTCCTTGAGGGTGTCGACCGTGCGCAGCCGCACATTGGACAACGGGCAGAGCGTGAGCGGCACCCGGTCGGCGACCAGCCGCCGCACCAGTTCCGGGTCCTCCAGACAGCGCAGCCCGTGGTCGACGCGCTCGACGCCGAGGACGTCCAGGGCCTCGCGGATGTACTCCGGCGGGCCCTCCTCCCCGGCGTGGGCGACCTTGCGCAGGCCCAGGGCGGAGGCCGCCTCGTACACCGCGCGGAACTTGGCGGGCGGGTGGCCGACCTCGGCGGAGTCCAGGCCCACGGCGCTGATCCGGTGCAGGTAGGGCCTGGCAGCGTCCAGGGTGCCGAGGGCCGATTCGGCGGAGAGGTCGCGCAGGAAGCACATGATCAGCTGGGTGGAGACGCCGTGCTTCTCCTCGCTGCGCTCCAGCGCCCGGCCGAGTCCCTCGATGACGGCGCCGATCGGGACGCCCCGCGCGGTGTGGGCCTGCGGGTCGAAGAAGATCTCGGCGTGCCGCACGCCCTGGGCGGCGGCGCGGGCCAGATAGGCGTCGGCGAGTTCGGTGAAGTCCTCCTCCGTGCGCAGCACGGCCATCAGCGCGTAGTACAGGTCCAGGAAGGACTGGAGGTCGTCGAACCGGTAGGCCGTGCGCAGCTCGTCGGTGGTGGCGTAGGGCAGGGGCACCCCGTTGCGCTCGGCGAGGGCGAAGGCCAGCTCGGGTTCGAGGGCGCCTTCGATGTGAAGGTGGAGTTCTGCCTTGGGGAGGTGCACGGTGTCTCGCAAACGGTGGTGCTGATGGGGGGTCACGGGATACGGCGGTGGGGTCAGCGGTGCCGGGAGGGGACCGGGACCCGCATCAGGTCCTGGGCGACGGTCAGTTCGCCGTCGAACCCGGCGGCGCGGGCCTGGGTCTCGAACAGCCCCGGGTCGTCGTAGCGCTGGGAGAAGTGGGTCAGCACGAGGTGGCGCACGCCCGCCTCCTTCGCCACCCGCCCTGCCTGTCCGGCGGTCAGGTGGCCGTGGTCGGTGGCCAGCCGCACGTCCTCGTCGAGGAAGGTCGACTCGATGACGAGCAGGTCGCAGCCCTCGGCGAGCGCGTCCACCCCGTCGCAGAGCCGGGTGTCCATGATGAAGGCGAACCGCTGCCCGCGCCGGTGCTCGGACACCTGCTCCAGGGTGACGCCGCCGAGGGCCCCCTCGCGCTGGAGGCGCCCCACGTCGGGTCCGGCGATGCCGTGCGCGGCGAGCCGCTCGGGCAGCATGCGCCGGGTGTCGGGCTCGGTGAGGCGGTAGCCGTAGGACTCGACGGGGTGCGAGAGCCTGCGGCTGTCCAGGGTGTACGCGCCGGTGGCGGCGAGGACTCCGTCGGCGGCGACCGGGGCTTCGGTCAGCTCGACGGTCTCACGGTAGGCCGTGGCGTACCGCAGCCGGTCGAAGAAGCGCTGCCCGCTCGCCGGGTAGTGCGCGGTGACCGGGTGCGGCACCTGGTCGAGGTTGATCCGCTGGATCACTCCGGCCAGCCCCAGCGAGTGGTCGCCGTGGAAGTGCGTGACGCAGATGCGGTGGATGTCGTGCGCGGCGACCTGGGCCCTGAGCATCTGCCGCTGGGTGCCCTCGCCGGGGTCGAAGAGGATGCCCTCGCCGTCCCAGCGCAGCAGGTAGCCGTTGTGGTTGCGGTGCCGGGTGGGCACCTGGCTGGCGGTGCCGAGCACCACCAGCTCGCGTACGGACATGGGGAGACGTTCCTGCTTTCCGGGGGCGGTCCGGGCCGGCCGGCAGCCCGGCGGGGGGCCGGGGAGGACTAAGGGGCGTCCGGCGGATCAGAGCCGGACGCCCCCTAACCGGGGGGCCACTCAAGGCCTCGGCCGCCCAGGACGTGGGCGTGTGCGTGGAAGACGGTCTGTCCCGCGCCGGAGCCGGTGTTGAGGATGATCCGGTAGCCGGTGCCGTCGACCTGCTCGTCGGCGGCCACCTCTCCGGCCTCGCGCAGCACGTCCGCGGCTACCTGCGGCTCCGCGGCGGCCAGCGAGGCGGCGTCCGGGTAGTGGGCCTTCGGGATGACCAGGACGTGGGTGGGCGCCTGCGGGTTGATGTCGCGGAAGGCGACGGTGGTCGCGCTCTCGCGGACGATGGTCGCCGGAATGTCCTTCGAGACGATCTTGCAGAACAGGCAGTCGGGCTGCGGCGCTCCCGCCATGGCCGGGCCTCCTCGTCGCTGGTGATCGGTACAGGGGCATGCTATCGCCGGGCCGCCGGGGGCCGCGGCACGCGTCGGGCGACTCGGGCCCGGGGACACGGGCCCGGTGTCCAGGGGTGGCCCGGCCCCGGCAGCCCGCCTCCGGCGGCGCGGGCCCGAGGGCCGTGGCCGGGTGGTGGGGCCCGGCCGCGCCTCCTCCGGGGCGTCGGAGGTTCAGCCCCAGCGCCCCGTGCGCCCCAGCAGCAGGGCGGTCGCGGCCGTCCCGGCGGTGGAGGTGCGCAGCACGCTGCGGCCGAGCCGGTAGGGGCGGGCCCCCGCCTCGGCGAAGGCGGTCAGTTCCTGCGGGGAGACGCCGCCCTCGGGGCCGACGACGAGCACGATCGTGCCCTGCGCGGGGAGTTCGGCGGTGGCGAGGGGCTCGCTGTCGCACCCCGGGTCCTCGTGCAGGACGGCGGCGAAGTCCGCGGCGGCCAGCAGATCGGCGACCTGCCGGGTGGACCGGGCCTCCGCCACCTCGGGGAAGCGCGCCCGGCGGGACTGCTTGCCCGCCTCCCGTGCCGTGCTGCGCCACTTGGCCAGGGACTTGGCGCCCCTGTCGCCCCGCCACTGGGTGATGCAGCGGCCCGCCTGCCACGGCACGATCGCGTCGACGCCGGTCTCGGTCATCGTCTCCACGGCCAGCTCACCCCGGTCCCCCTTGGGGAGGGCCTGGACGACGGTGATCCGGGGCGCGGGCTCCGGCTCCTCCCGGACGTCCCCGACCGTGACCAGCAGGCGGTCCTTGCCCTCACAGGCGCGTACGACTCCGGCCGTCCAGCGGCCGAGGCCGTCGGTGAGGACGACCTGCTCCCCGGCCTCCAGCCGCCTGACGGACACGGCGTGCCGGCCTTCGGGGCCGTCCAGGACGAACTCGGGCCCGGTGGGCACCTGTTCGACGACGAAGACCGGTGCGGTCACCGGGGGCTCCTCATGGTCAGGGCCGACCGGGCGGCCTCCAGTTCCGCGGCGAGCAGCTCGACCAGCTCGCCGGCGGGCAGTTCACGGGCCATCCGGTGGCCCTGCCCGGCCCACAGCGCCATGCCCTGGGCGTCCCCGGCCTCTGCCGCCGCCCGGCGCAGTCCGCTGGTGAGGTAGTGGACCTGCGGATAGGCGGCGGGGGCGTACGGGCCGTGCTCGCGGACGAAGCGGTTGACCAGACCGCGGGCGGGCCGTCCGGAGAAGGCACGGGTCAGCTCGGTGCGGACGAACAGCGGATTGGTCAGGGCCTGCTTGTGCAGCAGATGCGCCCCGGATTCGGGGCAGGCCAGGAAGGCGGTGCCGAGCTGGGCGGCGTCGGCGCCCGCGGCGAGGACCGCGGCGATCTGCGCACCGCGCATCAGGCCGCCCGCCGCGACGATCGGGAGCTGCACGGTCTCGCGGACCTGGGCGACGAGGGAGAGGAGCCCGGTGCCGGTGTGGTCGGCCTGGGGGTCGTCGCGGTGCGTGGACTGGTGGCCCCCCGCCTCGACGCCCTGGACGCAGAGCGCGTCGGCCCCCGCCCACTGGGCGGCCTGGGCCTCCTCCGCGGAGGTGACCGTCACGATGGTCCGCGTCCCCACCCGGGCGAAGGCGTCGAGGGTGTCGCGGGTCGGGCAGCCGAAGGTGAAGGAGATGGCCGGGACCGGGTCCTCCAGCAGGATCGCGACCTTCGCCTCGTAGCCGTCGTCCCCGCTGCTGTCGGGATCGCCGAGCGGGGTCTCGTACCAGGAGGCCTCACCGGCGAGCTGGTGGCGGTAGACCTCGACGGCGCTGGGGTCGGCCAGTGCGGGCTGCGGCATGAAGAGGTTCACGCCGAACGGCCCACCGGTGAGCCGGCGCACCTGTTTGACCTCGTTGTACATCCCGTCCGCGGTCTTGTACCCGGCGGCCAGGAAGCCGAGCCCGCCGGCTTCGGCGACGGCCGCGGCGAGCTGAGGTCCGGACGTCCCGCCCGCCATCGGGGCCTGCACGATCGGATACCGGCAGAGATCGGTCAAGTCGGAGGACATAACCGCATCGTGCCACGTCCGCCGCATGGGGCCGAATCAGCCGGTCGACGGCCTGACCGGTTCTCCCGCCCAACGCCGCACCGCCCACCGGTACGGAACCGACGGGCGGTGCGGTGAGAGGCGGGAAGCGGTTCAGCGACCGTTGAACGCGTCCTTCAGACGGGAGAAGAGCCCCTGCTGACCTGGCTGGAACTGACCGGTGGGCCGCTCCTCGCCCCGCAACTTGGCCAGCTCCCTCATCAGCCGCTCCTGCTCCGCGTCGAGCTTGGACGGCGTGATGACCTCGACGTGCACGATCAGGTCGCCCCGGCCGCCGCCGCGCAGATGCGTGATCCCGCGCCCGTGCAGCGGCACGGACTGGCCGGACTGGGTGCCGGGGCGGATGTCGATCTCCTCCATGCCGTCCAGCGTCTCCAGCGGGCACTTGGTGCCCAGGGCCGCGGCCGTCATCGGGATGGTGACCGTGCAGTGCAGGTCGTCGCCGCGCCGCTGGAAGACTCCGTGCGACAGCTCGTGGATCTCGACGTACAGGTCCCCGGCCGGGCCCCCGCCGGGGCCGACCTCGCCTTCGCCCGCGAGCTGGATGCGGGTGCCGTTGTCGACGCCGGCGGGGATCTTCACGGTGAGGGTGCGCCGCGAGCGGATGCGGCCGTCGCCGGCGCACTCCGGGCAGGGGGTCGGCACGACCGTGCCGAAGCCCTGGCACTGCGGGCAGGGCCGGGAGGTCATGACCTGGCCCAGGAAGGACCGGGTGACCTGGGAGACCTCGCCGCGACCGCGGCACATGTCACAGGTCTGGGCGGAGGTGCCGGGGGCCGCGCCCTCGCCGCTGCACGTGGTGCAGACGACCGCGGTGTCGACCTGGATGTCCTTGGTGGTGCCGAAGGCGGCCTCGGAGAGGTCGATCTCCAGCCGGATCATGGCGTCCTGGCCGCGGCGGGTGCGGGAGCGGGGCCCCCGCTGCGAGGACGTTCCGAAGAACGCGTCCATGATGTCGGAGAAGTTGCCGAAGCCACCGGCTCCGAAACCGCCCGCACCGCCCGCGCCGCCGCCGTTGCCGGACAGCGGATCACCGCCGAGGTCGTAGACCTGCTTCTTCTGCGGGTCCGAGAGGACTTCGTAAGCGGCGTTGATCTCCTTGAACCGCTCCTGGGTCTTCGGGTCCGGGTTGACATCCGGGTGCAGCTCGCGCGCGAGCCGACGGAATGCCTTCTTGATCTCGTCCTGAGAGGCGTCGCGGCGCACGCCGAGTACGGCGTAGTAGTCCGTGGCCACTTACGACTCCGCCAGGATCTGTCCGACGTAACGTGCCACTGCGCGTACCGCTCCCATCGTTCCGGGGTAGTCCATGCGGGTCGGTCCGACCACGCCGAGTTTGGCGACTGCCTCGTCGCCCGAACCGTAGCCGACCGCGACGACGGACGTGGAGGTGAGTCCCTCGTGGGCGTTCTCGTGCCCGATCCGTACGGTCATGCCCGAGTCCGTCGCCTCACCGAGCAGCTTCAGCAGAACGACCTGCTCCTCCAGTGCTTCCAGCACCGGCCGGATCAACACCGGGAAGTCGTGTCCGAAGCGGGTGAGGTTGGAGGTGCCGCCGATCATCAGCCGCTCCTCCGTCTCCTCCACCAACGTTTCGAGGAGGACGGAAAGGACCGTGGAAACGGTCCCCCGGTCCTCGCTGTCGAAGGATTCCGGCAGCTCCTGCACCAGCCGCGGGACATCGGCGAAGCGGCGTCCGACGACCCGGCTGTTGAGCCGGGCCCGCAGATCCGCGAGCGATGCCTCGCCGAACGGCGCAGGGCAGTCGATCATACGCTGCTCGACCCGGCCGGTGTCCGTGATCAGGACCAGCATCAGCCGGGCCGGGGCCAGCGACAGCAGCTCCACGTGCCGCACCGTCGAACGGGTCAGCGAGGGGTACTGCACGACGGCGACCTGCCGGGTGAGCTGCGCGAGCAGCCGCACGGTCCGGCCGACCACGTCGTCGAGGTCGACCGCGCCGTCGAGGAAGTTCTCGATCGCGCGGCGCTCGGGCGAGGACAGCGGCTTGACGCCCGCGAGCTTGTCGACGAAGAGGCGGTACCCCTTGTCGGTCGGGATGCGCCCCGCGCTCGTGTGCGGCTGCGCGATGAAGCCCTCGTCCTCCAGCACCGCCATGTCGTTGCGCACGGTGGCAGGCGAGACCCCGAGACGGTGCCGCTCTGTGAGCGCCTTGGAGCCGACGGGCTCCTCCGTCCCGACATAGTCCTGGACGATGGCGCGCAGCACTTCGAGTCTGCGTTCGCTCAGCATCGCGCACACCTCCAACGGTGGTTCTCCGGCGGCCGTCTGGCACTCTGCGTGTCCGAGTGCCAGCTGTCCCGCCTGTCAGTGTACGGGGGTGAGGCGGGGCGGGGGCAAGGGCGACCGGCCGCGGCTCCCGCGAGAGGGCGCCGGCCGTTGCCGATAGCGTCCTGGTATGGACGTCGCTTGGGAAGACTTCGGCTGGGAGCGGTTGGGCAACGGTATCGGCCGCCGGCGGCTCCCGGGCTGGGACGCCACGGCCGCGCTGGTCGCCGGGGCGCACGGGGCGCTGCTCTACGACACGGGCTCGACCCTGCGTGAGGGCGTCGAGCTGCGCCGGCAGGCCGAGGCCCTCCTCGGCCGGAGGGTGACGCATATCGCACTGAGCCACCCCCATTTCGATCATGTGCTGGGCACCGCCGCGTTCTCCGGCGTCCAGGTGTACGGAGCGATGGGCCTCGCCGCGCTGCTGCGGGACGGGGCGCAGGAGCTGTACGCCTCCGCGGTGCGCCACGGCGTCCCGGCGGACGAGGCCGCCCGGTCCGTGGACACGCTGGTGGCCCCGCGGCACGAGGTGCGCGGCGACTGGACGCTCGACCTGGGCGGCGGCCGGGAGGTGCTGCTGGCCGACGTGGGCCCGGGGCACAGCGGGCACGACCTCGCGGCCCTGGTGCCGGGGGCGGGCGCGGAGGCGGCGGTGGTGCTCTGCGGCGACCTGGTCGAGGAGTCCGGCGAACCGCAGGCGGGCCCGGACGCGGTCCCCTCCCGCTGGCCGGCGGCGCTGGACCGGCTGCTGGCATTGGGCGGCGAGGACGCGGTGTACGTGCCGGGGCACGGGGCGGCAGTGGACGCGGCCTTCGTCCGGGCCCAGCGCGCGGCGCTGGCACAGCGGTTCGCGACGGCGTGAACGGGCGCGGGGCGGCGGGCTTCCCCCGCCGCCCGGCCCCTCCTCCCCCGCGTGTCGTGAGCGGGGCACGGATCGCCGTACGGGGAGGGCGCATTACCGTCGTGCCATGCGCAGCTACCAGCCGGACCTGACCCCGCCGTGGAAGAGGTCCTCCCCCGTGCCCGAGGTCCCCGCCGAACCCGATCTGGTCGTGGAGGAGGTCTCCACCGGTTTCTGCGGGGCGGTGATCCGCTGCGAGAAGACCGCCCAGGGGCCCACGGTCACCCTGGAGGACCGCTTCGGCAAGCACCGGGTGTTCCCGATGGAGCCGCGCGGCTTCCTGCTGGAGGGCAGGCCCGTCACGCTGGTGCGCCCGTCGGCCGGGGGCCCCGCGCGGCCGGCCCGCACGGCCTCCGGCTCTGTGGCGGTGCCCGGTGCGCGGGCCCGGGTGGCCCGGGCCGGGCGGATCTACGTGGAGGGCCGGCACGACGCGGAGCTGGTCGAGCGGGTGTGGGGCGACGACCTGCGCATCGAGGGCGTGGTCGTGGAGTACCTGGAGGGCGTGGACGACCTCCCGGCGATCGTCGACGCGTTCGGGCCGGGCCCGGACGCCCGGCTCGGGGTGCTGGTCGACCACCTGGTGCCGGGCTCCAAGGAGTCCCGGATCGCCGCGCACGTGACCGGTGCGCACGTGCTGGTGGTGGGGCACCCGTACGTCGACGTGTGGGAGGCGGTGAAACCGTCCTCCGTGGGGATCGACGCCTGGCCGACCGTGCCGCGGGGCCAGGACTGGAAGACAGGCGTGTGCCAGGCGCTGGGGTGGCCCCGGAACACCGGGGCGGCCTGGCAGCACATCCTGTCCAGGGTCCGCAGCTACAAGGATCTCGAACCCCGGCTACTGGGCCGGGTAGAGGAATTGATCGACTTCGTCACCCTTCCGGACTGAAGTCCCGGGCCCGTCGAAGAGGATCACGTACCGATCCCTATGAATGCCCGCGTCCCACCAGCACCATCGGTTGTCGGTGGGAGACGGCCTCACGGGGGAGGGACGCGGGTCGATGGCACGCGGGGTCTGGCGGGACAGTGCGGAGAACGAGGCGGCCTCGGCCGTCTTCCATCTGATGCAGCAGCTGATCGACCGGTACCGGGTGAACCGGCCGGTGATGCCGGGTGGCGGACGCGGGGGCGGGCGACGAGCACGCGCGCCAGTTCCGTCTGGAGCTGCGGGTGCAGGCGCTGCTGGAGGGCCTGCGGCACAACTACCGCCCGCACACGCTGGACTGGCGGCGCAGCGAGGTGGGCCCCCTGCTGCTGCTCGCCTCGCTGCCCGCCGCAGAGATCATGGGGCACACCCCGCCGCTGCCCGCGGAGCCGGCGGGTGCGGGCGCCCCTGCCGGTTCCTTCGGGACGCGCGCCCCGAAGGAACCGGCCACCACGCTGGCCCCGGGGCGTCCGGCGCACGAGGACGAGCTGTTCGCGAGCGGGCAGAGCGTCATCGCCTACAGCGCCACGGCGGCCCTTACGACGCCGCCGCGCGCGGTGACGCCCGCCGGAGCGCCGCCGAGGTCCGCTCCGGCCCGCGGGCCCGGCGCTCGCTCGTCTGCGGGAAGCCCGCCGGGAACGCGCCGCCGCTGACGGCGGCGGACTGCCGGCCCTGAGGCCGCCCCCGGGAGCCGCTCTGGGCGGCGGCTCCTGCCGGGGCCCGCCGGGTCAGTCCACCAGGTCGCGGACCACGGCGTCGGCCAGCAGCCGTCCGCGCAGGGTGAGGACCGCGCGGCCCTGGTCGTACGGCCCCCTCTCCAGCAGCCCGTCGGTGAGGGCGCGGCGGGAGGCGGCGAGTCCGTCGGGCTTCAGCAGGGAGAGCGGGCAGCCCTCACGGAGCCGGAGTTCCAGCAGGACGCGCTCGACCCGGCGGTCCTCTTCCGCGAGGACCTCGCGGCCCGCTCCGGGAGAGCGGCCCTCCGCGAGGGCCTGGGCGTACGCGCCGGGGTGCTTCACGTTCCACCAGCGGACCCCGCCGACGTGGCTGTGCGCGCCGGGGCCCGCGCCCCACCAGTCGGCGCCGCGCCAGTACAGCTCGTTGTGCAGGCAGCGGCCGGCCTCCGTGGTGGCCCAGTTGGACACCTCGTACCACGCGAAGCCCGCGGCGGCGAGGGCCTCGTCCGCGATCAGGTAGCGGTCGGCGTGCGCGTCGTCGTCCGTCATCGGGATCTCACCGCGCCGGATGCGGCGGGCGAGCCCGGTGCCCTCCTCGACGATCAGGGCGTACGCGGACACGTGGTCGGGGCCCGCGCCGACGGCGGCGTCCAGGGTCGCCCGCCAGTCGTCGTCCGACTCGCCGGGGGTGCCGTAGATCAGGTCGAGGTTGACGTGGTCGAAGCCCGCCGCCCGCGCCTCCGCGACACAGGCTTCGGGGCGGCCGGGGGTGTGCGTGCGGTCCAGAATCTTCAGGACGTGCCGCTTGGCGCTCTGCATGCCGAAGGAGACCCGGTTGAAGCCGCCCTCGCGCAGTGCGGCGAGGTAGGCGGGGCCGACGGAATCCGGGTTGGCCTCTGTGGTGATCTCCGCGTCGTCGGCGAGCCCGAACTCCGTACGGATCGCCGCCAGCATCCTGACGAGGTCGGCGGCGGGCAGCAGGGTGGGGGTGCCGCCGCCGACGAACACCGTGCGCACGGGCCGGGGGTCTTCGCCGAGGACCTTGCGGGCCTGGCGGACCTCCTCGACCAGATGGGCGGCGTAGTTGTCGCGGGAGGCCAGGGCGCCTCCGGAGCCGCGCAGCTCGGTGGCGGTGTAGGTGTTGAAGTCGCAGTAGCCGCAGCGGGTGGCGCAGTACGGGACGTGCAGGTAGAAGCCGAGCGGGCGGTCGGCGGCGCCTTCCAGGGCATGGCGGGGCAGCGCCCCGTCGTCGGGCACGGGCTCACCATCGGGCAGTACGGAAGGCATACCGTCCATTGTCGCTCGCCGCCGGAGCGCGTCGGACCGGGCGGGGGGGCGGGGCCGTGCGGGGCGCGGCACGGAGGGCTCACGGGTCTGGGGGCGTGCGGGCGCCCGCCCGGGCGGGCGGTGTCTCGGCGTGCAGCACCAGCAACGCCACGTCGTCGTCCGGCGGCTGTTCGGCGAAGGCGTGCACCGCCCGCCGGATGCGCTCGGCCGTCGCCTCTGCGGGCAGCCCGGCGCATTCGGCCAGGACCACGGCGAGCCCGTCCCCGTCGTCGAACATCAGCGGACCCGACCGCCGCTCGGTCACCCCGTCGGTGACGCAGAGCAGACTGTCGCCGGGGGCCAGGTCGAAGGTCTGGCTCTGGTACGCCACGTCCTCGACGACCCCGAGCAGCACTTGTGGCTCGGCCGCCGGGCGTACGGAGCCGTCGGGGCGCAGCAGCAGCGGCAGCGGATGCCCGGCACTGGCCACCGTGCAGCGGACCCCGCCGCCGGGGAGCGGCACGACCTCCCCGTACAGCAGGGACAGGAACCGGGGCTGGGAACCGTCGTGGAACTGCCGGCCCCCGGCGGCGGCGACCATCAGGGCGGCGGCCTCCGCGGCCTCCATCGCGTCGTCGAGGAGCAGCCGGTTGAGCCGGTCCAGCACCTCTCCGACCCCGAAGCCCTCCCGGGACAGCAGCCGCAGCCAGGGACGGGCGAGACCGGTGACGACGGCTGCCTCCGGGCCGCTGCCCTGGACGTCACCGAGGACGAAGCACCAGCGGTCGCCGGGGCACGGGAAGATGTCGTAGAAGTCACCGCCGACCACCCCGTCGTCGCTCGGCTCGTAGACCAGGGCGCTGGTCACCCCGGGGATCTCGGCGACCTTGCTGGGCAGCAGCCCGCGCTGGAGGATGCGGCTGATGGTGGCCTGCCGGGTGTAGGCGCGGGCCGCGCCGACGGCGAGCCCGAGCCGCCGCACGAAGTCCTCGATCAGCGACGCGACCGCCTCCGGCACCCGGGCCGCGCCCTCCCGGCCCACGAGGAGGGTCCCGAGCGTGCGGCCGCCCGCGATGATGCGGAAGGCGAGCGCCGCCCCGTCCCGGCCGCCGGGCTCCAAGGCGCGGTGACCGTCCTCGCCGCCGAGGGATTCCCGGGCGGGGCACAGGTGCGGGTCGCCCTCGACGCCCGTGCCGGGCGCGGGGCGGCCGGGCTCTTCGGTCGGCCAGGGCAGGGGGACGGGCACGGGGCCGGAGCCCGTGTCGGCGGGGAGTCGGAGCGGAGCCTTCTCCAGGAGGGAACGCAGAGGCTCCACGCCGGTCTCCTCGCTGTGCCAGACGCGGGCGAGCCGGGGCTTTGCCGCCGGCCGGCCGCCCTCGGTCTCCAGCCAGATCGCGCACCAGTCCGCGAGACGGGGCACCAGCAGCTGACCCGCTATGGCGGCGACGAGATCCTCGTCGAGCTGGCCTGCGAGCAGGTCGGACGCCTCGGCCAGGAAGGCGGGCGCGCCCCGGCTGTCCCAGACCGTGTCGTCGCGTTCGGTGCGCCGGGGCGTGGGGGCGAAGATCTCGGCGGCCCGCGCGTCCCGGCGCGGCGCCGCGGGCTCCGGCGCGGCGGGCGGGCCGCCCTTGTCGTCCAGGGGGAGGCGGGCCCAGACGGTCTTCAGGCCGGTGCGGTAGGTGATCCCCCAGGACTCCGCGAGGGTGGCGACGAGCTGGAGGCCCCGACCGTACTCGGCGGGGTCGGGCAGCTCCACGGCGGCGGGCGGACCGGGGCGTACGCCGGATGCCGTACGGGGCCCCGAAGCCGCGGGCCCGCCCGCGGCCGGCTGCGGGAGTGCGGCGGCCGGGGCGGGGCGCGGGCTCTGCCGCGGTTGCGGAGGTGCTTCGGCGACGGGGGCCGGTCCCGGGAGCGCTTCCTGCCCCGTGCCCGCCTCCGCCTCCGCCTCCGGGGACGTGGCCGCCCCCGGCCCCCCGGTCGCCGCCCGGCCCCGACCGCCGGGCTCGTCGCCGCCGACCGGGCGGGCGGGGTGGTGGTCGGTGACCTCCACGACGAGGGCGGCCGGCTCCTCGCCGCTCGCCTCCTCCAGCCGGAGCAGCAGATCGACCGTCGTCCCGGCGTGCACCACGGCGTTGGTGACCAGCTCGCTGGTCACGGCCACCGCCTCGTCGGCGAGCCGGTCGCCGAACCCCGCGGCGGGCGTTTCCCGGCCCGCCCACTCCGCGAGCGAGGCCCGGACGAAACGCCGGGCGGCGGACGGGGCGAGAGGCGTTCCGGGCAGGCTGGTGCGGCTGGCCGGGCGTGGCCCGCCCCCGCGCCCGGCGCGGGCGGGCTGGTGGACGGTGTCCCGCTGCAAGGGGATGGGCCCCACGGTGCGGCTCCTACGGGTCGTGAAAAACGCCGCCGACGACACCGACAGAGTGACAGACCGGCCGCGCCCATAAGCACCGAGTCACCGAAGTGAGAGAAAGTCGCGGAGATGCGAACGCGACGCGTCGCGGAGGGCAACGCGGGTGAAACGTCCGGACGCCGGGGGCACGGCGCCCGGGCGGGGGTCCCGGTCGCGCGGAACGGCCGGGCACCCGGAACACCCGGACGAGTGGACCGCGCGGGAAGGGCGCGGATTCACCGAGGGGACGGAGCGGCCGGGCCCCGAGGGACCCGTCCGCCGCGCCCCGGGGCCGGGGACCGCGAGCCATGAACCGTGAGCCGGAGGACGCAGGGCCCGCGGGCCCTGCGCCGGCCGCGCAGGGCTTCCCGGCTTCAGGGGGCCGGTGTCACGCCTCGCGCGAGCCCGCGTACATCTCGTCGATGAGTCCCCGGTACTCACGCTCGACGACCGGCCGCTTCAGCTTGAGGCTGGGGGTCAGCTCACCGTGCTCGACGTCCAGGTCGCGCGGCAGCAGACGGAACTTCTTGATGGTCTGCCAGCGCTGGAGGTCCGCGTTGAGACGCTGCACGTACCCGTCGATCAGCTCGACGGTCTGGGGGGCGGCGACCACCTCCGCGTACGGCTTGCCCTCCATGCCGTGCTCGGCGGCCCAGTTCAGGAGGGTGGGGCCGTCGAGGGCGATGAGCGCGGTGCAGAAGTTGCGGTCCGCGCCGTGCACCAGGATGTTCGAGACGAACGGGCAGATCGCCTTGAACCGGCCCTCGACCTCCGCCGGGGCGACGTACTTGCCGCCGGACGTCTTGATCAGGTCCTTCTTGCGGTCGGTGATCCGCAGATACCCGTCGGCCGACAGTTCGCCGATGTCGCCGGTGTGCATCCAGCCGTCCGACTCCAGGACCTCTTCGGTCTTGTCGGGCAGCTTGTGGTAGCCCTGCATGACGCCGGGGCCGCGCAGCAGGATCTCGCCGTCCTCCGCGATCCGGACCTCGGTGCCGGGGAGCGGCTTGCCGACGGTGCCGGTGCGGTAGGCCTCACCCGGGTTGACGAAGGACGCGGCGCTGGTCTCGGTGAGGCCGTAGCCCTCCAGGATGTGGACTCCGGCTCCCGCGAAGAAGTAGCCGATGTCCGGGGCGAGGGCTGCGGAGCCCGATACGCAGGAGCGCAGTCGGCCGCCGAAGGCCTCGCGGATCTTGGCGAAGACGAGGGCGTCGGCGACCTTGTGCTTGGCGCCGAGCGCGAAGGGCACGGAGGCCCTGCCGGTGCGCCGGAAGTTGTCCTGGGAGACCTTGGCGTACTCGCGGGCGACCCCGGCCGCCCACTGGAAGATCTTGTACTTGGCGCCGCCGCCCGCGCGGGCCTTGGAGGCGACCCCGTTGTAGACCTTCTCGAAGATCCGGGGCACGGCGGCCATGTAGGTCGGCTGGACCACCGGCAGGTTCTCGATGATCTTGTCGATGCGGCCGTCGACCGCGGTGACGTGGCCGACCTCGATCTGGCCGGAGGTGAGGACCTTGCCGAAGACGTGGGCCAGCGGCAGCCAGAGGTACTGCACGTCCTCCGCGGTGATCAGCCCGGTCGCGACGGTGGCCTTGGCCATGTACGACCAGTTGTCGTGCGGGAGCCGTACGCCCTTGGGGCGGCCGGTGGTGCCCGAGGTGTAGATGAGGGTGGCCAGCTGGTCGGCCGTGATGGCGGCGACCCGCTCCGTGACCGCGTCCGGGCTCTGCGCGAGGAGCTCCTCGCCCCGGGCCTCCAGGTCCGCGAGGGTGATGATCCAGCCCTCCGGGTCGTCCGCGGCGGGCTCGACGCCGGCCGGGTCGATGACGACGACGTGGGCGAGCTCCGGCAGGCCGGCACGGCTCTCCCGGGCCTTGGCCAGCTGCTCCGCGTCCTCCGCGATGAGCACCCGGCTCTCGGAGTCGGCCAGGATGAACGCGGACTCCTCCGCGTTCGTGGAGGGGTAGATCGTGGTGGTCGCGGCGCCCGCGCACATCACACCGAGGTCGATGAGAATCCACTCCACCCGCGTGGAGGAGGAGAGGGCGACCCGCTCCTCCGGCCGCACGCCGAGAGCGATCAGCCCGGCGGCGATCGCGTACACCCGCTCGGCGGCCTGGCCCCAGGTCAACGACTTCCAGTCGTCCGGCCCCTCCCCCGAGGCCGGCGGCACCGGATAGCGGTACGCCTCCCCGCCCGGGGTCGCCGCCACGCGGTCGACGAAGATGGCCGCCACGGAGGGCGGGCGGTTATCGATCAAGGTCTGTGTGTCGCTCACGACGTCCTCCGGGCCTGCGGCATTGCTACGACCGGCTTCTTCGATACAGCGTCTCTGCTGCCGTCCCACTGTCTGCTGCTGTCTGCTGCCGTTCCGCCGGTCCTCTCGCGCGACCTGCGTGTACGGGCTTGTTTAACTCGCCAGTAACCATCGAGTCGTGATCAGAGTAGAGCGCACTCGCGATCCATGTAAGAGGCAACGGGCCGCCGCTTTCATAACGAAAGGGCCCCCACGCCGCACGGTACTGCGGCGTGGGGGCCCTGGGACTGCTCCGGACCGGGCCGGGCGGGGCTACTTCTTGCCCTTGCCCTCCCCGGCCGACTCGTCGGTCGACAGGACGGAGATGAAGGCGTCCTGCGGAACCTCCACGTTGCCGACCATCTTCATCCGCTTCTTGCCCTCCTTCTGCTTCTCCAGCAGCTTCCGCTTACGGGAGATGTCACCGCCGTAGCACTTGGCGAGGACGTCCTTGCGGATGGCGCGGACGGTCTCGCGGGCGATGACCCGGGAGCCGATGGCGGCCTGGATCGGCACTTCGAAGTTCTGCCGCGGGATGAGCTTCTGGAGCTTGGCGACGAGCCGGACGCCGTACGCGTACGCCTTGTCCTTGTGCGTGACCGCGGAGAACGCGTCCACCTTGTCGCCGTGCAGCAAGATGTCGACCTTGACGAGCTGGGCAGCCTGCTCGCCGGTGGGCTCGTAGTCGAGGGAGGCGTAACCGCGGGTCTTGGACTTCAGCTGGTCGAAGAA
This sequence comes from Streptomyces pratensis, assembly GCF_037137275.1. GTDB lineage: Bacteria > Actinomycetota > Actinomycetes > Streptomycetales > Streptomycetaceae > Streptomyces > Streptomyces pratensis_B. Next base: position 42,095 of record NZ_JBBBEN010000082.1, on the reverse strand, counting down.
GTCGAAGACGATCTCGGCCAGCGGCAGGGTGTAGCGGATCTCGACCCGGTCCTCGGAGAGGTAGTCCATGCCGAGCAGGGTCCCGCGCCGGCCCTGGCACAGCTCCATGATCGCGCCGATGAACTCGCTCGGGGCCAGCACCGTGGCGCGGACCACCGGCTCGTGCACCCGGTCGATCTTGCCCTCGGGGAACTCGCTCGGGTTGGTGACGATGTGCTCGGCGCCGTCCTCCATGTCGACGCGGTAGACCACGTTGGGGGCGGTGGCGATCAGGTCGAGGCCGAACTCGCGCTCCAGCCGCTCGCGGACCACGTCCAGGTGGAGCAGGCCGAGGAAGCCGACGCGGAAGCCGAAGCCCAGCGCGGCGGAGGTCTCCGGCTCGTAGACCAGGGCGGCGTCGTTGAGCTGAAGCTTGTCGAGCGCCTCACGCAGGTCCGGGTAGTCCGAGCCGTCCATCGGATACAGGCCGGAGAAGACCATCGGCTTCGGGTCCTTGTAGCCGCCCAGCGCCTCGCTCGCGCCCTTGTGCAGGGAGGTGATCGTGTCACCGACCTTGGACTGCCGCACGTCCTTCACACCGGTGATGATGTAGCCGACCTCGCCCACGCCGATGCCGTCGGCCGGGGTCATCTCCGGGGAGGACACCCCGATCTCCAGCAGCTCGTGGGTGGCGCCGGTCGACATCATCCGGATGCGCTCGCGCTTGTTGAGCTGGCCGTCGACGACACGGACGTAGGTGACGACACCGCGGTACGGGTCGTAGACCGAGTCGAAGATCATCGCGCGGGCGGCGGCGTCCGCGTCCCCGACCGGGGCCGGCACGTCCCGCACGACCCGGTCGAGCAGCGCGTCCACGCCGACGCCGGTCTTGGCGGAGACCTTGAGCACGTCCTCCGGCTGGCAGCCGATGAGGTTGGCCAGCTCCTCGGAGAACTTCTCCGGCTGAGCGGCCGGCAGGTCGATCTTGTTGAGCACGGGCACGATGGTGAGGTCGTTCTCCATCGCCAGGTACAGGTTGGCCAGGGTCTGGGCCTCGATGCCCTGGGCCGCGTCGACCAGCAGGACCGTGCCCTCGCAGGCCGCGAGCGAGCGGGAGACCTCGTAGGTGAAGTCCACGTGGCCCGGGGTGTCGATCATGTTGAGGACGTGGGCGGTGCCCGTGTCCTCCCCCGTGGTGGGCGCCCAGGGCAGCCGGACCGCCTGGGACTTGATGGTGATGCCGCGCTCGCGCTCGATGTCCATCCGGTCGAGGTACTGAGCGCGCATCTGCCGCTGGTCGACCACACCCGTCAGCTGGAGCATCCGGTCGGCAAGGGTCGACTTGCCGTGGTCGATGTGCGCGATGATGCAGAAGTTGCGGATCAGCGCCGGGTCGGTACGGCTCGGCTCGGGCACGTTGGAAGGAGTCGCGGGCACGCAGGGTCCTGATTCTTGAGACGCCGAACGCCGTGTCTCGGGTCGATGTCGGTTCGGTCGGATCGATACGCAGACTCCATCGTCCCACGCCCGCGGGGCGGCGACCGGTTTGGGCCGCTCGGAGAGTGGCTGCTACCGTGGACAGCTGTGCCTCGTGGCTCTCATCGGCGACGCGGCGCACCTAGAAGATCCAACGAACCTGAAAAGGCTCTATTCGTGGCGAACATCAAGTCCCAGGTCAAGCGGAACAAGACGAACGAGAAGGCGCGCCTGCGCAACAAGGCCGTCAAGTCGTCGCTCAAGACCGCGATCCGCAAGGCCCGCGAGGCCGCCGCTGCCGGTGACGTCGAGAAGGCCACCACGGCCGTCCGCGACGCTTCCCGTCAGCTCGACAAGGCTGTCTCGAAGGGTGTCATCCACAAGAACGCCGCCGCCAACAAGAAGTCGGCGCTGGCGTCCAAGGTTGCCTCCCTGCAGGCCTGAACTTCTTCCCGAAGTTCACTGATGTGATCGCCGGAACGGAATCGACGGGCCCTCTCTCCCGTCCCTGACCGGCACCCCGCGCCGCACACCGAACCTGCGTTCGCCACGCGGGTGCGGCGCACCCAGTGTGTGATCCGGAAGCTCCGGTGGCCGATCTCCCCAGATCAGCTGCTGGGGCTTCTGTGCGTGCGGGCCCGGACGGCCGAGGTCCGAGCCCGCCCCCGGCCGCCGCGTGCCCGGGGGGCCGACGACCGGCGCCGCGCGCCGGAGGGGGCCCGGTGGTCGTCGCGCCTGCGCGGACTTCTCCGCTAGCGCCCCGTCCTCGCGGCCCGCGCCACGGTGACGACGGCCTTCTCCAACGCGTACTCCGGGTCGTCGCCACCGCCCTTGACCCCCGCGTCGGCCGCCGCCACGGCCCGCAGGGCCACCGCGACCCCGTCGGGCGTCCAGCCCCGCATCTGCTGCCGCACCCGGTCGATCTTCCACGGCGGCATGCCCAGCTCCCGGGCCAGATCGGCCGGCCGGCCGCCGCGGGCCGAGGACAGCTTGCCGATCGCCCGCACGCCCTGTGCCAGGGCGCTGGTGATCAGGACGGGCGCGACCCCGGTGGACAGGGACCACCGCAGCGCCTCCAGGGCCTCGGCCGCCCGGCCCTCCACCGCCCGGTCCGCGACGGTGAACGAGGACGCCTCCGCGCGTCCCGTGTAATAGCGCCCGACGACCGCCTCGTCGATCGTGCCTTCGACGTCCGCGACCAACTGGGACACCGCGCTCGCCAGCTCACGCAGATCGCTGCCGATGGAGTCGACCAGCGCCTGGCACGCCTCCGGCGTCGCGGACCGTCCGTGCGTCCGGAACTCCGACCGTACGAAGGAGAGCCGCTCGGCGGGCTTGGTGGTCTTCGGGCAGGCGACCTCCCGCGCCCCGGCCTTGCGAGCGGCGTCCAGCAGCCCCTTGCCCCTGGCTCCGCCCGCGTGCAGCAGAACGAGCGTGATCTCCTCGACCGGCGCGCCCAGATACGCCTTGACGTCCTTGACCGTGTCGGCCGCCAGGTCCTGCGCGTTGCGCACGATCACGACCTTGCGCTCGGCGAAGAGCGAGGGGCTGGTCAGCTCGGCGAGCGTGCCGGGCTGCAACTGGTCGGACGCCAGATCGCGTACGTCGGTGTCGGCGTCGGCAGCGCGGGCGGCCGCCACCACCTGCTGGACCGCGCGGTCCAGGAGGAGGTCCTCCTGGCCCACGGCAAGCGTGAGGGGGGCGAGCGGATCGTCGGCGGAATTCTTCCTGGTGGCCATCGCGATCCAGCATCCCACGCGCCGCTGACAGCCGGAGCACGCCCACCGCCCACCGCCCTGCGGTGCGAGCCCGTGACCGAGAATGGGCGGGTGGACGACGTGAGACATGTACTGGTACTGCCCGACCGCGACGCCGCGGAGGAGGTGGCCGCCGAGCTGGCCGACCGTTTCGGCGTCGCGGAGGAACCCCAGCTCGTACGGGACGCCCTGGCCGGCGAGGACGACGCCGAGGACGCTCAGTGGCTGGTGGTCGTGGAGGACCCGGCCGGGCGGCTGGACGCCGCCTCGCTCGACGCGTTGGCCGCGGAGCACGAGGGGTGGCTGGAGGCCCCGTAGCGGGTCGCCCGCTCAGCCCCGGGGGGCCGCCTGGATTGTCCAGGTCGATGGAGATGCTGGGCCCACCACGGCGATCCCGCGCGCCGACAGCGTCTGCCAGGTGAGGGTGAAGTCCTCGCGGTGCGGTCCGGTGGCGGCCCGGCAGGCGGCCCGAGCCTCGCCCCCGGTCCCGCTGCCGGTACCGAGGTACCGCGTGTCCAGCGTCACCGTGCGGCTGTCGCCGTGCAGGGTCAGCGCGTGCCGACGACTCCCCAGCGGCCCCGGCGAACGTGTCGGACCGGCCGTGTACGCGGGTCAGGCCGATGTGCCGGGCCGTGAAGCCGATCCGGTTCGGCTCGACGTCCCGGTCCCCCGGGCCGGGCGGCTGCGGAGGCTGCGTCGTCTGGAGCGTCACGTCTCCCAGGCCGGCGTACGCCCCTCGGTCACCGTCACCGCTCCGTGGAACGGGGCGAAGCCCTCGGCCGTGACCGCCGGACGGCAGTCGCCGGCCGGCACCGTGGCCAGCACCCTGCCGAAGGGGGCGGTCCCGCCGCCCACCGCCTTACGGCCCGCTCCGTCCGTGACGACGAACCCGGCCTGCTGGACCGGTTCGTCGACCGGGTCCAGCACCTGGCAGCCGAGCACCCCCGCGCTGCGGGGCGCCTGGAACCCGGTGAGGGCCCCGCCCCACCCCGTGCCCGCCCGGCTCCTGCTTCCGAGCCAACGGCCGGACGTCTTCTCCGTGCCCCCAGGGGCGCTTCGCACTTCAGGACCTCTGACAGGTCCGCTCATGCGGATCACTTCCTCGGGGCGGTCTCCGAGGTCGGGCCGGCGCCCGCCGCCCCGACCCCGGGGACCCGGGCCGGCCGCAGCCCGAAGTGGTCCCGGTAGGCGTCGAGCACCTCCTCGTCCGTGTCCAGTTCCGTACGGTGCCGCTCGCCGCCGACCGTGGTGATCAGGGCCCGCCCGCTCAGCGTCACCCGACCGCTCTCCGTGCACCGCGAGCACACCAGGGACCGGGCGAAATGGGAGTCCGGCGAGGTGCGGTGGTACCAGGCTCCGCCCCGGAACTCCGACAGCGTCCGGGGCCTCAGGTCCAGCCGGAACTGACGTGAGCCGTCGCGCAGCAGGTCCAGGTCCCCCTGCGGCGCCTCCCGGAGCCGGAACACGCCCCCGGGGTCCTCCTGCTCCGCCCGGTCCTCCAGCGCCAGCGGCCGCAGCGCGTGGTCGCCGAAGCCGACGTCCGCCAGCCACGGCCCCGTGCCGTCCTCGGTCTCCACGCGCAGCGCCATGTGGTCGTACGGGATGCCCAGGCGGCCTCCGTCGCCGAAGACGCGGGCCTGGAGCAGGCTGACGCGGAACCCGAGCGTACGGAGCAACGCGCCGAACGCGCCGTTCAGTTCGTAGCAGAAGCCGCCTCGCCCACTGATCACCTTCTCCTGGAGCGCCTGCTCCTCCAGCACGATGTCCTCGCCGAGGTGGATCGACAGGTTCTCGAACGGCACGGCGAGAAGGTGCCTGCGCTGAAGCTCCCGCAACGCCTCGGCATCGGCCCGCTCCGGCCGGTCCGCACCGATCCGTTCGAGGTAGGCGCGGGCCCTGGCGCCCTCGGTCCCCGCGACGCCCTCCGGGACGGAGGAGGGGGCGCCGGACGCACCGGAGAGCGGAAGGGGCTGCGCGTTGGAGCGCGGGCGGGGCTGCGAGGAGGTCATGGGGCCAGTCTGGACCGTGTCCGCCCGGCCGCGCTCCGGGCCCCGGTCCTGGGACCGGGGCCCGAGGCCCACCACCGCGGAGACCGTCTAGTGTGGCGGCCATGACCGCCCCTGAGCCCGCGCGCAGCGCGGAGCAGCGCAAGCGGGACGTCCTGGACCGTCTGCGGCGGGATGACGACGCGTGGGTGGCGACGGCCTCCCCCGGGGGCGTCCCCACACTGGTGCCGTTGTCCTTCCTCTGGGACGACGGCACTCTGGTGATGGCGACGCGGCGGACCAACCCGACCGCCGTCAACGTCACCCCGAGCGGCCCGATCAGGATCACCCTCGGCCTCACCCGTGACGTGGTGCTCATCGAGGGCGACGCGACGATCGTGGAGGGCCCGGACCTCCCCGCCGCGACGGGCGACGCCTTCGCCGCGAAGTTCCCCTGGGACCCTCGCCACCACTCCGCCTGGGTGTATCTGCGCATCGCCCCCCACACCGTGCGGGCATGGCGCGAGACCAACGAACTGGCGGGCCGCGACCTGATGCTCGGCGGTACGTGGCTGGTCTGACACACATCGCCGCCCGGGGGCGGCGGGAGAAGCCGGCGCCGACCGGTCATGAGCGGCCCACCGCCCGCAGCCCGCTTCCGTTGCCGGAGACCGCGATCGCCCCGTCCGTGTCGGTACGCAGGACCCGGGCTCCGGCGGCCTTGAGGGCGCTCACCGTACGGGCCGAGGGATGGCCGTAGGGATTGTCCGCGCCGCAGGAGATGAGCGCCAGCCTCGGCCGTACGCTGTGCAGCAGCCCGGCGTCCTGGAAGGCGGAACCGTGGTGGGCCACCTTGAGGACGTCCACCCGGCCCGGCCCCTCCCGGCTGCGCAGCAACCCCCGCTGAGCGGGCGGTTCCAGGTCCCCCAGGAGCAACAGCGTCAGCCCTCCGGCGGCCCGCACGCGAAGGGTGACACTGGAGTCGTTGGGCTCTCGCGGCTCCGCCGCGCCCACGCCCCCGTGCACTGCGCGCGGGCTGTCGCGCGGCCAGAGGACCTGCCAGGCGAGCGGGCCAGTCCGCCGGCGCTCGCCGGGCTCCGCCCGCACCGTCGCGACCCGTGCCGCAGCGGCCGTCCGCCGGACGAACGCGGCCTGTGCGGGCGGTTCTTCGAGGCTCGTCGTCTGGATCGCGCCCACGGCCCTGCCCCGGAGCACGCCGGGCAGCCCCCGCACGTGGTCGGCGTGAAAGTGGGTGAGGACCACGAGGGGGACGCGGGTCACCCCCAGGTCGCGCAGGCACCGGTCCACCGCGCGGGGGTCGGGTCCGGCGTCGACGACCACTCCCGTGCCCTTGCCCGCCGCGAGCACCATCGCATCGCCCTGCCCGACGTCGCAGAGCACGAACGCCCAGTCCGGCGGCGGCCATCCGGTCATGATCCGGGTCAGCGGGACCGGCCGCAGCACCGCCAGGACGAGGAGCAGCCCGGCGACCGCGCAGGCCGACGGGCGCCGAGCCAGCCGAGGCAGCAGCAGCACGGCCGGCACGGTGAGGCCGGCCAGCAGCGCCGCACCGGGCCAGCCGCCGGGCCACCGCGCCTGTGCGCCGGGCAGACCGGCCCCCGTGCGGGCGACTTTGGCGATCCATCCGACGGGCACGCCCGCGACCTGGGCCAGCAGTTCGGCCACTGGCATGGCGACCGGGGCGGCGGCCAGCGCCGCGAACCCGAGCACCGTCGCGGGCGCCACCGCGAACTCCGCCAACAGGTTGCACGGAATCGCCACCAGGCTGACCCGTGACGCCAACACCACCACCACGGGCGCGCACACGGCCTGCGCGGCGGCCGCGGCGGCCAGCACCTCGGCCGGTCCGGCCGGCACCCGCCGAGCCCGCAGGGCGGTGCTCCACCGAGGCGCGAGCGTCAGCAGGGCGCCGGTGGCCAGGACGGACAGCAGGAAGCCATAACTCCGGGCGAGCCAGGGGTCGTAGAGCACCAGGAGCACCACCGCCGCCGCCAGGGCCGGGAGCAGGGACCTCCGGCGCCCGGTTCCGATGGCGAGAAGGGTGATGAGACCGCAGGCGGCCGCGCGCAGCACGCTCGGCTCCGGGCGGCACACGACGACGAACGCGAGCGTCAACGCGCCCCCGGTCAGCGCGGTCCCCCGGAGGGAGACGCCCAGCCGGGGGGCCAGTCCGCGCCGTTCGCTGTTCAGGGCTCTCCCGGGCGGCCCGATGAGGAGGAAGAGCAGGATCGAGAGGTTGGCCCCGGACACGGAGAGCAGATGGGTCAGGTCGGTCGCCTTGAACGCGTCGTGCAGCTCGGGCGACACCCTGGACGTGTCACCCACCACCAGTCCCGGCAGCAGCGCCCGCGCGTCCCCGTCCAGCCCGTCCGTGGCCTCCCGCAGCCCGGAGCGCAGCCCTCCGGCCGCGCGCTGGGGCCAGGTCGGGGAGCCGGTGATCCGGGGGGCGCCGTCACCGTCCACTCTCAGGACGGCGGCGAGCCGTTCGCCCCCGTGCGCCGGCGGGGAGAGCCGGCCGCTGAGCCGGAGCCGGGTGGACGGCAACAGCTTCTGCCAGTCCGCCCGGTGGCCGCCTGCCGGAACCATGAGCAGCACCGGGGTCCGGACCCGGGTGCTCGCACCGTCGGGCCTCACCACCTCGGTGACGTCCGCTGCGATCAGAAGGAGGGCCGGGGTGCTGTGGTCGCCCCGCACCCCCGGGCGGGTCGGGCGGGCGTCGGAGGTCACCCGTACTTCGGCGTCGACCCGTGCGTGCTCCCGCGCCAGGCCGGGGACGGGCCCGCGCCGCACATCGGCCCCGTGAAGGCCCGCCACGGCGGCTCCCGCCGACACACAGAGCAGTACGGCCGCCGCGGACGCCGCCCAGGACCGTGTGACGGCGGCACGCGGATGCGCGCCCGACGAAGCCGGCCCGGACCCGGCGGCCCCTCCCGCCCGAGAGGCGCGAGAGGCGCGGGAAGCACGAGCGGCCGGTGCGGCCAGCAGGACGAGAGCCGCGACCGCACAGGTGACGGCCGCCCAGGCCACCCAGCGCCCCGGCAGACCCAGGGCCGAAGCGGCAGCGGCCCAGACCGCCAGGGCGGGGGCCACCAACCGCAGATCCGCCGGCTCCTCCCGTCCCTGGCCGCCTCCGCCACCGGCTCTTCCCCTGCCGCTCGGGCCCCCCGGGGCGGCCGTCACGCCGGGGGCGACCGGGTCGCCCGTGCCTCCGGCTCCTGTCCCCGCACCGGGGGCCGGGGCGCGGGGCTCGGGCCGGACGTCGGGGCCGTTCACGGCCGCACCAGCGGTTGCAGATCGGCGAAACGGCGGTCACCGATGCCCTTGACCTGCCGAAGTTCCTCGACGGACCGGAATCCGCCGTTCTCCGTGCGGTAGTCGACGATGTGCCGCGCCAGCACCGGGCCGACCCCCGGCAGCGTTTCGAGTTGCTCTCCGGTCGCTGTGTTCAGGTGCAACGGTGTCGACGGCGGAGGCGGGCCGCCCGACGTGCCCGCCGCTCCCGGCCCGCCTCCGCCGCCGACCGGTCCGTGGACGGCTTCGCCGGGTGGGAGACCGACGAGGACCTGTTCCCCGTCCATCAGGACGCGCGCCCGGTTGAGCCCCGTGACGTCGATGCCGTCGCGCACTCCACCGGCGGCGCGCAGCGCGTCCGCCACCCGTGAGCCCGCCGGCAGTCGCCGGACGCCCGGCCGGTGCACCTTGCCGCTCACGTCGACGACGATCTGCCCGGGCGCCGCCGCCTCCTGCGGCGCCCCGGGGGCCGGGAGGGGCGCCGCGGCGGTGCCGTCAGAACGTAACGGGTCCTGCGGGGGCGCGGACACGGCCGCTTCGCCCTTCTCCGCGACCGTTTCCGGAGCGTGCACCGGCTGAGGCCGTACGGACCAGAAATGGAACACGGCGAAGGCCACGGCTGCGAGCAGCACCAGGCTCAGCACCGCCGACGTGCGCGGCGCCAGCCCGCACCGGGACCGCACCCACCACGGCAGCCGCTCCCGGGCCCCCGACACCAGGCGACGCACACGTGAAAGCCCACCGGCCGCCACCGGGCTCCCCGTGCCGCTGCCTCCCCCTCCCGCACTCGTGTCCCCAGCCGCCACCCTCGTCTCCCGCACCGCGGTCACGTCCTCCGCGACGCTCGCGGGCTCCACCGCCCCGGCGCCCGCTCCCTGCGCGGAGCGCGCGCCCTGGAGGCCGGGGGCCGGCTCCGGGGCCGTCCCGGAAGCAGGCCCCCGCTCCCCTGCCGCTTCGAGCCGGGGGGAACCCGTCAGCAACAATGCGTCCGCCCGGTGCCGCGCGGCAGCCGCGACGAGCGCGGCACACCCGCGCGCGGGCCGCTGCCCGCCGGGACGGGCACGGGTCCCGGGACGGACGCCTGCCCGGCCGCTCGGCCGCGCGCCCGCCCCGTGCCGCGCCCGCCGCGACGGCGGGTGCGCCGAAGGGCGGTCGAGGTGCGGCGAACGCGCAGGCGCCTCACCGGGGCCTGCCCCCGCGGCAGGCACGAACCGCGAAGGGGTCGGCGGAGCTCCCGGTTCGGCGTGCTGCTCGTCCCCGGGCAGCGTGGAAGAAGGCACCAGCGAAGAAGGCGAAGGTGTGGGAGACGAGAGAGGGGCGGGGGCGGAGGACGAGTGGGGGAGCCGGGCGGGCGACGGGGCCGAGAGGGCATCGGGAGCAGAGGCCCGAAGGGATCGGAGAGCCATGCCTCATGACGTTAGGCACATCGGCACGGACCCGCTGAGCAGCCACGATTCCTGTGGAGAGCGGGCCAGTTGTGGATAACTCGGCCACTCGTCGGAGTGAAGAGCGCCTCGTTGGACGCTTTGCTCGTGCGGCTCTCCCGGCAGCTCCGTCCACGCGGAGCCGGCCCGTGGGCTCATGGCCGACCGCGGCGTTCACCGTGGCCGCGCCACCGCGGGCCCGCCGGAGCGGCCTCGCCAGCGGCCCGGCCCGGCGTCACCGCAGCGAGATCACCGCGCCGAGCAGACCCGGCCCCGTATGCGCGCCGATCACCGCGCCGACCTCGCTGACGTGGAGGTCGACGAGGCCGCGGACGCGTTGGCTCAGCCGCTCGGCCAGACGCTCGGCCCGCTCCGGGGCGGCGAGATGGTGCACGGCGATGTCCACCGCCGCGTTCCCCGCCCGTTCGGCGACGATCTCCTCCAGCCGGGCGATGGCCTTGGACGCCGTGCGCACCTTCTCCAACAGCTCGATCCGGCCCCCGTCGAGCTCCAGGATCGGCTTCACCGCCAGGGCTGACCCCAGCAGGGCCTGCGCCGTGCCGATACGGCCGCCACGACGCAGATAGTCCAAAGTGTCGACATAGAAATAGGCGGAGGTCCCGGCGGCCCTCTTCTCCGCGGCCGTCACCGCCGCGTCCGGATCGCCGCCCGCCTCCGCGGCTTCCGCCGCCGCGAGCGCGCAGAACCCCAGGGCCATGGCGACCATCCCGGTGTCCACCACGCGTACCGGCACGGGGGCCTCCGCCGCCGCGATCAGCGCGGCGTCGTAGGTGCCGGAGAACTCCGCCGACAGGTGCAGTGACACCACGGCGTCCGCCCCGCCGACGGCCGCCGCCCGGTAGGCCGAGGCGAAGACCTCGGGGCTGGGGCGGGACGTGGTCACGGAGTGGCGTTTCTGCAGCGCCAGGGCGAGCGAGCGGGCCGAGATCTCCGTGCCCTCCTCCAACGCCTGATCGCCCAGGACGACGGTCAGCGGCACCGCGGTGATGCCGTGCCGTTCCATCGTCGAGGGCGGCAGATAGGCCGTGGAATCGGTGACGATAGCGACATGGCGGGACATGAGCCGGAGGTTACCTGGCGCGGCGGGAGTGCGGCGGCCCGGCCCCGGACCGCTGATCACGCGTGGCCGCTGCTGGGCGCCTCCTGTCGGGCGGGGGCGACGCGCTCAGCGCCCCGGTGCGACGGGAACGCGGCAAGGAGGCAGGGCTCCGGGACAGGAGCGAGGACTGAGCGGGGCGGGCCGGTGGGCAGGCGTCAGTTCGTCGTTTCCGGCCGGGTGGACTTCTGCCATGGGTAGCTCGTCCGCTGCCGCGGGTCCGCCGCGGTGATCGCCTGCGGGGACTCTTGGGCGGGCGGCCCCGTCCGGCCCTCCTCAACGGCGGTGTCGCCTTCCGTCGCGGCGGAGGCGGGCGGGGACCAGTCCGTCCCGGGGTCGCGGCCCGACGACGGCCCAGCGGCAGAACCCGGAAAGGCGGTCGCACCCGGTGTCTGCGACTCCTCCACGGTCCAGTGCCGCAGGGCGCCGGCCTCGATGTCGATCTGCGCGTTCAGGGCGTCCAGGTCGTCGTCGGCGAACTGCCGCGCCCGGTCCCGCGCCGCCCAGCGCAGTGACTCCGCCGAGTGGGTGATCCGCTGCGTGCGCTCACGCAGGCCGGGCAGCAGCGCGGAGACCGTCGCCCGGTCGGGCTCGCGCTCCAGCCGCTTCAGCTCGTCGTCCAGCTCCAGGCCGTGGGCGCTCAGCCGTCGGAAGAGCTCCACCGACTCGGCGAGCGAGGCGTCCTCTGCGACGCCCGCGTGCAGGGCGTCCTGCGTGGCGCGCATCGACGTCCGCAGGGCCAGCCTGAGCTGGGCGAGCTCACCGGCGACGCCCGGCTGGCCGAAGCTCTTGGCCCGCAGCGTGGTGTCCTCCACGGAGCGGCGGGCCTGCGTGATCGTGCGGTCCACTCCTCGCTTGGCCGCGCCGACGGCCTTCACGGTCGCGTAGACACCCAACGCGACGAACGCGACGAAGAGCAACGCCAGGATCGTGATCGCGGCTTCCATGAACGCCCCTCGGTGTCTTGATGCGGCAGCCGGTACCGGCCTCCCCCTCCACCGTAAACGCAACGGGCAGGCCGAGGGTTCCTTCCAAACCCCCAACCTGCCCGTAGGGGAAGGCCCTGAACATCTGCGGCGGCCGTCGGACGGCCGCCGGCGTCACGCGGGGACGATGTTGACCAGTTTCGGCGCGCGCACGATCACCTTGCGGATCTCGGCGCCCCCCAGGGCCGCCACGACCGCCTCGTCGGCCAGGGCCAGCGCCTCCAGCTCCTCGTCCGTGACGGCCGGGGAGGTCTCCAGGCGGGCCCGGACCTTGCCCTTGATCTGGACGACGCAGGTAACGGTCTCGTCCACGACGTAGGCGGGGTCCGCCACCGGGAAGTCCTGGTGGACGACCGACTCCGTGTGGCCCAGCCGCCGCCACAGCTCCTCGGCCACGTGCGGGGCGAGCGGCGCGATCAGCAGGACCAGCCGCTCGGCCACCGAACGGGACAGCGGGCCACCTGACTTCGTCAGGTGGTTGTTCAGCTCGGTGATCTTGGCGATGGCGGTGTTGAACCGCATCCCCGCCAGGTCCTGACCGACCCCGTCGACGGCCTTGTGCAGGGCACGCAGGGTGTCCTCGCCGGGCTCCGTGTCGACGACGGTGACCTCGCCGGTCTCCTCGTCCACCACGTTGCGCCACAGCCGCTGGAGCAGGCGGTACTGGCCGACCACTGCCCGGGTGTCCCAGGGGCGCGACACGTCCAGGGGGCCCATCGCCATCTCGTACAGGCGCAGCGTGTCCGCACCGTACTCCGCACAGATCTCGTCCGGCGTGACCGCGTTCTTCAGGGACTTGCCCATCTTTCCGAGGACGCGGCTGACTTTTTCGCCCTGGTAGAAGAAGGCGCCGTCGCGCTCCTCCACCTCCGCGGCCGGGACGGCGATGCCCCGGCTGTCGCGGTAGACGAAGGCCTGGATCATGCCCTGGTTGTACAGCTTGTGGAACGGCTCGGCCGACGAGATGTGGCCCAGGTCGTGCAGCACCTTGGTCCAGAAGCGGGCGTACAGCAGGTGCAGCACGGCATGCTCCGCGCCGCCGACGTACAGGTCGACCCCGCCGGTGGGCTGCCCCTCGCGCGGGCCCATCCAGTACTGCTCGATGGCGGGGTCCACCAGCTCGCGGTCGTTGCGGGGGTCCAGGTAGCGCAGCTCGTACCAGCAGGAACCGGCCCAGTTCGGCATGGTGTTGGTCTCGCGGCGGTACTTCCGCGGACCGTTGCCGTCACCCAGGTCCAGCGTGACGTCGACCCAGTCGGCGTTGCGCGACAGCGGGGTCTCCGGCTGGGCGCTCGCGTCCTCGGGGTCGAAGGTGCGCGGCGAGTAGTCCTCGACCTCCGGCAGCTCCAGCGGCAGCATCGACTCGGGCAGCGGGTGGGCGATGCCCTCCTCGTCGTACACGATCGGGAAGGGCTCGCCCCAGTAGCGCTGCCGGCTGAAGAGCCAGTCGCGCAGCCGGAAGTTGACGGTGCCCTCGCCGACGCCGCGCTCACGCAGCCAGGCGGTGACCCTCGCCTTGGCCTCGACGACGCCCAGGCCGTCCAGCGAGATCTCCTCGTTCGCGGAGTTGACCAGCTCCGCGTCGTAGGAGCTGAAGGCGTCGTCCCACGTGGAGGGGTCGGTTCCGCGGTCGTCCGACGGCTGGACGACGCAGCGCATCGGCAGCTCGAAGGCGCGCGCGAAGGCGAAGTCGCGTACGTCGTGCGCCGGCACGGCCATGATCGCGCCGGTTCCGTAGCCCATCAGGACGTAGTCGGCGATGAAGACCGGGACCTTCTCGCCGCTGACCGGGTTGGTCGCGTACGCGCCGGTGAAGACGCCGGTCTTGTCCTTCGCCTCGGCCTGCCGCTCGACGTCCGACTTGGCGGCGGCCTGCTTGCGGTAGGCGGTGACGGCCTCGGCGGGGCTCGCGTGGCCGCCGGTCCACACCGGGTGGGTGCCCTCGGGCCAGGCGGCCGGGATGATCCGCTCGACCATCTCGTGTTCGGGCGCCAGCACCATGTAGGTGGCGCCGAACAGGGTGTCCTGGCGGGTCGTGAAGACGGTGATGCCGCCCGCGCCGTCGACCGGGAAATCGACCCGGGCGCCCTCGGAGCGTCCGATCCAGTTGCGCTGCTGCAGCTTGATGGCCTCCGGCCAGTCCAGCCCGTCCAGGTCGTTCAGCAGCCGGTCGGCATAGGCGGTGATGCGCATGTTCCACTGGCGCAGCTTGGCCTTGAAGACGGGGAAGTTGCCGCGCTCGGAACGGCCGTCGGCGGTGACCTCCTCGTTGGCCAGCACGGTGCCCAGGCCCGGCGACCAGTTCACCGGGGCGTCGGAGGCGTACGCCAGGCGGTACTCGCCCAGCAGGTCGGCGCGCTCCGCCGTGCTCAGCGCGCCCCACTCACGGCCGTCGGGCGTCGCGCGCGCCCCGCTCTCGAACTGCTCGACCAGCTCGGCGATCGGGCGGGCCCGGTCGGCCTCGGTGTCGTACCAGGAGTTGAAGATCTGCAGGAAGATCCACTGGGTCCACTTGTAGTACTCGGCCTCGATCGTCGCGAACGAACGGCGGTTGTCGTGGCCCAGGCCCAACCGGCGCAGCTGGGCCTTCATGTTCTCCATGTTGGCCTCGGTGGAGGCCCGGGGGTGGGTGCCGGTCTGCACGGCGTACTGCTCTGCGGGCAGTCCGAAGGCGTCGAAGCCCAGGGTGTGCAGCACGTTGTGGCCGGTCATCCGCTGGTGGCGGGCGTAGACGTCGGTGGCGATGTAGCCCAGCGGGTGCCCGACGTGCAGCCCCGCGCCCGACGGGTACGGGAACATGTCCATGATGAACTTTTTCGGCCTGGCGGCCAGCTCGGGGTCGCCCGCCAGGTCGCCGGTGGGGTTCGGCGCCTCGTACGTCCCCTCGGCGTCCCAGAAGTCCTGCCAGCGTGCCTCGATGTCGGCGGCCATCGCCGCCGTGTAGCGGTGCGGCGCAACCGTCCCGGCTGCGGAATTCGTCTCGCTCATGATCCTCAAAGCTCCATCGATCGTCATCTGCCAGCGTCCACGTCCACGGACCCCGGTCCACGGACACCCGCCTACGAGCACATGTCTACGGACACACGTCTACGGAAACGAAAAATCCCCTCGCACAGGAGGGGACGCCGCGCTGACTCCGACCAGGCGTTGTCACCGGTCGGGACTGTTCAGCGCGGCTCGCTAAGCAGAAGGCGTACGGCACGCATGGCGTCAGGGTACCGCACGAGTCCGGAGCGGGGCGGGGAGCAGCCACAGGGCGGACAGTGTGCTCGCGAGCGGCCGGGCGGCACCCCTCGGAGGCGACGGAAACGCGTTCTCCCGCGGCGGACTCCACCCGCGGCCACCGGCTGCGGCGATCGGCCGGACGGCGAAGAGCCGACATCTCGGCCAGGCGACGAAGAGCCGGCCTCGGCCGGATGACGAAGAAGCGGGCCACCCGATCCGGGTCGCCCGCTTCCTCACTGTGGAGCTAAGGAGAATTGAACTCCTGACCTCCTGCATGCCATGCAGGCGCTCTACCAACTGAGCTATAGCCCCTTGTTGCGTGCCGCCCGGTCTCCCTTGGCGACATCGAGAACATTACACGGTCCCCCCGGTGCTTCACCAAATCGATTCCGATTCGCACCACTACGCCTGAATCGTCCCGGACGTCGATCATCCCCAGGACCGAGAACGTCCGGGCCGCCGGGCGCAGGTCAGGCGGTCGCGAAGGAGTAGAACCGCTTGAGGGTGCAGTGCTCCTCCAGCAGCCGCCCGTAGATCGGCTCCCCCTCCAGCTCCCGGTAGGTCTCGATGGGGTCGCCTTTTATGATCAGCGCCCGCGCGCATTCCTCGCACCAGTACTGGTACTCCGCGTTCACCGGGTCCATGTCCCTGACAATGGGCGTGCCGCTGCCGCACCAGTCGCATTTACGCCTGTGGGCACCCATCAGTCAGCTCCAGCTGTGGCCGCAGGCCGTGCACACGCAGGAAGCCCCTCCGTGGACACCCGGAACCCGGGCCACGCGGGAGGGGCCACAGGACGGCCGGCCGGAACGGGATCGATCTTCGGACGTGGCGGAGCCGGGGCGCGGAGCCGGGACAAGGAGCAGGTCGGGGACCCGTCCGCGACTAACAGGCATCGCGCTCCCTCCCGATCGGTCCCTCGCCCCTCCGGCGCTCCGATTCTGCCATGGCCCCGCAAGAGGGTCAGCCCGCCGGGACGCCGGGCCGCCCGCGCGCCGCCCGTGCCGGCGCCCGCCCTCCACGCGTCCACAACACAGAGAATCCCGCCCCCTGGCGGGGACGGGATCTTGATTGTGGAGCTAAGGAGAATTGAACTCCTGACCTCCTGCATGCCATGCAGGCGCTCTACCAACTGAGCTATAGCCCCGCTGTTCGCTGTGTTTCCCTGCGTTTCCGCGCTGCGAACAAGAAGAACTTTAGCCTGTGACCTGCCGGAAAGTGAAATCCGGCCGGAACGGGCCCGCAACGGCCCGCGAGCGGCGGCTAGACGTCGTCGCCGAGCACCGGCTCCGGGAGCGTGCCGGCGTTGTGCTCCAGCAGTCGCCAGCCGCGCGCGCCCTCTCCGAGGACCGACCAGCAGCAGTTGGACAGCCCGCCGAGCCCTTCCCAGTGGTGCGCCTCCAGGCCCAGCAGCCGACCGATCGTCGTCCTGATCGTGCCGCCGTGGCTCACCACGACCAGCGTGCCGGTCGGGGGAAGCTTCTCGGCGTGCTCCAGGACCACCGGGGCAGCCCGGTCGGCGACCTCGGTCTCCAGCTCGCCGCCGCCCCGGCGCACGGGCTCGCCGCGCTTCCACGCCGCGTACTGCTCGCCGTAGCGCTCGACGATCTCCTGGTGCGTCAGCCCCTGCCAGGCGCCGGCGTACGTCTCACGGAGCGCGGCGTCGTGGGCGACGGGCAGGCCGCTGACCCCGGCGAGCTCCGCGGCGGTGGCCGCCGCCCGCCGTAGGTCGGAGGCCACGATGGCGTCCGGCTTCAAGGAGGCGAGCAGCCGGGCGGCCCGGCGGGCCTGTCCGACACCGGCCTCGGTGAGCTCGATGTCCGTGGAGCCCTGGAAGCGACGCTCCAGGTTCCACGCCGTCTGGCCGTGCCTCCACAGGACGATTCGGCGGCCCCTGCCGCTGCTGCTGCCGTTCAGTTCTCGTCACCTTCCGTGCCGCCGTTGAGCTGGGCGTGCTCCTCGGCCTTGCCGCGGGTCCTGACCGCGTCCTCGGGGAGGGCGATCTCCGGGCAGTCCTTCCACAGGCGCTCCAGCGCGTAGAAGACGCGCTCCTCGCTGTGCTGGACGTGGATGACGATGTCGACGTAGTCGAGGAGAATCCAGCGGGCGTCGCGGTCGCCCTCGCGGCGCACCGGCTTGGCGCCGAGCTCCTTCTGGAGCCGCTCCTCGATCTCGTCGACGATCGACTTGACCTGGCGGTCGTTGGGTGCCGAAGCCAACAGGAAGGCGTCGGTGATCGACAGCACATCGCTGACGTCGTAGGCGATGATGTCGTGCGCGAGCCGGTCGGCGGCCGCCTGAGCGGCGGCGGTGATGAGCTCGGTGGAGCGGTCCGTGGCGGTCACATGCAGGCTTTCGTCGGCGGTCGGATGCGACCTCTAGGGTCTCACGGACCGCCGACAGCGCTTCACTGCGTTTCGCCGGCCGTCGGCGGGGCGTCGGCCGGCGGGGTGCGACCGGACTACTCGACCTCGTAGTTCTGGCCGAGAACCGCCACCACGTCGGCGTTGGCGTCCGGCTCGCCCTTCTTCACGGCCTCGCCGGGCAGCCCCAGTGTCTTGGCCACCTCGACGGCCTTCTCCTTGTCCTCCGCGGACCGGTAGAGCACGACGGACGCCGCTGCGGCGTCGGCCTTCCCACCGCTCACGAAGGCGTAGCCGCCGTTGATCAGCTGGACCCTGGCCGCGTACGAGGCCTCCTCGTTTCCGGTGGCGTTGCGGACCGCGACCCGGACGGGCGCGCCCGCTTCGGGGGCGTGCACCGCACCGCCGAGGACGTCCTTGACGACGCCGCGGGTAGCCGCCTCCGTGAGGGCGCCGTCGTCCTGGACCGGCAGCAGCGTGGTCTCGTAGTCACCGATCTTGGCCCGTGAGGCCAGCTTGGCGAGCGAGGCCCCGAGGTCCTTCTCGGGCAGTGACGGGTCGAGCACCTGGGCCAGCGTCTCCACCGTGACGGTCGCCGCCCTGGGGTCCTCCGAGATCTTGCGCAGGGTGGCCCGCATGACCTCGCCGAAGCGCATGAGCTGCTTGTCCTCGGCTTCGCCCGGCGCGCGGTAGGTGGCGTACGCGACGGCCATCGGGCCGCTGAGCGTCTGGTCCTCGCCCTCGTTCACCAGGGGCGAAGCACCCTTCGCGGCATCGGGGACGTCGGTGTCGGTGTCCATCTCGATGGAGCCGACCTGCTCGACGAGGATCTCCAGGAACGGGGTGTCCAGACGCCAGGTCCCGGAGATCCGGGTGCCCAGGAGCGTGTCGATCGCCTCTCGGGTGCCGGTTCTGCCGTCCTCCTCGACGGACTTGCCGAGCGTGGTGGTGGTTCCGTCGTCGGAGGCGACCGCCAGGGAGTTCGGCAGCAGCACGGTGGTCCCCTGCTCGGTGGTGGCGTTGTCGACCAGCAGCGCCGTCGAGGTGCCGCCCTTCTTGGTGTCGTGCAGGTGCACCACGATCATGTCGCGCTGCTGCGCCCCGGCGGCGACGGCCTTCTTCTCGTCCGTTCCGGAGAGACCGGGGAACGTGTCGGCGGCCCAGAGGTAGCCGGCCCCGCCGACCACCGCGAGAACGGCGACGACAATCAGGGCGATCATCCGGTTGCGGCCCTTGCGCCGCGCCTCCTCGCGCCGCTCGCTGCGGCTCTCGGTGAACTTCAGCCAGTCGATGACGTCTTCGGAGTCCTCGTCGGGCTCCTCGATGAACGAGAACTGCTCGGTGCGGTAGTCGGCAGCGGGCTTGCGCTGCCCCGGAACCGCGGGCTCCGCCGCCGGTTCCGCCGACTGCTGCTCCCCGGGGTCCTGCTGTTGCACCGGCCGGTGCTGGACGGTCTCGTACGAGGTGGTCCCGTAGGGAGCGCTCTCGTACGGGGTCCTGTCGTACGGGGTGCTGTCGTACGGCGCGGTCTCGTACGGGGTGGCGGCCGGCTGGTGGGCCGTCCCGGAGTGGAGGGCTTCGTGCCGGCCGGTCTGCTGCGGGGCCTGCTCCGGCACGGGGGCGGCGTCCTGACGCGGGACGCTCCACTGGTGGCCGGTGTCGACCGTGGTGGGCTGCTGCCCTGAGGCGTATCCGTAGTCGGTGTAGGCACCGTGCCCGTAGCCCTGGTCGCCGCCCTGGCCGGGCTGGGCCTGGCTGGGGTGCTGACCCGCGTACGGGTCGTACTGCTGTGCCTGGGGCTGCTGCTGGGCGTGGCCGTACGCGTCATAGCCGTAACCGGCGTCAGCGGCCTGCTGGGCGGCGTAGGGGTCGTAGTACTGACCCTGCTGCTCGTGATGCCGCCGGCCCTGCTGCTCGTACACCGGCTGCCCGTAGACGTCGTAGCCGATGATCTGCGGCTGCTGGCCATACGGGTCGTACGGGTTCTGCGGGTCGTTCACCGGTGCCCCTCTCCGAGGCTCATTCGCCGCGGTACAGCTGGCGCTTGTCGATGTAGCGGACCACACCGTCCGGCACCAGATACCAGACCGGCTCGCCCTGCGCGACCCTCTCGCGGCAGTCCGTGGAGGAGATCGCCAGCGCGGGCACCTCCACGAGGGAGACGCCGCCCTCGGGCAGCCCGTCGTCGGTGAGCACGTGGCCCGGGCGAGTCACACCGATGAAGTGGGAGAGGGAGAAGAGCTCCTCCGCGTCCCGCCAGGTGAGGATCTGGGCCAGCGCGTCCGCACCGGTGATGAAGAAGAGGTCCGCGTCGCCGTGGATCGCGCGCAGGTCCCTCAGCGTATCGATGGTGTACGTCGGTCCGCCACGGTCGATGTCGCTGCGGCTGACGGAGAACTGCGGGTTGGAGGCGGTGGCGATGACCGTCATCAGATAGCGGTCCTCGGCCGGGGAGACCCTCTTGTGGCTCTTCTGCCACGGCTGCCCGGTCGGGACGAAGACGACCTCGTCGAGATGGAACTGGGCGGCCACTTCACTGGCCGCCACCAGGTGTCCGTGGTGGATCGGGTCGAATGTCCCGCCCATGACGCCGAGTCGGCGCTTGCCGGGGCCGGTAGGCACTTCCTGCTCTCCCATGCGTGCAGAGCCTACTGGCACAGCTGTACGCCCGGGACTCAGCGGTCGCGGTTGAAGCGGGTGGTGACCCACAGCAGGAAGAGCAGCGCGAGGAGAGCGCCACCGCCGGTCAGGTAGGGGTTGAGGCTTTCGTGGTTGCCGCCCCCGCCGCCCTCGGAGGCGAGAGTGGCCAGCTGGTGGGCGGTGCTCGTGAGGCTCATCTTCGGCAGGACCTATCGATCGTGAGTCGGAAGGAAGACGTCGGGCACATCGTATGCGGCGCCCCCGGGCACGCTCACGCCGACTCAGTCGTTGTCATCGTCGTTGCCGTATCCACGCAGCAGGAACCAGGCGAGCAGCACAGCTCCGAGGATCGAGACGACCAGCCCGATCCGGAGCGTGTCCCCCGGGCCCTGCTCCTGGGACACGGCGGCGAGCGGTACGGCGGTGTGCGGCATTTCGGGCGCTCCTCGGACTTGTCCACAGCCCCCCGCACACCGTAGCGCCAGCGCATACGCTGGCTTTTGTCCGGGGGACGAGCGACGTCTCGTACGAAAAGGGGGCCATCCATGACCGACAGCAGTCACGAGAGCGTGCCGAGCAGGCAGCGCAGGCGGTTCCCCGGGATCTCCTCCCGGGCCTACGAGCACCCCGCCGACCGCTCGGCCCTGGTGGCCCTGCGCAAGCTGACCGGGTTCGACACGGTGTTCAAGGCCCTCAGCGGGCTGCTTCCGGAGCGCAGCCTGCGGCTGCTCTTCCTCTCCGACTCCGTCCGGGTGAGCGACGCCCAGTTCGCCCACCTCAACGACATGCTGCGGGACGCGTGTTACATCCTGGACCTGGAGAAGGTCCCGCCGATGTACGTGAAGCAGGACCCGCAGCCCAACGCCATGTGCATCGGGCTCGACGAGCCGATCATCGTGGTCACCACGGGCCTGGTCGAGCTCCTCGACGAGGAGGAGATGCGGGCGGTGGTGGGCCACGAGGCGGGCCACGCGCTCTCCGGTCACGCGGTGTACCGGACGATACTGCTCTTCCTGACCAACCTGGCCGTGAAGGTCGCCTGGATTCCGCTGGGCAACATGGCGATCACGGCGATAGTGACGGCGCTGCGTGAGTGGTTCCGCAAGTCGGAGCTGTCCGCGGACCGTGCCGGGCTGCTGGTGGGCCAGGACATCGAGGCCTCGATGCGCGGCCTGATGAAGATCGCCGGCGGCAACCACCTCCACGAGATGAACGTGGACGCCTTCCTCGCCCAGGCCGACGAGTACGAGAAGGGCGGCGATCTGCGCGACTCCGTCCTCAAGATCCTCAACGTGCTGCCTCGGACCCACCCGTTCACCACGGTGCGGGCCGCCGAGCTGAAGAAGTGGTCGGAGTCCCGCGACTTCCAGCGGATCATGGACGGCCACTACCCGCGGCGCGACGAGGACAAGGACACCTCGGTGACGGACTCCTTCCGGGACTCCGCCTCGCACTACGCCGACACCGTGCGCACCAGCAAGGACCCGCTGATGAAGCTGGTCGGCGACATCGCCGGAGGCGCGGGGGACCTGGGAGGGAAGCTGCGCGACAGGTTCACGGGCGCCGGGGGCGCGAGGGGCGGGGCCGCGGGGCCGGCCGACGGACCCGCTACGGGCCGGGGCGAGCGGCCCGACGAGTCCCAGGGCCCTGAGGAGGGGGGCCCGGGGACTTCGGGGGCCTGACGTCCGCCAGGGTCCCGCACACCGCCGCCACGGACCGGCCCGTGGCGTACGGGTCGGTGGCGGCGGGCCCGCGGTGTT
>NZ_JBBBEN010000082.1:0-20059 GCF_037137275.1 Streptomyces pratensis | reverse complement strand
CCGCCGCCGTGTCGGCCGAGCAGGACAGCGGCCCGGCCTGGACGTTCGCGGTGCGCACCTCCAGCCGGTGCCGCCGCAGGTCCTCCCGGTCGAAGCCGAAGTGCAGCTCGCGCCGCACGGTGAACAGGGAGGCGTCGTCCTTCCGGCGGGTCCCGTCCGCAGGGCGCACGGCGTAGGTGAACGTGTGGTCGGAGACGACGCGCAGGACGCCCGCCGCCTCCTCCTCGTAGGAGAGGGCGCCCTCCACCCTGACCTGCGGGGTCGCGAGCTCGGCCCACTGCGGGTCGAAGCGCACCACCCATCCGGTGGCGGCGTGCCTGCCGTCGTCCGCCGGGCTGCTCATGCTGCGTTCGAACTGGGCCCGCTGGGCCGGGTCGAGGAGCTGCTCGACAGGCCTGCGGACCGCGCCCGTCAGGACGTCGGGGTTAAGGGACGACTCCACCAGGTAGTCCTTGACCCTGGCGAGAGCGGCGGTGATCTGGCTCTCGGAGAAGCTCCGTGTGCGCCGTGCGGCGGGGAGGGCGATGCCTGCCGCGCCCGTCCCGTGTCCGGCGACCGGCTCCGACGTGTACAGCCGCTCGGGTGACCCGCCGGGGACGGCGCCCCGAGGGGCGAGGGGGACGAGAGTCGTGCGCAGGGGTTCGGCCTGCCGGGCGGCGGACCGCGGGTACGGGCTCCGGAAGCCGTTGTAGACCGCCAGGGTGAAGGCGACGGCGATCAGGACGACCAGCGCCACCGTGGTCCGACCACTGCCGCGGCCGCGGGCGGAGGCAGTCGCCGCGGGCAGCGTGCGCACCGCGCGGGCGTCCTCACCCATGCGTTCCCGGGCCGAGAACTCCTGTGTCCGTGCGGCCCGGACGAATGACTCGTCGAAGACGAGGGAGCGGTATTCGTCCTCGCCGCCCGCGGCGTTCTCCAGCGGGCCGTCCGGCGGTTCTGAGCGGCCTGTCATGACGTCTCTCCCGATCTCCACACCGGTCGGTTCGGTTCGGAGCGCGACGGCCTGCTGGGGCCGTGGAGCGTCCGGCGGCGAGAGCCCCCCGAAAGCGAGGGGCCACAGCGTCAGGCTAGGGGCGTCCGACGGGACCCGGCCGGGCCCACGACGCCCGGCACGACGTCTTCCGGCCCCGGTCCGCCGGGCGCCGCCCGCGCCCATCACCGGAAGCGTGCGAGCGGGGGCCGACGGGAACCGCCGGCGCGGGACACCGGCGAACGGGTGACGGGAGGGCGCGGGCGGACCGGAGGCGGGGCCGGGCGCCTCCCGGTTCTCCGGCGGGAGCGTGTGCCGCGGACCGGCGGGCGGCCACGGGAGTGGCCGTCCTCCTGCTCAGGGACTTCGGGGGTCGGCGGAGACGGTGGGGCGGGAGTGGTCGGCGGGGGCCGAGGGAGCGCCCGGGGAAGCGTCCTGGGGCTGGCCGACGCCGCTGGTGGTCGGCTGCTGGGGCACTTCGTCCTGACGGTCGGCGGAGGAGCCCCGGTAGACGGCGCTGAAGGCGAGGGCGACCATGCCGACGCCCATCACCAGGGCCAGCAGCCAGGCGACCGGCCGGTGCCAGCGGGCGGAGTTGCGGTAGGGCCGCAGGGAGCCGCCGTGGCGGCCGTAGGGGCCCGGCTCTGTGCGGGCGCGGTCGCCGTCGTCCGGGTCGCCGTCGTCGTCCCGGTGGCCGCCCCGGGAACGCCCGTAGGGGCCGTCGTCGCGGTGCGGGTCGGCGGCCGGGCGGCGGCCGGTGCGGTCGCGGGCCGCTTCCGCCTCGGCGCGGGCCTCGGCGGCGGCCAGCAGGCGCTCCACTGCGGTGGGCTCGTGGACGGTGGCGGCCCGGACGAAGTCCTCGTCGAACACCACGGAGGCGAAGTCCTGGTCCGCGCCCCCGCGGTCGTCGTCGGGCTCCCCGCCGTCCGGGAACGGCTTGCCCCCCACGTCGTCCGGCACGGATTCAGCGTAACCGGGCCGGGGCGTTTTGGGCAGGGACCGAGCGAACTCCCGGCCGGTCACCGAGCGGACACGACCGGCACGCGCGCGGGGGCCGGACCCGGGGCCCGGACCCCGTCGGTCCGGACCCTGAGGCCCCCAGGCGGCCGGGGCGAAGGGTCAGCGGACGTGTCCGTCGCCGGTGACGATGTACTTCGTCGAGGTCAGCTCCGGAAGGCCCATCGGACCGCGGGCGTGCAGCTTCTGCGTGGAGATGCCGATCTCGGCGCCGAAGCCGAACTGTCCGCCGTCCGTGAACCGCGTGGAGGCGTTCACGGCGACCGTGGTCGAATCCACCCATTGGGTGAACCGGCGGGCGGCGGCCTGGGAGGTGGTGACGATCGCCTCGGTGTGGCCGGAGGACCAGAGCCGGATGTGGGCGACCGCGGCGTCCAGGGAGTCCACGACCGCCGCCGCGATGTCGTGACCGAGGTACTCGGTCTCCCAGTCGTCCGTCGTCGCCGCGACCACGGTGGCCTTGGAGCCCTCCGCGTGGGCGAGGACGTGCTCGTCGCCGTGGACGGTGACCCCGGCCTCGGCGAGCGCGTCCAGGGCGAGCGGCAGGAAGGCGTCGGCGACGTCCTTGTGGACGAGCAGGGTCTCCGCCGCGTTGCAGACGCTGGGGCGTTGCGCCTTGGAGTTGATCAGGATGTCGACCGCCATGTCCAGGTCCGTCTCGGCGTCGACGTACACATGGCAGTTGCCGGTGCCCGTCTCGATGACCGGCACGGTGGACTCCTCGACGACAGTGCGGATCAGCGAGGCGCCGCCGCGCGGGATGAGGACGTCGACCAGGCCGCGGGCCCGCATCAGTTCGCGTACGGAGTCACGGCTCTCGCCCGGGACCAGTTGCACCGCGTCGGCCGGCAGGCCGGAGCCGCCGACCGCGTCGCGCAGGACCCGGACGAGCGCCGTGTTGGAGGCGTAGGCGGAGGAGGAGCCGCGCAGCAGTACGGCGTTGCCCGACTTGAGGCAGAGGGCCGCCGCGTCGACGGTGACGTTGGGGCGGGCCTCGTAGATGATGCCGACCACGCCGAGCGGGACCCGCACCTGGCGGAGGTCGATGCCGTTGGGCAGGGTCGAACCGCGCACCACTTCACCGACCGGGTCGGGCAGTGCGGCGACGTCCCGCACGTCCGCGGCGATGGCGCGGACGCGGTCGGGGGTGAGGGTGAGGCGGTCGATGACGCCTTCGCTCGTCCCGGCCTCACGGGCCCGTGCGACGTCCTGCGCGTTGGCCTCGACGATCTCGCTGGTGCGCACTTCGAGGGCGTCGGCGATGGCCAGCAGCGCGTCGTCCTTGGCCGAGCGCGGCAGGGGCGCGATGTCGGCGGCGGCCGAACGGGCCCGGTAGGCGGTCTGCGCGACCGGGGAGAGGTTGTCGTAGGGCGAGAGCGTGGTCATGCCCGCAGAGTAATGCGCGCTCTGCGGGCATCCGTCACGTATCCCGTGATGCGAGACGGCCGGGCCGGGGGCCGGCCGTCGCCACGACGCGTCAGTAGGGGTGCACCCCTACGGGGGCGGCGGGCGGTGGTCCGTACCCCTCGGCGATGCGCAGGTGGTACGTCTCGCGGTCGATGACTTCGAGGCCGACGATCTTCCAGGGCGGGAGCTGGGCGCTGGAGCGGTGCTCGCCCCACAACCGCAGGGCGACCGCGGCCGCGTCGTGCAGATCGCGGGCCTCTTCCCAGTAGCGGATCTCCGCGTGGTCGTTGGCATAGCGGCTGGTCAGCAGAAAAGGGTGGTCGTGTGCAAGCTGCTCCAGACCGCGTCTCACCTCCCCCAGCGGCGCCTCGGCGCCCGAGACGCTGAGGGTGATGTGCCAGAGCTTCGACTGCTGGGGCTCCTCCTTCGCCGTCGTGACCGGCTCCTGTACGGCGGTGTCCGCCGGCAGCGGACGCTGGTCGAAGTCCGCCCCCGCTCCGACACTCGTCAGGGCGCGGCTGGCCGTGCCTCGGGGCGGCGCCCCCGGGCGCGCTCGTCTCACCGGCGGCCTCCTGTGGTGTGTTGCTGTGCGGTTCCCCTGTTCCCCCGCTTCAAATTGGAGCAGTCCACAGCCGGGCGTGGGGCGGTTTTGGTGAAGGTCCCCGCCGCAGGACGGACTTTCCGCCGGTTCAGGGGGTGAGGCGGGGCACGAGAATGACCAGATCGTCCCTGTGTACGACCTCGCGCTCGTAGGCGGGCCCCAGTTCGCGGGCCAGGTCCCGGGTGGAGCGGCCGAGCAGCTGGGGGATCTCCTTGGCGTCGAAGTTGACGAGCCCACGGGCGACCGGGGCGCCGTGCGGGTCGCGCAGCTCGACCGGGTCGCCGGCGCTGAACTCACCCTCGACGGCAAAGATCCCGGCGGGCAGCAGCGAGGTGCGCCGCTCGACCACGGCCTGGACGGCGCCCTCGTCGAGGGTGAGGGCGCCCCGCGGGGTGGAGGCGTGGGCCAGCCACAGGAGCCGGTCGGCGGAGCGGCGGCCGGTGGGACGGAAGTAGGTGCCGGTGTCCCGGCCCGCGAGGGCGTCGGCGGCCCGGCTGGCGGAGGTGAGGACGACGGGGACCCCGGCGGCGGTGGCG
The DNA here is from genome assembly GCF_037137275.1 of Streptomyces pratensis. Classification (GTDB taxonomy): domain Bacteria; phylum Actinomycetota; class Actinomycetes; order Streptomycetales; family Streptomycetaceae; genus Streptomyces; species Streptomyces pratensis_B. The sequence continues at coordinate 15,528 of NZ_JBBBEN010000082.1, read as the reverse complement.
ATGCGGGCGGCCTCGACCTTGGTGACCATGCCTCCGGTGCCCACGCCCGCCTTCCCGGCGCTGCCGATGGTGACGCCCGCGAGGTCGTCGGGGCCGGTGACCTCGGCGAGCCGGGAGACGCCGGGGGTCCCGGGCGGCCCGTCGTAGAGTCCGTCCACGTCGGAGAGGAGGACCAGCAGGTCGGCGTGGACCAGGTGGGCGACGAGAGCGGCGAGCCGGTCGTTGTCGCCGAAGCGGATCTCGTCGGTGGCGACGGTGTCGTTCTCGTTGACGACGGGCACGGCCCCCATCTTCAGGAGCTGGTCCAGGGTGCGGTAGGCGTTGCTGTAGTGCCCGCGGCGGCTGGTGTCGTCGGCGGTGAGGAGCACCTGGCCGACGCGGACGCCGTAGCGGGCGAACGAGGCGGTGTAGCGGGCCACCAGGAGGCCCTGGCCGACGCTGGCGGCGGCCTGCTGGCGGGCCAGGTCCCCCGGCCGGCGGACGAGGCCGAGCGGAGCCAGCCCGGCGGCGATGGCGCCGCTGGAGACGAGGACGACCTCGCGTTCGCCGCCGTCCCTGACCTTGGCGAGGACGTCGACGAGGGCGTCGACCCGGTCGGCGTCGAGGCCGCCGGAGGCCGTGGTGAGCGAGGAGGAGCCGACCTTGACGACGATCCTGCGGGCGTCGGTCACCCCTGGCCGGTGGATCGACGGCCTGTGCTCTGACACGTGATTCCTCGCTCTGGTCCGCCCCGGTGCCCGGGGGCCGGCGGTCTCGGCCGCCTCGGAGGGCGGTGCCGGCGCGCCCCGTCCCCGGCACGTCACAGTACGCGAGCCGCAGCCCCCGCCGCCCGCCCGTTCCGCCCGGTGGACAGCCGCCGGGCGGGGGCGAGCGGGGCCCGGGAGGGCGGTCAGGCCTGCTGTTCGTCCTTGATGGCGAGCATCCGGTCGACGACGCGGGCGGAGGCCCTGCCGTCGGAGGGCTCGCAGAAGTCGACCCGGAACTGGGCGTACTTCTCCCGGTACTCCTCGCTCACCGCGTCGATGTTCCGGATCGCCGCGACCAGGTCCTCCGAGGTCTTGATCAGCGGGCCGGGCGCGCGGGAGGTGAAGTCGAAGTAGAAGCCGCGCAGGGTGTCGCGGTAGTGCTCCAGGTCGTAGGTGAAGAAGAGCATCGGCCGCCCGGAGTGGGCGAAGTCGAACAGCACCGAGGAGTAGTCCGTGATCAGCACGTCGGCGATCAGGTAGAGGTCGGCGATGTCCGGGTAGTACGTGACGTCGTAGACGAAGCCCTGTCCGGCGCCGGGGATGGAGTCGAGGACCTTGTGGTGCTTGCGGTAGAGCAGCACGTGGTCGTCGCCGAGCTCACGGCGGGCTGCCTCGACGTCGATCTGGTTGTCCAGCTTGAACCGGCGACCGCCGTAGCGCTGGTCGTCGCGCCAGGTGGGGGCGTACAGGACGACCTTCTTGTCCGCGGGGATGCCGAGCTTGTCGCGTACGGCCGCGGCGCGCTTGACGCGGTCGGGGGCGTGGAAGACGTCGTTGCGCGGGTAGCCGGCCTCCAGCACCTCGCACTGGAGGCGGAAGGAGTTCGTCATGATCGGCGTGGTGAAGGCGTTCGGCGTGATGAACAGGCTGTACTGGCGGGAGCGCTGCGGGAGGCTCGCGATGTAGGCCAGGTTCGCCTTCGGGGTGCCGAGCAGGTCGGCGCCGATGCGCTTGAGCGGGGTGCCGTGCCAGGTCTGGACGACGACCTGGCCCTCGCGCCGGACGAACCACTCGCGGATGCCGCCGTTGGTCACGACGTACCGGCTGCGGGCCAGTGCCTCGTACCACTCCTTGCTGCCCCACTCGACGCCCCGGACACCGGGCGGCAGGACGACCTGCTGGTCGTGGACCATCGCGATGTGCTCGACGTCGGCGCCGCGGCGCTTCAGCTCCTCGTAGACCGCGCGGGGCGAGTCGGAGAACTGCTTGCCGCCGAAGCTGTTGTAGAGCACGGCCTCGCGCAGGGGCAGCTTGCGCTGCTCGGGGGTGTAGACGTCGCGCATGAGGCGCTGGCGGTAGGCGCCGCGCAGCTCCGGGGCGAGGACGGGGCCGGACTCGACGAAGATCCGGTCGAAGTCGACCCGGTCCACGGTGTACGTGCGCTGCTCGCCCCGGTGGGACAGCGGCAGGGTCCCGACGAGGTCGGGGCGGAGGGTGACGGGGAGGTCGCGGGTGTGGTCCCACTCGGTGCGCAGGCGCAGCCGCGGCATCCAGCGGCCGGCGCGCAGCGGCACGGCGCCCTCGTACGTGGGCATGCTGTCCGGGCGCAGGCGGGCGGTGAACCGGCCGTCGGCGAAGTCGACGGGCAGCGGCCGGTCCTCGTTGCGGCCGGTGTGGCGCAGGACCATCGTCATCTGCTCGGCCGGGCCGGTGTAGGCGCCGGAGAGCACCAGTTCGCCGTCGGCGCTCCAGCGGACCTCGTCGACGACCGGCTGGACCGTGCGCACCTGCGGGGTGAAGTTGCCCGCGCCGTCGGTGAGGATCGCGAACTCGCGCCCGTCCGGCAGCGGGTGGACGCCGGTGACGGTCTGCGCGCCGATGGTGGCGCGGCGGGTGGCGCCGTCGGCGAAGACGATCAGCGCGCGGTACTTACGGGCCTTGCCGGGCTCGATGCCGTCGACGGGCAGGTCGGCGAAGTCGAGGCGGGCGGTGTGGCGGAGCCAGCCGTCGGGGCCCTTCTCGCCCCGCTGGAGCGGCAGGTCGGTGGCGAAGCCGTCGGCCTCGTGGTCGATCCGCAGGGCGGTGGGGCGCTGCTCCGCGGAGGCGTCGGCGCGGGAGCGCAGGGTGACGGTGAGACCCTCGCCGTCGGCCTCCTGGGCGACGACCTCTGCGGGCACGACGTCGACGGAGAGCCTGAGCCGGTTGCGGTCGAAGCCGGCGACGAGGCGGACGCCGTCGTCCAGGAAGCGGGTGCAGCTGTGTCCGGCCGCGCCCGCGTTGTTCTTGGTGATGCCGCCCACGGACATGCCGCCGGGGCGCGGGATGCCGACGCCCAGACGCCAGGTGCCGGGCTGCCACTGGCCGCGGACGCGCAGCCGGGACGGGTCGACGGCGATCTCGAAGCCCGACCGGTCGTAGTTGTGCAGGGCGCTCTTCGCCTCGGCGGTGGCGCGGGGCTCCAGCACCGTGCGCATCCGGAGCGGAAGGGTGCTGCGGCTGCCCTGGCGCCGGAGCACGGCGACTCGCAGCGAGTGCTTGCCGGTGGCGGAGGGGACGTTGGGGATGTAGGCGTAGCCCTTGACGAGGAGCTTGCCCTCCTCCCAGCGGAGGTCCAGCAGCTTGCCGCGCACCGGCAGTTCGCTGCGGTTGAAGTTGCGCACGGAGGAGGGCAGTGAGGAGCTCTCCACGCCGGGCAGTTCGATGCGGGCGCGCCGCAGGCCGCGGACGGAGAAGACTCCCGGGTTCTCCCGCTCGTAGTGCAGCAGGTCCACCAGCTCGTCGCCGCGTCCGCTGGCCGCCAGGTGCCACTTGACGCGGGCCATCGGGGAGAACTTCCGGACGAGCTTGGGGGCTGCCCGGTCCAGGAAGTCCTTGGCTGCGCTGTGGAAGGCGGCGCGCTCCTCGACCGGAGTCTCCGGGAAGTACTTCATGAGCCTGCTGAGCTCTTCGGGGATCGCTTCGAGGGACACCACGGGGGGAGGGCCTTTCCGGGGGACGTGCAGATGTCGAACCCCAGAAGAACGGGGCGTTGACGAGACCGGTCCAACGGTCTCATGGTTGCCCCACAGTATGACGTGACACCCGTCACCGATGGCCCGCCCGGTCGCTCTCGGCCCTCCGGGCCCCGGCTCACGCCCGGTGCGCCCGGGGGGCGCGCAGGGCGCGCAGCAGCACCCGGCGGGCCTTGCGCACCACCCGACGGGCGGTGGAGGCGCGGGATGTGCGCTGCGGCGGCTCGATGCGCCGCCCGCCGATCCATTCGGTGACGGTCACCTCGTAGGTCCCATCGGGCAGCACGGAGCTCTCGCCGAAGTGCGGGTAGGCCAGGTGAAGGCGCAAAGGGGCGCCCCGGCGCACGAGTTCGGGCTCCTTCTTGGCGCGCAGGAAGGCCAGGACGTCCAGCAGCAGGTCGAGCCGCCCCTGCGCGACGCAGGTCAGCCGCAGCCGCTCGTCGACCTTGAGGCGGTGAGCCAGCCCCGGCGTCCAGTAGGCCTCCATCAGGGGGGCGGCCAGCGCCATCTTGCGCTCGCGGACCTCGGCCGACTGCTTCAGCAGCCCGGGGCCGAACTGGGGCAGGAGCGTGATGACGAACGGCCGCACCATCAGGGCGTCGCGCCGGGGGCCCGCCGGCACGTGGTCGGCGATGAGCCGGGCGAGGGCGCGGGCCGAGTCGAAGCGCCGGGCGTAACCGCCCTTCTTGGTCATCTGGTTGCGGTCCTCACGGCCCACCAGGTAGTAGCAGGTGTAGTCGGCGACGACGGAGACGCCGTTGCCGCGCAGATACGCCTCCATGGTGAACAGGGCGTCCTCGCCGGTCTTCAGCTTCTCGTCGAAGCTCATGCCGAGGCGTACGAGGAGGTCGCGCCGGAACAGCTTCTGCGCACTCAGCGTGAATTTGATGTTCGAGGAATACAGGTCGGCCCGCTCGACGGTCTCCTTCCACATCGACTTCGCGGCCCCGCGGTTGACGCCGACGATCTTCCCGAGCACCACGTCCGTGCCCGCGCGGTCGCCCATGGCGACCATGCGCTCCAGAGCTTCCTCGCCGAAATAGTCGTCGGCGTCGAGAAAGAAGACGTACCGGCCGCGGGCGAGACCCAGGCCGCGATTGCGGGGGCCGCTGGGGCCGCCGGAATTCTCCTGCCGGACGACTCGTGTGGAAATGGCGGACCGGGCGGCGAATTCCTCCAGATACGCGCCCGTACCGTCCGTGGAACCGTCGTCGACCGCGATGATCTCCATACGGTCGGCGCCGATGGTCTGGGCCTCGACGGACTCCAGACAGCGGACCAGATAGGGCATGGCGTCATAAGCTCCGATGATCACACTGACATCGGGCTCGTCGTTCTTCCTGGGCATGTCGACCATGTGCACCTGTCAATTTGATCACGAAAGAGGATGGATTGCCCGACTCTGCACCCCTTGTGCAGCACCATGACGGACGACCCGCACGTCCCTCCCGAGGGGGAGACGTGCGGGTCGTGGTCAAGGTTGCCTTATTTTCAGCCAGTTCGATCAGATGTGCGGCGCTCAGCGCGCGGGCGCGGTTCCCTCGGCGACAGCGGTCGCCCCGGCCTGGGCCTCTGCGTCATTCGGCGTGTCCGAGACGTCCGGGTCCGCCGTGGCGTCCGCCTCGGCGACGGCCTGCGGATCGCCGACGCCACTGGAGACGGCCTCCTCGTCCGGGACCGCCACGGCCTGATCGCCCATGCGCTGGGCCACCCGGAGATTACGGGCCTCGGCCTTGGCGGCCAGTGCCCGCACGGCGGCGTTGAACTGCTCCATGGAGGTCGGCTCGTCGGGCCCCAGCAGATACGTCTTCAGCTCACGGCGCGCCCCCGCCAGGGTGTCCGCCGCCGGGTCGGCCACGGCGGCCAGCAGCTCGTCCAGCTCCTCGGCCCCGTTGGACAGGATGACCGCGGCGCGCACGGCGGTGTTCTGCCGCTTGAACTCCTCCGCGCCCAGGGCCGCGGAGTCGGTGACCGCGTACGGCTTGCCGCTCGCGATGAAGTCGGAGACCACGCTGGAGATGTCCGAAACCATGGCGTCGGACTCGTTGAAGCAGTCGTACAGCTTGGGCTGCGCGCCGGTCACCGTACGGTGCTCCCACCAGCCGAACGAGCGCCAGAAGGCGTCGTTCCACTCGGCCCGCAGCCGCGCCGTCCCGGCCTCGCGGGCGGGGTCGGCGAGCGAGACCCGCGACTCCTCGGCGTCGTCGCCGCCCGAGCGGCCGATGGAGGCCAGCTCCGCGAGTCGCGCCTCGATCCGCTCCAGCTCGGCCTTGGCGGCGCTCTGCGCGGCGGCGGCCGACGCGGCCTCCTTCACCCAGCGGGGGTCGGCGGCGCGCTGGGCGGCCGCCGCCTCCAGCATCGACCGGATGCGTGCGTTGACGGCCTTGGCCTTGGCGCTGCGGATGCCGGTGAAGGGGTGCGGCTTGTAGATGACCCGGACCGGCTGGTCGGCGTCCAGCAGCCGCCGCACGATGTTCTCGCCCGCCAGCAGCAGGGAGGTGTTGCCCGGGCTGTCGTCCCAGCCCTCCCAGGTGGGCGCGTACAGCACGGTCGGAATGGGGTTCTTGGCGGTCCCGGTCCAGCTCTTGATGGGCTCCAGCTGCGGACGGCCGACCTCGACGATGTCCTCGTCGCGGACGCCCACGTCGGCCAGGGCGTAACGGTCGCGTCCGGCCCGGCCCGCGGTCCACACCTCGTCGTAGACCTTGGAGTACGGGTTGACGCTGGCCAGCTTGTCGCTGTCGCCGTGGCCGATGAAGACGTGCTTCATGGTCGGCACACGCAGGATGTGGATGTTCTTGCCGACGTTGGCGGGATACAGGCAGACCTTGACGGTGGAGAGGTCCAGGTTCATCAGATGCGTGCCCGCGGGCACGCAGAGGACCGGGACCGACGTCTCGGCCAGCTGCGGCACGAGACCGCGCTCCCGCATGATGATCAGCGGCCGGCCCTCGATGCGGGCCATGGTCTCCAGCCACATGTTGCCCTGGTACGCCGACTCGTTGGAGCCTGAGAAGTAGAGGGCCACGGTCGGCCGGTACTCGCGCAGCCAGGTGTCGACGGCCTTGAGCACGGCCGGGGCCGGGGGGGCCAGTCGGCCCCGGCGCACGTACGGGGCGAGCGCGCCGATGTAGACCACGGCGAGCAGCAGGGTGAGGGCGGCGCCCGCGTAGCCGATGGCGTCCGCGCCGGTCTCGGCGGCGATCAGGATGCCCGCCACCGCCGGGACGTCCAGGTGCAGCATCTTCTCGGCGGACCGCCGCAGCAGCACGCCCGGCGGGGCGTCGGGGATGCGGACGGCGTGCAGGTCCACATTGCGGGTGACGACCGGCATGGTGCGGCGTAGCCGGATGAGCGTCGTCAGCGCGCCGTGCGGCGCCTGGAGCCCGTAGAAGAGCAGGAAGCAGGCGACCGCCGCGTAGAACAGCGGCTGCTCCGCGAGGTCCAGCCGGGCCAGCAGCAGGATCAGCATCAGCTGGCGCAGCAGGAAGCGGATCGGCAGCCCGGCCCGCACCTTGCTGAGCCGGTTGACCAGGTAACTCTCCCGCTGGTGCAGGTACCAGTCGGCGACGTACGTGACAGCGGCGGCCGCCGCGAAGAACCAGATGTGGGGAATGAGCGCGGCGAGCATGACGCAGGGATATCCCAGCCCCATCAACAACGCTGCCGCCAGTTCCGACCTGCTGCCCACGCGGGCCAGGCGAATGGCTGTCGAGATCACGAAGAACCTGCTCCAGAGGGTGCCGGTTGATAATTCCGGTTGATTCACCTATTGAGGGAAATGCGAAGGTGCGACGTCACGCATTCGGGCCTCTGCGCTCGCTCAAAGCGATAACAGAGGCCCGGAAAAGCGCATTTGTCAAGAATTATTACACATCTTCTTGGCGGTCCAGCACGGAGGCCAGAGCCTGCTCGAAGCCGGAGGAACCGGAGGCCCCGGCCGTCGGGTCCTGCTGCCGCACGTCGATGACATGACCGGTCAGCGCGGAGAGCAGGACGTCCAGCGAGGTGCGGGCCACGGCCTCCGAGGAGAGCAGCGACCCCTCGGGCTCCTGGCCGAACGCCTTGGTGCGCATCGGGGTCGCGGTGCGCTCCGGGTTGACGCAGTTGACCCGGATGCCCTCGCCCGCCCACTCGTCGGCGAGCGCCTGGGTGAGGTTGACCATGGCGGCCTTGGTGGAGGAGTACAGGCTGTACTCGGCGCGGCCGCGGGTGTAGCTGCTGGAGGTGTAGAGCAGCAACTGGCCCCGGGTCTCGGCGAGATACTTGTAGGAGGCGCGGGCGATCTGGACGGGAGCCAGGTAGTTGACGTTCAGGGCTTCCTGGATCGTCGTGGTGTCGGTCTCGGCCAGCTTGCCGATCCGCAGCACCCCCGCGGTGTTGATCACGTAGTCGATGCGCCCGGTCTCGCCGTACGCCGTGGACAGCGCGTCGTCCACGTGCTCCGGGTTCTCCACGTGGGTGCCGGTGGTGGAGCGGCCCAGTGCGTAGACGTTCGCGCCGTACCCCTCGGCCAGGGAGGCGATGTCGGCGCCGATGCCGTACGAGCCGCCGAAGACGACGAGGGTCTTGCCGGCCAGGAGCTCCCGGTAGGCGGCCTCGTCGGCCTGGCGCGGTGCTGCGGTGGAGGCCAGCTGGAAGAGCTTGTCGGCGATGAAGACGTCGACCGGCTGGGTCACCTTCATGTTGTACTCGTCGCCGGCGACCACGTAGATCGGCACGTCGGGGAGGTACTTGAGGACCACAGAGCAGTCGTCGGTGGCCTGGAAGTTGGGGTCCCCCGCCGCGATCGCGTACGCCTTGCGGATCGTGGAGAGCTTGAACGCCTGCGGGGTCTGGCCGCGGCGCAGCCGGGAGCGGTCGGGCACGTCCGTGATGAACTCGCCGTCGCCGCCGTGCGTACGGGTCACGATGATCGTGTCGGCGGACGGGATGGCGACGTCCACGGCCTCGTAACGCTCCAGCGCGTCGACGCAGTCCTTGATCACGCGCTGTGACAGCAGGGGGCGCACCGCGTCATGGAAGAGGACGTTGCGGTCCTCGCCCTCGGCCAGGCCCTCGCCGAGGGCCGCGATGGCGCGCTCGGTGGTCTCGTTGCGGGTGGCGCCGCCTTCGATGATCCGGGTGACCTTGGACAGGTGGGCCTTCGCGACGATCTTCTCGACCTCGGGAACGAAACCGGGCGCCATCAGCACGATGACGTCGTCGATGCCCTCGGCGTTCTCGAAGATCGTCAGCGTGTGCTCGATGACGGCCTTGCCTGCGATCTTCAGCAGCTGCTTGGGGATCGACAGGCCCACGCGCTGTCCGGTGCCACCGGCGAGCACGACCGCTGTGGTCCGGGGCTTGGCTTCATGCGGCACAGACACAGAGGACCTACCTTGCTATGACGAGGGAACAGTGTGATGGTCGCACTCTCCGTGACCGTCTCGCAAGGTGGACGTCGCCCACCGATCGCCCTGCGGAAACCCGCAGTTCACCGTCTGGCCAGGGAGATTGGGGGTCGCTGGGCCGGCATGAGGGGGTGACCGAATCCACAGAGGTGTTGCGTAATCGGCACATATGCGGTGCGTGCACCCGGCGTGACCGTCGGAGCCCCGGGCCTGAGGCTACCGGACGGCCCGCCTCCGCAGAGACGGGCCGTCGGTGAAACGGGAGGGAGGGAGCGTCCCGGCGGAAGCCGGTCCCCCGGAAAAACAGGGCGCCCTGAGGAGCGCCCTCAGGGTTAGAAGGGGTCGAACTCGTCGTACTGCTTCTGTGCGTCGTCGCGCTCGGCGTCGCGGTCCCGGCGGCGCTGCGCGGCCGGGCGCGGCTCCTCCAGGCGGTGGTCCTCACCGCGGCGGCCGAGCATCTCGGCGCCGGCGCTCACGGTCGGCTCCCAGTCGAAGACGACCGCGTTCTCCTCGGGTCCGATCGCCACACCGTCGCCGGCCCGGGCGCCCGCCTTCATCAGGGCGTCCTCGACCCCGAGGCGGTTGAGCCGGTCCGCGAGGTAGCCGACGGCCTCGTCGTTGTTGAAGTCGGTCTGGCGCACCCAGCGCTCGGGCTTCTCGCCGCGCACCCGGTAGATGCCCTCGTCGTCCAGGGTGACCGTGAAGCCCGCGTCGTCGACGGCCTTGGGGCGGATGACGATACGGGTCGTCTCCTCCTTGGGCTTGGCGGCGCGCGCCTCCGCGATGATCCCGGCGAGCGCGTAGCTCAACTCGTTGAGGCCCTTGTGCGCGATGGCGGAGACCTCGAAGACGCGGTAGCCGCGGGCCTCCAGGTCGGGGCGGATCATGTCGGCGAGGTCCTGGCCGTCCGGGATGTCGACCTTGTTGAGGGCGACGATGCGGGGCCGGTTCTCCAGGCCCCCGTACAGCCGCAGCTCCTCCTCGATCATGTCGAGGTCGGAGACGGGGTCCCGGTCGGACTCCAGGGTCGCCGTGTCCAGGACGTGCACGAGGACCGAGCAGCGCTCGACGTGCCGGAGGAACTCCAGGCCCAGGCCCTTGCCCTGGCTGGCGCCGGGGATGAGTCCGGGGACGTCCGCGATGGTGTAGACGGTCGAGCCGGCGGTGACGACGCCGAGGTTCGGCACGAGGGTGGTGAACGGGTAGTCCGCGATCTTCGGCTTGGCCGCGGAGAGCACCGAGATCAGCGAGGACTTGCCCGCGCTCGGATACCCCACGAGGGCCACGTCGGCGACGGTCTTGAGCTCCAGGACGATGTCCCGGCTCTCCCCCGGCTCGCCGAGCAGCGCGAAGCCCGGGGCCTTGCGGCGGGCCGAGGCCAGCGCCGCGTTGCCCAGGCCGCCGCGGCCGCCCTGGCCGGCCACGAAGGTGGTGCCCTGGCCGACGAGGTCGGCGAGCACGTTCCCCGCCCTGTCGAGCACCACGGTGCCGTCCGGCACGGGCAGGACCAGGTCCTGGCCGTCCTTGCCGGAGCGGTTGTCACCGGCGCCGGGCTGGCCGTTGGTGGCCTTGCGGTGGGGGCTGTGGTGGTAGTCCAGCAGCGTGGTCACGGACTGCTCGACCACGAGGATCACATCGCCGCCGCGACCGCCGTTGCCCCCGTCGGGGCCTCCCAGCGGCTTGAACTTCTCACGGTGGACGGAGGCGCAGCCGTGGCCTCCGTTACCCGCGGCGGCATGCAGCTCGACGCGGTCCACGAAGGTGGTCATGGTTGGTGCCTCCAGGTACAGCAGGAAAAAGCGGGATGGTCTCTGTCGTAACACGCCGAGGGCGGACCCGCTTCCCCGTTCGCCGGGAAAGCTGAGATCCGCCCTCGGAAGGTGCTGTGTGTCGTTACCGCGCGCGTCGAGGAATCAGACGGCGAGCGGAACGATGTTCACGACCTTGCGGCCACGGTGCGTGCCGAACTCCACCGCACCGGCGGTCAGCGCGAACAGCGTGTCGTCGCCGCCACGGCCGACGCCCGCGCCGGGGTGGAAGTGGGTGCCGCGCTGGCGGACCAGGATCTCACCGGCGTTGACGGCCTGGCCGCCGAAGCGCTTCACGCCGAGCCGCTGAGCATTGGAGTCGCGCCCGTTCCGAGTGGAAGATGCGCCCTTCTTGTGTGCCATGTGTTCTCAGTCCCTTACTTCGCAGCCGCGGGGATGCCGGTGACCTTGATCGCCGTGTACTGCTGGCGGTGACCCTGGCGACGGCGGTAGCCGGTCTTGTTCTTGTAGCGAAGGATGTCGATCTTCGCGCCCTTGTGGTGGTCCACGATCTCGGCCTGGACCTTGATCCCGGCCAGGACCCACGGGTCGCTGGTCACGGCGTCGCCGTCGACAACGAGCAGGGTCGAGAGCTCGACCGTGTCGCCGACCTTGGCAGTGGAAATCTTGTCAACCTCAACGATGTCGCCGACAGCAACCTTGTGCTGGCGACCACCGCTGCGCACGATGGCGTACACGCGGATCTCTCTCTCACTCGGAACGGTCCCCTGATGCCAGCCGCTCGCACGGGCCGAAGCCCGCACCGATCCGGAAGGATGAGCGGCCTCTCCTGGCGGACGGCGCGAACACCGACCGTTACCGGGAGGGATGTGCTCAGGGGCAGGTGCGTACGGAAACACACCGAGGGTCAAGGTTACGGGGCGGGGATGTGGGGGTCAAACCGGGGTGAGAGTGGCCGGTGAGGCGTCATGCAGATGCCGCACGGGGCGCGGTCGGCAGAAGGCGGATCGATGGCCCCCGCACCCCTTCGCCCCAGCGCGCCGGGAGCGCCGGGAGCGCCGGGAGCGCCGGGAGCGCCGGGAGCGCCGGGAGCGCCGGGAGCGCCGGGAGCGCCGGGAGCGCCGGGAGCGCCGGGAAGGATCTCGCCCCACGAGGCGGCCACGGCCCCACGTCCCGCTCGAACATCATGCCGCGGCGGTGGCGAAGTGGCCGCGCAGTCGGTGCCTTTCCGCCGGCCTACCGGGGCAGCCCTTCGGACGAAGTCTGGCCGAAAGCTGATCACAACCTCACGTACGTCCTACCTCAGCCAGCCCCGGCGTACCGCGCCTACACCCGCCTCGAACCGGCTGCGGGCACCGAGACGTTCCATCAGGCCCGTCGCCACGCGGCGGGCCGTCCGGTGCGAGACGCCCAGCCGCTTGGCGATGGCCTCGTCGGTAAAACCGTCGGCCAGCAACTTGAGGGCGGTCGACTCCGTATCGGTCAGCCCCCTTTCGTCTCTCGGTGCGGCCTCGCCGAACGGCTTCGCCGTCTCCCATACGGATTCGAACAAGGCACACAGGGCCGCTAGCGCGCCCTGCCCGGTGAGTACCACCGCGCCGGCGGCGGTGTCGTCGCTGTCGACCGGGATGACCGCGGTGCTGTGGTCCGCGATGATCAGGCGGACGGGCAAGGTGGGCGCGGTACGGGCCTGCCGTCCCAGGCCGCTCAGCCATTCGGCGTATGCCACGGTATGCGGGCTGTTGCGGACACTGTCGAGATAGACGGTGCGCATACGGACCCCCCGGCCCAGCAGGGACTCGTCCAGAGGCCGGGAGGCTTCCAGATTCTCCTGGGTCTGCTCGCCCCCCGGGGAGAAGATCATGACCTCTTCCCGGACCTCGCGCTGCAAAAGGATCAGGCGTTCCCGGACGCGGTCCAGGCCGACCAGGTGCTCCACGCCGGGCTCAGCGACCGACGGCCGCAGATCCGCGTATTCGGAGATGAGCTGGGCGGCGGCTGCCCGCGAGGTCTCGACCCGGTGCTGCTGAGCAGCGATCTCGGCTTGTTGACGGGTGAGCAGGATTTCCATGCCGATGTCCGGGCTGACCGCCCGCAGTCGACCGTGTTCCTCGGATGAGGGACGCACGAGGGCCAGCTCACTGAGGCGGTCGAAGCTGCCACGTATGTCTCCCTCCGACATTCCGAGGCGGCGGCAGAGATCAGCGACGCCTTCGTCCGGGTGCGTCAGCATCGCGCGGTATACGGCTTCCGTCCGTCTGTCCACACCCAACGAAGTCAGCATGTACAGCCCCCCAATTCAGCGACTTTCCCATGAAGTGATCTTCACGATAATCGCACGCGAATCAGGGCGGGAGGGGAGCGGAGAAGAAGGCTGGCCCATTCCGCCCATGTCCGCAACAGGCCAATCGCCAGGGCGGCTTGCCCGACGGCCAGTTGTCAAGCTCAAGGGCATGTATCTGATTCACGCCCGGCTGCAGGCCCCGCCCGGCGCTTGCCTGCCCGCCGAAGCGGCTCGGCTCGTTCTCGCTCTCGCGCGCCCCGGCGAACGGGTGGAGCACGTGACCGCTCATCCGCATGCCGTGCCGGACCCGGTTCTCGGCATCTTCGTGGTGGCGGAGTCGCTGTCGGAGGCCGAAGCCCTGGCGGAGGCGCTGTGCCATCGGTTGCTGAACACCTGCACGACGCTGGCCGGTTGGGGCCTCAGCGCGGCCGAGGCACCGCTGCTGGCCCCATTGGGGCATGGACCATTGAGGCCACCGGAAAGCCCTTCCAACCCCTTTGACCTGCGACGAGAGTAGTTCTCGCCGTAAGGGACACCGACCGGCGAACACGACAGCCCGTCTTCACCGCGCCGCGAAACAGAGGGGCGGAACAGCCCGAAGAGCCCTCCCCGCCGAAGGATCAGCCGCCATGAGAGCCCTCCGCACCACCACAGCCGCCGCGGTCGTCACCCTCGCCGCCCTTGCCGCAGGATCACTGGCACTCGGCCTGGAGGCGGCTTCCGGGGCCGCCGCCGCCGGAAGCCAGGGCTCAGGCCGGTGGAACGCCTCCAGCCAAGACCTGGCCGAGGGCGACTTCGGCTGGCAGTAGCCGGCCCGCTCGACTTCGCGGCTATGCCCACAGGACGGCCGCGCCCCGCCCCGCCGGGCGGCTCCTCGCCCCTTCGGCCCTCTCCTCGCTCCCCCTGCATCGCGGACGCCGCCGCGCGGAACGCCCGCATCTCGGCAGGCAGTCGCCGCGGACTTCACCACACGATCACCTCACCAGGAGTAAAAAGTCATGCCCACGACAAAGCCTGTACGCACCACTGCCCTCACAGTGGCCCTGGCCTCCGCCACCGTCCTGGGCACCCTCGCCCTCTCCCCCGTCGCGACGGCGGCCCCGATCACCCCCGCCACGGTGAGCGCCCCTGCCGGGGACGTCGAGCGCCCCCAGGGCGAAGTGGGGCCGCTGAAGACCGACACCGCGCGCAGCGGATACTCCTCGGCCGCCATGGCTCCGATCACTCGTAGCGCGGTCATAGCCCGCGCCAAGACCTGGGTCGCCGCCAAGGTGCCGTACAGCATGAACGACTACCGCGAGGGCTACCGGACAGACTGCTCCGGCCTGATCTCCATGGCCTGGAACCTCGGCACAAACGCCTGGACCGGCAATCTCGACACCTACGCCACACGCATCTCCAAGGGGGAACTGAAGAAGGGGGACATGCTCCTCTTCCACAACCCCTCGAACCCCACGAGCGGCTCCCACGTCGTCCTGTTCGAGCGCTGGACCGACTCCTCGAAGACGTCTTACGTGGGCATCGAGCAGACCCCTCCGCACGCCGTGCGCCGCACGATCCCGTATTCCTACTTCAACAACTCCGGTTCCTACCTTCCGTACCGGTACAAGAACATCATCGAGGACGTCACCGTTACCCGTGATCACGATTACACCGGTGACCTGAAGGACGACCTGCTGGGAGTGGACTCCACCAACACCCTGCAGCTCTACTACGGCAACGGCTCCACCGGCGTGGACTTCACGAAGGAGCTCGGCGGCGGCTGGGACGACATGGACAAGGTCGCCGGCGCCGACTTCAACGGCGACGGCGACGGCGACCTCATCGCCACCAACAAGAACACCGGCAAACTGTTCCTCTACCTCGGCGACGGCGACGGCGGATTCGAGTCCGCCAAGGAAATCGGACACAGCTGGACCGGCATCGAACACCTCGCGGTCGGCGACTTCACCGGCGACGGCAAGGCCGACATCGTCGCCGTCCGCAAAACAGACGCCACCCTGCACCTCTACACCGGCAACGGCAGCGGAGTGACCTACACCAAGCAGATCGGCAGCGGCTGGTCGAAGATGACCAACCTGGCCGCCGGCGACTTCAACGGCGACAACATCGCCGACCTCATCGCCACCCGCGAAGACACCGGAACCCTCCAGCTCTACCCCGGCATCTCCGGCGGCATCAGCAACGCCATCGAAATCGGCACCAGCTTCCACCTCATGAACAAACTCACCCTGGCCGACATCAACAGCGACGGACGCGCAGACGTCATCACCGTCAACCGCAACACCGGCGACCTCTTCCTCTACACCAGCAAGAGCAACAGCCTCAACGCCGCCACCAAGATCGGCCACGGCTGGGGCACCTTCAAACACCTCATCTGAGACC
>NZ_JBBBEN010000081.1:0-5497 GCF_037137275.1 Streptomyces pratensis | reverse complement strand
GCCGTCAGGCGTTCCTTTCGGGTCCTTCGCCTTGACCGGGTCCAGGTCCACCACGACCAGCCCACTGGGCCCGGTGGCGATCCCGACGTTGAACGCCCCCGCCGACCACGCCTTGCGGATGCGGTCGGGGTCGGTGGCGGCCCGCTGCTCCCACTTTCGGTGACCGGCCGCGCAGTCGCCAGTGCCGGGGCAGGCGGTCTCACCGTGGAGGGCGGGTCGCTTGTCGCGGGGGCGGAGCGGAAAGACGTGCCATCCACGCTCGGCCGCATCCAGGGCGACGTTCAGGAGGTGGGCGTTCATGCCGCGGCTCCGGTGGGCTCGTCGTGTGCGGCGACGATCTCCATGAGGAGGGTCTCGGCGGCCATGAGGTGACCGACCAGGACGCCCGGGTTGGTGAGGTCGATGGGGCCGATGTTGGCGACGTAGGCGCGGGCGGCCTCGATCACGACGAGGCGTGCGGCCTCCCGCACCGGGGTGGGGTGAGTCATGATGGGTGTCTCCAGTTCTGAGAGGTTCTGGCAGACGAGAGCGGCCCCAGATCTTTGGTCGGACGGGGGCCGCTTTCGTCGTGCCGGGGGTGGTCGTTGCGGTCAGAAGGGTGGTTCGCTGCTCCACGGGTCGCGGTCGGCCCGGCGGCGGGGGATGCGCGGGAGTCGGAGCAGGGTCCAGCGGCGGGCTTCGTTCCAGCAGGTGCAGGGGTCCCACTCGGTGCCGGCGTACTCCCCTTCGTGGTCGCCGTAGTCGTAGGCGAACCCGCCGTCGCCGTCACAGCGGGGGCAGTCGGGGCGGGGGGTGTCGGTCAGGATCAGGGTCCGGCGGTCCCAGCCGGTGAGCTGGATGCGCAGTCGCATCGGGTGTCCTCTCAGCAGTCGCAGTAGTCGGCATCTGTTGCTGTGTGTGACAGGGAGGGAGGCGGTGAGGGGTGCTGGAACCAAAGTTTTCGGGGTTCTCGCTGGTCGGCGGGGGGCCGCCTCCCTGCCTCCCTAACGGGGTGTTACGGCTGGTCAGGTTGGGGAGGCGGGGTAAGGGAGGCGGGTAGGGAGTTCTCCCTGCCTCCCTGCCCGCCTCCCTTCACGCGGTGTGACTGTCGGGGGTGGTGTCGGTGCGGTCCTCGGATGCTTCGAGGAGCCGGGCGCGGCTGATGACCATGACCCCGCCGGACTTGTAGGCCGGTGCCCCGACCGCGTCCAGGGCGTTGGCGAGGTCGCTGGCGGTCCACCCGTGGTACTCGCCCGGGTTGTGGGCGGCGAGGCGCTGGCGGACCTCGTCCGTGCGCATCCGCTTCTGGTCGCCCAGCACGGTGAGGAAGTCGGTCAGGTGGTCGGCGGGCTCATCGGCCGGCGCGTCCGGGGCGGTCGTCATGCCTTCGCGTAGGGCGAGGGCGCGTTTGACGACGGGGGTGATCTGGTCGGTGGTGGAGTCCTTGCGGACGTAGTGGGCGCGGACCAGCTCGAACGGGTTCTTGGTGAAGCCGACGGTGAGGGCGGTGCCGACGTTCTCGGCCGGGTTGAGGTTGGTGGCGGTGATCCCGGCCTTGTGCTTGCCGGTCCCGAGGAGTCCGTCGTTGGCGACGTGGTCGCCCACGGCGAACGCGACCCGGTGGGAGGTGTTGCGGGTGACGTCCTTCGGGATGCTGTCCGCCGTGGGGGACACGGTGACGAAGATGAGGGTGATGCCGACCTTGCGGGCCTTCTTCATGACCTTGACCGCGAGTTCGGCGGCCTCAGGGCCGTACTTCTTGTGCATGAACAGCTCGTGGCACTCGTCGAACACCACGACCTTCGGCCGCATCCTGGGGTCACGCTGGGCCAGGGCGCGGGTCAGGCGGACCTCGTCGCCACCGAGCTGTTCCAGGAGCTTGCCCCGCTCGGTGACCTCGTTGCGGAGGTTCCGCAGGGCTTTGACGGCGGCCTCGATCTGTTCGTCGTCATCGCCCTTGACCAGGGTCCGGAGGCGTTCGCGCATCGGGTCGTAGTCGACGTTGTAGGCCATGACGTACGCCTCGATGTCGACCAGCGGATCGAGCATCGCCCCCAGTAGCAGGGCCACGACCAGGGACGACTTCCCCGATCCCATGATCCCGCCGACCATGTAGTTGGCGGCCATGAGCTTGCCGAACACCTGGTCACCGCGCTGGGACACCCCGACGGGCACCCCCTTGAAGTAGTCCGCCTCCCCACCGGTCAGCAGCGGCCAGTCCGGCACCTTCCCGGACAGGGAACCTTGGTCGGCCACCCACAGATCGAGGACGCTGGCTTCTGCTTCGGTGGGCCAGACCTCGACCGGTTTGCGCATCAGGTTGTGGGCCAGGACGGTCTTCTTGTCGGTGACCATCTCGACGGTGACGCCCATGGGGAGTTGGAGCCGGGAGTGCCACCCGTTGCCCAGGCGGGTCGTCGGGGCCACCCATCGGGGCTGCCACCCGTCCTTGAACGCGGCGTTGAGCTTCGGGATGCCCAGGTGCCGCAGCGCGTCCAGGATGGCCCCCTCATCCGGGACCACGTCCCGGCCCCCGGTGTCGGCGGCGGGCATCGCCCACGCGGGGGCGGCCTGCTGGTGACGCCCCACCGCCCACACGGCGGCGAGGGCGAGCCACGGGCCCACCGCGAGGAGCGGGCCCCACACGACGGTCACGATGACGACCAGCAGCCGGATCAGATCCACCAGCGCCATGAGCGGGGTGATCACGTCGGCGGGGTCCTTCGTCGCGATGGCGAGCGCGATCCCGACCGCGAGGAGTAAGCCGAGTCCGCCGGCCGCCCCGTATCCGGCGGCCTTGACCGCCTGTTGCGGTGCGGTCAGCAGGTCCATACGCCGCTTGTGCCGCTCGGCCCGGAAGCGGTGCAGGCGCTCTTCCCACTCCTCGGCCAGTTCGGTGTTCCCCGCGGCTTCCGCCGCCCGCAGCATCCGCAGGTACCGGGACGCGGTGCGGCCCTCCCACGCACGGCGGGCCACGATCCGGCCGCCGCCGACCACGTACATGCCGTGCCGGACGGTGAACCGGGCGGTGGAGCGGGTGCGGTCGTGCGTGGCGACCCTGCGCACGGCACGGCCGGTCCGGACGATCCGCGACTCCTGCGGGTCGACCTTGGGAGGCGGGCTGGTCGGCTCGGTGGCCGCGTCCTTGACCAAACTGACGGGTTCGGCCGGCGGGGTGGGGCGGTGGTCGTCAAGGTGGTGCACGGTCCCCATTCCGGGGCCTGCGATGGCGGGTTCGGTCATGATGAACGTGCCTCTCCTGCTCAGTGCTACGGGTTGGGGTGATGGGGGCGGCCGGTTTCCTTGGCCGGGTCCGGCCGCCCCCGCTCAGCTCCGCTCGGCCTTGTGGACGGCCCGCTCCGCGAGGCGGACGCGCTGCTCGGCGGCCTTGCGGGCCTCGCGGGCGGCGGCCCTGTCGGCGCGGGGAGCGGTGCGCTCAACGGCCTTGGCGGCGGCGAGGTCCTGACGGGCGTCGGCCTGGACCTTGTGCAGCGCGGCGAGTTCCTGCGCACCGCGTTCGGCGGCGGCCTGGTCGATGCGCTCGATCTTCCGGCTGATGTCGGGGTCGACGCAGTCCGCGAGGGCCTGGCGGAAGCCCTGCCGGAACAGCTTGTTGCGTTCGCGGGTCTCGGCTCGGGTGTAGCTGTGCACGATGTGCCTCCCTGGGTGGGCCGGGCTGTCCGGCTCCCCTTGCCGCCCCGGTAGTGGCTGGGGCGACGCGGGCAGCCGTCAGGTGAGCCGCAGTTCGTGGGAGTGGCACAGGACGGGGCCGATGAGCAGCCCGACCCGGTTGACGGTCCACCGGCCGCCTGTCAGCGGCCCCGGGGGGACCTCGTCAACGATGCGACCGGTCCAGCCGACCGCACGCGGGTCGTCCTCACACGCGACGATCCGCACCTCTTGGCCTGCCTGGAACATGAGGCGTTCTCCCTTCGGGTCAGCGGGCCTTGCGGCCGGTCTTGCCGCCGATGGACTTCACGACGGTGACGACGCCCCAGGCGCAGACGGAGGCGACGAGGGCGAGGAGGGCGAGGTTGGCGGCGATGGCGGTGAGGACGCCGACGAGGAGGGGGCCGAAGTAGACCCCGGCGGCGACGGCCCCGGCGCCCACACCGGAGCCGAGCGCGAGACGCTGAACGGTGCGGTCCGGCGGGGCCTGGTGGACGTGCACCACCTGCGGCACAGCCGCGGACTGCTGGTAGGCGGTGGGGAGGTGGTCGGTGTAGGCGGGGGTGCCGTCCGGGAGGCGGACGACCGATGGGGGTCGGGGTGCGGGCAGGTGGTCCATGCGGTTCCTTCCGCGGGGTGGGTGGTGCGGGAGTGCCCCGGGCCGGAGTCGATCCGGCAGCCTCACGCCGTGGTCCGGGGCGGTTGATCAGTGCTGGGCGGGTGCGGTGTCGCGGGTCTTGGCCGCTTCGGAGATCGAGGCGGACACGGCGAGCTGGGCGTAGATCTCGGCCCTGCGGAACGCGTCGGGGCTGATGGGGCCGGTGCACGGGTCCTTGGTGACGAGGCGTTCGGCGGCGGCGCGGTACTCAGCGGCGGTCATCATGCGGTGGCGTCCTTCCGGGGCGGCGGGGTGTCATGGCAGGGCACGCACATGCCGAGCGACCGCGGGATGCAGTACCCGGCATCCAGGCGGCAATTGGGGCAGGTACGGCGGGCGCGCATCGCCGCAGCCAGAGCAGCGGCACGGCCCGGAGTCATGGGGCGTACGGGCTTGGCCCGGTCGACGCGGTAGAGGTAGGCGACCAGCGGGGCCCGACGGCGGCGGGGCCGGTGGAGTTCGGCGACGACGTCCTGGCCACCCGGCCGCAGCCCCAGCGCGCGGAGCTGACGGCGGGTGGCCAGACCATCGGGGGCTAGACGCCACCGGTAGGCGGGCAAGCCGCTCATGGCGTCGTGGTGCCGAAGGGCAGGGGCTGAACCCGCCAGGTGACCTCACAGGCCGGGGGCATGGCGGCCCCCGGGGTGTGGGTGGTCCAGTTGGAGCGCGGGGCCCCTTCGGCCTCTGCGGCGATCTCCGCCGCTTCCGCTGTCGGGTGGACGCTGTGCAGGCGTCCGTGGTGGAACAGGACGTAGACCCGCTCCGCCCGGCTGTTCTGCTTGCGGGTGGTGCGCAGCAGGGTGCGCAGGGCCTGGCGGTCCTCGGTGTCCAGCAGGGACTGGGCCCGCAGGGCTTCCAGCTCGCCCTCAAGGCGGGCCGCAGCCTGCGTTGCGCGGGTGAGCGCGGCCCGCAGCTCCTCCACCGTGACCCCGGCGCGGGTCGACGCCGCGGTGGCGAGGTCCCGTTCCCGTTCGTGCTGCTCGCCCTTGGCGCGGGCGGCCCGGGCATCCGCTTCGCGGTTGGCGAGGTCGGTTCGCAGGTCGTCGAGAGTGCGGGTGCGGATCAGGGTGATCATGCGGTGGCTCCCTCAAGGTCCGGGACGGCGGCGGCGGCGGTGGTGGGGGTGTCGCGGTGTTCCTGGTAGCGGGTGGAGACCCAGCCGACCGACCAGCCGCACAGCTCGGCAGCCGT
>NZ_JBBBEN010000080.1:0-6316 GCF_037137275.1 Streptomyces pratensis | reverse complement strand
TCCAGCAGGACGCCGACCGGGGTGTGCGGGCGCACGCCCAGCGCGCGCAGGTGGTGCGCGAGCCGGTTGGCGCGCGCGTCGAGCTCCGCGTACGTCACCGACGTGCCGGCCAGCGAGACGGCAGTCGCGCCCGGGGTGCGGCGGGCCTGCTCCTCGAACCGGGACGGTACGGCGGCGGTGTCGAAATCGGCCCGCTCACCGGTGCCTTCGGCCAGCAGGCGGTCCCGGTCGGCCGCCGGGAGGCAGGAGGCGGCGGCGTCGCCGAGCGGGTCGGCGGCCATGGCCTCCAGCACCTGGCGCAGGATGCCCGCGAGGTGCCGCAGGGCCTGCTCGGTCAGGTGCTTGCGTCCGCCGGTGAGGAAGAGGTGGCCCAGACGGGCGGAGACGCCGAGCGGGAACTCGGTGGGGCTGTCGTCGATGCTCGCCAGGTAGTCGACCTGCTCGCGGTCGACCTGGTCGAAGTCGTGGTAGCTGAAACGGACCGAGACCAGCCGGCCGGCGTCCGGCGCGGCACGCTGGATGTCGGGCATCGGGTAGCCGCGGTGCGGCCACAGCTCCACCTCGCGGCCGAAGACCCGCGCCACCAGGTCGGTCCAGGTGCCCGAGGCGCCGTCGAAGGCGAACGGCAGGGTGTTGAGGTGCATGCCGTAGACGCCGTCGGCGCCCAGCGCCTCGGGGCGCGCGTTGCAGACCAGGCCGGTGAAAAACCTCTCCTGGCCGGTGACCGCGCTCATCGTCCTGAGGTACGCGGCGTGCAGCACGCTCTTGAAGGACGCTCCGGCCGCCGAGGCCAGTGCGCGCAGCCGATCCTCCAGGTCGTGCACGGGAACCTTGACGCGGTGCGGGTCACCCGCCTCCCCGTCGCCCGCCCATGCCTCGGGGAAGGCGAACGGCTCGTAGCGCTCGACGATGTCCGTCCAGTACGCGCGGTCCGCGCCCTCCTCGCGCGAGGTCAGCTCGGCCGCGACGAAGTCCGCGAACCGGACGCCGGGTGCCTCAGGACGCGTGATCGCGGCGCCGCCGCGCGCCCGGTCGTACCCCTCGACGAGCTCCATCAGGAGGGAGTGGTGGCTCCAGCCGTCGAGGATGGCGTGGCACTCGGTGATCGTCAGCCACCAGCTGCCGTCGTCGCAGGCGTGCCCGGTCAGCCGCAGCTGCGGGGCCGCGTCCAGCGGGATGAGCGCGGCCCGCTCGCGGGCGGTGAACTCCCGCAGCGCGCTCTCGATGCCGGCGGCGTCCAGGCCGCCGAGGTCGTTGACCGTGACCGGCGGATCGACGTCGCGGTGCACCAACTGCATCGGCACGTCGTAGGAGTTGAGGTCGAAGGAGGTGCGCAGGACCTCGTGGCGCGTCACGGCCGCCCGGGCCGCCGCACGCAGCGCCTCGACCGAGAAGGGCCGGTCGTCCCGGACCCGGAACGACGTGGAGTTGTGGTACGGGCGGCGGGCGTCGCTGAGCATCTCGACGACCATGCCGATCTGGACCTGCGACATCGGGTACGCGTCGGCCAGGCCCGCCGGCATCCGCTTCCGGTCGGCGGCCGTGACCAGCTCGAACGGCTGGACGCCGGCCGTGCGGACCATAGGCGCGCGTTCGGCGAGCCGCTCCGAGAGACGGGCCACCGTGCGGTGCTCGAAGAGATCGCGCACGGACACGTCGAGACCGGCCTCGCGCAGGTGACCGGCGAGGTTGATGGCGCGCAGCGAATGCCCGCCCAGGTCGAAGAAGCTGTCGTGCACGCCGACGGACGGCACCTTGAGGACCTCGCCCCAGATCGCGGCCACCCGGCGCTCCAGGCCGGTGCGCGGCGCGGTGTACGTCTGGCCGGCGGCGCGCACGGCGCCGGGCTGCGGCGCGGGCAGCGCCTTGTCGTCGAGCTTGCCGTTCACGGTCAGCGGCAGCTGGTCGAGGGCGACGAAGCAGGCCGGGACCATGTACTCGGGCAGGTCGCGGCCGAGCGCGGTGCGCAGGGCGGCGGCGTCGAACTCCGTGCCGGGCGCGGGCACCACGTAGGCCACGAGCTGGCGGTCGCCGGGGGTGACCTCACGGGCCAGGACCACGGCGTCACGGACGCTCTCCCGCGCGGCGAGCACGGCGTTGATCTCGCCCAGCTCGATGCGGAAGCCGCGGATCTTGACCTGTTCGTCGTTGCGGCCGAGGAACTCCAGGCTGCCGTCGGCGAGCCGGCGGGCCACGTCGCCGCTGCGGTACAGCCGGCTGCCGGGCTCCCCGAAGGGGTCGGGCACGAAGCGCTCGGCGGTCAGTTCGGGCCGGCCCAGGTAGCCGCGCGCCACACCGCGCCCGGCGACGTGGATCTCGCCGAAGACGCCGACGGGGACCGGGTTGCCGCGTCCGTCGAGGAGGTGGACGGCCAGGTCGTCGAGGGCGACGCCGACGGGGCTGACGCCCGCGCCCAGGTCGGTCGCCGTCAGCTCGTGGTGGGTGACGTGCACGGTGGTCTCGGTGATCCCGTACATGTTGACGAGTGTCGGCCGGTCGAGGCCGAGCCGGTCGGCCCACGGCCGCAGGTCGGCGACCTCCAGCTTCTCCCCGCCGAAGACCACGGTGCGCAGCGCCAGCCGGTCCACGCGCGGGTCGCCCTCGCGGGCGGCGGCGACCAGGGCGCGGAACGCGGACGGCGTCTGGTTGAGGACGCTGACCCGCTGCTCGACGAGCAGGTCCAGGAAGGCGGACGGGTCGCGGGTCACCTCCTTCGGCACGACGACCAGGCGCCCGCCGTGCAGCAGCGCGCCGAACATCTCCCACACGGAGAAGTCGAAGGCGTAGGAGTGGAACAGCGTCCACACGTCGTCGGCGTGGAAGCCGGTGCGGCGGCCGGTGACGTCGAACAGGCGCAGCACGTTGGCGTGGGTGAGGCAGACGCCCTTGGGGCGGCCGGTGGAGCCCGAGGTGTAGATGACGTAGACGAGGTGGTCGGCGCCCGCGACGGGCTCCGGGTCGTGGGCCGGGGCCGTCCCCCGCGTCCCGTCGGCGTCCAGGACCAGGGTCGTGCCGGAGTGCAGCGGGGCCAGGAGCCCCGTGTGAGCGCTCTGCGTGACGACGACCGGGACAGCGGCATCGGCGATCATGAAGCCGAGCCGGTCGGCCGGTGCCGCCGGGTCGAGCGGCAGATAGGCGCCGCCCGCCTTGAGGACGCCGAGCAGCGCGGGGACCAGGTCGGCCGAGCGCTCCAGGCAGACGCCCACGAGGGTCTCCGGGCCGACGCCCGCCGCCTGCAGCCGGTGGGCGATGCGGTTGGCCCGTTCGTTGAGCTGCGCGTACGTCAGCTCCTCGGCCTCGAAGGTGACGGCGACGGCGTCCGGGGTCCGCCGGACCTGCGCCTCGAAGGCGCCGTGCACGGTGCCGGTGACCTCGCCGGTGACGGCGGCGCCCGCGGTGAGCCAGGCGTGCTCGTCCGCGCCGAGCAGGCCTAGGGCGCCGATCTCGCGGTCCGGGGTGGTGACGGCCGCGTCCAGCAGCCGCACCAGGTGCCCGGTGAGCCGCTCGGCGGTGGTGCGGTCGAAGAGTTCGATGGCGTACTCCAGGTGCCCGTGCAGGGACCCGTCGGCGCCCTCGCGGAACTGGAGGTCGAGATCGTACTTGGCGGCGTCGCCCTCGCCCTGGAAGGGTTCGACGGCGATGCCGGGCAGGGAGAAGGCGTCGGTGCGCTCGCCGTGCATGGTCAGCGCCACGTCGAACAGCGGGTTGCGGGCGAGGTCGCGTTCGGGCTGGACGGCGTCGATGAGCTGGGCGAAGGGCACGCCCTGGTGGTCGAAGGCGCCCAGCACGGTGTCCTTGGTGCGGGCCACCAGTTCGCGGAAGGTCGGCTCGACCTCCCAGTGGCCGCGCAGGACCAAGCTGTTGATGCCGTAGCCGACCATGCCCTGGAGCTCGGGGCGGCCGCGCCCGGAGACGACGGTGCCGACGGCGATGTCGGTGGTGCCCGTGTACCGGGCGAGCAGGCCGTGGTAGGCGGCCAGGAACACCATGAAGAGCGTGGCGTTCTGGTCCTCGGCGAACGCCCTTAGCCGGGTGGCGAGTTCGCCGGGCAGGGAGAAGGCCACGGTGGCGCCGGACGCGTCACGGACGGCCTTGCGGGGGCGGTCGGTGGGCAGCTCGATGGGGGTGAGCCCGACGAGTTGGCTCTTCCAGTAGTCGAGGTGGCGCTCCAGCGTCGCACCGGACATCTCGGCGCGCTGCCAGGCGGCGAAGTCGGCGTACTGCACGGGGACCGGCGGAAGGGCCGCCTCCGTACCCTCGGCGAGGGCCGTGTAGAGGGCGCTCACTTCGCGGGCGACGACCTCGGTGGACCAGGCGTCGCAGGCGATGTGGTGGAAGACCAGGGCCAGGACGTGCTCGTCGTCGGCGAGCCGCAGCAGCCGGCCCCGGACGGGCAGGTCGCGCTCCAGGTCGAAGGGGAGGAACAGCTCGCGGTCGATGACGTCCTGGACGGCGGCCGTCCGCGCACCGGGGGCGGTGCCGGTCAGGTCGACGACGGGCAGGGTGACCCGCTCGGCGTCGGAGACGACCTGGACCGGGCTCTCCCCGGCCAGGGTGTAGCGGGTGCGCAGGATCTCGTGGCGGTCGGTGAGGCGCTGCCAGGCGGTGCCGAGCAGGCCGGCGTCGAGGGGCCCGGTCAGGGTGACGACGAACGGGACGAGGTACTGGGTGCTGTCCGGGTCGAGGCGGCTGAGGAACCACATCTGTTCCTGGCCGTAGGAGAGCCGCAGGGGGGCCGCCCGGTCGGCCCGCGGTATCGCCGGTCTGCGGCCGGGGCCCCGGCCGGCCAGGCGCCGCCGGATCAGTTCCTGGCGGGCCCGCTCGGCGGCCTGGACCTCCGGGCCCGCTCCGGGCTCGTCGGTGCCGAGGCCGGCGGGGATGATCGCGTCCGTGCTCATACCGTGAACTCCTTCGCCAGGGCCTGGCCGTTCGTCGGGGTTGCGTGCGGGTGTGCGGCTGGGGGGTACGCGGCCAGCTCCGCGTCGATCTCGGCGGTGACCGTGGCCTCCACGGCGGCGGCGAGACGGGCCACGGTCGGGCCCTCGAAGACGGTGCGCACCTTGAAGTCGATGTCGAACTCCTCCTGGATCCGCGAGATGAGGCGGATGGCGAGGATCGAGTTCCCGCCGCTCTGGAAGAAGCTGTCCTCCACGCCCACCCGGGTGCCGAGGAGTTCGCTCCAGATGTCGGCGATCCGCTCCTCGGTGACGGTGCGGGGTGCGATACCCGCCGCAGGGTCCGCGGTGTCGTCGGGGTCGGGGAGGGCGCGTTTGTCGGTCTTGCCGTTGGTGTTGAGGGGGATGGTGTCGAGAGCGATGTAGGCGGTGGGGAGCATGTAGTCGGGCAGCCGCTCGGCGGCGTGCTTCCCGAGGTCGGCCGCATCGACGGAGCTCCCCTCGGTGCTCACGTAGTACGCGACGAGGTGGGTCTCGCCGGCCGTGGTCGTGCGGGGTATGACGACCGCGTCGCGGATGGCGGGGTGGTCGGTGAGGACGCTCTGGATCTCGCCGGGTTCGATGCGGTGGCCGCGGATCTTGATCTGGTCGTCGAGGCGGCCGAGGAATTCGACGGCGCCGTCGGGGCGGGTGCGGACGAGGTCGCCGGTGCGGTAGAGGCGGTCGCCGGGTGTTCCGTGCGGGTCGGGTACGAAGCGGTCGGCGGTGAGGTCGGGTCGGCCTGCGTAGCCGCGGGCCACGCCGGTGCCGCCGACGTACAGCTCGCCCGGGACGCCGATCGGGGTGGGTTCGAGGGCCGCGTCGAGGACGTACATGGTCATGTTGGGCAGAGGGGTGCCGATGGGCAGCACCTCGGCCGCCTCGTCTGCGGGTACTGGGTAGACGCAGGTTCCGACGGATGCTTCGGTGGGTCCGTATTCGTTGATCAGCCGGGTGTGCGGGGCGAGGGTTCGCCAGCGTTCCAGGGTGGTGCGGGTGAAGGCCTCGCCGGCGACGACGAGCACCGGCGCGAGGGATGCGGCCTGTTCGGCGGTCAGCTGCTCGACCAAGACGTCGAGATGGCCCGGTGTCAGCTTGATGAAGCTGTACGGTCCCGCCGCGGCGACCTCACGGCCGAGGTCGGCCATGTCGGTGTCCTGGGCGACGGTGTGGACCTTCTGGCCGGTGACGAGGGGGGCCCAGAGGTTGGGGACGACGAGGTCGAAGGCGACCGAGGAGAACAGCGGTGCGCCGCCCTGTCCCTGGGACGCCAACTCCCGTGCCGCCCAGGCGACATGGTTGGCCAGGCCCTGGTGGGTGACCTCGACGCCCTTGGGGCGGCCGGTCGAGCCCGAGGTGAAGATGGTGTAAGCCAGCGCCTG
>NZ_JBBBEN010000079.1:0-137816 GCF_037137275.1 Streptomyces pratensis | reverse complement strand
CTTGCGATGCACCGCATCTGACGCCGCACGCTGATCCACCAGGGACTACGGGACAGCCCTTAGGGGGCTGACAGCCAGCGCACCCTCTCCCCGTCCGCCGAGATCCGGAGCAGAGGCGTTCGTGCCTCTCGACCATCCGGGGCGACACGATAATGAGCGCTAACATATCGCATCCTCATTCCTGTCCCAGCGATGCGCAATTGCCGTTTCCCAGGGGTTGACTGTGCAGATGTGAGCGCTCACTCTGATGCACCAGTGACTCCGGTCACGCGAAGCTCGCCACCCCGAGTGGGCACAGTTGAGCACGGAGGAAGCAGTGTTGAAGAAGATCGCCACGGGTGTCAGCGTTCTGCTGCTCGCCACACTGACGGCGTGCGGTTCGGGCAGCACCTCGAGCAAGGACGGCGAGGGCGGCGAGATCACGATGGGCTTCGCCCAGGTCGGCGCCGAGAGCGGTTGGCGCACGGCCAACACCAAGTCCATCCAGCAGTCCGCGAAGGCGGCGGGCGTCGAACTGAAGTTCTCCGACGCCCAGCAGAAGCAGGAGAACCAGATCAAGGCCATCCGCTCCTTCATCCAGCAGAAGGTCGACGTCATCGCCTTCAGCCCGGTGGTGGAGACCGGCTGGGACGCGGTGCTGCTGGAGGCCAAGCGGGCGCGCATCCCCGTGATCCTGACCGACCGCGCGGTCGACTCCGACGACGAGACCCTGTACGAGACGTTCCTCGGCTCCGACTTCGTCGAGGAGGGCGAGAAGGCCGGCCAGTGGCTGGTCGAGAACACCGAGGGCCCCGTCAACGTGGTGGAACTGCAGGGCACCACCGGCGCCGCACCCGCCATCGACCGCAAGAAGGGGTTCGCGGAGAAGATCGCCGCACGCCCTGACATCACGATCAAGGCCTCCCAGAGCGGTGACTTCACCCGCTCCGGCGGCAAGCAGGTCATGGAGGCCTTCCTGCGTTCCAACCCCGACGTCGACGTGGTCTACGCCCACAACGACGACATGGGGCTGGGCGCCATCGAAGCCATCAAGGCCGCCGGCAAGAAGCCCGGCGAGGACATCAAGATCATTACGGTGGACGCCGTCAAGGACGGGATGCAGGCCCTGGCCGACGGGGAGATCAACTTCATCGTCGAGTGCAACCCGCTCCTGGGCGACCAGCTCATGGACCTCGCCATGAAGGTCGTGGACGGCGAGGAGGTCCCCAAGCGGGTGGTCACGGAGGAGACCACCTTCACGCCCGAGCAGGCCCAGAAGGCACTGCCCGACCGGCAGTACTGACCCCGGAGCACCAGTCCCTGCCCCCGTGGGCCTTTGACGGCGGCAGGGACTGCACCCACGACGAAAGCATTGGTCATGACCGATTCCTCAGCGCTCACCAGCGCCCCGGTGGTGGAGATGCGCGGCATCAGCGTCGAGTTCCCCGGCGTCAAAGCTCTCTCAGGCGTCGACTTCCGCCTGCTCCCCGGGGAAGTGCACGCCCTGATGGGCGAGAACGGGGCAGGCAAGTCCACCCTCATCAAGGCACTCACCGGCGTGCACGCTCCGACGGCAGGCGCCATCCGCCTGCAGGGCCGACCGGTCGTCTTCGACACGCCCGGTCAAGCTCAGGAAGCGGGGATCAGCACCGTCTACCAGGAGGTCAACCTCCTCCCCAACCTCTCGGTGGCGGAGAACATCCTGCTGGGCCGCGAGCCGCGCAGGCTGGGGCACATCGACGCACGGGCCATGCGCGCGCGGGCGAAGGAACTGCTCGCCCGCATCGGCCTGTCCATCGATCCCGCCTCCCTCCTGAGCTCTCACCCGATCGCCGTGCAGCAACTCGTGGCGATCGCCAGGGCACTGGTCGTGGACGCACGGGTCCTGGTTCTGGACGAGCCCACCTCCAGCCTCGACGCCGACGAGGTCGCCGAACTCTTCCGCATCGTGCGCGTGCTGCGCGACGACGGAGTCGCCATCCTGTTCGTCTCCCACTTCCTCGACCAGATCTACGAGATCGCCGACCGCATGACCGTCCTGCGCAACGGTTCTCTCGTCGGTGAGTACCTGCCCTCCGAGATGAACCACATCGAACTCGTCTCAGCGATGCTCGGCCGTGAGATGGGGGCACTGGAGGAGGTGCAGCGGCGCTCGGAGACCCGGGCGCCCGGCGCCGCGCCGCTGCTCACCGCCACCGCCCTGGGCCGCGCGGGCGCGATCGCGCCCCTCGACCTGGAGATCCACGCCGGGGAGGTCGTCGGCCTGGCCGGTCTGCTCGGCTCGGGCCGCACCGAACTGGCCCGGCTGCTGTTCGGCGCGGACCGCGCGCACACCGGCACTCTCACGATCGACGGCAGCGAACTCCGGCCCCGCGGCCCCCGGGCGATGATCGCCCAGGGCGTGGCCTTCTGCTCCGAGGACCGCAAGGCCGAGGGGGTCGTCGCCGATCTCAGTGTCCGCGACAACCTCGTGCTCGCTCTGCAGGCCGCCCGGGGCTGGGCGCGCCCCATCCCAAGGCGCACCTCAGAGGCGCTGGTGAAGGAGTACATCGAGAAGCTGGACATCCGTCCTGCCGACCCCGACGCCCTCATGAGCACCCTTTCCGGCGGCAACCAGCAGAAGGTGCTGCTCGCACGCTGGCTGGTCACCCGGCCTCGGCTGCTCATCCTCGACGAACCGACCCGGGGCATCGACATAGGCGCCAAGGCGCACATCCAGAAAGTGGTGGCCGATCTCGCCGCCGAGGGAATGGCGGTGCTGTTCATCTCCGCCGAACTGGAAG
This sequence comes from Streptomyces pratensis, assembly GCF_037137275.1. Classification (GTDB taxonomy): domain Bacteria; phylum Actinomycetota; class Actinomycetes; order Streptomycetales; family Streptomycetaceae; genus Streptomyces; species Streptomyces pratensis_B. The sequence continues at coordinate 135,054 of NZ_JBBBEN010000079.1, read as the reverse complement.
AAGTGGTACGCGTGTCCGACCGGGTCGTCGTCCTGCGTGACCGTCACAAAGTAGCCGAACTGACCGGCCAGGACGTCTCGGTGGACACCATCATGTCGGTCATCGCCGCTCCGGGCGACCACCCCGCCACGGCGGTGGCCTCATGACGCGCGGGCGGCTGCTGTGGCCGCTCTTCGCCCTCGCCGCGCTGATCGCCCTCAACATCGCCGTCGAGCCCTCCTTCGTGGAACTCCGGATTCAGGACGGGCACCTCTTCGGCAGCACCGTCGACATCCTCCGCAACGGGGCGCCGACGCTTTTGATCGCCGTCGGCATGACCCTGGTCATAGCCACCCGCGGCATCGACCTGTCCGTGGGGGCCGTCGCCGCCATCGCCGGCGCGATCGCCTGCACCTACATATCCGGCGGCGGGGACGCGGTGACCGCGATCCTGCTGGCCCTGAGCGTGTGCGTCCTGCTCGGGCTGTGGAACGGCTTCCTGGTCTCCGTCCTCGGAATCCAGCCGATCATCGCCACCCTGGTCCTGATGACGGCGGGCCGCGGCGGCGCCATGCTGCTCACCGAGGGCCAGATCATCACCGTCAAGGACCCCCTCTACCGGCAGATCGGCTCGGGCTTCCTCGTCCTGCCGATCGCCATCCTGATCAGCCTCGCCGTTCTGGCGGCAGTCGCCCTCATCACCCGCCGCACCGCTTTGGGCATGCTCATCGAAGCCGTGGGGATCAACCCCAAGGCCGGTGAGCTCGCGGGCGTGCGCTCCCGCACGATCACCTGGACGGTCTACGTCTTCGCCGGTCTGTGCGCGGGCGTCGCGGGCCTGATGATCAGTTCCAACGTGAACGCCGCCGACGCCAACAACGCCGGCCTGTGGATCGAGATGGACGCGATTCTCGCCGTCGTCATCGGAGGCACTTCGCTGGCCGGGGGCCGGTACTCCCTCGTCGGGACCATGCTGGGCGCCCTCGTGATCCAGACCCTGACCACCACCGTCTACACCATCGGTGTCCCGACCGACGTCACTCTGGTCTTCAAGGCCGTCGTGGTGATCCTCGTCTGCCTCCTCCAGTCGCCCCGGACGACGAAGATGCTCCGCGCGCGCCGCAACACCGCTGTTCCTACGTCCCGCTCCCAGGAGGTGGCCGCCGGATGAGCGCCTTGGCTCTTTCCTCCGTACGACTTCCCCAGCGTTTCCTGCCCGTGGTCGCCACCTTCGCCGTGTTCGTGGTCACTTTCGGAGCCGGGTCGGTCCGCTATGAGAACTTCGCGTCGGGGCAGGTGGTCGCGAACCTGTTCGTCGACAACTCCTTCCTCATCGTCCTCGCAGTGGGCATGACCTTCGTCATCCTGACGGGCGGCATCGACCTGTCGGTCGGCGCGGTCGCCGCCCTGTCGACCATGATCGCCGCGGCCACCCTCAACGCGGGCTGGCCTCCGTTGCTCGCGGTCGTCACCGTCCTCGCGTCCGGCGCCACCCTGGGCCTGCTCATGGGCCTGGTCATCCATCACTTCGACGTCCAGCCGTTCATCGTCACGCTGGCGGGCATGTTCCTGGCCCGAGGCCTGTGCTTCCTCATCAGCGTCGAGTCGGTCTCCATCACCGAACCCGCCTTCCGTGACTTCGCGAGCGGCGCCATCACGTTGCCGGGCGACATCGTCCTGACCTACAGCGTCGTGATCGCGCTGGCCGTGGTCCTGGCCGCCGTGTACGTCCTGCACCTCACGCGCTTCGGCCGCACCGTCTACGCGGTGGGCGGCAGTGAGTCATCCGCCCGCCTGATGGGCTTGGCCACCAGCCGGGCCAAGGTCGGCGTCTATGTGGTGAGCGGCTTCTGCTCCGCGCTGGGCGGCCTGCTCTTCAGCCTCTACATGCTCTCGGGCTACGGTCTGCACGCCGTCGGCATGGAGCTCGACGTCATCGCCGCCGTCGTCATCGGCGGGACTCTGCTGGCGGGCGGGACCGGTTACGTGGCGGGTTCGGTGGTGGGTGTGCTGGTACTCGGCACCATCCAGTCGTTGATCTCCTTCGAGGGCACCCTCAGTTCCTGGTGGACGAAGATCGTCATCGGCGTGCTCCTCCTCGCTTTCATCGTGCTCCAGCGCCTGATCGTCCGCCGGCAGCCCTGAGCGTCGCCGGCGCCGGCCGGCCCCCGTGAGCGGCGGCCGGCGGCAGCGCCCCTCCCCGCGCGACGTCGGGGCCGCGTTCCTGGAGGGCCGGCGCGGCGGCCGGAAGCCGCACGGGGGGCGGCCCGGCCCCTCGCTCCGGCCCCGTCGCCGCGTGGAGGCGGGCGAGGGGCCGCGTCAGCCCCGGGCGGGGCCGACGCGTTCTCTCGTCAGGGCACGTGGTGGCCGCCGACCCGGAGCGAACGCCAGGTCAGGGGGCCGACGATGCCGTCGGCGGCGAGGTTGGCACTCTGCTGGTAGCGGACGACGGCGTTGTACGTGTTGGGGCCCCACAGGCCGTCCACGGCCCCCGGGTCGACCTTGTGCGCGTACTTCAGCAGGCACTGGATCTCCTTGATCCGCGCGCTGGTGTTCCCCGACTGCCCGTGGCCGACGTACGACTTCCACGACCAGGAGTACCCGGCGTACAGGCCGTAGTAGGTCGAGGTGTTCCGGTAGGCCGGCTGCGTGCACGAGTGGCTGGCGGCAGCGGCGCGGGGCTCGCCGGACGCGGGGGCCGCGCCGGCGGGCGAGCCGGCCGCGAGCCCCGCGAACACGGCCGTGCACAGCGCGGCGGCCCCCATCGTCCTGGCCTTCACGGTGCTCATCCGCACGTCGCCTCCCAGCTGATCCTGATTCCGTCGGTCGCCGGGAGGCTCGTGCGGTTCACCCGCGGCTTGACGCAGACGTAGGAGTTGAAGTGGCGGAAGTACACGACATCGTCATAACGGGTGTTGGTGACGTCGTAGGTCCGGCGCGTGATCGACTGGTAGCCGCTGGTCACGTCCTGGAACTGGCCGAGCTTCTGCCCCGTCGTCGGGTGGTAGAGGCACACGTACGGATAGGGGCAGTCGCCGATGCCGGACGCGGAGGCGGCCGGGGCCGGAGCGGCCGAGGCCGTCCCCGGGGTGGCGAGCAGTGCCAGGGCTGCGGCGGTGACACCGGCGCGCGAGAGGGTCTTCATGCTTCTCCTTGGTCAGACGGGTCAGAGGCCGCTGCAGTCGGCGCCGATGTACCAGGACATGGCGTCCCGCGTCTGGGGCCCGTACACCCCGTCCACGGTGATCCGGTAACGGCGCTGTACGTTCTTCACCGCGTCGCGGGTCTTGGCGCCGTAGACGCCGTCCACCGCGATGCTCTGGCCGTTGCACAGCCGCAGCGAGTTCTGGAGGCGCTTCACGGCCTCGCCGCCGTTGCCGACGCCCATGACGCAGTCCGGGGAGCCGGAGCTGCTCAGCGGCAGGATGCTGCGTACTGCCTGGGTGCACTGGGGCAGGGCCGCGTGCGCCGGTGCGGCGGTCGCCACGGGCAGGACGGCCGCCGCGACCGCCGCCAGGGCGAGCGCCGCGGTGAGCGGCAGTCCGCGTGAGCGGCTGGAGAGTGAGGCGGTCATGAGAGGTCTCCGTTCTTGCGGGGTTCTGGTTCAGGCGACGACGGACAGGTAGGAGTAGCAGTGGCTGCCGACGCGCCAGCGCATCGCCTGGGCGGTGTCGGGGCCGTAGACGCCGTCCCGGGCGATGCCCGCCCTCGACTGGACGGCGATCACCGCCTGCCGGGTCGCGGGGCCGTAGACGCCGTCCACCGCGATGCTCTGGCCGTTGCAGGCGCGCAGCGCGTTCTGGAGAGCACGTACGGCAGCTCCCTGGTTGCCCGTCGCGAGCACGCACTGGTGCTGGTCCCAGCCGACGGCCGGAATGATCTTCGATTTGGGGTCCACCATGGTGCAGTTCGGCAGTGCGGCCGCCGAGGCGCCGGGCGCCGGCAGCGCGAGAAGGGCGGCGGAGGCGGCGAGGACCATGGTGAGCGCCCGAGCGATCGGGCGGCGTCCTGCGGTCGCGGGCATGATGGTGTCTCCTCGGTGGGGCGGGGCTGTGCGCCCCGACGGTGAGCAGGGGCAAGCCGGCACGGCCGGGGCCCGGCGTCTGGCCGACGAACGTGCGGGGCGCGGCCGTCACGTGGCGCTCGACCGGCGCGCCGCACTCAGGATGCCGGAGCCTTCGGGCCGGGCGCCCGCGGTGGGGTCCGGCAGAGACGTCCCGGGACGCGGGACGCCCGTGAGCTGGCCGAACAGCCAGGGGCCGGGCGCCCACGAAGGGACGGGGGCGGGACGGCGCGGGGCGTGGGACGGGCCCGGCTCAGACACGGCGCCCAGGGCGTGCTCCCGACGGCCGGGCGTCCCCCGGGTCGTCAGCAAGCTTTAGGGTGACCCTACTTGTGGAGAGCGAGCGCATCGCAGAAAGGCGGAGCATGACGTCGGAGCGTCGAAGACTCAAGACGCCAGCGCCGGAGCTGTCGGAGGAACTGCGCAGACTACGGAAGCTCAACGGTCTGACCCTGGCAGCGCTGGCGAAACGCACCAACTACAGCAAGTCGTCCTGGGAGCGCTACCTCAACGGCAAGGTGATCCCGCCGGAGTCCGCCGTACTGACCTTCTCCCGCACCGTCGGTGTGCACCCGGAGGCGCTGCTGGTACTGCGTGACGCGGCGGAGCGTGCGGAGCGGGGGGCCCAGCCGGCGGAGAGTGCGGCCCCGGGCCCGCGCGCCGATGCGGCCGCGGGCCCGCGTTCCGACGCGGCTGGGGGCGGCGGCAGCGCGGCACACGAGGGCGAGAGCGGGCAGGGGACGCCGGCCGACCGTGTGCAGGAGGCGGCGGCCGGCACCGTGACGAGCGGCGAAGCCGGCGACACGGGTTCGGCCGGGGCCCGGGGCGCGGGCGGGCGCCCGTGGCGCAAGAGCCTGCTCTTCACGGCCGTCGCCGGGGCCGGCGCGGCGCTCGGTCTCGCACTCGGCATCCCTCTCGGTCAGGAGCGTGCAGAGGAGGAGCTCAGCAGCTCCGCCGTCTCGGGATGCATAGGCTTCGAGTGCCGGGAGAAGGACCCGCAGCGCCTGAACTGCCACATCGGCGTGTGGACCGCCGCGGCCGTACAACGCGGTGACACCTACCTGGAGTTGCGGTACAGCCCCGGATGCCGATCCGCCTGGGCCCGGATCACGGAGGCCGGCGTCGGCGACGTCGCCCGGGTCGAGACCGAGCACGGGGTGATGCAGGAACGCGCGATCAGCTATGACGGCGACACCTACTCCCCCATGGTCGAGGCGCCCTACCCGGCCGCGGTGCGCGCGTGCGCCGAACTCCTGGAGGGGCGGGAGTTCTGCACGGAGCAGGGCGGGGCGTCTCCCCAGCGGGAGGCGGTCACCGACGAGAACGAACGGGGCTGACCCGCGGCTCTCCCGGTGTGTCCTCGGCTCGCGCCTCCGGCACGGCTGCCCCGGAGGCCGTCACCGGCCTCCGGGGCGTGTGTCCGGCCCTCTCAGCAGCCGCAGCTGTGGAAGGTCACGTCCCAGTGGCTGCCCTCGCGGGCGTAGATGTTGCCCGAGGACGCCTTGTACTGCGCGGCGCCGTCACCCCGGTTGCCGATGAAGGTGAAGTTGCCGGTGATGTAGTTGCTGATGCAGGACTGCGGGCTGAAGTCGACCTTGTAGCCGTTCCAGTGGCTGTACTGCCCCGAGGCGTGCCCCGTCTCGGTGCCGCCGGTGACCAGGATCGAGCAGCCGCTCGCACGCTTCAGGGCGACGGTGCCCTCGGCGCTGGTGCGACGCATCTGCTCGAAGGAGGTGCACGTGCTGATGTTGCGGTTCGAGCAGTTGCCCGACGACGTCCAGGCGATCCCCGCGTTGCGGAACATCGTGGCCACCTGGGAGTGCGACAGCTTGCCGCCGTCGCCGCCGCCACCGCCGGAGCCCGCGCCGGAGACGAGGGCCTTCCAGGTGTTGGGGCCGACGATGCCGTCGGCGCTCAGCCCCTTGCTCTGCTGGAACTTCTTCGCGGCGGCGACGGTGGCCGGGCCGAAGGCGCCGTCCACGGACAGTCCGTAGCCGTACTCGTTGAGCTGGACCTGGGCCGCCTTGACCGCGCTGCCGTCGTCGCCCGAGGAGACCATCACGACCAGCTTGGACCAGGTGTCGGGGCCGACGTAGCCGTCGGCCGTGAGGCCCTGGGAACGCTGGAAGCTCTTGACCTTGGTGGCGGTGTCGCTCCCGAAGATCCCGTCGGCCGAGGTGGCGTGGTTCCGGGCGGTGAGCAGGTGCTGGACGGTGGTGACGTCGGCGCCGGTGTGGCCGGTGCCCACCACCGGCCAACTGGCCGCCTGGGCTGCGGGAGCGGCCAGCAGGGTGGCCAGCACCGCGGCCAGCACCGTGGTGATCAGGGCGGGGATACGTCTCATCGGAAATGTCCTTCGTCGAACTGCTGTGACGTGCTCCAGTCTTGACCGGCGAACGGCTCGGGTCCCGGGTCCCGGCGGGAGTCGGGACGCGAGGGGACGGCCTCTGGTCCGTCCGGGGCTCCTGACCTGGGTGGAGGCTGCGCCCGGGCCGGAACGGCGGGACACCGGCCGGGACGCCTCACCGGCGGGCGGGAGACAGCCGTCCGGTCGGCCGGTGGCCTGCCCCCACGTCCCAGTCGTCCCACCCACCCCAGCACGGTATGGGAAACCGCAGGTCACAAGGGTGAGCATCCCGGGATCTCCCGCAGTGCGCCGGAATCCTGGCCAGGCCGGCGCCGGGCCCGACAAGCTCCCGGCACCAACTCGTTCTCCCCGCACCGCTTGCGTGCGGGCCCCCGGAGGTGCCCCACCGCTATGGCCATCCGCTCCCTCGCCCGCGGCCCGATGTCAGGAATCAGCACGAAGAGGAAGGCCCTCGTCGCCTCGGTCGCCGCCCTCGCCGGCGTGATCGGGTTCAGCAGCCCGGCGCACGCCGCCTCGACCTCGGTGTACGGCTCGGTGTCCTCGTACACGACCTACTACTCCACCGCCAGGACGATCACGGCCAGCGGTTCGGACATCTATCTGAGGGTCAATCCGCGAACGGTCGACATAAAGGTCTTCTGGTACAAGTGCAGCGATCGCAACGTACGCGGGGCGGCCGTCAACTTCTGGTCCCACGAGTCGGGTCGGAAGCTGATCGGCTCGAACTTCCGGTCCGGCACCTCCTTCTGTCTGGCAGCCGCCGGCGACATCGGTGAGGGCTCCCGCAGTTGGAGCGGGACCCTGGAATGGAACGTCTACTCCTGACCCGCCGGCAGAGGGCGGGCCCGTCACGGGGGTGCGGGCCCGCCCTCTGGTCCCCCACTCCGACAGACCGACGACAGCCGAGAAGGCAGTGATCTCCGGGCATGGCATCCGTCACCATCCAACCCCGGTCCGTATGGGCCCAGTACGTCAGCATGAAGCCGTCGACGCTGTCCAAGGAGCAGCACACCAACGACTGGTACGTCCGCTACGCCGCGGCGAGACCGGTCGACCTGGGCAGAGCCTGGGAGCCGTGGAAGGGCGGTGTCTTCGTCCACTGCACCGGCAGCCGCTCCTCCTTCTCGCCCGCCTCGGAGGCCGACTGCCGCAAGAAGGTGGCAGGCGCCTTCGCCGACCACTACGAGGACGCGCAGGACATCAAGTACAACTTCCTCGTCTGCCCGCACGGCACGGTCTACGAGGGCCGCGGCTACTGGCGCGGTGAGGCCAACGGCGACGCCCGCGTCGACGTGGACGCCACCCGCAGTCTCGGCCGCGACATGTCGTTCTACTCGATCCAGGGCATGCTCGGCCTCACCGACCGCCCGACCGCCGCGATGCTGGCGTCCCTACGCGGACTCGTCTTCCACCTGCGCCACGAACTGCCCCGGGGGCGCAGGGCGGGTGGGCTGATCCGTCCGCACCGGACGGACGACTGGGAGACCGAGTGCCCGGGCGCGCATCTGGGCTCCTATGCCGCGGGCGGCTCGTCGATCGACCCCGCGCCGCCCGCGAAGACCGTTGCGGCCTCCACCGCCCTGCAGATCGTCTCCCGGTCCTCCTGGGGAGCGCGGCCGCCCCGGGAGACCGTCGTGGTGCCCGCGTCGGAGCGGACGGGCTTCGTCGTCCACTACTCCGCCGGCCCGCCGTCGCAGACCGTGCGGCAGATCCAGAACTACCACATGGACTCCAACGGCTGGGCCGACATCGGCTACAACTTCCTGGTCGACACCGGCGGCCGGATCTACGAGGGCCGCGGCTGGGGCAACGAAGGCGCTCACACGTCCGGTTACAACCGGTCACACGTCGCCGTGTGCTTCATCGGGCGCGACGGCGACGCCACAGAGGCGGCCCGGGTCGCCGTGCGCAGCCTCTACGAGAAGGCAGGCTCCGTTCTGGGCAGGACCCTGGACAGCACCTACCACAGCGCCCTGGGGTCCACCTCCTGTCCGGGGAACGACCTGCGGTCCTGGGTGCGCGCCGGGATGCCGGTGGACGGCTGGGAGGACATCGAGGACGGTGACGGGGGCACGGGCTCCGGGCGGTCCGTCGCCTCGCAGCAGAGGGCCGTGAACGCGCTCGGATACCAGCCGCCGCTGGACGTCGACGGGGTGAACGGACCCAAGACGGAGGCCGGGGTGAAGTGGCTCCAGACCACGGTGGGGGTCACCGCCGACGGTGTGTGGGGGCCCGACACCGAGGCCGCCTACCTGGCGTACACCAGCTCCGGCGGCTCCTCCGGGGGCATGACCTCCGTCCGCTCGATCGCCTCGCAGCAAAGAGCCGTGAACGCACTCGGACACCAGCCGCCGCTGGACCTCGACGGAGTCTTCGGGCCGAGAACCGAGGCCGGGGTGAAGTGGCTCCAGACCAGGGTGGGGGTCACCGCCGACGGGTTGTGGGGCCCCGCCACGGAGGCTGCCTACCGCGAGGTCGCGAAGAGCGACGCCACCTACTCCGACGGCGCTCTGACCACCGTCCGCTCCGCGCTGCGCCAGCAGCAGGCAGTCAACAGCCTGGGGTACACCCCGCAGCTGGAGACGGACGGGATCTTCGGCCCCAGGACGGAGTCGGGCGTGAAGTGGCTGCAGGCCACGGTCGGCGTCCCAGCGGACGGACTGTGGGGCCCCGCCGCCGAGGCCGCCTTCGGCCAGTACCTCGACGGTCCGGGGCTGACCGTGGACGGCGGCTTCGGGCGCCGCACGGTCGTCGCCGTCCAGCGGGCGACCGGCGCCACGCCGGACGGGGCCTGGGGCGCGGGCGCCCAACGGGCCCTGCAACGTCATCTCAACACCTGGGCCGGCACCGACCTGACCGTGGACGGCGACATCGGCCACACCACGGTGGGCGCCCTGCGGCGGCATCTCACGAAGATGACCGGTACGAAGCTCGCCCCGGACGGCGACTGGGACACGACCACCACCAAGGCACTGCAGACCGCGCTCAACCAGGGGAGGTTCTGATGCGGACCGGCGAGGAGTCACACCCGTCCCACGGCCCGGCGGGACTCACCCGGCGCGGCGCCGTCACCGGCGGTCTGCTGGCAGCGGCCGGACTGCTCGGCGCGGGGGCCCCGAGCGCCTCAGCCCTCGCCCCGTCCGTCGGCGCCCCGCCCGCCGACACGGGGCCCGGGCCCCTGGCGCACTTCACCGCGGTGCCGGCGGCGGAGGCCGACGCCGTCGTCGTCCCCGCCGGGTTCCGCGCCGATGTCCTCGCCCCCTGGGGGCAGCCCCTGCACAGCTCCGGACCCGCGTGGCGGGCGGACGCGAGCGCCACCGCCGCCGACCAGGCACGGCAGGTCGGCAGCCACCACCACGGCGTCCAGTTCTTCCCCCTCGGCGCCGGCGCGGCCGGGAAGCTGCGCGGGCTGCTGGTGCTGAGTCACGAGGGGGCCGATCGGGCCCTGCTGGGCGGCGGAGCCGAGAAGGCGATGGCCGCCCAGGGCCTCACCGTCCTGGAGATCCGCCGGTACGGCGGGGTCTGGAAGACCGTGGACTCGCCCTACAACCGGCGGATCACCGGTGACTCGCCGGTCCGCTTCTCCGGCCCGGTGCCCTTCGAGGGCCGGGCCCGCGGGGTACTCGCCTGCAGCGGCCACGGCGTCACCCCGTGGGGCACCTACCTGGCGACGGAGGAGAACACAGGCGCCTGTTTCGGCACCGACGACACGGACTGGCAGCGCGGCGAGGAGGAGGTGCGCTACGGGCTCTCCGCAGGCGGCCACGGCCACCCGTGGCACGAGGCCGACGCGCGTTTCGACCTCGCCTCCCAGCAGGCCCGCCCGGACCGTTTCGGCTGGGTCGTCGAACTCGACCCCCGCGACCCTTCGGCGCCGCCGGTGAAGCGGACCGCTCTCGGCCGCTTCGCCCACGGCAGCGCCACGGTCACCGAGGCCGGCGGTCGGCTGGTGGTCTACAGCACCGACGCCGGGGACGGCGAGTACCTCTACAAGTACGTCAGTGCCGACGACTGGCGACGGCTGCGGGACCAGGGGCGCAGCCCACTGGACCACGGCACCCTGCACGTGGCCCGGTTCGCCGCTGACGGGACCGCCCGGTGGCTGCCGCTGAGCCACGGTCACGGTCCGCTCACCAGGAAGAGGGGCTGGCACGACCAGGCCGATGTCCTGCTCCGGGCCCGGATGGCCGCCGACGCGGTGGGCGCCACGCCTCTCGCGCGGCCGGAGCGCGCCGCGGTGGACCCGGTCGACGGCCGGGTCTATCTGGCCCTGGCCAACAGCCCGGGGGGCTCCGGCTGCGCGGACGGCGGGGAAGGACGCCGGGCCGGCTGCGGCGACGCCGACCCCTACGGCCGCGTCATCCGCTGGCGCGAGGCGCCGGCGCGCGGTGCGGAGCCCGGGGGCACGTTCCGCTGGGAGGAGTTCCTCGCGGCAGACGATCCGGCACGCTCCGCGGAAGGGGCGTTCGCAGCCCCGAAGGGACTGTGGTTCGGCGACGACGGCACGCTGTGGATCTCCACCGGCGTCAGCGGCCACGACCTGAACGGCTCCGCCCCGCAGTACCGCGCCGCCGGCAACAACGCCCTTCTCGCCGCTGACACCTCCACCGGTGAGGTCCGCCGCTTCCTCACCGCTCCCAGGGGCGCGGAGGTCACCGGCGTGAGCGGCGCCCCCGACGGCCGGGCGCTCTTCGTCAACGTCCAGCACCCCGGCGAGCGCACCGCCCCTCTGGGCGCACCGGACGCGGAGAACCCGCGTGCCGTCAGCAACTGGCCCGACCACCGGCCGGACGGCCGTCCCCGCTCCGCCACGGTGGTCGTCCACCGCCCGGCCTCCGGAACCGGCGGAGCCTGACCGCCCCGGTCAGCGGGCGGTCGCACCCCCCACGCGGGTGTGACCGCCCGGCCGGGGCCGGCTACGGCCTCGTACCCCGTCGACAGCCCCGCCTCGAAGAGGAGGCGGGGCCGGCCGTCGCGTCCACCGCGGTTCGCCAGAGCTCCGCCGAGGCCCGCGCGCACGCGGGTCTCGCGTTTGCGAAGCGGCGACCGGCGTCGGGGCCCGCCGGTTCCGCTCCTGCTGGGCCCACTCAAAGGCAGGGCCGGCCGTCGCCTGTCAGGACCGGCAGACCACCTTCGTCTGCGCCGCGGCGGGGTGGGCCGAGCCCACCGCGTGCGGCTTACGCCCACGGGTCCCCTCTCTCCGGGCGAACGCTCGCCTTCTCGCCGTGGACGCGCGCGTGCCTCGCGCCGGGAAACCTCGGAGGATTGCTTTTGCGACAACGATCCTCACGCCCTCGGCCCTCCCGTCCTCCCGCACGCTCCGGCCCGGCCCGCAGGCCCGGTACCGCGCGCCCGTCGGCGGGAGCGCGGCGGCTCTGGAGCGCCGAGCCCCCTCCGGCCGTAAGGCGTGGGCGGGCGGCCGGGGCCCGACGCCTCCGGCCGACGCCGAACGGCGCAGGTGCGAGCGGTCGCGAGGCCGCCCGCCCCGGAGGCGGGCGACGCCCGGTGGCCGGACCCGGCGCCGTCCAGCGCGGCGAACCGGACGGCGCCGCTCCGCCCCGCAGGGGAGGACGGCGGGCCCACTCGGAGGGGGCGCCCATCCCGTCCGGGGCGCGACGGCCGCCGAAACACCGCCGCGTTGTCATGGCCGAATCATCCCCTGGTGCCGTTGAGGCCCGTGGTGTCGGATGGCCCCCATGGCACAGAACGGCTCAGGATGGAGACGCACCGTGCTCGACCGAGGAAGACTGCTCACGACAGACCCCACCGCACCCCCGGCCCGCTCCGTGCGCGCGCCGCACCCCGTCCGCAGTGCGGCCGAAAGCACCCCGGTCCGGTGACGGCGTCCGCCGGACATTCCGTGTCCGACGCCCCCGGACCGGACGAGTTCGCCGTCCTCACCCCAGCCCAGCGGGAGGAAGCCGTACGGCGCTCCGCCGGCAGCGCCGGGCGGCGGGAGACCGCGCGCATCGCCTTCATGCTGGGGCGTCCGCGCACCTGCGTGCCCGGCACTCTGGCCTTCGCACTCGGCTGGACCGCGGCGGGCGGCGGACTGACCCCGTCGTTCCTCCTGGGTATGTTCATGACGCTCGTGTACGGGCTGATGGCCAACCTCTACAACGCCTATACGGACCTGGCGGAGGACAGCCGGAACCTCCCCGGGCGTGTCTGGCTGGTGCTGCGGATCGGGCACCGCCGGACGGCATGGATCGGCCACGGGGCGACCGGCGTGCTGATCGCCCTGACCCTCCCGTACGGCGGCGTCCCGCTGCTGCCGCTGATGCTGCTGCTGCTCGTCGGGGCCCACCAGTACTCGTTCCGCCCGTTGCGGCTGAAGGACGGCCCTGTCGTCGGCCTGCTGGCCTTCAGCCTCGCGGTATTCGGACCGTTCCTGCTCGGGGCCCTCGGAGCCCCCGAAGGACAGCGGGGCCTCAACGGCGCCGGTTGGGCCCTCTTCGGGTTTCTGGTGGTGTGGTTCGTGGCCAAGGGGATGGTGAAGAACCTCCCGGACTTCGAGGGGGACCGCTCGGCGGGACTCCGTACCTCCGCGACGGCCTTCCGCACCCGCGCGTCCGCGGCGCGCGCGGCCACCGTGATGACGCTGGTCGGCTATCTGTCGCCCGTGGTGTTCGTGGCCACCGGGCTGCTCCCGGCCCGCACGCTGTGGGCGCTGCTGTGGACGGTGGCCGCCCTGGTGCAGTGCCGGGCGATGGCCAGGGCGTCGGACAGTGCGACGGCCAACGCGGTGCTCAAGGTCGACATGCTTCTGTCGACGGCGTTCCTCGCCTCCGTCCTGCTGCTGTACGCACCCGGCTGGGCCTCGGCCGCGGGGGTGGCGCTGGGCGCCGCCCTGTTGTTCGGCAGCGACCTCCTGGCGCTGGACTCCCGCCGCCGGAGCGACGTCACGGACACCCCCGCCGCCTGATCCTCCCCTCCGCACCGACCCGCCCCGAGGCCCCGTCAGCCACCGGGCGCGGCCGCCCGGCCGCGCCGCCGACCGGTGGCCGGCTTCCGAGGCCCAGAAGGAGATGACGTATGCCCGCCATTCCCGGCCCGCGAACACCGGCGCAGCTCTTCCGCGCCGGCCGGGCCTTCCAGCACTCGCTGCCCGAGGGCCTGGAACACCTGCGGGACTCATACGGCCCGGTCAGCGTCTTCGGCGTCGGCCCCACCCGGACCCACTTCCTCTTCGGCCCGCAGGCCAACTCCCTGGTCATGAGGAACGAGGACAACTTCCGCTTCAGCGGCGCCTACGACATGCTGCGGCCGATCGCCGGAGACACCGCCCTGGTCACCACCGACGGCGAGCCGCACGCCCGCAGAAAGCGCAAGTCGAGGCCCTCGTTCCACCGCGGCGGAGCGGAGGAGAGCACCCGGCTGATCCTCGCGTCGATCGACGAGACGATCGGCCGTTGGCGGCCCGGGCAGCAGGTGGACGTCCACCGCGCCCTGCGCTCGGCGATCCGCAGCGCGATGCTGCGGCTCTTCTGCGGAGAACGGCTGGCCGCTCAGGAGCGTTTTCTGGTCGCGGAACTGGACCGGATACACGAGCTGATGGACTATCCCCTGCCGCAGCAGCTGATCGCCTGGAAGCTGCCCAGCGCCGCGCGCGGACGGGCGCTGAAGGCGATCTCGGCGGTGGAGCGGCGCATCTACGAGGAGATCCGGCGCAGGCGTCGCGCGGGCGATCCGGGCGGGGGGCGACCGCGCTCCGACGGCCACCCGGGCGATCTGATCTCCGTGATGCTGTCCGACGACGGCCCGGCCATGTCGGACCGCGAGATCCGCGACATGGTGGTCAGCGCACTGATCGCCGGATACGATCCCGTCGGCTCGGGCCTGGGCTGGGCCGTCTACAACTCCCTGAACACTCCCGGCGTCTGGCAGCGCATGCGGGAGGAGGCGAGGCAGGCCCCGGAGGGCGAGGCGACGGCGGCCGCCCGGGTCCGCGAACTCCGCTACACGAACTGGGTGGTCCAGGAGAGCCTGCGCACGCACCCGCCCGTGGTGATGAGCCCGCGCCGGTGCGTCCGGGGTTTCCGCTACGAAGGTCACCTGATCCGCGCCGGCAGCCTGGTGGCGGTGAGCGAGTACATCACCCACCGCTCGCCCGATGTCTGGAGCGAGCCGGACCGCTTCGTGCCGGAGCGCTGGGACACGTCCCGGGACGGCTACCGGGCCCCCACGCCGTTCGAGTACCTGCCCTACGGCTACGGCGGGCGCCGGTGCATCGGCGCGAACATCGCCGCGGTCGTCCTGCCCGCCGCGCTGTCCCGGCTGGCACGGCGCACCACCCTCGACCTCAGGACGCGTCAGCCGCAGTACGGGGGCATCCCGGCGCTGATCCCGCGCGACGGCCTCTTCGCGGAGGTGGGCGTCGCGCCGCAGGAGGAAAGAGCCGACGGAGTTCTGGCGAAGGAGCCCCGATGACGGCGGTGAGCACCCACCCGACGGCCGCGGTCGCCGTGCCCGACAGGGCCCAGGCCGCCCACGCCTGGCACATGCGGGAACTGATCTACGGCCATGTCCGCTCACGGGCCGTCTGCGCCGCGGCGGAACTCGGTCTCGCGGACGCCATCGGCAGCGGAGCCCCGACCGCGGCCGGCCTGGCCGCCTCGACCGGGGCCGACCGGGACCTGCTGGCCCGGCTCCTGCGCGCGCTGGTCTCCTTCGGGGTGCTGCGGCGGGTCTCGGGGGAGGGTGAGGCCCGCTTCGGTCTCACCCCGCTCGGCGAGACCCTGCGGTCCGACGCCCCGGCCTCGGCACTGCCGACGGCCCTGCTGGTCGCCACCACCGTGGCGCCCGCCTGGGAGCAGCTCACCGAGGTGGTCCGCCGGGGGCGCCCCGCCTTCGAGGAGACCTTCGGCGCCGGCTTCTTCTCCCATCTGGACGGCGACCCGTGGTTGCGCGGCGTCTTCGACCGGTCGCAGGAGACCGGGCTGTCTCTCGAACTGGAGGGGCTGCTGCAGGCGGTCGACTTCTCCGGGCCTCTGACCGTCGTCGATGTCGGCGGCGGGGACGGGGCGCTGCTGACCGGGCTGCTGCGGGACCGCCCACGGGCGCGCGGGGTCCTGGTGGAGGTCGCCGCGGCGCTGCCCCCGGCGGCCCGCAGGCTGGCCGGAGCCGGGCTGACGGACCGGTGCGAAGTGCTGGAGGGGGACTTCTTCGCCGCCGTGCCCCCGGGCGGCGACCGCTATCTGCTGCGCCACATCCTGCACGACTGGGACGACGGGTCCTGCCGGACCGTCCTCGCCAACTGCCGCCGGGCGATGGGGCCCGACGCCCGGCTGGTCGTCGTCGACCATCTGGCGGACGCGGCGCACGAGGAGCGGCCGGACCAGGGGCCCAGCAGCCAGTGGGGGGCGCTGATGGACCTCTACATGATGTCGCTGTTCACCGGAGGCCGGGAGCGGACCCGGGACGAGGTGGCCGGTCTGCTGGGCGAGGCAGGGCTGACCGTGGTGCGGACCACCGTGCTCCCCGGCGGCACCGGCGTTCTGGAGGCGCGGGCCCTGGGCCTGGCGGAGGAGACCGGGGGCGAGCGCTGATGCCGCCCGGCAGCTCCACGACATCGACGGCCGCCTGCCCCCGTGACTCCCCCGAGGGCGCGGCGCCCGCCGAGGCCGAAGCCGTGGTCCACGCGTGGCTGGAGTCGTACATCTGCCGGCCGCACGAGGAGCTCGGGCGGGACGGCCCGGTGTGCCCCTTCGTGGCGCCCGCGCTCAAGGCCGGGACGCTGCTCCTGCGCTCCCGCGTGGGGATGGCCGACGCCGACGGCGACGACGTACGGGCCGTGGTGCGGGACATGGCACGGTCCTTCCGCTCCCAGCGCTGGCCGCGCGGCAACCCGACGATGCGCACCCTCCTGCTGGTCCTGCCGGATCTGCGGCCGGCCGGCCGGCCTCTGCTGGACGACGCGCAGGCGGAGCTGAAGAGGGAGCTGGCGCGCGAGGGGCTGATGCTCGGTCAGTTCCACCCGGACTGTCCCGAACCCGCGGCGCGCAATCCCCGCTTCCCGGTGTCGCGGTGCCCCGTGCCCCTGCTGGCCATGCGGAACATGGCGGTCCACGACGTGCTCTTCCTCCATGACGACGGCGACCTGTTCGCCGAGTACCACAAGCGTTTCGGCTCCCGGTACGAGCGGAAGGCCGTGGCCGACCCGCTGTTCCGGAACACCTATGAGGACGCGCTCGCCCGGCATGCTCCGAGCGCGTCCGGCACCGCCTACCGGCAAACGAACGGAGACGCAGAATGAGGCAGTTCGACCAGCGCTTCGAGGACTACATGCGGGGCCACACCAGCGAGGCGAGTCGTTGGATGCACGTGGCGGGGCTCCTGGCGGCGGCCGGCGCCGCGACCGCTGCCGCGCGCCGTCGCCGGCCGGCACTGCTGTGGGCGGTGCCCGGAGCCTTCTTCACCTTCGCGTGGAGTGGCCACTTCGTCTTCGAGCGCAACCTCCCGGTCGGCTTCACCGACCCGGGCGCGGCGTTCTCCGGCGACCTGAAGATGATCGGCATGATGCTGAGCGGACGCAACGGCGAACTCAAGGAGCTGGTGGAGCGGTTGCGACGGGAGGACGAGAGCCGCGCGGAGGAGGCCGCCGCGTCGTCGCACCCCGTCGCCGCCCTGCACGACGCGGCCTGACCTCGTCACGCCGACGCAGGTCCTGCCGTGCCGTTCCCTCACTCGGCGGGGGCGGTAACGGCACGGCAGGAACATTTCACCGGCGCGTCCGCTGCCCGGTCACCGCCGTGGCTCAGGTCCCCTGGCGCCCGCGCAGTTCCTCCACGGCGGCACGGGCCGCTGAGCCGATCACCGCGTCGGCGCGCGGCAGTCTGTGGTCGGACCGGGCGGCCCTGGTGAACACCACGGCGGTGTAGGCGCTCCCGTCGGCGAGCTCGATCACGCCCGCTTCATGACGCATGGCGCCGAAGGTGCCGGTCTTGCCGTAGACGCGGACGTCGTCGTACGGGAACCCCGAGGCCAGCCGATGGGTCCACGGCTGTCTGCCCATCACCTCGCGCATGAAGGCGCAGCGCTCGACGGAGGCGGCGCGGCCGGTCCAGACGGCCCGCAGGAGGCGGGCCATGTCCTGCGCCGTACTGGACGCCTTGTACGCCGGGTCGTACACGCCGGGTGGTACGACGGTGTCGTTGTCCGCCACGTGTGCCAGGGCCGCGTCCAGTGAGTGCGCGCCGGTCTCGGCGACCAGCCGGTCGAACGTGCTGACGACGCCCCCGTGGATGTGGGTGTCGGCCATGCCCAGGTCGCGGCAGGCGGCGTCGACCGCGTCGGGGCCGACGGCTCGCAGGACGGCGTCGGCAGAGGTGTTGTCGGAGATGGTCATCATCAGCACCACCATGTCGCGCAGCGACATGGTGACCGGGTCGCGCAGCACGGAGACGCCGGTCGGGCCGGGTACGCGTTCCTCCGGCGCCAGCGTCTCCCTGTGGCGCGGGTCGATCAGACCCGCGTCCGCGAGCCGGCAGAAGGCGACCATCAAAGGCACCTTGTAGACCGAGCCCACGGGCAGCCGCTCGCCGGGGTCGATGGCCACCAGCGCCGACGGGCGGTGCAGGTCGGCCACGTGGAGCCAGCCTCGGACGCCCGCGTCGTCGAACAGGTCGCGGATCTCCCGCTCCACTCGGCCGCCGTCCCTCCCGGCGCTCATGTCGCCGCCTTCCGCGTCAGGGTGTCCTCCAGCAACCGTGCCGTCCCGGCGATCTCCTCCGCGCCCGGACGGCGGGGGTCCCAGGCCACCCTCAGACGCAGCGGAAGCGGCGGGTCCGCCGCAGCTCGCCGCTCGACGCCCGTGGCGGTCAGCGTGTCGTCCGCCGTGACCAGCACCGCCTGACCCGCTGCCACCAGAGCGAGGCCGGCCCGCTCGTCGGCGACCACGACGGTCTCCACCCGGCGGCCACGGCTGGCCAGGGTGTCGACGAAGAGGTCGTGGGCCGCGGGCGCCTCGGCCCGTGGGCGTACGGCGACGGGCAGGCGCGACGGCAGCGCTCCGTCGGCGGCGGTGCTGCCCGCGGGAGCGAGGACCCAGGTCGGCAGCAGGATGACCCGCCCGGCGGCGAGGCCGTGCAGCACGGAGGGATGGCGGATCACGGCGAGGTCCAGCCGTCCGGCCGCGACGTCGCCGAGCAACGCGGAGGTCGCCGCCGTCAACATGCCGATCCGCGCCCGTTCGCCCGCCCTGACCGGCGCGGCCGCGACGTCGGCCGCCAGCGTCGTCGGTACGTCGGGAGCCAGCCCGATCCGCAGGCGGCGGCCCTCGGCGTTCTCGCGGGCACCGGTCTCGCGAAGGCGCGCGAGCGCGGTGAGCGCTCTGCGTGCGTGCGGCAGGAGCAGAGCGCCCTCCTCTGTGAGGGACACGCCTCTGTCCCGGTCGAAGAGGCGGACGCCGAGCAGGGCCTCCAGCCGGCGCAGACCCTGGGACAGCGGCGGCTGAGTGATGCCCACGCGCTGTGCGGCACTCCCGAAGTGTTCCTCCTCCGCCAGCGCGACGAAGATTTCCATATGCCGTTCCGTCAGCACTCCGCACCTCCTGGCGTGCGGCGATACACCCTGTGAATCACCATGATGCCGAGAGCGTATTCGACATCCGACAGGCGCCGCGTTTGACTCCCGCAGGGGGACCGGGCAAGCCGGTGGCCTCCGTCCGGCCGCTGGCGCACGCGGGAAGCGGCTTCACCCGGACATGCTGCCGGCTCACGCGCCCGTTCGCCTGCTCCGCCCCTGCCTCCTGCCCCAGTCTCCCGCTCCTCCCCCGACCCGAGCGCCAGAGCGCGCGTCAGAACAAGGAGTTCGCCCACCGTGCACACCCGGACCGCCTCCTCCCGCCGTACCGCGCTCGCCGCACTGGCCGGACTCGCGGCGCTCCCGCTGTCCGGATGCGCCCGGTCAGCCCCCGGCTCCGCGCCCCCGGCCCCGTCCGACACGGGAACGGCCGGCTCCGCCCTGCCCGGCTCCGGACCGTCCGGACCGGCGTCCGCCGATGCTCTTACGCGGCGCGCGTTCGCCCGACTTGAACGGAAGTTCGATGCCACGCTCGGCGTCTACGCCGTCGACACCGGCAGCGGCCGGACCGTCGTCCACCGGCCCGACGAGCGGTTCGCGTACGCGTCCACCTGCAAGGCGCTGCTCGCCGGCGCCATCCTGGACCGACGCTCCCTGCGTCAGCTCGAACGGCTCGTGCGCTACGGCCGCGACGTGCTCGTCAGCCACTCACCGATCACCGAGAAACACCTCGGCACCGGGATGACCCTGCGCGAACTGTGCGACGCCGCGGTGCGCTACAGCGACAACGCCGCGGCCAATCTCCTCTTCCGCGAACTCGGCGGCCCCCACGGGCTCCAGGACGCCCTGCGCGGCCTCGGCGACCGGGTCACCCGGTGCGACCGCTACGAAGTGGCGCTCAGCGAGGGCGCGCCCGGCGACCCCCGCGACACCAGCACGCCCCGCGCCCTCGCCACCGATCTGCGCGCCTATGTTCTCGGGGACGTCCTTTGCCCCGACAAGCGCGCCGTACTGGCCGACTGGCTCAAGCGCAACACCACCGGCGACCGCACCATCCGCGCCGGCGCCCCGGACGGCTGGCAGATCGGCGACAAGACCGGCTCGGGCGGCTACGGGGCCCGCAACGACATCGCCATCGCCTGGCCTCCCCTCGGCGCGCCCATCGCCCTGGCCGTCCTCTCGCGCCGCGACACCGAGAACGCCGAACGCAGGGACGCCCTCATCGCGCAGGCAGCCGAAGTCGCCTTCGGCGCCTTGTCCCCGTATGTGACCGGCAGCGGTCGCCAGACGCCGCTGCCGTCCGATTCCGCCGCTGAAACAGGCGCGTCGTAGGCATCCAAGCAGCCGGGTCGTGCGGAAGTATCGGTAGCCGAGATCCGAGAGGGGGCCCCGTGCCTGACGCCGACGTCGTCATCGTGGGCGGCGGAGCAGCCGGACTGACTCTCGCGTACCACCTGTGCGCGCCTGACCCACGCGTCGCGCTGTCGGTCCTCCTGGTCGACGCGCCGCCAGGTCCGTTGCGGCCGCCGCAGCGGACCTGGTGCTACTGGGAGCCCCCCGGCGGGGCCTACGACTCCGTCCTGGCCGCCTCCTGGCCGCAGCTGCGGGTGCGGGGCGCGGACGGCTCGGCCACCGAGACGCGGCCCGCACCGTTCCGCTACAAGATGCTGCGGTCGGACGCCTTCGCGGCCCACGTCCACCGGCGACTCGCCCGTGCGGCGGGCTTCCGCCGCGTCGAGGCGACGGTGACCGGCGTGCACGCCGGTCCAGGCGGCGGCGAGGTCCTGGCACGCGACGGGCGGGGCCGCGTGCTGACCCTGCGCGGTCGTCACGTGTTCGACTCCCGGCCGCCCCGCCGGCTGCCGCCCGCTCGCACCACCCTCCTCCAGCACTTCACGGGCTGGTTCGTCCGCACCGAGCGCCCCGTCTTCGACCCGGGCACCGCGGACCTGATGGACTTCCGCACCCGGCAGCCCCACCGCGGGCTCTCCTTCGGCTACGTGCTCCCCCTGGGACCCGACGCGGCCCTGGTGGAGTACACCGAGTTCTCCCGAGCCACGCTGGACGCCGACGGCTACCGGCGCGCGCTGGACCACTACACCCGTGACGTCCTGGGGCTGGGCCCCTTCCAAGTGACCGCGCAGGAGCAGGGCGTCATCCCCATGACGGACGGCCGCTTCCCCCGCCACGCCGGCGGGTCGGTCTTCCGCATCGGCACAGCGGGGGGCGCGACCCGCCCCTCCACCGGCTACACCTTCGCCGCCGTGCAGCGGCAGAGCCGGGCCGTCGCCTCCCGCCTGCGCGCCGGCCGGCCTCCGCGCGTGCCGGCTCCCCACGGCGCCCGGCCGCGCGCCATGGACGCCGTCATGCTGCGGGCCCTGGACAGCGGCCGCGTCGACGGCGCGGAGTTCTTCGCCCGGCTGTTCCGCCACGTGCCCGGTGAGCGGCTGCTGAGATTCCTGGACGGCGACTCGCGCCTGCACGAGGACCTCCTCATCGGACTGCGGACACCGGTCGTCCCGATGCTGCGTACCGTCCTTGAGCTCCCCTTCCGGTCCAGACGAACACCGGGCGCCGGACACACCCTTTCGCCCCCGCCCCCGCTCCGGCCTGCCGGTCACGAAGAGCACGAGGAGAGCGCCTGATGACCCTGTTGCGCGGCGACGCCCTGTCCGCGGCCTTCGACCACGGTTCCACCGCCTATGACCGCCTCGTGGCGGCCAGTCCGGGGTACCACGCCCATCTGCGTCGGTCGGCCCGCCGCCTCGGGCTGGCCGACGGCGGCCGCGGACTGCGCGTCCTGGACGTCGGGTGCGGCACGGGCGCCTCCACGGCCGCCCTCCTCACCGCCGCCCCGCACGCCCGGATCACCGGCGTCGACGCCTCCGCGGGCATGCTGGACCGGGCGCGAGCGAAGAGCTGGCCCAAGACCGTGGACTTCCTGCACGCCCCGGTCGAGGAGCTGGCCGACCGCTTCGCCCCCGCCTCCTTCGACGCGGTGTTCGCGGGCTACCTCTTCCGCAATCTCACCGACCCGGACGCGGCGCTCGGCGTGGTGCGCGAGCTGCTCGCCCCCGGCGGACGACTCGGCGTACACGAGTACACCCTCGGTGGCTCGCCCGTGCACCGCCTCGTGTGGAACGCGGTCTGCCGTGCCGTCGTGTTGCCCGCGGGGCGCCTCACAAACGACGCGCGGCTCTACCGGCACCTTCGGCGCAGCGTCGTCGACTTCGACACCGCGCCCGCGTTCGCCGAGCGCCTGGGCCGAGCGGGCTTCTGGCGCGTACGCGTGCTTCCGCTGCCCGGCTGGCAGACCGGGATCACGCACACCTTCGTCGCACGCGGCGCCGGCGGGCGGGGAGGGCGGGCATGACGGGCCCGCGGGGCGCGGGGGCGGGCCACCGCCACGGCCGGGACCGGCGGGCCGCCGTCGTGAGAGCGCCCGAGGGGCGCGCCCGGTTCACGGCCCAGGCGCCAGCGGTGGCGGTCGTCGGCGGCGGCATCGCCGGGATCGCGGCGGCCACGCTCCTGGCCGAGCGCGGCGCCCACGTCACCCTCTTCGAACGCGAGGAGGGGCTCGGCGGGCGGCTGGCCGGCTGGCCGACCCGACTGGCCGACGGCACGACGGTCACCATGAGCCGCGGGTTCCATGCCTTCTTCCGGCAGTACTACAACCTGCGTGGTCTGTTGCGCAGGGTGGACGCGGGGCTGGAGGCGCTGACCGCCCTGCCGGACTACCCGCTGCGACACAGCGCCGGCCTGTACGACAGCTTCGCCCGGGTCCCCCGCACGCCTCCCTTCAGCGCCTTGGGATTCGTCGCCCTCAGCCCCACGTTCGGGGCACGGGACCTGCTCCGCATGGAGCCCCGCGCCGCACTGCCGCTGCTGGACGTGCGCGTCCCCGAGGTCTACGACCGGTTCGACGGCGTCAGCGCCCACGACTACCTCTCCCGTATCCGGTTCCCGGCAGCCGCCCACCATCTGGCGTTCGAAGTCTTCTCCCGCAGCTTCTTCGCCGATCCGCGCGAACTGTCCGCGGCGGAACTGGCCCTGATGTTCCACATCTACTTCCTCGGCTCCAGCGAAGGGCTGCTCTTCGACGTCCCCGCCGAGCCGTTCCCCACCTCCTTGTGGGACCCGCTGCGGTGCTACCTGGAAAGCCACCACGCCCGGGTCCGCACCGGGGTGCCGGTCCGGCGGGCGGCCCCGCGCGCCGACGGCGGCGTCGACGTCACGACCGACGCACGCACCACGCGGTACGACGCGCTCGTCCTGGCGCTGGACAGCGGGGGGCTGCGCCGCATCGTCGCCGACTCACCCGAGCTGGGCGACGCGGCGTGGCGCGCGCGGATCGGCCGGCTGCGCACCGCACCGCCGTTCCTGGTCTCGCGGCTGTGGCTGGACCGGCCGGTGGCGGCCGACCGGCCGGGGTTCCTGGGGACCAGTGGCTACGGTCCGCTGGACAACGTCAGCGTCCTGGACCGCTGGGAGGGCGAAGCGGCTCGGTGGGCGCGCCGCGCCAGGGGCTCGGTGATCGAACTGCACGCCTACGCCGTCGCCCCGGACGCGGACCGGGCCGCCGTGCAGAGCGCCGCCCTGCGTGAGCTGCACCGGATCTACCCGGAGACGCGCAGCGCCCGCATCGTCGACGAGCGTCATGAGTGGCGGGCGGACTGCCCGCTGTTCCCGGTCGGCGGCTACCGCGACCGGCCCGGCGTGCGCACTCCCGACCCCGCTGTCACGGTGGCCGGGGACATGGTCCGCACCGAGCTGCCGGTGGCCCTGATGGAACGCGCCGCCACCAGCGGATTCCTGGCGGCCGGAGCGCTGTTGGAGCGGTGGGGCGTACGGGGGCAGACGCTCTGGACCGTGCCGCGGGCCGGCCGCTCCCCCGTCCTGCGCCGCCTCGCCGCACTGGGAGCGGGGTAACCGTTTCGTCCCGCGCGGGTGGGCGGGGAGCGCGGCTCCCCACCCGCCCGTCAGCTCGTCAGCCCGTCAGCCCGTCAGCCCGTCAGCCCGTCAGCCCGTCAGCCCGGGAAGCGTCCGTCGGCGCGCAGCTCCCAGCGTCTTTCGGCGTACGCCAGGTCGTCCCGCCACAGGCGGCCGGCGGAGATCCGCATCAGGGGGCGCACCAGCGGCGCGGCCGCCCGCGCCACGGCGAACCCGCGCCGGTCGGAGGCGGCGACCACCGCTTCGGTCACCGCGGTGCGCGGGCCGCCCCTGTCGTCCGGTGCGAGCGGCGTGGCGTGGGTCTCCACCACCGATCCCTCGCCCTCGCCCTCGATGATCCGCATGACCACCGTGCGGGGTTCCGGAGCCGTGAACCGGGCCCGGACCGGCACCACCACGCGCCCGGCCACCTTGAAGGACACGTCGACGACGAAACCGGTGTCGTCCTTTGCCCCCTCGGGCGTCGCGGTCACCCTCAGGTCGACGAAACGGTAGGGGTGGAACCAGGCCCCGTGCCACGGGTCGAGGCGGTTGGCCACGACGTCCTCCGGCTCGCAGCGGCCCACACCCTCGTACACGGCGTCGACGGCGGACCGGGCTCGCGGCCGCTCGGGCACGAACGGCCGGTCCGACGGGCTCTCGCCGCCCACGGCGTCCAGCCGCACCCACAGCAGAACCCCGTCGTCGAAGGCGGGATAGGGCTCCCACCCGGCGAACGGCTCGCCGTCCAGGACCATGCCGTGCCAGTGGCAGACGAGCGTGCCGCAGCGAACAGGGCTGTCACGCAGCGGCGCCCCGAGGTGGGGGCAGGCGCCCGGTCCCGCGCGGAGTCGGCCCTCCGCGTCCCGCCAGGCGACCACTTCGGCGCCCGCGACGGATCTACCGACCGACCTTCCGGGCGGCAGCGCGCGCGAGGCGCCGATGACGTACCAGTTCCCCGAGGGCCGGCTCAGTGACTCCTTCAGCGCCTCGGCGATGAGTCCGGGCCGCGCGTCGCGCCAGGTGGGCGCCTGTCGCTCCCACGGAACGGGGTCGCGGCGCAGACTCAGGGGAACGCGGCGCCGGCCGCTTCGGCGTCCGGAGGCGCTCACGCCGCTTCCTCCCGCACCGATGAGCCGGTTCCGTCCGGCCGCAGCCGCCCGTCGTCCTCCTTTGCCCGCGCCGCACCGGGCCGTCGGCGCGACGTGCGGGAGGCGACCGCCCGCGCCAGCCCGTCGAGCGCGACCGCCGCCCTCCGTCCGCGGGAGACCACCGCCCTCCGGTGCAGGACGGCGTACCCGTCTGCCTCGATCGCGTCGAGGATGCCGCTGTACAGCACGAACGCTGTACGGATGCAGGGCCTGGACACCGGGGAGAGCATCGCCAGCCCCGGCAGCGCCTGCCGGTACACAGCGCGGTTGTGGGCCGCGGCGGCCCGCAGCACGGCGGTGATGCGGGGGTCACGGGCCCCGGTGCGCCGACTCCATTCGAACAGCTCCCGCTGCACCCCGTGGGCCGCCAGCAGATCGGTGGGCAGGTACAGCCGGCCCCGGTCGAGGTCCTCGCCCACGTCCCGCAGGAAGTTGGTGAGCTGGAAGGCGACCCCGAGCGCTGCCGCGTGCGGGGCGGCCTCCTCCTGGGGGCCCACCGTGCCGAGCACCGGCAGCATCTGGAGTCCGATCACGGCGGCCGACCCGTGCATGTAACGGCCCAGCTCCTCGTACGAGGCGTATCCGCCGACCGTCAGATCGCTGCGCATGGACGCGAGGAAGTCGGTGAAGTGCCGGCGGTCGATGCCGTACCGGTCCGCGGTGTGGGCCAGTGCTCGGATCACCGGCTCCGGGGCCTCGCCCGGTCGCGGCCCGGCCTCCAGCTGGGCTTCCAGGGCGAGCAGCGCGCGGGCCCGTTCGGCGGGGGCTGCGCCGTTCTCCAGGTCGTCCACGATGTCGTCCGCCCACCGCGCGAAGCCGTACAGCGCGTGCACGGCCGGCCTGCGGTCCACGGGGAGCAGCCGCGTCGCCAGGAAGTACGTCCTGCCGTGCCGGGCGTTGAGCCCGCGGCAGTGGCTGTACGCCGCGCGGAGGGCGGGGTCGTGGATGCCCGCGGCGTCCAGTTCACGGCCGGTCATGCGAAACCGCCTCTCGGGGCAGGGGAGCGGGGCGTCGGGGCGGGGTGGCGCCGGTGATCCTCTGTGCGGCCAGCTTCCCGGAGATCAGCACGGTCGGCACGCCGACGCCGGGCGTGGTCCCGCAGCCTGCCAGGACCGCGTTGGCAGTACCGCGCACGAGGTTGCGCGGGCGGAACGGGCCCGTCTGGGGGAAGGTGTGGGCAGCGGAGAACGGGGTGCCGGCCGCATGGCCCTCGGCGCTCCAGTCGATGGGGGTGACCAGTGCTTCCTGCTCGATCGCCGCACCGAGGCCGGGCATCTCCCGGCGTTCGAGTTCGGCGAGCAGCTCGTCCCGGTAGCGGGGGCCCAGCTCCCGCCATTGCCGGGTGTCCGGGCCGATGTCCGTGTTCGGGCAGGGCGCCAGTACGTAGTGCAGGTGCTTGCCCGGCGGAGCGAGGGCGGGGTCGGCCGCGGTGGGCCGGGTGATGAGCAGGGAGGGATCGGACATCAGCGTCCCGGTGCGGGTGAGTTCGCGGAAGGTGCTCTTCCAGGCCGCGCCGAAGGAGATGGTGTGGTGCGCCAGCTCCGGCCACGTACGGTCCGTTCCCGCGTGGAGGATCACCGCCGACGGCGAGTGCCGCAGCGGCAGGACCCGGCGGGGGCTGCGGCCGAGCAGACGGTAGCTGACGGGCAGATCGGGGGTCAGGACCACGGCATCACAGGGGATGCGATCCTCGTCGGTGATGACGGCGGTGACGCGTTCGCCCGAACGCTCCAGCCGGACCACGGCTTGCCCGTAGCGGAGGTCGGCGCCCGCTTCGGCGGCCGACCGGGCCATCTCCCTCGGCAGGGCGTGCATGCCGCCGCGCGGGAAGTACACCCCGGCGACCGTGTCCATGTAGGCGATGACGGCATAGGCGGCCAGGGCCCGCGCAGGCGGCACACCGGCGTACAGGGCCTGGAACGAGAAGACCCGGCGCAGCCGTTCGTCCGACACGAAGCGTCCGATCCGCGCGTCGAGGCGGCCGAAGCCTCCCAGGGCGGCCAGCCGCACGAGGTCGGGGCGCAGGAGCTGGGCGGGCGAATCGAAGTTGGCGTCGATGAAGCTCCGCATCTGCACCTGGTAGAGCCGCTCCAGCCAGGTCCGCAGCCGCCGGTACCCGGCCGCCTGCCGGGCCCCCGCGAACTCCTCCACCGCCGCCTCCATCGCGGCGCCGTCGGTGTGCACGTCCAGACGCGACCCGTCGGCGAAGCACGCCCGGTACGCGGGGTCCAGACGGATCAGCTCCAGCCGGTCGGCCATCGTGTGGCCCACCGCCCCGAAGGCCTCCTCCACCAGCTCCGGCATGGTCAGCACGGTCGGCCCGGTGTCGAAGCGGAAGCCGGCCTGCTCCAGGAGCCCTGCCCGGCCGCCGGGGGCCGGGGCGCGTTCGACGACCGTGACCCGGCGGCCCGCGCCGAGGAGGTGGAGCGAGGCGGACAACCCGGCCAGGCCGGCGCCGACCACGACCACATGGTCGACGGGCCCCTTCACGGTGATCATCTGTTGTCTCCTTCTCCGGCCGGGGTCAGAGCCCCGGCGCGGGGTCGGCCGGCGGTGCGGCACTCAGGGGCCCGGGACCGTCAGGGGCGGAACAGGCGGGGGGCGCGGAGA
The DNA here is from genome assembly GCF_037137275.1 of Streptomyces pratensis. Taxonomy (GTDB): domain Bacteria; phylum Actinomycetota; class Actinomycetes; order Streptomycetales; family Streptomycetaceae; genus Streptomyces; species Streptomyces pratensis_B. The sequence goes on along the minus strand of NZ_JBBBEN010000079.1, from coordinate 107,432 downwards.
GCGAGCGCAGCAGCCCGAGCAGTCGACGGCCGCCAGGGGTGTGGACGTCGACGGCGTCGGCCAGCCTGGCTTCGGCGTGCTCGACGAGGCGGTCCGCTCTGCGTTCCGTCTGCGCCCGCGCCCCGGTCGTCTCGAACACGTCGCGCACGGCGGCGAGGCCGTGCGCGGTGAGTTCCCCGTCCCCCAGTGCCTGGTCGAGGACTCCCAGCGCCTTCTTGTCGCCGGCGGCGGCGGCCCGCGAGCGCGCGACGGCCAGCAGGTAGGTCGGCTTTCCCTCGCGGATGTCGTCCCCGGACGGCTTGCCGGTCCGTGCCGGGTCGCCGAACACTCCCAGGAGGTCGTCCCGCAGCTGGAAGGCGATGCCCGCGGAACGCCCGGCCGCGCGCAGCGCGGCCGTGGTGCGCTCGTCCGCGCCGGCGAGGGCCGCGCCGATGGCCAGCGGGCGTTCCACGGAGTACAGGGCGCTCTTGAGGCAGGCGGTCCGTACCGCCCGAGCGGCGGACACGTCTCCCGTGGCCTGACCGTGCAGGTCCAGATACTGCCCGGCGACCATCTCGGTCCTCATGGCGCGCCAGATCGCCCGGACCCGGCGGTGCGTGGCGGGGGCCGGTGCCAGGTCCGCGACGATGTCGTCGGCCCAGGCCAGTGCGAGGTCCCCGGCCAGGACCGCGGCCGAGGCGCCGAAGGAGGCCCCGCGCCGGGAGTCCGGTGAGAGGCCCGCCCGCGCGGCGAGTCCCACGTGAACGGCGGGCTTCCCCCGGCGCAACGGCGAACGGTCCATCACGTCGTCATGGATCAGGGCGCAGGTCTGGATGAGTTCCAGGGCGACGCCCAGTCGCAGCGCGGCATCGACGGAAGCGGCGTCCGCGGCTCCGCAGGCGCGCATGCCCCACCACACCAGTCGAGGACGGACGCGCTTGCCGCCGTGGAGCGTGAAGTCGGCCACCCGCTGGGCCAGATCGCCGCAGAAGGTCCGGTCGAGCTCCGTAGCCTCGGCGATCCTCTCGTCCAGGATGGTGCGGGCCGTGTGCCGCACGGCGGCCGCCACATCAGCGTCCACGGCGCCGGCCTCGTACGGCGGCCCCTCTCCCCGGTGGGCCCGGTGCGCCGGGGCGGAGGCGGGGCGGGCCGTGCCGGCGGGTTTCTGTGGTGGCTCCGCCGGTGGCGGACGGTCGTCGAAGGAGTGCTCCACGGCCTGACCTCGGGCCATCTCACGTCCTTCCGGCAAAGTGTGCGAACCATTCACCGTCCCTTCTGTCCACGCTGCCCTTTCGGATGCGGTGCGGGGAACAATCGTTCAGGGCGGTGCCCCGAGAAGGGGCTGACCCGAGACGATCACGGCAGCGGTGGTCCTTGGAGGGAGAAACACCCGGGCGGCCGCCGCGCCCGCCCGTTCGGCCCCCCGCACAGCTCCTTCGGGGCGCACACGGACTGCCGCCCGGGCCCGGGCCCGGGAGCGGGCAGCCGCCGCTGCCTGGGCGGGAACCCGCAAGCCGCCACGCCCGCGCTCCGCGCGCCGGGAGCGGGCGCGTCCGCCGCTCCGGGGGGCCCGGGGGCGGCCCGTCGGTCCGGGCGCCCCGCCGCTCAGGCCCGGGAGTTCCCCGACAGCCCGCCCGGCCGCGGACCTGACCGGCGTGCGGTCTTCGGCGCCGAAGGGGGGGCAGGGGCGCCGACCCGCGGGCCGGGGCGGGCCGACCGCTCCACGCCGGAGGGGGCCGACAGGGCCGCGATGGGCGCGGTCTCATCCGTGTTGGCGGAGGTACGCCTCCAGCTCCGCGGCCCCCGCCAGCATCGCGCGCGCCCGAGCGGCCAGTCGACTGCGCCAGTCCCCCAGGACGGCCTCCAGCGGGTCCACCCCGCCGGCCGCGCGCACCTGGGTGATCACGGGGGCGATCTGTTCCAGCAGATAGCCGCCCCGCCTGAGTTGGTGGACCAGTCGGGCGTCCCGCACATCGGCTTCGCCGTAGAGGCGGTAGCCGGTCTGCGGGTCGCGGCGGGGGCGCACGAGACCGGCGCGCTCCCATTTCCGGAGCGTGGCGGGCCTGACCCCGAGCTTCCCCGCCAGCGGCCCGATGAACGTCCCGCCGGGACCGGAGCCGGGGGCGGGTGCGGTGCCGGACCCGGCCGGGCCCAGGGAGCGAAGGGCGTTCTCGACGGCCTGGAGCGTCCGCCGGTCCTCCAGGAGCTGGGCGTGGCTCTCGTCGATGCGATGGAACGCCTCTTCGGCCGCCCCCTGGTTCACCGCCCGCATGATCGACGTCGCGGCGCGGTGGCCGTGGCCGGGCGCCAGGGCCAGGAACGCCCGCAGCGCCCGGGCGTGGTGCGGGGTGTACACGCGGTACCCGTGGGGCGTTCGCTCGGCGGGCGGGAGGATGCCCGCCGCCTCGTAGTTCCTGACGGCCTGGGTGGACAGGCCGTACCCGCGTGCCAGGTCGACCGGCCTGAGCTGCTCACCCGTTTGAGACTTCTGACTCATCTTCCTGCCGATACTTCGGAAAGGTTTCAACCGAAGGTTCAACGATACCGTTCACCCTATGACTACGGACATCGCAGACCTCGCCCGGGCCGTCGAGGCCGCCGCCGTCATGGGGCTGTTCGCTGCCCGGCCGCGACTGCTGGCCCTGGGGGAACCCGCCCATGGGGTCCAGGCCCCTCTCCGGCTGCGCAACGAGCTCTTCCGGCAGCTCGTCGAGGAGGAGGGATACCGGACGATCGCCGTCGAGAGCGACTGCGTGAAAGGGCTGCTGGTGGACGACTTCGTCAGTACGGGCGCGGGCACGCTCGACCAGGTCATGGAGCACGGTTTCAGCCACGGGTGGGGGACGTACGCGGCCAACCGCGAACTCGTCTGCTGGATGCGGGCGTTCAACGAGCGCAGGCCCGCCGCCGAGCAGGTGCGTTTCTGCGGTTTCGACGGCCCGCTGGAGATCACCGGGGCCGCGAGCCCCCGGCACGTCCTCACCGCGCTCCACGGTTTCCTCGCGGCCCACGTCGATCCGGGCCTGCTCCCCTGCACCGCCGCGACGCTCGACCGGCTGCTCGGCGCCGACGACCGGTGGACCGACCCCGCCGCGATGAGGGACCCCTCCCGGTCCGTGGGCCGGTCGGCCGAGGCAGGCGAACTGCGTCTGCTCACCGATGATCTGGTGGGCCTGCTCGACACGCAGACACCCCACCTGGCGGCGGCCGCCTCGCGGGAGGGCCGGGAGCGGGCGTGCCTGTACGGCCGCACCGCCGCGGGCCTGCTGCGCTACCACTCCCAGATGGCCGACACATCACCGAGCCGACTGGCGCGCCTGGTGGGCCTGCGCGACGGGATGATGGCCGAGAACCTCCTCGCCGCCGTCGAGCGGGGGCCGGTGCTGGTCCACGCGCACAACAGTCATCTCCAGCGCGACAGGAGCAGCATGCGCATGGACGGACGACCGCTGGAGTGGTGGAGCGCGGGCGCCATCGTCAGCTCCCGTCTGGGCGCGGACTACGGCTTCCTGGCGACCGCTTTCGGCACCCTGCGGCACCAGGGCGTGGGGGCTCCGGCTCCGGACACCGTCGAAGGAGTGCTGTACGCGCTCCCCGGGGACCGTCACCTCATCGACTCCGCCCGGCTGGTGGCCGCCCTCGGTGACACGCGCCCCGCGCCCCGGGTGTCCTCCTACTTCGGCTACGCACCGGTGGACCCTGCGCACCTGGGCCGTGTCGAGGGACTCGTGTTCCTGAAGGACGTGCCCGAGGAGTGAGGGGACACGGCCCCGCACCGCTCGCGGGAAGACGACGCGGTCGAGGGGGTGGTCGAGCAGACGGTGGCTGAGCTGGACGAGCTGGGTACGGCCCGGGGATCGTCCTTTGCCCGCCGAGGACACGGCGGCCCTCGACACCGGCCTCGGCCGGGCCCGTGCCACCGTGCGGAACATGCTGGGGAGGTGCCTCCGACTTCCCCGGCCGCACCGCAGAACCGCTGCGCCCGGGCCCTCGGAGAAGGACTCGGAGGACGGCGGGAGCGACCGGCCGGTCGACGTCCCCGAGCGCCGTGCGGGAGACTGCCCCGCAATCGGGCGCCATTCGGTCACGCTGCGGCGAAGAGCGGGCAGCCCGAAGCGCCGTTCTATCGACCCCGACCGGGTTGACCAGTGCAGACGCGGCCGAGAAAGCGGGCATGAACGGGCCCAGGGGGGCCCGTGAAGCGGCTGGTCGAGCCGGGACTCCTGCGGTAGAAACGACACACGGGCCCGAACGGACAGCGGGCTCCGCCCGACCGGGCCCAGCAGACGTCAGGGAAGTGCGCCGTGAACACCGAGGAACGCCGTCGGGGAATTCTCGACACGGCCCGCCGGGACGGGTCGGTCGGGGTGAACGCCCTCGCGGACCGGTTCAAGGTGGCCAAGGAGACCGTGCGCCGCGATCTGCACGCGTTGGAGGAACACGGCCTCGTCCGCCGTACCCACGGCGGCGCGTATCCGGTGGAGTCTGCCGGCTTCGAGACCACGCTCGCCGTCCGCACCACCCGCAACGTGCCGCAGAAGTCCCGGATCGCGGCCGCGGCGGCCGACCTGCTCGGCGACGCCGAGACGGTGTTCGTCGACGAGGGCTTCACTCCGCAGCTGGTGGCCGAGGCTCTTCCCCGCGACCGGCCGCTGACCGTGGTCACCGCCTCCCTGACCGTCGCCACGGCACTCGCGGGAGCGGAGAAGACCTCGGTGCTGCTGCTGGGCGGACGGGTGCGGGGGGCGACGATGGCGACCGTCGACCACTGGGCGACCCGGATGCTCGCGGACTTCGTCATCGACCTGGCGTACCTCGGAGCCAACGGCATCTCCCGCGAGTACGGGCTGACCACTCCGGACCCCGCCGTCGGCGAGGTCAAGGCGCAGGCGCTGCGCAGTTCCCGGCGCCGGATCTTCGCCGGTATCCACAGCAAGTTCGGGGCGGTGAGTTTCTGCCGCTTCGCCGGTGTCGGTGACTTCGAGGCGATCGTCACGGACGCGGGGCTCCCCTCGGCCGAAGCCCAGCGCTACTCCCACCTCGGCCCCCAGGTCATCCGCGTCTGACCGCACCCGCCTCCCCCGCCGCCGTTCGCCGGCCCGCTCTCCGCCGCCGCCTTCGCCCCGCCCGCCGGGGTCTGGCTCGCCATGCCCGCAACAACTGAGCAGGAGTCCCCATGCAGCACCCACGACGCCGTCACCGACCACGCCCGCGGGGGCGGATCTGTGCCGCCGCGGCCGCACTCCTTCTGCTGGCCACCGGTTGCGCGGGAGCGGGCGGGACGTCCTTCGGAGGCGGCGACGCGCTGAACGTGCTGATGGTGAACAACCCGCAGATGGTCGAGTTGCAGAAGCTGACCGCGCGGCACTTCACGGAGGAGACCGGCATCGAGGTCCACTTCACGGTGCTGCCGGAGAACGACGTACGCGACAAGATCAGCCAGGACTTCTCCAACCAGGCCGGTCAGTACGACATCGCCACCATCAGCAACTTCGAGCTGCCGTTCTTCGCCAAGAACGGCTGGCTGCACGCACTGGACCGGTACGTGGAGTCCGATACGGCTTTCGACCAGGAGGACATCCTCGAACCGCTGCGCACCTCGCTGACCGCCAAGGACGGCAAGCTCTACGCCCAGCCCTTCTACGGCGAGTCCTCCTTTCTGATGTACCGCAAGGACGTCTTCGAGCGGCACGGCCTCACGATGCCGGAGAAGCCCACCTGGCAGCAGGTGGCGAAGCTCGCCGCACGGGCGGACGGCGCGGAACGCGGCATGAAGGGCATCTGCCTGCGCGGGCTGCCCGGTTGGGGGGAGGTCATCGCACCGCTCACCACCGTGGTCAACACGATGGGCGGCACCTGGTTCACCGAGGACTGGGAACCACGCCTGACCGCACCGGAGTTCACAAGGGCGACCAAATTCTACGTCGACCTGGTGCGTCAGCACGGGGAGCTGGGCGCTCCGCAGTCCGGTTACGCCGAATGCCTCAACAACATGACGCAGGGAAAGACCGCCATGTGGTACGACGCCACCGCGGGCGCAGGTTCCCTGGAGGCGAAGGGCTCTCCGGTGAAGGGGAAGATCGGTTACGTGCCCGCCCCGGTCGAACGGACCGAGAGTTCCGGGTGGCTCTACACCTGGGCCTGGGGCCTGCAGAAGGCGTCCAAGAAGGCTGACGACGCCTGGAAGTTCGTGTCCTGGGCGTCGGGCAAGGAGTACGAGGAGCTCGTCGGATCGACGAGCGGCTGGTCCAACGTGCCCGCGGGCAAGCGGGCTTCCACGTACGCCAACCCCGACTACCTGGCACAGGCAGGTGCGTTCGCCGAGGTGACGAAGCAGGCCATTTCCCAGGCGGACCCGAGGAACCCTGGCACCCAGCCCCGCCCCACCTCGGGCATCCAGTTCGTCGGCGTGCCGGAGTTCACCGATCTGGGCACCAAGGTGGCGCAGGAGATCAGTGCCGCCATCGCGGGCCGCCAGTCGGTGGACGCCGCGCTCGCCGCCTCCCAGAAACTGGCCGAGAAGGTCGCCGAGGAGTACCGATGACCGCCACTGCCACCACCACCGCCGCCCAGGGCGGGGCCGGTCCCCGCCCCGCTCCGGAGCGACGGCCGCACAGCAGCGGCAGAAGGCGCGCCTGGGCGAGGCGTGCACCGCTGCTGCCCGCGCTCGTCTTCCTGGTAGCCGTGACCCAACTGCCGTTCGTGGCGACCCTGGTGATCTCGCTCTTCGACTGGAACTCCCTCAAACCGGACAAGCGCCACTTCACCGGACTGTCCAACTACGCGTCCGTCTTCACCGACGCGGCGCTGCGGGAGTCGGTCGTGACGACCGTCGTCCTCACGGCCTCCGTCGTGGTCGCCAGCGTGGTGCTGGGGCTCCTCTTCGCCCTGCTGCTCGACCGCGCCTTCTTCGGCCGGGGCCTGGTGCGCACGCTGCTGATCACCCCGTTCCTGCTCGTGCCGGTCTCCGCCGCGCTGCTGTGGAAACACGCGCTGTACAACCCGGAGTACGGGCTGTTCAACGGCGCCCTCACCTGGTTCGGCGACCTGTTCGGCGTCGAGAACGTCGCGCAGCCGGAATGGACCTCGGACATGCCGCTGATCGCGATCGAGGCGGCGCTGGTGTGGCAGTGGACGCCGTTCATGATGCTGATCCTGCTGGCCGGGCTGCAGAGCCGGCCAGCGGAGATCATGGAGGCCGCGCGGCTGGACGGGGCAGGGCCCTGGCAGACGTTCCGCCATCTGACTCTGCCGCATCTGCGCCGCTACCTCGAACTCGGCATCCTGCTGGGGTCGGTGTACATCGTGCAGAACTTCGACGCGGTGTTCACCATCACCTCCGGCGGTCTCGGCACCGCCAACCTCCCGTACACCGTCTACGAGACCTTCTACCGGGCCCACGAGTACGGTCTGGCGTCCGCCGCGGGCGTGGTCGTGGTGATCGGCACGATCATCATCGCCGTCTTCGCGCTGCGCGTGGTCTCGTCCCTCTTCCGTGAGGAGGCGAGCCGCGCATGAGCGTCTCGACCACACCGTCCCCCTCCGCGGACGTTTCCGCGCGCAGGGCCCGCCGCCGCTCCTTCCTGCTCGGCGCGAGCGCCTGGGCGGTGGGGATCGGCTTCTGCCTGCCGGCGCTGTGGATGGTGCTGACGTCCTTCCACGCGGAGGCCGACGCGGCGACCAACCCGCCTTCGCTCGCCGCCGCGTTGACACTCGACGGCTACCGTACGTTCTTCGGCGGCGGAGGGGGGCCGACGCCGTGGCCCCCGCTCGTCAACTCGCTGGCGGCCTCGTTCTTCTCGACCGTTCTGGTGCTCCTCCTGGCGCTGCCGGCCGCGTACGCGTTGTCGATCCGGCCGGTGCGCAAGTGGACCGACGTGATGTTCTTCTTCCTGTCCACGAAGATGCTGCCCGTGGTCGCCGGTCTCCTGCCGGTGTACCTGTTCGCGAAGAACACCGGCCTGCTGGACAACATCTGGCTGCTCGTCCTGCTCTACACCTCGATGAACCTGCCGATCGCGGTGTGGATGATGCAGTCCTTCCTCGCGGACGTCCCCGTCTCCATCATCGAGGCGGCGCAGGTCGACGGGGCCCGGCTGCCCACGGTGCTGCGCCGGGTCGTCGCCCCGGTGGCCGGGCCCGGTATCGCCGCGACCGCTCTGATCTGTTTCATCTTCAGCTGGAACGAGCTGTTGTTCGCCCGGGTGCTGACCGGCGTCGTCGCCGGGACCGCGCCCGTGCACCTCACCACCTTCGTCACCAGCCAGGGCCTCTTCCTGGCCCAGCTGTGCGCGGCGTCGGTGGTCGTGTCTCTGCCGGTGCTCGTCGCCGGTTACGCCGCCCAGGACAAACTCGTCCAGGGCCTCTCCCTGGGAGCAGTCAAATGAGGGCAGCCATCGTCGAAGCCCCCGGCAAGATCTCCGTGGCCACCGTCCCCGACCCCGCGCCGGGCCCCCGCGACGTGGTCGTCTCCGTGGCGTCGTGCGGGTTGTGCGGCACCGATCTGCACATTCTCCAGGGCGAGTTCGCTCCTACCCTGCCGATCGTCCCCGGCCACGAGTTCGCCGGCGAGATCGTCGCCGTCGGCGCTGACGTCACCGACCTGGCCGTCGGCGACAAGGTGGCCGTCGACCCCTCGCTGCACTGTCACGAGTGCCGCTACTGCCGTGCGGGCCGGGGGAACCTCTGCGACAACTGGGCCGCGATCGGCGTGACCGTCCCCGGTGGCGCGGCCGAGTTCGCGGTGGCTCCGGCCGCCAACTGCGTGCGGCTGCCCGAGCACATCGACGTCCGGGACGCGGCGCTGATCGAGCCGCTGTCCTGCGCGGTGCGCGGCTACGACGTGCTCCGGGGCAATCTGGGGGCACAGGTGCTGATCTACGGGTCGGGGACGATGGGCCTGATGATGCTGGAACTGGCCAAGCGCACCGGGGCCGCCTCGGTGGACGTGCTGGACGTCAACGCCCAGCGGCTGGCCACCGCGACGGTTCTGGGCTGCGACGGCGCGGCCGCCCGCGCCGACGAGCTGGACCGCCCCCGCGGCTGGGACGTGGTCATCGACGCCACGGGGAACGCCGGGGCCATCCAGGACGGCCTGGGGCGGGTCGCGAAGGGCGGCACCTTTCTTCAGTTCGGGGTCGCCGACTACGCGACCACCGCGGTGATCGAGCCGTACCGGATCTACAACCAGGAGATCACCGTCACCGGGTCGATGGCGGTCCTGCACAGCTACGAGCGGGCCGCCGCGCTGTTCGCGAGCGGGGTGCTGAATCCGGCCGTGTTCATCAGCGACCGGCTCCCGCTGGAGCAGTATCCGCAGGCCATCGAGCGCTTCCAGGCGGGCATCGGCCGCAAGATCGTGGTGGAGCCGTGACGGGCGCACCAGGGCCCGTCCCCGCCACGGCTTCCGGCCGGGGCTCCGTCCTCGTACTCGGTGAGGCGCTGGTGGACCTGGTTCCGGCGACCGGTGACCCCGGGGTCCTGGCGGCCCAGCCGGGCGGCGGGCCCGCCAACGTCGCGGTGGGCCTCGCCCGGCTCGGCGGGCGGCCGTCGTTCGCGGGCGGGATCGGCGACGACGCGTTCGCGGCCCGCGTCGAGGCGTGGCTGAGCGGCTCGGGCGTGGATCTCTCGTTGAGCGCCCGGTCGGCGCTGCCCACGGCCCTCGCGGTCGCCGACCCGGGCCCCGGCGGGAACGCGTACCACTTCCACCTGGAGGACACGGCGACCTTCCGGGTGCCGGACCGGTCGCCGGAGGCGGCGCGCTTCCGCGCGGTGTACGCGGGCGGGCTCGCCGCGGTCGTGGAGCCCGCGGCCGAGGCCGTCGCCGCCACCGCGCGGGCGGCCGCCCGCCACGGGCTGCTGGCCGTGGACCCCAACGTGCGCCGGGACCGCACCCTGGACCCGGTGGCGAGCCTGCGCCGGCTGCGGGAACTGTGCGGGCTCGCCCAGGTCGTCAAGGCGAGCGACGAGGATGTGGCGCGCCTCTGGCCGGAGGCGGACCCGGAGACGAGCTGTCGCCGGCTCGCCGGCCAAGGGCGGCTGGTGGTGCTGACGCGTGGTGCGCGCGGCGCCGTCGCGTACGTCGACGACTCACCGCCGGTGTCGGTGCCGGCCCTGCCGGTCCGGGTGGTGAACACGATCGGCGCGGGAGACGCCTTCATGGCGGGGATGCTGACCTGGCTCGGTGCGGAGGCAGGGTGGGACCCGGCGCTTGGGGCCGGACAGACGAGGGCGATGCTGGAGTACGCGGCCGAAACCGCCGCGTCGGTCTGCTCCAGGGCGGGCACGGAGCCCGTGCCCCCGCTTTCGGTGTGAGGAGCCACTCCCGCGGGCATCACCATCGGGACCCGAGTTCCCCACGGCCCTTGCCCGGCCCACGGAAACCGGCGCGGCCCCGCCGGGCGCCCCCGTCCGGCGGGGCCGCGCCGCGTCCGGGGCCTGTCCGGCCGGGCCGTCCACGTGGCGACTGCCGGGCGCGGTCAGCACGCCGCCCGGGGGCGGCACCCTGCGGTGCCGTCCCCGGGCGGGGGCGCTGCATCAGCTCTGCGGCCGGCTGCCGTGGTTCGCGGCGTTCTTCCGGCGGGCCTTCTTCTTACGACGTCGCTTCGATGACATCGAACCCTCCTTCTCTCCGTTACGTTTCCTCGCGGACGGTGAACCGGACGGTGAAGTCCGGCGATCATCGGGCCGCCTACCCACGCACACCGTGACAAACCCCCGGCAAGGGTGCAACCGGCGGCTCCAGACGACGGCGTGTCGCCCGACTGCGGAAGCGGGGCCCGAAGAGATGTTCAGGGCCGATACCGCAGCGGGTGGTCCGCCGGAACCTCCACCACGGCGATCCGCACCCCGTCGGGGTCGGCGATCCACATCTCGATCAGCCCCCAGGGCTCCTGGAGGGGCGGGCGCAGGACGTTCACGCCGTTCGCCCGCAGTTCCGCGTGGGCCGCTTCCGCGTCCTCCACCTGGAGCCAGAGCCGCACGGACGGCGAGGGCGGTCCCTCCCCGCGTCCGGAGAGCTCCAGGAACCCGCCTCCCAAAAAGTAGACCGTGCCGCGCTCGGGACCGGTGCCGAACTCGCGGTGGACGGCGAGGCCGAGGGCTTCACCGTAGAAGGCACGAGAGCGCTCGGGGTCGGTGGGGCGCAGCAGAATCCTGCTGCCCAGTACGTGCACCATCCCCCGAGCGTACGCCGCACGCCCTCCTGCGGTGCTCCCCCGTCAGCCGTCAGTTGGTCAGCTCGTCGACGAAGTCCTCGGTGCAGCGGTCCTCCGCCGCCTGTCCCTCGGCCTGTCGCACGCAGTCCTCGAAGTTCTTGAACTCGTCGGAATTGACCACGGACATTCCGATGACGAGGACGATCACCGATCCGATGAGCCCGAGCGCTCCCAGGGCGGCCCCGACGATGGCCATCACCCGCCGAGGAGCACGGCCCTGGCGGGTGCGGAGCGCGGCGATGATGCCGAAGACGACAGCGAGCAGGCCGAGGAGGAGTCCGCCCACGACGGTCCAGAAGAACAGACAGGCCAGAAGACCCAGGACGAGCGCGGTGATCGCGAAGCCGTTCGTCCGGGCGGGCGCAGCGTTGCCGTAGGCGTCGTGGCCGGGGGGCGGGCCCTGGTACGAGGGGTCCGGGTACGAGGGAAGGGACATCGGGTACGTACTCCTGTTCTCCTGGTCTGCCCGACGTATGCCCCGTGACCTGAGCCCTATGCGTACTTCCGATCACGCTCCGACGGCTGAAAGCCCTGGCCGGCGGGGCGCCGGCGGAGCTGTGCCGACAGATGGTGCTGCAGCGGCTGTCCGACCGCCGCGAGATCGTGGACGAAGGTGAGCGTGTCCCGGTCCGTCAGGGCGTAGCGGCGGCGGGTGGCGTCGACCTGCTTGGCCGTGGGCGCCAGAGCCACCTGCCGCGTGGAGAAGTCGGCCACGCCGTCGCGGGCCTGGCCGACCGCGATCTCCGCGACCCCGGTGGGCTGGGTGATCAGCGCCTCCACCCTCCCGTCGGGCTGCATCCGCCACCACCCGCTCTCCCGCGCGGACGGCCGCAGGGGGCCGCCGTCCGCGTCGAGCAGCCAGGCCCTCGCCTCGTAGGCGAGGAAAGGCCGGCCGTCGTGGCTGAAGGTCACCTCCTGCGCGTAGGTGAACTCCTCGGCGAGCGTCGGGTACTCGCCGCGTCCCCGGCCCGCCCAGGTGCCGAGGTACCCGGCCAGAGGGGCGAGCAGCGGGTGCGGGGCGGGCGCTTCGTCCGGGCGGTGGGCGTCGGGGAACGGGCGGTGGTGAAGGGGGTCGAGCATGGCAGGTGCGCTCCTGGGTGCCAGAAGGGGATCGGTCTCGTCCGATCATGCGGGCCGAAGACCGGGCCGTCCAACGCCTTCCCTCGGGGCGGGCAGGGCGGCGCCGAGCACACCCGCGGGCTCGTCCCTCCTCTGCTGCCGCACACGCCGGTACGGGCCGGAGCGGTCCTCTGCTCGCTCGTGTCCGGTTCCGGGCCCAGGCTTCGACGCACGTGAGGAGCGCGGCGATCGACGGACGGACGCCCGGGCGGATCGCCGCCCCGCCCGGTCCGGCTCCGGCGTACCGCGCCGGCCGCGGAGGGGCGAGCGACCTTCGTCACCCGCCCGGCGACGGCCCGCGAACCGTGCTGCGGGTCAGAGCCCCAGATCGCTGAGGCGGGACTCGTAGCGGATGGCGAGGTCCTCCGGCTCATCGGCCGGAGTGTCCCAGAGGGCTTTCAGCTCGGACCGCACGGCCTCGGGGAGCGCCTCGTACCGCTCGGTCCAGGTGTCGGCCCCCGGTATCCAGTAACCGACGACCTTGAAGCGCTCTGCGGGCAGGCCCAGCTCTCTGCGCAGGTAACGGCGCACCGTGCGCAGGGCGTTGGTCTGCCCGGCGACCCAGACGTACCCGCCGGAGAGGTCGGCGCCGGGCGGGATCGCGGCGGCCACCAGCTCGTCGAGACGGCTGGGGCCGTGGCCGTTGCCTCCGTAGGCCCACGTCACCTTGGAGTCGGGCAGCCGCGGCACCGACAGCACGGCGGACGGGCCGGGGACCTCCAGGACCACTCGCGTCCTGACGTTCTGCGGGGTGTTCTCCATCAGTCGGGCGACGGCGGGCAGGCCGGTCTGGTCGGCTACGAGCACCTGCCAGGAGAGGTCGGCCGGCGGGCGGTAGAGCCCCGTGGGGTCATTGACGCCGACGACGTCCCCGGGCCGCGCCGCGGCGGCCCAGCCGGACGCCACCCCGCCGTCGTGCAGCACGAAGTCGATGTCGATCTCTCCCGCCTCCGGGCGGACCGCGCGGACCGTGTACGTGCGCATCGGCGCGACGGGCTGCCCCTCGGGGGTCTCCCATCCGCCCTGGTCGGTCGTAAGCGGCAGGGAGACGTTTGTACGGTCCGGTCCGTGGGGAAGGAAGAGCCGCACATATTCGTCACCGACACCGGTGGACGCGAAGCCGGCGAGCCCTTCCCCGTGGAAGGTGACTCGGATCATGCTCACGGTGAGCGGCCGGACTCGGGCGACGACGGCTCGGTGGATCGTCATGGACACTGCCCCTTCGTACGCGTGGTCGACCGAACGCGCGGGGCGCTCGGCACGGGTCGGTCCATCGGGCGGCTCTCCGGCCGTCGGTGCACAGGGCGAGGACGACGGCGCGGGCCCCGGGGCCCGACCGGGGCGTCTCGTGCACCGGGACGAGGGTACCCAACAAACTTAGGGCAGCCTAACCATATCGTGAGGCGCGGTCGAGGGGGCCCGCCCACGACCGCCGCTCGGGACGCGCTCGGGACGGCCGGCCGGCGGCGACGGGCCACGGCATCCGGGCCCCGGCACCGGCCTGGGGCGGTGGGACCGCGACCGTCCTGCTGCCGCCCTGGCCGACGACCGGCTGCGGACGGCGGAGGAGACCCCGCCGGTTTCTTCGACACGCGACCGACGCCGTTCTCTTCGGCCGGACTTCGGCGCCTCCGCAGGGACCCCCCAGTCGGCACGAGGGCGCACACGAGTCTCTGGAGCCATCGCGCGAGCCCCTCGCCGCCGAGGGGAATGCGGCCAGCTGTCCCCGTGCCCGCCCTCGTCAACAGGGCCTGCGGCCGAACTGCGCCACCGCGAGGCTCAGGGAGCGGCCCGGACGCCGGACCGGGGCGGGCCTCCCCCGCCCGTCCCCCGCGGGTCACCGCGACCACCACAGGGCGCGGGCCGCCCGGCATCGTCCGCCGGGCGGCCCGCGGAGGGGTCAGGCCTCGGTGAGCACCGTGTCGATCTCACGGAGGAAGTCCTCCAGATCGCCGGGGTTGCGCGAGCTGATCAGCGGCCAGCCGGAGGCGTCGTCGCGAACCACCGACTTGTCGACCCAGGTGCCGCCCGCGTTGGTGATGTCGGTGCGCAGCGAGGCGTACGACGTCAGCGTCTTGCCCTGGACGTAACCGCCCTCGACCAGGGCCCACAGTCCGTGGCAGATCGCGGCCACGGGCCTGCCGGAGGCCGCGAACGAGCTGACGATCCGGGTGGTCGCGTCGTCCACCCGGAGCGAGTCGGCGTTCAGCGTGCCGCCGGGGACCAGCAGCAGGTCGTAGACGGCGGGGTCGACGTCGGCGAGGGTGAGGTCGGGCTGGACCGTCGCGCCGGGATCGCGGTCGCCGACCAGGGTGCGGATCTCCTCGTCGGAGACCGCCGCCACGCTGACCTGGGCCCCCTTCTCGCGCAGGTGCTTCACGGGCACGACGAGTTCGTCCTGCTCGACCCCGTAGTTGGTGACGATCGCCAGAATCCGGCGGCCGTCGAGATCGGTGGTGGACATGGACTGCTCCTTATCCTCTTCTGTGTTCACACAGTCGTTTCGCGGTTCGTTGCGGTCATCCCCCCGTGATGCGGACGCACTCCGCGACGGTGGCGGAGAGGCTGCCGGTCCGGGCCAGCACCTCGCGCTGGACCCGTGCCCCGTTGCCCCGCCGCTCCACCGCCGCCAGGGCCTTCTCGACGGCCGCCAGATCGCCGCTGTCCTCCAGGGCGTCCCGGACGTGCTCCAGCAGGGCCCGCAGCACGTCCGGCGCGGGCTCGGGCAGCAGGGTGCGCGGGTGGACCAGCCGGTCCTCCATCCCCGCACGGGCCGCCTGCCAGGACGCCACGCGCAGCAGGGCCGCGCTGACGCCCGCGGGTGGTTCCCCGGCCCGCCACTCTCCGGCCGACGTCTCCACCAGCGCCCGCACCAGAGTGGCCAGGAGCACCGTGTCGTCCGGATCGAGGCAGACGTCCGCGATCCTGATCTCCACTGTGGGGTAGCGGTGCGAGAGGCGCGCGTCGAAATAGACCATGCCCTCGTCCCTGAGCACTCCGGTGCCCACCATGGCCCGCACCTGCGCGTGGTACCGCTCGGCGGAGAGGTGGAGGTCCACCGGACCGGCCGACGGCCACCTGCCCCACACCCGGTTGCGGTAGCTGGCGTATTTGGTGTCCTGGCCCTGCCAGAACGGGGAGTTCGCACTCAGGGCCAGCAGGACCGGCAGCCAGCAGCGCACCCGGTCGAGCACGGCCACGCCTTCCTCCTCCGAGGAGACCGACACATGGATGTGGCATCCGCAGGTCAGCTGCTCCTGAGCCGTCAGCCCGTAGCGCTCCGCCATCCACCGGTAGCGCTCGCCGGCCCCGATCGTCGGGCTGACCGGCAGCGGCGAGGTGGCAAGGGCCACCACGGAGGCGCCCGCCCGGGCGGCGTGGCGCTGGGCCTCTGCGCGCCACCGGTGGACCGAAGCGGCCAGCTCGCCCATGTCCGCGCAGGGGTGGGTGGCGAACTCCAGTTGCTGGCGATGCAGCTCCGACTCGAAGACGCTGTCTCCACTCGCCTCCCTCTCGGCGCTTTCCAGCACCGCCGCGGAGAGCGCCTGTGCCTCCCCGCTCTCCGCGTCGACCAGCAGCAGCTCTTCCTCGACGCCCACCGTACGCATCACAGCGCCTCCCCCTTCGATGGTCAGGCGGACAGGATGGAGTCGTCCTCGACACGCGCCCCCGGAAGCCGGTGCCGGGCAGCGACCAGCGCACTGTCCACGTCGCCCGTACCCGTCGAGACGCACAAGGTGTACGCCACGTCGTCCATGCGCTGCCGCGCCGCCTGACCGCCGTTCTCCGCGTGGAGCGCTCGCAGGACCTCGTACTGCTCGACCAGATGGCGCAGCACGGTGGGATGGGCCATCAACATGCGGGGAGTCCTTCCGCCGGTTCTTTCGTGTGCGGTTCATGTGCCCGTGGGGGGCACCGGCCAGGTACCCCCGCCTGCGCCCCCCACACACGGCGGGTCGCGTGCCGGCGTCTGGCGTCCACGCTTCGGACAAGGGGACTGGTTCGCCCCGCAAGGGGTACGCAGCAGGGCGAACCAGTCGTCCCCGGGGAACTCCGGGGCAGTACGGAAGGAAGCTCTCATGACCGACCGCAGGCCGGAAGGGACCGCCTACACCGGGGCGTCCGCCAGCCCGCCCCCCGTACCGGCGGACCTGCCGGACCAGCAGAACCAGGAGGGCGAGGACCCTCTCGACATACCGGTCCCGGACCGGGTGGCCCGCCACAGCGAACAGCCCGATCTCGACGAGGCCGGCTCCGGGCGGGACGCGCCCCGCAACGCGGGGGCCCACCCCGAGCACCCGGCCCCGGACGAGTCGACGGGGTGAGTGAGGCGGGCCGGGCCGCGGGGCCGTGCGGGCACAGGGCACGGGCTCTGCCCCGGCCCCACCCGGGCGCGGGAGTGCGGTCAATGGCGTCCGCGCGCGGTGCTCGAAGCGCCTCCGAAGAGCTTGGCCACAGCCCGGAAGGGCAGCGAGACCACGGTGGCGACGGCTCCCCCGATGGTCCTGAACACATCCGCGACGGCCTTCAGCATGAGTCGTCCTCCATCTTGGCCCCCGGCGGGTCCGGGGGCGTTGCGGATGCACGAGTACCCGGCCCGCGTGGCTCCAACCTCCCGGGCAGAACGACCCGAGAGCCGTTTGGCCCGCGTCGAGGAGCCGCCGCGCGCCCGATCCGGCCCGAGGAGCCCGTGAACGCCCTTGAGCCCCGGAGCGCGTCGCGCTCCGGGGCTCAAGGGGTGGAACGACCCGGATCAGGCGGTGGTGATGTTCTCCGCCTGCGGGCCCTTCTGGCCCTGGGTGATGTCGAAGGTCACCGCCTGGCCTTCCTGGAGCTCACGGAAGCCGGAGGAGTTGATGTTGGAGTAGTGCGCGAAGACGTCGGGGCCGCCGCCGTCCTGCGCGATGAAGCCGAAGCCCTTTTCCGAGTTGAACCACTTGACGGTTCCGCTGGCCATGCCTGTACCTCTCAGCAGTAAACGAATCCGCACCGCGCGGACCCGGAGGTGATCGCCCTGGTTCTCAGGCACTGCACAGCAAAACGCCCGCGCCAGGCGCGGGCAGGTACTGCGAACCACGACATCTTCCAACGACGCTACACGGCGGGACCACTCCTCACCAGAGAGCAACGCCATTTTGCCGACGATCATCTTCGCGGGTCACCGACTCGCACCACACCCGCTGCCGTCCGTTCGGAGCCCGTCGGCCCGATCGGCGCGTCGCTGGGGGCCCCGAGGCACGGAAGCGACGGCAGGCGCCGGATCACCGGAACGTGTTCCCTTCCCCCGGGAAACGGGAAAGGCGCTCACGGACCGAGCCGGTCAGCCGCTCCTCCCAACGGTCACGCTCCGCGACCTGCGCGAACAGCTCCTTCATCCGGTTCACCTCCTCGATCACGGCGTCCTCCTCCTGGGTGATGCGGCGCTCCAGGGGCCGTTGGATCAGCAGGCCGAGTGCGATGTACGCCGCCAGCGCGAGCGCCGCCACGGCCAGCCCCGCCGCCATGAGCCCACCGCCCGCTCCGTCGCCGACCGCGGCGGCGAGCAGCAGCGCCACGGGAATCAGCACCGCAACGGCGGCCGACGCGATCCGCGGCCGGCGGACCCGGCGGCGCCGGGCGGCCAGAGCCCGCACGGCTGCCAACCGCCGTTCCGCGGCCGTCAGCGTCCGGAGGAACGACGCTCCGCCGTCGTCGACGTCCACGTCAGCCCCCGTTCCGCTGCGGGATGACGGCGTGCGGTTCCTCCGCGCGTACGCGCGGAGCGGAGGGCCGGCCGGAGGCGACCGTGACGGCAGCCCGGGCACGGCGGCCGGCCCGGCGCAGGATGACGGCGCGCGTTTCGGCGCCGGTGCCGCGGGAACCGTGTCCGCCGAGGAGCGTCCGGGGCTGCGCGCCGCGCAGGAGGGCCTTGCCCGGCCCCATCTCCCCTGCGACGGACATCGGCACGGCAGGGCGTCCGTGCCCGCCCCCGGGGCCGCCGCCGTCGACGGCGCGCCGGACGCCCGCCTGCGGTGATCGAGTGTTCTCCCAGACGTCGGGCACGCGTGCAACTCCCCCGGTGTCGGCCGATGGGGAGATGGTATCGATCAACCGCCCTCTGTGCAGCCGCACTTGCCGGAATCCCGGCCGTCGGCTACTGGATGAACCGGGGCAGCCAGCGCGCCTGGTAGTCGGGGTGCCCGGCGTACTCGGCGGCCAACTGCCGCACGGCGAAGCCCAGTCCCACGGCCCGGCCGGAGGGGAAGTCCTGGGCGGGGCGGTCGATGTCCAGGCCCGCCACCTCGACGTACTCACCCAGCAGGACACGGTTCGTCTCGATGCGCTCCAGGGTCCGAGCGGGGTCCTGCCGGGCGATGTGCTGGTCGAAGCCCCGGCCCCGCACCGTGAACGCCACGCCGCCGGTGCGGTCGTGGACCTCGCCCGGCACGCCGGCCGGACAGCGCCATCGTTCCCCGCCGGCCGCCTGTGCGACCTGTTCCTCGTCCGCGAGCCGCGCCCGGACGAAGGCCACCATGTCTGCGTTGCCGGCCATCGGATGCTGCTCCCTTGCGCTGACGGATCTTGGCTGTGAACACGGGGAGCATTCTGATGGACCGGTCGCGGGGCGATCCACCTCCGCCTCCGGTTCACCCGTGCGTGTCAACGCGGCTTCGACCGGCGCCCTTTCGGCCCCTGCTCACTGGAGCGCGCGGACCGCCGTGCGGAAGAGGACGGGCGCCCGGTGGGCGGTGGGAACGATCAGCCGGCCCGCGGCCGGGTGGCCGGCGGCGCTCAGCAGGGCGCCGGTGAGCAGCCGGTAGCGCCGGGTGACCTTGGCCCACCGGCGCGGGTAGTCCTCGGGACGTCCGGCGCTCAGGCAGTCCACCGCGGCCGTCGCGGTGGCCAATGCCAGCGCGACGCCCTCCCCGGTCAGGGCGTCGACGTACCCCGCGGCGTCGCCGACCAGCAGGACCCGCCCGGCGCGTCGGCCCAGCGCCCGCTGGCGCAACGGACCGGCCCCGCGTACGGGGGTCGCGGCCGGGGCTTCGGCGAGCCGGGCGGCCAGCGCCGGGAACGCGTGCAGATGCCCGGCGTACGGGCGGCGGTCGCGGCTCAGGACGGCGACCCCCACGAGACGTTCGCCGACCGGGGTCACGTACGCCTCGCCGTGCCGCGACCAGTGCACCTCGACGTGGTCCGTCCACGGGGCGATGCGGTAGTGGCGGCGCAGCCCGTAGCGTCCGGGGCCCGGCACGGCCCCGTCCAGCCCGAGGGAGCGGCGGAGCGGCGAGTGGAGTCCGTCGGCCGCGATGAGCCAGCGTGCCCTGAGGCCGGCGGCGGTGACGGTGTGCTCGTCCTGGTGCACCTCCCCCGCCTTCGACGCGACGACGCGTACGCCGAGGGCGGCGGCCCGCGCGTGCAGCGCGGCGTGGAGCTCGGTGCGCCGCACCCCGGCCCCGGGACCGTCCCGGAACGTCGCCTCCGCGCTGCGCCGGCCGTCGGTGTAGCGGATGCCGCGCAGCGGCCGGCCGGCCAGCCGGACGCCGAGGCCGCGCAGGGCCGCGACGCCGCCGGGCATGAGGCCCTCGCCGCACGCCTTGTCGAGGGGGGCGGCGCGCGGTTCGACGACCACCGCCTCCAGGCCCGCCGACGCGGCCCGGATCGCGGCGGCGAGTCCCGCGGGGCCGCCTCCCACGACCAGGACGTCGATCACGCCCGTGCCCCCGCTGCCGGGAGTCGGGCCAGGGCGTCGTCCTCGCACCGAATCCGGACGGCCGTCAACGCGGCGTTGAGGACGGTGAACACGACGGCCGTCACCCATGCTCCGTGGACCAGGGGCAGCGCCAGCCCCTCGGCGGCGACGGCCACGTAGTTGGGGTGGCTCAGCCACCGGTACGGGCCGCCGGTCACACGGGGCAGCCCGGCGACGACGATGACACGGGTGTTCCACCGGGGCCCGAGCGCCCGGACGCACCACCAGCGCAGCGCCTGCGCGGCCACGACGACGGCGAGCATCGTCCAGCCGAGGGCGGGCTGGAAGGGACGTTCGGCCAGCCGCGCCTCCGCCAGGCAGCCGACGAGGAGGGCTGTGTGCAGGGCGACCATCGCCGGATAGTGCCCCCGGCCCGTCTCGACGCCGCCCCGGGACAGACTCCAGCGGGCGTTGCGGCGCGCCACCACGAGCTCGGCCAGGCGTTCGACGGCGACGGCCAGCACCAGTGCTGTGTACCAGGTCATGCGGGGCTCCAGTTCGCGGGCGCAGTCGAGTGGTCCGACGGATCGCGGTGCATCGGGTCTCTCCGCCCTACCAGCGCAGGAGCACCAGTTCGCAGCAGAACCCCGGCCCCATGGCCAGGAGCAGCCCGGGAGTGCCCGGCTCCGGCCGTCGCTGTTCGAGGGTGTCCCGCAGGACGTGCAGGACCGAGGCGGAGGACAGGTTCCCGATGTCGGCCAGTGAGCGCCAGGTGACGTCGAGCGCACCCGCGGGCAGGTCGAGGACGTCCATGACGGTCTCCAGCACCTTGGGGCCGCCCGGGTGGCAGACCCAGTGGGCGATGTCCTTCGGCTTGAGGCCGTGTTCGGCGAGGAACTCCCGTACGTCGTCGGCGAGGTAGCGGCGGACGACGTCGGGCACCGCGGGGTCGAGGACCACGGTGAACCCGGTGCTGCCGATGTCCCAGCCCATCACGTGCTCGGTGTCCGGGTACATCCGGCTGCGGGTGTCCACGATCTCGGGGCCGGCGACGGCCCGGCGGCTCCCGAGCGCCACCACCGCGGCCGCCCCGTCGCCGAACAGGGCGGTCGCCACCAGGTTGGCGGGGGTCGTGTCCTGGCGCTGGAAGGTGAGGGAGCAGAGTTCGACCGAGAGCAGCACGGCGACGTCGTCGGGCCGTCCGAGCAGGTAGTCGTGCAGCCGGGCCACCCCGGCGGCCCCGGCGACGCAGCCGAGCCCGAAGACGGGCAGTCGTCTGACGTCCGAGCGCAGCCCCAGGCGCGCCACGAGCCGGGCGTCGACGGAGGGCGCCGCGATGCCGGTGACCGAGGTGAACATCAGCAGGTCCACGTCGGTGGGGCGCAGCCCCGCCGAGCGGAGCGCGCCGCGCACGGCCTGCGCCCCGAGGTCGAGGGAGGAACGGATGAACACGTCGTTGGCCGGGCCGAAGCCGTTCAGCTCCCGATAGCCGTCCAGGGGCAGGACGGTGTGCCGGGTGCGGACGCGGGCGTGCCGGTGGAGCCGGTCCAGGAGCCGGCGGTCGGCCCCCGGCGGCAGGCAGAGGCGGGCCACCATGTCGGTGACCTCGTGCTGGGTGTGACGGTGGGACGGCAGGGCCCCGTGCACCGAGGCGATCCGGGTCATCGTGGCTCCTGCTTCAGGGGCGTCATACTCCTATCTTTGCCACATGATGCGCGAAAGTGGTCAAAAGACCCGGCCGGTCACCCTGCTGACGGGACGGCAGAGCTCTACGATCGCCCGATGAAGGCCACGGACGGGGTGGGCACGGCCGGGGCCGGGCCGGTGAGGACGGACACGGTCCGAGCGGCGCTCCGGCGGCCGGGGCGGGCCGCGGGGCTGGCGCTCGCCTGCCATCCGGGGCCGGCGGCCGCCGTGACGGCGCTCGCCTGCGCCCTCGCTCTCGGCTGCGGGCTCGGCGGAGCCCGTACGGCCCTGGTCTCGGCTGCGGTGCTGACCGGGCAGCTCTCGGTGGGCTGGTGCAACGACGCGTACGACGCCGGGCGCGACGCGCGCGCAGGGCGCCGGGGGAAGCCCGCGGCCGACGGCACGGTGGGGGTGGGGACCGTGTGGGCGGCGGCGGCGGGGGCGCTCGCCCTGTGCGCGGCGCTCTCGCTGGCCTGCGGCGTTCTCGCCGGTACGGTGCACCTCTGCGCGGTCGCGGCCGCCTGGCTCTACAACCTGCGGCTCAAGGCGACGGCGCTGTCCTGGCTGCCGTACGCGGTCGCGTTCGCGGCCCTGCCCGCCGCCGTCGCGCTGACCCTGCCCGGTGGGCCGTGGCCCCGGTGGTGGACCGTCACGGCCGGGGCGCTGCTCGGGCTCGCGGCGCACCTCGCCGACACGCTCCCGGACATCGAGGCGGACCGGGCTGCCGGAATCCGGGGACTGCCGCACCTGCTGGGCCGCACGGGGACCCGGCTGGCGCTGCCGCTGCCGCTCCTCGGGGCCACAGCCGTACTGGCGCTCGGTCCGCCCGGGCAGCCGGACATCCGGGGCGCGGTCGCGCTCGCCCTCGCCGGCGTCGCGGCGCTCGCGGGCCCGGTGCTGGGCCGCCGGTGGCGGAAGGCGGCGCTGGCGGGCGCGGTGGCCGTGGCGGCGGTCGATCTGGCGCTGCTGCTGACGCGGGGGGCGGGCGCGGCCTCCTGAGGGCCGTCTTCGCGGCGGATCACCGGTGCCCCCGGACCGCGCGGTCCGGGGGCACCGGTGTCAGGCCTGTGCGGCGGGGGATCAGTAGGGGCCGAAGACGTTGTCGATCGAGCCGTACCGGTCCGCGGCGTAGTTGCACGCGGCGGTGATGTTGGCGACCGGGTCGTAGCTGTCGGTCGAGGTGCCGGGCACGTGGTAGGCCTGGAACGTCGGGTCGATGACCTGGAGCAGCCCCTTGGACGGGGTGCCCTTGGCCGCGTTGGAGTCCCAGTTGTTGATGGCGGCGGGGTTGCCCGAGGACTCGCGCATGATGTTGCGGTAGATGCCGTCGTAGCTGCCGGGGATGCCGTGCTCGGCCATGACCGCCAGCGACTCCCTGATCCAGCCGTCGAGGTCGTCGGTGTAGGCGGCCTCGGCCGCGACCGGCGCGACGGCGGTCCGCTGCGAACGGTCGGCCCGGTCCTCCGCCGCTTCACGGTCGGCGGCCGGGGAGGCCTTGTCCGTCCCGGTTCCGATGGTCAGTGTGATGCCCGGCTGAATCAGATCCGGATTTCCGCCGATGACCTTCCGGTTGCCTTCGTACAGCGCCTTCCAGCCGCCGCTGACGGAATACTCGCGGGCGATCTTGGAAAGGGTTTCGCCGGACGCCACGGAATGAGTGGCGGGCGCGGCCCGCACAGCGGAATTCACTGCGGACGCCACGGAGGCGGGGGCCTCGGCCCGGTGCTGGGGGGCGGGCGCGGGCGCCGCGAAGGCGGTGGCGGCGCCGACCACGGGGAGGGCGAGAACGGCCCCGCCCGCGGTCACGGCGGCGAGGCCGCGACCCAGCGAGAAGGACGTGGTGCGACGGTGCTTACCCAGTGCGGGCATGGGAATTTTCCTCTCCGGCGCCTACGGGGTGAGCTGTCGGGTTCAGACGGGAGATGTCTGGCCGCATGGACGTGCGACTTCACCCCGAGCCGATCCGGACTACGGATCGGCGGCTTACCTGGGTCCCCCGCTCCTGCCGTACGTGAGTGGGTTTCGGATTCCCGGACGGCGGCAGGATTCGGCGTTCCATCCGGATTGACGGTGACCGTAGGCGAGAAACACCGAGCAGAACAAGCCCCGCATTCCGCAGAGCCATTTGCACGCAAGATCGAATAGGGAGAATTCCCGGCCGGGCCCGCGCCGTCATCGCGTCAACTTTCCCCGCACAGAAGGGAACCGATCCTTCCGCTTTCGAGTCCGCGCCCCGGGGACGTGACGCTCACCACTTCCTCGCCGAGCGGGAGAAATGCCCATTGATGAAAGCCTCAATAGGCCCATCAGGACCTTTACGGGCGAGACACTCAAAAGAGGTAAATCACCCATACCTATCTCACAAAACGGACCTTTCCGACACCTCGCAGAGGGTCGGCCGCACGGCTCACGAGGCGATCGCTTACGGTGTGGGGTGGAGACTAGTAAGCCAACCCTTACTTCCGACGTACGCTGTACCTGCCCGCGTTCGCCCGCCCCGAAGGAACACCACGCCATGACACGCCCCGTCCGCGTCGCCATTGTCGGAGCCGGCCCCGCCGGTATCTACGCTGCGGACGCGCTGCTCAAATCCGAGGTCTGCCAGGACCCGGGGGTCTCGATCGACCTCTTCGAGCGCATGCCCGCCCCCTTCGGTCTGATCCGTTACGGCGTGGCCCCCGACCACCCCCGGATCAAGGGCATCGTCAAGGCACTGCACCAGGTGCTGGACAAGCCGCAGATCCGGCTCTTCGGCAACGTCGACTACCCCAACGACATCGACCTGGACGACCTGCGGTCGTTCTACGACGCGGTGATCTTCTCCACCGGCGCCGAGGCCGACCGGGCCCTCGACATCCCCGGCATCGAGCTGGACGGCTCCTACGGCGCCGCCGAATTCGTCTCCTGGTACGACGGGCACCCCGAGGTCCCGCGCACCTGGCCGCTGACCGCCGAGAAGGTCGCCGTGCTCGGCGTCGGGAACGTGGCGCTGGACGTGGCCCGCATCCTGGCCAAGACGGCCGACGAGCTGCTGCCGACCGAAATCCCGGACAACGTCTACCAGGGCCTCAAGGCGAACAAGGCGCTGGAGGTGCATGTGTTCGGCCGGCGCGGCCCCGCGCAGGCCAAGTTCAGCCCGATGGAGCTGCGGGAGCTGGACCACTCCCCCAACATCGAGGTCATCGTCAACCCCGAGGACATCGACTACGACCAGGGCTCGATCGAGACCCGGCGGGGGAACAAGCAGGCCAACATGGTCGCCTCGACCCTGGAGAACTGGGCGATCCGCGATGTCGGCGACCGGCCGCACAAGCTGTTCCTGCACTTCTTCGAGTCCCCCGTCGAGATCCTCGGCGAGAACGGGGAGGTCGTGGGGTTGCGCACCGAGCGCACCGAACTGGACGGCACCGGCAACGTCCGAGGCACCGGCGCCTTCACGGACTGGGATGTGCAGAGCGTCTACCGGGCCGTGGGCTACTACTCCCAGGAGCTGCCGAAGCTGCCCTTCGACGTGCGCTCCGGCACCGTGCCGCACGAGGCGGGCCGGGTCGTCTCCGGGGGTGAGCACATGACCTCGGTCTACGTGACGGGCTGGATCAAGCGCGGGCCGATCGGTCTGATCGGCCACACCAAGGGCGACGCCAACGAGACCGTGGCCTGCCTCCTCGAGGACCGCGCCGCCGGCCGCCTGCCCGAGCCCGCGCAGCCCGAGCCGGACGCCGTCGGGGCGTTCCTGGAAGGCCGGGGCGTCCGCTACACCACCTGGGAGGGCTGGCACCTCCTCGACGCGCACGAGCAGGCGCTCGGCGCCGCACAGGGCCGCGAGCGGATCAAGGTCGTGGAGCGCGAGGGCATGCTCGACGCCTCTGGAACATCCGCACCGGCCGCGGCCCCCTCCGAGGCCTGATCAACCGTTTCCGGGCGGCACGGGGCGGCCGCCCGCGGGCCCCGGACCCGGCCCGCGCACCGACCGCCACAGGTCGGGACCGGTGGCGCTCTCCACGGAGCGCCGCCGGCCCGGCGAGCCGTCGGTCCACCGGGCGGCGAGCAGGAGTGCGATGTCGTCGGGGCGGTCGGTGGCCGCTCTGGCCTCCTCGATGACCCGGTCGGCGGTGTCGGCCAGGGGCACCGCGCCGATGCGTTCCACGGTGGCCCGCAGCCGTTCGATCCCCTCGTCGATGTCGGTCCCGGGGCGTTCGATCAGCCCGTCCGTGAACAGGGCGAGCATGGCTCCCGGAGCGAGCCGCAGCTCGGTGACCGGGTACGCCGCCTGCCCGTCGATCCCGAGCACGATGCCTCCCGGCAGGTCCAGCACCTCGGTGCGGCCGTCGGGCCGCCGCAGCACGGGCTGCGGGTGCCCGGCCCGTACGGCGCGGGCCGCCCCGGTCGCCGGGTCGAGGGCGATGTAGCAGCAGCTGGCGAACTGCCCGGGGTCGAGGTCGATGAGCAGCCGGTTGGTGCCGCTGAGCACCTCCTGCGGGTCGTAGTGGTTGAGTGCGAACGCCCTGACGGCACTGCGCAGCTGCCCCATGGTCGCCGCGGCGGCCACCCCGTGGCCCTGCACGTCGCCGATGACGAGGGCGAGTTCGTGCCCGGTCTCGATCACGTCGTACCAGTCGCCGCCCACGTCCATGCCCTGGGTGCCGGAGAGATAGCGCCCCAGGGTGTCCACTCCGTCGGCCTCCGGCAGCCGGTGCGGCAGCAGGGCGTCCTGGAGCCCGCGGGCGAGGGCCGCCTCGCTGTCGTAACGCTGGGCGCGTTGCAGGGCCTGGGCGATGAGGCCCGCGAGGGCCGTGAGGACCGTGCGTTCCTCCGGGCTGAACCCGCGGGGCCGGTCGAAGCCGAGGATGCAGGAGCCCACCGGCCGGCCCGAGGCGATCAGCGGCAAGAACGCCCGCGCCCCGACGTCCGCGTCGATGGGAATGCCCGGGTAGGCCTCGGACAGGCGCTGCATGGACTCGAAGAAGATGGGACGGCCGGTGGTCAGCGTCTCCACTCCGGGAATCCGGACGTCGAGCCCGACCCCGTCGAAGCGGTCGAGGAACCCCTTGGGGAAACCCGTCTCCCACGCCAGGTGCAGATGGCGCTCGTTCAGCAGGTAGATGGCGATCTGCCGACCGCCGAACGCGGGCAGCAGCTCCTCGGTGACCACGGCGGACACCTGCCGGGCCGTGACCGCCTCGGTCAGCGCGATGGCGAGGGCCACCGGCCGGTACAGCGCTGAGGAGCGGTCGGCGGTGGAGCCGATGCCCAGACCCGGTGAGGTGACGGAACCGGGGGCGTAGGCCGGGCGGTCGCTCGCCTGGAGCACGATGCTCACGCCCTCGCGGCCCGGAAAGAGGGACACCGACAGCCAGCACGCGGGCGGGCGGCGGGCGAGGAAGTGAACCGGCTCGTCAGCGATCAGGGCGGCCCGGTGGTGGTCCTCGTGGGCGGGGTCCCCGAACCACGGCAGGGCCTCCCACACCACCTGACCGACGAGCTCCTCGCAGGGACGTCCGAGCAGCTCCCCGGCGAGCCGGTTGGCGTAGGTGACACGGCCCAGCCGGTCCAGGGAGACGATGCCGCGGGGCAGCCGGTCGGCGGCCTCCGGTACTACGGACCCCTCGCCGGGGTCGACCAGGAAGCCGGTCAGGCGGCCGACGGGCTCCTCGCCGTCCGGGGCCGCCCAGGGGCCTGAGAGCTCCAGCAGGTGGGACCTGCCGTCGGGGCCTCGAAGCCGCATGCGGCGCACGGGGCGGCCGGCCGACTCCACCGTCTGCCGGGCCAGGCCCCACAGCCCGTGCACGTCCTCCGGGGCCAGCCGTTCGGCCAGCGCGTCGACGGTCTCCGGGGCGTCGGCGGGCCGGAATCCGAGGATCGCGCACAGGTCGGCGTCGGCGGTGATCCTCCCGGAGCGGAGGTCCCAGTCGAAGCGGCCGGCCCGCGCCGCGGGCGCGGCGACGGCGGGCAGTTGCACGGGGACCGGGTCCGCCTCCCACACGCAGTCGACGCCTCGGCGCCCCAGGTCGGTGAGCTCCTCCCCGAGCCGGTGGCCGAGGCGGTGCAGCCGGTCGCCTTCGGCGGTGTCGACCGGCTGCCCCGGCGTGGGGGCCCGCAGGACGGCCAGGACGCCCATGCTGCCCAGGGGGCCGGTGACCGGCGCCCACAGGGACCCGAACGGGAAGGGCAGCCCGGCCATCAGCTGCGGGAACCGGCGCATCGACTCCTCCGCGTCGGCCAGCAGCACCGGACGGCCGGAGCGGTAGGCCGTCGGCGCCGGGAACGGCCGGTTCACATGCACCCGCCACCAGGGCCGGAACAACCGGCCCGGCAGCCCGCCGAGCGCCGCCAGCCGCAGCAGCCCGGGCGTCCGGGAACGGAGGTACACGCCGCCCGCGAAGCCGTCGCCGGACTCGACGGCGCTGACCAGGGCCTGCGCGAGCACGACCGACAGCTCGTCCCCTGGGCGGTCACCGCCCCCGCCCCCGGCCCCGTTCGAGGGGGACGGGGTGGGACGGGGCGCGCCGTGCCGGGTCACCCTGTCAGCATGCGCCTGTCCCGGGGGACACCGCACATCGGCGGACCGGCCGCGTCCGCGGGGTGGGCCCCTGCGGTGCCGGAGTGCGGTGCCGGTGCGGGGTCAGCGCAGTTTCGCGACGGCGATCAGCGTCGTCTTCTTGAACCCGGCCAGCGGTGCGCCGTCCAGGTCCCCCAGCTGGCCCCATTCGACGACGGTGACCGTCCGGCCGTCGCGGCCCACCGAGTAGAGGCCGATGTCGGTGGCGCCGACCTCCGGGTAGGACGTGTCGACGCTGTAGACGTGCGCGCCCTCCTCCACGTTCAGCCGGCCCTGGTAGAGGGTCTTGCCCTCGAGTCCGGGCTCCTGTTCCCTGAGCCGGTCCAGACAGGTCTCCAGGGCGGCCCGCAGCTCGGCGGCGAGCTCCCTGGCCCGTGCGGCGGTGGGGGCGACCGTGGTGGTCTGGCGGGCGCCGGTGTCCAGCTCGGTACGGAAGTCCCGGTACCGGGTGCCGGCCGCCGGGGCGATCCCGGCCGTGCACGCCGAGCCCTCTTCGGGCAGTCCCCGGCGGACCGGGCCGGCGGTCCAAGGGGTGAGGGAGGCGGGCAGCTGCGCGGCGCTGAGGAACTTCGGCGGGGCCGGGGCCGGGGCCGCGGCGGCGGGCGCCGGGACGAGGGCGGCGGCGGCCAGGCCTGCCGCCGCGGCGGTCAGAAGTGCGGTGCGGATCGTGCGCATGAAAAACTCCCCGTTCGGGTGGTCAGGTGGTCGTACGGAGTCGTACGGGAACGGTCACCAGCCTCCGCGGCCGGCCGCACCGGGACAAGACCGACACGGCTTTGCGCCGCGTTGGAACCGTCCCACCCCCGTTGACGTGGGTGTTCTCCGGGGGCTGGAACGCGCTGGAACGTCTGTGGGAGGTCGAGCGGCTTGGGTGAGGCCGAGGGGTCCGCGCGCGACGCGCTGGCGGGCCGGCTGCGGGCGCTGCGGGAGGGGTCGGGTCGCACGTACGCCTCGCTGGCCCGCCGCGTAGGGGTCAGCGGGTCGACGCTGCACCGCTACTGCACCGGGCGGACGGTGCCGTCGGAGTTCGCCCCGGTGGAGCGGCTGGCCCGGCTGTGCGGCGCGCCGGGCGAGGAGCGGGAGGCTCTGCACCGCCTGTGGCTCCTGGCGGACGCGGAACGCCTCGACCGCCAGGAAGCGGGGCCGGTGGCGGGCCGGCCGTCGGCCCCGCCCCCGGAGCCGCCGTCGAGCGGAGAGGCAAGGCCCGCCGACGGGGAGGGCGGCCCGCCGCCTTCTCCTGACGTCGCCGCGATCGCGGCCCGCCCCGGGCCCCGGCCGCGGTGGGCACGCCGGCACGGGCGGGCGCTCGCCGCTCTCGCCGGCGCCGCCCTCGTCCTCGCCGTGCTCGTGGTCCCCACGGGTACGGGGCCGCGGGAGCAGCCGACGGCGGCCCAGCCGCCGGGCGCGTCCCCCGGCGGAGCGCCGGGCCCCTCGGCTTCCGGCGCGCCCGCTTTGCCGACGCCTCGGGGAACCGCGCGCGGTGGTCCCCCGGCGACGCCCCCGGGAGGTCCGGGGACGTCTGAGCCGAAGAGGCCGCACACCGTCGGACCGCGGCCAGGAGCGCTCCCCGGTCCGTCCACGACCTCGCGGGCGCCCGGCCCCGGGGGGACGCCCCTCACGTGGACCAGCGACGACCAGGTGTGGAAGAACGGCTGCGGTCACTCCTACCTCGTCGACCGGTCGCCCAGCGCGGTCCCGCCGCCCCCGGTCGAGGCGGACGCCGGGTCGTGGGCGCGGAAGCTGGGCGCGGTGCACGCCGGCGAGACCGGCGTCCGGATCACCGTGCAGGGCCGGGACGAGCGCGCCGTGGTGCTGGAAGCGCTGCACATCCGGGTGGTCGAGCGCCGGTCCCCGGCCGCGGGACGGGTCTACCGGATGAGCTCCGGCTGCGGCGGGGCGCTCACCCCGCGGGCGTTCGACGTCGACCTCGACGCGCCCCGCCCGGTCGCGCGGTCGGTCCCGGGCAACGACTCCGGCGAGCCCATCGAGGCGCTCGCTTTCCCGTACCGCGTCTCGGCCTCGGACCCGGAGGTCCTCCTCATCACGGGCCGGACGGTCGGCTGCGACTGCGACTGGGTCGCGGAGCTGACGTGGAGCAGCGGGGGGCTCTCCGGCACGGTCCGCCTCGACGACGGCGGGCGGCCGTTCCGCACGAGCGGGGTGCGCGAGCCGGTCGTGTACGACTACGACACGGCCGCCGGGCGCTGGCGGGAGGCGGCGGACGCCGATGACACCGCCTCCTGAAGCGGTGGGCGGACGCCGTGGAACGGGGCTGTCCGCTCACGACCGCGGCTCGGCGGCCTCGCGCCGCCGAGGTGGCCGCGCGGGCTCGCGGAGGCGCGCGGAGGAGCGAGCGGCCATGCTGGTGGCAGGCGGCAGGCGATACGGCCGACCGGAGGAGGGCCGCCCACGCTTCTGGTGGAGGTGCCGATGGACCCCGTCACCGCTCTGCGGCGGATCGCCTTTCTGCTGGAGCGCTCACAGGCCGCCGCCTACCGGGTGAAGGCCTTCCGCACGGCGGCAGCCGCGGTGGACGCGATGGGCGCCGGGGAGGCGGCCGAGCGGTCCGCCGCGAACTCCCTGGAGCGGGTCGCGGGCATCGGACCGAGAACGGCCCAGGTGGTGCGCGAGGCCGTGGCCGGTGAGGTCCCCGGGTATCTGGCGGGGCTGGAGAAGGAGGCCGCCGACGAGTCGCCACTCCGGCGCGGCCAGGAGCTCCGCGCACGGTTGACGGGCGACTGCCACATGCATTCGGACTGGTCCGACGGAGGCAGTCCGATCGAGGAGATGGGCCGGACGGCGGCGGAGCTCGGGCACGCCTGGGCGGTTCTCACCGACCACTCGCCGCGGCTGACGGTGGCGCGCGGTCTGTCGCCGGAGCGGCTGCGGGAGCAGCTCGCGGTGGTGGAGCGGCTCAACGAGGAGTGGGCGCCGTTCCGTCTGCTGACGGGCATCGAGTGCGACATCCTTGTGGACGGCTCGCTCGACCAGGAGCCGGAGCTGCTGGAGCGGCTGGACGTGGTGGTGGTCTCCGCCCACTCCAAGCTGCGCATGGACCCGGCCCCGATGACCCGGCGGCTGGAGGCCGCGGTGCGCCACCCTCAGGCGAACGTGCTCGGGCACTGCACGGGCCGGCTGCTGAGCGGTCGCGGTCGGCCGGAGTCGCGGTTCGACGCGGGTCGGGTCTTCGCCGCCTGCGCAGAGGCGGGGACGGCAGTGGAGATCAACTGCCGGCCGGAGCGCCGGGACCCGCCGCTGCGGCTGCTGCGCGAGGCCGTCGAGGCGGGTGTGCTCTTCTCGATCGACACGGACGCTCACGCCCCCGGCCAGCTCGACTGGCAGCCGTCGGGGTGCGCGCGCGCCGAGGAGTGCGGCGTTCCGGCGGAGCGGGTGGTGACGACCTGGAGCGCGGAGCGACTCCTGGAGTGGGCCGGCTGACCGACGCGGGACTGCGGCCCGCGGGCCGCTGGCCGGGCCGGCGGTGGGGCCGAGCGCGCCGGACCCGTGCGTCCCCTTTGCCCCGGCGGGTTTCCGGGGCGGACGGAACGCACGGGTCCGGGTCGTGCCGCGCGACGTGCGGGCGGGGCTACTTCTCCGGGTAGACGTCGCCGGCGGACATCGCGCTCTGCTGGTCGCTCCGGTCCCGGATCGTCCGGGACTTCTTCGCCAGCCGCTCGCGTTCCTGCGGGTCGCTCGTACGTTCCGCGGCCTCGGCGAGCTGCTGGGCCTTCTCACGCATCTGCCGGGCCAGGTCGGCGGGGTCGTCAATACCGCTCATCACCACTCCTTGGGCGCTGGGGACCACTGCCCCCAGCGAACCAGTGACCGGCCGCTTCCGCATCCCGCGCGGCGCACGCGGGGCGGCGGGGGCGATCAGGCGGACTGCCTGCCCAGCCGCTGCCGGAGCGCGCGCAGTCGGGGATGGCGGGCGTGCGCCTCGGCCGAGCGCCGGTCCAGCTCCTCCCCGAGCCGCCTGGCGCGCTCCTCGATGTCGAGCTCGGCCAGGATTCGGTCGATCTCGGCGAGCAGGGCTCCGTGCAGCTGCCACTGCCGCGGATGCTCCTGGACGTCCTCCAGCAGCAGGTCCGCCACCTGGTCGCGGGTGGTGCGGCTGCGGGCGAGCGCGTCGGACAGCCGCTCCTCCGCCTCTTCCGCGTCGGCGGCCAGCTGGGTGGTGACCAGTACCGCGAAGCTCTCGATGGCCTCGGCGAGCCGGGCGAAGAGCTCCCGGAGCAGGTCCGCCACATCGGCCGGGAACAGCGACTCCTCCGTGCGGGCCTTCGCCAGATCGGTGACGGTGCGGTTCAGCACGCGCAGCACGACCGCGCAGATCTCCAGGGTGTCGAGCCCGGAGCGCAGAACGACCCGGTGCAGCAGCCCTTGTCTCACCCTGGGGTTGAGGGTGAGACTCTCCTCCGCCTGCCGCAGGGACGCGTCCACCTCGACGATGTCGTGGTCGAGCCTGCGGGCCTCGTGCAGCCGTGCCGCGGCCCGGGGCACGGGGTTGCTGCCCACCACCTCCTCGCCCATGCTGCGGAGCATCGTCCCCATGCGCAAGGCCAGCGACTCGATGGAGGAGCCCGCCGATCTGACCCAGACCGGCGGGGCGAAGACCAGGTTGAACAGCAGGCCCACCACGGCTCCGATCAGCGTCTCCCACACCCGGTCCCACGCGGTGTCGGCGACCTGGGAGACGCCGAGGACGAGCATGGCGCTGATCGCCACCTCGGGCACGAACTCGTTGACCCGCACCACGCGCCCGATCAGGAGTGCGGTGAAGATGGTGAGGCCCAGACTCCACCACGTCAGTCCGACCAGGGAGCTGAAGGCGCTGGCGATGAGGACGCCGACGATCACGGAGTTCACCCGGCGGATGCCGGTGGTGAGGGTGGCGTAGAGGGTGACCTGCACGACCAGGAGCGCGGTGAGGGGCGCGGTCAGCGGAGCAGGTTCCGGCAGGGCCCAGACGGCTGTCGAGTAGGCGATGACGGCCGCCGCGGTGGAACGCAGGGTCTGGACGCCTGCGGGTTCGGTGGTGCGCTGCACGAGCTTGACGACGGGGGCGGAAACTCGGGGCATTCCTAGACCGTGCCCGATTTCGGGCGTCGTAGCTCTCCTCCGCCGGCCATGCGTCCGTACGGCCCTGCGGCGGGTGGGCCGCGGACGGGGTGCGGGGGCGGCCGACCGGGGGGACGCTGGACGTATGGCTGTCTCAGCGAACACTCCAGGACTCAACCCTCCCAGTGAGACCCCGCCCGCCGAGGGGTCCATCAGCGAACCGCACGAGGAGCGGCCCGACGGCGGCCTCTGGGAGCACCCGGGCGTCTGGACCGCGCTGATCGTGGTGGGCGCTCTGATGGTGGCCGGGTTCTTCCTCGCCCGGGTCTTCGGCCTCGGATGAGCCCCCGGGCCCCGGCCTCGGCGCGGCGGATCACCGACGCTCTGCTGGAGGAGTGCGGGCGGACGTATGCGCAGGAGGCGGGAATCCGGCTGCGGGACACTCCGCAGCCCCTGTACCAGCTCCTGGTGCTGAGTCATCTGCTGAGCGCCCGTATCCGCGCCTCGGTCGCCGTGGCGGCCGCACGGACGTTGTTCGCGCACGGTATGCGCACCCCGCGTCGGATGGCCGACGCGACCTGGCAGCAGCGGGTCGATGCGCTGGGCGAGGGCGGCTACCGTCGCTACGACGAGCGGACCGCCACGCAGCTCGGGGAGGGGGCGCACCTGGTCCTCGACGCCTGGGGCGGTGACCTGCGCCGGCTCCGCCGGGAGGCGGACGGCGACACCGCGGTGCTGCGCTCCGGGCTCCAGCGCGTCCCGGGCGTGGGGCCCGCCGGCGCCGACATCTTCGTACGCGAGGTGCAGGAGGTCTGGCCGGAGACAGGCCCCTGGGTCGGCGAGAAGGGCCTGCGGGGGGCCGAGCGGCTCGGCCTGCCCGCCTCCCCCGACGCCCTGGCCGACGCGGCCCGGGGCCGGGACCGGGCGGTGTTCGCCGCGGCCCTGGTGCGGGCGGCGCTCGACCAGGACGTCGTCGACGCGGTCAGGGAGGCGGCGCGGGCCCGGTGAACGTGGCCGGCGCCGCCCTCGGGGGCGCCCGTCCCGGCGGGACCGCGGGGGTCTACAGCAACGGGTCCTCGCCCTCCTCCTCGGGGCCCCCTCCCTCCACGCGCAGGGCGAGATCCTGGAGGACGTCGGCAGAGGACACGTCCGTCTGCCCGGAGTCGTGCACCTGCGCCAGCATCGTGAACGCGAGGGTGAACGCGCTCACCAGCTGCTCGACCGCGCCGCCCACCTCACGTCCGACGACGGTCACCACGTCCTCGACGGAGAAGTCGTCGGGGATGGCGATGTGCGGCATCGTCTCGTTCAGCAGGGCGGTGACCGCGCCCGCCCCCGCGTCCAGGTCTTCCCGTTCGAGGTCCGCCTCCAGCAGGCGCTGCATCTCCCGCGCCTCTGTGAGGATGCCGATCACGCGCTTCACGACTTCCCGTTGCTCCATGGGCGCGAGCATAGGGCGTGCGACCCGCTCGCAACGTCCGGTCGAGTTGACTCGCGCTCACTTGTCTCGGTGTTTTCGCTCGGAGAAAGGGCAGGTCCACGGAGCGCGGCCCCCGGGGAGCCGGCCGCCGGGCTCTCCACCCGGGGCTGTGGCGGAGCCGGTGAGGTTCCTCGTCCGCTCCCGGCCGGTGAACCGATGAGGGCTCCCCCGCACCCGCCCTCCCGGGCTTCGTGTCCGGTACGGCGACGTCCGAGAGGCCGCCGGTGCGCCGCCGGGGGGCTCAGCGCGGCGGAAGCCTCCTGCGGGAGCGGTTCTCCAGCATGGCCCGCCGGATTCCGGCCGCGGTCGCGCGGGCGTGCGCCGGGGTCGCGGTGTGGTCGGCGACCGAGGTGACGAAGCGGTGCAGGGGCTGCCGGCAGCGGGTGCACGGGGTGTCGGTGGTGAGCAGGTAGCCGTCCTCGCACTGCGAGTCGGTGCACGAGCCGGGCCGCAGCAGCTGCTCGGCGATGTCCTGGGCGCTCCAGCGGCGGCGGCCGTCCTCGTCCTTCTCGTTGAGCGCGTGGGCCCAGCGCAGGTTCCAGCGGCGCTCGATGCGCTCGCGGAGCAGGCCGGCGCTGCGGGTGGCGAGCTCCTGGTGGATGAGGTCGTGGACCGTGCTCGGCACCCGGCCTCCGAGGGCCTGGAGGAGCTGAGGCGGCAGGGCCTGGAGGACGTAGCCCGGCGGGTTGCTCTTGGCGTTCTCCCGCCAGCGGTCGCAGGCGCAGGAGCCGTCGGGCCTCTTCTGGGCGTGGCAGCGGCCGCACAGTCCTCTGCACTCGGCGCACAGCCCGCCGTCGAGCCCGTCCAGGTGGGGCGCGGGCGCCCGGCCGCACGCGTGACAGCAGGCGGCGCACGGCCCGCAGAGCCGTTCGTTGCCCGCCTTGGTGGTCCAGGTCCGCATCTGGCATCGGCAGCAGAGGCCGGTGTTGCAGTACTCGTGGTGGGCGGCGCCCGAGTGCCGGCCGGGGGGCGGGAAAGACATCTGCCCATTGTGCGCGATCCACGGACCCCGCGTGGACGGCTACGCCCGTGCGGGCCGCGCGCGGGCGGAGCCGTTCTCAGGGGTGCAGGCCGGCCACCAGCTCCGCGGTGGCGTCGACGCCGTCGTGGATGGTCGGGGCCATGCTCGTGCCGGCGAGGAAGAAGCCGAGGAGGGCGCAGACCACGGCGTGCGAGACCTTCAGCCCTCCGTTGCGCAGGAAGATGATCGCGAGGATCAGCAGGAACAGCACCAGTGAGATCGAGATGACCATGGCCAACCTCCTCCGCCGCCGCGCCGGATCTGCGGCATTCGGCCGCCAGTCTCGCGGAGCGGAGGAGCCGTTCGGCGCACTGGCGTGTCCGCCGAACGGGTACTCCACGGCAGAGGTGTGTCACGCGGACGAGGTGGCGTCCGCGCGCGTGCGCAGGAAGTGTTCGAGCCCCGGCAGGTCGTCGGTGTTGAGGTGGTCGACCCCGGCGGCGAGCAGTTCGTTCCAGACGGCTTCGCGTTCGGGGCCGGGCCGGTCGGGCGTGGCCCAGAAGCGGATGCGGCGGCCTTCGTGGTGGGCGGCGGCGACGAGGGAGCGGAGCCGGTCGCGCTCGGCCGGGGGGATGGGGCCCGCACCGCGCCAGCCGAAGGTGTGCGTCCAGTTCGCGCTGACGAGCGGGGCGAAGGAGGACTCGGCGGCGGTGCCGAGGTCGTCGAGGCGGCCGTCGTAGAACGCGTACCGGGTGCGCTGGGCCTCCATGGGCGCTCGGGCGGCGCGGTCGCCGGAGATGACGGGGGTGACGGCCCCGGGGTGGACGCGGCCGTGGTGGTAGCGGGTGAGAATCCGGCGGTGGGCCCACAGCTGCCGGTGCACCTCGCGGTAGGCGGCGACGCCGTCCGCCTTGATGTCGATGAGGAGTTGCAGCGAGCCGTGACGGTGCGGGAGGACGCTGCCGCGGCCCGCGCGGACCAGGGCGGCCAGCGGCTCCAGGTAGAGCGAGGCGAGCGTGCGTGCGGGGTCGAGCGAGGCGGGCTCGTGGGCGACCAGGAGCTCTCCGTCGACGAGGAAGACGTCCGCCTCGACGCTGGTGAATCCGTGATCGAGCGCGTCGAGCAGCGGGCGGGGGTGGAGGTAGTCGTTGTGGGCGTGGGCCTGGCGTAAGGGGCGCGGTCCGCGAGGACGGGCCTTGGCGGGGGACGGGGCCGACGCGGAGGCCGACCCGACGGGGGCGGCGAGGGCCGCGGCGGCGCCGGCGAGGACGACCGTGAGCGCGCGGCGGCGGGTGGGACGGGTCATACGGGGCTCCCTGAGGGGCAGGCGGGCGGGGCGGGCGGTCGCGACGAGTATGGGGTCACGAGAACCCGATCGGGGCAGGTACCTGACAAGCCTTCTGCGATGTTCACGCCCCGGTCACCTCCGAGGGCCGAAGCGCCCGGCCTGTGGGCCCCGCTTCCCCGGTCGCCCTCGGCTCCCCGCGTCCGGGCTGAGGGGTCCTCGCCTCCCGGAGCACGCGGGCCTGACGCCACCCCGCGGCGGGGCGCCGTGGAACAACGCCCGCCGGGGCGGGGGGCCGGCCGTTAGGCTCGCACGCATGCTGAGACTCGGAATCCCTGTCATCGGTGTCACGGACATCCCCCGCGCGGAGGCCTTCTGGACCGCGGCTTTGGACTTGGTCGCCACCGAGGAGTGGAAGAGCGAAACCTGGCGGACGCTCGATCACCCCGACGGCTCCGGCCGGGCCCTCGGCCTGCTGCGCAGCACCTCCCCGGCCGAGCCGCGACCCCGCCTCCACCTGGACCTCTTCACCGACACGGCCGAGGAACAACAGGCGGAGGTCCGGCGGCTGGTCGGTCTCGGCGCACGCACCGTCGACTGGGACCACTACCCTCCCGAACCGGACTTCGTCGTCCTCGCCGATCCGGACGGCAACGTCTTCTGCGTCGTGGACCTGAGCCGCGCGCCCAGCGGCGGTGACGAGCCCGCCCCCTGACCGGCACGGTCCCGAGGCGGTCGTGCCGGACCGGGCGGGCTCAGCCGCTCGCGGCCGGCGCGTTCCGCGCGCTCCGGTCGCCCCAGCGGACCGTACGGTCGCACCAGCGCTCCAGCAGGACCCGGTCATGGCCGACGGCCAGGAGGGCGGCGCTGGTCTCCGTGCGGTAGCGCTCCACCACGGCGACCAGGGCGGCCGTCGTGGAGGCGTCGAGCATCGCGGTCATCTCGTCGCAGATCAGCAGCTTGGGGCGCAGCACCAGGGCCCGTGCCAGGCAGGCCCGTTGGAGCTGGCCGTCGCTCACCGCGTGCGGGCGGCGGTCCAGCAGCTCGTCGGAGAGGCCGACCAGCGGGGCCAGCTCCGCCACCCGCGCCGGGACGTCCCGGCGGCGGCCGGTGGCCCGCAGCGGCTGGGCGATCAGTTCGCGCAGGCTGAGCCGGGGGTCGGCGGAGAGGCGGGGCTGCTGGAAGACGACGCCGACGGCCGTGCGCTGCTCCTGCGGGGCGCGGTGCCGCCAGCCGCGTATCACCGTGCCGTCGAGGGACATGGTTCCGGAGTCCGGACGGTGCAGCAGGGCGGCGACCCTGGCCAGGGTCGACTTGCCGCAGCCGCTGGGGCCGAGGAGCCCGACCGCCTCTCCCGTCGCGATGTGCAGGGAGACCTCGCGGACGACGGGATCGCGGCGGTCGTATCCCGCGGTGATCCGGGTCAGCTCAAGCATCGGCGGCTTCCTTGAGGGGCTGCGTGCGGTCCGCCGGCGCGTGGTGGCAGGCCAGCTCCGCCGCGAAGGCCGGACGCTCGCGGGTGCAGCGGGCGTCGGCGGACGGGCAGCGGGCGGCGAAGGCGCAGCCCGGGGGCAGCGCGCCGAGCTCGGGCGGCATGCCGGGGATCGGGACGAAGGCCCGTTCCGGCAGGGCGTCCAGCAGGCCCCTGGCATACGGGTGGCGGGGGCCGGGCGCGCCGAAGAAGGGCGCGGCGTCGGCGATCTCGACGATGCGTCCCGCGTACATGACGGCGACCCGGTCGGCGATGCGTTCGGCGGCTGTCAGGTCGTGGGTGATGATCAGCAGCCCCCGCCCCTCGTCGGTGTGGCGGCGCAGCTCGTCGACGGTGCGCCCGACGAGGTCCCGGTCGAGCCCGGTGGTCGGCTCGTCGGCGAGGAGCAGCGGGGCGTCGCCGATCAGGGCGAGAGCGGTGGCGGCGCGCTGGGCGAGGCCGCCGGACAACTCGTGCGGGTAGCGGTCGAGGTGGCCCTCGGGGAACGAGGCACGGGCCGCGGCCGCCACGGCCGCCTTCCGCAGGGCGCTCGTCCGTGCTCCGGTCAGCTCGCGCAGCGTCTCCTCCAGCTGGGCCCGGACGGTGCGCACGGCCGTCAGGTGGGCGGCGGGGCTCTGCGGTACGAGACCGATGCGCCTGCCCCGCACGGTGCGTGCGAGGGTGCGCTCCCCGGCGGTCAGAAGGTCCGTGTCCCCGCCGAGCACGGCGCTGCCGGTCGTCGCGGCATTGGCCGGCAGCAACCCGAGCAGCGCGGAGGCCAGGACGGACTTGCCGCAGCCGCTCTCCCCCACCAGGGCCAGGCACTCCCCCGGGGCGACAGAGAATCGTGCTTCGCTGACGGCCGCGATGTCCCGGCCGCCGCGCATCCGGAACCGTACGGAGAGGTTCTCCACGGCGAGGACGGGGGACGCCTGGCCGGGGGCGGCGAGTTCGTGGGCGTCGGTCACAGCATCAGCTCCGATTTCCGGCGCGGGTTGATCCGGTCGCGCCAGGCTCCGGCGAGGCCGGCCAGCGCGAGGGTCGGGACGATCAGGAAGAGGCCGGGGAACAGCGTCGGCCACCAGTCCCCGGCGAGCAGCGAACCGCGCGCGGACTGGACCAGGTTGCCGAGGCTCGCCTGGTGGGCCGGGAGCCCGAGCCCGAGGAAGGACAGCGCGGACTCGTGCCACATGGCGTGCGGCACCATGAGCACCGCCGCCAGCCCGGCCTGCGGCAGCACGCCGGGCAGCAGGTGTCTCGCGATGACCCGGCCGCGGGAGGCGCCGCCGGAGACGGCCGCGTCGATGAACGGGCGCGAGCGCAGGGACAGCACCTCCGAGCGGACGATCCGGGCGGTGGACAGCCAGTGCGTCAGGGCGACCGAGACGATCACGGGCCAGACGCCGGGCCGGAACATCGCGACGATGAAGATGCCGAGGAGCAGATGCGGCACGGAGGACAGGGTGTCCACGAGGCGCATCACGATCCGGTCCGGCCACCCGCCGAAGGCTCCGGCGAGCGCGCCGATCGCGGTGCCGATCACGGTCGCGGTGAGGGCGGCGACCAGGCCGACGAGCAGCGAGACCCGCAGCCCGTAGACGCAGCGCAGCAGGAGGTCGCGCCCGACGTCGTCGGTGCCGAAGGGGTGCGCCAGGGACGGCGGGTGCAGCTTGTTCGACAGGTCGACGGCCTGCTGGTCGAGCTGGGCCAGCGGCGGGACGACCAGCACGGCGAGCAGGACGGCGACGACGATCGCGGCGGAGGTGACGACCCGGACGCGGCGGGTGGTGCGGCCCGGCAGGGCGAGGGAGGCGTCAGCCATCGAAGGCCACCCGGGGGTCGGCGAGTCCGTACAGCAGGTCGGAGAGCAGGTTGCCCAGCAGCACGGCGGCCGTGGCCAGCACGGTGAGCGCGGCCAGCAGGGAGAAGTCGACGGAGGTGGCTGCCTCCACGGTGGCGGCGGCGATGCCGGGCCAGCTGAACACCGTCTCCACGAGGAGCGCGCCGGTGATGAGTTCGGGGACGCGGGAACCGATCAGGGTGAGCATCGGCAGCATCCCGGAGCGCAGGGCGTGGCCCAGGAGCACGGTGCGTTCGCTCAGCCCGCGGGCGCGGGCCCCTCGGACGGGGTCCTCCGCCAGGGCGTCGGCGACCCCCTGGCGTACGTAGAGGAAGAACCAGGGCAGCTGGGAGACGCCGAGGACGGCGGCGGGCAGCACCAGGTGGGAGGCGACCTGCCCGAACGTGACGGTGTCGCTGCCGGCGTCGGTCAGCCCGCCGGCCGGCAGGACGTCCAGCTTCAGGGCGAAGAACCAGATGGCGAGCAGGCCGAGCCAGAACGCGGGGGCCGCCTCCAGGGTGTAGGCGGCGGAGCTGACGCACCGGTCGAGCCAGCCGCCGGGGCGGCGGGCGGCGAGGACGCCGAGCCCGGTGCCGAGGAGGATCGCGATGACGAACGCGGTGACGGCGAGCAGGGCGGACCAGCCCATGCGTTCGGTGATGACGTCGGCGACGGGCTGGCGCATCAGGCTGGACTCACCGAGGTCGCCCCGGAGCGCCGAGGTCAGCCAGTCCCACCAGCGGGCGACCAGCGGCTGGTCGACGCCGAGGTTGGCCCGCAGTTGGTCGAGGTTCTCCTGCGACGCGGTGAGACCGGCGGTGCCCGCATACGCCTTGACCGGGTCGAAGGGGGACGCGGCGGCGACGGCGAAGACGCCGAAGGTGACGAGGCCGAGGACGGGGACGGCGAACAGGGCCCGCCGTCCCGCCATCCGCGCCATCGGCCCCCAGGGGAGGCGGTGGCTCACTTGCCCGCGCCTCCGGTCTTCCACTTCTCCACGTTCCACCAGGGGCCGGAGGCCAGCCCGTGGTCGTGCGGCTCGATCTGGGTGGTGAGCTCGCCGAAGCGGTCGTCCACGACGTAGAGGTGGTCGATGTGGGTGAGGAAGGTGTAACCGGGGTTCTTCACCAGCTCGCGCTGGACGGTGTCGTACGCCTTCTTCCGTTCGGCCTTGTCGCCGCTGCGGCGTCCCGCCTCGATGGCGGCGTCGACGGCCTTGTTGTCGTACCAGGCCATGTTGTTGAACCCGTCGCCCGCCAGGGAGGACTTCAGCAGGGTGTACTGGTCGAAGTCGGGGTCGGCGGGTGAGCCGCCGCCCGCGAGGACGGCGTCGTGCTTCATCCGGGGCTCGATGACCTCCCACGTCCCGGCCTCGACGGTGATGTCGATGCCGGCCCTCTTGGCGTCGGAGGCGTAGGCGAGGGCGTGCTCCTGGCGGAGCTTGTCACCGGTGAGGTACCAGAGCGGGAAGGCGGCGCGGACGCCGTCCTTGACCCGCACGCCGTCCTCTCCCGTCTTCCACCCGGCTGCGTCGAGGATCTTCTTCGCCGCGGCGAGGTCGTGGCGGCGCTCTGTGCCCTCGGCGAACCACTCGCTGTCGGTGGGGACGGGGCCGTAGGCGGGCTTGCCGCTGCCGTTGAGGATGGCCTCGACCATGGTCTCGCGGTCGACGGCGACGTCGAGGGCGCGGCGCACGGCCGTGTCGCCGGCGACCTTGTTGCCGGTGGGCAGGGTCACCGTGCGGTAGTCGTACGTCGTGGCGGCGTACGTCGTACGGTTGTCGTCGTCGGCGAAGCCCTGGGCGAGGTTGGGCGGCAGGATGGCGCCGTCGAGTTCGCCGGAACGCAGCCGGGTGGCGCGCACGTCGTCGTCCTTGATGATCGCCATGGTGAACTTCTTCACCTCGGGTTCCCCGCCCCAGTAGTGCGGGT
This sequence comes from Streptomyces pratensis, assembly GCF_037137275.1. GTDB lineage: Bacteria > Actinomycetota > Actinomycetes > Streptomycetales > Streptomycetaceae > Streptomyces > Streptomyces pratensis_B. The sequence goes on along the minus strand of NZ_JBBBEN010000079.1, from coordinate 65,175 downwards.
TGGCGGTGAAACTGAGCTTCTCGCCCTTGGACCACTGGGTGAGGACGTAGGGCCCGGTGCCGATGGGGCGGGTGGTGAAGGCCCCGGTGTTGACGTCCTGCTCGCCGGCGATGTGCTCGGGGGCGATGGGCAGGACGGTGCGCTGGGCGAACGGCGCGTAGGGGTACTTGAGGGTGAAGACGACCGTGTGGTCCCCCTGGGCCGTGACGTCCTCGACGGCGTCCAGCTCGGTGCGGGAGGCGTTGTTCGTCTTCTCGTCGAGGATGGTGCGGTAGGTGAAGACGACGTCCTTCGCGCCGAACGCCTTGCCGTCGCTGAACTTCACGCCCTGGCGGAGTCTGTACGTGTACGTCAAGCCGTCGTCGCTGATCTCGGGAAGTTCGGCGGCGAGGGCGGGGCGGAGCTGCATGTCCGCGTCCAGGGCGAGCAGTCCGTCGAAGATCTTGGAGTTGCCGTCCTTGCCGTAGCCGAGCAGCGGGCTGAGGCTGTCGGGCTCGTAGGCGATGCCGACGACGGCCGAGGCCGACCCGCCATCGGAGCCGCCCTGGGAACTGTCCGGATGGGAGCAGGCTGCCGCGGTCAGGGTGAGCGCGGTCACCAGCGTGGCGGCGACCGCCCGCCGTATCGATCGGGCCGTCATACTCTGCACATCCCTGTTCAAGATCGACTGTTGTTGCGAACAACGTGCAATTAAACAGCACAGAAAAGACGTGGGACACCCCGCCTCGACGGGCGAGACGGGGTGTCCGGTGCGGGGCGGTGGGGCGAGGCCGGGAGATCCGCGACGGAACGGGCGGCTGCGGCAGCGATCCGGCGGTGCGGCGGGCCGGGCCCGGCGGTGGGCCGAAGCCCGGCCCGGCGCGGTTACGGAGCCGGAAGCTCCGTCAGCGCCGCGACGGCCTCGCGATGGCTGCCCGCCGTGCCGTAGGCGATCGAGGCCGCTTTGGCGCGCTTGAGGTACAGGTGCGCCGGGTGCTCCCAGGTCATCCCGATGCCGCCGTGCAGCTGTACGCACTCCTCCGCTGCGTGGACGGCCACGCCGGAGCAGTAGGCCTGGGCCACCGCGACGGCCAGCGGGGCGTCGGGGCGGTCGGCGGCCAGGGAGTCGGCGGCGTTGCGGGCGGCGGCGCGGGCCGAGACGACCTCCAGCCAGAGCTGGGCCATCCGGTGTTTGAGCGCCTGGAACGATCCGAGGGGGCGGTTGAACTGGTGCCGCTCGCGGGTGTGGCGGACCGTCTCGGTCAGGCACCACTCGGCGAGGCCGAGCTGTTCCGAGGCCAGCAGCCCGGCTCCGGCGAGCAGTCCGCGCCGCACGGCGGCGGCGCTCGCGTCCGGCCCGGCGAGGAGCGTCCCGGCCGCGCCGGCCAGTGCGAGGTCGGCGAGCGGGCGGGTCAGGTCGAGCGGGACGAGGGGCTCGACGGTGACGGCGGGGTCCGACGCCTCGACCGCGTACAGCCCCCGGTCCGTCGGGACCAGCAGCACGTCGGCCGCGGCCGCTTCGCCCACGCCCCGCACCGCGCCCTCCAGCGAGGTCGTGGCCCCCGCCGCGCCCGCTGGCCCGGTGCCGAACGGCACGGCGAGCACGGCGGTCCGGCGGCCGGAGGCCAGGTCGCCCAGGAGCGCGACGGCGGGCCCGTCCTCCCGGCCCAGTTCGAGCAGGGTCTCGGTGGCCACGACGGAGCTGGTCAGGTACGGCGCGGGGGCCACGCTGCGGCCCAGCTCCTCCAGGACCACGGCGGCCTCACGGTGCGATGCTCCCTGGCCGCCGAACCTCTCCGGCACAAGGAGCCCGGCGGCGCCGATGTCCGCGGCGAGCGCCTCCCACAGCCGCGGGTCGTACGGGGTGGCCGACTCCGTCGCCGCGATCACCGTGGGCGCGTCGGCGCGGTCGGCGAGGAGGGCGCGCACGGCGGAGCGCAGGTCCTCCTCGTCCTGCGAGTAGAGCAGGTCCGGGGTGGCGGTGGGCCGGGCGGGCGCGGTCATCGGTTCAGGTCCTTCCAGGCGACGTCCTTGTCACTGCGGGGTTCGACGGGCAGGCCGAGGACGCGCTCGGCGACGATGTTCAGCAGTACCTCGCTGGTGCCGCCCTCGATGGAGTTGCCCTTGGAGCGCAGATAGCGGTAGCCGGCGTCGCGTCCGGTGAAGTCGACCAGCTCCGGGCGGCGCATGCTCCAGTCGCCGTAGAGCAGGCCCTCGTCCCCGAGGAGTTCCACTTCCAGGCCGCTGATCTCCTGGTTGAGGCGGGCGAAGGCGAGCTTCAACCCCGAGCCTTCCGGGCCGGGCTGCCCGACGGCGAGCTGCTGGCGCAGCCGCTCGCCGGTGAGCCGGGCGACCTCGGCCTCCACCCAGAGGGTCAGCAGTCGCTGGTGGGTGTCGTGGGTGCGCAGTTCGGGCCGTTCGCGCCAGGTCCGCGAGACCGGGCCGATCATGCCGCCCTCGCGCGGGCGGCTGGAGCCTCCGATGGAGACCCGTTCGTTCATCAGGGTGGTCCGGGCGACCTTCCAGCCCTCGCCGACGGGCCCGAGACGTCTGCTGTCCGGGATGCGCACCCCGGTGAGGAAGACCTCGTTGAACTCGGCCTCGCCGGTGATCTGGCGCAGCGGCCGGACCTCCACCCCCGGGTCGGTCATGTCGCAGACGAAGTAGGTGATGCCGCGGTGTTTGGGAAGGTCCGGGTCGGTGCGGGCGATCAGGATCGCCCAACGGGCCACATGGGCGCTGGACGTCCAGACCTTCTGCCCGTCGACGATCCAGTCGCCGTCCTCGCCGCGGACCGCCCGGGTGGCGAGGGCCGCGAGGTCGGAGCCGGCGCCCGGTTCGCTGAACAGCTGGCACCACACCTCCTCGCCGAGCCACAGGGGGCGCAGGAAGCGCCGCTTCTGCTCGTCGGCGCCGAAGTCCAGCAGGGTGGGCGCGGCCATGCCGAGACCGATGCCGATGCGCCGCGGGTCGTTGTCGGGCGCGTGGGCCTCCGCGAGTTCGGCGTCGACGACCTGCTGGAGGGAGCGGGGCGCGTCGAGGCCGCCGAGACCCACCGGGTAGTGGACCCAGGCCAGTCCGGCGTCGAAGCGGGCCGCCAGGAAGTCGGCGCGGGCGGTGGCGGCGGGCGGGTGCTCCGCGAGCAGCTCACGGGTGCGGCGGCGGACCTCGGCAGCGTCGACGACGGGGCTCATCGGGCGCCTCCGGGCAGCACGACGATCCGGCCGGTGCTGGTGCCGTCGGCGACGCGCTGGACCGCCTTCGCGGCGTCGGCCATCGCGACCCGGTCGCTGATCAGGGGCTTGACGGCGCCCCGGGCGGCCAGCTCGGTCAGCTCGTCGTGGCAGGCGCGGACGGCGGCCGGGTCCTTGGTGTTGTAGAGGCCCCAGTGCAGTCCGAGGACGGAGTAGTTCTTCACCAGGGCGTGGTTGAGGGCCGGGGTGGGGATGACTCCGCTGGCGAAGCCGACGACCACGACGCGACCCTCGAAGGCGATGCATTTGACGGACTTGGCGTACGCGTCGCCGCCGACCGGGTCGTAGACGACGTCGGCGCCGCGCCCGCCGGTGGCTTCCTTCACCGCGGCGACGATGTCCTCGCTCCGCCGGTCGACGACCAGGTCGCAGCCGAGCTCGCGGGCGACGGCCGCCTTCTCCGGTCCGCCGACGACGCCGATGACCTTCGCGCCCGCCGCCCTGCCGAGCTGCACGGCGGCGCTGCCGACGCCGCCGGCCGCCGCGTGGACGAGGAGGGTCTCGCCGGGCTGGAGGCGGGCGCGGCGGTGCAGGCCGAACCAGCCGGTCTGGTAGCCGATGTGCAGCGCGGCGGCCTCGGCGTCGTCGAGCGCGTCGGGAGCGGGCAGCAGCGCCGCCTCGTCCGCGACGACGTACTCGGCGAAGCCGCCGTGGGGCAGGGCGGGCGTGGCCAGGACCCGCCGCCCGTCCTCGGTGACTCCGCACACCTCGACGCCCGGGGTGAACGGGAGCGGCGGCCGCACCTGGTACTGGCCCCGGCAGAGCAGGGCGTCGGGGAAGTTGACGCTCGCCGCCCGGACCTCGACGCGTACCTGCCCGTCGCCGGGCGTGGGCCCGGGCGTCTCCTCCAACCGCATCACCTGGCCGGGCTCGCCGTTCCGGTGCACTCGCCATGCCTGCATGAGGGGCCTCCACAACGCTGTCGGCGTCAACCGCTGCCGCGGTCGGCATTACCACTGTCGCGCCGCATACTAAGCGGTTGCTTGCCCGCCTGGGAACACCTCCACCCGGTCTGTGCCCGACTGCTCAGCCGCGCTTCGGCTTGGCCCGCACGTGCATGCGCTCACCCTGCGGCCCGAACAGGCTGAGGAACTCCACCGGCTTGTCCTCCGCCGGTCCGAACCAGTGCGGCAGCCGGGTGTCGAACTCGGCGGCCTCGCCCGGCCCCAGCACCAGGTCGTGTTCGGCCAGCAGCAGCCGCAGTTTCCCGGAGAGCACGAACAGCCACTCGTACCCCTCGTGCGTGCGCTGCTGCGGGGGGTCGCCGCCGGGCTCCTGGATCATCTTGTACGCCTGGAGCCCGCCCGGCCGGGCGGTCAGCGGCAGCATGGTCCGGCCGTGCTGCACGATCGGCTTGGCCCGCACCCGCGGGTCGCCGACCGGCGGGGCGCCCACGAGGTCGTCGAGCGGCACCTCGTGGGCGCGGGCGATGGGGAGTATCAGCTCAAGGCTGGGCCGGCGGCCGCCGGACTCCAGCCGGGAGAGGGTGGAGACGGAGATTCCGGTGGCGGCCGAGAGCGCGGAGAGGGTGACCCCCCGCTCCTTGCGCAGGCGGCGCAGCCGGGGGCCGACCCCGGAGAGCACGGCCTCCAGTTCCGGGTCGTCCCGGTCGTGTTCTTTCATACGGACAGTGCAGAATCAGCAAGCCGGTTTGTCAATACGCCCTCTGCGAGGAGAGGGGCGGAGGTCAGTGGGCGAGGACCTCGAAGGTGACCGCGGGCCGACCGCCGAACCGCTCGGATGCGGACTGGGCCAGGTCCGTCAGCAAGGTCCGGCAGTACCGCTCCGGGTCCTCGGCCGTCAGCGCCTCGATATAGGTGCGGTGCTCCAGCAGCGATCGGACCGAGCGTTCGAAGCCCGCCGTCGCGTCGACCGCGTGGGTGGGCCGGTCGCTCCCGGCCACCGCGGTCCAGCGCACTCCGTGCCACGGCTGGAGGCCCTGCCGGAGGAGTTCGGGGAAGATCCAGCGGTTGCCCGCGTCGGCCACCGCGTCCAGCGCGGCCCGGCCGACCGCCCGGTGGTCGGGGGTGTTCCAGGCGGTCTGGCCCCAGGTGTCCCGGTGGTTGAGGGTGACCACCAGTTCGGGGCGGTGACGGCGGATGGCCGCGGCGATGTCGCGGCGCAGGTCGAGGCCGTACTCGATCACGCCGTCGCGGTGGTCCAGGAACTCCACCGTGCGCACACCGACCACGGCGGCGCCCGCCCGCTGCTCCCGCTCGCGCACCGGAGCGCACTCCTCTGGCGGCAGGGTGTCGATCCCGGCCTCGCCCCGGCTGGCCAGGAGGTAGGCGACCTCGCGGCCGCCGTCGGTCCAGGCGGCCACGGCTGCGGCCGTCCCGTACTCCAGATCGTCGGGGTGGGCGACCACCGCCAGGGCGCGCCGCCAGTCGGTGGGCAGGGGTTCGAGTCGCTGCGTCATGTCCGCAGGCTACCCAGGCGCCCCGTGACGCGCGGTGGACATCGCTCCGGCGGCGCGACGGACGGCCCCGGGGCGTCCGGACCGTCCGGCGTGCGAGGCTGGAGAAGGTGGCGGTCATCGCGCACCTTGTCCCCGCTTTCGGGCAGGAGAAGCCGCAGCCCCCTCCGCCACCCCGGTGAACGAAAGGAACCCACTCGTGACCAGCACCGCATCCCTCACCCCCGCCCAGGTCGCCGCCCGCCTGGAGGAGTTCACCGTCATCGACGTGCGCGGTCCCGGCGAGTACGCCGGCGGCCATGTGCCCGGCGCGCTGAACATCCCGCTCGACAAGCTGCCCGACGCGTTGCCCGCGCTCAAGTCCGCTTCGGCGCGCGGTTCGCTGCTGGTGGTGTGCGCCTCCGGGGTCCGTTCGACACGGGCGTGCGAGATCCTCGCGGGCGCGGACATCGAGGCCGTGACCCTGACCGGCGGCACCTCGGCCTGGGAGAGCGACGGCCGCGGTCTGGACCGCCCCGACGGAGCCCCCGCCGCCTGGCCCATGGAGCGCCAGGTACGGTTCGCGGCGGGTTCACTGGTGGTGGCCGGCCTGGTGGCGGGCGTCCGCTTCCCCGCGGCGCGCTGGCTCTCCGCCGGAGTCGGCGCGGGCCTGGTGTTCTCCGCGGTCACCGACACCTGCCAGATGGCCGCCGCCCTCGCGAAGCTGCCGCACAACCGGGCTCCCCGCTCCGCGGGCGACCTGGACGCCACGCTGGAGGCCCTCCAGCGCTGAGCCGTCCGGGGCCGCCCGGCGGCCGGACGGTCCCGGACGGCCCACGGGTCAGGCTTCGCCCCTGACCAGGGCCAGCAGCCGGTCCAGCACCCTGGGGCCGCCCGCGCGCACCCCGTCGTGCTCGTACTCGTTCGTCACCCAGGTGCGCAGGCCCGAGATCGCCGCCGCCGTGCGCAACGCGTGCTCGGTGTCGACGTACATGTCGTCGTGGTAGACGGCCGCCGCGACGGGGACCTCGTTGGCGGCGAGCCTGACGGGGTCGTACAGCACCGGCCAGTCCGTGCGCCGCGCGAGCAGTTCGGCGGTTTCGCGCAGCGGGCGCAGCGCCGGGTCGACGTCGAAGTGCCAGGGGTGGATGGTCTCACCCGTGAACAGGAGCGGCGCCCCGCCCGTCTGCGCGGCCGCCGCGTCGAACTGCGGGAACTCGGCCCGTACGCGTTCTGCGGACCAGTCGGTCGCGCGCTCGCCCTGGCCGTAGATGGCCTCGTGCAGCAGGGCGTACAGCGGGTGCCCGGCAAACGAGGTGGCGTTGCGCAGGGCCTCCTGGAAGGCGTCGGAGAGCTGGGGGCCGCGGGGTGTGCGGACGAAGGCGTTCTCCAGCAGGTAGTGGAGCTGGTGGCTGCCGTTGCCGCTGCCGAGCATGATGCCCAGCGACTGGAAGACCTCGGGCGTCAGCCGATGGCCGGCGCTCTCGGGCTGGTGCTCGGCCAGGTACGCGGCGATGGAGCGGGCGCGCTCGACGTCCTGCGGGTAGCGCGCGTAGTGAGCGGCGACCTTCCGTTCGACCCGCGGGTACGCGGCCCGGTAGACGTCGTCCGCGTGCGCGTCCAACGAGGGCAGACCGCCGGTGATCAGCACCGCCTTCAGCCCTTGGGGCGCGGCCGAGAGGTAGCGGACCGCGCAGAAGCCCCCGAAGGACTGGCCCAGGACCGTCCAGGGGGCGCCGCCGGTGAGCCGGGGCCGGATCAGCTCGCAGTCCCGGACGATGGAGTCGGAGCGGAAGTGGGCCAGGTAGCCCGCCTGTTCGCGCGGGCCGCCGCGCAGCGGGAGGGTCTGCCGGTTGGCCGGGGTGGACAGACCGGTCCCGCGCTGGTCCAGGAGGAGCACCCGGTAGTCGCGCAGCGCGCGTCCGAGCCAGGCCTCCGTGCCGACGAACCGACGCGCGCCGAATCCGGGGCCGCCCTCCAGGTAGACCAGCCAGGGCAGTTCCTCGGCGGCGCGGGAGGCCGCCACCGCCTCCCGTCCGTAGACCTCGATCTGCTCGCCGCCGGGGTCACCGTGGTCGAGGGGGACGGTGAAACGCCGGTCGGTGAGGACGACGCCGGGCTGCCGGTAACTGTGCACGAGGACTCCTGAATCCGGGGGTCCGGTTCTGATCCAGACGAAAGGCCCAGTTCAGCACATGGGCCGGCCGAGCGGGGCGGAAGGGGGCCGTCGGCGGCGGCCGCGCCCAGCCGTGGCCCGTCGCTCCCGGCGCTTCCGTCCTCCCGCACCGCCCCGGCGCGACGCGCCCTCCTGGGCGGTCTCCTCGGGCAAAGCCGTCTTCGCGCGGGCGCTCCGGCCCGGCGGCGCCCCTTCGCCGTCCGCCCCCTGTTGACAGGGGCCCGCTTCCGCATCCGCGTCTCGGTGCCCGGCGGGCGGTGCGGCACCGGCTTCGACGTACGGGAAGAGGCGGCGGGGAAGCACGGGCCGGCCGACGCCCGGCGGTCCGGCCCGGCCGCGGGCCGCGTCGGGCCGGACGCCGGGGGCGCGCGAACTGCCTGGGGCTCGGGAGCAACCCTCCTTCCCCGGCCGTCGTCTTGATCCCTGACAGGACGGTTCGCCGCGCCGACGCGCGGCGTTCACCCCCACACATGCCGGGCCTGCACGACCGGTCAGCTATACACCTGACGTATACACCACGCGTATAGAGGTTCGGGGCGGCCCGGCGCCGCGCGGAAGGCATCCCATGCAGACCAAGGCACTGGCGCCCGAGTACCAGGGCGCTCTGACCAAGATGTCGGTGAACGCTTCCCTCACCGATGTGCTGGCCGAGGGCGTACGCCATCTCCAGCAGGCCGAACGTTCCGGGTCCCGCGAGGAGGTGGCGCGTGCCGGGCTCGCCGTCGCCGAGGCGCACCGCCGCCTGGGACAGGTGGCCCAGGCGGACCGGGCGTGGAAGGCCAGCTACCGGGCAGCCCGGTCCGCCGGGAGCACCGGAGCGATGGCCTGGGCGCTGTGGAGCGGCGGCACGCTGGCCCGGCAGCGCGGTGCGCTGCGCCTCGCGTTCCGCCTGCTCCGGCTCGCGGCGGAGCTGGGACGGCAGAGCGGTGACGTGGTGGCACGCGGCTACTCCCTGGCCGGTCTCGCCGAGACGGGCCGGATTCAGGGCGACTACGCGACGGTCGCGACGCTGCACGAACAACTGCTGGCCGAGGCCCGCGCCCGCGGCGAGGCCCGGCACACGGTCTGGGCGCTGGAGGGCATAGCGCAGATCCACCGCAACACCGGCTCCCTGGACACCGCGCTGGAGATGTTCGAGGAGGCGGCGGGTCTGGCCGGCGACGCCGACGACCGCCGGGGGCGGGCCTGGGCCCTGCGCGGCATGGCCGACATCCTCTCCCTCCGGGACGGGCAGACGGAGCGGGCGCTCGGCCTGCTCGCGGAGGCCGAGGTCACCTGCCGTGCGATGAACCTCTCCAGCGCACTGGCGTACAACCACAAGATGCGGGCCAACGTGCTGTTCAGGGCCGGGCGTTACGAGGAGGCCCGGGAGGTCTACGAGCAGGCGCTCGGGGAGTTCCGGGCGATGACGGAGCCCCGGGGCGAGGCGCTGGCCTCGCTGGGCCTGGTCAAGGCACGGGCCAGGCTCGGGCGGGACCGCGACGCCACCGCGGCCGACCTGGACGAACTGCGCGGCCGGCTGAGCCGGATCGGGCTGCTCAACGCCCGGGAGATGGTCGAGCGGGCCTACGTCGAGCTGGGCGTGGAGCCGGTCGCGGCCGGCGAGGGGGCAGAGACGCGATGACGCTCTCCACGACCCGCCAGGCGAGCGCGCCGCAGATACTGGACCGGTGCCGTGAGCTGGTCCGGCCGGCGCTGGTGGAGTCGGTGAGCCGACTGCATCCCTGGCACGCGGAGACGGCGGCGTTCTCCCTGGGCTGGAGCGGCGCGAGCGGCGAGCCGGCGCCCGGATCGCAGGGCAAGGGCGTGCGCCAGGCCCTGGCGGTGCTCGGCGCGGAGGCCGCGGGCGGCAGCGGAGCCGACGCGGTCGGCGGCGCGGTCGCCGTCGAGCTGATCCACACCTTCTCCCTGATCCACGACGACATCATGGACGGTGACGAGACGCGTCGGCGCCGCCCGGCCCTCTGGAAGGCGTACGGCACCGGCCCCGCGGTCCTCGCTGGGGACGCGATGTTCGCGCTGGCCGTCTCGACGCTCGCGGAGGCCCCCGGGCCCGGCGGTGCGGCGGCCGTGCGGCGGATGGCGGGCGCGCTGGGGGACCTGGTGCGCGGTCAGGCGCAGGACCTGCTTTTCGAGTCCCGGCCGTGGACCGGGCCCGAGGCGGTCCTGCCGCGGGAGTACCGGACGATGGCCACCCACAAGACGGGCTCCCTGCTCGGCTGCGCCGCGGCTCTGGGCGCGGTGTTGGCGGGCGCTCCTCCGAGCACCGCGCAAGCCCTGGACCGGGCCGGCCGGCACCTGGGCGTGGCGTTCCAGGCGGTGGACGATCTGCTGGGGATCTGGGGCGACCCGCAGGTCACCGGCAAGCCGGTGCACAGCGATCTGCGGCGGCTCAAGAAGACGTACCCGGTGCTGGCCGCCCTGACCGCCGACCACCCGGCGGCCCGGCGGCTGGAGGCCCTGCTCACCGCCGAGGAGCCGCTCGACGACGCGGCGGCGCGCCGGGCGGCCGAGTTGACCGACGCCGCCGGGGGGCGGCGGGCCGTGGTCGCCGAGGCCCGCGAGCACCTGGCGTCGGCCCGTGCCTGTCTGGACCGGGCCCCCCTGGCCGAGGGGGCGCGGGGGGACCTGCTCACCCTGATCCCGTACCTGGTCGACCGCACCGCCTGATCCGGGGCCGTCCACCGCGAGGAGCCGGTGGGCGGCCCGCTCCCCGGGGCGGCGTCGGCCGCGAGGACCGGAGCCGACGAGGGCGCAGCGCACTCCGCCGCTGGCCCGCCGATGCCCGGGGAGGCCCGCCTCCGGGGCCGAGGACGCCACGTACCGGAGCCCGGAGTCCCGCGGACACCCGTGTGGCGCACATCGACCGGTGCGCGGGGCCGCCACCCGGTGCGGCGATCGGCGGAGCGCGGCATGCCCCGAAAGCGTGACGGACCGGCGGCCGCTCCCCCCAAAAGGTCCCCCGGACGGCGCGACGGCTCTCCCCCGGGTCTCGTGGCCCGCCGGGAACGCGAACGCCGTTGCGCACGGCGGTACACCGCACGGCCACCCGGACGGCCCTGCCCCTCGGGTAATCCCCAGGTGGTCGTATGAGCGAGTCAAACGCACCATTTCGCCACATTTCTGCCAGAGTGCACTCGGCTTTACTCACCGGATTGAGCGAAGAGAGCCGTGCGTGCTGCACATGTGTCGTACTGACGAACAACGATTGACGGTCCTTCACCTGGTCCAACCCGTCGACGGTGGAGTGGCCCGGGTCGTCACCGATCTCGTCAGGGCGCAGGCCGGGGCCGGGCTGCGTCCCGTGGTGGCCTGCCCGCCGAGGAGCCCGCTGGCGCTCGGGGCCGCGGCGGCGGGGGCCGAGGTGCGCGGCTGGGCGGCCACCCGCGCTCCGGGCCCCCGGCTGGCCGGTGAGATCGCGGCCGCGCGCCGGATCGTGAGCGCCAGTCGGCCCCATGTGCTGCACGCCCACAGCGCCAAGGCCGGTTTGGCGGGCCGCATCGCCGTACGCGGCCGGGTGCCCACGGTGTTCCAGCCGCACGCCTGGTCGTTCGAGGCGGTGGGCGGGGCCACCGCGGAGCTCGCGCTGCGCTGGGAGCGGTTCGGGGCGCGCTGGGCCGACCGCATCCTGTGCGTCAGCGACTCCGAACGGCGCACCGGCCAGGAGGCGGGCGTCGCCGCCCGCTGGTCGGTGATCCACAACGGGATCGACCTCGACCGCTTCCGCCCCGGCGGACGCGCCGACCGCACGGCCGCCCGCGCCTCCCTGCCGGGGCTGGAGGGGATCGCACCCGACGCCCCGCTGGTCGTCTGCGTCGGCCGGCTGACCCGGCAGAAGGGGCAGGACGTCCTGCTGCGCGCCTGGAGCCGTATGCGGGTGGCCGGAGCACGTCTGGTCCTGGTGGGGGACGGGCCCGACCGGGGCGCCCTGGAGGAATCGGCTCCGCCCGGTGTGCTGTTCACCGGCGCGAGCCAGGACGTGCGGCCGTGGGTGCACGCCTCGGACGTCCTCGTGCTGCCCTCCCGCTGGGAAGGCATGGCGCTCGCGCCGCTGGAGGCCATGGCCTGCGGCCGTGCTGTCGTGATGAGCGACGTCAGTGGGGCCAGGGAGAGCCTGCCGCCCGGCGACGAGGCCCACTGCCTGGTGCCGCCGGAGGACCCGGGGGCCCTGGCCGCGGCTCTGACCGCACTGCTCACCGATCCCGCACTGCGCCGGGCGCTGGCCCTCCGGGCCCAGCTCCACAGCCGGTCCGCCTTCGACGTACGGCGCACCGCCGGGGCGGTCACCGGCCTCTACCGGGAACTTGTCGGCACGTCCAGCCCCACGATGAGGAAGCGCACCGAGCGATGACGATGGAGAGTGCACCCGTTCCCGGCGCCGGACGGACGACGGCCGTGCAGGCCCACACGGTCCATCCGCCGCGAAGAAGCGACGGGCGGGTCCGCCCCCAGCACGGCCCGCGCCGCACGGTCCGGTGCGGCCGCGTCGCCCAGCTCCTGTGCGCCGACGCCCTCGCGCCGGTCATGGCGTTCGCCCTGGTCGTCCCCGCGCCGTGGCCCTGGACGGTGGTGGCCGCCCAGGCGATCGCGCAGCTGCTGCTCTTCGCCCACAGAGGGCTCTACCGCCGTCGCCTGTCCCCCTCCGCCCTGTCCGAACTGCCCGCGCTGCTGGGCCTCGTCCTGCTCCAGTGGTATCTGACGATGGAGGTTCTGGACGCCCGGGCCCCGCACCACGCCATCGACTGGACGGTGCTCGCGTACGGGGCCGCCGCCCAGACCGCGCTGGCCTGCGGCATGCGCGCGGCGCTCCACCGGGCGCGGCGGCGCACGGCCGCCCGGCGCCCCCGCTCGGCCCTCGTCGTCGGGCACGGCCCGCTCGCCCGCCAGGTGACGGCCGCCCTGTACGGCCGCCCCGAGTACGGGCTGCGCCCGGTCGGGCTGGTCGCCCCCCACGGCCCCGGCGACCAGGACCCCGCGACGGGCTCCAGCGCTCCGGCTCCGCCCCTCCTGGACACCCCGCAGGAGGTGGGACGAGCCGTGGTGCAGAACAGCGTGCGGCACGTGGTGTTCACCGCCCCGCCCGAGGCCGCCGGGGACGGCGCGGAGCTCTTCGCCCTGCTCGCACGCTACGGTTGCCGGATGTGGCTGGTCAGCGCCCCTGGCGGGCCGGCCGTCCCCGCGCAGGCCCCCGGCGTTCGCCCGGACCACCTGTGGGGCTTCGCCGTCCAGCCCCTGCACGAGGGGCCGCGCAGCAGCGTCGGCCTCGGTGTGAAGCGGGCGGCGGACGTGGTCCTGGCCGCGTGCGGTCTGCTGCTGGCGGCCCCGGTGATGGCGGCCTGCGCGGTGGCGGTAAGGCTCTTGGACGGGCCGGGGGTGATCTTCCGTCAGGAGCGCGTCGGCCGGCACGGACGCCTGTTCGTCCTGCTCAAGTTCCGTACCCTGCGGCCCGCCGACGCCCAGGAGTCGGCGACCCGGTGGAACGTCGCCTCCGACCGGCGCGTGAGCCGTGTGGGCCGGGTGCTGCGCCGCACCTCGCTCGACGAGCTTCCGCAGTTGTGGAACGTGCTGCGCGGTGATATGAGCCTGGTCGGTCCGCGCCCCGAACGCCCCTACTTCGTCGCGCAGTTCGGCCGCGCCCACACCGGATACCAGGCGCGCCACCGGATGCCGGTCGGCATCACGGGCCTGGCTCAGGTGAACGGGCTGCGCGGCGACACCTCGATCGAGGAACGGGCCCGTTTCGACAACCGCTACATCGAGACCTGGTCCCTGTGGCAGGACGCGTGCGTCCTGGCACGGACCGTGGGCTCCCTGTTCCGACTCGGAGGCAGCTGACCATGGCCGCTGCCCTCGCGCCGGCCGCGCCCGCGCCCGCCGCCCCCGCCGCCCTCGCAGGGCCGCCGCCGGGCGGGTGGCGGAGGCGGTGGCCGCTGCTCCCCCTGATCGCGACCGTCCTGCTGCCCGCCTGGCCCCACGGCGCGTCCGACCCGGGCGGCGGCCCTGCGGCCGGGGCGGCCGACGTGGCCTCCGGCGTCGCGGTGCTGGTGTGCGTGGGGCGGCTGCTGTACCTGCGGTGGCGTCCGCTGAGCGTCCCGGCCGCCGTCGTCCTGAGCCTGCCCGTCGTGGGCTTCGCCGCGGCCGCCGTCACCGCCGCGGACCCCGCGGCGGCCCTGCCCGGGCTGGTCCGCTACCTCCAGGTCTTCGTCCTGGTGCCGGCCGCCGTGTTCCTGCTGCTCCGGGACGCCCACGGGTTCCGGATCGTCGGCGGCGCGCTGGTGCTGCTGGCCGCCGTCCAGGGCGTCGTGGGCGTCCATCAGTACGTCACCGGGACCGGTGCCTCGTACCAGGGGGAAGACGTCCGGGCGGTCGGCACCTTCGGCCCCGGCGACATCATGGGGATGGCCACGGTCGTCGGCTACGGACTGCTCGCCGCGACGGCCTGCGCGCTGCGCGCTCCCCGGTCCGCCCCCGCCTGGCTGCGGCCGTGCGCCGCCGTCGTCGCCGTCGGGCTGACCGTGCCCCTGGCGCTCTCGTTCAGCCGGGGTGTGTGGATCGCCACGGCCGCCGCGGTCCTCGCCGCCCTGGCGCTCACCGGGCGGCGGCAGGCGTTCACCTCGCTGGCGGTGCTGGGCGCGGTCGGGGTGGTGCTGATCGGCGGGTTCGGCGTCGGCTCCGAGATGATCGCGGACCGGGCGGCCAGCGTGACCCGGGTGACGCATGCCCCGGACCGGTCGGTCAGCGACCGCTACGCCATGTGGAGCGCGGCGGGCTCGATGTGGCGGGAGCGGCCGGCGACCGGGGTGGGGCTCAAGGGCTTCCCCGGCCACCGCGACGCCCATGCCTCGATCGGGCTCTCCTCGGGCAGCGACACCGCCGGGGCCGGCCAGGGCTTTCGTCGGCAGGCGCTCCTGTCGCCGCACAACATGTATCTGCTCGTTCTCAGCGAGCAGGGCCTGATCGGACTCACCGCGATCGTCGGGAGCTGGGCGGCGATTCTGGTGGGCGCGGTGCGCAGGCTGGTCCGGGCCCGCTCGCGCGGCGACGCGGCCGTGGACTGCGGGCTGGTGGCGGTCGCGCTGATGACCTGGAGTTGCGTCAACTTCCTGTACGCCGACATCGGCGGGCCCACGACGGTGCTGAGCGGTGTCGTGCTGGGGCTGGCCGCCTGGTGGGCGCTGGCCGGGCCGGACCGGGTGAGCGCCGCATGAGCGACACCGGTACGGGCACGGAGGCCGGGCCGCGCCCGGGCGGGGCGGCCCCGCCGTCGCGCCCCGGCCCCCGGCCCGGCGTCGACGCCGGGCCGGAGACGGGAGACGGCGGGGCGCCCCTGCTCGGGTCGTTCCTCGCCCGTGCGGCGGCGGCCACCGCGGTTCTGACCGTGCTGGGGGCGATCCTCGGTCTGGTGCGGGACCAGACCATCGCCCGGTACTTCGGCGCGAGCGGGGCGAGCGACGCGTTCCTGATCGCCTGGACCGTGCCGGAGATGGCGGCGACCCTGCTGATCGAGGACGGGATGGCCCTGCTGCTCGTCCCCGCGTTCAGCCTCGCCCTGACCCGACGGGCGGCGGCCGGCCAGGGCGCCGCACCCGGGCCCGACCCGGTGCGGGACCTGGTGGCGGCCACGCTCCCCCGGCTGACCGCCCTGCTCGCCGGCTGCGCGGCGCTGCTCGTCGCGGGAGCTCCGTGGGTGGTGGGCGTGCTGGCGCCGGGGCTGGCCGATCCACGGCTCGCGGTGGACTGCACCCGGCTCACGGCCGTCACCGTGCTCACGTTCGGCATCACCGGCTACTTCAGCGCCGTCCTGCGCGCCCACCGCAGCTTCCTGCCGCCGGCGGGGGTCTACGTTGCCTACAACGTCGGCATCATCGGAATGACCCTGGCGCTGCACGCCGCGTGGGGCGTGCGGGCCGCGGCGGCGGGCGTCGCGGTCGGCAGCGCGCTGATGGTCGTGACCCAGCTGCCGACGTTCTGGCGGCTGGTGCCGCCCGCGCGGCCGCGGCCGCGCGGGCCGAAGCGCCGGGCCGCGCGGACGGCTCCGCTGCTGGGCGTCGCGCTCCTGGCCCCGGTGGTCCTGTTCGTGGTGAGCCGTCAGTCCCAGGTGCTGGTCGAACGGTTTCTGGCCTCCACCCTGCCGGCGGGCGCGATCTCCCACCTGAACTACGCCCAGAAGGTCGCGCAGTTGCCGATGGTGCTGTCGCTGATGGTCTGCACGGTCACGTTCCCCGTCGTCGCCCGGGCCATGGCCGCCGGAGACCGGGAGGGCGCCCGGCGCCGGGTCGAGCGGGACCTGGCGCTGGCCGGGACGGTGGTGCTGCTCGGCACGGCGGTCGTCCTCGGCTACGCGCCGAAGATCATCGAGGTGCTCTTCCAGCGCGGCGCGTTCGACGCCGACGACACCCGGGCCACCGCCCAGGTGATGCGGGTGTACGCGGCGGGCCTGCTCGGGCACTGCCTGGTCGGCGCGCTGAGCCGGCCGTTCTTCTCGTCCGGGCGTCCCACCTGGTTCCCCGCGTTCGCCATGGGCACCGGGCTGGTGGTCACCCTGGGCATGGGGTACGCCCTGACGCACCGGCTCGGCGTCGACGGCATCGCGACGGCCAACGCGCTCGGGATCAGCACCGCGGCGCTGCTGCTCCTCATGGGGCTGGGCACCCGTGTGGTGCCGATCCGCGCGCGCGCCGTGGCGGTGTCCCTCGGGCGGCTGACGGGAGCGGCGCTGGCGGCGGGGGCGGCGGGCTGGGCGGCCGCCCCCGTGCTCGACGATCCGGTGCTGAGCCTGGCCGCCGGGTGCCTGCTGGTCCCCGCCGTGTTCGTCCTGACCGGGCTCGCCCTGCGCTCACCCGAAGTCACATCCCTGCTGGCACTCATCCGACGGAGGTTCCCTGATGGCCGCTGACCCCTCGGCACGCCGCGCCGACGCCCCCTCGTCCCGGTTCCGCCCGCACGCCCGCCGGGAGCCGTGGATTCTGACCTACCACTCGGTCACCGACGCCGGGGACGACCCGTACGGCATCACCGTCTCCCCGGCGCGCCTGGACGAACAGCTGTCCTGGCTGCGCAGCAGGCGGCTGACGGGGGTGGGGGTGGCGGAGCTGCTGCGCGCGCGGGCTGCGGGGCGGCGCGGACTGGTCGGCCTGACGTTCGACGACGGGTACGCGGACTTCCTCGGCGAGGCGCTGCCGGTGCTGCGCAGGCACGGCTGCCGGGCGACGGTCTTCGTGCTGCCGGGGCGGCCAGGCGGCGTGAACGAGTGGGACCCGTTGGGACCGCGCAAGCCGCTGCTCACCCGCGAGGACGTCCGGCGGGTCGCAGCCGCCGGCATGGAGGTCGGCTCGCACGGCCTGTACCACCGGGATCTGACAGCCCTGGGGGACGAGGAACTGCACCACGAGACGCGGCACAGCCGGCAACTGATCGGCGATCTCACCGGCACGCCCCCGGAGGGCTTCTGCTATCCCTACGGCGTCCTCGACGGCCGGGTCGCCGCGGCTGCCCGCTCCGCGGGCTACGGCTACGCCTGCGCGCTGAGCCCCGGCCCGCTGCTCAGCCGTTACGCGCTCCCCCGCACCCACATCAGCCAGGCGGACCGGGGGGCTCGGCTGTGGGCGAAGGACCTGAGGCACGGACTGCGGCACGGCGCCGTGCCCGGGACGGCGCCCGCCTGCGCGCCCCGGGCCGCCGGACCGGTGCGGACGGGCGGCGCCCGGTGAGGGCGCTGCACGTCATCACCGGGCTCGGGGTCGGCGGCGCCGAGCGGCAGTTGCGGCTGCTGCTGCGCCATCTGCCGGTCCCCTGCGACGTCGTCACGCTCACCAACCCCGGTGCGGTGGCTCGGGAACTGCGGTCCGACGGGATTCGCGTGGCTCATCTGGGGATGCGCGGCAACCGGGACCTGTCGGCCGTCGGGAGGCTGGCGCGGCTGATCCGGGAGGGCCGCTACGACCTCGTCCACACGCATCTGTACCGGGCGTGCGTCTACGGCAGGGTCGCGGCCCGGCTGGCGGGGGCCCGCGCGACGGTCGCGACCGAGCACTCGCTGGGCCGCGCCGAGATCGAGGGCCGTCCGCTCACGCGCGGCGTCCGTGCCCTGTACCTGTCCACCGAACGGCTCGGCTCGGCCACCGTCGCCGTCTCGTCCACCGTGGCCGGGCGGCTGCGGGACTGGGGGGTGCCCGCCGACCGGATTCGGCTGGTGCCCAACGGCATCGACGCGGACCGCTTCCGCTTCGACGCGGGGCGGCGCGCGGCCGTGCGGGCGGCCCTGGAGCTGCCCGACGACGCCTTCGTGGTCGGCGGGGTCGGCAGGCTGGTCCCCGGCAAACGCTTCGACGTGCTGCTCCGCGCGGTCGCCGCACTGCCCGAGGCCCGGCTGCTGCTGGCCGGGGACGGGCCTGAGGCAGGGCCGCTGCGCGCCCTGGCCCTCCGTCTGGGCGCGGTGGACCGGATTCGGTTCCTCGGGGAGTGCGACGAGGGGGGTGGCGGGCCGGCACCCGGCGTCCCGTCACTGCTCAGCGCGTTGGACGCGTTCGTCTCCACGTCCCGCGAGGAGTCCTTCGGGCTGGCCGCCGTCGAGGCGCTCGCCGCGGGGCTGCCGGTGCTGCACGACGCCTGCCCCGCCATCGACGACCTCCCCGCCGCCCACGCCCCCGGCGCCACCCGGATCGCCGGGAGCCCGGAGGAGCTGACGGCCCGGCTGCGGCAGCGGATACAGGCCCGGTGCGACCGGCTGCCGCCGCCCAGGGCCGTCGGCCACTACGACATCAGGCGCAGCAGCGAGCGTCTGATGGACGTCTACGCGTACGCCCTCGACACCGCCCCACCGAACCGGAGAGCCCTGTCATGACCGAGTCCCCCGAGCAGCGACGGCACCGCGTCGTACGTCGCCTGCGCTCCGTCTGGCGCCGCGTCGTACGTCTTCTGCGCTCCACCTGGCGCCGCGTCGTACGTCTTCTGCGCTCCGCCTTCACCCGGTTGCCGCACGGGTGGCCCCTGCCTGCCTGCGCGGCGCTCGGCGCGGCCCTCGGGCTCGCGTACGGCCTGCTCGCTCCCCCCCGGTACGAGGCCACCAGCTACGCGATGGCGGTCGCGGAGAAGGAGACCGCCCCCGCGGCGGCGCTGGGATACGCGCAGTCGTACGGCCGGTTGGTCACCAGCGACGCCACCCTCTCGTACGCCCAGGGCGCGGCCGGCGAGCCGGTGCGCGAACTGCGGTCCCTGGTGCGGTCGGAGACGTCCCCCGACTCGCCGATGATCGCGGTGACCGGCGCTTCGGAGGACCGGCGCAAGGCTGCCGACATCGCGAACGCGGTCATCGAGGCCGTCATCGTGAGCAGCGGTCATGTGTCCGAGGACACGGGGGTGAAGCTGATCAAGTTCACCCACGCGATGACGCCCGACCGGCCCGTATCGCCGTCCGTGCCGCTGGGCACGGCCGTGGGGGCCTCCGCGGGCGGGCTGCTGGGCGGCCTGGCCCTGTTGGTGCGACCGCGCCGGGCGGACCGGCGGGTCGCGGCGCAGGTGCCCGGACCGACGACCGGCGGCACGGGCGTCGCCCGGGACGAACGGGAGCTCGCGCGATGACGGGACGCCGAAGTGGCGGTCTCGCCGTCACCCTGTGCCGGGACTCCCGGGAGTTCGCCGCCCTCTGCGGGGAATGGGAGGCGCTGCACCGGCGCTGCGCCACGGCCACCCCCTTCCAGAGCCATGCCTGGCTGCGTTCGTGGTGGATCTCCTACGGCCAGGAGGGCCGGCTGCGGGTGCTCCTGGTGCGCCGGGCCGGGCGGCTGATCGGAGCGGCGCCGCTGATGCTGGTGCACCGCCCGATGCCGCTGCTGGTTCCGATGGGCGGGGCCGTCTCCGACTTCTTCGACATCCTGCTCGACGAGGAAGAGGCCGGGTACGCGGTGGGGGCGCTGCGGCGTGGGCTCGACCGGGCGGCCCGGCACACCGTGGTGGACCTGCGGGAGGTGCGGCCCGACGCCTCGGCGCAGTTGCTGTTCGGCCGGTGGCCGGGGCCGCGGAGCCGACTCACGGACTCGACGTGCATGGAGCTCCCGGCCGAGCCGCTGGGCGACCTGGCGGCGCGGCTGACGGGCTCGCGGGGCCAGCGGCTGCGGGCGAAGCTGCGCAGGGTCGACGCGCTGGGGGTCGAGGCGCGCAGAATCCCGCAGGACGGCGTCCCGGCGGCGATCGGCGCGCTCCTGCGTCTGCACGAGCGGCAGTGGGAGGGCCGGGGCGTCAACCCCGAGCACCTCCGGGCACGCTTCTCCGACCATCTGATCCGCTCGGTGGGACGGATGACGGCGGAGGGCACGGCAGCCGTGACCGAGTTCCGGCTGAAGGGCGAGGTGGTGGCGTCCAATCTCTCACTGCAGTCCGGTCGCCTGGTGGGGGGCTATCTGTACGGAGCCGACCCGGCACTGCGCGAACAGAAGGTCGATGTGTCGACGATGCTGCTGCGCGAGGTCGCCCGGCAGGCGTCGGACGGCGGGCACGAGGTGCTGAGCCTGTTGCGCGGTGCTGAGCGGTACAAGAACCACTGGCAGCCCGTGCCCGTGGTCAATCAGCGCCTGCTGCTGGCCCGCCCGGGCCTGGAGCCGCTGCTGCGGCTGCGCGAGTCACAGGTGGCGGTACGGGAGCGGGCGGCGCAGACCGTGAAGTCCCGGTTTCCGGCGGCGCGCGACTGGCGCGAGCGGCTGACGGCGCTCCCGGCGCACGGCCGCTGAGCCGTCGCCGCGGTGGCACGGACGACGTCGGAGATATCACCTATGCGCCGATCCGTTACCGCCCGGAGCTTCGCGCGTTGTCAGGGGGTGCGGACTGCGTGTTCGCCACCCACCCTCTTCTTCCCAAGGAGTTCTGCATGTCTCGTATGACCAAGACCGCCGTCGTGATGGCCGGTGCCGGCGCCCTCATCGCCGGCGGCGCCGGCATCGCCTCTGCGGACGCCGGAGCACAGGGCCTCGCCGCCGCCTCCCCCGGTGTCGCCTCGGGCAACACCGTCCAGGTCCCCGTGCACGTGCCGGTGAACCTCTGCGGCAACACGATCAACGTGGTCGGCCTGCTGAACCCGGCCTTCGGCAACACCTGCGTCAACGCCTCCGCGGGTCACGACAACCACGGGGGCTACGGCTACGGCCGCTGACCCCGCGGCGCAGCGGCGGCCGGCTCCCTCCTTCCGGAGGGGGCCGGCCGTTTCCGTGTCGGGCCGGGGGCCCGCCCGGGGTCAGACGTAGCGGTAGAGCTTGCTGTGGTCCAGGAGCTGGGAGGGCGTCACGTTCCAGGGGGGCATCGGGTCGTCGAGGCCGAAGACATGGACACGGGCACGGCCGGGTGAGGCGGGCCTGCGACCGGGCAGGTAGGCGGAGCGCGGGTGGGCCTTCTGCCATCGGTCCCACAGCAGGTCGATGAAGGAGTGGTGGAGCCAGAAGACGGGGTCCTCCGGGGAGGCCGCGCCGGCCATCGGGCCGCCGACCCACTGGTGGACCCGGTTGTGGTTGGCCACGGCGCGCACGCCGCGGATGCCCCAGCCCTCGATGCGGTTGCGGAAGCCCTCGGTACTGACGCTGTTCCAGGGTTCGGCGTCGTAGACCGGGTCCTCGATCGCCCGCGCCACGTCGGCCGCTGTGGGGAGGGAGACCGGGTCGCGTCCCGGTCTGCCGAAGTTGCGGGTGAGGTAGTGCTCGTCGGTGACTCCCGCTCCGACCCGCCACACGCCCGCCGGGTAGGCGAACGGCCCGGTGGTGACCATGCGGTCGCCCGCTCTGCCGTTGCCGCCGAGGAAGTCCTCCGCCCACAGGGAGGAGCTGGGCGTGTTGTCCCTGGTCCAGTCCCAGTACGGGACGCTGACCCCCGGGTCGACGCCTTGGAGCGCCCGCTCGAACTCCAGCAGATAGCGGCGGTGCCACGGGAAGAACGAGGGGGTCATGTGGGCGGGGCGCGAGCGGTACTCCGTGTCCATCACGTAGTACTCCCGGTGCATGGCGACGAAGTCGTCGTAGCGGCCCGAGCGCTTCAGTCTCAGGACAGCGTCGACGAACCGGCGCTTTTCTGTGTGTGTGAGGTCGCGCTGGTTCTTGCGGGTGTACACCGGTGCTGGTCCTCCTGGTTCACACGGGGTGCGCGGCGGGGAGCGCGAGCCGGGCGGCGCCGAGCTCGTCGACGGCGGCGCGCGCCGTCTCCAGCAGGGTCGGGAACGACTCGTAGTGCCTGACGTCGCTCAGATAGGTGCCGTCCGCCCGCCTCATGACGTGCAGCGGTCGGCCGTCGATACGGACCTCGGCGGCGGGTCCGGCGGAGACGGCCGCCCGGTCACCGTCCGGAGCTCCGGCAGGGACGACGGCCGGGGCGGCGGGGGTCTGCGTCCCCCGGATCTCCCGGCCCCGGTACATCTCGGCGAACACCACCTCGGCGGGAGGCGGCCCTGCGAAGGCGGGGGCGGGGCGGGCGGCGGCGCCCTGTCCCCGGTCGAGCACCGGGGACAGGGCGGCGGCGGTGCCGGTGACCGCGGCTGCGGTGAAGGCGCCGCGCAGGACGAACCGCCGGGTGCGACCGGGCGTGCTTCCGGGTTTCGCGGGGGTCGGGCTCATGGGGGGTCTGCCTGCCTCTCGTCGACTCGGCCGGGTGCTGCTGATGGCGATGCTGACAACGAGGCGGTGGTGAAACAGCTCTCTTGCGTGCGCCGTGCGGCGGATCTCACACGGGCGGCCTACGGGGGCCGGACGAGGCCCACGTCGCGTCACCTGCGTGAGCGCGCGCGGTCGTCGGCGCGTGCTGCTCGCGTCGCGCGGCCCGGACCCGCCCGTGGGCCGCACCATGGCCTGGCGAACTGGTGGAGGTGTGGGGCGTGAGCGTTCCGAATCACGGGCCCGGCGGCCGTCCGCGGGGAGCGGCGGGCGTCGATCCGGCCGATCCGGCCTTCCGGCGGCTGCCACGCGCCGAGCGGCTGCGCCCCTTCGCCGTACTGCGCGCACTCGACGCGCCCGTGCTCTTCAGCGGCCGGGCGCGGCCCGTACCGCGGGTCAGCCGTTCACGCCTTGGTGCGCCACGCCGACGTACGGGCCGCGAGCCGCGGGTGTACGCGAACCCTCCCGGGGCCGGCGGGCTGGGCGAAGGCGCTGCTCGGCAACTCGATGGTCAACATGGACGGGCCGGAGCACGCGGCGCCGCGCCGGATCGTCCCGCGGCGCTTCACCCCCGCCTGCCGGCCGACGCCGAGGAGAACTTCGGCCGGGGCGGAGGCGACCCGGAACGCGATCGCGCGCGGGCTGTCCCTGCTCGGCCGGAATCCGGAGCGGAGTGCTCTGCTGCCCTCCGACTTCGACCGTCACGTCGGCGGGGCGGTCGAAGAAATCGTCCGACATTCGACACCGATCCCCCAGTTCCGCAGGACGGTCACCACACCCTGCTCACTCGGCGGCCGCACGTTCCTGCCGGGCGAGAAAGTCGCTCTCATCTACGCTTCGGCCAATCGGGGCGAAACAGTTCTCACCTGTCCGGATGTCTCGACATCACCCGGTCCCCGGATTCCCATCTCGGATACGGCGGCGGAGGGCCGCACCACCGCCTGGGCGCACATCTGGCCCGCCTCGAAATCACGGCCCTGCTCCGAGAACTGTTCGACCGGCGTCCCGGAGACGGGCGATCCGCAACTGGTCGACTCGCATTTCGACAACCGCGTCGGGTCCCTCCCGTTCACGTTCGGCCCCACATTCACCTGAACGGCACGAAAACGACGCCGCATACGATAAATGGACTTCTGCACATGCCTGCGATGCCGGAAGATGAAACTCTCGTCGTCAGGCCGAACCGGCCGGAATTGCACCGCAGCCAGGAGGATGAATGCCGGCGAAGCGCCATCTCATCAGTACGTGCATCGCGGCGGTGGCTCTCAGCCTCCTGGCCGGCGGGGGCATCGCGGGCCGGGGGCCGGGCGGCGACTCCGTCGACAGCGCCGCCCCCGGCCCCCCGACGGCGGGGGGCGGCACGGCGCACGGCGCCTATCTGGACTTCGGGCCCGCCGGGGTCAGCCGGATGGACGACCTGTCGCGCTGGCTCGGCGGAGCCGAGCTGCGGGTCGGCCACACCTACCTGCCGGGGGACCTGTGGGTGAACATCGAGGGCTCGCCCGACTTCCTCGACGCCTGGGCGGACTGGCGGCGGGGGGACGCGGACCGGATGTTCGTCCTGAACGTGCCGATGCTGGAGCGCAACGAGGAGCGGGTCCCGGACGACGAGGTCCGCGCCCTGCTCCGGGCGGGCGCGGCCGGCGACCACGACCGGCACTTCACCCGTCTCGCGGAGCGCCTGGTGCGGCTGGGCGTGCCGGACACCGTCATCGTGCTGGGCTGGGAGATGAACGGCACCACGTACACGCATCGCTGCGGACCCGACCCCGAGGCCTGGAAGGCCTACTGGGAGCGGATCGTCACGGCGATGCGGGCGGTGCCGGGCCAGCGGTTCCGTTTCGACTTCACTCCCAGCCGGGGCCGTGACGCGGTCCCGTGGACGGAGTGCTATCCGGGGGACGACGTCGTCGACATCATCGGGATGGACTCCTACGACCAGCCGCCCGGCGAGAGCTTCGACGACCAGGTGAGGGGCCCGTACGGGCTCCAGCGGCACGTCGACTTCGCGGCCGAGCGCGGCAAGCCGATCTCGTACCCCGAGTGGGGGCTTTTCCGCAACGGGGACAACCCCGTGTACATGCGGCGGATGCTCGAATGGATCGACCGGCACGAGCCGCTCTACCAGACCGTCACGGACTACTGTCCGCACGGAGTCTGGCAGTGCGGGGACAACCCCCGGTCCTCTGAGGTGTTCCGGACGATGCTCGCCCGGATGGCCGCCCCCTCGAAGCCCACGCCCCCTCCGACCCCCACACCCACTCCTACGCCCTCGACGGCTCCGAGCCCCTCCGCGTCGGCGCAGCCGACCGAGCCGGTGCCGCCCGCGCCCACGGCGACACCCCCGACGACCGGGGTCCCGCCCACCCGCAGGTGGTGCCTTGCCCTCCCCTTCGCGGACTGGCTGGGCCGGTGGACGAGGGATCGCGAGATCTGCGTGCGCTACTGACCCGCGCCTCCGGGGCCCGGCCACGGCCGGNNNCGCGCGGCGGTCCGCTCCGTACCGCCGCAGAGCCGGAGCCGCCGGCGCCGGCAGCGCGGGCAGCGCACACCGGTGCGCGGTCGGGGGCGACGCGCGACCATGGAAACCTACGGATGGTGGTGAGGTGCATGGCGTCCGCCGACGAGGACTCCCCGCCGGGGTCCGAGCCGCTGCCCTCCGGGGCGCTGCGGGGACCGGCGCAGACGGCCGACGACGCGGCGGCGGTGATCGCCGGGGACGGCACGGTCATCGGCTGGACGCGCGGGGCGGAGGCGCTGCTCGGCTATCCGGCCGCCGAGGTGGTCGGCCGGCCCGCCGCCCTGCTGCTGAGCGGGCCCCTCGACCCGCTGCGCGCGGCCGCGGGGGCCGCCCGCTGCCGGGCCGGGGCGGGGTGGAGCGGGACGCTTGCCCTGCGCGGCCGGGACGGCCGCTCGCTGGACGTGGACGTACGGGTATCCGCCTCGTTCCTGGTCACCGGGCACGAGGGGTTCCTGGTCTCCGGGCGTGAGCTCACCGCGCACTGGTCGATGAACGGGTCCGTGCTGGAGGACTTCCTGGCCCGGTCGCCGGTCGGCATGGCCGTGCTCGACCCGGACCTGCGCTATCTGTGGCTCAACGACACCCTGGAGCGCTTCGGCGGCGTGCCCAGGGACCAGCGCCTGGGCCGCCGGCCGGGCGATGTGCTGCCCCAGCCGCTGGCCGCGCCGCTCGAACGGCTGATGCGGCAGGTCCTGGCGACGGGCGTGCCGATCACCGACTACGAGTACCTGGGCTGGCGCTGGGCCGATCC
This sequence comes from Streptomyces pratensis, assembly GCF_037137275.1. Taxonomy (GTDB): domain Bacteria; phylum Actinomycetota; class Actinomycetes; order Streptomycetales; family Streptomycetaceae; genus Streptomyces; species Streptomyces pratensis_B. Next base: position 39,475 of record NZ_JBBBEN010000079.1, on the reverse strand, counting down.
GCACCGCCGGCGCGCGTACGCGAGTTCGTTCTTTCCGCTGACCGACGCCGGGGAGAACCGGATCGGCGTCGGCTACATGGTGCTCGACGTGACCGACCGGTGGAACGCGCGGCGGCTGCTGGCGCTCGTGAACGAAGCGGGGGCCAGTATCGGCAGCACCCTGGACGTGCAGCGCACCGCCCAGGAGCTCGCCGACTTCGCGGTTCCCCGGTTCGCCGATTTCGTCTTCGTCGATCTGCTGGAGCCCGCGCTCGGCGGCGACCGGCCGGGGGCCCTGTCCGCGGCGGTCATCGGCGGGCGGCCGTCGATGCGGAGGGCGGGGATGAGCTCGGTGCGTGAAGGCTGTCCGGAGGCGGTCGTACAGGTCGGGGAGACGGTCGACTTCGTCCCGCCGCCGCACAACGCGCATTTCCTCGTCGACGGGGACCCCATCCTGCTGCCGGTGCTCGACCCGGACAGCCACGCCTGGACGGTGGAGCAGCCGGCACGGGCGGCCCGGCTCCGGGAGTTCGGGCTGCACTCCCTCATCTCCGTGCCGATGCGGGCGCGGGACACGGTGCTCGGGCTGACCACCTTCATGCGGTCGAGCAACCCGGTGCCGTTCGCCGAGGACGACGTGGCGCCCGCCCGGGAGCTCGTGGCCCGCGCGGCGGTGTGCGTGGACAACGCCCGGCGCTACACCAGGGAGCACACGGCGGCGCTCGTGCTCCAGCAGAGCCTGCTGCCGCACACCCTCCGCGGCGGCACGGCCCTGGACGTGGCGTCGTCGTACCTCCCGGCGGACGCGAAGGACGGCGTCGGCGGCGACTGGTTCGACGTGATCCCGCTGTCCGGCGCCAGGGTCGGGCTGGTCATCGGGGATGTCGTCGGCCACGGCATCAGCGCCGCCGCGACCATGGGCCGACTGCGCACCGCCGTCCAGACGTTGGCCGACATGGACCTCGCCCCCGACGAGCTGCTGGCCCGGCTGGACGATCTGGTGCTGAGGCTGAGCGAGGAGGAGCCGGCGGGCGGTGCGGCGGAGCGGGGCGGCACGACGGTGGTGGGGGCCACCTGCCTGTACGCCGTCTACGATCCGGTGAGCGGGTGCTGCACGATGGCGCGGGCCGGGCATCCGCCGCCGCTGATCGTCACTCCGGACGGTGCGGTCAGCTTCCTCGATCTGCCCTCGGGGCCGCCCCTGGGCTTCGGTGGACTGCCCTTCGAGTCCCGGGAGATCGAGCTGGCCGAGGGGAGTCTCCTCGGCCTCTACACCGACGGTCTCATCGAGGGGTCCGACAAGGACGTCGAGGCCGGTACGGCCCGGTTGGCCGAGGCCGTGGCCCGGCGCGATCTGCCGTTGGAGGAGCTGTGCCCGGCGGTGGTCGAGCAGCTGCTCCCCGTCCCCCAGCCGGACGACATCGCGCTGCTCCTCGCCAGGACCCACGTGCTGAGCCCCGACCACCTGGCCTCGTGGGACGTGCCTCTGGAGCCGGCGGCGGTCGGTGAGGCCCGCGGCGAGGTGGCGGGCCAGTTGGCGGCGTGGGGCATCGCGGAGCTGTCCACGACGACGGAACTGATCGTCAGCGAGCTGGTGACCAACGCCATCCGGTACGCCTCGGGACCGGTGCGGCTGCGGCTGCTGCTCCAGTCGGCGCTGATCTGCGAGGTGTCCGACGCCAGCAACACCTCGCCCCGGCTGCGGCACGCCCGCACCACGGACGAGGGGGGGCGCGGTCTGTTCCTCGTCGCCCAGCTCGCCCACCGGTGGGGCACCCGCTACACACCCCGCGGCAAGATCATCTGGGCGGAGCAGAACCTGCCGTGACCGGGGGGCCGGCCGGGCCCCCGGGTCCCCATCTCACGGCAGGGCCGCCTCCTCACGGGCGAACAGGCCGGTCAGCGCACCGCCCGCCCGGATGAGCTCCTCCCAGGTCCCCTCCTCGACGATGCGCCCGCCCTCCAGCACGGCGATCCGGTCGGCCCGGCGTACGGTCGCCGGGCGATGGGCGATCACCAGGGTTGTCCGGGTGGCGGAGTCGGCCGCGAGCGCGGCGGCGAGTTCCGCGTCGCCCCGGTGGTCCAGATGCGCCGTCGTCTCGTCCAGGACCAGTACTCGCGGTCCGCTCAGCAGCGCTCTGGCCAGGGCGACACGGGCACGCTGGCCTCCGGAGAGGGTCGCGCCGCGTTCGCCCACGGCGGTGTCCATCCCGTCGGGGAGGGCGGCTGCCACAGCGGCGACTCCGCAGGTGCGGGCCACCGCGTCCAGCTCCTCCGCGGTCGCGTCGGGAGCGCCGAGGCGGAGGTTGTCGGCGAGGGTCCCGTGGAAGAGCGGGGCCTCCTGCCCGACCACGGAGAGGGCCGCCCGCAGGTCCTTTTCCCGGAGGTCCCGCAGGTCCACGGGGCGTCCCGGGGGCCGGGGAAGCAGCTCCACGGCCCCCTGCGCGGGGTCCCAGTAGCGTGCCAGCAGGTGCGCGCAGGTCGACTTGCCCGCCCCGGAGGCCCCCACGAGGGCCACCGTCTCGCCGGGCCGAACGGTCAGGTCGAGGCCGTCCAGGACGGGCGCGCCTCCGTAGCCGAACCGTACGCCGCGCAACCGCAGGCCCAGCGGGCCCGGCGGCACGGGGAGCGGGGCCGCGGGCTCCGGCGCCCCGGCCGGGGCGCGCACGGCGGCCCGCACCCGGGCCGCGGCGGCGCGCAGGCCGCCCGCCCGGCCGAGGGCGGCGGCCGATTCGGCGACCGGCGCCAGGGCGCCCAGAGCCAGGGCCATGGCGGCCGGGGCCCACGCCCCGTCCAGCCGGCCGGCGGACGCGGCGTGAGCGGCGGCCGCGACGACGCCGATGACCGCGGCGACCACCAGCAGGTCGCGGGCTGCCCCCGCGCTGCTTTCCCAGACCTGCTCGGCGCGCTGGGCGCGCGCGAGGCGGCGTCCGGCGGACCGGAGCCGGGCACGCCTGCGGTTCAGGGCGCCGGCCATGAGGAGCTCGCGCAGCCCGTCCACGCTCTCCACGGTCTCGGCCGAGACCTCGGCGAGCGCGGCCCGGGTCCGCGCACCGCGCTCGGCCCGCCCGCGGGCTTCGAGCAGGGGTGACCAGAGCAGGAGCAGGGCGGCGGGCACGACGGCGAGGAGCAGCCACGGGCCGAGGGCCGCCAGCACGGCGGCCGACACGGCGAACACCACACCAGAGGCGAGGAGTTGGGCGATGGCGTGGGCGTAGAAGAACTCCAGCGCTTCGACGTCCCCGAGGGCGGTCGCCGCGAGGTCGCCGCTGCGTCGGCCCGCGATCCGGGCAGGCGCGCTGCGGGCGAGCCCGTCGAAGACCCGGACGCGCAGTTCGGCGAGCACCCGGTAGGCGAGGTCGTGGGACAGGTCCATCTCGCGCCAGGTCGCCAGCGCCCGCAGCAGGACGAGCCCCACCAGGGCGGCGACGACCCCGGACGCGGGCGGCCGTTGCGCGGTGACGGCGGTGCCGACCGTGTGCGCGGCCAGGGCGACCAGGGCGACCAGGGCCGCCTGGTCCACGAGGGCCGCCAGGCAGGTGCGGGCCACGGTGGCGCGGTGCGCTCCGAGGACCGGGAGGAGCGAGCGGAGGGCGCCGGGGCCGTCGGCCTGTGGGTCTTCCGGGCCCGCCGGCGCCGCCGAGCCTTGCGGAGCGGCTCCGGGCGGGGCTGCGGGGGCGGGCGACGGCGCTGCGGGCGCCGTCCGGTCGCCGCGTTCGAACGCTCCGGTCGTCGTGGCCGCGGCGGACCGGTCCTGGGTCCGGTCGGGCGGGATGGGCGTCATGCGGCGGGTTCCTCCGTTGCGGTACGCCCGGCGGCGACGAGCGAGGCGTACACGCCGCCGCCCGCGAGCAGGGCCGTGTGGTCCCCCGCCGCGGCGACACGGCCGGCGTCGAGGACGACGATGTGGTCGGCGTGGCGTACGGCGTCGAGTCGATGGGCGACGACGAGGCAGGTGCGCCCCCGGCCGGCCGCCAGCAGCTCCCGCACGATGCGCGCCTCGCCGCGTTCGTCCACCGCACTGGTCGCCTCGTCCAGCACCAGGACCGGCGCGTCGGCGAGCAACGCCCGCGCCAGGGCCAGCCGTTGGCGCTGACCGCCGGAGAGCGTGGCCCCGCGTTCGCCGACGAGGGTGGCGTAGCCGTCCGGCAGCCGGGCGATCTCCTGGTCGATGCCGGCCGTGCGGGCGGCGGCGCGCAGTTGCTCGTCGGTGGCGGCGGGCCGGGCCACGCGCAGGTTCTCCGCGATCGTGGCGTGGAAGAGGTAGGTCTCCTGCGAGACCACGGCGATGCCCCGGCGCAAGGATGCCAGGGTGTACGCCGCGATGTCCGTGCCGGCGGCGGTGACGTGGCCGCTGTCCGGGTCGCGCTGGCGCAGCAGCAGGCTCAGCAGGGTCGACTTGCCCGCCCCGGACGGGCCGACGACGGCTGTGGTGCGCCCGGCGGCGGCGGTGAAGGTGACGCCGTCGAGTGCGGGCCGTCCGCTTCCGGGATGGCTGAAGCACACATGCTCGAAACGGATGTCGGGGGCCGTCCGCCAGGCGGCCGGCAGCGTGCCCGCGTCCCTGACGCCGGGCTCTGCGGTGCGCAGGGCGGCGATGCCGTCTGCGGCGGAGACCCCGAGGTAGCCGGCGTGCCATTCGCGGGAGAGGTCGCGCACCGGCCGGAAGCACTCGGAGGCCAGGAGGAGCAGGAGGTAGGCGCCAGTGGCGGCGGTGTGTCCGGTGGCGGCCGAGGAGCACGCCACCAGGACGGCGGCGACCGTGCCGCCCTGGACGGCCAGGTCGGTGAGGCCGGTGTCGACGAGCGAGACGCGGAGTTTGGCCACCGTGGCCCGGTGCAGGGCGGCAGAGCGGCGCTCCAGCCGCTCCCGTGCACGCCCCACGGCGCCGGTGGCGCGCAGCGTCGCCATCCCCTGGAGGGCTTCCAGGTAGTCGGCTGCGAGGCCTTCGTAGGAGTCCCAGTGCTCCTGGCCGCGCCGGGCGAGGAGCCGGTCCCACAGGCGGGGTCCGAAGAGGGCGAGCAGCAGTGCGGGGCCGAGGGCGAGCGCCGCGTAGGGCTCGACGAGGGCGACGACGACGAGAAGGAGCGGCGGAACCGTGCAGGTGATGAGGAGTTGGGGCAGGTAGCGCGAGATGTACGCGTCGACGCCCTCGACGCCGTCCACCAGAGTGGCCCGCACGGCTCCCGCCCGCGCTCCGGTGATGGCGGTGGGGCCAAGGGCCCCGAGGCGTTCCAGCAGGGCGTCGCGGAGCCGGACGCGTACGGCGGCCCCCGCCGTGACGGCGGTCAGGCGCTGGGCACGGCTCAGGACGGCGCGGACGAGGACGACGGCGAGCACGGAGGCGAGCAGCGGTGCGAGGGCGGCCGTCTGGCCCCGGGCGATACGGGAGAGCACGAGGGCGAGCAGGACGGCCTGGGCCAGGTGGGTGACGGTGACCGCGGCGAGCAGCGCACAGGCGCGGCCGAGGGGGAGGCGGGCGCTGCGGGCCGCGTGCAGGAGTTCGGGGTGGAGCATCATGGGCGTTCTTCCTCGCCGGGCGGGGCCGTGGGGGCGCGGGGCGTCGTCGGCGCGAAGGGCGCGCTCGGCCGGGTGGGCGGCGGTGCGGGTCTTCCGGCCTGCCGGGCGGGCGCGGGAGAAGGGGCGGGGTCCGCGGCGCTCGTCGAGGGCGCGGCGACGGCGAGCGCGTGCACGATCCAGTCGCGTCCGGGCGCGTCGCCGAGCGCCGCGCCGAGGTCGGCCCGCTGCCAGGAGCCGATGGGGCGGGAACGGATGCCGAGGGCGGTGGCATGGACCTGGGCCGCGCCGGCCGCGTATCCGGCGGCGAGGTGGCTGCCGCGGACCAGGGCGGGCGGGGCGTCGGCAGGACAGCCGTGGGCGATCAGCACCGCGCCGGCGTCGGCGATCCACCGCTGGTGCGCCGCCCAGCGGGCGAGGGCGGGCCGCGCGTCCCCGGAGGCGAGGACTTCGAGGCCGCTACCGCGCGGGGTCGTCGTGTACAGGGCCGGGGCGGGGCCGCCGACCGCGGCGGCCCACGGGGGCCCGTCCGGCAGGGCCGCCCACGCGGTCGCCAGAATCCGGGCGAGGGCCTCCTCGCCGGGCGGGACGACCAGATCGCCGGGTGCGGCGCTCCGTCGGCGGCTCAGAGCGTCGTCGGTCACCGCTTCGGGGAGCCGGACCTGGTGCCAGGCGCCCTCGGGTCGCGCCGGGGCGGCGGTGAGGTGGGCCAGCAGGCACCAAGTCTCTGTGAGTTCGCGCAGCGGGGCCCTCTCCGCGCCGGGGCGCGGCAGGGGTGCGGTGGCGCGGGGCGAGGCGGCCCAGGCGCCGAGCACTCGGGCCGCCTCGCCGTCCTCTCCGCGCGGAGCCAGCCATACGGCGGCTACGGGGAGTTCCGGCTCGACGTGGGCCCAGGCGCCGTCCCCCTCCGCCGCCCGGGGCAGTCCGGCGGCAGCGGACAGCAGGACTCCGTCCGCGTCCAGGGAGACCTGTGCGCCGGCCGGTCCGGCGGCCAGCGCCACGGCGGCCGCGGCGTGACCGGCGTCCAGGAGCAGCAGCGGCCAGGCCCGGTGGCCGTAGTGGGCGACGGTGCGGGCCGCGGCCAGGGTGAGGACGGCGATGGCCCCCGGGGGCGCGTCGGCGGGGGCGGGGCCGCGCGGGTGGGCGCGATGGGCGCGCGGGTCGTAGGCGTACCGTCCGGGCGGCAGCGAGCAGCCCGCCCCGACCAGCAGGTGCGCGCGCACCGGGTGAAGGGCGCCCGCAGAGGGCGCGGGGCGGAGCCTGCCCGGGGTTCCGGCGGGCGCGGCGAGGGACAGACGCAGCCCGCGGTCAAGGTCGACCGCCGCGCCGGGGCCGGTCAGGGGCAGCCCCCGGCCGGGCCACGGGAACGGCCGCTCGGGGGCGTAGGGGTTGAGGGCGGGCACGCGCGGTGAGCGGGCGTCCGCGAGGGCGCGCCGCAGGAAGCCGGGCGGCACGTCGGTGGGGGCGGTCGGCGGCGGCGGGTGGGATGCGGCGGCGGGCGCGCTGCCCCGGCGGGGCGGCGACGTGGCCGGTGGGTCGGCAGGCGGGCCGGCCGTCGGCGCGGCGCGGGTGGCCGGGGCCGGGACGGCGGGGCGTGCGGGAGTGTGGGGCATGGACGGTGCACTCCCTCACATGTGGGGCGGCGGGGCGAGGGTGAAGTCCTCCGGGCCGGCGGGCGGCCGGGTCCTCCAGCCTCGGGCGAGGGCTGCCTCTGCGAAGCGCGGGCAGCCGAAGTAGCCGAAGGCGGCCGGGGCGTTGGGCACGAGGCCGGAGACGAGCACCCGGGCGACGCGCAATGCGGTCTCGGCGACGTCCTCGGTGGTCAGGTCGGCGGTGATCACCCGGTGGCCCCCGGCGGCGAGCGCCGCGTCGAGCGCGGTGCGGCTGCCGGGGGCGATCTCCGTGACCGGGGCCGTGCCCCGGGCCGGGTGGGTGAAGCGGCGGGCGAGCGGAGTCAGCCGGTCGTCCAGCCAGACCTGGACGTGCGCGCCGAGGTCCCGGACGGCCTCGAACCGGGGCCCGCAGTCGTCCAGGTAGCGGCGGTCCGGACGGTGGTCGAGGTAGAGGCCGCGGGCGAGCATGCCGGCCTCCACCGCGCGGTACACCCAGCCGTCCGGCTCCACCGCGCCCTGGGTGAACACCCAGGTGTGCACGGCTTCCAGGACGGCCTTGCGCGCCGCCTCCGCCGGGTCGTAACGGCAGGCGAACCCCGCGGCGCGGATGCCGCGCCGTGGGTCGTGCACGAGCGCCGCCGCGCAGGGGGCGAACTCCGAGGGCATCTCCACGATGTGGACCTCGAGGCCGCAGCCCGCCAGGTCCTCGGTGAGGCCGGGCACGCTCGCCGGGTCGATGCCCCGGGTCGGCCCGTCCAAGTGCCACCACAGCTCCAGGGCGTCCCGCTCGACGACTTCGAGGAGCCCCCGCTCCACGGCGTCGTCGAGTCCCTGACCCGTCGCGATGCCCGCGTAGTTGAGGTGGTGGGTGCGCGGCAGCGCACGCATCTCGCCCTGACGCCAGTTGAGGTGGGTCAACGCCACAGGGGCCCAGCAGGGCCGTCCGCCCTCGACGCATTCGGTCCACAGGACCGGGGTGTCGGCGGTGAGTTCGGCGTAGGGGAATGTGGGACGGCCGTACTGCCAGGGGGCGTAGGCCGGCAGGCTCCCGGGGCCGTACACACGGTGGCCCTCCGCGAGCAGTTCGGCGGCGGTGGCCCTGCGGGGCGCCCGCGGGTGGCCGGGCGGCGGGAGGCGGTTGCCGCAGTAGCGCTCGACCGCCTCGGCGACAGCGGCGATCCAGGCGCCCTCGGGGTCGCCGAAGGTGGTGCCGAGGGAGACCCGGTCTGCGGGCCACGCGCCGAGGCGGCGGGCGTCGGCCACGTCGGCGGTCATCGCGGTGTAGCGGGGCGGCGCACCGTCGGGGTGCTCGACGGGTGCGACGGCGCGGATGATTCCGCTGACGGGGTCGACGAGGGCTTCGATGGGCAGGACGCTGGTCAACGGCATATCTCCACTTCGGGCTCGACGTAGCGGCGTCGGGCGATGACGGGCAGGAGGAGGGCGCTTCCCCGGGCGGTGACGCTCCTGCGGGACGGGGCGAGCCGGATGGCCGTCACCGGGTCCTCGCCGGTGTGCGGGTTGCGGGCGTGGGTGGGGAAGTGGTGCCCGGCGATCTCCGCCCGCAGTCGGGTCCCGGCGGCCAGTCGGCGGCCCAGCGTGCCGAGCGGAACGGTGATGCCCACGGTCTTCCCGAGCGGGTCGGCGCGCCGGACGATGCCGAACGCGAGCGGTTCCGCGCGGCCGGCCGGGTCGAGTGCGGTGAGGCGTACGGCCCAGTCGGCGCCGGGCGTGTCGGCCGCGACGTTGATCCTGGCCGCGGCCGGCCCCGCCATGTCGAGGGGGCGGGGCAGCGGCGGCGAGAGGAGCAGACAGCGGTCGGCGGGGGCGTCGTCCCGCGGCACGGCCAGGTCGTCGGAACGTACGGGGCGGCCGGGGTCGGCGGTGAACCGCTGCCCGTGGAGCAGTCGCAGACCGTGGGGCGCGCCGAACTCCCAGGCGCGGCCCGCGTGCCGCTCCGGCTCCGGGATGCCATGCGGCTCCGGCTCCGGGGCACTGTGCCAGCGCCCGCTGTCGCCCAGGGCGATGACGCCACGCCGGGTGGGCTCCAGCCGGCCGGCGAGCGCGGCGCGGGCCCACCGTACGTACAGCGCCCCGAGGTCCACGCGCCCGCGTCCGGGGGTCTCGGCGGTCAGCCGGTGCCCCCAGGGCCCGAGCAGCAGGCGGGCAGGGCCGCCCCAGCCCCGCCACAGGGCCATGGTGTCCTCGGCGAACGGGTCGCGGGTGCCGCCGACGGCGAGCAGCGGGAGGCGCGCGGTCGCCCCGCGCTCCACGACGCGCCCGCGGCGGCGGTCGGACCACAGCTGTGGCCAGGAGGGGAGTTCGCGTCCGAGTTCCTCGCCCAGACGTGCGCCCAGCCCGGTGACGGGGAGGCGCTCCAGCAGTCGGGGGTCCGCCGCCAGGGCGCTCTCCAGCGCGCCCTGGTCGGAGTCGGGTCGGTCGCCGTGGGCGGCCCACCAGCCGGCACGGGCCCACAGGCGCTCGGGGCCGGTGGGCTCGCGGGCGGTGTCGGCGAGGCCCAGGGCCGGGACGGCGGCGATGACGGCGTCGGGGCGGCCCTCGTCGTCGTCGGCGAGTGCGGTGACGAGGGCGCAGTGGGCGGCGTAGGACGCGCCCGCGGCGACGACCCGCCCGTCGCTCCACGGCCGGGCGCGCGTCCAGGACACGGTCGCCGCGCCGTCGGATGCCTCGTGGTCCCGGTACGGGCGCCACTCCCCCGGCGACCCGTGGCGGCCGCGTACATCCTGGGCGAGGGCGGCGAACCCGCGGGCCGCCCAGCCGCGCAGCTCGGCGCGGTGGGCGGTCCGCCCGTACGGGGTCCTGATCACGACGGCGGGGTGCGGCCCGGCTCCCTCCGGCAGGCATACGTCGGTGGCCAGCTCGGCGCCCCCGGAGGCGGGGACGTACGCGGTCACGGTGGTCACGCGCCCGCCCGGGCGTGCGTCGGCCGCGGACCGGGCCGGGCGGGGGCGGGCAGTGGGGCGACGTCGGGGACCGGCAGCACGGGGTGCTCTGTGACCGTCAGGTCGCGCAGGTCCACGCGCCGCAGGCGCCGGCGGGCGGGCAGGCCGGGCCCGGCCTCGCCGCTCGCCCAGGCGATCAGTTCGGCGGTGAGCAGGGCCGCGATCAGCGCGGCGGAGGCTGCGGTGGGGTGCGGCCCGGTGTCGGGGGTGCGGTGCCCTGCCCAGTAGGCGGCGAGTTCGCGGTGGGCGGGGGTGGCCGCGAGTCTGCGGAGCCGGACGTGGCGGGAGGTGACGTCGCCCGGGGCCGCGGCGAGCGGTTCGATCCAGGCGTGGGCCCCTTCGCGGTGGCAGCGCAGCCAGCCGGTCCCCCGTGCGGGCAGCCGGTCCGCGGTGTCCCACAGCCCTTCGGGGACGGGCGAGTCGAGGCACCAGACCACGGCGTGGTGGTCGGTGGGGGCGCCGGCGGACCGGGCGAGTTCCGCCACACGGCCGGCGGTGGTCCGATGGACTTCCGCTCCTTCCGCCGCGGCGTACCGCTCCACCGGCCCGGTGAGGACGGCGTCGCCCAGGACGTGGACGGTTCGACCGGCGAGGGGGCCGCCGCGCGGTGCCGAGGACGCGTGCCCCTCGGCTTCGAAGGCCTCCACGAGCCGCCTGAGTCCGGGGGACTCGGGTTCCGTGCCGGGCTCCTGGTCCCGCCCGGTCAGCCGTCGCGTCAGCGCCGAGCCGTCGACCTCGCCGGTCTCGATGCGCAGGAACTCCCCGTCGGACGTCCGAAGCACGGGCGCGTCTCCGGGGACGGTGACGATCCCGGCGCCGGGAGCGAGTCGACTGCGGGTCACGGGAACCTCCGGGGCCAAGTGGGTGGGTGGTGCGCTGGTGGTGAACGGGACGGGCCCGCCCGGGACTTGACCGGGCGGGCCCGCCACGAGGGGTGCGTCACCTGCCGTCAGCGGCAGACGTCGCCTACTTCTCGTCCGCGGTGTCGGCCTCGACCGCGTCGTCGAAGGGGTTCTCGACGAGAGCGTTCGAGTGGGTGGCGGAGAGGTGGGCGAGCTGGCCCTGGTCGGCGATCGGGCTGAACACCTTGTTGTGCTCCATGAGTTGAAGCCTCCATTCACATCGGATGGATATCGGTCGCGGCGGTGGTGCGTGCCGCAGCACAGACACTAATGAATATGATTTTCATTCCGCAATAGCTGGGACGGATCGAGAGGGTGATCTGGGTAACAGACGGGGCGCCCGCTGAGCCGATCGGTCCCCACCCGCCCCTCGACGCCGAGGACTTCGGCGAGCAGCCGACGGGTGACGACCTTTGACGGAGCCCCGTCGGCGGCAACCCGGCCCTCGCGCAGCGCGACGATCCGGTCCGCGAACCGGGCCGCGTGGTTGAGGTCGTGCAGGACCATCACCACCGTCAGGCCGCGCTCCGCGCGCAGCCGTACGACCGTCTGGAGCACTTCCAGCTGATGCCGCAGGTCGAGATAGGTGGTCGGTTCGTCCAGGAACAGCGTCCTGGCGTCCTGGGCCAGCGCCATGGCCAGCCGGACCCGCTGGCGTTCACCGCCGGACAGCGCGTCCACCGGGCGGTCCGCCCAGCCGGCGACCCCGACGTCCGCCAGCGCCCGGGACGTCACCTCGTCATCCCCCTCCCGCAGCATCCCGAGCGGCCCCCGGGCCGCGTAACGCCCCTGGCGTACTAGCTGACGCACCGTCAGCCCCGGCACGGCGGGCGCCGACTGGTGCAGCAGCGCGACCCGCCGGGCCGCGGTACGCCGGGAGAGTCGCGCCGCGTCGTCGCCGTCGAGCAGGACCCGCCCGCCGGTCGGGGCGAGCAGGCCCGCGGCGAGCTTGAGGAAGGTGCTCTTGCCGCAGCCGTTCAGCCCGATCAGGGCGACCAGTTCACCGGCCCCGATACGCAGGTCGACCCCGTTCAGCACCGTACGGCCCGGATATCCGAAGCCGAGCCCCTCGGCCCGGACCACGTCCGGGGCGCCCTCCTCAGCCCGCGGCGCCGCGGGGAGGGGGTCGCGGCCGCCGGCCGCGTCCGGGCCGGGGCTCCGCGCCCCGGTCGCGCTCCGGACGGGGCCCTGCCCGGCCCCGGTCACGTCCGTCTGACCCGTCATGCCACTCTCCTCATCCGCCGGCTCCCGTTTCTCTCCCGCACCCGCTGCTCGCTCCGCCCGGGCGTGTCCGCGGGTCGTGCGCGCCCTTCGCCCGTCATCGCTCATCCGTCCGCCGCCGGGCCACGACGAGCAGGAGCCCCGCCCCGACGAAGGTGGTCAGCGCGCCGACCGGAAGGGTCAGCCGGTCCGTCTGGAGCGCCACCGCCAGCAGTCGGGACAGCAGCTGGGCTGCGGCGTCCGCACCGCACACCACCGCCGCACCGAAGAGCGCGGCCCCCGGCAGGGTGATGCGCAGGTCGGCGCCGAAGACCGCAAGCGCCAGATGCGGCACCAACAGCCCGACGAATCCGAGCGCGCCCACCGCCGAGACCGCGCCGGCCGTCAACGCCACCGCGCACACCAGCGCCGCCCCCCGGCCCCGCCCGGTATCCAGGCCCGCGGCGGCGGCCTGCTCGTCGCCGCAGCGCAGCAGGGTCAACGGCCCGGCGAGCAGCCAGGCCGCCGCACCCCAGAGCGCCGCCCAGGGCCAGAGCAGATGCCAGTGTTGCCAGACCCGGCCCTCGGTGGAGCCGATCAACCACTGCACGACACTGCCGAGTTCACCGGGGGCCACCAGCAGGACGACGGCCGTGAGGCCGGCCAGCACCGCCGACACCAGGACGCCGAAGACGGCCGTCTGCTCCGGGTCGCCCTTCTCCCGCCCGGCGAGCAGCCACAACAGGCCCGCGCCCGCGAACCCTCCGAGGCAGGCCGCCACGACGACGGACCCCGGGGACTCCCAGCCCGCCAGCCCGAGGCCGGTGGCGGCCACCGCACCGAGCACCGCGCCGGGGGTGACGCCGGTGACCTCCGGTCCGGCCAGCGGGTTGCGCAGCGCCGACTGGAGGACGAGACCGGCCACCCCGAGACTGGCCCCCGCCACCAGCGCCACCAGCAGACGGGGCAAGCGGAGCTGGAGCACGATGTGTTCGGCGATCGGGTCCGCGCCGCTGCCCAGGAGGACCGCCCGTACGCCGGCCGGGGCGACGCCCCGGCCGGCGAACAGATCGGCGCAGGCCACCGCGGTGACGAGCACCGCCAGCGCGCCCATCCGCACGCCCGGCGCCCGCAGGGCCCGGCGGGCCGGTCCGGGCGCGGCTTCGATGGCACTCATCGTTCCGCCTTTCGCAGGACAGGGCCGGGGAGCCTCGACGGGCGCCCCGCCGCATGCGGGGCCGCGGGCGCCCGGTCCTGCGGCCGGCGCCGCCTCCCCCGCTTGAGGAGCACGACGCCGACGGGCACGCCGACCAGGGCCGTCCAGGCGCCGACGGGCGTCTCGACGGGGGCGAGCGCCAGGCGCGCCGGCTGGTCGGCGCACAGCACGACGACAGCGCCGCACAGGGCCGACCGGAGGAGCCACCCCGCCGCACCGCCGTCCGGATGGAGGCGACGGGCGAGGTGGGGGGCGAGGAATCCGACCCAGGCCACCGGCCCGCAGACCGCGACGACGGGGGCGATCAGGACGACGGCGATGCCCAGCGCGGCCAGCCGGGCGCGTTCGACCCGTACGCCGAGAGCCCGCGCGTCGTCGTCGCCCAGCCGCAGCACACCGAGCACCGGAACGCACAGCACGAGCGCCGGGGCGGCCACCGCGAGCCACGGCAGCAGCCCGGTGACGTCGTCCCAGGTGCGGGCGGAGAGACTGCCCAGGAGATAGCGGTAGATGAGCTGGAGGTCGAGCTGGTCGGCCATGACCATGAGGACCAGCAGGGCTGCCTGGAGGGCCGCGGCGACGGCGGCTCCGGTCAGCAGGACCGCTGAAGGGCTGCGCCCGAACCCGGCGGCGAGCAGGGTGAGCAGGCCGCCGAGCGCCGCCCCGGCCAGAGCCAGGAACGGCTGGAGCATCAGCGGGACCGAGAGGGCCAGGACCAGCGGCGCGGCGACGCCCAGGGCGGCTCCGGAGGAGACCCCCAGCATCTCCGGCACGGCGAGCGGATTGCGCAGCGCCTCCTGGAGCACGAGGCCGGCGGCGCCCAGGCAGGCGCCGGCGATCAGCGCCAGCACCAGTCGGGGCAGCCGCAGTTCGGTGACCACGACACCCGCGAGCCCGTCGCTCCCCAGGACGGCCGGGAGCCTGGCGGGCGGAACGTACGGGGTGCCGAGGGCGAGAGCGCACACCGCGCTCACCACGCCTGCCGCCCCCAGGCAGAGCAGTGCTGCGGGCGGGCGCCTCACCGCAGTGCGGCCGTCGCCTCGTCGAGGACGACGCCCAGGGACCGGGTGCCGCGCCCCTTGGCCCACACCTCGGAGTCGACCTCGATGACCTTGCCGTTCCGGACGGCCGGAATCCGGGACCAGAGCGGGTTGCCGGCCAGTTTGTCGGAGAGTTTGCCGTCGGGGGCGCCGAAGGAGAGGGTCTCGACGAACAGGACGTCGACGTCCCGGGCGAGGATCTCCTCCAGGCTGTAGGCGCCGTCCACCCCCCGGCTCTTCCAGGGGTAGTGCGAGATCTTCGGGAACAGCCCGGCCGCCACATCGGTCTTGGGGGTGGCCACGCCGAAGTTCTCGTCGCTGCCGTAGATGATGAGCGCGGTCTTGTCGCTCGTCTCCTCCTCCGCCCGCGCCAGCCGGGCACGGAAGGCCTTCTCTGCCTTCTCCCCCTGCTCGGTACGGCCGGTGAGCGCGGCCAGATCCCGGAGGTAGCCGACGCTGTCCTGCCAGGACTCGGGCTGGAGCGGCCAGAAGACCGTGGCCCCCTTCAGCGCGGGCGCGAGCTTGCCGTGGGTGTCGCCCAGGCCGATCACCAGGTCGGGCCGGTGGGACAGGATCGCCTCGACCTCGGGGCTCAGGAAGCCCCCGGGGACGACCGGCACCCCCGCCGCCTTCTCCTTGCCCAGGAACCGCGGGTGCGCCAGGAGTTGGGAGTTGGTGGCGACCGGGGTCATGCCCAGCTCGACGAGGATGTCGTCGCAGAGGGCGACCAGGCAGACGATCCTCTCCGGGGGTTTCGGCAGGGAGACCGTGGCACCGCCCGCATCGGTGATCCGGGTGGCGGCCTGGATGGGCCGCACCTCGGTGCTCGTACGGGAACCGGAGTCGCCCGCGGGCCCGGCTGCCGGGGAGCCGCTGTCGGCGTTCTCGGCGCCGCAGCCGGCCAGCAGACCTCCCAGTACGGCGATCGCGGCCCAACGGCGGAATCTCAGTGCGGATCGTGGCATGAAGACGCCCTCAACTCTCCTGTGCGGTCCCGGGGATGGGGCAGGGCGACGGCGGGCCCCCGGGAGCGGTCCCCGCCACAGACCCAAACCATACACATGATTATCATTTCCAATAAAGTTGGCGGGACGACCCTGTTCCGGCCCATCGACCCCAGGAGTCACCATGCCGCCCACCCCTCCCCCGTCGCCCCGCCTACTGGTCTCCGACCACGTCGCGGGACGGGTCAGCCTGTTGGACCTCCCCGACGGCAGGGAGCTCGCCGCACTGGATCACCGGCACCTCTCCGAGCACGCGGGCTTCCTCGCACTGCCGGGCGACCGGATCGCCTGCGTGGACGACCGGGCGGGCGAGTTGCTGGTTCTCGACCCCTACGGCCCTGACTCGGGGGAGCCGTTGGTGCGGCGGCGCATACCGGTCGCCGTACCCGCAGAACACCTGGCGACGACGCCGGACGGGCGGCGGCTGGTGGTGACCACCGGCCTCGGCCGCAACGAGGAGGCGTGGACCGGGCTGCTGACCGCCGTCGACCTGGACGCCCCGGACGGCGCCGTCGCCGTACGCGTCCGGGGGCGCACCGGCGAGCCCGGGGTCACCGTCCTCGACGGCCCGTCGCCTCTCGTGGTGCTGCGTCACCGAGAACCGGGCGAACTGCTGACCCACCGGCACGACGACCTGATGAACGCGGCCCCCGCCTGCCCCCCGGCGGACCCGGTCCAGCGGATCGCCCTGCCGGACGACGACGGGCACGGCGACGCCCACGACCCGGTCGGGGGACGGGTGTTCGCCGCCGCCGGTTCGGGGGTGCACCGCGCGCGCCGCGAGGGGGACGGCCTGACGGCCGAACGCCCTCTGCCCTGGTCCGCGGACGGGCGCTCCGGAGGGCGCGGCTACTACCTGCGGCTCGATCCCGTGCGCCGCGTCCTGTGGTCCTGCGTGCGCGGCGGCCCCGGCGACCCCGGGCAGTGGCCGGACTGGACCAACGACGCCTGGTGGCACCGGCTCGACACGGGCGAGACCGGCCGGCTGCCCCTGGGGCCGGGGCTCGTGTTCCGGCTCGCGGTGGCGGAGCGCCATATCGCCTACACCCGCGTCCACCCGGACGGCGACGAGCTGATCCTGCTCGCCGCACCCACGGGCGGGCCAGCGCGCCCCCAGGTCAGCGCCCGCCTCCCGCTGCCCACCATGTCCGGCGCACCGCGCCGCGGCCAGGCCCCCTGGGACGGCGTCCAGCGGCGAGCGGTCGCGGCCTCGCCCGGTGGCGGCCTGGTCGCGGTCAGCCGGGGCGGCCACGGTGAGATCCACGTGTTCGACGCGGACCGGGCGGCGCGGATCGCCACCCTCACCGTTCCGACGCCGCTCGACGACGGCGGTCACCTCACCCTGGTCACGCCCGGCGACGGGGCGCACGCCGACCCGGTCGGCCGCTGAGGCTCCGACCCCACGAGCCGCCGACCACCACGAGACCCTCGGGCGGGGGCGGGGGCGGGGGCGGCGCGGCACGGTCGCCGCGCCTCCCCCGCACCCTCAACCGGCCGTCACCAGGAGGACTTGGTCACGCCGGGGAGGAATCCGGCGTGCGCCTGCTCGCGCATCCCGACGCGGGACAGGCCGAACTTGCGCAGATACCC
The DNA here is from genome assembly GCF_037137275.1 of Streptomyces pratensis. Lineage (GTDB taxonomy): Bacteria > Actinomycetota > Actinomycetes > Streptomycetales > Streptomycetaceae > Streptomyces > Streptomyces pratensis_B. The sequence continues at coordinate 22,451 of NZ_JBBBEN010000079.1, read as the reverse complement.
CCGGGGCCTGCCGTCGACGCTGTCCCGATTGCGGACCCGGGTCGCACTGGCGTCACGGGGCTGCCGCCGCAACTCCACGACAGCCGCCGCGCGTTCGCCCTCGGGCGTGTCCGGTCGGCGAATGACCTCCTTGAGCTCGGCCCTGCGGGCCGCGTAGCGCTCGACGGTCGCCCGTCGCTTGTCGTTCTGCGCGATCTTGCTCTTCTTCGCCATCAGACCTTCCCTCCCCGCGCGCGGATGCGCGCGACCGCGGCCTCGACGCCGATGGCGTCGATGGTCTTGATCGCCCGAGCGCTGAGGGTGAGGCGCACATGCCGCCCCTCACTGGGCAACCAGTACCGCTTGCGCTGGACGTTCGGGTCGAACCGGCGGGACGTCCGGCGGTGCGAGTGGGAGATGGCGTTGCCGAATCCCGGCTTGGAGCCGGTCAGTTGGCAGTGGGCGGACACGAGGGTTACCTGCCTCTCATCGATGCGGTCCATTATTGAAAATGGAAACCATTGCCATATAGTAGCGCCCATGGCTCGTAACGAAGTACGCCCCGTCATCAAGCTCCGCTCCACGGCGGGGACCGGATTCACCTACGTCACCCGCAAGAACCGGCGGAACGACCCCGACCGGATGACGCTGCGCAAGTACGACCCGGTCGCCCGTCGCCATGTCGACTTCCGCGAAGGGCGCTGAGCCCGCCGGGCCCGGCCCGCGATTCCAACAGCCCCCGGCGGCGCCCGCCGCCCCCGACCGCATCCCGAACACCGCTGTGAGGACACCGTCATGAAACCCGGAATCCACCCCGCCTACGGCCCCGTCGTCTTCCGCGACAAGGCCGCCGACTTCGCGTTCCTGACCCGGTCCACCCTGACCAGCGACCGCACCATCACCTGGGAGGACGGCAATGCCTACCCGGTGGTCGACGTGGAGATCTCCTCGGCGAGCCACCCCTTCTACACCGGCACCGCCCGCGTCCTGGACACGGCGGGACGCGTCGAGCGCTTCGAGCGCCGCTACGGCCGGGGGCCGGCCCGGTGAGCGGGGAACGGTCCCCCCTGCCCGTCGTGATCGTCTGCGGTCTGCACGCCGAGGCCCGGCACGAGGTGGTGGAAGGGCTGCTACGGCACGTTCCGCGCAGCGTCGCACTGCACCACGATCTCTCGACGGCCGTCGGCGGCACGGTCCGCCGCTCTCTGCGGGACTCCGGCGGGGAGCTGGCCTCCGGCGAAACACCCCTGGTGAACGACTGCGCCTGCTGCGCGCTGCGCGAGGACCTCGTTCCCGAACTGGAACGACTGGCCCACGAGGGCCTGACACGGCTCGCCGTGCTGGAGCTCTGGGACTCCGTCGAACCGAAGTCCATGGCCGAGGTCATCGCCGCGCACGCCGTCGCCGCCGAGGTGACCAACGTGATCACGGCGATCGATCCGGCACTCGTCCTGCCCTGCCTCACCAACGGGGACGACCTCGTCGAGGCCGGCCTCGCTGCGGCGCCGACGGACCAGCGCACCATCGGCGACACCTGGGCACGTCAGCTGGAGTACGCCCCCGTCCTGGCCGTCACCGAGAGCCCGGAGGCCGACGACGAGGACCGCGCACTGATCCGGCAGCTCCATCCGACCGCCCACCAGGCCCCGGCGGCCTCCCCCGAGCTGGCGCGTCTGGCCTTCGCCGGCTTCGACGTGGAGGCGGCGGCCGCGGGCCAGCACCCGGCCTGCGCGCTGCTCCCCCAGGAGGCGGAGGAGAGCGGCGTCAGCACCCTCGTCTGGCGGCGGCACCGCCCCTTCCACCCCGAGCGCCTCTTCCACGCCCTGGAGGACCTGAGCTGCGCGGCGGCCCGCAGCCGCGGACGGTTCTGGCTCGCGGACCGGCCCGACACCCTCCTCTCCTGGGACGCCGCGGGCGGCGCGCTCTGCGTGGAGGACAACGGCCCCTGGCTCGCCTCGCTGCCGGACGCCGCCTGGTCCATGACGCCGCCCTACCGACAGGCCGCCGCGGCGCTGGACTGGCACCCCGAGCACGGGGACCGCTGCCAGCACCTGGTGTTCGTCTCCCCCGGCCTCGACCGGGACGGGCTGACCGCACTGCTGGACTCCTGCCTGCTCTCCGACCGGGAATACAGATCCGGCCGGGAGGCGTGGAAGGCGCTGCCCGCGGCGTTCGACGCCCTCCTCGACCCGGTCCGCTGACCCGGCGCCGCACGCCCGCGCCACCGGCCCGCCGCGTGACGGCGCCCGTACATCCGCCGACCGGCGCCCCGTCACCCGGGGCGGCTCCCGGCCGGCATCGACCACTCGCCCCAAGGAAGCCCCATGGCACGCAAGCAGGACCCCCGCAAGCCCCTCAAGGCCCGGCCGAACCCTCTCGACGCCGCCAAGATCACTTACATCGACTACAAGAACACCGACCTGCTGCGGAAGTTCATCTCCGACCGGGGGAAGATCCGCAGCCGCAGGGTCACCCGGATCAGCGCACAACAGCAGCGGCAGATGGCCGCGGCCATCAAGAACGCCCGCGAGATGGCCCTGCTCCCGTACACCGGGTCCGGGCCCGGGTCCGGGTCCGGGTCCGGGAAGTAGCGCCACGCGCGAACCGACCGGGGCGAGTCGCTGCCGGCCGCGGCGGAGCGGCTGGGGCGACCACGATGCTCCCGGTCGTCGTGACAGGGCGCGTGGGGGCGCGCCGAAGGCGGGGCGGTACGTCGGCACGGCCCGGCGATGGCGGTCCAACACCCGTCGTGCCGGCCGGTGCGCCCCGCGGGGTCAGAAGGCGAACACCGAGCTGCCGTTCGTGCTGCCCGCCATCTCGCAGGCGTTGCCGTACGTGGTGGCGAACTCGACCGGCTCACCCTTCCAGACGCCGTGGGCGGTGACCACGACCGGGTCCCACTGCCGGGTGCAGGTCCGGTTCGACGGGCCGGCGGTGAGCTCGGCGAACCGGCCCTGCACCGAGGCCAGTTCCTTGCAGGCCGAGGCCGGGTCGGGGTGCGTGCCCTCCGCGCGCGGCGCGCAGCTGAGCGTCACGGCCCGCTCGACGGTGGCGGTGAGGGGCTCCTGGCCCCGGGCGACGGTGAGTACGAGCGCGGACGGCGCATAGAGGCTCGCCGCCCCCTCCGGGGCCGGGGCCGGGGCCGCCTGGGCCGTGGCCGTCGCGGAGCCTGCCAGCAGAAGGGTGGCCGCTGTGACGGTTGCGAGGATCGCGTGACGACGGTGTCGCATGAGTGAAGTCCCCTCAGTCGTGTGCCTGGTTGCGGTCAGGAGTCTTGCGCACGCGGAAAGTGAGCGCACATCGACGACCGGCTTCCAGCCGCACACGCGCGTTCGAACCGACCGGATGGTCGTTCGGGCAGCTCACGCGGGCCGCCGACACCTGTCCAGCATACGGACAGACATTGGCGGTTCAATCCGAAACAAACGCTTGACCTGCGACGACGCCAAGCGGCCGACAGTCCCGCCCATCCCGCTTCGGCCGGAAAGCACCGCCACACAGGGGGTCACCCGAACCCGCACCGACCACTCGGCGAGCCTCACCCGCTCACCGGGCGGGCGACCGGCCAGGCGGGCGAGGAGCGGCGCGGAGGATTCGATTCCACATCCCCCTTGACCAGTACGGTTTAGGTTAGGCTAACCTCACCGACGTGATCGATCCTGTCCTCGACCGAGACGCCCCTTCGCCGCGTCGGCGCCCCACGCCCTCCGTCGGCGTCCCCGCCGCGCCCGTCGGCGCTGAGCCCCGTACCGCCTCCTTCGACGCGCTCGGCCTCGACGCACGCGACATGACGGTCGCGTACGACCGCACCGACGTCGTCCACGGGGCCGACCTCCGGCTGCCGCGCGGCCGCGTCACCGCCCTGATCGGACCGAACGGCAGCGGGAAGTCCACCCTGTTGCGCGCGATCGCCCGGCTGCACGAGGCACGGACCGGCACGGTCTCCGTGTCGGCCGGGAACGCCGAGCCCGTCGACGCCCTCGCCCTGTCCCGTTCCGCGTTCGCCCGGCGCGTGACCCTGCTCGCGCAGAGCCGGACCGCTCCGGCCGGACTCAGCGTGCGGGACGTCGTCGGATTCGGCCGGCACCCGTACCGCCGCCGCCTTCGCGGCAGCGACCCGGACGGAGCGCGGATGATCGAGCACGCGCTCGCCGTCACACACCTCACCGAGTTCGCCGAACGCGGCGTGGAGAACCTGTCCGGCGGGCAGTTGCAGCGCGTCTGGTTCGCCTGCTGTCTGGCCCAGGACACCGACGTCCTCCTCCTCGACGAACCCACCACCTACCTGGACCTGCGGTACCAGGTGGAGATCCTCGACCTCGTCCGCGATCTCGCCGACACGCACGGCGTGACCGTCGGCGTCGTGCTGCACGACCTGGACCAGGCCGCGGCCGTGGCCGACCAGGTCGTCCTCCTCTCCTCCGGACGCATCGTCGCCGCGGGCACGCCCGTCGAGGTCTACCTGCCAGAACGGCTGAGCGAGGCCTACGGCATCCGCGTCGACGTCACCTCCGACTCCTCCACCGGCGTCCCGCGCACCCGCGCGGTGGGCCGCCACCACCTCCGCTCCGAAAGGCCCTGACCCCCCATGAAGCCCCTGAAGAACCGGCACATGACCTGGCCCGTCCTCACCGCCGCGGCCGCCCTCGCCCTCACGTCCTGCGGCACGACGGAGACACCGAAGAAGGAGTCCGCCGCAGAGAGCGCGGTGACGGTCACCGACGCCCGCGGCAAGAAGATCACGCTCGACGGGCCGGCCCGGCGCGTCGTCGGCACCGAGTGGAACGTCGTGGAGACGCTCGTCACCCTGGGCGTGCAGCCGGTCGGCGTGGCTGACGTAAAGGGCTACACGGCGTACGACACGGCCGCGCCGCTCACCGGGGACGTCAAGGACATCGGCACCCGGGGCGAGCCCAGCGTCGCCACCGTCGCCGGACTGGAGCCCGACCTCGTCGTCGCGACCACCGACCTGTCCGAATCGGCCGTCGCCCAGCTGTCCAAGGCCGCACCGGTCATCGTGGTGCGCTCGGCCGACGCGAGCCGCCAGATCGGCCAGATGGTCGACACCGTCAACCTCATAGCCGAGGCCACCGGCACGGAGGAGAAGGCACAGGCCGAGGTCGGCGCGTTCCGCAAGGCCGTCGACGAGGGCAGGAAGAAGCTCGAGGCCGCCGGTCTCGACGGGGAGGAGGTCGCCTTCGCCGACGGCTGGAAGGAAGGCAACCAGGTCTCCGTGCGGCCCTACGTCAAGGGCTCCCTCATCTCCGACGTGAACACCGAACTCGGCCTGGCCGACCCGTGGAAGCTCACGGGCGACAAGGCCTACGGCCTGGCGGCCACCGACGTCGAGGGCCTGACGAAGATCGGTGACGCGCACTTCGCCTACATCGCCAACGACTCCGACGGCGTCGACCCGTTCGCCGACGGGCTCAAGGACAACGCGGTGTGGAAGTCCCTGCCGTTCGTGAAGAACGACGAGGTCCACCGACTGCCGGACGGCATCTGGATGTTCGGCGGCACCGCCTCCATGCGCGCGTACATCGACGCGCTCGTCGGCACGCTGACCGCCTGACGATGAGCGCCCGCACCACTCCCGCCCCGCCCGCCCCCACGCACGCGGCGACGCCGGAGGCCGGCCCTTCAGGAGGCCCGCCGTCGGCCGTGACAGGCCGACCCGCCCGCCGCGGGCGCACGCTCCTGCTCGCGCTCGCCGCCCTCCTGGCCCTCGCCGCCCTCGCGGTCGTGCACGTGGGCCAGGGCACCGCCTCCGTCGACCTGCACACGCTGTGGCAGCTGGCCACCGGCGCCGTCGCGGACCGGACCGCCGACGAGCAGAGTGCCGCCGTGATCCTGGACTCCCGGCTGCCCCGGCTGGCCGCCGGGCTCCTCGTCGGCTGCGCGCTCGGCGCGGCGGGCGCGGCCCTCCAGTCGGTCTCCCGCAACATGCTGGCCTCGCCCGACACGCTCGCCGTCAACGCGGGCGCGTACCTGGCGGTCGTCGCGGTCGCCGCGTTCGGCGTCACCCTGCCCGCTCTCCCCGCCGGAGGCACGGCGTTCCTCGGCGGGCTGCTGGCGGCGGGCGTCGTCCTCGGACTGTCCCGGGCGGGGGCGGGGCCCATCCGGCTGGTGCTGGCGGGTTCGGCGCTCACCCTCGCCCTGACCGGGCTGAGCGGGATGCTGCTGCTTCTGCGCACGCAGCAGACGACGGGGCTGTTCGCCTGGGGCAACGGTTCGCTGGCTCAGATCGGCATGCAGTCCATCGACCGGCTCGCTCCCGTCGCGCTCCTGGCCCTGGCCGGGCTTCTGCTGCTGGGCCGGAGGCTGGACATCCTGGCCCTCGGCGACGATGGCGCGGCGGTCGTGGGGGTGAGTCCCCGGCTGACGCGCAGCGTCGCCGTGATCCTCGCCGTGGTGCTGGCCGCGGTCGCCGTGACGGTCGCGGGGCCGATCGGTTTCGTCGGCCTGTGCGCCCCGGCGGTGGTCCGGCTGCTCAGCACGTGGGCGCCGGTCCTGGTCCGCCATCGCTGGTTCATCCCCGCCTCCGCGCTCGCGGGCGTGATCGTGGTGCTCGGGGCGGATGTGGCGTTGCGCGCGGTGTTCGGCGCGCAGGCGGGGGCCGAAGTGCCCACCGGCATCGTCACGACCTGTTTCGGCGCGCTCGTCCTGGTCGTCCTGGCCTACCGGTCGCGGGACATGGGCGCGACGGGCGGCTCGACGGCGTTCGCCCGGTTGCGCAGCCGGCGCGCCTTCGTCCTCACGCTGGTGGTCGCGGCCGTGGGTCTCCTCGGCGCTGTGGTGGCGGGGACGCTGCTCGGCGACGCCCGCCTGCTCTTCGGCGATGTGGCGAACTGGCTCACCGGCCGGTCGGGGTCGTTCGTGACGTATGTCCTCGACACGCGCGTGCCACGGGTCGCCGCCGCCCTGACGGCCGGGGCGGCGCTGGCTGTCGCGGGCGCGGTCGTCCAGGCCGTGTCGCGCAATCCGCTCGCAGAGCCCGGTGTCCTGGGCGTCGTCAGCGGAGCGGGAGCCGGGGCGGTCACGGTGCTCACCGTCGTACCGCTGGCGAGTTTCTGGCTCATCGGCGGCTCCGCGCTGGTCGGCGCGGCCGCGGCGGCGACCCTGGTGTTCGGGCTGGCCGCGCGCCGCGGGCTGGAGCAGAACCGCCTGGTACTGATCGGGATCGGCGTCTCCGCGGGAGGGGGCGCGTTCGTGAGCCTGCTGATCGTGCTCACCGATCCCTACAACGCGACGAAGGCGCTGGTCTGGCTCTCCGGATCGACATACGGGCGCACGTTCCCGGAGCTGGTTCCCGTGGTGGGAGCGCTCGTCCTCGCGTTGCCCGCGCTGGCCGTGCTGCGCCGCGAACTCGATCTGGTCGGGCTGGACGGCGACACTCCACGCCTGCTCGGCGTCCGGCTCGGCGCGACCCGCCTCATCCTGTTGAGCATCGCCGTCGTCCTCACCGGGGGAGCCGTGGCGGCGGTCGGCGTGATCGGGTTCGTGGGCCTCGTCGCCCCGCACGCGGCCCGCGCGCTGGTAGGCCGACGCCATGTACGGGTCATCCCGGTGAGCGCGCTGCTCGGCGCACTGCTGGTGGTCGTCTCCGACACCGTCGGACGGACCGTCATCGCCCCGGCGCAGATTCCGGTCGGGCTCGTCACGGCGGTGATCGGCGCTCCGTACTTCATCTGGCTGCTCTGGCGGTCCCGCGCGCCGCCGTCGCGTCGACGCACCGCCCTCTCGCAGGCGACCCGGCTCGGGAAACCGGTCGCGGCGGAGCCGGAGAGGCGGTCATGAAGGCCGCCGCACCCGTCGGGGCCGGGTCGAGGGGCCTCGCACGGCTCGCGCGCGGCCGCTTTGGGTCACGTCTCCTCGCCGTCGCTCTCCGAGCGGGACTTCGCCGCCCGGCGCAGACGGTGGTGGCGGCCCTGGTTGCGCTCCTCCGTGACGACGTCACCGACCATGGTGCGGACGACGTCGCGCAGACCGTGCATGGCGTGATGGCGGGCCGGGCCCGCGCCGGGGTCCTCCCGCAGTTCCTTCAGCAACGCCCAGCACAGCAGCAGCATGACCAGCACGAACGGCAAGGCCACCAGGATCGTCGCCGTCTGGAGCGAGTCCAGGCCGCCGACGACCAGGAGCACGGCCGCGACCGACGCCATCAGCACACCCCACAGCACGACGAGCCAGGAGGGCGGGTGCAGCGCGCCTCGGCTGGTCAGCGAACCCATCACCAGGGACGCAGAGTCGGCACTCGTGACGAAGTACGTCATGACCAGCACCATCGCGACGAACGAGGTGACCGTGCCGATCGGCAGGGCGTCCAGCATCGCGAACAGCGACGCCTCCGCGCCGTCCGCCACAGAGCCGGCCAGGTCCGCCTCTCCGGTGGAGTCCAGGCGGAGCGCCGTACCGCCCATCACGCAGAACCAGACGACCGTCGCGCCGCTGGGCACGAGCAGCACTCCGAGGAGGAACTCGCGGATGGTCCGGCCGGACGAGATGCGGGAGATGAACGTCCCCACGAACGGGGCCCACGACAGCCACCACGCCCAGTAGAAGATCGTCCAGGAGCCCAGCCAGGCGTGGTCGGAGAAGGCGCCGGTACGCGTCGCCATCGGCAACAGGTTCTGCAGATAGCCGCCCACGGACGCCGGAATCGTGTCCAGGATGTAGACGGTCGGGCCGAGCAGGAAGACGAACACCATCAGGAGGGCGGCGAGCAGGATGTTCAGCGTCGAGAGCCACTTGATGCCCCGGTGCAGTCCGGTGAAGGCCGAGACCACGAACGCCGCCGACAGGGCCGCGATGATGATCAGCTGGGTGGTCCGTGTGGCGTCGACGCCCGCCGTCAGATCGAGGCCCTCCGCCACCTGGAGTGCGCCCAGGCCGAGGCTGGTCGCCGTGCCGAAGACGGTCGCGAAGACGGCGAGCAGGTCGATCACCCGGCCCGGCCAGGCAGCCGCCCGCCGTTCCCCGATGAGCGGCACGAAAGCGGCGCTGAGCCGATTGCCCCGCCCCTTGCGGAAGCCGGCGTACGCCAGAGCCAGTCCCGCGATGCCGTAGATCGCCCAGGGGGTGAGCGTCCAGTGGAAGAACGAGTACTCCATGGCCGCGCGCGCCGCTGCGGCGGACTCGGGCTGGGCCCCGCTCGTCGGCGGCGGCGTCAGATAGTGCGTGAGCGGCTCCCCGACGCCGTAGAACATCAGGCCGATGCCCATGCCCGCGCTGAACATCATCGCGATCCAGGCGAGGTTGCCGAACTCCGGCTCTGCGTCGTCCTTGCCGAGCCTGATCCGGCCGAACCTGCTGAACGCGATGACCAGGCACAGGACCAGGAACACGTCCGCGGCGACGACGAAGAGCCAGCCGAAGTTGTTCAGCACCCACGTCAGGCTGGTGGACGACGCGCTGTCGAAGGACTCGTCGCCGAGCCAGGCCCACAGAACCACCCCGGCGACCGCCGCCATCCCGACGCCCACGAGGACGTAGTCGGGCTTGGCGGCGACAGGGACGCCGGGCGGGGGCCCCGGCGGAGGCTTCTCGATCGTTTCCGTGCTCATGGGCCCCACTATGGTGGGCCGTCTCCCCATGGCAAGGAGGCGACGCGCCGGACGGCCCGTCGTGTCGGCGCACGCCGTCACCTGCCGACGCTTCTGGGAACACGTTATCGTCCCGAGCATCGCATCGTCAGCCTGACCCGCCCCGGCCGGGCGCAGGCCTGCCCCGCCGTCGGTCCGCCGCGCCTTGTCGGAGATCGCCGTCCCGGTGACGCCGAGGCCGTCGACGTCACCGGCAGGGCCGTCGGGGAAGCGCGTCCTCACGCCAGAGGGCGGCACACCTCGGCACCGGGGGCAGACCGCCGCGCCGGGCTCAGCCGCGGGGACCGTCATGATCTTCTCGGCGGTGGGCTGTCATACCCGCGCGTGCTCTCGGTGGACGACGGCCGCAAGGTCTCGTCCCCGCCATTCCTTCCGCAGTCCTGCACCAGGCCGCGAAAGGACAACGGGCGGCGTGCAAACCCTCCTACACCAATGGTACGCACCGGCCGAGCCCGGCCCGGGCTCGTGGGGGCAGGGCTCGGCACAGGACGCCTGGTCCACGGGAGAGCCGTTAGACTCTGCGGTCATGAAACCCGGGACGGCCTCGCGCCACACACGGATCGGTGACCCGGCGCTCCCCTGAGCGTCGTACGGGCGGATGTCCGCCCCCGGTGCGAGCGAGGGTCCCCCGCTGCCGCGCGGGCTCCGCCTCCGGCGTGTTGACCACAGCTTCGGCCATCACCACGTCAGGAGAGCCCATGCCCATCGAGACACTGCAGATTCCCACCGCGGACGGCCACGCCGACGCTTTCGCCGTCTTTCCCGACGACGACCGGCAGCACCCCGGGGTGCTGATGTACGCCGACGCCTTCGGAATCCGGCCCGTGCTGCGGGCGATGGCCGGCGAACTGGCCCGCCACGGGTACTACGTCCTCGTCCCCAACTTCTTCTACCGGCACGGCCCGGCACCGGTGGTCGCACTTCCCGAGCACATCGGAGAGGACGTCCGGCCCGCGCTCATCGACCGCCTGATGCCCTTGATCCGGACGCATACCGCCGAGCGCGTCCACCGCGACGCCGACGCCTTTCTCGGGTTCCTCGCCGAGCGGCCCGAGGTCGGCGCCGGCCCGGTCGCGGTGACCGGCTACTGCATCGGCGGCCTCCTGGCGATGCGCACCGCGGCGGCCCGCCCCGGCCACGTGGCCGCCGTCGCCTCGTTCCACGGCCCCGTGGGCGCCGAAGGGCCGAGCGAACTGCGTCGCCTCCTCTCCACGCTCACCGCGGAGGTCCATCTCGGCCACGCCGCCACCGACATCACCCCCGAGGCCCTCGGCGTACTCAACCGGGCCTTGGACGACGCGGGGATCGTCCATACCTCCGAGATCTACCCCGGCACCGTCCACGGCTTCACGATGTCGGACACCGACGCCTTTGATCCCTCAGCGCTACGGCGCCACTGGGACCGTCTGCTCCCCCTCCTGAGGCGCGCCCTCGTCACCGGCTGAGGCTCGGCCGGCCGCCCCCGGGCTTCGTCGGCTTTCCGCCTGGCGCCCGACGCTGAGGCGCGCCGTCAGCAGCACGGCGAGGGTCAGGGTGATCACCCCCAGGGGGCGGGAGCCGAACCCGTGGTCCGGACCGCCCGGCAATGATTGACCTGCCTGTTCGCGGGGACTCGGCACCAAAGGCGGCAAGCCACGGCCCCGCCGCCCCCGCACCCCGCCACTGCGGCGGAAGATCCATGAGGGAAGGTCGGCGACCGCGCACAAGCAAGAAACGTGTCCGGCGGAGCCGAGCGCGGGGACATCACACCGAGAGAGGACGAGCGACATGACTGTTCCGGAGGAGAACCGGCCGAAGACGCAGACCACCGACCAGGTGATCGGCGAGCCCGAGACTCCGCAGGAGAAGCACGACGGGGAGAGCCGGAACATGCGTGAGGCCATGGAGGAGGCAGGCGTCACGCCCGAGGACTACGAGGAATGAGCGGCGCTCCGGGCGCGTCGCGGGCGCCTGGTCGGCTCTCCTGAGCGGCTGTCGGCCCTGCGAGAACAATCTCCCGACGGAGAACCCTGTTCCCGTCGGCGTACACGGCCTTCCCTCCTCCTCTGACGTCACGAGGAGGAGGAAAGGCGGCCGGTCAAAACAGGAGCAAAGAGACGTTTTATCGATATAGGGCAGGGGACTCAGTCGATGGTCCGGGTGCCATCGGCTGCGCGTCCACACGCGGAGCCGCCGGGCCCGGACCCGTGGGCGAGCCGGTGCGCGAACAGACGCGCACAGGTCTTCGCCGGGCCTGCCGCAGCTTCCGGCACACCGGCCGGCACCGCTGCCTTCGAAGCAGCGCGACACAGAGACGAGGGATGACCCATGGCAGACGTAAGTCCGATCGACGTCCAGAAGGCTCTCAACGGCGCCGACTACCCGGCAGACCGCGACGATCTCGTTTCGCTCGCCCGGGACAACGGAGCCGACGCGAGCATCATCGACAAGCTCTCGGCTGCGGACACCGACCGGTTCGACGGGCCGAACGATGTCCAGAAGGCGGTGTTCGACGGAAAGTAGTCACACCGGCGCAGACCCCCCGGTCGACCGTCCGGCGCGGCGTTGTCGCCCGGCGGACCCCGCCGCGCCCGCCGGACGGACGACCGGAGCCGCCGGGCCACCCGAGAGCGCCGCGTGGCGGGGCCCCCGTGGACTCCCGTTCGGCCCAGTGCCCCCGCCTTGCCATGACCGCCGCGGGGACCGACGGGTCTGCGGCGCCATCCCGACGGAGCAGCTCCGCTGGTGCCGGGGCAGGGGTCCGGCCAGGCTGAGGGCGGGCTGCCACCGGGCCGCCACAGTCGGCCGCGAGGGAGAGCGCCATGTCCGCGACATCTCAGTCCAAGCCGGCCCAGGACGCGATCGTCCGGGCCAACGAGGACGTCCAACGCCGCTTCCCGTTCGGCGACACCCAGGACATGGAGGACGCGCGTCGCGGCTTCATGGGAACCGCGCAGGACGGCAGGATCACCGCCGCCGACGGCCGTACGGTGTGGGACCTGCACGCCTACGGCTTCCTCTCGCAGGACTGTCCCGCCACGGCCAACCCGAGTCTGTGGCGGCAGAGTCGGCTGGTGGCCGACCACGGACTGTTCGAAGTGGTGGAGGGCGTCTACCAGGTCCGCGGATTCGACCTGTCGAACATGACCGTCGTCGAGGGTGAGCGCGGAGTCCTGGTGATCGATCCGCTCATCTCCGCCGAGACCGCTGCCGCGGCTCTCACCCTCTACCGCAGTCACCGCGGGGAGCGGCCGGTGACGGGCGTCCTGTACACACACAGCCACGCGGACCACTTCGGCGGCGCACGGGGCGTGGTGAGCGAGGAGGACGTCGCGGCCGGTCTGCCCGTGATCGCGCCGGAGGGCTTCACCGAGCACGCCGTGAGTGAGAACGTCTATGCGGGTACGGCGATGGCTCGCCGCGCCGCCTACATGTACGGCGCGGCCCTGCCCAGGGGCGAGCGCGGGCAGATCGGCGCGGGGCTCGGCCCGACGACGTCTACAGGTGCGATCGGCCTGCTCCCGCCGACCCGGGACGTCACGCGGACCGGCCAGACGGAGACGGTCGACGGAATCCGGATGGTCTTCCAGCTCACGCCGGGCACGGAAGCTCCCGCCGAACTGAACATTCACTTTCCCGACCACGCGGCGCTGTGCCTGGCGGAGAACGCCACCCACAACCTGCACAACCTGCTCACGCTGCGGGGCGCCGAGGTCCGCGACCCCCGGGTGTGGGCGCGGTACCTCACCCAGGCGATCGAGTTGTTCGGAGACTCTGTCGACGTCGCGTTCGCCTCTCACCACTGGCCCGTCTGGGGCCGGGAACGCGCCCTCACCTTCCTGTCCGAACAGCGGGACGTGTACGCCTACCTCCACGACCAGACGCTGCGGATGATCAACCAGGGCATGACGCCGCTGGAGATCGCCGAGGAGTTCCAGATGCCTCCCGCGCTGGAGCGCGCATGGCACACGCACGGCTACTACGGTTCCGTCAGCCACAATGCCAAGGCCGTGTACCAGCGGTACATGGGCTGGTTCGACGGCAATCCGGCGCATCTGTGGGAGCACCCTCCCGCCGAGGCCTCGGCCCGGTACGTCACCTTCATGGGGGGCGCCGGGGAAGTGCTGCGCCGGGCGCGGGAGTCCTTCGCCGACGGCGACTACCGCTGGGTGGTCCAGGTCGTCAACCACGTGCTGTTCGCGGACCCGGACAACGCCGATGCCCGGCAGCTTCAGGCGGACGCCCTGGAACAGCTCGGGTACGGGTGCGAGAACGGCCCCTGGCGCAACTTCTACCTCACCGGCGCGCTGGAACTGCGCCAAGGTCCGGTCGGCACTCCGACGGTCACCATGTCCCCCGACTTCCTGCGCTCCCTCAGCCTCGACCAGCTCTTCGACGCCCTGGCCATCCGCGTCGACGGACCCCGTTGCTGGGACGCCGACATCACGGTGCGCTGGGACCTGGAGGACGGGAAGCCCGTGACCTCGCGGTTGCGCAACGGCGTCCTCACCCATGTGACGGGGGACGGCCCCGCGGCCGCCGAACCGGACGTCGTGGTGGCGCTGGGCGAGGCGGATCTCCGCGCCGTCCTGCTGGGCAGCGTGACACCCTCCGAACTCGCTTCCCAGGGGCGGGCACGGATCTCCGGCGACGCGGGGCTCCTCTTCGGACTGTTCGGTGCGCTGAGCGACCCGGACCCCGGGTTCGCGATCGTCACCCCCTGATCCCGCACGGCGCCGGCACGGGGCTCCCGTGCTCCGCGCGTCCGCCGTGAGGAGCACGGGGCCCGGCCCGGCGCACCAGAAGTGTGAAAGGGGCCTGCCGTGGCAGGTGTCGGCGCGGCAGCCGTCCAGCGCATGGCGAACACCCTGTTCGTCGAGGCTCCGTGGCGCAGCCCGAGTGCGACACGGTTCTGGGGTCTCCTCCTCCTGGCCGCTGTCATCGCCGGAGCGGGCGTGATCGGCGACTCCTCGGCGACGGTCATCGGCGCGATGATCGTCGCGCCCCTGATGACGCCGATTCTGTGGGAGCCTTCGCGCTGGTGCGCGCCGACATCTCCGACGCGCTGCCCGGAGTGGCGACCGCCATCTCCCTCGTCCCGCCGCTCTCCTTGCGGTTCGTCACAGTCGGTCGGGCGGGGCGTCCTCTCCCCGCAGGCCTACCCTGCCCAGCGAGGTGCCGACAGCATCGTCGACGCGCACGGGGGCCGTGCCGTCGCCGCGGCCGGCTCCCGTGCGAGGCGGCGGGCCTACGACCGGTCGCCGGCGGCGGGCCCGGAGCACCGCCCGGGTGGCCGGCTCGCGCGGAGCCGGCCACCCGGGCGGTTCGGGGCTGGGCGCTGCGGGCCGCGTGCCGGGAGGCCGTGATTCCCGGCACGGCCGTGGTCCACAGCCACTGCACCGGTGACGCCGGTGCCCGCGCCGCCTGTTCGCTGCTCTTCGAGCCGGAGCGGCCGACGGCCGGCCTGCATGGCCGGTCTGCCCGGCCGACCCGCTTCGCCCCGGGTGCAGGACGGGGTGCCCGGCTGCCCCCCTCCCGGGTGAGCGGCGGGCCGTCCCGCTGTCACGCAGCGGGAGCCGTCGGGGTACGCCCGCGGGTGAGCAGCAGGCCCAAGGCGATCATGCCGACGCCGAGGCCCAGGTGCAGCCAGTTGTCCGCCGTGTTCAGCGGCACGAAGTTGGCGCTGCTGTCGTGGCCGACGAACAGGCCGTAGAGCCACAGCACCAGGTATACAGCGCCACCGGCCAGCAGGAACGTGCGTGCCGCGGAGAAGGTGCGGGCCATGGCGAGCCCGGCGACGCCGAAGGCGAGATGCACCAGGTTGTGCAGGATGGAGACCTGGAAGACGCCCAGCAGGTGGGCCCGGGATTCGTGCGAGGCGAATTGCATGCTGTCGTAGTCGGTAGTGATTCCCGGGATGAACCCCAGGACTCCGACCAGGAGGAACACGGCTCCGACAGTCATCGCCGCCAGCTGGACGGGGGTCCGGGCACTTCGCGGGGAAGGGGTGCGCGTGGTCACGGGGCCTTCTTTCCGGACGGGGGCGCTCCGGTGAGCGCCCAGTGCGCCGCGAGTACCCCGGCAGACGCAGCCCTATCGAAAACGATCGGCGCCTTCGACGACCGGGGGCACACATCGCCGTTCAAGCACGAGAACCTGGCCGTTTCCTCCCGGCGCTCGGACCCGCGAGGTGGGACGGAGGCGTCAGACGGTCTCGTATCTCCGGCTGACCGCAAGGGCGCGGGGCGTACGCGGCAGTGTCGCCGCACGGCGGACCCCTTCGGGCGGCGGCCTCCGGCCGAGGGCCTGCCTCCGCTCGCACCGTGCAACCCGTTCTCGAACGGCGCCGTCCGTTCGCCCTGGCGCGGCCGACCGCCCGATACCAGGAGGCGGCGAGTACAGCGCCGAGGGCGGCTTCCACCACGTCGCCGCCGTAGTACATGACCTGGGCACCGGTCTGCAGGTCGGTGGTGGCGTATGCGGTGCCGGGGGGAGGCGTCGCGTACAAGGACGTGGCGAGCACGGCGTGCGCGGCGCCGGCGACCAGCAGGGTGGCCCCTCGCAACGCCAGGCGCCGGCGGTGCCGTACGGGGTCGAGCTGGCAGACGGAGAAGGTGAAGAGCAGCCCTGCGACCAGGACGTGCGCCTGCATGACGGCGTGCCCCAGCGGACGGTGCTGCACAGTGGCGAACAGCTCTGTGCGGTACAGCAGCCACAGCCCGCCCAGGTCGATCAGAGCCGCCAGCGGCGGAAAGACCGACCAGTTGACGGGGGGCGCGTGCGCAACAGCCAGAAGACCCCGCCGTGCCGGGCCGGGAGGCAGGGCGCGCAGGGCCAGGGTGAGGGGGCGCGCCAGCACGAGGAACAGCGGGGCAGCCATGCCCATGATCAGGTGCCCGACCATGTGAGCGGTGAACGGTGGGCCCGGCTGCGGGCCAAGCACGACCCAGAGCACGCCCGTGCTCCCGGCGGTGAAGGACGCCACTCGCCACCGGGGCCAGGTGTCGCCACGCCGTTCCAGGCGGACTGCGGCCGCCCCGTAGGCGACAGCGGCCACCGACGCGGCCCCCGCCAGGATCTGCTCGAACAGAGCGGTTCCCGGGGTGTGCGCGAGAGTCACGCTTTTGCCCCGGCCCGGGCCGGGCGCGCCGCTCGGATGCCCAGCAGCACTCCGATCAGCAGAAGGCCCAGGCCGCAGAGGTTCCACGCCCAGTCGTAGGGGGCGATGTCCACGCCGTACCGGATCTGGTGCAGACGCAGCAGCTTGTGGTCGACGATCCCGTCGAACAGTTGGAAGAGGCCCAGTCCCAGGAAGAAGCCGGACCATCCGTGGGCCGGGGCCAGGGCGCGGGCGCGGCGAAGGTCCGCGTAGAGGAAGAGTCCGGCGATCAGCGCCAGGAGCTCACCGGTGTGCAGCAGGCCGTCCGACAGGAGACCCACACTGCTGGTGGAGCGGTCGTAGAAGTGGTGCCAGCCCAGGATCTGGTGGAAGACGATCTCGTCGACCGCCGCCATCACCGCCACTCCGATCACCCCGCACACCACCATCGACCTGCGCCGAGCGGGGTGCTCCGGGTGGACGGGCCGTCGGTCGTCCGACGCGTTCATGAAGGCTGCCTCCTGGTACGGTTCCGTCCGCCCCGGGCCGTCGCTGCGGCCGGGAGCTCGACGGAACGCGGCTCGCAGGCCGGGCCAGGCCCCGGCCACGCCTCGTAGGGGGTACGGGGCCGGCCCGGGCCCGGCCCGCGCCCCGGGGCCCTGGCCAGCCCGGCCACGGGGTGATGCGGCGGTCAGCCGTCCTTGTCCATGGCCCTGCGCACGGCGTCCTTGGTCCGGTCCATGAGCGCGGCGACGGGCCCCAGGGCCATGTTCGCACCGGCGGATTCGACGCCGGGGTGAGGCCGGGTGGGCGCCATGGCCTCAGCGGCCTTCACCCCTCGTGCCATCGAGGCGAGCCGGGCGTTGTCCGCGCTGCGGCGGATATGGGTGAACTCGTAGCGTTCCTCGGCACGGGCGTGGAGTTGGACGTCCTCGCGCAGCCTCATGAGCCGGGGCAGGAACGCGGGGTCGTCGGTCTCCATGGCGTCGAGGTCGGAGAGGGCCTCCTTGGCCGCCTTCTCCTCCTTCAGGCGGTCCTCCACCACCTGCTCTCCGCCGGCGAAGCCGCGGCGGGCGAAAGGGTGGACCACCTCCTCCTCTGCCGTCTCGTGAACGGCGAGGAGGCGCACCAAGCGGCGGAAGGCGTCCCTCCTGGCGTCGCCGCCGCTGCGTTCGACCTCGTCGAACAGATTGCGGATGTCACCGTGCTGGCGCATGAGCAGCGCCACCACGTCGTCGTCTGCGGCGTGGTCGTCACCGGCGTGCGGAGTGTGTGTCCCGGTCATGGCGGCCTCCGTCAGCTTTCTTCCCGCTGGGCGGGGTCGGGGTGCCGGCCCTCGCTCTGCGCGCGGTACTCCCGGCCGAACATGTCCTCGTGCTGGGCCATCACCCGGTCGCTCGGAGGCTTCTCGCCTCCGTGGATCTGCTCCTGCATCCGCTCGAACCGTTCGTGGGCCTCGCGGACGTAGCCGGCGCCGAGAGTGGTGAGGTCGATCTGCGTGTCGAGCAGCTCGCGCAGATAGGCCTTGTTGGGCTCGAACGTGAGCACGTTGGGGAGCTGCGGCGCCAGCACCTCCTCGGGCTGGCGACCGTCATGACGCCGCATGAGGTCGCAGGCGACGTGCAGGTGCTCCAGCTCCATGTTGAGGTGCAGTTCCCAGATGGCCTTGACCCGGGGGTCGCTCTCCTGCTCCATGAAGGAGTAGTAGAGGTAGCACTCGTTGTACTCGTGGTTGACCAGCTGCTCCCACCACGTCTCTCCGGGGTCGACCAGGGACTCGTAGTGGGTGACGTGCTCCTCCTCGATGAGCCCGATCTCCTGGTAGAGCTGACGCGCGATCGGCTCCATGTAGGTGGGACCGGTGTTCATGTAGAAGTTCATCGTCTGCTGCTCCGCCGACATGACGGTGAGCGCGTGCAGTTTGGACAGCGGGTCCGTGCGGCTGCGATCGTAGGGGTCACGGACGTTGTCGACCGGGTCACGGTGATGGAACCTGGTCGGCCGGCCGGGCATGACCTCCGTCAGGCCCTGGACGATGGAGTCCGCCTTGCGGTGCTCGATCATCTCGTACAGGTTCGCGTACCGGTACAGGTGGTCGAAGTCCTCCAGTACGCCGAACTGGTAGGCCTGCTTCAGGTACGGGTCCGGTTCCATGCGGGCGATCCACGCGGTGAGGTCGACCGCCACCTGCTCGTACGCGATCGTCGTCTCCAGCACCGACGACGCGCCCGGCAGGAGCCAGTTGACCACCTTCTGCTGTTGCGCCTCGATGTAGCGGGTCCGCGCCAGCTGCCTTTTGACCTCCGGATCGACGGTGTGGCGTGCCAGTTGATGGCTGAACATGATCGCCTCCACCTCGATGCCGTTCATCGTGATGACGCGGCAACGGGTGTAGGGGTCGCAGTGGTCCGGGTCGATCGGCTCCACGTTCAGCTCGCGCCAGTTCCTCAGCTGACGGTCCAACGGGATGCCGCGCTGTTCCAGCGGGTTGAAGGTCACGCGATGTCTCCTTCATCGGACACGGGGAGCCGTCTGAGTACCCCGGCGGCCGGTGCCGAAACGGGAGGACGCGCCGCCCCATGCCGTCGCCGCTCGCTCCGCCTGTCCCCGCCCGGAGTGGCGGCGCGCACCCCGGTCGGCTTCGCTCTGGCCCACGATCGACGGAAACGGAAGAGGCACAGGAACCGGTTGCCTGCCTCTTTTAGGGGGCCATTCAAGTGACGGACCGTTTGGGGCGCGCAGCGAAGGGCACTGAGAGTTTCGGCTGTCCCACGAATCCGAAATGAGACCCCGATGACCACGTCGACCGAACCCGTCACACCTGTGCCCGTCGCCGGCAGAGGCCCGGGGAAAGTGGTGGTGAGCTGGCTGACGACCACCGATCATAAGAAGATCGGACATCTGTACCTGATCACCTCGTTCTCGTTCTTCCTCTTCGGGGGTCTTCTCGCGCTGATCATGCGCGCCGAACTGGCTCGCCCCGGCATTCAGCTGATCTCGAACGAACAGTACAATCAGGCCTTCACCATGCACGGCACCGTGATGCTGCTGCTGTTCGCCACTCCCACTTTCGCCGGTTTCGCCAACGCGATCATGCCGCTCCAGATCGGAGCGCCCGACGTCGCGTTCCCCCGGCTCAACATGCTGTCCTATTGGCTGTTCCTCTTCGGAGGGCTCATCGTCGTGGGCGGCCTCCTGACGTCCAACGGCACTGCCGACTTCGGCTGGACCGCCTACACGCCCCTGAGTCGCGAGGAGCACACGCCCTCCGTCGGGGCCGACATGTGGTTCATGGGCCTGGCACTCTCGGGATTCGGCACGATCCTGGGCGCCGTCAACTTCATCACCACCATCATCTGCATGAGGGCGCCGGGCATGACGATGTTCCGTATGCCGATCTTCACGTGGAACGTCCTGTTGACCTCGGTACTCGTCCTGCTGGCCTTCCCGGTCCTCGCGGCAGCCCTGCTGGTCCTTGAGGCGGACCGCCGGTTCGGTTCGCACGTGTTCGCTCCCGAGAACGGCGGGGCGCTTCTCTGGCAGCATCTCTTCTGGTTCTTCGGGCACCCGGAGGTCTACATTCTGGCGCTGCCGTTCTTCGGCGTGGTGACCGAGATCCTGCCCGTCTTCTCCCGCAAACCCGTCTTCGGGTATATCGGACTCATCGGGGCGACCGTCGCCATCACCGGGCTTTCGGTCACTGTGTGGGCGCACCACATGTTCGCCACCGGCGCGGTGCTCCTGCCCTTCTTCTCCTTCATGAGTTTCCTCATCGCCGTGCCGACGGGGGTGAAGTTCTTCAACTGGATCGGCACGATGTGGAAGGGCTCGCTCTCGTTCGAGACTCCCATGCTGTGGGCGTTCGGGTTCCTCGTCACCTTCCTCTTCGGAGGCCTGACGGGCATCATCCTCGCGTCGCCACCGTTGGATTTCCACGTCCACGACAGCTACTTCGTGGTGGCCCATTTCCACTACGTCCTGTTCGGGACGATCGTCTTCGCCATGTTCGCAGGCTTCCATTTCTGGTGGCCCAAGATGACGGGCACCATGCTCGACGAACGCCTCGGCAAGATCCATTTCTGGACTCTGTTCGTCGGCTTCCACATGACCTTCCTGGTCCAGCACTGGCTGGGGGCAGAGGGCATGCCGCGCCGCTATGCCGACTACCTGGCAGCTGACGGGTTCACCGCGCTCAACGCTCTGTCGTCGATCGGGGCGTTCCTCCTGGGGCTCTCCACGCTGCCCTTCCTCTACAACGTGTGGAAGACCGCGAAGTACGGAGAGCGCATCACCGAGGACGATCCTTGGGGATACGGCCGTTCCCTGGAGTGGGCCACGTCCTGTCCGCCACCGCGGCACAACTTCGTCACCCTGCCGAAGATCCGTTCCGAGTCCCCGGCCTTCGACCTCCATCACCCGGCCGTGGCCACCATGGACCGGCACGCCAACGAGGGCAGGCGCGATGCCGTCGAGCCGGGAGAAGGCATCGCCTCCCCGCTCTCCGGTCGCCGGGACGAGACCTGATCCTTCCCCGCGGGGGAAGGGTCCCGTCCCGCGCCGTGGCTCCCGCCCCGGCGCGGGACGGGACCGATGCGGGCCCGCTCCACCATTCGCCTCTCTGCGGTGGTGGGGCCGACGCACGGGAAAGAGCATGGGCTTTGGAGACCGGTCTGCGGGACGAGCACCGGCGACGGCGCCGGAACCGGGCGCGGGATGCCTTCTCATGTCCGGAGCCCGGCGCCTCCGGTCGGAGGCGCCGCGCAGCACAGACGAGTAAGCGAAGAGGAGTGGTGGACTGTGACAGACGTGGCGAGCTCAGGGCCGGACCAGGACGACGACCGGCCGGAACTCACGAACCGGCAGGGTCATGCCGTCTACGACAACCAGAACCAGCGCACCGTGGGGGCCCGGGGCCCGGCCACTCTGGAGAACTACCAGTTCCTGGAGAAGATCAGCCACTTCGACCGGGAGCGCATCCCCGAGCGAGTGGTGCACGCGCGGGGCGTGACGACCTACGGCCACTTCGAGGCGTACGGGAAGTGGGGCGAAGAGCCCATCTCCCGCTACACCCGCGCCAAGCTGTTCCAGGAGGCGGGCAAGCGCACGGACGTCGCGGTCCGCTTCTCCACGGTGATCGGCGGCCGTGACTCCTCGGAGGCGGCGCGCGATCCCCGCGGGTTCGCCGTCAAGTTCTACACCGAGGACGGCAACTGGGACCTCGTGGGCAACAATCTCGGCATCTTCTTCATCCGCGACGCGATCAAGTTCCCCGACGTGATCCACGCCCTCAAGCCCGACCCGGTCTCCCACGAGCAGAAGCCTGGACGCATCTTCGACTTCATGTCGCAGACGCCGGAGAGCATGCACATGCTCGTGAACCTGTTCAGCCCCCGGGGCATCCCGTCCGACTACCGGCACATGCAGGGCTTCGGCGTCAACACGTACAAGTGGGTGAACGACCAGGGGGAGTCAGTGCTGGTCAAGTACCACTGGCTGCCGAAGCAGGGCGTCCGCAGCATGACCGCAGAGGACGCGGCGAACGTCCAGGCGGATGATCTGGGGCACGCCACGAAGGACCTCTACGACGCGATCCGGCGGGGGGACCATCCCGAGTGGGAGCTGGTCGTGCAGAT
Source organism: Streptomyces pratensis (assembly GCF_037137275.1). Taxonomy (GTDB): domain Bacteria; phylum Actinomycetota; class Actinomycetes; order Streptomycetales; family Streptomycetaceae; genus Streptomyces; species Streptomyces pratensis_B. The sequence continues at coordinate 159 of NZ_JBBBEN010000079.1, read as the reverse complement.
GATGTCCGACGACGACCATCCCGAGCTGGACTTCGATCCGCTGGATGACACGAAGACCTGGCCGGAGCAGGACTTCCCGCCGAAGGCGGTGGGCCGGATGGTGCTGAACCGCGTTCCGGACAACTACTTCGCGGAGAACGAGCAGGCGTCCTTCGGCAC
>NZ_JBBBEN010000078.1:31119-64833 GCF_037137275.1 Streptomyces pratensis | reverse complement strand
GCCCTGATCGAGGCCCACACCGCCCATCCCGAGTCCTGCCCGCTGCTCAACACCGAAGGGAGCGAGGCCGCATGAGCGCCGACCTGTGGGAGGGCTTCAACGACTCCCTGGACCCCGAGACCATCACCGGCCCCGTCTGGGACGAACCCGTCCCCCTCAACCCCCGCCGCGAACTCCCCACCTTCCCCGTCCACGCCCTGCCCGAGTGGCTGAGCGGCATGGTCGCCGGAGTCGCCGAGGAGACGCAGACCCCAGTGGACCTGGCCGGGTGCCTGGCCCTGGCGGTGCTCGCCACGGCGGCCGGCGGGCGGGCCACGGTTCACGTGCGGGGGCACTGGCGGGAGCCGGTGAACCTCTACACCGCCGTCGCCCTGCCCCCCGGCAACCGGAAGTCGGCCGTGTTCGCTCTCATGACCGGCCCGCTCCTCGCTGCCGAGAAGGCGTTGGTGGAGCTGTCCGGGCCGCGCCGGGCCGAAGCCGAGACCACCGCCCGCCTGGCCCGCTCCGCCGCCGACAAGGCCGCGCAGAAAGCCGCCGCTGCCGAACCCGGGCTGCGGGACCAGCTCACCGCCGAAGCCGTCCACCTCGCCCAGCAGGCCGACGAGATGACCGTCCCGGCGAAACCTCAACTGGTCGCGGACGACGTCACCCCCGAAAGCCTCGCCACCCTGGTCGCCGACCAGGACGGGCGGATGAGCGTCATGTCCGCCGAGGGCGAGATCTTCGACATCATCGCCGGACGGTACTCCGGCACCCCCAACATGGGGATCTTCCTCAAAGGCCACGCCGGGGACATGGTGAGGGTGAACCGGCAGGGGCGGGACGCGCAGCACGTCGAAGCCCCCGCCATCACCATGGGCCTCGCCATCCAGCCCGAAGTCCTGGACGCGCTCGGCAGGGTGAAGGGCGCTGACGGGCGGGGGCTGCTGGCCCGGTTCCTGTACGCCAAGCCCCTCTCCCTGGTCGGCTCCCGCAACCTCACCCCCGACCTGCTGCCGGAGGAGACCGCAGCCACGTACGCGAAGCAGTTGGGCGGGCTGACGCTGGCGCTGGCGGACTGGACCGACCCGGCCGTACTCACCCTCACCCCCGACGCCGATACGGTGCTGCTGGCCTACCAGAAGGTGACCGAGTCCCGGATCGGGAAGGGCCGCAGCCTCCACCCGATCATCAAGTGGGCATCCAAGCGCGACGGGGCAGTCGCCCGCATCGCCGGACTCCTCCACCTCGCCGCCCACCCCGACAACGGATGGATGGTCCCCATCGAGGCCGCCACCATGGCCAACGCGGTGGAGATCGGGGACTACTTCACCGCCCACGCCCTGGAAGTCTTCGACGCCATGGGTGCCGACCCCGCCCAGGAAGCCGCCCACCAGCTCCTCACCCACCTCAAGGAACAGCGCCTCTCCGGCTTCACCAAGCGCGAGCTGTTCCGGGGCCTGTCGCGCGGTGACTTCCCCGCCATGACCGACCTCGACCCCGCGCTCACCCTGCTGGAAGAACACGGATGGGTCCGCCAGCAGCCCGTGCCCCCGCGCACCGGGCGCGGTGGTCGGCCGCCGTCGCCACGCTTCGACACCCACCCCCACATCACCCCGCCACTCACCACCGGCTGACAGAACCCCCATTCCGCTGACAGAACTGACACAACCCCCGCACCAGCCCGCTGACCTGCACAAAGAGCCATGATCACGGCTCTGACAAAACCTCCGAAAACTCTGACAGAACCTCCCCGCCCCGGGTTTCCGACACCGCCCCCACGGGCCGTGGCGGTCCCGGGGGTGCCCTGACAGAACCCCCGGCCCGGAGGTTCTGTCAGAGTTTTTCGAGGTTTTGTCACGACGCTGGAAACCGGAGTATCCGCAGGTCAGTGGGCTAGCGGCGAGGTTCTGTCAGTTCTGTCACGGAAACCCGGCCACCGCAGCCCCGAGGAGTCCCCCGTGGCACCCAAACGCCCCGCCGAGACCGACCCCCGCGCCACCCTCCGGGGCGGCCTCCCTGACCGCTACCTCACCCCCGAGGACATCGCCGCCCTGCTCTCCGTCCCGCTCGAAACCGTCTACGCCTGGCGCAAGAAGCGCGCCGGCCCGCCCGGCTTCCGCATCGGCAAGCACCTCCGCTACGACCCCACCGCTGTCCATGCCTGGATCAACACGCTCACCGAAGCCGAGCGCGACGCCGCCTGACCCGCACCACAACCACCCACAGGGGCGCGACCACCACCGGTCGCGCCCCTGCCGCATCCCCGACTGGAGCACCCTGTGGCCGGCCACATCCAAGACCGCTGGTACAAAACCGAACCCGGGCCCGACGGAAAGCCCTGCCGCGTCAAGAGCGACCGATACGGCATCGGACTCCGCTACCGCGCCCGCTACATCGGCCCTGACGGCACGGAGAAGTCCAAGTCCTTCCCGGACCGACAGAAGCGACTCGCTGAGAATTGGCTGACCAACGTCGCTTCCGACATGTCCCGAGGCCAGTACATCGATCCGCGCGCAGCCCGGGTCACGTTCAAGGGCTACGCCGAGAAGTGGCTCAAGGCACACAGCGCGGACCCGTCGAGCCAGATCGTCACCGAGCAGCGGCTACGCCTGCACGCCTTCCCCGTCCTCGGGTCGCGCCCGCTCGACTCCTTCCGGCCGGAACACCTTCGCGACCTGGTGAGCGCCCTTGAGTCCAACCCGGGCGTGAGCGGGGCGTACGCGCGCAACATCTACGGCGACGTTCGAGCCGTACTGAGTGCGGCCGTGGACGACGGTCTCCTCCCCCGCAACCCGTGCTCTGCGAAGTCCGTGCGCCCGCCATCGGTCGAACGGCGGCGGGTCATCCCATGGCTGCCCTCAGAGGTTCAGGCGGTCCGCCAAGCACTTCCTGAGCGCTACCGGACCATGGTGGACACAGGCGCGGGATGCGGGCTGCGGCAGGGGGAAATCGTGGGACTCGCTGAGGATGCGGTCGATTTCGAGGCTGGCATCCTCCGAGTCATTCGGCAGGTGAAGCTCATCCAGGGCAAGGCCGTGTTCGCGCCGCCGAAGTGCGGCAAGGAGCGGGATGTCCCGCTCCCGTCCTCGGTGGCCGAAGCGCTTCGAGCGCACATGGACAACTGCAAGCCGGTTGAGGTCACCCTGCCGTGGCGGAAGCCCGATGGCCCGAAGGTGACGGCTCGTCTCCTGTTCACGAACACCGCATCCGGAGTCGTCTGGCGGAGCAACTTCAACATCCAGGAGTGGAAGCCCGCCCTTGCCGCGGCTGGCCTGATCGACGAAGCCGATGAGACCGGCAAGTACGAGTCCGCACGCCAACACGGCATGCACGCGTTGAGGCACTTCTACGCATCCGTGCTCCTGGACGCTGGGGAGAGCGTCAAGGCCGTCAGTCAATTCCTCGGACATGCTGATCCAGGACTGACGCTGCGGGTGTACGCGCACCTCATGCCCTCGACTCAAGAGCGGACCCGCACGGCCATCGACAACATGCTGCGCTAGACGCGCGCATGGCGGCTCATTGCAACTAGGTAGGAGTCGGGCCCCACTCCCTGTTGGCCCACGGATCATCTTGGTGTGGAGCACCCATCGCAAGAGCATCAGCAGCGATGGCGGGCTCTACTCCAAGGTGCCGGTTTACCTCACGGCGCAGGGCTTCCACGTAGTCGTGAACTGCCGACTCGTCGTAGCCGGTGTCCCAAGCCTCTTCGGCAGCCAGAGGGGAGAACGAACCGGGATGACCGAGCACAAAGATACACAACTCGGCCATATCCTGAAGAGCGAGTCTTTTGATCTCCCCCAAGAACTCGTCGACTTCATGGACGTGCAGAATCGGAGATCTACGCCCCGGGATGATGGGGAAGTCCGCAGGACCAACCCGAGCAAGGAACCTCGCCCCCTCTAGCCGCTGGTGTTGCTGGGCCACGGCGTCGGAAGGCCGCTCCGCAAGAGCAACGGAGACAGCCTCGACTTTAGCGTTCAGCTCCGTGATGACGCCCTCAAGCCTCTGCACGCCATTGCGCAGCTCGTTCACTTCGGCAACCACATGGACCGCAGACTGTCGCCTTCGGTGCTCCGCCGAAGCCCGAGCCCAGGCATGTTGCCAAGGTTTCCAGGCTTGCCCACATCCCTGCGTAATGATCCGTTCGAAGGTGTCTTCGTGAGGACAGGATTTCCCCGCCAGCACATTCGAGATGGTTCCCTCTGACACGCCGCTTCCATGGGCCACCTGGTTCTGCTTCAGCCCGAGAGCTTCCAGGAGCCCCTTCACAGCAGCGGCCAATTCGGGCACTGACGACACTTCAGACAAGTCATGTGAAATCTCACGCACTCGTTGCACACCATCCCCCTTGAACCTTCAGAGCTTCACCATTCTACGGTGAACCACCTTCTGACCTGGGAGTTTCCAAGCAATCGCTGCAACCTCAGACCTGCAATAAAGAACTCCCCATGAAGACTGCCGCGCCTGATGAAGTCGGAGAAGGCGAGGCAATCGATGCGGAGGATAAAGTGAACGACGAGATCAGCTTGCGAGCCGTGGTGCTTGCCCTGGTTGGAGTGCTTGGCACCTATGCGGCATTCCGCGATGCCGAGCTGGGGGCGGCGCTGCTTGTCGGCGCGAGCCTGGTCACTGTGCTGGTTCTGATCATGCGTCGCTGAAGCTCACCGGCTGCACCCACGGCCCAGTGACGGCCCCAGGAACAAAGACTAGGCCCCCGACCAGTGCAACAATGCTGGTCGGGGGCCTAACGGACTCTCGCGTGTGCCAGTTCTCCGGGCTTAGGCATGGTTCATCCAGTGTGGCAGACAGCGGGGCGAGGGCCCGCCGCCCTGGGGACGACGAGCCCTCGCCCGTGGAAATCGCAGGTGGGACGGGGTGCGTGGCCGCTCAGCCGGAACCGACGAAGAGCACCATCAGCAGCCAGACCACCGGAGCGGTCGGCAGCAGCGAGTCCAGCCGGTCCATGATCCCGCCATGGCCGGGGAGCAGGGCGCCCATGTCCTTGATCCCGAGGTCGCGCTTGATCATCGACTCGCCGAGGTCGCCGAGGGTGGCGCTGGCCGCGACCCCGACGCCCAGGAGCAGACCCTGCCACCAGGCGCCGCCGTCGATCAGGAACTCCATGCACAGCGCTCCGGCGGCCATCGCGAAGGCGACCGCGCCGAACAGGCCCTCGCGGGTCTTGCCGGGGCTGATGCGGGGGGCCAGCTTGTGCTTGCCGAACCGCCAGCCGACCGCGTACGCCCCCGTGTCGCTGACCACCGTGAGAACGAGGAAGGTGAGGACCCGCCACTGTCCGTCGTCCGCCGTCAGCAGCATCGCGACGAAGGTGGCCAGGAACGGCACGTAGAACGCGGCGAAGACCCCGGCCGTGACGTCCTTGAGATACCCCTCCGGCGGCGCGGTCATCCGCCAGACCAGCACCGCGAGGGCGGTCAGCGCCGTCGCGACCCAGGCGCCCTCACCGCCCTGGAGGTAGCCGGCGACGACCATCGCGGCTCCGCCCGCGGCCAGCGGGATCAGGGGCACGTTGATGCCCTTGCGCTCCTGGAGACGGGAGGTGAGCTCCCACAGGCCGACGACGACGGCGGCCGCGATCACGCCGACGAAGAGGGCCTTCACGACGAACAGCGAGGCGACGACGACGGCGCCGAGCCCCAGACCGACCCCTATGGCCGCGCGCAGATCACGCCCCGCGCGCTTCTTCTGCGGTGGGGACGGCAGCGGAGTGGACATGGGCTCCTGCGGCATCTCGTCACGGAACAGGGGACCGCCGCCCCGGGCGGGGCCCCCGCTCCGGTCGTCGCGGCTCTCTGCGTCTCTACCTGCGTCGGGCACGTCCGGCACGTTGGGCATGGGCCGAGTCTGCTGGGCGTCATGCACATCATGGGCAGGACCCGCCGGGGCAGCCCTCATCTCGGGCGTACCCCGGTAACGGGTTCCTTGCGGGGCGCCCCAGGAAGAGTCGTTCATCAGACTTCGAGCAGCTCGGCTTCCTTGTGCTTGAGCAGCTCGTCCACCTGTGCGACGTACTTCGCGGTGGTGTCGTCGAGCTCCTTCTCTGCGCGGCGCACCTCGTCCTCGCCGGACTCCTTGTCCTTGACGAGCTTGTCGAGGGCTTCCTTGGCCTTGCGGCGGATGGAGCGGATCGAGATCTTGGAGTCCTCGGCCTTGGTCTTGGCGACCTTGATGAACTCCTTGCGGCGGTCCTGGGTGAGCTCGGGGAACGTCACCCGGATGATGTTGCCGTCGTTGCTCGGGTTGACGCCGAGGTCGGAGTCGCGGATCGCCTGCTCGATGTTGCGCAGCGCGGTCTTGTCGAACGGCGTCACGACGGCCATCCGCGCCTCGGGAACCGAGAACGAGGCCAGCTGGTTGATCGGGGTCAGCGCGCCGTAGTAGTCGGCGACGATCTTGTTGAACATCGCCGGGTGCGCGCGGCCGGTACGGATCGCGGCGAAGTCCTCTTTCGCGACGACAACGGCCTTCTCCATCTTCTCCTCGGCCTCGAGGAGGATTTCTTCGATCACCACGTGCTCCTGCGTGTCTTGGGCGGGCCCGGCGTCGTCATCGTCGAGCCCTGCGGGTCCTGCGTCGCGTCCTCACCTGCGCGGTGTCCGACCGGCAGGCCGTTGTCCATCCTGGGGGCCCTCAGGCCCGGGTGCTCGCGTCGCTCACGAGCGTGCCGATCTTCTCACCCTTGACCGCGCGAGCGATATTGCCCTCGGCGGTCAGCTCGAAGACGAGGATCGGGAGCTGGTTGTCACGGCAGAGCGTGATGGCGGTGGCGTCGGCGACCTTCAGATCGCGGGCGATCACCTCGCCGTACTCCAGCGCGTCGAACTTCACCGCGTCGGGGTTGGCCTTGGGGTCGGAGTCGTAGACCCCGTCCACGCCGTTCTTGCCCATCAGCAGGGCCTCGGCGTCGATCTCCAGGGCACGCTGGGCGGCGGTCGTGTCGGTGGAGAAGTACGGCATGCCCATACCTGCGCCGAAGATGACGACGCGCCCCTTCTCCATGTGCCGCACGGCGCGGAGCGGGATGTACGGCTCGGCGACCTGGCCCATGGTGATGGCCGTCTGGACGCGCGAGTCGATGCCTTCCTTCTCCAGGAAGTCCTGGAGCGCCAGGCAGTTCATGACGGTGCCGAGCATGCCCATGTAGTCGGACCGGGCCCGGTCCATGCCGCGCTGCTGAAGCTCGGCGCCGCGGAAGAAGTTGCCTCCCCCGATGACGACCGAGATCTGGGCGCCGTCGCGCACGACTGCGGCGATCTCCCGCGCGATCGTGTGCACGACGTCGGGGTCGACGCCGAGACCGCCGCCGCCGGCGAACGCCTCACCGGAGAGCTTCAGCATGAAGCGCCCGGTGCCCTTGTCTTCGTCGCGCTTGTGGTCCGCCTGAGTGGCGCCCGCGCCCTTGTCCATGGAAATTCTCCTCGTGCACATACGAAGAAGGCCATTGCCGGTGGGTCCGATGTCCCTACAGCGGCAATGGCCTCCTCGTCAGATCTGCGGTCGTCCGGCATGAGTGCGGCCGTGACGACTGCACCAGACCCTATCGGGTCCACCGTTGTTCGCGGACGGACTCAGATGCCGACCTTGATGCGCGAGAAGCGCTTCAGGGTGACACCGGCCTCGTCCAGGACCTTCTGAACCGACTTCTTGGCGTCCAGCGCGTACGGCTGGCCGAGGAGGGTGGCCTCCTTGAAGAAGCCGTTGACGCGACCCTCGACGATCTTCGGGAGCGCGGCCTCGGGCTTGCCCTCGGCACGCGTGGTCTCCTCGGCGACGCGGCGCTCGGCCTCGACGACCTCGGCCGGGACGTCCTCGCGGGCCAGGTACTTCGGGGCGAACGCGGCGATGTGCTGCGCGATGCCCTTGGCCAGCTCGGCGTCGGCCTTGTCCAGCTCGACCAGAACACCGATCTGCGGGGGCAGGTCGGGCATGGTGCGGTGCATGTACACCGCGACGTAGTCGCCGGTGAACTGCGCGAAGCGGTCCAGGACGATCTTCTCGCCGAGGTTGGCGTTGGCCTCGTCGACGTACGCCTGCACGGTCTTGCCGGCCTCGATCTCGGAGGCGAGCAGCGCCTGGAGGTCGGCCGGGGAGGTCGCGGCGACGTGGGCCGCGAGCGTGTTGGCGACGTCCTGGAACTTGTCGCCCTTGGCGACGAAGTCCGTCTCGCACTTGAGCTCGAGCAGCACGCCGGACGTCTGGTCCTCGGAGATGAGGGAGACGACGGCACCGTTCTCCGCAGAGCGGCCCTCGCGCTTGGCGACGCCCTTCTGGCCCTTGATGCGGAGCGCCTCGACGGCCTTGTCGACGTTGCCGTCGGCCTCGTCGAGCGCCTTCTTGCAGTCCATCATGCCGGCGCCGGTGAGCTCGCGGAGCTTCTTGACGTCAGCGGCGGTGTAGTTCGCCATGAGTCTGTATGTCTCTCTCGAAGTCTGAAAGATCTACGGGTGAACGGCGGGGGCGACGCCCATGGCGTCGGCCCCCGCCGTCAGCGGCCGTGACGGGTGTCAGGCCTGCTCGGCGTCCGCGTCGGCGGCCGGGGTCTCGGCGGCGACGGTCTCGGCCTCGGCGACGGCCTCGACGACGGCCGGCTTCTCGGCGTCGGCGTCGGCGTCCTTCTCGGTCTCGACGGAGGTCTGCACCTCGGCGGCTGCCGCGGTCTCGTCCTTCTTGTCGCCCTCGAGCAGGTCGCGCTCCCACTCGGCGAGGGGCTCGCCGGCGGCCTTCTCGCCCGGCTTCGAGTCACCGGTGGCGGCACCGGAGCGGGCGATGAGGCCCTCGGCGACGGCGTCGGCGATCACGCGGGTGAGCAGGGTGACGGAGCGGATCGCGTCGTCGTTGCCCGGGATCTTGTAGTCGACCTCGTCCGGGTCGCAGTTGGTGTCGAGGATCGCGACGACCGGGATGTGGAGCTTGCGCGCCTCACCGACGGCGATGTGCTCCTTCTTGGTGTCGACGATCCAGACGGCGCTGGGCACCTTCTGCATCTCGCGGATACCACCGAGGGTCTTCTCCAGCTTGGCCTTCTCGCGCGAGAGGACCAGGAGCTCCTTCTTGGTGAGGCCGGAGGCGGCCACGTCCTCGAAGTCGATGAGCTCGAGCTCCTTCATCCGCTGAAGGCGCTTGTAGACGGTGGAGAAGTTGGTGAGCATGCCACCGAGCCAACGCTGGTTGACGTACGGCATGCCGACGCGCGTCGCCTGCTCGGCGATGGCCTCCTGGGCCTGCTTCTTCGTACCCACGAACATGATGGAGCCGCCGTGGGCGACGGTCTCCTTGACGAACTCGTAGGCGCGGTCGATGTACGACAGCGACTGGAGCAGGTCGATGATGTAGATGCCGTTGCGCTCGGTGAAGATGAAGCGCTTCATCTTCGGGTTCCAGCGACGGGTCTGGTGACCGAAGTGGACGCCGCTTTCCAGCAGCTCCCGCATCGTGACGACGGCCATGGCCGTACTCCTTGAGGTACTCGGTTGTCGCGACCGCAGGATTGCGGTCGCGCCTGACGCCCCGACGCGCCGTGCCACAAGGGACCGAGGGGCGCGGCCACCGTCCGCGAAGAGGGAGGTGGCGGGGCGTGCGAAGTCGACCCGGTGACCCGGATCGCCACCAGAAGTGTACGGGACCCGCCGAGTGCCGGGTGACGGCGATGTCCACAACCGGCGAGTAGTCCACAGGGACGGTGGGCGATCCCCGGAATCCCGGCCTCCGGGACATCGTTGCGGACATGCGAGACCTGTCCGGCCCACGCCGCTCTCCCGCCCACCGCCCACCGCCTCCGCCACCCTGTGGCCCGCCGCTCCCGCCGCTCGCCGCCCCGCCGCACCGGTTGCTCCCGTTGGTCCTGGCCGGGTTCCTGGCGCTGAGCGGGCTGCCGACGCTGAGCGCATTCCTGACACCGCCCGGAGCCGCGGCCCGGTCCCACGCCCGGCCCGACGCGCGCCCCGGCCCCACCGCTCCCGCCCCTCCGCCCGCAGCCGTGTCCGCGGGGCCCTGGGGGAGCGCGGCCACGGAGGGCGTTCCCGGTACGGGCCGGGGCGCTGACGGGGACTCGGGTGCGGGCGCGGAGGGAGCGTGGGAAACGGGCGGGGGCGGAGCTTCGGGCGCAGGCGCGGTTCCGCACGGCCGCACCGACGCGGGCCACGGCGGCCGGAGCTGGCCGCTGGCGGGACGGCCGACGGTGGTACGGGGATGGGAGCCGCCCACCGGCCCGTACGGGCCCGGTCACCGCGGCGTCGACCTGGCGGCGGCGCCGGGCGACCGGGTGCTGGCGGCCGCAGCCGGCCGGGTCTCGTATGCGGGGCCGGTGGCGGGACGCGGCGTGCTGTCCATCGAGATCGACGGCGGTGGGGCGCCACCGCTGCGCACGACGTACGAACCGGTGCGCGCGCTGGTCCGGCAGGGCGAGCGCGTGCGGGCGGGACAGTCGGTCGGGGTGCTGGAGGGCGGCCCGTTCCACTGCCCCGCGGGCTGCCTGCACTGGGGGCTGCGACGCGCGGACGCCTATCTGGACCCGCTCTCCCTGCTGCCGCCCTCACTGCTACGGAGAGGCCCCTCGCGGCTGTTGCCGGTGTTCGGGGTGCCGGAGCCGGACGAACGGGCCCCTGCGCGGGGCAGAAGCCTGGGCGGGGAGGCGTCGCGACAGGCGCGGCCGTCGCCCGGGGGCCGGTGCTCGGGTCCGTCGTGCGCGGCCGTCGCGGCCCGGGTCAGCCGCTGACGCCGCGCAGCACCATCGCGACGGCGGTGTCCGCGATGACACTCGGCTCCTCCGCGACACCCAGCTCGATACGGCGCACGGCGGCGTCGACCGATCCCTGGAGCAGCATGGCGGCGAGCCTCGGCTGCCCGTGGCCGAGATCGCCCAGCGCCTCGACGATCATGGCGATCAGCCCGCCGTGCGCGGCCCGGATCTTCTCCCGGGCCCCGGAGTCCAGCTCGCTCGCGGAGATCGCGACGACCGCACGGTGACGGCGGTCCCCGACGAGGTCGAGCTGTCGGCGCACATAGGCCTCGATCTTCGCCTCTGGCGTCCCGGCACGCTCCATGGCGTTCTCGACCTCGGCCGCCCAGACGGGGAAGTCGACGGCGCACAGCTCCTCCACGACCGCGGCTCGGGAGCGGAAGTACTCGTACACGGAGGACCTGGCGAGGCCCGTGCGCTCGGCGAGAGCGGGGAAGGTCAGCGCCTCCGTACCGCCCTCGGACAGCAGGGAGCGCGCGGCGTCCAGGAGGGCGCCGCGCTGCATGGTCCGGTGCTCGGCCACGGAGGCCGCTCGAATCCTGGGCACGTCTCCACTCTACGGCGGCGGGGGCGCGGGGGGCGGGCACGGCCTCCGCCTCATGGCCAAACCACGGGGGTCGGACACCTTCTCGCGCGCTCCCGGCGCGGCCTGTGACGGCGCCCTGCGCCCCACGGCCCCGCACTGCGTCGCCGCGCCGCCGCGCCGCCGGAAGAGCTCAGCGGCCGGCGTCGGCCAGCTTCGCCCGGAGTTGCAGCACGGACTTCGTGTGGATCTGACTGACCCTGCTCTCGGTCACTCCGAGGACGCTGCCGATCTCCGCGAGGGTCAGGCCCTCGTAGTAGTAGAGGGTCACCACGGTCTTCTCCCGGTCGGGGAGGGTGCTGATGGCGCGCGCGAGCAGCCGTCTCAGCTCGCGGTCCTCCGCGACCTCCACCGGGTCGTCGGCGGTGGTGTCCTCCAGCGTGTCCATCAGGCTCAGCCGGTCGCCGCCCTCTCCGCCGACGTGCAGCAGCTCTTCCAGGGCGACCACGTTCGCCAGCGACAACTGGCTGAAAACTGCGTGCAGTTCCTCCAGCGCGATACCCATCTCCGAGGCGACCTCGGCCTCCGACGGCGTACGCCTGAGCTGCGCTTCCAGTGTGGCGTAGGCGCGCTCCACGTTGCGCGCCTTCTGCCGGACGGACCGGGGAATCCAGTCGAGGGCCCGCAGCTCGTCGATCATCGCGCCGCGGATTCTGGTGATCGCGTACGTCTCGAACTTGATGGCCCGCTCGATGTCGAACTTCTCGATGGCGTCGATCAGCCCGAAGACCCCGGAGGAGACGAAGTCGGCCTGCTCGACGTTGGACGGCAGCCCCACGCTCACCCGGCCCGCGACGTACTTGACGAGCGGGGAGTAGTGCAGGATCAACTGCTCCCGCAGCCGCTCGTCGCCCGTGGTCTTGTACGAACGCCACAGTTCGTCCAGGGAGGAGGGGGCGGAAGGGCGCACAGTGCCACGCGCAACCGGTGGTACTGCCGCGCGGTCAGACCCGGAGGTGTGCTGGGGCATGTGGTGCCTTGAGCCGTTCTGCCGTGAAGTGCTGGGGACGTGTGTCTGGGGCGAAATCCTCGTGAGCGTAGCGTGACCGGGACGTCGCAGTCCGCGCAGGACGACAGATCCACGCCGCGTGCTGACGTTCCGCCGCCGCGTCGCTCGCGCCCGCCCGGGGCCGCCGCCCGGGGCGGCGACCCCGTCGGGTGACCGGTCGATCACATGAGGTCATCAGCCTTACCTTTTCACCCGAATGCTCCAGGTCAAGTACCGCCTCGCCGCGCGTCGCCGTTGCGTTTCGCCGAGTCCGTCAACCTCCAGCCGTCGCCATCGCGTTCGACGAACCCCAGTGAGTGCAGTTCGTACAGCCGCCCGAGCGTCTCGTCGGCGGAGGTCCCCGCGCTGCGGGCGAGATCACGAGGATGGGTGACGCCCCGGTACGGGAATGCGTCCAACACCCTGGCCGCCGTCGCGTCCAGCCGGTCCCGGGGCACTACCGGGCCGCGCCGAACCGGGGCGAGTTCCCCCATGTCCCCGACCAACTCGATGACTTCGGACGCATCGGTGACCAACACGCCCTCACCCCGCAACAACTCGTGGACGCCGGCCGACAGTCCGCTCGTGGCGGGGCCGGGGACGCCCATCGCGAAGCGGCCGAGCCGTTGTGCCTGTCGGGCGGTGACCAGGGAACCGCTGCGGTACTCCGCCTCCACCACGACCGTTCCCCTGGTCAGGGCGGCGATCACCCGGTTGCGCAGCACGAACCTGCTGCGCGTGGGGTGGGAGGAGGGCGGCAGTTCGGCGACGATGAGGCCCTGGTGGGCCAGGCGCCCGAGCAACTCGGCGTGTCCGCGCGGATAGGCCACGTCGACGCCGCAGGCCAGCACCGCCGTCGTCGCCCCGCCTGCCGCCAGCGCGCCCCGGTGCACCGCCCCGTCCACCCCGAACGCCGCGCCCGAGACCACCACCCAACCGCGCTCCGCGAGCCCGGAACCGAGAGCCGCCGCCATGTGGGCCCCGTAGGGCGTGCAGGCACGCGCGCCGACCACCGCGACCGAGCGCAGGGACCACAGCCGCAGGTCCGGCCGCCCGCGCACCCAGAGCCCGATGGGCCGTGCGTCGCCCAGATCGTCCAGCTGACTCGGCCACTCCCGGTCTCCCGGGCAGACGAAACGACCGCCCACCTCGGCAACCGCCGCCAGGTCCCGCTCGGGCTCGGCGGCGGCCGCACGCAGTCGGCAGCCTCCGAGCCGTGCGGCGGTCATTCCGGGCAACCGCTCGGCGGAACCGTCCTCGGCGGTGAACCGCCGCAGCAGCTCCACGGGGCCGGCCTCCCGCAGCCAGCGTCCGGCGCGCTCGTCCCCCGGCTCCAGCACCCGGGTCAGGGCCGCCCGCGCCCACCGCTCCCCGTCCGGTCGCGAGCTCGGCCCCCGCAGCCCGTACGGCCCTTCGCCCGCGCGCTCCCCCGGCTCACGGTCCCCTCCTGTCAGACCGTCCGGGGTCACCGCTCCCCCGCCCCCATCGGCGCCCCGCGCTGGATTCCGGTCCGCAGCTCCAGGGCCACCGCGACGTCGGAGGCGTCCGGGCGCGCGGCGCCGCGCAGGTCCGCCACGGTCCAGGCCACCCTCAGCACCCGGTCCAGGCCCCGGGCCGTGAGCGTTCCGCGCTCCAGGTCCCGCTCCGCCGCGGCCGACGCGCCGGGGGCCGGGAGCAGCCGGGTGCGCAGCTCGTGGCCGGAGACCTCGCTGTTCGTGGCCCACGGGGTGCCGGTCAGCCGCGCGGCCGCCCGCGCTCTGGCCTCCCGTACCCGTGCGGCGACGACGGCGGTCGACTCGCCCCGGCCGCCCCGCCCCAGCAGGTCCGCCCGGTCGACCGGCTCCACCTCGACCCGCAGGTCCACCCGGTCGAGCAGCGGGCCGGAGAGGCGTGCCTGATAGCGGCGGACCGCGGAAGGCGGGCACTCGCACCCCGCGCCGGAGAGGGTGTGCCGGCCGCACGGGCACGGATTGGCGGCCAGGACCATCAGGAACCGGGCGGGCAGGCGCACCACCCCCGCCGCACGCGCCACGACCACGTGACCGGACTCCAGCGGCTGGCGCAGCGCGTCGAGGGCCTTGCCCGAGAACTCGGGCGCCTCGTCCAGGAAAAGCGTGCCGCGGTGAGCCAGCGAGACCGCGCCGGGCCTCGGCATCCCGTTGCCCCCGCCGACCAGGGACTGCATGGTCGCCGAGTGGTGCGGGGCGCAGTGGGGCGGCCGGGTCATGAGCGGTTCACCCGGGGGGAGGAGCCCCGCCACGGAGTGGACCGCCGTCACTTCGAGTGATTCCTGTCGGGTGAGCGGCGGCAGGACCGTCGACAGCCTTTCGGCCAGCATGGTCTTGCCGGCGCCGGGCGGACCGGAGAGCAGCAGATGGTGCCCCCCGGCCGCGGCCACCTCCAGGGCCAGCCGCGGGCGCTGTTGCCCCGCGACGTCCGCCAGGTCCGGCCGGTGCGGCTCGCCCCGCGCGGAGGCCTGGGCGAGGCCCGCGCCCAGGCCGGTGCCGGGGATCATGAGTCCGGCGAGCATGGCGTCGGGGCGGTGGTGGTCGTCCACGGGCTCGTCCGGCACCGGTTCGTCGCTGAGGACGGCGATGAGCTGGCGCAGGCTCCGGACGCCGAGGACCGAGACGCCCGGCACCAAGGCCGCCTCCCCGGCCGTCTGCTCGGGGACGACGACCTGCTCGTATCCGGCCTCTGCCGCCGCGAGAACGGCGGGCAGCACGCCGCGGACGGGACGCACCCGGCCGTCCAGGCCCAGTTCGCCGATCATCACCACATCGGCGATGGAGGCGGGGTCGATCCGCTCGGCCGCGCCGAGCACGGCGCAGGCGACCGCCAGGTCGAAGCCCGAACCGCTCTTGGGGACGGAGGCCGGGGAGAGCCCGACCGTGAGCTTCTTCTGCGGCCACTCCGCCCCGGAGTTGACGACGGCGGCCCGGACCCGGTCCCGGCTCTCCACCAGGCTCTTGTCCGGCAGGCCGACCAGGGTGAACGCCGCGACTCCGGGCTCCAGGCCCGCCTGGACCTCCACCACCACGCCCTCGACTCCGACCAGCGCCACGGAACACGCTCGCGCGAAGCCCATCAGGACACCCCTCGCGCGTGCTCGACGACGGCTGCCCCGCGCCGGGGCACGAGGACCCCGACCAGGTCGATGCGGACCCCGCCGGGCGGCGGGCCGCCGTGCCGGTCGAGCCAGATCTCGGCGAGCCTGCGCAGCCGGTCCGCCTTGGCCGGGCCCACCGCCGCCATCGGGTGCTCGAAGGCGTCCGAGCGGCGGGTCTTCACCTCGCAGACGACCAGGGCGTCGCCGTCCCTGGCCACGATGTCGATCTCTCCGGCGCGACAGCGCCAGTTGCGCTCGATCACGGCCATTCCGGCTTCGGTCAGCACCCTCGCCGCCAGATCCTCGCCGTACCGCCCGAGTGCCCCCCGTGCGTTCATATCGGCACCACCTCCGGCACCGACTCTGGGCCGTCCGGCCCCAAAATGTGGATCTTGGTGGACAACTCCGCTGATGTGGAAAACCCGGCCACCCACACGGGTGACCGGGTCTCTCCGCTTCTCGCGCGTATCGGCGGCCCGGCGCGGCGGGCCACGCGGGGTCAGCCTCCCGGGAGTTCCAGATCGCTCTTGTTTAGCTCTTCGATGTTGACGTCCTTGAAGGTCAGCACGCGGACCTGCTTGACGAACCTCGCGGGCCGGTACATGTCCCAGACCCAGGCGTCCGCCATGGACACCTCGAAGAAGACCTCACCCTGGACGGAGTGCACCTGCATCTCGTAGTCGTTGGTGAGGTAGAAGCGCCGTTCGGTCTCGATCACATATTTGAACAGACCGACGACATCGCGGTACTCCCGGTAGAGCTTCAGCTCCATCTCGGTCTCGTACTTCTCGAGGTCCTCGGCGCTCATGGCATGTTTCCCCTTCAGCCGTGCGTTCCCCCATTGTGCGTCACCCCCGGACGCCCCTGGACGATTACACGATTTCGGGGGCCAGAACCAGCGGCTCACGGGGAGGGCCCTCGTCGAGGAGCGTGCGCAGCAGCTCGGCGAGTCCGGTCGGGTACACCGTCTCACGCGTCACGAGCAGTTCCGCGGACGTCCACCACCTCAGACCGGCGACGCTGCGCAGTTCCAGCTCGGTGAGGCCCAGCGGGGCCGTGGCGGTCTGCGCCGTACGGGCCAGGTAGTACCACTCGTCCTGGTCCCAGCGCCGCCCGGCGAACGGGAACGAGCAGACCCGCGTCCAGAGCAGCGGCCCCAGTGCGACGTCCGTGACGCCGGTCTCCTCCGCCAGCTCGCGGAGGGCCGCCCGCTCCCGCGTCTCGTCGCCCTCCAGTCCGCCGCCCGGGGTGAACCACCAGGTGCGGGCCCGGTCCTCCGGTTCGTGTCCGTGCAGCAGCAGAACGCGGTCGTGCGGGTCCAGGAGGACCACCCGGGCGACCTCGCGGGCCCGGGGGGTCACCGGGCCTCTCCGGCGACCGGCCGGCGCCGGGACAGGCGCGCGGCCACCGGCCCGTACACGGCCCCGCCCAGGATCAGCGCGGCTCCCACCACGATCGCGGCGCACTGGAGCGGCAGCGGGCCCTCGGCGGACACTCCGCCGGGCAGCTCGGCGAAGGTCGCGGGTCGGCCGATCATGCCCTCCATCGGCCAGGCGACCGCGTCCACCCTGCCCTGCACGGCGCTCAGCGGCACGGAGCCCTGGTTCGCGTCCTCCAGGTGGACCCGGGAGTCCAGTGAGCCGGCCCGCTCGTCGCCGAGCAGGAAGATCCTCCCCGGGGGGACCTCTGCGGTGAAGTCGCGCGGCGAGGCGGGCGCCTGCTCCCCGGCGGCGGGGCCGCTGCTGAGATACGGCTCGTCGAGGGGGGTTCCGTCGACGGTGAGCCGTCCGTCCTCGTCACAGCAGGCCACCGTGTCGCCGCCCACGCCGACGACCCGCTTGATCATGGGGATGGCGCCCCAGGCCTCGTCGGTGAAGACGACCACGTCACCGCGGCGGACGTCGGCGCCGTCCATCCGCTCGGCGAGCACCCGGTCACCGGGGTCCACCGTGGGGGACATCGAGCCGGTCGGGACGGTGTAGGGCTGGTAGACCACCGCAGCCCAGGCGAAGCCGCCGAGGAAGAGCACACAGCCGACGGCCACGGCGAGGCCCGACGCCATCGCGCCCAGTCGGCCGTGGCCGTCGTTCCCGCGTCGCGTACCGCTCATGCCAGCACTCCCCCGTCAGAGATCGGCCATCGCTGATCCGAGCGGCACCCTACCCGGCGGTACGCCCGCCGGTCAGCCTCCTGCGCCGCCACAGCACGAGGGGCAGCGCTCCGGCTACGCCCAGTGCCGCCGGCGCCATGGAAGCAGCCGCGTTCAGAGCGGGCTGGTCGAAGGTGTCGGGGACCGGGAGCGTGGACCAGCGGCCCACCGGCCAGGCCACGACGACGGCACGGCCGACGACCTCGTCCGTGGAGACGGTGCCCTGCCCCGGAAGCTCCTGGTGGTAGCGGGAGTCCAGGGAGTTCTGCCGGTGGTCGCCCATGACGAAGATCCGGCCTTCCGGCACCTCGATCGGGCCGAAGGGCTTGTCGTTGCAGGGGGTGTTCCCCGGGAAGATGAACGACTTCTCGTCCAGGGACTTGCCGTTCACCGTGACCGGCCCGTTCTCCTTGCACTCGACGGTGTCTCCGCCGACCGCGACGACCCGCTTGATCAGGTCCTTCTCCTCCGAGGAGGGCATCAGACCGATGAAGCTGAGGAACTTCTGCACCGCGTTGGGCTCCGGAGTCACGGTGTCGTCCAGCCAGCCGCCCGGGTCGTGGAAGACCACGACCTCACCGCGCTCCGGCTCCGCGCCGAACCACGGGGTCAGTTTGTCCACCAGCACCCGGTCGCCCCGCTGCAGGGTGTTCTGCATGGAGTCCGAGGGGATCGAGAACGCCTGGACCAGGAACGTCTTGATCAGCAGCGCCAGGACCAGGGCGATGCCGACGAGCAGCGGCAGCTCCACCCAGAAGGAACGCTGCTTCCGCCGGGGCGCACCGCCGCCGTCGGCCGGCCCGGACCCGCCCTCGGGCCCTTCGGGAGGCCCGACGTCACCCCCCGGTCCGCCGGGCGTCCCCGCCGCGGGAGACTCGTCGCGCCCCGACCGGTCCTCGGGTTCGTCGTGTCCGGATCGTGCGCCGACCGCCAAATCCCCCACATCCACTCCTCAGTACGTGCCACTGCCCGCGCCCGATCCGGTGCAGGCCCACCACTCCCATAACGAGCGGGAGTTCCGCAGGGGTCGGGAGCCGGACCACTCCGTAGCGGTCCGGAGGTGCCACACTATTCGACGGGGCCGGCGCCGCCGCCTTCGATCCTCGCCCGTCCGGGACCGCGGTGAAGGCTTCGCGCTCCTCCAGTGTCCCCCAGTGGCCGACGGGCCAGGCGATCACCACGGCCCGCCCCACGACCTCTTCCTCGGAGACCGTCCCCAGGCCGGGCTCGTCGAGGTGGAAGCGGGAGTCGGCGGAGTCGGACCGGTGGTCGCCCATCACGAAGAGCCGCCCTTGGGGGACCTCCACCTCGAACCGTATGGTCGAGGGGCGGTCCTCCGGGTGGAGGTACTTCTCTGCCAGGGGCACGCCGTTGACGCTGACCCGGCCGTCCTCCCCGCAGCACTTCACGGTGTCGCCGCCGACCGCGACGACCCGCTTGATCAGGTCCTGCTCGTCGTCGGAGGGCAGCAGCCCGATGAAGGTGAGCAGCTCGGCGGCCTGCTTGACGCCTACCGGCGGGTCCTTCTTCTCCCCCGGGCTCTCCTGCTGGAGCCAGCCACCGGGGTCCTTGAACACCACGACGTCTCCGCGCTGCGGCTTCGACCCGAACCACGGGGTCAGTTTGTCCACCAGCACCCGGTCGCCGATCCGGATGGTCTGTTCCATCGAGCCGGACGGGATGACGAACGCCTGGACCAGAAAGGTCTTCAGGACGAGCGCGATCAGCAGCGCCACGACCACGAGGACGGGTATCTCCCTCAGCGCGGACCCACGGCGCTTGCGCCGGACCTTCCTGGCGAGCCTGCGGCGCTCCGCCCGGGTGGGCAGCGCGCGCTCTCGGGCGGGCCCGCCGCCCGCCGGAGGGGCCGCGGGGGCAGCGTCCGGGCCGGCTCCGCCGCGCGGGCGTCCGCGGTTACCCATGCGCTCCGCCGGGCGTCCCGACGCCCCGGAAGGCGTCGGTCCCCTGGGACGGGCCCATGCGCGCCGGCGGCCAGCCCAGCCAGTCCACGCGGCCGGTCACCCTCTCGACGGGGACCATTCCGCCACCGGGCGATCCGAGGCGGTCCCGGGAGTCGCTGGAGCGGCTGCGGTGGTCGCCCATCATCCACAGCGCGCCGTCGGGCACGACGACGTCGAACGGAGCCCGGGAGGCCGTGTCGCCGGGATACAGATACGGCTCGCTCACGGCCGTGTCGTTGACCTCGATCCTCCCGCGCGCGTCACAGCAGACGACATGGTCGCCGCCCACGCCGATCACCCGCTTCACGAAGTCGGTGTCGGCGGGCTCCGCGAGGCCCACGGACGCCGCGGCCCCGCGCAGCAGACCGGTCACCGGGTCGGCGTCGAGGTCCTCCCGCACGAAGGAGCCGGTCCCGTCGAAGACCACCACGTCGCCACGCCGGGGTTCGGAGCCGAAACGGTACGCCAGCTTGTTGACGAGGACCCGGTCGCCGACCTGGAGCGTGGGCTCCATCGAACCACTGGGGATCAGGAAGGGCTGGATCACATAGGCGCTGAACAGCAGCAGGGCGACGACGGACGCGGCCGTCCCCAGGAGGACCCGCCGGGAGGACAGGACGGAGGCGATGTGCCGCCCGGTACGCGAGAAGCGCGACCGCCCCTCGGGACCCGCATCGGGGTCCGAGGAGCGATCGCGCTCCGAGTGCTGTGCTTGCGTGTCCATCGCGGCCGAAGCTTATCCGGCCGGGCTGTGGACGCGGGCGGCAGCTCAGTTGTCGCGCTTCTCCTTGATCTTCGCGGCCTTGCCGCGCAGCTCACGGAGGAAGTACAGCTTGGCGCGACGGACGTCACCGCGGGTGACGAGCTCGATCTTCTCGAAGATCGGGCTGTGGACCGGGAAGGTACGCTCCACGCCGACGCTGAAGGAGACCTTGCGGACCGTGAAGGTCTCGCTGACGCCCGAGCCCTGGCGGCGGATGACGACGCCCTTGAACTGCTGGATACGGGAGCGGCTGCCCTCGGTCACGCGCACGTGGACGCTGACGGTGTCACCGGGACGGAACGCCGGGAGGTCCGTACGGAGGGATGCGGCGTTGACGCCATCGAGCAGGGAAGTCATGGTGGCTGCTTTCTTCGCCGATGCCACAGGTCATCGACGGAACGTGGTGAAGGAGTTCTGAGGTGCCGACCGCGTCGGACGGGCGGCTTTCCCCCTGTGGCAGGGGCGCTCGTCGGACGTACGGCAGCGGCCTATTCTTCCACGGCGGACGGCCTGCGCCAAAATCGGCCGCCGGGCTCCGGCGCCCAGCCGAGGATGGAGAGGATCTCGCGGTCCTTCTTGTCGAAGGCGCTCGCCTCGCACCGCTCGATCAGATCCGGCCGGTTCAGGGCGGTGCGGGCGAAGGCCTGGTCCCGCCGCCAGCGCGCGATCTTCCCGTGGTGTCCGCTCAGCAGGACCTCCGGGATGCAGCGGCCCCGCCACTCCGGCGGCTTGGTGTAGACAGGGCCCTCCAGCAGGTTCGCCATCGCACCGGGGGCGAAGGAGTCGTCCCGGTGCGATTCGGCGTTGCCGAGGACGCCCGGCAGCAGCCGGGCCACGGCCTCCGTGACCACCAGCACGGCGGCTTCCCCGCCGGCGAGCACGTAGTCCCCGATGGAGACCTCGACGACCGGCAGCCGGGTGGCGTACTCGTCGATCACCCGGCGGTCGATGCCCTCGTACCGCGCGGGGGCGAAGACCAGCCACGGCGCGGCGGACAGCTCGACGGCCAGTTCCTGGGTGAACGGGCGGCCGCTGGGCGTGGGCACGACGAGGACCGGGCCGTGCGCTCCCGCCTCGTAGCCGTCGGCGAGGGCCTCGTCGAGCGCCTCGCCCCAGGGCTCGGTCTTCATGACCATGCCGGGGCCGCCGCCGTAAGGGGTGTCGTCGACCGTGTTGTGCCGGTCGTACGTCCATTCCCGCAGGTCATGGACGTGGACGTCCAGCACGCCACGGGCGCGGGCCTTGCCGACGAGGGAGACGTTCAGCGGTTCCAGGTACTCCGGGAAGATCGTGACGACGTCGAGCCGCATCAGACGTCGCCCTTCGGCGCCTCGCCCGCGTCACCGGAGTCCGCGACCCCGGCGTCCGCGCCCCCGGCGTCCGCCTCCTCCTCGCGGGACGAGGCCACCACAGCCTCGCTCTCGTCGATCAGGCCGGGCGGCGGGGCGATGACCGCCCGCTGCTCCTCCAGATCGATGCCGGTGACGATCTCCTCCACGAAGGGGATCATCACCTCGCTGCCGTCGGGCCGCTCCACGATGAACAGGTCCTGCGAGGGGAGATGGGAGATCTCGGTGATCCGGCCGATCTCGGTGCCGTCGGCGAGGACCACGTCGAGGTCGATCAGCTGGTGGTCGTAGAACTCCTCGGGGTCCTCCGGGAGCTCCTGAGGGTCCACCTCGGCGATCAGCAGGGTGTTGCGCAGGGCTTCGGCGGCGGTGCGGTCGCGCACGCCTTCGAAACGCAGCAGCAGCCGTCCGCTGTGGACGCGGCCGGACTCGATCGTCAGCGGCCCCGTCGCCGCCGGCTCTGTGGCGAGGACCGCGCCGGGCCCGAGCCGCAGCTCCGGCTCGTCCGTTCGTACCTCGACGGTGACCTCGCCCTTGATGCCGTGGGCGCGGCCGATCCGCGCGACTACCAACTGCACGCTGTTTCTCCGATGGGTGGGGGTGCGGACGCGACTGGATGAGTGCGGACGCGACTGGACGGGGTGGCGGACGCCGCGGGAGCGGCGACGCGGCCGGGGACCGACGACAAAGGCCGGGGACGGCCCGAAGGCCCTCCCCGGCCCTGGCCGGTGTTCAACTACTTCAGCGAACCTGGTCCACGTCGACGAGGTCGACGCGGATTCCACGACCGCCGATGGCACCCACGACCGTACGCAGGGAGCGAGCGGTGCGGCCGTTGCGGCCGATCACCTTGCCGAGGTCATCGGGGTGGACCCGGACCTCCAGCACGCGCCCGCGGCGCAGGGTGCGCGAGGCAACCTGCACGTCGTCGGGGTTGTCGACAATGCCCTTCACGAGGTGCTCGAGAGCCTCCTCGAGCATGCTCAGGCCTCGGTCGACTCGGTGGACACGGCAGCGTCGGCCGCCTCGTCCGCCTTCTTGTCGGACTTCTTGGCCTTGGGGGTGATGGCCTCACCCTTGGCCTCGTCGCCGTCCGCGGTCAGCGCCTCGAACAGTGCGCGCTTGTCAGCCTTGGGCTCCGGCTGCAGCAGCGGCGCGGGGGCCGGGAGGCCCTTGTGGGCCTGCCAGTCACCGGTGAGCTTCAGGATCGCGAGAACCGGCTCGGTCGGCTGGGCGCCGACGGACAGCCAGTACTGCGCACGCTCCGAGTTGACCTCGATGCGCGACGGGTTCTGCACCGGGTGGTACAGGCCGATCTCCTCGATGGCCCGGCCGTCACGGCGGACACGGGAGTCGGCGACGATGATGCGGTAGTGAGGCGAACGGACCTTGCCCAGACGCTTCAGCTTGATCTTGACTGCCACGGGAGTGGTGTCTCCTGGTCTATGACGTGGTTGGGCACAACGAAGATGCCACGTGGGGTTGCGGTACTCGGGTGCCCGACGGACGCGTCAGCCGGAGGAGAGAGGGGTCCTATGCGACTGTCGAGTACAGCTAGACATTGTGCCACACCCCACCGGCTCACCCCACCGCGACCGCCGATTCGGGGATGCGGAACGGCTTTCCGCAGCCGCCGCAGACGATCGGCGCCTGCGCCAGGACCGACGGGACGACCCGGACGTTGCGTCCGCAGTCGCAGACCGCCTTGACTCGCACGCCTCCCCCGGAGGACCCGTGCCGGGCGGCGGGGCCGCGGAACGAGCGCTTGGTGTCGGCGGCGGTGGCCACCGTGTGCGCCTTGAGGGCGCGCTGCAGCCGCTCGATGGTCGGGCGGTACCGGCGCTTGGCCTCCGGAACCAGGGCGACCAGTGAGAAACCGCTGCTGGGATGGGGCTCGTCGGCGTGATCGAGGCCCAGCTCCTCGGCGATCGCGAGGAAACGTCGGTTGTGGTATCGGCCGGCGCGGGAGGTGTCGCGGACACCTCTCGCGGCGGCGATGCCGTGGACTGCCTCGTGGAGCAGTCGCTCGAAGGAGAGCTCGGCGCCACAGGCGGACGAGGACTCTCCGATCAGGGACTCGGGCGCGGCAAGGTCTGGCAGCTCGGGGTGGTACCGCTGAATGTCGGCCCACGCCTGTGCCAGCTCTGCGGCAAGTACAGGTGGTGTCGTGCTCACGTCGTGACAACGAGCCCGGGTGCCTCGGTGTTCCTATTCCGGGGCATCCCAAATAATTTGCACGTACCAGTCAGTTGCCGTTGATGGGTCCGGACGAGGGCGCGTGCGCCGAACTGCGGAGAAGACGCACAGCTCGCACCAAGGTGGTGCGTAGCGTCCGATGGGGGCGGGGCGGTGGCCGTGGGGTGCGCAGGCGGCCGCCTGCGCGTGCCGGCCCGCTCGCGAGACTACCGGCAGCGCCCCTCGACGTGCCCGGCGCGGGGTGTCGGGTCAGACTGGTCGCGGAGCAGACATGGTTCGCGGACACAGCGGCCTCCCGGTGCCGGCACTCGTACGGCGTCGGCGGGGCGGGGCGCCCCTGGCCCTTCCGGCCTCACGACGACGTGGGCGGGACGGCGCGTGACGGTTTCGGCCGGATGCACGGCCGGGGTGCGCAGACGGTGTCCCACTCCCCCGGACGGACGGCCGACGCTCGGTTCTCCGGCATACGGGGGCGGCACACGCACACGGGGGGCGTTCATTCGGGCACGATCGACCTCTCGGCGGATTGGGGCGCTATCCATGACACCAACGCTCGTCCGGAACCACCTGGACACGGGCTCCTCCGCGTCGGCGGACGCCGGCTCCCACGCACGTGACCGGGCCGAGATCCAGGAACGCATGCTGGCGCCGCTGTATGAAGCGGTGTACGACCGGCTGGAAGTCGGGGCCGCCACCCGGATGCTGTCGCTCGGCTGCGGCTCCGGCCTCGCGATGCTCGTCGCGGCGGCCCGGGGGGCGTACGTCACGGGTGTGGATTTCGACCGGCAGCGCCTGACGCCGGCCCGCGCGCGCCTGCTGTCCGAGGCCGGCCGGGACGACGCGCCCGCGCGGCCCGCGCATCGGACCCGGCTGTCGGCGGGCGGCAGGCCCGCGGCGGCCGGTCCGGACGGGACTCCGTACAACCTGATCACGGTCTTCGAGCCGGTCGGTTGCACGGCCGGCGACTCCGAGGGGCTGGTCCCCGCGCTGGAGGCCGCCGTTCCGCTGGCCGTACGGGGCGCCACCGTGGTGCTGAGCGGCTGGGGCCCGCCGGAGCGGTGTGCCACGGCAGCGGTGCTGCGGGTGGCGGCCCGGCTCGCGGGCTCGGCGCGCCCGGCGCCTGCGGGCCCCGGCGACTGGCGGCCCACGCTGCGGGACGATCTGGAGGAGGTGGCGGCGCGGGCCGGGCTGAAGCCGGACGGTTCCGGGCGGGTCTCCTGCCCGTTCGGGTACGCGGACACGAACAGCGCGGTGCGCGGGCTGCTGTCCACCGGACTCTTCGACGCCGCCGTTCGAGCCGCGGGCCGCCCCCGGGTCGAGGAGGAGGTCGCTCAGGCCCTGCGCCCGTACCGGCGGCGCGACGGCACGGTGTGGATGCCGAACGTCTTCCGCTACCTCGTGTGCGCGGCCTGAGGGGCACGGAGCCCGTCAGGCGCCAGGAGTGTCCGGCGGATCAGGGCCGGCAACGCCGCGAGGCGCCGTGCCAGGCGTCGCGGACCCGGCTCCGATCCGCAGGGCATCCCCTGGGGGCGCCCTGGGCAAGAGGGCGCCCCTCGCCTGTGCCAGGGGGCGCGCGTGGGGGGCGGACCGGCTACATGAACTTCTTGAACTCGTCCGGCAGCTCGAAGTTCTTGTCGTCCTGGGCGGGCAGTCCGAACGCGCCGCCCTGGGCCGCCGCCTGCTCGCGGCGGGCCGCCGCGGCCTGCTCCTCTGCCTTGCGCTTCATCGGGTTGCCGCTCTTGCGCTTGCCCTTGGCCTGCTTGACCTGCTTCTTCTGACGGCCGGGGCCGCCACCCATGCCGGGCATTCCCGGCATCCCGGGCATGCCGCCGCCCTGGGCCATCTTCGACATCATCTTGCGGGCCTCGAAGAAACGCTCCACCAGGCTCTTCACCGCGGAGACCTCGACGCCCGACCCCTTGGCGATACGGGCCCGGCGCGAACCGTTGATGATCGTCGGCTCGGCGCGCTCCTTGGGGGTCATCGACTTGATGATCGCGGCGGTGCGGTCGATGTCCCGCTCGTCGATGTTGTTGATCTGGTCCTTCATCTGCCCCATGCCGGGCAGCATCCCGAGCAGCTTGGAGATGGAGCCCATCTTGCGGACCTGCTCCATCTGGGCCAGGAAGTCGTCGAGCGTGAAGTCCTTGCCCTTGCTCGACGACAGCTTGGAGGCCATTTTGGCGGCCTCTTCCTGGCTGAACGTCTTCTCCGCCTGCTCGATCAGGGTGAGCAGGTCGCCCATGTCGAGGATGCGGGAGGCCATCCGGTCCGGGTGGAACGCGTCGAAGTCCTCCAGCTTCTCGCCGTTCGACGCGAACATGATCTGCTTGCCCGTGACGTGGGCGATCGACAGAGCCGCGCCGCCGCGGGCGTCGCCGTCGAGCTTGGAGAGCACCACGCCGTCGAAGCCGACGCCGTCGCGGAAGGCCTCGGCGGTGTTGACCGCGTCCTGGCCGATCATCGCGTCGACGACGAAGAGGATCTCGTCGGGGCTGACGGCGTCGCGGATGTCCGCGGCCTGGCGCATCAGCTCCTGGTCGATGCCGAGGCGGCCGGCGGTGTCGACGATCACGATGTCGTGGACCTTGGCCTTGGCGAACTCGATGGAGTCCTGGGCGACCTTCACCGGGTCGCCGACGCCGTTGCCCGGCTCCGGGGCGTAGACCGCGACGCCGGCGCGCTCGGCGACGACGCTCAGCTGGTTGACGGCGTTGGGGCGCTGGAGGTCGCAGGCGACCAGCAGCGGGGAGTGGCCCTGGCTCTTGAGCCAGAGGCCGAGCTTTCCGGCCAGCGTCGTCTTACCGGCGCCCTGGAGGCCGGCGAGCATGATCACGGTGGGCGGGTTCTTGGCGAACCGCAGCCGCCGGGTCTCGCCGCCGAGGATGGAGACGAGCTCCTCGTTGACGATCTTGACGACCTGCTGGGCGGGGTTCAGCGCCTGGGAGACCTCGACGCCGCGCGCCCGCTCCTTCACGTTGGCGATGAAGGCCCGGACCACGGGCAGGGCGACGTCGGCTTCCAGCAGGGCGATACGGATCTCGCGTGCCGTGGCGTCGATGTCCGCCTCGGACAAGCGGCCCTTGCCCCTGAGGTTCTTGAAAGTCGCGCTAAGGCGGTCGGAGAGAGTATCGAACACGGCGCTCGTCGGTCCTCAGGGTCGGGGGCGGGGCAGGTAGGTCGCCCTCCAGGGTATCCGTCCCCCGGCGATCACCAAGCCCGCGCCCGGTTCCGGCGGCCGGCGAGACCCTGGAGGGGGCGGAGCAGGGGTCACCCGAGAGCCTTCTCGACCTCCTGCGCGACCTCGGCGGCCCGGACCGGGGACAGCGGTTCGCCGTCGGCCCCGGTGACGTAGAAGGCGTCCACCGCGTTGGCGCCCAGGGTCGAGACGTGTGCGCTGCGCACCCGTACGGCGCTCTGTTCGAGGGCCTGCCCGATCCGGTGCAGCAGGCCCGGGGCGTCCTGGGCGCGGACCTCGATGACGGTGGCGCGCCGGGACCCGGCCGCGGCGACGGCCACCCGGGGCGGCGGGGCCTTCACCCCGCGTCGGCGCGGGGTGGCGGCCTCCCGTTCCGCGAGGCGGGCCGCGATGTCCAGGGAGCCGTCCAGGGCGCGTGCGAGGTCGGCGCGGAGCCGGTCGGCCTGCGGGAGGGACCCGTACGCGGCGGCGACCCGCCAGGTGAGCAGCAGCAGGTCCGCCGACCGTCCCAGCTCGTCGGGCAGCTCCACGGCCCGGAGGTCGGCGGCGCGCACGGTGAGGCGGTGCAGGGCGAGGACCCCGGCGGCGGCGGGCAGGACGCCAGGGCGGTCGGGCAGGGCGATGAGGAGTTCGACGCCGACGGGTTCGGCCGGGCCGCCCTCCGCGGGCTCCTCCGGCCGGGTGTGCAGGGCGAGGACGGGGCGGCCGGTGCGCAGGGCCTCGACGGCGAGGCGTTCGTGCTCGACGCCGGGCGCGGCTTCCTCGGGCTCCTCCGGGCTCTTGCCGGTGAGGACGGCGGCGACGCGTTCGACGAGGTCGTTCACCAGGGAGGCGCGCCAGGCGCTCCAGGCGGCGGGCCCGGTGGCGAGCGCGTCGGCCTCGGTGAGGGCGTGCAGGAGTTCCAGGGTGGAGGTGTCGGAGACGGCCGAAGCGACCGACCGCACGGTGGCCGGGTCGTCCAGGTCGCGCCGGGTGGCGGTCTCGACGAGCAGCAGGTGATGGCGTACGAGGGCGGCGACGACGTCGGCGTCGTGCCGGTCGAAGCCGATGCGGGCGGCCGTGTCGCGGGCGATGGGCGCGCCGGATTCGCAGTGGTCGCCGGGCAGACCCTTGCCGATGTCGTGGAGCAGGGCGGCGACCAGCAGGAGGTCGGGCCGGCGGACGCGGCGGGTGAAGGAGGCGGCGCGGACGGCGGTCTCCACGAGGTGCCGGTCGACGGTCCAGGTGTGGACGGGGTTGCGCTGGGGCAGGCAGCGGACGCGTTCCCAGTCGG
Source organism: Streptomyces pratensis (assembly GCF_037137275.1). Classification (GTDB taxonomy): domain Bacteria; phylum Actinomycetota; class Actinomycetes; order Streptomycetales; family Streptomycetaceae; genus Streptomyces; species Streptomyces pratensis_B. The sequence continues at coordinate 36,519 of NZ_JBBBEN010000078.1, read as the reverse complement.
GCAGCAGTCCGCTGATGATCCCTTCCGCTTCGAGCGCCTCCCAGACGCCGACGGCGGCCTCCCCCGCGCCGAGCAGGGTGACCAGCTCCTCCCGGGCCTCGGGGGGCCACGGGACCGGCAGCGGCCGGGCGGTGGCGGCCAGGTGGCGTACGAGGTGGCGGGAGAGCGGGAGCCCGGCCTCGGCGGCGGCCGCGGCGGCGCGCAGGGCGAGGGCGGGGTCGTGTTCGGGCCGGGCGGCGCGGGCGAGGACCACTTCGCCGTCCGCCTCCACCACGCCGTCGGCCAGGGGGGTGCGTTCGGGGGCGGTCCGGGAGCCGCGGCCGCCGAGCATCCCGCGGAGTCTCGGGCGGGCCGATCGGGCGCGCAGCACCCGTTCGACCTCGCGCCAGGTGACGTCGGTGGCGTACGAGATCGTGCGGGCGGCCTCGTACAGCCGGCGCAGCAGGGCGTCGGCGTCGGGCAGGCCGAGCGCCTCGGCGACCTGCTCCTGCTCCTGGAGGGCGAGCCGGTCGGTGGCGCGCCCGGTGGTGAGGTGGAGGGCGTCGCGGGCGTCCAGGAGGGTGCGGCGGGCCTCGGCCAGTCCTTCGCGCGGGGCGTCGGCGACCCAGGAGGCGGCCACCGCGCGCAGGGCGGTGGCGTCGCGGAGGCCTCCGCGGGCCTCCTTGAGGTCGGGTTCCAGGAGGTACTGGAGTTCGCCCGCGCGTTCGCCCCGGTCCCGGCAGAGGGCGGCGAGGGCGGGCAGGCGCGCCGGGGCCTGGTCGCGCCAGTCGGCGAGGACCGCGGTGCGCAGGGAGGTGACGAGGCCCGGGTCGCCGGCGACGGGGCGGGCGTCCAGCAGGCCGAGCTGGGCCTTGAGGTCCTCCCGGGCGGTTCCGCGCGCCTCGCCGGGGGTGCGCACGGAGTGGTCGAGGGCCAGGCCCAGGTCCCAGACCGGGTACCAGAGGCCGTCGGCCAGGGCGGCGAGGGCCGCCGGGCCGGCGCTGCCGTCGTGCAGGAGGAGCAGGTCGAGGTCGCTGCGCGGGGAGAGTTCGCCGCGGCCGTAGCCGCCGACGGCGGCCAGGGCGGCCCCGCGCACCCCGGCGCGTTCGGCGGCCGCGGCGAACAGGCCGGTGAGCCAGTCGTCGGTGAGGCGGGCGAGGGCCGCACGGCGCGGCGGCCCGGACCGCGCGTCCTGCTGGAGGAGGCGCAGCCGGGCCGCCGCGTAGCCGCTGGGTCCCGAGGCTTCGGTTTCGGTGGTCTCGTCGATCGTCACCCGGGTGCCTTCCGTGTGCGGGCCGTCGGTCAGAGGGCGTCCGGGCCGCGTTCGCCGGTGCGGACGCGGACGGCGGTGTCGACCGGGACGCTCCAGACCTTGCCGTCCCCGATCTTGCCGGTCCTGGCGGCCTTGACGACGACCTCGATGAGCTGTTCGGCGTCCTCGTCCTCGACCAGGACCTCGACGCGGACCTTGGGGACCAGGTCGACGGTGTACTCGGCGCCCCGGTAGACCTCGGTGTGGCCGCGCTGGCGCCCGTAGCCGCTGGCTTCGGTGACGGTGAGTCCGTGGACGCCGAAGGCCTGGAGGGCCTCCTTGATCTCGTCCAGCCGGTGCGGCTTCACGACCGCGGTGATGAGCTTCATGCGTCGACCTTCTTCGCCTTGGGTGCTGCCGTCGGGTCCGGGGCGGGTGCGGCGGTACGGGCGACCGTGCCGCCTCCGGCGCCGCTGAAGTCGTACGCCGTCTCGGCGTGCTCGACCTGGTCGATGCCGGAGATCTCGTCGTCCTCCGAGACCCGCATGCCGATGGTCCGGTCCAGCAGGAGGGCGAGGACGGCGGAGACGGCCAGAGAGTACGCGAGGACAGCGACGACGCCGACGGTCTGCTTGCCGAGCTGTTCCAGGCCGCCGCCGTAGAAGAGGCCCTTGGCGTCGGACTGGACGCCGCCGGTGGCGAAGAAGCCGACGAGGAGGGAGCCGATCACGCCGCCGACGAGGTGGACGCCGATGACGTCCAGGGAGTCGTCGTAGCCGAACCGGTATTTCAGGCCGATCGCCATGGCGCACAGGACACCGGCGATCGCGCCGACCGCGAGGGCGCCGAGGGGGCTGACGGAGCCGCCCGCCGGGGTGATGGCGACGAGGCCGGCGACCGCGCCGGAGGCGGCGCCGAGGGTGGTGCAGGAGCCGTGGCGGAACTTCTCGTAGCCGAGCCAGGCGAGGACGGCGGCGGCGGTGGCGACCTGGGTGTTCAGGAACATGACCGCGCCGACGCCGTCGTCGTTGCCGAGCCAGGAACCGGCGTTGAAGCCGAACCAGCCGAACCACAGGAGGGCCGCGCCGAGCATGACGAGCGGCAGGCTGTGCGGCCGCATCGGGTCCTTCTTGAAGCCGACGCGCTTGCCGATGACCAGGATCACGCCGAGCGCCGCGGCGCCCGCGTTGATGTGGACGGCCGTGCCCCCGGCGAAGTCGATGACGCCCATCTCGAAGAGCCAGCCGCCCGGCGCCCAGACCCAGTGGGCGACGGGGAAGTAGACGACGGTGACCCACAGGAGGACGAACAGCGACCACGCCGTGAACTTCACGCGGTCGGCCAGCGCACCGCTGATCAGGGCCGGGGTGAGGACGGCGAACATCAGCTGGAAGACGGCGAAGACGTACACCGGGATGGTGGTGCCGTCCCAGAGTTCGGTGACGCCGATCCCGCTGAGACCGACGTAGTCGGAGCTCCAGCCGACGACCGAGCCGACGTCGGAGCCGAAGGCGAGGCTGAATCCGTAGAGCACCCACAGGACCGTGACGATCCCGAGGCTGACGAAGCTCATCATCAGCATGTTGAGGGTGCTCTTGACGCGGACCATGCCTCCGTAGAAGAAGGCGAGGCCGGGGGTCATGAGCATCACCAGGGCCGAGCAGATGAGCATGAACCCGGTGTTGGCGGCGGACAGCCCGGGGGCGTCTGCGGCAAGCGTCGTGATGCCTGGGGGCATCGGCGTCTCCTCGTCGTCGTGCGGCCGCGGCGTGCGGGGAAGGCTGCGGGGCCACGGGGTACAGGTGCGGGCCGGCTATGGGGCACGAGATTGACGGAGCGCCGTTTCGAGGGGTGCCCCACGATGTTTCGCCGACGTGACGAAGAGGGGGTGCGCGTTACATCCGGATGAATCCGGGGCGGCGCGTCCGGTGATCTGCCCCGCGCCGCGCCCACGGCGCGGCGGGAGGCCCCGGGCATGGCCGGGCGCCCCTCCGTGTGGTCTGGCGGCAGGGGGGCGGGGCGGGGTGCCGTACGGGAGGGGCGCCGGGGTCGGGTCAGACCGCTTCGGCGGTCTCCGGAAGCTGTTCGTGGAGCAGCTCGGTGAGCCGGGCGACGTCGGCGACGTCGCCGAAGTCCCTGGCGGCGGTGTCGACGGTCTTGCGCAGGCGGGTGTTCACCCGCTCGGAGCGGACCTTCTTGGCGATCCTCAGGGCCCGGGCGGCCAGCACGGTGGACTCCTCCGGTTCCCGCTGGAGGAGGTGGACGGTGGCCATGCCGATGAGGTTGAGGGCGTAGGAGCGCTGGTGTTCGTCGTCCTCGCCGAACAGCTCGACCGCCTTCTCCATGACGGGCTCGGCGAGCGAGGCGTAGGTGGGGCTGCGGCCTGCGACGTAGGCGAGGTCCCGGAAGGAGTGGGCGTTCTCCCCGTTCAGCTCCGCCTCGGAGAAGAAGCGAATCCAGTCGGGCTCGGGCTCGCCGTCCAGACCGGCGTCCAGGAAGGTGTCCTCGGCCATCCGGACGGCCCGCTTGCACTTGCTGGGCTGGCCCATGTTGGCGTAGGCGCGGGCCTCCATCGCATACAGCATGGCCTGCGTCCGGGAAGTGGCGCAGTCGCGGCTGCCGTACTGCGCCAGGTGGATCAGCTCCAGGGCGTCGTCGGGGCGGCCCAGGTGGATCATCTGGCGGCTCATGCTGGACAGGATGTAGCTGCCGAGCGGCTTGTCCCCCGCCTCCTTGGCGGCGTGCAGGGCGAGCACGAAGTACTTCTGCGCGGTGGGCTGGAGGCCGACGTCGTAGCTCATCCAGCCCGCCAGCTCGGCCAGTTCGGCGGCGCAGCGGAAGAGGCGCTGGGCGGTGGGGCCGGGCTGGGGCTCCTGGAGCAGGTCGGTGACCTCGTGGAGCTGGCCGACGACGGCCTTGCGGCGCAGCCCGCCGCCGCACTGGGCGTCCCACTGCCGAAACATGGCGGTGGTCGACTCCAGCAGGTCCAGCTCGGGCGGCGAGAGCCTGGAGGGGCGGTGCGCGGTGTCCTTGGAGTCCAGCGCTCCGGGGTTCTGGGCCGGGACGGGCACCAGCCAGCGCTGCATGGGCTCGATGAGCGTGGGGCCCGCGGCCAGGGCGAGTGAGCTGCCGAGGAAGCCACGCCGGGCGAGCATCAGGTCGCTGCGGGAGAACTCGCTGAGCAGGGCGACGGTCTGGGGCCCGGCCCAGGGCAGGTCGACGCCGGAGACCGAGGGCGACTGGTGCGCGGTGCGCAGCCCGAGGTCCTCGATGGCCACGACGGTGCCGAAGCGCTCGGAGAACAGCTCGGAGAGGATGCGCGGAATCGGCTCCCGCGGCTGTTCCCCGTCGAGCCAGCGCCGCACCCGGGAGGTGTCGGTGCTGATGTGGTGGGCGCCCATCTGACGCGCCCGCCGGTTCACCTGGCGGGCCAGCTCGCCCTTGGACCAGCCGCTGCGCACGAACCATGAGCCCAATGGCCCGTTGGGGCGCTTTCCGGCATCCGTGTCGCCTGCGCCGCTGCCACTCACTGGTACGCCCCCATCCCGCCGAAACCTCATCGCGCGAACCATTATCAGAATGCCGTGCCTCGGTGCCGTCCGTACGCCTGTCGCACACCGCCGAACAGAGGATCGGGTTGCCCGCGGCATACCCGCGGGTGCACATGCTCCCAGGTTCCGGGTACCGACGGTAATCCTACGAACACCGCCTCAGCGAGAGGGAATGCGGAAACGCCACCATTCGCCACCCCTTCGAATGACCCCGACTGCCCCTGGGCGCGCTTGACTTGAGCGACCAGGACCGAGGACGGGCGGACGGACGCACTCGGGGGCGCGCACTTCATGACGCACTACCCAGCGCACTACCGCGTACGCCACTCGTTCGAGTGCAGGCTACGGGGGGCTGCCCGGGCGCCGCGCGTCGTAACCACCGAAGATTCGGAGCGTTGGAGGGGGCATGGGCTTCACGATCGGCGGCATCCGAGAGCGTCGACCCGGCGCGCGGCGGCGCGGCCGGGACGCCGAGGGCGCCGCGGTCGCCGAGTACACCGGGCTGTGGGGCTGGGCCGTGGCGCCCGGCGCACGGGCCCGCTCCGGCTCCTGCTCGTGCGGCGATCCGGTCTGCCCCGCCCCCGGCGCCCATCCGCTGGGGGTCGCCGGCGCGGTCCC
>NZ_JBBBEN010000078.1:0-31092 GCF_037137275.1 Streptomyces pratensis | reverse complement strand
GGCGCCGGCCGGGACCGCGCCGCGGACGCGTGGGCCCGGACGCCGGGCGCCGCGATGCTCCTGCCGGTGGGGCACTCCTTCGACGTGCTGGACGTCGCGGAGCAGGCCGGGCGGCGGGCCGTGGTGCGGCTGGAGCGGATGGGGCTGCCGACGGGGCCGGTGGCGGTGACGCCGACCGGGCGGGCCCAGTTCCTCGTCGCGCCCGGAGCCGCCGCCGAGATGCCCGAGCTGCTGTACCGGATGGGGTGGGACGACGCCCGACTCGATCTGCGCGCCCTGGGCCCGGGGACGCACATCACCGCCCCGCCGTCCGACCTCGGCGGCCTCGGCCCGGTCCGCTGGCTGCGCCCCCCGCGGCTGGACACGGCAGCCGCTCCCCCGCGGGCGCGGCTGCTGCTGGGGACCCTGGCGTACGTCTGCCACCGCTCCTGAGGGCTGTCCCGCTCCGCACCGCCTGGCGCCTCCCCGCGTGCTCGAACCGGCCGGTCCGGCAGGCTCGGCCCTGTGGCGGCAGCAGAGGCGGGAAAGGCGGACGGAGCGCGTGGTGCGTCAGTCGCCGATCAGGGCGTCCACGAAGGCGCCCGGCTCGAACGGAGCCAGGTCGTCCGCGCCCTCGCCGAGGCCGATCAGCTTCACCGGTACGCCCAGCTCCCGCTGGACCGCGACGACGATGCCGCCCTTGGCGGTGCCGTCGAGCTTGGTGAGGACGATGCCGGTGATGTCCACGACCTCCGCGAACACCCGGGCCTGGACGAGGCCGTTCTGGCCGGTGGTGGCGTCCAGGACCAGCAGGATCTCGTCGAGCGGGCCGTGCTTCTCCACGACGCGCTTGACCTTGCCCAGCTCGTCCATGAGGCCGGTCTTGGTGTGCAGTCGGCCGGCGGTGTCGATGAGGACGACGTCGGCGCCCTCCGCGATGCCTTCCTTGACCGCGTCGAAGGCGATGGACGCCGGGTCGCCGCCCTCTGGGCCGCGGACCGTACGGGCTCCGACGCGCTCGCCCCAGGTCTGGAGCTGGTCGGCGGCCGCGGCGCGGAAGGTGTCCGCCGCGCCGAGCACCACACTGCGGCCGTCGGCGACGAGCACCCGGGCCAGCTTTCCGGTGGTGGTGGTCTTCCCGGTGCCGTTGACGCCGACGACCATGACGACGCCGGGGGTCTCGGCGCCGCCCTCTGTCTTGACCTCGCGGTCGAAGTCGGGGCCGAGGAGGGTGATCAGCTCTTCGCGGAGCAGGGCGTGCAGGCCCTCGGGGGTCCGGGTGCCGAGCACCCGGACCCGCTCGCGCAGCCGCTCGACCAGCTCCTGGGTGGGGGCCACGCCGACGTCGGCGGTGAGGAGGGTGTCCTCGATCTCCTCCCAGGTGTCCTCGTCGAGGTTGTCACGGGACAGGAGCGTGAGGAGCCCCTTGCCCAGCGAGTTCTGCGAGCGTGCGAGCCGGGCCCTCAGACGGACGAGCCGGCCCTCGGTGGGCTCGGGGATCTCCAGCGCGGGCGGCGCGGGAGCCTCGGTGACCGGGGCCTCCTCCGCGGGCGCGGTGGCCTCCGGAAGGCCGACTTCGTCGATGGTGCGCCGCGCTTCGTCGCGCGGCGTCTCGGCCTCCTCGCCGACGTGCGGCTCGGCGGGAGGGGTGATGGTCGGCGTGCTCGGCGGCGGGGGCGGCAGCTGCTTCTTCTTGCGGCTGCTGACCACGAGCCCGCTGATCAGGCCGACCGCGACCAGGGCGATGACTACAGCAAGGATGACGATTTCCATAACGGCTCCAGTATCGGCCACGAACGGCACGGCAGCGCAGAAGGTGCGAATCCGTGCCGTCACGGTCCGCCCGGGTCTCTCCGGCCCGACGCGTCCGAGCTGCGTGTCCGGTGCGGTCGGGAGCCTCCGTCCACGCCGGCGCGGGGCTGCGGCCGGGCCCTTCGGCCCCTCCCCCGCCCCGCGGCGACCGCGCGTGTCCTCGTGCCGGCCGACACCGCCCGCGAAGCCGCGCCACCCGTACGCCGGAGGCAGGGCGGGCGCTCCACAAGCCCCCGCCCCGGCTCAGCGCATGAGCCGGGGCGGGGAGCGGCCGTGGCGGGGGCCTGCGGGAGTCGGGCGATCAGCCCATCTCCTCCAGCGTCTTGCCCTTGGTCTCCTTCACGAACTTGAGCACGAAGGGGATGGAGAGCAGGGCGAACCCGGTGTAGATCATGTAGGTGCCCGACAGGTTCCAGTCGGCCAGGCTCGGGAAGCTCGCGGTGATGGACCAGTTGGCGATCCACTGGGCGGAGGCGGCGACGCCGAGGGCGGCGGCGCGGATGCGGTTCGGGAACATCTCGCCGAGGAAGACCCAGACGACGACACCCCACGAGAGGGCGAAGAAGAGGACGAACGTGTGGGCGGCGATCAGCGCGACGACGCCCTCGGTGCCGGGGAGCTTGCCGTCGACCAGGTCCGCGGAGAAGGCCCAGGCCTCGACGGCGAGCGCGATCGCCATGCCGGTGGAGCCGATGAGGACGAGCGGCCTGCGGCCCACCCGGTCGACGAGCACCATCGCGATCACCGTGCCGATGATGTTGATGATCGACGTGGTGAACGAGTAGAAGAACGAGTTGGTGGGGTTGATGCCGACGGACTGCCACAGCGTCGCCGAGTAGTAGAACGCCACGTTGATGCCGACGAGCTGCTGGAAGAGCGAGAGGCCGATACCGACCCAGACGATGGGCAGGAAGCCGAAGCGGCCGCCGAGCAGGTCCCGGAAGGAGGACTTGTGCTCGCGGTGCATGGCGGTCTCGATCTCGGCCACGCGGGCGTCGAGGTCGACGCCCTTGCCCTCGACCTCCTCCAGGATCTGGCGGGCGCGTTCCTTCTTGCCGACCGAGATGAGGAAGCGCGGCGACTCGGGGATGGCGAAGGAGAGCAGCCCGTACAGGACCGCCGGGACCACCTCCACGCCGAGCATCCACTGCCAGGCCTCCAGACCCATGATGTCGCCGCGCTGGTCGCCGTCGGCGAGCTGCAGGATGGCGTAGTTGACCAGCTGGGAGACCGCGATGCCGACGACGATCGCGGCCTGCTGGAAGGAGCCGAGCCGACCGCGGTAGGCGGGCGGGGAGACCTCGGCGATGTAGGCGGGGCCGATGACGGAGGCCATGCCGATGGCGAAGCCGCCGATGATGCGCCACAGCGCCAGGTCCCAGAGGGAGAACGGCAGCGCGGAGCCCACGGCGCTGGCCGCGAAGAGCACCGAGGCGATCTGCATGCAGCGGATGCGGCCGATCCGGTCCGCGATCCGCCCGGCGGTGGCGGCGCCGATCGCACAGCCGATCAGCGCGATGGCGATGACCTGGGCCAGCGTTCCGGAGCCGACGTCGTACCGGTCGCGGATCGCCTCGACCGCCCCGTTGATGACAGAACTGTCGTAGCCGAAGAGGAAGCCGCCCATGGCCGCGGCCGCCGTGATGAAGATGACATGGCCGAGGTGGTCCGGATGGGCCGCTCGGGCTCCGGACGCCGGTCCGTTCGCTGCGCTGGTCACGTGAACTCCTGATGCCTGGCCGCAAGTCAGACGTGGGGGGTGAGCCTACTGAGTGGGTCACACCGGGCGACCCACCACCACTTGAAGGTGAAAACAACTTCGCAGAGGTTATGTCTTCAAGAAGCGAAGTCAAACAGTGGGGCGGTCTCTCGCGTACCCAGAAGAGGCCGGAGCGATCGTTGAACCCCTGACGATTGAGTGAAGTTTCAGCGGAGACGCTGGCTGATGACCTTCGACACGCCGTCGCCCTGCATCGAGACCCCGTACAGCGCGTCGGCGACCTCCATCGTCCGTTTCTGGTGACTGATGACGATCAGCTGGGAGCTCTCCCGGAGCTCCTCCATGATCCGGATCAGCCGCTGCAGATTGGTGTCGTCGAGAGCCGCCTCGACCTCGTCCATCACGTAGAACGGGCTGGGCCGGGCCTTGAAGATCGAGACCAGCAACGCCACGGCCGTCAGGGACCTCTCCCCGCCGGACAGCAGGGAGAGCCGCTTCACCTTCTTGCCCGGCGGGCGCGCCTCGACGTCCACACCCGTGGCGAGCATGTCGTCCGGGTCGGTCAGGACCAGCCGCCCCTCGCCCCCGGGGAAGAGGCGGGCGAAGACCCCCTCGAACTCGCGGGCCGTGTCCCGGTACGCCTGTGTGAACACCTGCTCGACCCGCTCGTCGACCTCCTTGACCACCTGGAGCAGATCGGCCCGCGTTCTCTTCAGGTCCTCGAGCTGCTCGGACAGGAAGTTGTGTCGTTCCTCCAGCGCCGAGAACTCCTCCAGGGCGAGCGGATTCACCTTCCCGAGCTGCTGGTACGCCCGTTCGGCCGACCGCAGCCGCTTCTCCTGCTCCGACCGCACATAGGGCTTCGGCAGATTGCGCGGGTGCTCCGGGTCCTGCGGCAGTTCCTCGCCCTCCGCCGGGAGCGACGGCGGCACGAGCCGGTCGGGGCCGTACTCCGCGATCAGCCCGGCCGGCTCCACGCCCAGCTCCTCCAGGGCCTTCGTCTCCAGCTGCTCGATGCGCAGCCGCTTCTCCGCCCCCAGGACCTCGCCCCGGTGGACCGAGTCGGTCAGCTTGTCCAGCTCCGCCTTGAGATCGCGGCTCCGGCCGCGCTCGGCGGCCAGCTCGCTTTCCCGCTCGCCCCTCGCCGCCTCTGCCGACGCCCGCTCCGCCTCCGCCCGCACGAGGGACGCCTCCACGTGCGCCAGCAGCTGACGAGCCCCGGAGGCGACGGCGGAGGCCACCTCCGCCTCGTGCCGCAGCCGGGCCCGGCGCCGCTCCGCACGGTCGCGCGCCTCCCGTTCGGCACGGGCCGCCCGGTCGAGCGCGTCGGCCCGTCCGGCCAGCGCCCTGACCCGCTCCTCGTGGGTACGCGCCTGGAGCCGGGCCTCCATCTCCGCCCGGCGGGCGTCGGCCCCGTCGGCGGCGAGCCGGTCCCGCACAGAGGTGTCGGGCTCCTCGTCGGCAGGGGCCTCCTGGGCGACCAGCAACCGCTCGGCCAGCTCCTTTGCCTCCCCCGCAGCCCGCTCCAGGGCCTCCTGCGCGCGGGCGGCGGCCTCGGTCATCCGCTCGGCCTCGCCCGCGGCCCCCCGGGCCTGCCCGGCGAGCCGTCCGAGCTGCTGGGCGAACTGCGACTTCTCCCGCTCTGCCGCCCGGCGGCGCTCCCCCAGCTCCTCCACGAGCGCGGCCTCCCGGGTGCGCCGCTCAGCCGCCAGGCGCTGGGCCTCGGCCAGCTCCTCGCACCGCACCACGAGGTCGGCCAGCTCGGCCGCGGCCTCTTCGACGGAGGCCCGGACCTCCAGGAGGCTCGGCGCCCCGGCCGACCCGCCGTGGGCGAAGTGGGCGGAGAGCACATCCCCCTCTGCGGTCACCGCGGTCAGCCCCGGCTGCGCGGCCACCAGTTCCTCCGCCTCCTCCAGCGTCCCCACGACGACCATGTCCCGTACGAGGTGGCGCACGGCAGCCACCAGCGCGGCGGGCCCCCGCACCGACTCCGCGACGGGGCGGGCGGCCACGGAGGCGACGGCCTGTGCAGGGACGGCCCCGGCGCGGCCCGCGGGGAGGGCCCCGGCGGCCCCGGGCTGCGTCCCGCTGTGTGCGCCGCCCGGAACGCTGCTCAGCGCGCCGTCGTGCGGGCCGCCCGGGGCGCCGCTCGACATGCCCGCCGACGTGCCGCTCTGCGCGGGCAGGGGGGCGGACGCGCCCGGCGTGCTCCCGCCCCCGCCCAGCAGCATCGCCGCGCGCCCCGCGTCCCGCTCGCGCAGCAGCCGGATCGCCGCGGCGGCCGCGGCCGGGTCCGCCACGGCCACCGCGTCCGCCGCGGGCCCCAGGGCGGCGGCGACCGGGATCTCGTGGCCCGGCTCGACGGTGAGCAGTTCCGCGGCCGGGCCGAGGAGGCCGGTCAGCAGGTCCCGCGCCCCGAGCAACGCCCCCGTGCCGTCCTTGCGGCGCAGCCCCAGGGCCAGCACCTCGTGCCGGGCAGCGACCGCGGCCCGGCTGCGCTCTGCGGCCGTGGCCTCCTCGCGGGCGGCGCTGTGGGCGGACTGGGCGCGGGCGAGGGCCTCCCGAGCGGCCTCGTGCCTGGCGGCCAGGCGCTCGTCGTCCGCGTCCAGCGCGTCGACCTCGGCCCTGAGCTGCTCGTACTCCGCCCGCGCGGCGACCGCGCGCTGCCGCGCCTCATCACGGGAGGCGGCCAGCCGGTCGATCTCCGCCTGGGCCGAACCGGCGCGGTCGCGGGCCGCGTTGACCTGGCCGTGCAGCCGTGCGAGTCCCTCGCGGCGGTCCGCGATGGCACGGGCGGCGTCCTTGAGCCCGCGCTCCTCCGCGGCCAGCTCGCGTTCCAGTTCGGCGCGGTGGGCGACGGTGTCCTCCAGCGCGTTCTCGGCCGCCTCCAGGGCTGCGGTCAGTTCCGCTTCCTGCTCCCGGACCCGGGCCGCCTCGTGCTCCAGGTCCTCGGGGTCGCGCCCCCGGCGTTCCTCGGCAGGGGCGTCGGCGGCGCTGCGGACCCGGGCGTCGGCGAGGGAGATCGTGCCGCGTACCCGCTCGGCCAGTTGCGACAGCTCGTACCAGGTCTGCTGGGCGCTCTGGAGCCGGGGCGCGAGCCCGCGCGCCTCGCCCTCCAGCGCGGCTTCCCGGTCGAGCGCCGCCCGCAGCTCCGCCTCCGTCGACTCCTTGCGCTTCTTCAGTTCGGCTTCGTCGGCGATCTCGTCGCGCAGCGCGTCACGCAGGGTCACGAGGTCGTGGGCGAGGAGCCGCAGCCGGGCATCGCGCAGGTCCGCCTGGATGACGGCGGCCCGGCGGGCGACGGCTGCCTGCCGGCCGAGCGGTTTGAGCTGACGGCGCAGCTCTGCGGTGAGGTCCTGGACACGGGCCAGGTTGGCGCCCATCGCGTCCAGCTTCCGCAGCGCCTTCTCTTTTCGCTTGCGGTGCTTGAGCACTCCGGCGGCCTCCTCGATGAAGGCCCGTCGGCCCATCGGGTCGGCATGCAGGACGGAGTCGAGCTGCCCCTGCCCGACGATGACGTGCATCTCGCGGCCGATGCCGGAGTCGGAGAGCAGTTCCTGGATGTCCAGCAGCCGGCAGGTGTCGCCGTTGATCTGGTATTCGCTGCCGCCATTGCGGAACATGATCCGGGTGATCGTCACCTCGGCGTACGCGATGGGCAATGCGCCATCGGAATTGTCGATGCTCAGCGACACCTCGGCCCGCCCCAGCGGTAGCCGCCCGGTCGTCCCGGCGAAGATCACGTCTTCCATCTTGCCGCCGCGCAGGGATTTGGCTCCCTGTTCCCCCATGACCCAGGAGAGCGCGTCCACCACATTGGATTTGCCCGACCCGTTGGGGCCGACGACACAGGTGATCCCCGGTTCGAACCGCAGGGTGGTGGCGGACGCGAACGATTTGAAACCCCGCAGGGTCAGGGCCTTGAGGTGCACGCCGCCGGACTCTACCTTTCCCTCGCGGTTTCACCGGTGAGGGGGCAGGGCACATCAGACGGTAAGCGAGGGTCGGAGCGTCCGGGCGGAGGCAAAGAAAAAGGGACGCCGAAGCGTCCCTGTGGGTCGTGCTGCGAGAGATCGAGCAGCGATCCCCACGCACGTGAATAGGGCCATCGGACATCGGCACCGACCATCGACGGCCGCGGTGGTCCCGGGCCGCGCTGTCTCGGAGACGTCGTCCGTGACGCGGGATGAATCAGAGGTGTTCCGAGGCTGTTGAGCGTGCCCGGCCCGACCGGCCCGCAAGGGCCGCAGCGGTCAGGTCAGCGCAGGCTCGCCCTGGGGTACGTCGATGTCGATGCTGTCGAGCAGTGACTCCTGGTGCTGCGCGGCGGCGTTGAGCGCGTCGTTCTCGCCCTGAATCCGGGTGAGCTCGGACTCCAGGTCCTGGACGCGCTGCTGAAGCCGTCGCATCTCGGCGAGGAGTCGCGGGTCGGAACCGCCGACGTAACCGAGAAGCGCCTTTGCCATGATGGATGGGCCTCCACAATGAGTGACCGACCGATGCGGTGTGGGTCGTCAGGGAATCGCGCCCGCGGCGCTCGGCAGGGCTCTGTCATCACTGCGGTCATGCTGCTTATCAGCTCTACCGAACAGCTGCGGTGCGCGGGGTTTTCAGCGTCTCACCAAAAACTTTGACGGTCAACACGATCACAGCCCGTGGCTCAAGGCGTCCCGGGGCGCGCGGCCGGACGATCATGCGGCGCGACTCTCCTGCGGGACCCCGAGGGGCGTACAGATCTTCGTCAATGCCGCAGCCTTGCACGACATTCCGCATCTGGCAACCATGGGGTGCCCCCGGATTCCTTCGCAGGTCATTTCGGGTGCCGGGGGCCAGAGGGGCGCTCCGGTGACCGGTCGGCGCACCGTCTTCTCCCCTCGGCTCCGGGCGGTTGCGCGGCGGCGCACCGAGAGGGATCAGCGCATGGCGAATCCCTCGTAACCGCCGCGCGGGGTGTCCCAGATCTCAGTGACGCCGTCCACCCGCCCGGGTGTGTCGTCGGAACGCAGCCAGTCCAGCAGGCGGTGGCAATTCTCACGCGGGCCCTCGGCGACGATCTGCACTCTGCCGTCGTCGAGATTGAGCGCGAAGCCGGTGAGCCCACCGATTTCCAAAGCGTTTTCCCTGGTGAACCAGCGGAAGCCTACTTGCTGTACTCGGCCGCGTACCCAGACGACGAGGCGCGCATCTTCGTTCATGCCCGAACGCTAACCGGCCTATTGCGCACGAAGCACGCCGCCCCCTCAAAGCCATGGGCTACAGTCCCGTCGCAATAGCCTCACTCGATCGGGTGAGTACTGGATGGGCGTCTCCGTATAAGTCGATCATCCGTAAGTCGCTCAGCAGAGCGGGCGACAGAGCAGACGACGTCACAGCGACGTCCGGAGCACCAGGAAGGCACAGCGCATGGGACGCCACCGTCGATCCGCCGCAGGCCCCGCCGCTGAGGACACCGGGGCGGGGACCGCCTCCCGGGCCGGAAGGGCGCGTCGGAAGAAGTCGTCCGTGCCCGTCCGCACCGGACTTCTCGGCGTCTCCGCGGCCGTGGCCGTCGGCGCGGCCGCCGTGGCCTCGGGACTGCTGCCCGGCGGCGGCGCCTACACCTCCGGCGGCAGCACCGCCGCCGACCAGGTGCGCATCGGAGGCGCCCCTGACCTGTTGACGCAGGGCGGCGGCACGACCGCACCCGCCGACCGGTCCTCCTCCCCCGCCGACCGGAGCGGCGAGCGGTCGACGGCTCCTTCGGGGACTCCGTCGAACGCGCCGTCCACAGCCCCCTCCGTCTCGCCCTCCACGAGCGCGTCCACGGCGCCGTCGAAGTCGGCCGCGCCCTCCGCCGCTCCGTCGAAGGAGACGGCCGCCACTTTGTCCAGGAGCCCGGCCGCCACCCCGTCGAAGAAGGCGAAGGCGACCACCGCGGCCCCGCGCAAGAGCTCCGCCCCGGCGGCGGCCAAGCCCGCACCGCCGAAGACCTCCACCGCCCCGCCGCCCGCCGAGAAGCCCGCCCCCGCCCCCTCCGGCGCCTCCGCACGCGCCGAGGTGCTGGCCCTGGTGAACCAGGAGCGGGCGACGGCCGGCTGCTCCCCGCTGGCCACGAGCGCGCCGCTGACCTCCCTCGCCCAGAGCTTCAGCGAGGACATGGCGGCGCGCGGCTTCTTCGCCCACACCGACCCGGACGGCGACACCCCCTGGGACCGCGCCGAGCAGGCGGGCGTGCGGGGGCTCGCCGCGGAGAACATCGCCCGCGGCCAGGCGGACGCCCAGGCCGTGGTGGCGGCCTGGATGGCCAGCGAGGGCCACCGCGCGAACATTCTCAACTGCGATTACACGACCATCGGCATCGGTGTGCACGAGGGTTCCGGCGGTCCTTGGTGGACCCAGAGCTTCGGCTTCTGAGCCACACCACCGCGGCGGCGGGCGCTCTTTCGCCCGCGCGCGATGAGCGCCGCGCCGCGCGCGAGGGCCGATGTGCGCTGCTGGGCGAGCGGACGCGCTACGCCGCGGCGCGCGGGGGCCGCTGGCAGCGCGGGCAGTAGTAGCTGGAGCGGTTCATCCAGGCGCGCCGGCGCATCGGGGCGCCGCACCGGCGGCAGGGCTCGCCCTCCCGGCCGTACGCGTCGAGCGACCGGTCGAAGTAGCCGGACTCGCCGTTCACGTTGACGTACAGGCTGTCGAAGCTGGTGCCGCCCTGGGCGAGCGCCGCGTTCATGACGTCCCGGGCGTGGCCGAGCAGCTCGGCCGACCTGGGCCGGGTCAGGGTCGCGGTCGGCCGGTCGTAGTGCAGTCTGGAGCGCCAGAGCGCCTCGTCCGCGTAGATGTTGCCGACGCCGCTGATCAGCGACTGGTCCAGCAGGGCGCGTTTGACCGTCGTACGGCGCAGGCGCAGTGCCGTGTGGAAGGCGTCGTCGTCGAAGAGCGGGTCGAGGGGGTCCCTGGCGATGTGCGCGATGGTGTCCGGCAGCCCCTCGGGGGTGTTGTCGTGCAGCGAGAGTCCGCCGAAGGTGCGCTGGTCGACGAAGCGCAGTTCGGTCCCGAGCGTGTCGTCGAACCGCATCCGCACCCGCAGATGCTTCTCGTCGGGCGCGTCCGTGGGCTGCACCAGCAGTTGTCCGCTCATGCCGAGGTGGCCGAGCAGCGAGGCGGAGGCCTCGTCGATGGGCACCCAGAGGTATTTGCCGCGGCGCATCGCCGTGCCGAAGCGGGCCCCGCGCAGTCTGGCGGCGAAATCGACGCCGCCCGCGAGGTGCCGGCGGACCGAGCGCGGGTGCAGGACCTCGACCTCGGTGACGGTACGGCCGCTGACCCAGCGCTCCAGACCCCGGCGGACGACTTCGACCTCGGGCAGCTCGGGCACGGTGGACTCCAGACACATGAGGGGGCGGGAGCGTCGGGCGGGCTCCCGGAGCGGGCGGGAGCGGCCTGTCTGCCCCCGGGGACAGGGGAAACCCCCCGGTGCTGAGGGCACCGAGGGGCTCCGTCTCCCGTTTCAGGCCGGAGCGGCGTCCGTGTGCGGCGACGGTTCCGAAGGGGTGTCGGCGGCCCCTCCGTCGGCTGCGGACTTCTCCGCCTCCTGCCGTGCCTCTGCGGCGGCGCTGATCTCGCGCCAGGCGGATTCCGCCGCCTGCTGCTCCGCTTCCTTCTTGCTACGGCCGGTGCCGGTGCCGTACGAGACACCACCGACGCGAGCAGCAGCAGTGAAGGTCTTCTCGTGGTCCGGGCCGGTCTCCGTGACGAGGTACTCGGGGACTCCGAGGCTCTCGCTGGCGGTGAGCTCCTGGAGGCTGGTCTTCCAGTCCAGGCCGGCGCCGAGGTTGGAGGACCTGTCGATCAGCGGGTCGAAGAGCCGGTGGACCAGCTCCGAGGCCGCGCTCAGGCCCTGGTCGAGATAGACCGCGCCGATCACCGCTTCGAGGGTGTCGGCGAGGATGGAAGCCTTGTCCCGGCCACCCGTGCCCTCTTCACCACGGCCGAGCCGGATGAAGGAGCCGAGTTCGAGGCCCCGGCCCACTTCCGCAAGTGCACGCGAGTTGACCACCGCGGCCCGCAACTTGGCCAGCTGGCCTTCGGGCAGGTCGGGGTGGGTGCGGTACAGCGTGTCCGTGACCACCAGGCCGAGCACCGAGTCCCCGAGGAACTCGAGCCGCTCGTTGGTGGGAAGACCGCCGTTCTCGTACGCGTACGAACGGTGGGTCAGCGCACGCACCAGAAGGGCGGACTCGAGTCGGTACCCGAGCCGCCCTTCCAGAAGCGTGTGGGACGAGGCTGTGTTGACGTTGTCTGCCTGCTTCTTGGTGGCGCTGGACAACTCAGACATCGGGCCTCTCACCAGCCGCTCAGACCTCGAGGACCTGGCGCTTGTTATAGGTGCCGCAGCTCGGGCACGCAATGTGCTGGAGCTTGGGCTCCTGGCAACGCTCGCACGAAACCAGGGTGGGGACCGCAGCCTTCCACTGCGACCGGCGGTGGCGCGTGTTGCTGCGCGACATCTTCCGCTTCGGAACAGCCACGGCTACTTCTCCTGCTTCTCGTCGACGCCCGGTTCGGCGCCGCCCATGTTGTCCTTCTCGCCGTCCTGAACGGTGTCGGCGAGTCCTTGCAGTGCCGCCCAACGAATGTCGACGGCATCGTGGTGGTGGCCCGGATTCTCGTCCAGTCTGATTCCGCATTCGGAACACAGACCGGCGCAGGTCTCCTTGCACACCGGCTGCATGGGCAGTGCGAGCACTACCGCGTCACGCAGCACTGACTCGAGGTCGAACAAGCCGTCCTCGAGGAAGAACCTGTCCTCGTCGTCCTCGGCGTCGTCGGCCGGGTCCGCCGCACTGCTGCGGCCCCGGTCATCGGCGTCAGGGTACGAGAACATCTCCTGGAACTCCGCGTCGACCTCTACGGTCAGCGGCTCCAGACACCTTACGCACTCCCCCTCGGCGGTTGCACGGGCGGTGCCTGTGACAAGCACCCCTTCCATGACCGATTCGAGACGGAGATCCAGCTCCACGGGCGCGCCCTGCGGCACGCCGATGACGCCGTCGATGCCCAGGACCGGTGAACCGGGTGCGTCCACCGAGCGGGTCAGCCGTTTCAGAGCACCGGGACGCCGACCCAGCTCGTGCGTGTCGAACACGAGGGGGTTGCGGTGGTCGAGGTGGCCGTTCAGGGCTTTTCCTGCTTTCGAAATCATGTGCACCGTGCGATGGGGGAAGGGCCGTCCCGGTCCGGAGGCGAGCCCTTCCGCTCCGGAGACGAAACGGGCAGGCGGGATCGCGGACCTGTGCGCGACCGAGGATTCAGGATACTGGACGGACCGCTCAGCACCCAATCGGGCCGCCTCGCCCCTCCCGTGAGGGGCCCGGGGCAGCCGCCCCGGGGGGTCAGCGGTCCTGTTCGTACCGGCGCAGCTGCTCCAGGTCGATCATGCTGGTGTCGAAGAGGCTGGTCTCGTCCAGCGCGCCCTCGTCCTGCCGGGCGGGCGCCTGGGCCTGCTGCTGCCAGCCGTAGTCGGGCTGGGACGGCGACTGCGGCGGATACTGCCCCGGGTCGTAGCCCGTCTGCTGGTAGGCCGCGTACGGGTCGGGCTGCTGCTGGTAGCCGTACGCGTCCTGGGCGCCGCCCTGCTGCTGGTACGGCTGCTCCTGGTAGCCGTACGCCGTCTGCGCGTACTGCGGCTCCGGCTGCGCGGAGTAGGAGGGCCGCACCGGCTGCTGGGGGGCTCGCTGCGGCTCCGGAGGGGCCAGCTCGGCGAGGCCGGCCAGATAGTCGGCGTCGCTGGTGTGCCCCTGGCCGCCCGCGGCGTCCTGGGCCGCCATGTGCGCGCCGAGGTCGTCGGTCGCGACCCGGCCGTGCAGCTTCTGCCGGCCCCGGCCCACCGCCTCCAGCGTCTTGGCGAGCACCGCCTCGAAGGCGCCGAACTTGGCGTCGACGTACGCGTCGGCGCGCTGCCGCAGCGTCTCCGGGTCGGCGCTGCGCTCGGGGGCCTCGGCGAAGTCGGGGTCCTCGTAGCCCTGCTCGTCCAGGCCCTGGCCGCGGCCGAGCAGCTTCTCGCGGCCGCGGTCCACGGAACCGATGGTCTTGGTGAGGACGACCTCGAAGTTGGCGAGCTTGCTGTCGACGTAGTCGTCGGCCTCGGCCCGGACCTCTTCCGCCTCCCGGCGGGCCTCGGACAGAATCCGGTCCGCCTCGCTGCGGGACTCGCGGGCGATCTCGGTCTCGGAGATCAGGGAGTCGCGCTGGGCGCGGGCCGACTCGACGATCCGCTCGGCCTCCTGCCGGGCCTGCTCGACGAGCTGCTCCCGGCCGCCGAGCAGTTCCTCCGCGTGGGCGAGGGAGCCCGGCAGCGCCTGGCGCACCTCGTCGAGCATGGCGAGCAGCTCGGCGCGGTTGACCACGCACGAAGCCGACATGGGCATGGAGCGGGCGTTCCCGACCGTTTCGACGATCTCGTCGAGCTTCTTCTGCACGTCCACCGTGTGCTCGCCACTTCCTGCTTGCTCTGTTGGAGACGGACGGGACGACTGTAAGGCCAGTCGGCCGCCGCCCGACACCTGGTGACGGGCCGTCAGGACGTCAGCGTTCGGCCAGGCGCTCCGTCAGCGCCGTGTGGACGGTGGGCGGCAGCAGGTGGGAGACATCGCCGCCCCAGGTCGCGACCTCCTTGACCAGGGAGGACGAGAGGAAGCTGTACGTCGGGTTGGTGGGCACGAAGAGCGTCTCGACACCGGAGAGGCCGTTGTTCATCTGGGCCATCTGGAGCTCGTAGTCGAAGTCGCTGACGGCTCGCAGACCCTTCACGATGGCCGGGATCTCCCGCTGCCGGCAGAAGTCGACCAGCAGGCCGTGGAAGGACTCCACCTCGACGTTCCCGAAGCCGGCGGTGACCTCGCGGATCATGTCGATCCGCTCCTCCACGGTGAACAGCCCCTTCTTGGACTGGTTGATCATCACCGCGACGTGCACCACGTCGTACAGCTTCGAGGCTCGGCCAATGATGTCGAGATGCCCGTTGGTGATGGGGTCGAAAGACCCCGGACATACGGCGCGGCGCACAGTGATTCCCTCGCTCTCCGGTCCAGTCATCGTGCGTCTTCGCACGTAGCGGCGGCGCGACCGTACCAAAGCGTTCCCTCGCCGTAGCGGCGGGAGCGCAGTGGCCCGAATCCGACGGGCCAGCCGAATTCTCCGCCCCGGGTGCCACGTTCCACCGTGACGAGCGCATCGCCGGTGAGCCACCCCTGAGCACGGAGTGTGAGCAGGATCTCCCGAAGATCGTCGTCGGTGACGGCGTACGGCGGGTCCAGGAAGACCACGTCGTACGGGTCGGCGGGGGGCGGACCCGTCACGATCTGTTCCGCTTTGCCGGTGCGCACCTCGGCGCCGGGCAGGCCGAGCGTGCGGACGTTGTCCCGGACGGTGCGCACCGCCTTCTGGTCGGCCTCGACGAGCAGGGCGTGGGCCGCGCCTCGGGAGAGCGCTTCGAGACCGACGGCTCCGGAGCCGGCGTACAGATCCGCGACCCGGGCGCCGTCGAGAGTGCCGAGCAGCGCTTCCCAGGTGGAGAACAGCCCCTCCCTCGCGCGGTCGGACGTGGGGCGGGTGCCGGCGCCGGGCGGGACGGCCAGGCGGCGTCCGCCGGCCGAGCCGGCGATCACGCGGGTCATGGGTGTGGGTCCTCGCTGGTCGTGGGGCACGGCTCACAGGGGCCGCGGGTCAGGCCGACCCGCGCGGTGCGGGCCGGGCGTCCACGATATGGCGTAAGGCCGGTGTCGGCCCGTCCGCCTCTCCCCCGCTCGCGCCCCCTCCTCTCCCGGGCCCGCGGCCTCGACCGCCTCCGGCGTACGGGGGGGCGGCGCTCACCCCTTGTCGAGGTACTCCTCGCGCTCCTTGTCCAGGAGGGCGGACAGCACGGTGCGCAGCTCCGGCAGGCGTTCCAGCTCCGGGTCGGCGGCGACGAGGGCGACGGCCTCCTCGCGGGCGGCGGCGATCACTTCCTCGTCGTCGATGACGGTGAGCATCCGCAGGGAGGAGCGCACCCCGGACTGGGCCTGGCCGAGGACGTCGCCCTCGCGGCGCTGTTCCAGGTCGATCCGGGAGAGCTCGAAGCCGTCGAGGGTGGCGGCGACGGCGGAGAGCCGGGCGCGGGCGGGACTCGCCTCGTGGGCCTCGCTGACCAGCAGGCAGAGCCCGGGGGCCGACCCGCGGCCGACGCGGCCGCGCAGCTGGTGGAGCTGGGAGACGCCGAACCGGTCGGCGTCCATGATCACCATGGCGGTGGCGTTGGGGACGTTGACTCCGACCTCGATGACCGTGGTGGCGACCAGGACGTCGACGTCCCCGGCGGCGAACCGGCGCATGACGTCGTCCTTCTCGTCGGGGTGCATCCGCCCGTGCAGCACCTCGATGCCCAGACCGGCCAGCGGGCCCTTGCGGAGCCCGTCTGCGATCTCCAGCACGGCGAGCGGGGGCCGCTTCTCCGGGTCCTCCTCTGCGGCCTTCTTCCTGGCCTTCCCCTTCTTCCCGTCCGCCTCCTCCGCGTCATCGCCGATGCGGGGGCAGACCACGTAGGCCTGGTGGCCGTTCTCCACCTCCTCGCGCACGCGCTCCCAGGCCCGGCTGAGGAAGTGCGGCTTGTCCTTGGCGGGGACGACGTGGCTGGCGATCGGGGAGCGGCCGGCCGGAAGCTGGTCCAGGACGGAGGTCTCCAGGTCGCCGAAGACCGTCATCGCGACCGTACGGGGGATGGGGGTGGCGGTCATGACGAGGAGGTGGGGAGGCTGCTTCCCCTTCGAACGCAGGGCGTCGCGCTGCTCCACGCCGAAGCGGTGCTGCTCGTCCACGACGACCAGGCCCAGGTCGTGGAACTGCACCTTGTCCTCGATGAGGGCGTGGGTGCCGATGACGATCCCGGCCTCGCCGGTGACCAGGTCGAGCAGGGCCTGCCGGCGGGCCGCCGTGCCCATGGAGCCGGTGAGCAGGACGACCTTGGTCCCCCGGTCGGCGCCGCCGAGCATCCCGCCCTCGGCCAGCTCCCCCATCATCTCGGTGATGGAGCGGTGGTGCTGCTGGGCGAGGACCTCGGTGGGGGCGAGCATCGCGGCCTGGCCGCCAGCGTCGACCACGGCGAGCATGGCGCGCAGAGCCACCATCGTCTTGCCGGAGCCGACCTCGCCCTGGAGGAGGCGGTGCATCGGGTGCTCGGTGGCCAGGTCGTCGAAGATCTCCTTGCTGACCTGGTGCTGGCCCTCGGTGAGAGTGAAGGGCAGCTTGGCGTCGAAGGCGTCCAGAAGGCCGTCGGCGACGGGGCGGCGGGCCACGGCGGGGAGCTGGGTCTCCGCGTGGCGGCGGCGGGCCAGGGCGACCTGGAGGACGAAGGCCTCGTCCCACTTGAGCCGCGCTCTGGCGTCCTCGATGTCCGCCCGGGTGTGCGGGCGGTGCGCCTTGAGCAGCGCTTCGGGAAGCGGCGGGAAGCCGCGCCCCTCGCGCAGGGAGGCGGGCAGCGGGTCCACGGCGTCCCGCGCGCTGGGCAGGACGGCGTCCACGGCCTTCGCGATGCGCCAGGAGTCGAGCTGCTTGCAGGCGGGGTAGATCGGCAGCAGCCGTCCGGCGAAGGCGTCCACGGCCTCGGTCGCCTCGTCGGCGGCGTCGAGCAGTTGGTACGTGGGGTGGGCCAGCTGCATCCTGCGGTTGAAGACGGAGACCTTACCCGCGAACATCGCCTGGCGGCCGGGGACCAGCTCCTTGTGCGGCTTGTGGACGCCGTGGCCGAAGAAGACCAGCTGGAGGCGGCCGCTGCCGTCGGTGAGGGTGACTTCCAGCCGCTTGCCCCGGCCGTTGTTGAACATCAGGACGCGGGCGTCGGCGACCTGGGCGACGACCGTGACGTGCTCGTCCAGCGGGAGGTCGGCCAGCGCGGTGAGCTTGCCCCGCTCCTCGTACCGCCGCGGGTAGTGGTGCAGCAGATCACCGACCGTGTGCAGGTCGAGGTGTTCGGCCATCACCTTCGCGGTGGCTCCGCCGAGCAGCTTCTTGAGAGGTTCATCGAACGAGGACACGCCTTCCATTGCACACCACGGCACTGACAACCGTCCGCCGGGCGCGACGGCGGGCGGCGGTTTCGGCCACCGCTCGACTACTCGACGCCGATCAGCAGCGGTGCGCGCTGGTGTCCGCCCCGGTAGACCACGGTGTCCACGGCGAGATGGCCGCCGCGCACGTGTTCCTCCAGCGCCTCGGCCAGCGTGTCGGGGACGTCCTCGCCGAGCACGAGGGTGACCAGTTCGCCGCCCGCCGCCAGCATCCGGTCGAGCACGGTGCGGGCGGTGGCCGGCACGTCGGAGCCGATGACGGCCACGTCCCCGTCGATCAGACCGAGGACGTCGCCCGCCTGGCAGACCCCGGCCATGGTCCACGACTGGTGCTCGGCGACGGCCAGTTCGGCGTAGCGGGTGGCGCCGGCGGCGGCGGTCATGGCGACCACGTCCTCGTCGAAGCCGCGGTCCGGCTCGTGCACGGCGAGGGCGGCGATGCCCTGGACGGCGGCGCGGGTGGGGACGAGGGCGACCCGGACCCCTTCGGTCCTGGCCTGCTCGGCGGCGGCGGCCGCGGTGTGGCGCAGGGCCGCGTCGTTGGGCAGCAGGACCACCTCCCGGGCGTGGGCGCGGCGGATCGCGTCGACCAGTTCGCCGCTGGCGGGCGGTTCGCCGGGGCGGGCGATCACCGCGGTGGCGCCGGCCTGGGCGCACAGCCCGGCCAGTCCGTCGCCGGGGACCACGAGGACGACGGCGCGCTGGGCGGGCTCGGCCGGGGAGCGCAGGTCGTGGCCGCTCTCGGTGGCGAAGTGCGTGATCCTGATGCGGTGGGGCCGCCCCGCCTCCACGCCCGCCTCCACGGCGGCGCCGGCGTCGTCGACATGGACGTGGACGTGCCAGAGCCCGTCGCCGCCCACCACGACCAGGGAGTCGCCGAGGGCGTCGAGCCGGGCGCGCAGCCGGTCGACCTGCTCGTCGCGGGCTTCCAGCAGGTAGATCACCTCGAACGCGGGGCCGCCGCCCTCGCCGTCGGGGCAGTCGGCCGCAGCGCCGCCCGCCGGCAGCTCCTCGGCCGAGCCGTCGGGCGCGGGCGGGGCGCCGGGGCCGGTGCGGGGCGCCCGCGGCGGGGTCCGCCCGGTCACCGCCTCCACGAGCGCGCCCAGGACCGCGACCAGGCCCCGGCCGCCGGCGTCGACCACGCCCGCGCGTCCCAGGACGGCGAGCTGGCCGGGGGTCTTCGCGAGAGCCGCGCGCGCGCCCTCGTAGGCGGCGTTCACCACCGCGCCCAGAGCCGGGTCGTCGCCCTGGGCCGCGGCCGCGGCCGCGTCGGCCACGGTGAGCACCGTGCCGTCGACGGGGTGGGCGACGGCGTGCCGGGCGGCGGCGGCGGCGCGGGCGAGGGCGAGGCGGAGGTGGGCCGCGTCGCCGCCGTCGGCCAGCACGCCGGCCATGCCGCGCAGCAGTTGGGCCAGGATGGTGCCGGAGTTCCCGCGGGCGCCGATCAGGGCCCCGTGCGCCATGGCGCGTACGGCGTCGGCGGTGGCGGGCGCGGTGGCGCCGGTCTCGTGCGCGGCGAACACGGCCTCGACGGCGGCGGCGGCGGACTCGACGGTCAGGTAGAGGTTGGTGCCGGTGTCGCCGTCGGCGACGGGATAGACGTTGATGGCGTCGATCTCCGCGCGCTCCCGGCCCAGGGCCTCCAGGGCCAGCGAGCACCAGGTGCGCACCGCGACGGCGTCCAGATCGTCGGGGGGCTGCGGCACCGGTGGACCTCCTTGAAGCGGCCGTGGCAACGGGCTGCTTCGCAGGTTAGCCCGGCTGCCGGCGTCCTGGCGGGGACAGGGGGCGGGGGGAAGGGCGGGCGAACCCGTGGTAGTTTCGTATCTCCGAAGCAGGCGTTGTATGCTGCTCCGGTTGCCCGATGAGAGTCGGGCCATTCATCCGGTGCCGCCACTTCAGTCACATGATTCCGGCGCGCCGGAATTCACTGTAAGTGCATCTGAAGTCTTTGGAGTGACCCGTGGCTGCCAACTGCGACGTTTGCGGCAAGGGGCCGAGCTTCGGCAACAACATTTCGCACTCGCACCGCCGTACGTCCCGTCGCTGGAATCCCAACATCCAGCGCGTGCGTGCCGTGGTCGGTCGGACGCCGAAGCGGCTCAACGTCTGCACCTCGTGCATCAAGGCCGGCAAGGTCGCGCGCTGACGTCCCCGTCGTAGCGCAGCCTTCCGGTTGCCTGAAAAGCCGGTCCACCTCGGTGGACCGGCTTTTTGCTGTGCTCAGCCGGCCGGGCGGACCTGCCAGCCGTGGTCGACCGGGCCGATGCCTCCGCCGAGCGGGAACCCGGCCTCGATCGCCCCGGTGACATAGGCCTTCGCGCCCCGTACCGCCGTGGGGACGTCCTGGCCGAGCGCGAGCCCGGAGGCGACGGCGGAGGCCAGGGTGCAGCCGGTGCCGTGGGTGTGCCGGTTGTCGTGGCGGGGGGCGCGCAGCCAGTGTTCCGCGCTGCCGTCGGTGAGCAGGTCCACCGCTTCGCCGGGCAGGTGGCCGCCCTTGATGAGCGCCCAGCGCGGCCCGAAGGCGAGGATCTTCTCGGCGGCCCGCCGCATTCCGCTCTCGTCGTCGACCCGGACGCCGGTGAGCTGTGCCACTTCGTCGAGGTTGGGGGTGGCGACGGTGGCGACGGGCAGGAGCCGGGTGCGCACGGAGTCGAGGGCCTCTGCGGCGAGCAGCGCGTCGCCGTGCTTGGAGACGCCGACCGGGTCGACGACCACGGGGGCGCGGGTGGCGGTGAGGAGTTCGGCGACGGTCTCGACCAGGGCCGCGGAGGCGAGCATTCCGGTCTTGACGGCCTGGACGCCGATGTCGTCGACGACGCTGCGGTACTGGGCGCGCACGGCCTCCACCGGCAGCTCCCACGCGCCCTGGACACCGAGGGAGTTCTGGGCGGTGACGGCGGTGACCACGCTCATGCCGTGCACGCCGAGCGCGAGCATGGTCTTCAGGTCGGCCTGGATTCCCGCACCGCCGCCGGAGTCGGAGCCGGCGACGGTGAGCACGCGGGGCGGTACAGCGGTACGTATGGGCATAGGCAGCAATCTAGTGCTCACCCGTGCGGCGGGGCGTCCTCCACCGAAGCGAAGTGGTCCCAGCCGCCCTTGCTGGTCCAGGGCGCGCCGTCGACGGTGACCTGGGGCAGGGCGGAGGGGTTGAGGACCTCGCCGATCACCTTCCAGCGGGCGGGCAGCTTCACGTCGGGCGGGTACGTCGCCACGATCGCGTGGTCCTCGCCCCCGGTCAGCACCCACTGGAGCGGGTCGACTCCGACGGCCTGGCCGATGTCGGACATCTGCGTGGGGATGTCGATGAGGCCGGAGCGCAGGTCGATGCGGACCTTGCTGGACTCGGCGATGTGCCCGAGGTCGGCGACGAGTCCGTCGCTGACGTCCGTCATCGCGGTGGCGCCGAGTCCGGCGGCCGCGGGACCCGCGTGGTAGGGCGGTTCCGGGCGGCGGTGGGCTTCGACGAAGGCGCGGGGCGAACGGAAACCGCGGGAGAGCACGGCGTAGCCGGCGGCGGACCAGCCGAGCCAGCCGGTGACCGCGACCACGTCGCCGGGGCGGGCGCCGGCCCGGGTGACCGGCTCGTGATTGCGCAGGTCGCCCAGTGCGGTGATCGCGACGGTGATCGTGTCGCCGCCGACGACGTCACCGCCGACGACGGCCGCGCCCGCGACCTGGCACTCGTCGCGCAGGCCGTCCATCAGCTCGGCGGCCCAGGTGACGGGCAGGTCGGCCGGGACCACGAGGCCCAGGAGCAGCGCGGTGGGGACGGCGCCCATCGCCGCGATGTCGGCGAGGTTCTGGGCGGCCGCCTTGCGGCCGACGTCGTACGCCGTCGACCAGTCGCGGCGGAAGTGCCGCCCTTCCAGCAGGATGTCCGTACTGGCCACGACTCTGCGGTCGGGAGCGGCCACGACCGCGGCGTCGTCGCCCGGCCCCAGTCGCACCGCCGGAGTGGTGGTGAGCCGGGATGTGAGCTCTCTGATGAGCCCGAACTCCCCCAACTCGCCCACGGTTCCCTTCACCGAGTCTCACCTCTCCTTTATCGCCCCGGACACCCGTCGGGGCCCCCGGTCGCGAGCCGTCACTGCTGTCGGTACCGTCAAGAGATACGTCAACTTGCGCTCTGTGGACGCCACGCTGGGGGCGTCATCCGGCCCGTGGGTCTCCCCGTGGCGCGCGACGACGCGATAACGTGGCGTCCCTTTCCCCCACATGATCCTCGTGGCCGCCCTGGAGGTTCCGTGGTACAGGCGTACATCCTCATCCAGACCGAGGTGGGCAAGGCGTCGATCGTCGCCGAGGCCGTCTCCACGATTCCGGGAGTCATCCAGGCAGAGGACGTCACCGGTCCGTACGACGTGATCGTGCGGGCCCAGTCCGAAACGGTCGACGCGCTCGGCCGCATGGTGGTCGCCAAGGTGCAGCAGGTGGACGGCATCACACGAACCCTGACCTGCCCGGTCGTCCACCTCTGACCCCCGTCTAGGCTGGGCCGGTGACGTCATCCGCCCGCCGGTCCCCCCGCTCGATATCCGTCCTCGGTCCGTCCGCTGCCGTGCTCGTGCTGGCCGCGGCGGGCTGTTCCCTCATCGGCGCGTCGCCCTCGGTCGAGGTTCCCACACCCTCTTCCGAGGCCGCCGCGTACTGCGAGGCCCTGCACGAGGAACTGCCGAAGACCGTCCTCGACCGGGAACGCAGCGATCCCTCCCCGGAGTCGGATCTGACCGCCGGCTGGGGGGACGGGGCGATCGTACTGCGCTGCGGCGTCCCGCGACCCGCCGAGATGGACGATCCCCAGGCGCAGGGCGTCGAGGCGGACGGTGTGAAGTGGCTGCTGGAGGAGCCCGGGGACTCCGGACCGCGGTTCACCACCACCTACCGGAAGGCGTACGTCGAGGTCACGCTCTCTCCGGAGTTCGCCCACGACATCACGCCGCTGGCCGCGTTCGCCGGTCCGGTCGCGAAGACGGTCCCGGACCGGCTCTGAGACGGCGGCCGCCGCCCCGGGGTCAGCGCAGTCCGGTGGAGCGTGACAGCGCGGCCTGGATCAGCCGGTCGACCAGCTCCGGGTAGCTGACGCCGCTCTCCTGCCACATGCGCGGGTA
The DNA here is from genome assembly GCF_037137275.1 of Streptomyces pratensis. Classification (GTDB taxonomy): domain Bacteria; phylum Actinomycetota; class Actinomycetes; order Streptomycetales; family Streptomycetaceae; genus Streptomyces; species Streptomyces pratensis_B. The sequence continues at coordinate 8,392 of NZ_JBBBEN010000078.1, read as the reverse complement.
CATGGAGATCGGGGTGAAGCCCGGCAGGGTGTTGATCTCGTTGACGACGAAGCCGCCGTCCTCTGTGAGGAAGAAGTCGGCGCGCACCAGGCCCTCGCAGGAGACCGCCTCGAAAGCGGCGACGGCGAGCCGCTGGACCTCTGCGGTCTGCTCCTTCGTGAGCGGCGCGGGGACCAGCCCGGCGGCCGAGTCGATGTACTTGGCCTCGAAGTCGTAGAAGTCGTGCGCGGTGACCGGCGGAATCTCGGCGGGCACGCTCGCGCGCGGTCCGTCCTCGAACTCCAGCACCCCGCACTCGATCTCGCGTCCGCGCAGCAGCGACTCGACGAGGAACTTGGGGTCGTGCCGGCGGGCCTCCTCGATCGCCTCGTCGAGGCCGGAGAGATCCTCGACCTTGGAGATGCCCATGGACGATCCGCCGCGGGCCGGCTTCACGAACAGCGGCCAGCCGTGCTCGCCCGCGAAGTCCACGATCCGCTTCCGGGCGGCGGCGCGGTCGCCGTCCCACTCGCGGGGGCGGACGACCTCGTACGGGCCGACGGGCAGCCCGTAGGAGCTGAAGACCCGCTTCATGTACTCCTTGTCCTGACCGACGGCGGAGGCGAGGACGCCCGCGCCGACGTAGGGGACACCGGAGAGTTCGAGAAGCCCCTGGAGGGTGCCGTCCTCTCCGTACGGACCGTGCAGGACGGGGAAGACGACGTCGACCTCGCCGAGGGCCTTGGGCACCGAGCCGGGCTCGCTGTAGAAGACCTCGCGGCTCCCGGGGTCCACGGAGAGCGCGACGCTGCCTTCGGCGGACTCGGTGAGCTGGGCGACGTCGGGGACCCGGCGGTCGGCGATGGCCATGCGTTCGGGGTCGTCCGCCGTCAGCGCCCAGCGGCCGTCCGAGGTGATGCCGATCGGCAGGACGTCGTACTTCGTCCGGTCGATGGCCTTCATGACGGCGCCGGCCGTGACGACCGAGATGCCGTGTTCGGAGCTGCGGCCGCCGAACACGACGGCCACACGGGGCTTGCGGCGGTGCGGCTCAGGGCTCTCGGCGCGCTCAGGGCTCTGGGGGAGGTTCTCGCTGCTCATATCGCGACGAGCGTACCTGCTGGTAGGGGCGACGTCAGCGCCGCTCGGCCTTGGCGCTCCGCGACATCAGCTCCTTGAGGGCGACGACCGGCGGCTTGCCCTCGTGGACGATCGAGACGACGGTTTCCGTGATGGGCATGTCGACCCCGTGGCGGCGGGCGAGATCGAGAACCGATTCGCAGGACTTGACGCCCTCTGCGGTCTGCCTGGTGACGGCGATCGTTTCCTGGAGCGTCATGCCGCGGCCGAGGTTGGTGCCGAAGGTGTGGTTGCGCGAGAGCGGCGAGGAGCAGGTCGCCACCAGGTCGCCCAGGCCCGCGAGTCCGGAGAACGTCAGCGGGTCGGCGCCCATGGCCAGGCCCAGGCGGGTGGTCTCGGCGAGGCCGCGGGTGATGAGGGAGCCCTTGGCGTTGTCCCCCAGGCCCATGCCGTCCGCGATGCCGACGGCGAGGCCGATGACGTTCTTCACCGCGCCGCCGAGTTCGCAGCCGACCACGTCGGTGTTGGTGTACGGCCGGAAGTAGGGCGTGTGGCAGGCGGCCTGGAGGCGCTCGGCGACGGACGCGTCGGCACAGGCGACGACGGCCGCGGCGGGGCGGCGTTCGGCGATCTCCTTGGCGAGGTTGGGGCCGGAGATGACGGCGACGCGGTCGGCGGAGACCTGGGTGACGTCCGCGAGGACCTCGCTCATCAGCTTGGCGGTGCCCAGTTCGACGCCCTTCATCAGGGAGACCAGGACGGTGTCCGGCTCCAGGTGCGGGGCCCAGTCGGCGAGGTTGGCGCGGAGCGTCTGGGAGGGCACGACGAGGAAGGCGAACTCGGCTCCGCGCAGGGCCTCGGCGGCGTCCGTGGTGGCACGGACGGAGTCGGGGAGCGTGAGGCCCGGAAGGTAGTCCGGGTTGGTGCGGGTGGTGTTGATGGTCTCGGCGACCTCGGCACGGCGCCCCCAGAGGGTGACCTCGCAGCCCGCGTCGGCGAGGATCACGGCGAAGGCCGTACCCCATGAGCCGGTTCCGAAGACGGCTGCTTTTACGGGGTGCGTCACGTGGGTCCCTTTCCCTGCGCCCTGCGCCGTTGCTCAGCACGGGCTTTGCGGTGATCGTAGAGCTCGGCGGGGGCCTTCTCCCCGCGCAGGTCCTCCAGCTCGCGGGTGATCGCCGCCATGATGGCCTCGGTCACCTCGCGCAGGACGTCGGGCGTCGGCTCCAGCCCGTAGAAGCGGTCGAGGTCGACGGGCGGCCCGGCCTGGACCCGCAGGGTCTTGCGGGGGAACAGCCGGAGCCTGTTCTCCTTGGCGTACGGCGGCATCGCCAGATGCGCGCCCCACTGGGCGACCGGGATGACCGGCGCCCGCGTCATCAGCGCGACCCGGGCGGCGCCGGTCTTGCCGGCCATCGGCCACATGGCGGGGTCGCGGGTGAGGGTGCCCTCCGGGTAGAAGGCGACGCACTCGCCGCGCTCGATGGCGTCGACGGCGGCGCGGAAGGCGTCCAGCGCGTCGGTGGTCTCGCGGTAGACGGGGATCTGGCCGGTGCCGCGCAGCATCATCCCGACGAAGGGGGTGCGGAAAAGGCCGGCCTTGGCCAGAAACCGCGGCACCCGCCCGGTGTTGTACTGGAAGTGGCCGTAGGAGAGCGGGTCCAGATAGGAGTTGTGGTTGACGGCGCTGATGAATCCGCCGTCGGCCGGAATGTGCTCTGTCCCCCGCCACTCGCGCTTGAACAGAACCACCAGTGGCGGCTTGGCGATGACCGCCGCCAGGCGGTACCAGAAGCCGATTCTGCGGCGGGGCACGAGGACACCTTTCTCTCACGACGTCGACCTGATGCCTGGCTGTAGGCGGTCAAGTCTCGCCCCAGGCCCCTGCTGTGTCGAGAACACCGTACGCCTCACCTTCGAGAGGGGCGCTCCGGGTTGTCGTACCGGCAGGCGAGAATATGTGCTGATGCGCACAGAGGGGGAGATCACCACGAACACCGATCAGCCGGGGTCCTGGTCCCTGGTCGTTCCGCTGAAACCGCTCGCACGGGCGAAGAGCCGCCTGGGGAGGGCGACCGGCGAGGCGTCGCGGCCGAGGCTGGCTCTGGCCTTCGCCCAGGACACGGTGGCCGCGGCGTTGGCCTGCGCCCGGGTGCGGAATGTGGTGGTCGTCACGGACGATCCCGAGGCCGCTGCGGCGCTTTCCGCGCTCGGGGCGCGCATCGTGCGGGACGCGCCGGGGGCCGGGCTCAACGCGGCGCTGGCGCACGGCGCCCGCGCGGTGCGCCTGGCGCGGCCCGCCGCCGCGGTGGCGGCGCTCAACGCGGATCTGCCCGCGCTGCGCCCCGGCGAATTGGCGCGCGTGCTCGATTTCGCTTCTTCTTTTCCCCGCGCATTTCTCCGCGACGCCGCGGGAATCGGCACGACATTTCTGTCCGCCGGCAGCGGTGCGGAATTCCGTCCGGCTTTCGGCGGTCCGTCCGGGGCCCGGCACCTGGCGTCGGGCGCGGCGGACATGTCCCGGCCCGGTCTCGACTCGGTGCGCCGGGACGTGGATACGGTCGAGGATCTGCGGGTGGCCCTGACCCTCGGGGTGGGGCCGCACACCGCGCGGCTCATGGCCGTGCTGGAGCCGGCGCTCGACCGATAGGCTGCCGCCCATGCAGGCGACCTCGTACACGTACGACCCCCAGACGCGTACCGGCAGTGTGCTGCTGGACGACGGCACCCCGGTGGACTTCGGGGCCCCGGCCTTCGACGCGGGCGGTCTGCTGCTGCTGCGTCCGGGGCAGCGGGTGCGGATCGAGGGCGAGGGCGAGGGGGCGGCGCTGCGGATCACCCTGGTGACCCTGCAGACGTTCTGAGGGGCGCGCGGGGCCGGGGCCCCGGACAGCCCGCGGGCCGGGCTCCCCCGAGGGGAGCCCGGCCCGGCGCGTGTGAGGGGCGAACGGGCGCCGGTCTCACTTCTTGCGTGCGGGGGCCTTCTTGGCCGTGGTCTTGCGCGCCGTGGTCTTCTTCGCGGGCGCCTTCTTCGCCGTGGCCTTCTTGGCGGGCGCCGTCTTGCTGGGCGAGGCCTTCTTGGCGGTCGTCGCGGTCTTCTTCGCCGGGGTCGCCTTCGTCGCTGCCGCGGTGGTCTTATTGGCCGCGGAGCCGGTCTTCTTGGCGGTGGTCTTCTTGGCCGCGGCGGTGGTCTTCGCCGGCGTCGCCTTCTTGGCGGTGGCCTTCTTCGCGGTGGCCTTCTTGGCGGCCGACTTCTTGGCGGCGGCGGCCTTCACCGTCGTACGGGCGGCGGAAGATCCGCCCGAGAGGCTGCCCTTGGGCGCCTTCTTCACGGCCACGTCGTTCTTGGGGAGCTTCTTGGAGCCGCTCACCAGGTCCTTGAAACCCTGGCCCGCGCGGAAGCGGGGCACCGAGGTCTTCTTGACCCGGACGCGCTCACCCGTCTGCGGGTTGCGGGCGTACCGGGCGGGGCGGTCGACCTTCTCGAACGAGCCGAAGCCGGTGACCGAGACACGGTCCCCGGCGACAACGGCACGGACGATCGCGTCGAGTACCGCGTCGACCGCGTCTGCGGCCTGCTGACGGCCGCCGACCTTGTCGGCAATCGCTTCTACGAGCTGCGCCTTGTTCACGTCTTCCCCTTCGGAGACATTGCCAGAACGAAAGTGTTCAAGCTTTTTCGCACGTTAGGCAGATATATACCGCAAATCAAACACGAAACGGGCTAATCACCCTAGTGCCGCAACGAAGTAGACCGATGCGCAGTTCCACGTGTCAGTCACCTTCGGGGAATCGGCCCTCATCGAGGTCCTTCATCAACCGGTCCAGACGCCTTGCCGCGTCCGGGAGATCGTGCTTCGCCGCGGCCGTGACGACCAGCAGCTTCCGGGTCAGCGCCATCCGTACGCTCTCCGGGACTTGCAGTGCACGCACCTTCGCGTGCGCTTCCTTCAATCGGTCGGCGACGTGGCCGTAGAGCTTGAGTTGGCTGTCGCGTTCCATGCACCGATTGTGCCATCTGGGGCGAGTTGTCGCCCGACTGGGTCTCAACAAGCAACTGCGCCCCCTGCCCGGAGGCAGGGGGCGCAGTCGGAGAAAAGCGCTGCTCAGGCGGCGATGGTACGCGGTTTGAAGGCCGGGCGTGCCGCCTCGTAGGCCGCGATGTCCGCTTCGTTCTGAAGGGTGAGGCTGATGTCGTCGAGACCGTTCAGCAGCCGCCAGCGGGCGTTCTCGTCCAGCTCGAAGCCCGCGGTGAGGCCCCCGGCGCGGACCTGTCGCGCCTCCAGGTCGACGGTCACCTCGACGTTCGGGTCGGCCTCGGTCAGCTCCCAGAGCGCGTCGACGACCTGCTGGTCCAGGACCACGGTCAGCAGGCCGTTCTTCAGGGAGTTGCCGCGGAAGATGTCGGCGAAGCGGGAGGAGACGACGGCCTTGAAGCCGAAGTTCTGCAGGGCCCAGACCGCGTGTTCGCGGGAGGAGCCCGTGCCGAAGTCGGGACCGGCCACCAGGACCGACGCGCCCTGGCGCTCGGGGCGGTTGAGGACGAAGTCCGCGTCCTTGCGCCAGGCTTCGAAGAGGCCGTCCTCGAAGCCGTCGCGAGTGACCTTCTTCAGCCAGTGGGCCGGGATGATCTGGTCGGTGTCGACGTTGCTGCGGCGCAGCGGAACGGCCCGGCCGGTGTGGGTGGTGAAGGCTTCCATGGCTATCGCACTCCGGCGGGGGTTCGGGCGTCGGACAGGTCGGCGGGCGAGGCCAGACGGCCCAGCACCGCGGTGGCGGCGGCGACCTGGGGCGAGACCAGGTGGGTGCGGCCGCCCTTGCCCTGCCGGCCCTCGAAGTTGCGGTTCGAGGTGGAGGCGGAGCGCTCGCCGGGGGCCAGCTGGTCGGGGTTCATGCCGAGGCACATCGAGCATCCGGCGTGCCGCCATTCGGCGCCGGCCTCGGTGAAGACCTTGTCCAGACCCTCCGCGACGGCTTGGAGCGCGACCCGGACGGAGCCCGGGACGACCAGCATCCGTACGCCGCTCGCGACTTTGCGGCCCTCCAGGACCGAGGCCGCGTTGCGCAGGTCCTCGATACGGCCGTTGGTGCACGAACCTACGAACACGGTGTCGACGCTGATATCGCGCAGCGGCTGCCCCGCGGTCAACCCCATGTACTCCAGGGCCTTTTCCGCGGCGTGGCGCTCCGAGGCGTCCTCGTACGAAGCGGGGTCGGGGACGTGGGACGACAGCGGCGCGCCCTGCCCCGGGTTGGTGCCCCAGGTGACGAACGGGGCCAGCTCGGTGGCGTCGATGACGACCTCGGCGTCGAACACCGCGTCGTCGTCGGAGCGCAGCGTCTCCCAGTAGGCGACGGCGGCGTCCCAGTCCTCGCCCGTGGGCGCGTGGTCGCGGCCCTTGAGGTAGTCGAGGGTGGTGGCGTCGGGGGCGATCATGCCCGCGCGGGCGCCGGCCTCGATCGACATGTTGCAGATGGTCATCCGGGCCTCCATCGAGAGCTTCTCGATGGCGGAGCCGCGGTATTCGAGGATGTAGCCCTGGCCGCCGCCGGTGCCGATCCGGGCGATGATCGCCAGGATCAGGTCCTTCGCGGTGACCTCTTCCGGCAGTTCGCCCTCGACCGTGATGGCCATGGTCTTCGGGCGGGCCAGCGGCAGCGTCTGGGTGGCCAGGACGTGCTCCACCTGGCTGGTGCCGATCCCGAACGCCAGCGCGCCGAACGCGCCGTGCGTGGAGGTGTGGGAGTCACCGCAGACCACGGTGGTGCCGGGCTGGGTCAGCCCGAGCTGCGGGCCGACCACGTGGACGACGCCCTGCTCGACGTCGCCCAGCGGGTGCAGCCGGACGCCGAAGTCCGCGCAGTTCTTGCGCAGCGTCTCCAACTGGGCGCGCGAGACGGGGTCGGCGATCGGCTTGTCGATGTCGAGGGTCGGGGTGTTGTGGTCCTCGGTGGCGATGGTGAGGTCGAGACGTCGCACCGGGCGTCCGGCCTGACGCAGCCCGTCGAAGGCCTGCGGGCTGGTCACCTCGTGCAGCAGGTGCAGATCGATGAAGAGGAGGTCGGGCTCACCCTCCGCGCGCTCCTGGTCGAGCGAAGTCGAGAGCTTGGGGATGACATGGTCGTCCCAGACCTTCTCCGCGAGTGTCCTACCCATCGCTTTCCCTCCGGTCGGCTTCTTCGCCGACCCAACTAGAGATTCGGAGCGCCTCCGTCCGGACCCCCGTGCGGGGCGGTGGCTACGAGCCGTTGTGCGGCCGCCCGTACAGGTTCGCAACTTCCGCTGAAAATTGAACTTGCGTTTCACAGAGTGAGACGGGAGTATCGTCGTATGGACAACTCTAGCGGCGTCGGCGTTCTCGACAAGGCAGCTCTGGTATTGAGCGCCCTGGAGTCCGGTCCGGCCACCCTCGCCGGGCTGGTCGCGGCGACCGGGCTCGCACGGCCCACGGCCCATCGACTGGCCGTGGCACTGGAACACCACCGGATGGTGGCGAGGGACATGCAGGGCCGGTTCATTCTCGGCCCCCGGCTGTCGGAACTGGCGGCCGCGGCGGGCGAGGACCGCCTGCTGGCGACGGCCGGACCGGTGCTCACCCACCTGCGCGACATCACCGGCGAGAGCGCGCAGCTCTACCGCCGGCAGGGCGACATGCGCATCTGCGTGGCGGCGGCGGAGCGGCTGTCCGGACTCCGGGACACGGTGCCGGTCGGCTCCACGCTCACCATGAAGGCGGGCTCTTCCGCCCAGATCCTGATGGCCTGGGAGGAGCCGGAGCGCCTGCACCGGGGCCTCCAGGGCGCGAGGTTCACGGCGACGGCGCTCTCCGGCGTACGACGGCGGGGCTGGGCCCAGTCGATCGGCGAGCGGGAGCCGGGCGTCGCCTCGGTCTCCGCTCCCGTGCGGGGCCCGTCCAACCGGGTGGTGGCCGCCGTCTCGGTCTCCGGCCCGATCGAGCGGCTCACGCGTCATCCGGGCCGGATGCACGCCCAGGCGGTCATCGACTCGGCGGCGCGGCTGAGCGAGGCGCTCCGCCGTACGGGCTGAGACCTCCCGCCCTCCGGCCCCCCCGTCCGACACTCGCCCCGCATCACGGGCAGTGCCCGTCCCCTCCCGATGGCCGCCCCAGCGCCGTGGCGGCCGCCACCCCCTTCCCGGCCTCTTGACCGGCCAACGACCAGGGGGCGTAGAGGACTTGGCCGCACCAGCCGTTCACGGCAAGCAAGAAGGCCCTCCACCGAGGTGAAGGGCCTTCCCGTACTGCCGTGTTGTACCCCCGACCGGATTCGAACCGGCGCTACTGCCGTGAGAGGGCAGCGTGCTAGGCCGCTA
>NZ_JBBBEN010000077.1:0-41325 GCF_037137275.1 Streptomyces pratensis | reverse complement strand
AGTGGGCGGTTCGTGAGTCTTTGAGCGGATCTGCTGTCGCCTGATGGTGTGGCGTCGAGGCGGAATCTGCCGGTTCACGGTCGTTGATGTGGTGATGTGACCGGGTGAGTGAACGCAAGCCGTATCCGAGTGACTTATCGGACGAGCAGTGGTCGTTGATCGAGCCGGTGATCACCGCATGGAAGGGGCGGCATCGGTCGGTCAGCGGCCATCAAGGTGCCTACGACATGCGGGAGATCGTGAACGCGATCCTGTACCAGGGACGGACCGGCTGCCAGTGGGCCTACCTTCCGCATGACCTGCCGCAGAAGAGCGCGACCTATTACTACTTCGCCGCCTGGCGGGATGACGGGACCGACCAGGTCATCCACGAACTCCTGCGGTGCCAGGTCCGCGAACGCGCCCGGCGATTAGAGGACCCGGCCCTGGTGGTCCTGGACACGCAGAGTGTCCATGTGGCCGCCGGGGTCCCCGCCGACACGAGCGGCCATGACCCGGCCAAGCGCGTGCCCGGCCGCAAGCGCGGACTGGCTGTGGATGTCTTTGGACTGGTCATCGCGGTCGTCGTCCTGGCCGCGAACACCCATGACAATGCCGCGGGCATCGTCCTGCTGGACCAGGTCGCCGAACAGGCCGGCGGAACCGTTCGCAAGGCTCTCGTCGACCAGGGCTTCAAGAACCAGGTCGTCGCGCACGGCGCCGGCCTGGGCATCGACGTCGAGATCGTCGCCCGCGACCCGCAGATCAAGGGATTCGTGCCGCAGCCGAAGCGTTGGAGGGTCGAGCAGACCTACGGAACCCTGATACTGCACCGGCGCCTGGTCCGCGACTACGAGCACCACCCTTCCTCCTCCGTTTCACGCGTCTACTGGGCCATGACCCACGTCATGACCCGCCGGCTCACCGGCGCGAACACCCCCACCTGGCGCGAGGCACAGGCGGTCGCAGCATGAACATCCAGCCGTTGCTCGAAGCCCTGGAACTGCAGGAGCAAGCCGCCCGGGCCCTGGCCGACGACCTCCGTGAACAGATCGACGGCCTGCAGAACCGGTTGCGGGAGGCCGAGACCCATCTGGAGCATCTCGCGATCACCCGCACTACCGTCACCAGCCTCGCCGACCGGCTTCCCGCTGCCGCACCGGAACTGCCCGGGCACCCGGACTACCCCCGCATCCTCGCCGCCTTCAACCACGCGACCGGACCAATACGGGCCAGGGACGTCTGCCAAGCCCTCGGCCACGAGCTGCTGCCGAAGAACGTCGAGGGCACCCGCGCCAAGCTGAAACGCCTGGTCAGACTCGGGATCCTCATCGAAGCCGACACCGGCAGTTTCGCCAGAAAGCCATAGCTGACAGAGCCCCACCAGCGGTCTCGCTCCACCCTCAAGCAGAAACGGACATCAACCCACGAACCGCCCACTCAGAGGTCGTTGAGTCCGTTCCAGTGGTGGCCCCCCGGCCCGGGCTGGGCGAGAAGACCGTGGCGGGCGAGGTCGGTGCGGGGCTGTTCCTGGCTGGGGCGCCGGGGGGCAGGCCAAGCAGTCGTGCCGTGCACCATCTGCCGATGGGCGCTGCTTCGGCTGAGAGGGCGGGACCGGGATCGGATATTCGGTGTTCTGCCCGCCCCGTGAGGACACAAGATGGTCCGCATGACGTTGGCCACCCCCATACTGCGCACCGCTCGCCTGCGACTGAGGCCCTTCACCGACGCCGATGCGGACCCGCTCTTCGCGTTGCACAGCAGCACGCACGTGATGCGGTACTGGGACTCCCCACCGTGGACCGAACGGGCCCGCGCCGATCGTTTCATCGCGATGTGCCAGAAGATGGCGGACGAAGGCACCGGGGCGCGGGTGGCCATCGACCGTGCTTCTGACGGGGCCTTCGTGGGCTGGTGCGGCCTGACCGGGTGGGACCCGGACTACCGCAGTGCGTCGTTGGGTTACGTCCTCGACGATGCGGTGTGGGGCCGCGGCTTCGCGACGGAGGCCGCGCACGCCGTGCTGCAGTGGGCATTCGACACGCTGGACCTGAATCGAGTGCAGGCCGAGACCGACACGCGCAACGGGGCATCCGCCCGGGTACTGGAGAAGATCGGATTCGTGCGGGAAGGGACGCTGCGGGAGGACTGCGGGGTGAACGGCGAGGTGTCCGACTCGTGGGTGTTCGGCCTGCTCAGGCGAGAGTGGCAGCCGTCGGCTGTGCCGGTTCGAGCCCGCTAAGCGCGGCGTCGAGTTCGTTTCTGGGAGCGGCCTCGTTCGGGTATGGGTCCGGAAACCCTGGCGTGTGAGGTGTCCGAGGCGGCTGCGGGCCATGTTCGCGATCGAGGCCCAGGAGACGCGCGAGGCGGAGGTGCCGGGCCGGTGGTCTTACTCGCGCGCAAGGTACCGGTGCAGCATTGACGTGCCGGCGAGCTGCTTCACGGGCCACCTCTCGGTCTACGGGACCAGGCTCTTGCCCTGGCCATCCGGGTTGTGGCGGACGACCTCGATGGCGATGCCCAGCAGGGCACCGTGGATGCTGACTTGCTCCCGGTAGTCAGTGTCCCTGACAACCTGTCCGGTTCTGGTGGAAGATCGCGTGCCCAACCCACCTCCCTTGAGATCGCAGGCCCCGGGTTCAGTGGTCGCCGACCGCGCTTCCTGTCCTGCTTCCCGGCAGTGATCATCGGTTCGATCAGGGCCCACTGCTCGTCCGCCAGGGCCTGGCCGGCGGATCTCCCCGGGGCCCACCGGCGCTGGATCGCTGTATCGACCCGCCGGACAAGGAGCTGGGCGTAGCAGGTGGGGGCCGTCGACAAATCCGTCGACAGGGGCCGCAGTGATCGGGGACGCTTCGCGCGATGACAAGAATCGATGACACGCCGCCTGCCTGGGACGAGCGTGCCCAGCTCACCACGTTTCTCGACTACGCACGCGGCACCGCTCGCGCCAAGTGCGAAGGCGTCTCCGCGGAGAACGCCCGCAAGGCGATTCTGCCGGGCTCACCGCTGATGACCATGAGCGGAGTGATCAACCACCTTCGCTGGGTCGAGTACTACTGGTTCCAGGTGGTCTTCCTCGGCGAGGAAGACCGGGCCCCCATGACCGACGAGGACCCCGACCGTGAGATGCGGATCGCCGTCGACTTCCCGCTCACGCAGCTGCTCGACGCATACGCCGAACAGAGCGCCCGCTACCGCGAACTGGTCGCCGGGAACGACCTGGGCAAGCAGGCCCAGGGAACCATCCGTAACGGCCTCCACGTCGACCTCCGCTGGATTCTGCACCACCTCACAGAGGAGACGGCCCGCCACAACGGCCACCTGGACATCCTGCGCGAGCTGCTCGACGGCACAACCGGTTACTAGATCCAGGAGCGATCATGGGCGGAGCCGGAGTCTGATGGAGGCGCGCGTGACGGTGCCGTGGAAGACGCAGACGCGCTTGTCGCATCTCGTGGCCACGGCCCGGAAGTTCTTCAGCGCGTTGACCGTTCGCGCGACTTCTTTCCTGCGCCGGTAGCTCGTCCTGTCGGAAGCGGCGGGGCGGCCGCCCTTGCTGCCGCGGGCTTGGCGGTCGGCCCGCTGGTTCTTCGGTTCGGGACTGGTCTGCTTGATCTGACGTCGTCGCAGGGAGCGGCGGTTGCGGCGAGAGCAGTGCGGTTTGCCGTCGTTGAGACGGCCAGGCCGAGTCCGGGGCCGCCCGCCGTCAAGGCGGGCGACACGGTCACGCTCCCCGATCGGGGCGAACTGCGGGGCGTCGCCCCACCGGCCCGGGGTGACGAGCAGGGCCGGCGGGCGGCGTCCGCCCTCACCGGTGAGGTAGACCCCCCTGGGGGACCAGCTCAGGCCTCGACCGCTTCCGTGGTCGGCCACGATAGGGCTCGGCGGGGCCCCTGGCGCCTGCCGCAAGCGGTCCCGGAGCGGCCGACAGGGTGAAGGCGGACGGTCTCGATGCCTGCCGTCGCCCAGTACGGGTACACGAAGGCCAGCTTCCGACGGCGCTCCAGCACGAAGCCGTACGGAGTGAACGCGGCCGGCACGCCCGCCCCATACGAGCGGCGGGTCGGTGATCAACGGTCGCACTCACGTGGACGAAACGAACGAAGGAGAGATCGCCATGACCTCGCTGACGACGATCGCAGCCGCAGACGCCTCGGCCGCCCCTGGATGGCTGCACGTGCTCGTGATGGCGGTAGCCGTCCTGGTCCTCGTCCATGACCTCGCCCGACGCAGCAGCTGACCTCAGCGACCGATGGCGCAGGCGTCCCCGTTCAGCATGAACCGCGGCGGGGGCGACAAGTCACCCGTATGGGTGGCGAGATAGCCCAGGGTGATGCTCGCGCCGGGAGCGATCGTGGCGTTGTGGGAGGCGTTGACGGCCCTGATCGTGTTGCTTCCCTGGGTCAGGCCGGTGTTCCAGTCCGAGGTGACGGTCTGGCCGAGGGCCAGCGGGAACTCCAGCGTCCATCCGCTCACCGAGGTGCTGCCCGTGTTGGTGACCGTCAGATCGACCGTCGTGCCGGTGCCCCATGCCTGCACGGTGCGGTCGACGCGGCAGGTGGGCTCCTCCCGCTCGAAGGACACGCGGTGCAGGCCGCCCGGCAGGTCGTTGACCACGTATAACTCTCCGTCGACGGTCGTGCCGATCGCCGTCACCTGGGTGGGCGTCCTCCCGATCTCGGCCTGGTCGTAACCGCCTTCGCCGTCGGGGCGCAAGGCCCAGACCGTGGACGAGCAGTAGTCGGTGGCGATGTACGTGCCGCCGACGAGGTCGGCGTGGTCCCGGCCCCGGTAGACGTGGCCGCCGATGACCGAGCAACCGCCGGTGTAGGGGGAGTAGGTGAACACCGGGTCGGTGTACGTCTCGCCGGGCCGGCAGTCGCCGCCGGCGAACTTCTCCAGGCCCTCGTAGCAGGACCAGCCGAGATTCAGCCCGCCCTGTCCGGGCATGAGGTGGTCGACCTCCTCCCACCGGCCCTGGCCGACGTCGCCGATCCACATCGAGCCGTCGACGCTGTCGAAGGAGAACCGCCACGGATTGCGCAGCCCGTACAGCCAGATCTCCTCGCGGGCGCCGGGAGTGTCCGCGAACGGATTGTCGCCGGGCACGCAGTAGGGGAGCGGGCCGCAGCTGCGGCTCACGTCGATGCGCACGATCTTGCCCAGCAGGGTGTCCAGTCGCTGTCCGGCGCCGAGGGGGTCCGCGGAGCCGCCGCCGTCACCGATGCTCCAGTAGAGATGGCCGTCGGGGCCGAACGCCAGCTGGCCGCCGTTGTGGTTGCTGAACTCGGCGTGCGGCTGGGAGAGCAGGACCTCCAGACGGGAATCGTCGAGCCGGTAGCGGGCGAGAGTGACCGCGCCGTCGGGCAGTGCCGTGTACGCGAGGTAGAGGCTGTTGCTGTCGGCGAAGTCGGACGGAACGGCGATGCCGAGCAGACCGCGCTCGTTGCCCGATTCGTCCACGGCTGACGTGATGTCGAGGAGCGGCTCCCGGGCCAGGCCAGTCTCAGGGTGGTAGGTCCGCACGGTTCCGGACTTCTCGGTGATGAACAGCCGGTCCGTGCCGTCGTCGGGGGCGACGACGGCGGTGGGCCGCCTCAGTCCGGAGGCGACCTGGGTGGTGGACGCGTGGAGCGACGGCAGAGGGACGGACGAGGGGTCCGCCGCCGTACCGGCCGGTGTGGCGGTCGCCGCTGCGGGAGGTGCCGACGCGAGGGAGTGGCCGGCGGCGGGCAACACGGTGAGCGTGGTCAGCAGGAGGGCCAGCAGGAGCTGCCCGGCCCAGCGACTTCTTAACATGTCGGCTCCAGAGTCGAAGACGCTTGCGCGGCGGTGGTGTTCACACACAGGAGGACGTCAGGGCACGGGTAGGCGCAGTCCCGCCGGCCGTGGGGTGCCCGGCGGGACTGCCCGGTGAGCAGCGAGGTCAGCCGAAGTTCACATCGCTGCAGAGGAAGTACGTCTGGTCCATGTGCGAGGCCTGCCAGATCGTGTAAAGGACATGGTGACCGGTGTAGCCCGACGTGCTCACGGGGATCGAGTAGTTCTGGCTGGGTCCGTACCGGCCGGTCTGCGCCACCAGTTCGAGGTCACTCCAGCGCAGCGCCTGGGTGGTGGGGTCGAAGCCCTGCCGGCTGACGTAGACCTTGAAGTAGTCCGCGCCGTGGCTGGCCTGGTCGTACAGCTTGATGGTGAAGTCGTCGGCGACGTCCGAGGTCTTCCAGGCGCCCACGGTGTCCAGTGCGTTGTAGCGACCGCCTTCCGTCCGGCCGCCGCTGCACAGCTGTCCGTCCGGGACGACCGCCTGGAAGTCGCCCCCGGAACCGTTGCGGTACAGGCCGTTCCAGTTCCACATGGCGTTGGGGTTGGCCTGCCACGCCTGCCAGCACATCGGGTCCTGCTGTGCCATGGCCGGGTTCTGGAAGTCGCTGCCCCAGCGCTGCCAGCAGTCGTAGGCGCGGGACGCCGGGTCCACGACCGATCCGTGGGCCACGGCTGTGCCGCTCCAGGTGATCATGCTGAGAAGTACCGCTGCGACGGTGCTCAGAACGAGCGTCAGACTGCGCCCGGCCTTCTTGGTGCGTGCATGACAATTCATGGTTTCTTCTTTCGGTGGGGGGAGCCGGAGGGCCCGGCAGGGGTGTCGGGAGCGTGGGAGCGCTCCCGCGCTTCCACAGTGCGCACGGCGCGGGGGAGCGGGCAACATTCGTTCACGCCACTTCGGCGTCGTGTGGCGCAAAGACGCCGCAGGGCGCACACCCTTCCGCTCTGTGGGGGGCGCCGGCTCTCGTTCCCGGCTGCTGGGCGGTCCCGGTGAGGTCTGCGACGCCCCGAGGGGGCGTTCTGTGTCCGGCCCGACTTCTGGTGCGGAGTCGCCGACACCCGTCCGTCGCCGGCGGCCGAGGGAGCGCGGCCCTGGAGCGCTCGCGTGCGGCTTCGGGCCGACCGCCACCGAGCGTGAGGGGCGCGTGGCCGAAGTGGGCGGGGCGCGGGACGCGCGTGGGTAGGGTGGCCGGGGCGTCGGCAGGGGCCGTGGAGTGCGCGGAGCGGCACCGGGCGGCCGGGCGGATCGATGGTGAGCGGATCGGGAAGGGGGACGGGTGAGTATCTCCGGCATGCCCGGGCGGGGCGCGGGCGGACGGCACCGGTTCCAGGACACCCGGATGGTGGACGTGAAGGTGGCCGAGGTGCGTGAGGTCACCCCCCACATGCGGGAGCTGACCCTCGTGGGCCCCGCTCTCACGGTCCTGCGCGGCAAACCGGGTGCGCACCTGCCGGTGGAGGTGCCCGACGAGGCGGGCGTCCCGCGGTTGCGGACGTACTCCGTCTGGTCGGCCGACCCATCACGGGCCAGGCTGACGCTGCGCGTCGCCCTGCACCGGCCGGGCGGGCCGGGCAGTCGGTGGGCCGACTCGGTCGAGGCGGGGACCCGGGCCAGGGTGGGCGCGCCGAGGAACCGGATCTCACTGGACCCCAAAGCGCGTTACCACGTCTTCGTCGGCGAGGAGACGGGCGCGGTGCCCCTGTTGACCATGCTGGCCGCTTTGCCGGCAGAGGCCGCGGCCCACGGGGTGCTGGAGACCACCGGGCCGGACGAGGAGTTCTCCGCGCCCTACGGCTCCCGCTCCCTGCCCTGGGTGCACCGCGGCCGCGCTTCCGCCGTGGCCTCGCGCCTGCTGCTGGACGCCGTACGGCGGCTGGAACTGCCGCCCGGGGTCGGCACCGCCTATGTCGCGGGCGAGGCGACGACCTGCCGTGCTGTCGTGCGCCACCTGTGCGCCGAGCGGGCCTGGCCCCGCTACGCGGTGCGTACGCAGGTGCACTGGGCGACGGGCAGAAGCGGCCTCTGAGCGAGGCCCGCGCGGGATGAGGCAGGCCGACGGCCGCTCGGGTCGGCCACTTCACCGGCGGCGGCCGCTCGCGCCGGACCGCCGGACACCCCCTAGTGCTCCGCAGAGGCCTGGTTCCGGAGCCCGAAGAACGTCTCGTAGAGGCCCAGTTGCTGGTCGAGCATGTGGTGGCCGCGCAGGGTCGGCAGGCCGTGTGCCGACGCCGTCCGGAGCAGGGGGGTGTCTCGGGGTTCCATGACGATGTCCGCGACCAGGGTGCCCTCGCCCAGCGGCTTCGGGTCGAAGGGCAGAGGGTCCGAGGGGCGCATGCCGAGCGGAGTGGCGTTGACGGCGATGTCGCAGTCGAGTGTCCCGTCGGCCGAGTCCACCGCGGTGACCCTGCCGGGCCAGTGCTCCTCCAGCCGGCCGCGCAGTTCCTCGCGCTTGGCCCGGTCCGGGTCGTGCACCAGCAGATGGGCCGCTTCGGCTTCGAGGACCGCCGCGGCGATGGCGCGGCCCGCTCCACCGGCGCCCCAGAGGCGGACGACCTTTCCCCCCGGCGCGTGACCGCGGGCGCCCAGCCCCGCGACGAATCCCTGCCCGTCGAAGTTGTCCGCCCGCCACCGGCCGTCTTCCTCCCGGCGCATCGCGTTCGCGCTGCCGGACACCGCGGCGCCCCGCCCCAGTTCGTCGGCGAACGCGCACGCCCTGATCTTGTGGGGGACGGTGATCAGCAGGCCGTCCACGTTCGAGGTGCGCTGCAACCCTGTGATCACCTGTGCGAAGTTCCGGGGTTCGGCGTGCACCGGGAAGAGGACCGCGTCCCGCCCCAGGCGGGCGAAGAGCGGATTGAGCAGGGCGGGCGCCTTGACCTGGGCGACGGGGTCGCCGATCACCGCGAAGAGGCGGGTGGCGCCGCTGATGGCGGGGGCCGTCGTCTCGTCCACTCGCTCTCCTCGCCGCTTCGCGAACAGGCCCCTCCAGGAGCCCCTTCAGTGCGTGCAGCGTCAAGCTAACAGCGGGGCGCGGGTCTTTCCAGAGGGCGACCGGACGGTCGGCATGGACAGGAGGAGTGGGCGGAGGGGAGACTTTCGGTCAGATCGCCGCGGGGGACGAAGGCCAACTTGACTGTCGAGAACGGTAGTTGTCACAGTTTGCTCACTCCGCCCGAAGGCTTGCGCACCTGCTTGTGCTACCGCGCCACGTGGTCGGTGGGCCGGACGCCGGGCGACGATCGCATGAGCTGCAGGGCCGAGCGGGTGGGCGCTCGCCGCCCCTGTCGGAGCCGTCCGCACGACCTACCGCACCACCGCTCAGAACCACAGGACCACAGAGACGGGCGTTCGTGCCCCGGCCGCCCGACGACCCCGGCGCGAAACGCTCCCAAGCCGCTCCGACCTCGTGGAGGACGCTGTTGAGCACGGACCCGGTCCTGTCCCATCTCGACCTGCTGGAGTCGGAGGCCGTCCACATTCTGCGGGAAGTGGCCGGAGAGTTCGAACAGCCGGTGGTCCTCTTCTCCGGCGGCAAGGACTCCATCGTGATGCTGCACCTGGCGCTGAAGGCCTTCGCGCCGGCGGCCGTTCCCTTTCCGCTGCTGCACGTCGACACCGGGCACAACTTCCCCGAGGTGCTGGCCTACCGGGACCGCGCCGTCGCCCGCCACGGGCTCCGCCTGCACGTGGCGCGGGTGCAGGAGTTCATCGACCGCGGGGAGCTCCAGGAGCGCCCCGACCGGACACGCAATCCCCTGCAGACCGTGCCGTTGCTGGCCGCCATCGCCCGCAACGGCTTCGACGCCGTGCTCGGCGGCGCGCGCCGCGACGAGGACAAGGCGCGGGCCAAGGAGCGGATCTTCTCCCTGCGTGAGGAGTTCGGCGGCTGGGACCCCCGACGTCAGCGCCCCGAACTGTGGCAGCTGTACAACGGCCGCCACTCGCCCGGTGAGCACGTCCGGGTCTTCCCGCTGTCCAACTGGACCGAACTGGACGTCTGGCAGTACATCCGGCGCGAGAAGATCGAGCTGCCCGCCATTTACTACGCGCACGTGCGGGAGGTGTTCGCCAGGGGCGGCATGTGGCTGGCCCCGGGCGGGTGGGGCGGGCCCGCGGGGGGAGAGCGCCTGGAGAAGCGCAGGGTGCGCTACCGCACGGTCGGCGACATGTCCTGCACGGGCGCGGTCGAGTCCGCTGCCGACACCGTCGAGAAGGTCATCACCGAGATCGCCGCTTCCCGGCTGTCGGAGCGGGGAGCCACCCGCGCCGACGACAGGCTCTCGGGGGCCGCGATGGAAGACCGGAAACGTGACGGCTATTTCTGACCGGGTCGGCATCATCGATACGCTCGGTGAGCCGGTGGTACCCGCCCGTGCGCGGCCGCGACCCCCTCGCGGTCCGGGCCGAGCCCACCGGTGCTCCATTGATCGCCAGGCATGAACCGAGGAGACGCCGGACGTGGAAAAATTATCTTCAGAGGTTGAGCGCGAGGAGACGTCGCCGGGCTCACGCGGCCCCCTGTGGGTGGCCGTCCTGGCGGCCTGCGTAGGCCAGTTCGTCGTCGTCCTCGACATCTCCGTCATCAACGTCGCGCTGCCGTCGATGCGTTCCGCGCTCGGCATCGGCGAGGGCGGCCTGCAGTGGGTGGTGAACGCCTACGTCATCACCTTCGCCGGGCTCCTCATGCTCGGCGGCCGGGCCTCCGACCTGTTCGGCTACAAGAAGGCCTTCGTCGTCGGTCTGGGCGTGTTCACGCTGGCGAGCCTGCTGGGCGGGCTGGCCGTCGAACCGTGGATGCTGATCGTGGCGCGCGCGCTCCAGGGCATCGGGGCGGCCCTGCTGTCCCCCGCCACGCTGACGATCCTCACCACCACCTTCACCGAGGGCCCGCAACGAGTGCGGGCCGTCGCCGCGTGGACGGCCGTGGGCACGGGAGGCGGCGCGCTCGGCGGACTCGTGGGCGGTCTGCTCACGGACTATCTCTCGTGGCGCTGGGTGCTCCTGATCAATGTGCCGCTCGGCTTCGTCGCGCTGGTCATGGCCGTGGTGTGGCTGAAGGAGCGCCACCGGCCGAGCAGCCAACGCATCGACGTGCTGGGCGCTGTGCTGGTCACCGTCGGCGTGGGCAGCCTGGCCTACGGCATCTCGCGGATCGAGGTGAAGGGCTGGACGGCCGCCGAGACCCTGGTGCCGCTGCTGGCCGGCTGCGCCGGACTCGTGGCCTTCGTCGCGGTGGAGTCGCGCACCAGTGAGCCCATCATGCCGCTCGGCCTGTTCCGGGTCCGCTCCGTCTCCGTGGCCAACACCATCACGCTCGTGAGCGGCACCGGCTTCTACGCCATGTGGTACTTCCTGTCGCTCTACATGCAGAACGTTCTCGGCTACTCGGCCGTGGAGACCGGGCTCGCCCTTCTGCCGCACACCGTCTCCATCATCGTCGCCTCGCAGTTCGCGCCACGCCTGCTCCACTGGATCGACGGACGCTCCCTGCTCCTGGTGGCCGGCCTGCTCACCTCGGGCGGTTTCGTCTGGCAGAGCTTCATGGGCGCCGACGGCACGTTCCTGGGCACGCTGCTGGGACCCGGCATCCTCCTGTCCTTCGGCGCGGGACTCATGATGACCCTGCTGGCGGTGTCCGCGACCGCGGGCGTGGAGCTGAGCCAGGCGGGCCTCGCGGCCGGCCTCGTCAACACCTCGCGCACCATCGGCGGAGCCATCGGACTCTCGCTGCTGGCGTCGGTCTCCACCAGTCGTGCGGCCCACGCGGGCGAGGGCGCCGCGGCGCTCGCCTCCGGGTACGGGCGCGCCTTCCTGGTGGCCGGACTGATCATCCTGGCCAGTACGTTCATGGTGGCGCTGCTGCCCAGACAGCGGCGCGCCGGGGCCGAGTGACCCGACCGCGGACCGGTGGAACGCCTGGCCGACGGCGGTCTGTTCGGTGCGCGCTCCGATCCGCAGACTGGTCGCATGACGACTGCGCGGCGCATCGACGTACAGCTGGGTGAGCGTTCCTATCCCGTGCACATCGGTCCCGGGGTGCGCTCGCTGCTCCCCGGGATCGTGGCGCGCACCGGAGCGGCGCGTGCGGTGGTGGTGTCGGCGCGGCCCCCCGGGGCCGTGCCGGACCCGGGGGTGGCGCACCGGGTGATCAGGGCCCGGGACGGAGAACACCACAAGACGCTGGCCACCGTGCACGAACTGTGCCGTGAGTTCGCCGCGTTCGGTCTCACCAGGGCCGACCTCGTCATCTCCTGCGGCGGCGGCACCACCACCGACGTGGTGGGTCTGGCAGCCGCCCTCTACCACCGGGGAGTCGCGGTCGTGCACCTGCCGACCACCCTCCTCGCCCAGGTCGACGCGGCGGTCGGCGGCAAGACGGCGGTGAACCTGCCCGAGGGCAAGAACCTGATCGGCGCGTACTGGCAGCCCCGGGCGGTCCTGTGCGACACCGAACTGCTGCGCACCCTCCCCCGGGAGGAGTGGGCCAACGGGTACGGCGAGATAGCCCGCTGCCACTTCATCGGCGCCGGCGACCTGCGGGGACTGCCGGTGCACGAACAGATCGCCGCGAGCGTCGGGCTCAAGGCGTCCGTCGTGGCCGCGGACGAACGGGACGCCGGATTGCGCCACATTCTCAACTACGGCCACACCCTGGGCCATGCGCTGGAACGCGCCACCGATTATGCGGTGCGTCATGGCGAAGGCGTCGCGATCGGCACCGTGTTCGCCGGCCGGCTGGCGGGCGCCCTGGGGCGCGTCGGCCGGGACCGGGTGGCCGAGCACCTGGAGACCGTGAGGGCCTACGGGCTGCGGGAGCGGCTTCCCGCGGGCGTGCGGGCGGCCGAACTGGTCGCGCTCATGCGCCAGGACAAGAAAGCGACGACCGGCCTCACCTTCGTGCTCGACGGCCCGTCCGGCGTGGAACGGGTCGAGGACGTCCCCGAGAGCGTGGTGGTGTCCACCCTCGCTGAAATGGGGCGTGAGCGGAGCTGACCGGGAGGGGGCCGGGGCGCGCCCTCAGGCGGGCGGCGCGCTCAAATTCTGCCGTACGCCCGGAGCGTGCGCACGGCGTTCAGCGTCACGATGGGACGCCACTCGGCGAGCGTGCCGGGCGCCCACACCCGCCACAGCACGGGCCAGCCCCCGTCGCTCTCCTGCGAGGCGCACAGATGCTCCAACGCCAGGTCGACCTCACGGTCGGAGAACCAGCCGCGTGCCAGTGAACCGGGGGTGCGCGCGACGTCGTACACATAGTGGTACTCGCCCGGTGCGTACGAGGGATGGACGGGGAACTCCTCGGCGCGGGCAGGGTCGGTCACCACGAGCCGCTCGTCGCGCACCAGCGCCCCCAGCCGCTCGGCCGACCCGGCGGCGCGATCCCGGTCCGTGGCGGCGACACCGTCGAGGAAGGCGACCGCCGCCTCCACCTCGTACGGGTGTGAGCCCTCCAGTGCGTCGACCGCCTCCCAACAGAACTCCGTGGCCGCGTCCAGCCACGGGTGCGTGATGCCGTTGCGGTGCAGGGTTCCGACGATCACGCCGGTGGACAGCAGCGCCCCCGGCGGGTCCTCCCGGAGCGGGAGCACGGAGGCCGAGGGGTAGCCGGCGCCTCCGGGGTGGATCGCGGGGACGCCGCCGTCCGGGGAGGTGAGGGAGGGGAGGTGGTCGAGGAGCGTCGCGGTGCGCGCCGGGTCGCAGCGACCGATCTCGTCCAGGACGAGCAGGGCCGTCGCGGCGTGCAGCGGCTGCGGGGCGGGGCCGCGCACGTCGGCCTCCAGGGCGTAGCCGTAGCCGCCGTCGGGCCGGGCGTACGCCGCCAGGGCCCGCTCCACGGCGTCCGCCTCACCACCGAGGAAGTGGTAGGAGAAGCGGTGTTGTTCCAGCACACGGGCGGAGAGCCAGATGAACCGCTCCGCACGGTCGATGATCCTGGGCGATGCAGGCATGGGTACCTCGCGGGGTGGGTCGGCGCCAACCGCGCCGCGGCCGTCCCCGGCCGGCGGGCGACGCGCCGGGCGGGGCGGCACCTGGCGTGGGTCGCGCACGTGAGGACGGGGCAGGCCGGGGACGCGCTCTGGTGCGATCGGGAGGCGGGGGGTCACAGTGATACGACCACGACCCGTCTGTTGGCTGACAGAGAGGCGTACGGCGCATGCGGCGAAGAATACTGGGCCGAAGCGGCATCTCCGTGTCCGAATTCGCTCTGGGCACCATGATGTTCGGCTCCTGGGGCAACACGGACGAGGCCGAGGCCGCACGGGTCGTCCGGCTGGCCCTGGACGCCGGGATCAACATCGTCGACACGGCCGACATCTACGGCGAGGGAGATTCCGAACGCATGGTCGGCAGGGCGATCAAGGGGCGCCGGGATGACCTCGTGCTGTGCTCCAAGTTCCACAGCCCCATGGGCGAGGACCCCAACCACCAGGGCAACTCCCGCCGCTGGATCATGCGGGCCGTCGAGGGCTCGCTGCGCCGGCTCGGCACCGACCGCCTCGACCTGTACCAGGTGCACCGGGTCGATCCGGACACCGACATCGACGAGACGCTCTCCGCGCTGTCCGACCTCGTACGGTCGGGGAAGGTCCTGGCCGTCGGCACGTCGAACTTCCCGGCCGACCAGCTCGTCGAGGCCCACTGGGCCGCGGAGCGCCGCGGCCACGTCCGCTTCCGCAGCGAGCAGCCGCAGTACTCGCTCCTCGCGCGCGGTGCGGAGACCGACATCCTGCCCGCCGCGCGACGGCACGGCATGGGCGTGCTGGCCTGGGGGCCGCTGGGCGCCGGCTGGCTGACCGGCAAGGACATCAGGCCGGGGGTGGGCCGCGCCGTTCTGGAGGCGCGCAGATTCGACCTGGCGGTGCCGGAGAACGTCGCCAAGGCGCGCGCGGTGACGGCGCTCAAGGAGGTCGCGGCACAGGCCGGTGTCCCCCTCACCCACCTCGCCCTGGCCTTCGTCCGCGCCCACCCCGCCGTCACCGCCGTAATCATCGGCCCTCGTACCCCGGAACAGTTGACGGACCTGCTGGCCGGCGCGGACGTGGTGCTGGACGACGACGTCCTGGACCGGCTGGACGCCATCGTGCCGCCCGGCGTCGACCTGAACCGGGCGGACAACCACTACGTGCCGCGCGTGCTGTCCGACCCGTACCTGCGCCGGCGCCCGCTGCACGGCCCGGAGGCACGATGACCGGCGTCCCGCTCACGGAGCGGGCCAGGAGGCTGCTGGACGCGCCGGTCTTCGCCGTCGTGGCCACCGCGGGGCCGGACGGGACACCGCACCAGTCCGTCGTGTGGGCCACCCATGACGGCTCGCACCTGCTGTTCGGCATCGAGCGGGGCAGCCGCAAGGAGCGGGACCTGAGGCGCTCGGGGCGGGCCGGAGTCCTGCTGCACCCGCCCGAGGCCCCGTACACCTATGTGTCGCTGTGGGGTGCCGCGGAACTCGAACCGCACGCGAGGCACGCGGGGTTGATGGACGCGATCTCCCGCAAGTACACCGGGCTGTCGCACGCGGAGTTCCTCGGCGGGGCGGCCCCCGCCGACGAGGACCTCGTGTTCGTCCGGCTCGTGCCCGAACGGATCGTCGACGTCGGCCGACGTGATCTCTGACCTGTGCGGCGCCCACCGGGGCGCCGGGCGCCGCACACGCGCGGCGGTTCAGGCGCGTGGTTCCGTCACCATGGGCAGCGGCCCCATGCCCACCAGGGCGCGCGGTGTCGGGTGGACATCGGTCGTGGAAGTGGGCCGCAGCCGCCAGCGGGCGGCGATCGTGGCCAGCGCGACGCTTGTCTCCGCCATCGCGTAGTCGTCGCCGATGCACTTGCGGCTGCCGGAGCCGAACGGGATCATCGCGCCGCGCGGCACCTCTCCCGAGCGCTCCGGCGTCCACCGGTCGGGATCGAAGCGCTCCGGGTCGGGGAACAGGGACCGGTTGCGTTGCAGGGCGTAGGAACTGTAGAAGACGACCGTTCCCGCGGCCAGCGGCTGCCCCCCGAGCTCGGTGTCCCGGGAGACGACCCGTGTGACGAACCAGCCCGGTGGATACATCCGCAGCACCTCGGTGATCACCCGCCCGGTGTGGGGCAGGTCCTCCCGGCCGTGCCCCTTCGGCCACGCCCGCGACGCCCACGCGTCCGCCTCCTCCTGGAGCCTTCGCTCGTGCTCCGGTTCCCGGCCCAGGAGTTGCAGGGCCCAGGCGAGGGCGGTCGCGGTGGTCTCGGTGGCGGCGGTGAGGAAGTTCATCACCTGGTCGTGGATCTCCTGGTCGGAGAGCCGGTCCCCGTCGTCGTAGCGGGCCCCGAGCAGCCCCGACAGCAGGTCCCCGTGGTCGGTCCCGGCGGCCCGGTAGTCCTTGATGACCGTGTCGATGAGGACGCGCAACTCCTCCAGGGCGCCTTCGAAGGCACGGCGTTCCGGCCCGGGGAGCTGGTGGAGCAGATCGATCGGCGCGACCATCCGCCGGTAGATCCCCTTGAGGACGACGGGCAGGCAGCGCACGATCTGCTCGACATGGTCCGTGCCGATGTCGGTGGACAGCAGCACGCGCGCGCCGATGCGGGCGGTGATCGCGTGCATCCGCGCGTTGGCGTCGATGGTCCCGCCCGGCCGCCACCGGGCCGTCTCCGCCTCCACCTCCTCGCGCATCACCTCCGGATACGAGGCGATGCGCTCCCGACGGAACGACGGCTGCACCAGGCGCCGTTGGCGCCGGTGGTCGGCGTAGGGGCAGTTGCCCAGGCTGTTGCCCATGAGCAGCTGGGTCTTCTCGTAGAAGGGGCCGCCCCGGTCGAAGGTGCGGGGCTCCTTCAGTATCTGGTCGATGAGCTCCGGGTGGCAGGCCATGTACAGCGGCTGCCCTTTCATCTCCAGCCGGACCAGATCCGCCTCGTACTGGAGCGAGGTCAGGAACTCCAGCGGGCGCCGCCGCATCGGGACCAGGTGTCCCAGCAGCGGCAGCCGGCCGGGTGCGGACGCCACCGACCACCGGCCCGCGGGGGCTGCGGTCGTCTCGGTACCGGGCATGGCTCAGCTCCTCGCCTTCGGGGTCGGCGCCTCGGGCCGACGGGCGGTCACCACCGCGTATCCCAGCTCGGTGATGTCCCCGAAGCGGCCCAGGTCGTTCACCATGTACCGGAACTCCTCCTCGGTCACGAGGTCGCGCAGCGCCTCCTCGGACCGGGCGAGGGCGCCGCCGACGATCCGGTACGACGGACGCACGAACTCGCCGATGTCGAGGAACTCGACGACTTCGAGACCGCCCGCGCGCACGCACTCCTCGTACGCGCTCCGGGTGAGCATGGGGCCCTGCTGGTAGTTCTTCATGGCGTCCTCGACGAGCGAGCGGTGGTCCTCGCTCTCCAGCGGCCGCACCAGCAGGAAGTCGGTCACGGTCACCATCCCGCCCGGCCGCAGCACCCGGGCCAGCCCGGAGAAGACGTCGGTGCGGTCCTGGGCGTGGCACACCGTCTCGATGGCGTACGCCGCGTCGAAGGACCCCTCCGGGAAGGAGAGGTCCAGCATGTCGTGGACCTGGAAATCCACGGAGTCGGCGAGCCCGTAGGCCTCGGCCAGCTCCGCCGCCTGCCGGGCCTGGTAGGGGCTGAGCGTGATGCCGGTGACGCTCACCCCGTGGCGGCGTGCGATGTGCGCCGTCGCCCTGCCGTTGCCCGAGCCCACGTCCAGGACCCGGTCCCCGGGCGCGAGCCGCAGCCGGTCGGAGACGAAGTCGGTCAGCCGGACGCCTGCCTCCTCCACGCTGCTGGGGTCGTCCGGCCCCCTCCAGTAGCCGCCGTGCAGGAAGCCGCCCATGGCCTCCGCCAGCACGTCGTTGACCCGGTCGTAGAGGTCGCCGACGCCGCTTTCGGGCTCCCGCGCCTCAGGCATCGGGGCGCACGGCGACGACGAGCAGATGGCCGAACTCCCGGACGTCGATGAGATCGCCCGGATTGAACTGGTCGACCAGCTCGCTGCCGTAGTCGGCGGACAGCTCCGGGGCCGACCCGGTCAGCCGGGCGGACAGCTCGATGAAGGTGCGGCGCAGCGTGGGCTCGCTGATGTCCGTCAGCTCCTCGAACCACAGACCGGCCCCGCGCAGCAGCGGCGGGTAGTCCTCCGCCTGGACCATGGTCATCATGAACTCGCGCAGATAGCGTTCGACGGCCGGCCGGCCCGACTCCGGGATCGGGGCGCGCTCGAAGAAGTCGGTGAGCACCAGCCGGCCGCCGGGGCGCAGCACCCTCGCGACATGGCTGAGCACCTGCGCCCGGTCCGGCATGTGGATGATGGACTCCAGCGCGATGACGGCGTCGAAGGACGCGTCGGCGTACGGGAGGTCCATCGCGTCCGCCCGCTCGAAGCGGACCTGGTCCGCCAGGTCCAGCGAGGCGGCGTGCTTGTTGGCCAGCTCCACCTGCTTGTGGCTCACCGAGATGCCGGTCACCTCGGCGCCGGTGCGCTGGGCGATCCGGCTGCCCGGGGCGCCGGTCCCGCAGCCGAGGTCGAGGACGCGGGAGCCCGGGCCGATCCGCAGCCGGTCGGTCATCAGGTCGGTGAGACGGTCGGTCGCCTCGTTCAGCGGTGTGGTGCTGTCCGGGCTGTCCCAGTAACCGAAGTGCAGGTTCTCCCCCAGCGTGACGCTGCCGAGGTCGGTGTAGCGGTCGTAGAGCCGACCGACCTCGTCGGACACGGGGAGGGAGGGAGGGGCGGGCTGCTGTGCCATCGGGCGCCTTTCTCGTGGGCGGTACGCCGGACGCCCGGTGCCGGGCGGAGCGGCAGTAGGTGGGGGATCAGGCGAGTCCCAGATCCTGGTGGACGGCGTCGGTGATGCGGAACATGCGCTCCTGGTGCCGCTCGTGCTCCACCTTGCCGTTCAGGTGGATCGCCACGGCGAGGTGCGTCTCGGGGTCGGCGAAGGCGGTGGCCGTCCACAATCCGTCGTGGCCGAAGGCGCGCGGTGAGGCGTGGCGGGAGAAGCTGACGAACTCCTGGCCCAGCGAGGCGCACTCCAGACGCACGCCGAAGCCCCAGTCCGCGTTCCCGTACCGGTCGCGCACTCCGGTGCGGTGCCGGCCGATCAGCGCGGCCACGCTCGTCGGGGACAGGACGCGCCCGCCGGGCGCGGCCCCCGCGGCGAGCAGCATCTCCAGGAGCCGGCCCAGGTCGCTGAGCGGCCCCCGGGTGTTCACCCCGGGGATGCACCGGGTGGTGGCCCCCCGGGTCGACCAGAACCACGTGGGCTGCGGAGGGCCGCCCAGGTTGCTCACGTGGATCAGCGGGAGCCGCTCCCCGTACGCGTCGTAGTCCTCGGGCGTCAGGCAGAGCCGGGTGCGGTCCATCCCGCAGGGGCGCAGGATCTCCTCCTCGACGTAGGCGCCGTAGTCGCGTCCGTCGAGCACCGGCAGCAGGCGCGCCAGCACGAACCACGCCCACCACTGGCTGTAGTTGATACCGGCCGGTGTGCCCGGCGCCCGCTTTGTCACCACCGCGTCGAACGCCCGCCGCAGCCGCACCTCGTCCGCCGCCCCCACCACACCGTGCAGCGGGTCCTGACCGGTCGGGACGGGCGTCGTGTGCGTGAGCAGCTCCATCGAGGTGATCGCCGCCTTGCCGCCCGCCGCGAACTCCGGCAGGTAGTGGGCCACCGGCAGATAGGGGTCGAAGTCGCCCCGCTCCCAGAGCCGGCCCAGCGCCACGGAGAGCAGCGGCTTGGCGCAGCAGTACCACAACGGCATGGAGTCGGCCGTCATGGCGACGCCGGGGCGGGCCGTGCCCAGTCCGGCGTCGGCCACGGTCGTACCGCCCAGCGAGACGTAGATCTGCGCCCCGGGCGTCGAGTCGCCCACCTCGCGGCGCAGCTCGCGCACCGTGCGGGGCAGGGCCTGCGCCGCACGTTCCACCGCCTCGGCGTCCGAGGGGGACGCAGAGAGGCCGTCGTCGTGCTGCCGCGGCACGCCGCGTGCTCCGGGGGCGCGGGTGGCCCCGGGCGGCACGGCGGTGCCCGCACGCAGGGTCGAGACCTGCCCCGCGCGGTCGCGTTCCAGAGCGGCGTCGATGAAGAACAGCAGGCTGAAGTTGCCGACGACCCGCACGTCACCGCGTTCCAGGATCTCCACCCTGGCCCGGCCGGGGCCCAGCAACAGGTCGTACGCGGCGGCGTACGGAGCGGTGATCAGCAGACCGGGCGGCTCCCCGTCCGCCCGGCCCACCCCCAGCCGGCCGCCCGCCAGGTCGACGAGTACGTCCGCGACGGGCGCCGTGCCGGGCGGCGGATCGCTGACCGTCAGCCGGTAGGCGACCGTACTGCGGGGCGCCGGGTCCGGCGCGGGCAGCCGTGCGGTGCCGGCCAGCCAGTCGGCGGAGAGGAAGGCGCTGGTCGCGGTGTCGGGCCTCATCGCTCACACCTCCGCGGGCTGGGCCGTGGGCACCCGGGGCGCGATCTCCTCGGCGAAGCGGCGCAGGCTCGTGGTCGCGGGATAGTCGCGGAACCAGAGGACGAACTCCTCGATGCCGCTCGCGGTGTAGCGCCCGGCGCGTCCGACGACCCCCTCCACGGTCCCGTACAGGCTGCGCCGGGCCAGCAGGTCGGGGTGGTGGCTCCAGAACACCACCACGTGCGGGTCCGACAGCCAGCGCTCCAGCCCGAGCCGGTCGTCGAAGACGCGGCACTCCGCGAACAGGGCGTGCCGCACGCCCGCGGGGTCCAGTCGTAAGGACTCCCGGCGCCGACCGAACTCCCGCACGGCGCGGCCCACTTCCTCCGGCTCGCCCTGCCACTGGACGGACGAGCAGGCGCGCACCACGGCCTCCGGCAGCAGGGCGGCCGCGTCCGGGCGCGCCGCGTCCGCGCGCACCGCCAGAGGCAGCGGGGACTGGGCGGGGGCGGGCACCGCGTGTGCCCCCGCGAGTTTCACCGCATCACCGTCGAGCACGGCGGGAACGCCGGACCACAGCGTCCGCAGGGCCTGGACAGTCTCGGCGAGCGCCGGTGCGGCGCCGGCGCCCAGCACGGCTCTCCCCGCCGCGACGTGTTCGGCGAGATGGTCGGCGGTGGGCAGCCCGAGCTGGAACCGCCCGCCGGACACGGTGTCGACCGAGGCCGCCTGCTTGGCGAGGACGACGGCATCGCGGTGCGGCGGCAGGGCGCTGAGGAGGCCGAGCCCGATGTCGGCGACGGTCGCCGCCAGCGCGCCGAGAGCGGTCCACCCCTCGATCACCGGTTGCAGCTCACGACGCGGCGCGGTGTCCGTGCGGTCCTCCAGCCACAGCGTGTCGTATCCGGAGGCCCGCGCCAGCTCGGCCGTCTCGGCCACGGTCCGCCACGCCTGCGCCCCGCTGAGCCCGGCCAGCTCCAGACGGGCGCCCTGCGGCGCGAGGACACTGCGGCGCGGCCCCGCCGCCGGGGCGCTCACCGGGCGGCCTCGTCGAGAACGACGGAGAGCAGCTCCAGCGGCTCGTGCAGTACGTGGTCGGGCCGCTCCTCGCGCAGCGGCCCCGCGGTGGTCTCGCCCCACAGGGCCGCCGCCGTGGCCGTGCCCGCGGCGCGGCCCGCCTGGAGGTCGATGACCGCGTCGCCCACCATCACCGCGCTCTCGGGCCCCGCGTCCAGTTGGCGCAGGCCCTCCAGGACGATGTCGGGGGCGGGTTTGGGGCGGGGCACCTCGTCGCTGCCGACGACGGCGTCGAGCAGCGGCAGCAGACCCACCACGTCGAGCACCTCACGCGCCCGCCCGCCGGACTTCCCGGTGGCGATGGCCGTACCGATCCCCGACGCGCGCAGCCGTTCCAGCACCGACGGGACGCCCTCGTACACCTTCACCTCCGTGATCAGACTCCGGCTCGCCTCGACGAAGGGCTTCTCCATCGAGAGGGGGAGCCCCATCAGGCGCATGATGTCGGGGAAGTAGCGGCCCTGGTGGGTGCGGTACTCCTCGAAGGGAGGTTCGCCCTCGCCCACCACCTCGTGATACGCGAGGGCGAACGCCTGGCGCATCACCTGGAAGCTGTTGATGAGCACGCCGTCCAGATCGAGGACCACCGTGCGATACCCGTGATGCGCCGTCATGTGCTCACGCTTCCTTACAGGAGGCCGCCGCGTGTTCCAGCGTCGGGCGAGTCGGGGAGGGGAAAGAGGGGAGCGGCGGGTGGGGAGAGGGCCTCGCCCCGCCCGGGGCTCAGCGGGCGAGGAGCGCGGAGGCGAACACCTCGGCCAGCCGGTCCAGGACCGGGGTGTCGGCCAGCAGGACCCGGTGGTGCAGCCACAGGCAGTCGGCGCCGATCTCCTCTGCCACCGGGCAGCGCTTGGCGAGGTCGTCGACGCCTCCGGTGTGCGGGCCCTCCCAGAAACCACTGGTGCGGTAGACCGGGGGGAAGGCGACGAACGCCGGGACGCCGTGCGACATCAGCCTGTCCACCAGCGCCAGACGGCGCTCCGCCGTCGTGCCGGGCAGCCGCACCATGGCCATGTAGTGAGACTTGACGTCACCGCGCTCGTCCCGGCCCTGCGGGACCACGCCGGGGATGCGCGCCAGGGCCGCCATGAGATGGCGTGAGCGCTCCTCCCGCACGGCGACCTGCTCCTCCAGCCGGGTCAGCTGTGCGCGCAGCACCGCGGCCGAGAACTCGTTCATGCGGTAGTTGGAGCCCTGTGTACGGTGCTCGTAGAGCCGGTCCTTCGGCGGTCGGCCGCAACCGTGGCGCAGATAGGCCTCCTGGTAGCTCTCCTCGTCCGGCAGCAGCAGGGCCCCGCCCTCGCCCGCCGTCATCAGCTTGCCGTTCTGGAAGCTGAAGGCCGCGATCGAGCCGAACTCGCCCACCCGCCGCCCGCGCCAACGCGCGGCATGCGCGTGCGCCGCGTCCTGCAGGACGGTCACGCCGGTGGCCGCACTCAACTCCGCCAAGGCGTCCATGTCCGCGAACTGCCCGGCCAGGTGCACGGGCATGACGACCTTCGTGCGCGGAGTCACCGCGCGCGCGGCCGCGTCGACGTCGAGGCAGTAGGTGTCCGGCCGCACGTCGACGGGGACGGGCACGGCGCCGGTGCGCTGCACGGCGAGCGAGCAGGAGATGAACGTGAAGGCGGGGACGAGGACCTCGTCGCCCGGCCCGACGCCCAGCACCGACAGGGCCAGCTCCAGGGCGTGCGTCCCGTTGGTGGTCGCGAGCGCCCGCGGCGCTCCGTGCAGAGCGGCGAACTCCTCCTCGAAGGAGTCGACCTCACTGCCGCCGTTGCGCCACCAGCCCTCTTGCTCCAGAGCCCGCAGCAGCCCCGCGCGTTCCTCCGGTCCGTGTTGCGGCCACGCGGGGAACGTCAGAACCTCATCGACCCGGTTGGATGACATGGACGTGCCTCTCGGTCGTTGGCGGGAGGGGGCCGGCCGCTCGGGGAAGGCGTGCGTTCGTTCCGGTCGCGGTGACGGGGGTCCGCAGCCGGCGGGGTCACCGAGGACCGGCCGGGGGTGGTGCTCGACGTGGAGACCCGGCGGTCTGAGCTGCGGCGCGCGGTCCTGAGGGAGAACGGCGGCTGGGAATGTCGCACGCCGCCTTTGGTTCCAGATCTAGCAAGCCTCCGCGAAGCACGTCAACACCGCGCTGAGTCCCGCTTGCCGAGGGGAAGCACGTTAGCGGTGAGTTCCCGCAGCCGCCAGACGTGCGACGACGCACCGGAATACGGGGGCGGGGCCCGGCTGTCGGCTTCCGTTTTCCGGGCACGTTCTTCGGCAAATGGCCAGAAGGGCATTCCCGGGGCGCACTCATGTGGCTTACTGTGAATCGGCGTTGGCAACAAGATGATGTTCGAGTCCTGTCATGTGACACCCGCTCACTCTCTTTTCCGGCGATCTTCCCCATGGTGCGGACCCTTGCCGTCACCGGCGCCCGGCGCCGCACACACCCCCTGTCGCCAGGGATCACGTCGCCCTCCCGGCTCGCTCGGCCCCGTGAAAGGACGTTGCACTGTGGATGAGGTCAAGGCCCGGCTGCGCAAGGTGCTGGTGGACTCCCTCGAACTGTCGATCGCGCCGTCGGACGTGCCCGACCGGGGACTCGTGGAGGCGTTGGGGCTGGACTCCATCAACACCATCGAGTTCCTCATCTGGGTGGAGAGCGAATTCGGCGTGGAGATCGCCGACGAGGATCTGTCGATCAGACTGATCGACGACCTCGACCTCCTCGCCGACTACGTCGGCCAGCGCATGGCCCCCGCCGACACCCCCATATCCTGACGAGAGGAGACGGGACACATGGCAGAGCGCGCCCTGATCATCGGGCTCGACGGTATGCCCCGCACTCTGCTCACCCAGCTCGCCGCCGAAGGGGTGCTGCCCCATGTCGCGGGCCTGCTGGCCGAGGGCGTCTGCGCAGAACTACGGGCCCCCGTACCGGAGATCAGCTCCACCTCCTGGGCCACTTTCCTCACCGGCACCAATCCGGCCCGCCACGGGATCTTCGGCTTCACCGACCTGGTCCCCGGCGAGGGTTACCGCGTGCACTTCCCCAACCTGCTGCACCTGCGCGAGCCCGCCCTCTGGGCGCTGGCCGCGGCGGCGGGACGGCGGACGGTGTGCGTCAACGTGCCGGGCACCTACCCCGCCGTCGCCATGGACAGCGTCCTGGTCGCGGGATTCGTCGCGCCCAACTTCGAACAGGCGGTCACCCCCGCCCGGGTCCTGCCCGAACTCCGCCGTTTCGGTTACGAACTCGACGTCGAGGTGGGCGACGTGGTCGCCGACCCGGAGGGGTTTCTCAACCGCGCGATCCGGGCCCTGCGCGCCCGGACCGACGCCTTGGAGCACCTTCTCGCCCATGAGCTCTGGGAGCTGGGAGTCGCGGTCTTCACCGAGACCGACCGCGTGCACCACTTCCTGTGGCGAGCCGTGGCCGACCCCGAGGACCCCCTGCACCAGGCCGTACGGGACTTCTACGGCCTGGTCGACGCGTGTGTGGGCCGACTCGTGGCCCTGCTGCGCCCGGACGACGAACTGTTCCTGGTCAGCGACCACGGATTCGGCCCGGCCGACCGGCAGTGCTACGTCAACACCTGGCTGCGGGAGTCCGGTTACCTGGCCGACCTCGACTCCACGAAGAAGCTCACCGACCTCGACTCCCGCAGCGCCGCCTTCGCGCTGGACCCGGCCCGCATCTACCTCCACCGCGAGAGTCGCTTCCCCGGCGGCCGGCTCTCCGACGCGGAGGCGAAGGACATGGCGGCGGAGATCGCCGACGAACTCCTGCGACTGCGCTCGGACGGGACGCGGGCGGGCTCCGACGTGGACGGTCCGCTCCTGGTCTCGCAGGTGCTGCGCGCCGACGCCCTGTACGAGGGGCCCCTGCTGCCCCAGGCCCCCGATCTGCTGGTCCTGCCGGCCGAGGGCGTGCAGTTGCGCGGCGCCTGGGGAGGGCACGGGGTCGTACGGGCCGACGCCATGCTGACCGGCACCCATACCCGCGACAACGCCCTGTTCTACCGCCGGGGCGCGCCTGCCCCCGACGGCGACGCCCCCGTGGACATGGTGGACGTGGCCCCGACCGTGCTGGCCTCGATAGGGGTACGGCCGCTGGGGCTGGACGGCGATCTCGTCCTCGGCGTGGTGGGCGGGGGCCGGTAATGAGCCATGTGCTGTTGCTCAACGGACCGAATCTCGGCACGCTCGGCACTCGGCAGCCGGAGATCTACGGCACCACCACCCTCGCGCAGATCGAGGAGATGGTGGCCGACGAGATCTCCGCGCGGGGCTGGAAGGTGGTGTCCGAGCAGCGCAACGGGGAGGGCGAACTCATCGACCTGCTCCAGGACCACGGCGACGCGCTCGGCGCGATCGTCAACCCCGGCGCCCTGATGATCGCCGGCTGGGGGCTGCGGGACGCGCTGGCCGACTACGCGCCGCCCTGGATCGAGGTGCACCTCTCCAACGTCTGGGCCCGCGAGGGGTTCCGCCACACGTCCGTCACCGCACCGCTCGCCGCGGGCGTGGTCATGGGGATGGGGGCACTCGGCTACCGACTGGCCGCGGGCGCGCTCACCCGGCTCGTCACCGCCTCCTGACCGTCCGGCCCCCTACGACCGAGGGAGAACCAGATGCCACACGCCGGCAGGGTCGCCGTGATCGGATTGGATTCGGCCACCCCCCAGCTCCTCTTCGACCGCTTCGCCGAGGACATGCCCGTCCTCAGCGCCCTGCGTCAGCGTTCGCTGTGGGGCCCGATGCGCAGCGTCGATCCGCCCATCACCATGCCCGCCTGGTCGTGCATGATGTCCGGCCGGACCCCGGGGGAGCTGGGCGTGTACGGCTTCCGCGACCGGGCGGCCCACGACTACGGGCCGCTCGCCTTCGCGACGTCGCACAGCATCAAGGCGCCCCGGATCTGGGACGAGATGTCGGCCGCCGGCCGCGAGAGCGTGGTGCTCGGTGTCCCCGGCACCTACCCGACCACACCGATCCGCGGCGCCATGGTCTCCTGTTTCCTGGCGCCGTCCACCCGCGCCCAGTACACCTCTCCACCCGGTCTGCGCGACGACCTGGAGAAGCTGACCGGCGGATACCTGCTCGACGTGGAGAACTTCCGCTCACCCGAACTCGACCGGGTCTCTCAGCAGATCTTCGACCTGAGCGAGCAGCGCTTCCAGGTGGCCCGGCACCTGGCCACCAGCCAGGAGTGGGACTTCTTCTCCTTCGTCGACATGGGGCCCGACCGGCTCCACCACGGCTTCTGGAAGTACTGCGATCCCTCCCACCCGCGCCACGAGCCCGGCAATCCGTACGAGAACCTCTTCCGCGACTACTACCGGTCCCTGGACCGGCACATCGGCGAGTTCCTGGAATGCCTTCCAGAGGACACCTCGGTCATGGTCGTGTCCGACCACGGGGCCCAGCCCATGGTCGGCGGACTGTTCATCAACGAGTGGCTGATCCGAGAAGGCCTGCTGGTCCTCGCCAAGGAGCCCGCCGGCCCGACGCCGATGGCCAAGGCCGAGGTCGACTGGAAGCGGACCACGGCCTGGGCGGAGGGCGGCTACTACGGACGCGTCTTCCTCAACGTGGAGGGCCGCGAACCCCAGGGCACCGTGCCGGCCAAGGAGTACGAGAGCACACTCGACAAGATCGTCCGTGCCCTGGAGGGCATGGACGACGACGCCGGGCAGCCGATGGGCACCCGGGCCATGCGTCCGGACCAGCTCTACCCGGAAGTCAACGGGATCGCCCCCGACCTGCTGGTCTACGTGGGCAATCTCCGCTGGCGCGCGCTGGCCACCCTCGGGATGGGACAGGGCCTCTACACCACGGAGAACGACACCGGCCCCGACCACGCCAACCACGGGGACACCGGGATCTTCCTGCTGAGCCACCCCGGCCTCGCCCCGGGCCCGGCCGACGGCCTGTCGCTGTACGACGTCGCTCCCGCCCTGCGCGAGCTGCTGGGCCTCCCCGGCGGAGGCCGGTTGCCCGGCTGAGCCGCAGGGCCCCGACGAGCGCTCCGTCCGCTCAGCCGGCGGACCCGGCCCTCGGCCCCGGGGCCGTGGCGCGGGCCAGCAGGAGCGCCCCGCGCAGGGAGGCGCGCGCCCCGGCGGCCGCCCTGCGCACGGCCGGGGCAGGGGCGCCCGGCCGGGCCAGCCGCCGGGACCCCTCGCGCACCGCGGCCACCAGTCCCGGCACCCCGTGACCGAAGCCGCCGCCGATCCTGACCTCGGCGCACTGCACCAGCTCGCCCAGGTTGATCACCGCGACCGACAGGGCCGCGACGGTCGGCCGCAGAGCCTCCGTGGCCCATGGGCGGTCCTGGCCGAGGCCCGCGCCAAAGGCCTCCGGGGAGACCGGCGCCCCGAGCAGGGCCGCGGCCCGCGTCAGGGTCGCCGTGCCCGACGCGACCGCCTGGAGGCAGCCGACCCGGCCGCACACACAGACGGGGCCGCCGGGGTCGACCACCATGTGGCCGATCTCGGCGGCCCCGCCACGCGGTCCGCTGTGCAACGCGCCCCCGAGCACCAGGCCGCCGCCGACGCCGGTGCCCACGCCCAGGTACGCGAGATCCCGCGCCCCGGTCGCGGCGGCCTCTGCGAGGGCGGCCAGCGAGCCGTCGTCCCCGTGGGCGACCGGGACGCCCGGCAGCGCCCGCTCCAGGAGGGCGCCGACCCGCACCCCCGCCCAGGAGGGGCGGGAGGGCCAGGCGACCATCACCCCGTCCTGGACGGTGGCCGGCAGCGCGATGCCCACGGCCCGCACGGTGCGGGGGCCGCCCGCGCCCGTGAGACGGGAGACGGCCCCGGCGAGAGCGGCCAGGTCCGCGTCGGCGTCCGCTCCCGCGGGCCAGTCGAACCGGATGTACGCCGGGCGGGCGCCGGGCCGCTCCATGAGCAGCGCCGTCTTGGTCCCGCCTATGTCGATCCCGAGGTACGACAACGGCTCGGCCCCTTCGGTGAGTCGCCTTGCACCGCGACGGGGAGGAACCCCGGCAGGGGGCCGGGGGCTGGCGATCCTTTCCGACGGAGCCGGGAGGGATTGCCGGCCATCCCATGAGGCGCCGCGCCGGGCGTCGCCCGCCCGCGCGGAGACGTGCGGGCGCCTTGCCAGTCACCGCGGGCGACACCGCCCGCTGTCCCGCGCGGCGTCATCGGACAGTCCTCAGGCGGGCAGAGCGGCGTAGAGGTCCACCGCGATGCCGTCCGGGTCGAGGACGATCGCGTAGCGCTGGCCCCAGACCGCGTCCCACGGCTTGATGTGGCCGACGTAGCCGGCGTCGACCAGCTCCGCGTACGCGGTGTCGACGGCCTCGGGGTCCGGGTACTCGAAGGCCACGGCGGAGCGGTGGCCGCCGGTGGGGGCGCTCCAGTCGGGGTCGTAGCTGCGGACGGTCTCGACGCTGTCCCAGGCGAGCTTGATGCCGCCGGGCAGCACCGTCTCGACGTGCGGGGCGGAGTCGGCGTCGGCCGGGATGTCGAGCCCGAGCCGGCGGTAGAACGCCAGGGACTCGGCCATGTTCTTCGACACGATCGCGAACAGGGTCAGCCGGGGAACTGCCATGAGTGGTGCTCTTTCTCTTAGGGGGTGCGATGGTGCGGGGAGAGAGGGTCGGCGGGTCGCGACCGCCTCAGCCGCGCTGGAGTGTCAGCCGCTCGCGATCGGCCTTCCTCATACCCGAGACCACGCGGTCCCAGGAGTGGTCCACCATCTCCCGCACGGTGGACGCGGGAACGGAGGAGTCGAGGACGACCGTGTTCCAGTGGCGCTTGTCGACGTGGTAGCCGGGGCCCACCGCCGGGTACTCGTCCCGCAGGTGCAGGGCCAGGTTCGGCTCACACTTGAGAGTGACCTGCGCCGGCTGCTCCGGCGTCGGGTCCTGGAGAATCGCGAAGACCTTGCCCTCGACCTTGAACACCGTGGCGCCGGGCCCGAAGGCCTCGTCGTCCGTGGTGCCGGGCAACTCCAAGGCGTGGTCCGCCAGTTGCTGCGGTGTCATGCCCGTCCTCTCGTCGTCGAAGGAGCGGTGGGGCCTATGGGGCTCCAGGGACATGGACCACCCTAGGGCGTGTTCCGGGCGGCTGGAGCCGCGCCACAACCGACTCACCAGGAAGGCCGAAAATGGATGCTCCCGCCCCGCGGACGTGGAGACGACCCCTCAGTCCGCGGGCTCGGTGGGCAGGGACGCGTGGGCCCAGACCCCGCCGTGGCTGACGACTTTGGTGAAACGGTCCGTCAGCCGGTGGAAGAGCGCCCCGGGCCGGCCGTCGGGCGGGAAAGCGTCCGCGTCCAGCCCGCCCCACTGGTTCAGCGCCCGCACCAGCAGGGGGTCGACCGGCACCCACACCCCGTCGACCAGGAACTCTGCCCAGCAGTGCGGAGTGGAGTACGGCCTGGCCACCAGCAGCCCGAAGGAGAACCGGACCGCCAGCCCTCTGCGGGCGCCCTCCGCGACCAGCCACGCGGCAGCGCCCCCGCAGTCCGCCATCCGGGTGCGCCACATGAACTCCGGGTCCCAGCGCACCGCTTCCGGCAGCAGGAAGAACCCGATCCCGTCCACCTCGCGCAACAGGGCCCGCACGGCGTCGGGCAGGGCGGGCCACCCCGAGAAGGGGGACACCTCGAACGCGGCGAGGCGGGCATCGGCCGCGGGCCCCTGGACGAGCCGGGCGCCGTCCGGCAGCAGGACCGAGTACGGGCACGGCCCCCGGTGCCCGGGCACCGGGCAGGAGGAGACGACCTCGACGCGGTAGCGCGGCTTGTGCGCGGCCGCCGACTGCAGCGCCTTGGACCAGGAGCGCATGGAGCGGCTCTGCACCGAGACGAGTCCGAGGTGCAGGGCCGCGTTGCCGAGGTCGTACCCGTCGTACAGCCGGTCGGCGCCCTCCCCGACGTACGGCAGCCCCGCGCCGATCAGCTCGTCCAGCAGCTCGGGGCGAATGCGGTACAGCCGGCGCACCCCGGCCGCGGTGACCGCGAACCGGCGATGCCGGTCGGGCACCTGGCGCAGCCGCCGCACGAGGTCGTCGAGGGGGGCCGGGCCCGGGGCGGGGGCATCACGGGCCGTGCCGCCGAGGGACGTCACCATCACGGAGTCCTCTGCTTTCAGTCGATGTACCCGAGGGCTTCGAGGCGACGGGCGACCTCGTTCTGTTCCTCCGCGCTGTAGGGCGCCGAGGGGGCGCCCCCCGGCAGCCCGTGCCGCTCCAGCTCGCCCAGCAACCTGCCCAGCGGGTCCGGCTCCGCGGCGCCGGCCACCAGCGGCTCGTCCGCCCGGGGCCCGCCCGTCACCTCCACGGCGAGGGCGGTCCGGCCCTCCGGGGGAGGGGCGGCCGTCCGTGCGACCTCCGGCACCGCGTCACCGCTGAGCACGGCGGCCCGGCCGCCGCGCTCGATCACGGCGTCGGCCAGACGCCGGGCGAGGGCACGGCCGGCGTCGTCGTCGCCGCCCGAGAAGCCGATGAGAACACTCTCCGGTGCAGTCATGGAACGCGTATTCCTGTCGTTCAGGAGACGGCGACGGGGGACTCGTCCGTCCGCTCGGGCTGGTAGGGGGTGAAGTCGGCCAGCAGGGGCATCACTTCGCGGGAGAACAACTCCATCGAGGCGATGGACTCCGCGCCCGCGATGTCGCCGAAGGTGAACTCGCCGAGGACGGTGTTGAAGAGGCCCTCGGACGCGGCCGCCTTGATGCGCTCGGCCACGGTGCGCGGGGAGCCGACGAACACCAGGTTCTGGTCCATCAGGAACCGGAAGTCGCCGCTGCCGGCCAGGATGTCGGGCGTGCTCAGCCGGCTCGCGGGGGCGGCCGGAGTGCCCGACCTCTTCACCGAGCCGTAGCGCAGGGTGTTCACGAAGGTGTCGGTCACCTGCTCGGCCGCGCGCGCCTCCGCCTCGGCGTCCGTCTCCGCGACGTGCACCAGGCTCCAGTAACCGATGCGGGGCAGGCCCGGCTGCCCCTCCTCGCGCCACCAGTCGATGTAGTGGCGGTACACGAGGCCCATGGCCGCGCGCGGCACGATCATCGTCGAGGAGGTGTGTCCCCCGGTGCGGGCCAGATAGCGCAGTGTGTTGCGGTCCGTCGTGGGAATCCACAGCGGTGGATGCGGCCGCTGATGGGCCCCGAACGACAGTTCCACGTTCGTGAGCCGGTGGACGGGGCCGTCGAAGTCGAAGGGGCCCTCGGCGGTCAGGGCGGTACGCAGCAGGTCCGCGCACTCCCGGTTCAGCACCTTGCGGCCCGCGAAGTCGGCCCCGAAGGGAAGGAAGGGCTCCTCGCTGACGCCAGAGGCCAGCCCCACCTCCAGCCGCCCGCCGAGGAGCTGGTCCAGGGTGGCGACCTCCTCGACCACGTGCAGCGGGTGCCGCAGCGGCGGCACCCAGCCCATGGGGCCGACCCGGATGCGCTCCGTGCGCAGGGCCGCACCGGTGCAGAACACCGCCGGGGAGGGCATCCAGCTCTCGTGCGGGGTGCAGTGGTGCTCCACGGAGAAGGCGTAGTCGAAGCCCAGCCGGTCGGCGGCCTCGACCTCCTGCCACAACTGCTCGTAGCGTTCGCGGACGGTGACGTTCTGCCGTCCCCAGACATGGGTGAAGTACGCGGATTCCATTAGCGGCTCCGGAGCCGGGGGTGGGTGGTTTCCAGGGTGGGGGCGGGCCCGGGGTCGCGGGCCGCCTCGTACAGGCGATCGACGCACGAGGCCAGCGAGGTGATCTCGGCCAGCGAGCCGGCGCCGTCCGCGGCGCCGCCGTCACGACCGCCGGTGAGACGCGCCGCCAGTTCGGCGACCTGACGTTCGTACTCGACGCCGACGGGCTCCTCCGGCAGCGGTACCCCGGTCTCCTCGCCGTGGCGCAGCAGGGTCAGCGAGGAGCGTTCCGCCCGGTGCGGGCTGAAGCCGAAGGTGCAGCGCAGCACCGCGACTCCCTCGGTCCCCTCGACGGTGAACGTGGTGCTGTCCAGGGCGTGGTGCGAGGCCCAGCGCGACTCCAGGGAGACGGCCACCCCCGTGTCGGTGAGCAGGAAGCCGCGCGCTGTGTCCTCCACGAGCGCGGCGCGCACCGCGCCGGGCCCGGCGGCATCGGCCCGGACACGCCAGTCGGAGGTCGCCTCCGCACGGCCCATCCAGTCGAGCGACAGGGTGCCCAGCGCCCGGGTCACCTGCGGCCAGCCCAGCAGGTCGAGCCCCACGTCCAGCAGATGCCAGCCCAGGTCGAGCAGGGAGCCGCCGCCGGCCAGGTCGGGGTCGACGAACCAGCCGTCGAGCTGCGGCACCCCCGACGCCCGAGTCCAGTTCAGGCCGAGGGCCCGCACCTCGCCGAGTCGCGGCAGCAGCCCCGCCAGTGCCCGGACGTCACCGCGGTGCCGGGCGGCGCTCCAGGCGTGGACCGTCCCGCCCTCCAGGGCGGCGGCGGCCAGGGTCCGTGCCTCGGCGAGGGTGCGGCACACCGGCTTCTCGACGAACACCGGCACGCCCCTGCCCAGCAGCTCGCAGGCGGCGGGCACGTGCAGGTGGTTGGGGAGCGCGATCACCGCGGCGTCCAGCTCCAGATTTGCCAGCTCCGCTCTCCGGGACAGGGCGGGGACCCCCCGGAGCCCGGCCGCCGCCTCCCGGGCCGCCGCCCGGTCGGTGTCCACGATCGCGGCCACCTCGAAGGCGGGGTGCGCCTCCAGCAGGGGCCGCCACACGGTGCGCGACACCCAGCCGGCCCCCAGGATCGCGATGCGCAGGGGCGGCGCACCCGACGCGCCGGGCCTCAAAAGCGCGCACCGCCGTCCACCACGAGGGTGTTGCCGCTGACGTACGAGGCCGCGGGCGAGAGGAGGAAGGAGACCGCTGCCGCGACCTCCTCCGGCTCGCCCAGCCGGCCCGCGCCGATGAACTTCATGACCAGGTCGCGTTCCTCGGGGGAGAAGTCCATGACCTCCGCCCGGATCGCACCCGGCGCGATGACGTTGACGGTGATGCCGTGCCCGCCCACCTCACCGGCGAGGGAGGCCGCCCAGGGCTGCAGGGCGCCCTTGGTGGCGGCGTAGGCGGCGTGGCCCGGCAGGCCGCTGGTGCCCGCCCGGGAGCCGAAGAGGACGATCCGGCCGTACTTGGCGCGCATCATCGGGCGCAGGCAGGCCTTGGCGAGGTTGATGGTCCCCGCGAGGTTGACCTGGAGGAGTTCGTCCAGCGCCGCCGCGTCGGTGGCCATCGCCAGCCGCCGGGTGCGCAGCCCGGCCGCGGCGACCAGACCGTCGACGCGGCCGAAGCGCTCGACGGCCGCGCGCACCAGCTGGGCGGGCCCGTCCGGTGCCGACAGGTCCGCCCGCACGGGCACGAGGGTCCCGCCGGCCGCCTCGACCTCGACGGCGAGCTTCTGTGCCTTCTCCTCGCGCCGGTGGTAACCCGCCACCACCGTGGCGCCCAGCTCGGCCAGTTGGCGGGCGCACACGCTGCCGATGTCCCCGGAAGCTCCGGAGACCACGACGACCCGGCCGCGCTGGCCCATGTTTTCCGCGATGCGGGCGGAGAGTTCGCCCATCAGTCGGCCTCCTTCGCGATGACGAGATGACAGGGGGAGGGTGCGAACGGCAGGTGGCGCACGACGTCGGCGCCCGCCTCGGCCAGGCCGGTGGTGAGAGCCTCGACGGTGCTCCAGGCGGTGCCGCCGTGGGTGAGCCAGTCCAGCGCCAGCTCGCCGCCGGCCGCGGGCCCGCCGCCCTCGGCGTCCGGCCTGCCGGACGGGAGGAACACGTCGTCCACCAGCAGCAGGCCCCCCGGCCTCAGGGCGGCCAGCACGGTGGACAGCAACGCGCCCGACGCGGGGTCGTGCACGGCGTTGGAGACCACGCACAAGTCGGCCCGGCCCACCGGCAGCCCGGGGCCCGTGCTCACCCGGCCGGCGGCGACGGCGTCCTGTACCCGGTCGGCCGCCGGACCGCTGAGACGGCCCACCTGCCACAGATGGCCGCCCGCCGCCGGGTCCTTCGCCAACAACCGGTCGAGATAGCGGCCCGGCCCCGCGGTCACCTCGACCAGCCGGGCGCCGGGGCGCGGACGCAGCAGGCGCAGGCCGAGGGAGGCACGGGCCACGGCCGAGGGGCCGTTCATGGCCCCCTGGTACACCGAGACCAGCTCCGCGTGGTCCGCGTCCTCGACCCGGCGCTCGAAGGGCCGACGGGCCTGCCCGGAGCGCGCGACGGCGGCGAGCGCCTCCCGGGTCACCAGGTCGCGGGAGAGCCGCTCCTCCAGACGCACGAAGGCGGTCAGCTCGGCGAGCGGGACACGGGCGGCGTCCTGGGGCTCCGCGGCGGTGGACAGCAGGCCCAGCGAGGCCGCCGTGTCCAGCAGGACCTCCAGGGCCCGTGCGTCGCAGCCGAGTTCCGCGCTGAGCGGACCCAGGGCGGCCCCTTCGGCCAAGGCGGTGAGAGCGCCCAGCTCGTGCAGGGCGAAGAGCAGTTCCGACGCCTTGTACGCGCGGGCCGCTTCGATCGCGCGGGGTGTGAGCCGGTACCGGGCCGCGGCCGCCGTCTTCCCGCTCGCGGTCCTCGGCAGGGCGGTGCGCAGCACGATGGCGTCCGGGACCTTGTACGGCGCGAGATGCCGGGCCGCGTGGGCGCGCAGCTCCGTCTCGTCGGGCCCTCCCGGCGCGACCACCACCTCGGCCGCGATCCCGTCCTCGCCCCGGTGGGCCCGGGGCCTGCCGGTGACCCGCACCTCGCGCACGGCCTCGTGGGCGCGGAAGACCGCCTCGATCTCCAAGGGGGCGACCCAGCGCCCGCCCCGGCGCACGGCGGTGCCCTCGCGGCCGAGAATCCGCAGCGAGCCCTCGTCGGGCACCGCGAGGTCGCCCGTGTCGTGCCAGTCGGGCACCGCATCGGTACGGATCTGGAGCGCTCCGGGGCCCTGCGGCGCGGGCTCCTGCGTGGTCGGGTCCACCAACCGGTGCTCGACGCCGGGCAGGGGCGCGCCAACACACAGAGGAGGAAGGCCCGCGGGGCCGGCGAAGACCGATCCCAGCTCGGTGGAGCCGTAGTTGCGGGCCACACCGATCCCGTAGGCCTCGGTGAACAGGGCGTCCAGCGAGGCGTCGACCGGACCGGCGC
Source organism: Streptomyces pratensis (assembly GCF_037137275.1). GTDB lineage: Bacteria > Actinomycetota > Actinomycetes > Streptomycetales > Streptomycetaceae > Streptomyces > Streptomyces pratensis_B. Next base: position 5,975 of record NZ_JBBBEN010000077.1, on the reverse strand, counting down.
CGACCATGGCGATCCGCAGACGCGGGGCCGGTCCAGGGGAGTCCGGGCCCGCGCGCCGGGCGCGCAGCTGCTGCCGGGTGGCCAGGAGACGGGCGGTGGCGGGCACCAGCGCGATCACGGTGGCGCCGTCGGCCAGCTCCCGCGCCGTCTGTCCGAGGGCCGTGGGCGGCACGGGACGCAGGGTGGCGCCCGACAGGAGCCCGCCGCACAGCCAGCCGAGCGCGTACGCGTGGGAGAGGGGCACGGGCAGGACGACGGTGTCCTCTTCCGTGACGCCGACTCCGTCGCGGTAGCGCCGGGCCTCCGACAGCCAGCTCGCCTCGTCGCGCCGTACGAGCTTGGGTGAGCCGGTCGAGCCGGAGGTGGGCAGCAGGACCGCCGGTCCGCCGTCGACGCGCGCCCCCGGCGAACCGGTGAGCGCGATGTCCTCGCCGCGCCGCTCCGGGCAGACCAGCACCCTTCCGCCGCCGGCGAGTTCGAGCAGCCTCCGCACTTCGGGGCCGGGGGTGTCCGGGGCCACGGGAAGCGGCAGGCAGCCGCCCGCGAGCAGCCCGAGGAAGGCGACGACCCAGTCGGGGCCGTTCGGCATCCGCAGGACCACCGCCTCCCCGACGGCCTCGTGAGCCCGTACGGCCTCGGCGACCGCCTGCGCCCTCGACGTCAGCTCGCCGCGTGTCAGCCCCTCCAGGGCCGGACGCCCGGGGTCGAGGCGGTGGACGGCGTCGAGGAGTGTGCCGGGGGACGCGGTGACCTCAGGCACCGGCGCCCGCCAGGTAGTCGGTCTTGGCCTTCTCGATCATGCCGCGGATGCGCGGCGGGGCGTAGGTCGGCGCGGCGCACAGCTCGTCCAGAGTGATCTCGTCCTCGAAGTACATCGAGAGCGTGTCCCAGGGAGTGAAGCAGCCGTGGCAGGCGCTCAGCCTCGGCTTCGGGGCGAGCAGCGCCTGGTAGAGCCCGCTGCTGCCGAGCTTGTCCAGGACCTGTCCGGCCTCGTCGCCCAGCATGTTGCCCATGTCGGAGAACCAGATGTTGGGGCAGGGGGTGATGACGCCGTCGCTGAAACTGGAGACGACCAGCCGGGGCAGATGGCAGCGGAAGGTCCGCTTGCCCTCGCGGTAGAAGCTCAGCAGTCGGTCGAAGTACGGGCGTGGCGGCAGGATGCCGGCGAACTCGTCGTAGCGGCCGACCAGTTCCTCGATGTGGCTGACCTGCTCGGGACGTATCTTGAAGTTGTCGGAGTCGGGGCCGCGCACGGGGAACGGGAAGAACGTCGGCGGGTGCTCGAACGCGTTGAGCCATCCGGCGAACTGGGTCAGCTCGGCCACGCTGCGGTCGTTGAGCACGCCGTAGATCTCCACCGGGAGGCCGGAATCGAGCGCCCGGACGATCGAGCGCAGCACCTTTCCGTGCAGCGACTCGGACTGCACGCGGTAGCTGTTGCCCGGGTAGAGGTGGCTGTCCAGCGAGATCTGGAGCACCACGTTGCCCCAGGAGCGCATCCGCTCCAGATGCTCGTCCGTGACCAGGACGCCGTTGGTCTGGATGACCAGCACCTCGTAGTGCCGGGACTGCTCCTCCAGGAAGTCCATGATGCCGCGGACCAGGAAGATCTCCCCGCCGGTGACCTTCAACAGCGGCAGGTCGAAGCGGCCGTTGATCTGGTCGGCCACCGTGTTGATGCGCTTGCCCAGCTCCGTGGCCGGCCCGTAGTCGTCACGTTTGGGCGGGTCGAAGATGAGCTGCAGCGAGTGGCCCTCTTTGAGGTTGCTCTGCCCCGTGAGGCAGTAGGTGCAGCTCAGGTTGCACGAGTCCTCGTTGATGACGAGGTCGTTGCCGATCAGCGGCAGCGGAGTGTGAGGAGGCACGGTGGGTTCCTTTCACGGTCGTCCGAGGGGCGCGGGGGTGTTCCGGTCGTCCGGTGGAGGCAGCGGTTCGCCCGGCGGCCGGGGGCCGGCGTCCGTCGCGACGTGTGCCGAGCGCAGCCAGAAGCGCTCGGCACCGGGGAGCTGTGCTGCCGCGCCATGGGCCCTGACCCGGGCGAGGAGGGCCTCGCGCAGCCTGTCTGTACCGTCGAAGAGCGCTTGCGCCTGGCTCGCGTACACCGCCGCGCCGGCCAGCCAGGCGTCTATCTCCATCGGCGTGAGCGGCGTGTAGTCCGCTGCCATGCCCGCGTGGTCGCGGTGGCGCAAGGGGTAGGGAAAGTCCTCGTACCACGCCGTGTCCGGCCGCCCCAGCCGCTCCACGGCCTCCCTGACGAGCACATGGTCCACGTGGCGGCCCGCCGCCAACGGCCCGTGCACGCGGACGCCGGGCGGGCAACAGGAGTGCAGCGCCGCGCTCAACTCGACCGCGAGGGGTGCGTCGTCGGCGTGCCGGGGGCCGCGGACGCGGGGCGCGGAGCTGTACCGGTAGCGACCGCCCGACGCGCGCAGGGCGGCGTCGGTGAAGCCGAGGGAGACGTGCGCGGCGCCGAGGAGCGTGAGCGCGGCCCGGTCCTCACGGCGCCGGAGGTCGGGTTGAGCGATCGAGCGCCAGCCGTCCCGGTCGTGCGCGCGGCCGGGCGCCCGGGCGTCGACCGCCTCCCGGGCGTGCCGCGCACCGTCCGTCGTCGGGCCGTCCGCTCGCGCGTCATCGGCCCGCGGGCCTCCGCTCCCTGCCGCACCGGGAGGGACGCCGTCGCTCCGCACACCCGGGACCGCCCCGCCGTCGAAGACGGTGACGACGGTGACCGGGACGCCATGGGCGACCCAGCGCACCAGCCTCCCCCCGAGGGACCAGACCGCGTCGTCGGGGTGCGGGGAGATGACGACGTGTCCGCCGGCGCCGGCCGCCGCGCTCACGGCGTGTCCCCGCGTCCGGGCGCCGGGGCGTAGGCCAGGACGGCCGCCACATACCGCTCGGGGCTGCCGTCGGCGCCGAGCAGGGCGGGCAGCGCGCGGACGGACGGCCGGGGGTGCAGAGCCGTGAAGCGGTCCATGTTCACGCGGTGCTGTTCCCACCGGTCGCGCCGGACGTGGCTGAGGTGGATGCCCAGGGCGCGCGGCACGAGGTGGCGCCGCAGGCCCGTCTCGTGGAGCCGGAGACCGAATTCGAGGTCCTCGCAACCCCACACCCGGCCGAAGCTCTCCTCGAAGCCCCCTGCCCGGTGCCAGGACTCCTTCTCCACCGCCGAGTTGGCGCCCACCAGGCCCAGCCACGGAGCGACGTCCGGCAGTGCGCCCCGGGCCATCGACTCGATCGCGCGCTCCAGCGCGTTGGTCATCGTGCGCCGCGCGGGGCCGCGGTCCGCGCCCTCGCAGGGGGCGGTGTGCAGTGCGGCTCCACTCGCCTGGACCTCGGCGAGCGGCGCGTCCCGCAGTCGGCCCAGCAGCCGCCTGGCGGCCGGGAGTTCACGCATCGTGCCGTGCAGGAAGCGGCCCGGCCGGGCCGCCTCGCCGTACGCGCGCAGGAAACCGGGCCCCACCACCACGTCGGCGTCCAGGAAGACGATCCAGGACGCGCCCGCGGCCGCCGCCCCGGTGTTGCGCGCCGCGGCGCGTCCGCGTCCGGGGCCGGTCACCGAGCGTACCGGCAGGAGCCCGCGCACCTCCTCCAGCACGGCGGCCAGGGCGCGGGAGTCCTCGCCGCCGAGGTCGTTGTCGTCGACCACGACGACCTCGTGGGGCGGTGGGTCGGTCTGGGCTGCGAGGCAGGCGAGAGTGAGCCGCAGTTGCTCGTGGTCGCCCCGGGTGGGGACCACCACGGCCAGGGCCGGGGGGGTGGGCGCAGGCGGAGACATCGAAGGTCGGCCTCTCCATCAGCAGGGCGAAACGTGCGCTGCCCTTCGCATTTCCTCGTCCGTTCCCGAAGGGAGGAATCATGGGGCGTCACCGGAAATGAGAGGAGCCGGACGAGAAAAGGACAGACTTATGCCAAGGGCACTCTCGTACGGCTTGCCACTTGAGGCTCCACTACCGGAGGGAGCCAAGTCAACACTGCCTCCTTGATCGCATGGGACGCCCAAGATCAAGGGGGCCGGAGAGGGGCCGCGGCCGAGGAAGCGAAATATTTCAGCCATGCCGCAGAGCTCCTGGCTGATATTTCGGCGCAGGGGGAGCGGTGGTGAAAGCGCCTCTGGGCTGGGGCTTCCGGCAAGGGCGATCAGGGGGAGGGGTATGCGGGCGCCGCGGTGGCGCGGCGCACCTTTTGGACAGTCCCAAGATCCCTATTGATGGTGCCATGGAGGGAGGCATCCGTTCGGTGTTACGGTCGGCAAAATCACCGACGGCCCTCTTGCCGCCGCTTACTGATGCAGGTGTTGTCCACAGTTGGAGACGACTGATGCCACCTTCGCCGCACGCCCTCGTCATCGGTATAGACGGGGGGACATTCGATGTCATCGACCCCCTGGCGGCCCGTGGGCTGCTGCCCAACATCGACCGCCTGCTGCGATCCTCGGCCAGTAGCAGGACGACCTGCACCTGGCCGGCGCACACCGCTCCGGGGTGGAGCACCTTCGTCACCGCGGGCCACCCCGGCAACCACGGCATCTACCAGTTCTACGACACCCAGGACCCTTCCTACAGGGCGCGGTTGACCCGGGCCGGAGACCTGGGGCGCACGGGCGCCTGGGACTGGCTGGCGGCGCAGGAGTACACCCTCGGGCTGGTGAACATCCCGATGTCCCATCCGCCGGCCGACCTGCCCGGCTACCAGATCACCTGGCCGCTCGAACGCACGCTGCGGCACTGCCGCCCCGACTCGCTGCTTCGCGAACTGGCAGCGGCCAAGGCCCACTTCCAGTCCGATCTCGCCACCATGTTCCGCGGTGACATGGGCTACCTGGAGCAGGCCGAACGCAATGTCGAGGCCCGGGTCCGTTCGGTGCGCCACCTCATGACGACCCGGCCCACCGACGTGGTCATGGTGGTCCTCACCGAGGCGGACCGCGTCGGGCACCACTACTGGCACTACGAGGACACGACGCACCCGCGCCACGAGAAGGCCCCCGCCGGCTCCGGCTGGGACCGGGCCAACACCCGGGCCTACCAGGCCATCGACACCGCGGTCGGCGAACTGCTCTCCCTGGTGGACGAGGACACGGTGGTCACGCTCGTCTCCGACCACGGTCTCGGGCAGGGCACACACGCCCTCGCCGTCCACCAGCTGCTGGAGGAGGCCGGCCTGCTCGCGACCGAGCCGGGCGACGGGCCCGCGGCCGACGAGGCCAGCTGGTTCGCCGGCGGGGGCCGGCGCGTCGACTTCGCCCGCACCGCGGTCTACATGCCGGTCCCCGGAAGTTACGGGCTCAACATCAACCTCCGGGCGAGGCAGGCCAGGGGCAAGGTCGCCCCGAGGGACCGGGACCGTGTCACGGCCGAGGTCGTCGACCTCCTGTGCGGCCTCAAGGGGCCGGCCGGCGAACCGGTGTTCCAGGCCGTCCTGCCGAGCGCGGAGGCCTATCCGGGGCAGCAGCGCGGCCGGGCCCCCGACCTGCTCATGGTGCCCGCGGACGAGTCCGTCCTGCCGGTCACCGACCTCGCCGGCGCGCTGTGGGCCCCCAGCGCGCAGACGGGCCTCCACCGCCACCAGGGGATCTGGGCGCAGCGCTCGCCCCGGGTGCGCCCGGGACGCGCCGGAGGCACGATGCCGCTCGTGGACGCCCTGCCCACCCTGCTGATGGACCTGGGCGCCTCCTGGCCCTCGGACATCGACGGGAGCCCCCGTACGGGGATCTTCACCGAGGACCTCCCGGTCCCCGCCTCCGACCCCCGGGTGACGGCCCGCGACGCGACGGCCCCTGACGCCGAACCGGCCGGGGACACCGCGGACGAAGACGACTACACGAGCAGCCGACTCCGTGAGATGGGATACCTCTGAGTCGCCGCGACACCGAGGAAGGGAAGAGGAACATGGAGGAGACAGAGGCGGTAAAGGCCCGGCTGCGCAAGGTGCTGGTGGACTCCCTCGAACTGTCGATCGCGCCGTCGGACGTG
>NZ_JBBBEN010000076.1:0-20775 GCF_037137275.1 Streptomyces pratensis | reverse complement strand
GACAACCAGAACCAGCGCACCGTGGGGGCCCGGGGCCCGGCCACTCTGGAGAACTACCAGTTCCTGGAGAAGATCAGCCACTTCGACCGGGAGCGCATCCCCGAGCGAGTGGTGCACGCGCGGGGCGTGACGACCTACGGCCACTTCGAGGCGTACGGGAAGTGGGGCGAAGAGCCCATCTCCCGCTACACCCGCGCCAAGCTGTTCCAGGAGGCGGGCAAGCGCACGGACGTCGCGGTCCGCTTCTCCACGGTGATCGGCGGCCGTGACTCCTCGGAGGCGGCGCGCGATCCCCGCGGGTTCGCCGTCAAGTTCTACACCGAGGACGGCAACTGGGACCTCGTGGGCAACAATCTCGGCATCTTCTTCATCCGCGACGCGATCAAGTTCCCCGACGTGATCCACGCCCTCAAGCCCGACCCGGTCTCCCACGAGCAGAAGCCTGGACGCATCTTCGACTTCATGTCGCAGACGCCGGAGAGCATGCACATGCTCGTGAACCTGTTCAGCCCCCGGGGCATCCCGTCCGACTACCGGCACATGCAGGGCTTCGGCGTCAACACGTACAAGTGGGTGAACGACCAGGGGGAGTCAGTGCTGGTCAAGTACCACTGGCTGCCGAAGCAGGGCGTCCGCAGCATGACCGCAGAGGACGCGGCGAACGTCCAGGCGGATGATCTGGGGCACGCCACGAAGGACCTCTACGACGCGATCCGGCGGGGGGACCATCCCGAGTGGGAGCTGGTCGTGCAGATGATGTCCGACGACGACCATCCCGAGCTGGACTTCGATCCGCTGGATGACACGAAGACCTGGCCGGAGCAGGACTTCCCGCCGAAGGCGGTGGGCCGGATGGTGCTGAACCGCGTTCCGGACAACTACTTCGCGGAGAACGAGCAGGCGTCCTTCGGCACAGGCGTGCTGGTCGACGGGCTGGACTTCTCGGACGACAAGATGCTGGTCGGGCGGACCTTCTCCTACAGTGACACCCAGCGCTATCGCGTGGGCCCGAACTACCTGCAACTCCCGGTCAACCAGGCGAAGAACGCCCCTGTCGCCACTAACCAGCGCGACGGGATGATGGCGTACGACAACGGGCACCACGGTGAGAACCCCGAGGTGAACTACGAGCCGTCGATCACCGGCGGGCTGCGTGAGGCCCAGTACCCGACGCACGACGAACAAGGCCCGGAGATCCGCGGCCGCCTCACCCGCAAGCGCCTCCCCCGGACCAACGATTACCTGCAAGCCGGCCAGCGCTACCTTCTCATGGAGGGCTGGGAACGGGACGACCTGGTGACGAATCTCGTCGACATGCTCTCCGCATGCGACCGAGCAGTGCAGGAACGGATGGTCTGGCACTTCCTCCTCGTCGAGAACGACCTCGGCCGCCGGGTCGGCGACGGGCTGGGCATCACCCCGCAGGACGTCAAGGAACTGAAACCCCTGGCGAGCCAGGACCTGTCGGACGACGACCGCGCACGTCTGGCCCGGCTCGGCGAGAACCCCCCACGGGACGTCGAAGGGCTCACCATGACGCACTGCGTTCCCGACGAGCGGCATGTCGTCACCCGCTGAACGCGCACGTGGGAAATAAGCGCGGGCGCACCGGGCACTTGGGCTTCCAGTAACACTTGCGGGCGAGCTGAGCACCAGGCTGGCGCGAGTGGAGCGTGGGGGCATCCGCTTCGGTGACGACGTGCACGGAACGGACCCCTTTCCCAAGTGTGAAAAGACGCGGTGCGTGCGTGATGCCTTTCCCATGACGATGCGCTCGTGTTCGACCATGAGTACGCCCCCCGGAACCACTCCGGCGTCGCGGGTGTTGAGCGCGGGACGCAGAGCCCGCCTGGGCGCCCGGAGGGTTCCGAAGTGGCCACGACGAACACGGCCCTCGGCCAGTCGCCGTACCGCACTGATGCACCGCAGCCGGTGCGCCGTCCTCACAGCTACGGGCGAGACGTTGGGCTCCCTCGAAAAAATGGCGGCCTGTGAGAGAACCGAGAAGAGAGGAAGAGAACTCGTGATGATCGACGAGGCCTTGGTCCGTGAACTACTAGACGCAGCGGATGACGACTCCGCCCTCATTCTGCTGGAGGGAGGTGCCCAGGTGGCTGGACGAGCCGCCCTCGACGGTGACGACCTCCGCGGCGCGACGGTGCTGCTGACCCGTGCCGAGCTCGTGGACCGGCTGGGCACTGCGTGCCCCGGCCCGCAGGACCTGACTCTGGTGGCGACGTCGTTGGACGACGCGGTCGGCAAGCTCGGCGGCTGACGCGCCCGCCGTGCGCGGTCCGATGTCCGCTGCGGGTATGGGGCGCGGAAAGGGGCTGTTCCAGGGTCTACCGAAGGACGACGTACGAGAGAGGCATCATCATGTCTTCGAGGGATACGCCGGTGAAGGTCCAGTTCGTCGGCAACGCGACCCTGCTGCTGCGGTACGGGCCGTTGACCCTGCTCACCGATCCGAACTTCCTCCACCGCGGGCAGCATGCCCACTTGGGATACGGCCTGGTGACCAAACGTCTCAAGGAGCCGGCTCTCACCGTCGGCCAGCTTCCCGACCTCGACGCCATCGTGCTGTCCCACCTGCACGGCGACCACTGGGACCGGGTGGCCCGCCGGAAGCTGGACCGCGCCCTGCCCGTCCTCACGACCCCGCAAGCGGCGCGGGTCCTGCGCACATTCCAGGGCTTCAACCGCGTCACGGGGCTGCGGAACTGGGAGCACCGCAGCCTCGTCAAGGACGGCCATCAGGTGCGTCTGACCGCGATGCCCGGCCGTCATGCCCTCGGTCCCCTGCGCGGCCTGTTGCCGCGTGTCATGGGAAGCATGCTCGAGTTCGGCCCCGAGGGCGGACCGGTGCGGCTGCGCGTCTATGTTTCCGGTGACACGCTGCTGTTCGACGGAGTGGACGAGATCGCCCGACGCTACCCGGACACCGACATGGCGGCCCTGCATCTGGGCGGCACCCGGTTGCCAGGTGGCCTCGTGGTCACCATGGATGGACGGCAAGGTGCGGAATTCGCCCGGCGCCTGGGCCCGCGGTTCGCGCTCCCCGTGCATTACGACGACTACAGCGTGATGAAGTCGCCGCTGAGCGCGTTCCTGGACGAGATGGCATGTCGCGGCCTTGAGGAGCAGGTCGTGCACTGCGACCGCGGCCAGATCGCGACGCTCACGCCGGGCGGAGCGCAGGTCCACGTGCGCTGACCGCGTCCCAGCGCGACCCGCTGACCGCTGCCCGGTGGGAGGGGGTCAGCGCCTGGACAGACGGTGCAGCACGACCTCGTCGAGCACTGCGTCCGCCACCGTGCATGTCATGTACGTGCAGTACGGCTGCCGTCTGCGGTCCGTCGGGGATCCCGGGTTGAGCAGGCGTAGTCCACCCGGCGCCTCGGTGTCCCAGGGGATGTGGCTGTGGCCGAAGACCAGGACATCCAGATCCGGGTAGAGCGCGGCGCAGCGCGCCTCCCGGCCACGGTCCGCCCCTGTCTCGTGGACGACGCCGAACCGCAGGCCGCCCAGTTCGACGCGGGCCACCTCCGGCAGCCGGGACCGCAGCGGGCCGTCGTTGTTTCAGTACACCCCGACCAGGCACCGCGCACGCTCCTCCATCAGCTCCAGGGTGGGGACGTCGACCCAGTCCCCGGCATGGACGACGACGTCCGCCCGGTCCACTGCGTACAACAGTTCGTCGGGGAGCCACTTGGCGCGCAGGGGCACATGGGTGTCTGAGACCAACAACAGTCGCACGGGCAGCTCTGTCGCCGCCCCGGTCGAGTCGCCGTCCATCCGCTGCCTCCCTTTTACTGGTCCTCAGTTCCAGCGGCCATGGCTGTCCGCTCGCGGGGTGGGGCCCGCCCCGGAGTGGCGGCCGGGGCGGGCGGCGGCGTGACGCTGGCCGGGCCCGGGGCCGCCACGTGCGGCAAACGCGTCGGCTACGGCGCCGGTAGCGAAGGCGTAAACAGCCTTGTGGATGACATCGATAACGAGTTCCTTGCGGGGCCACGTCGAAGGCGGTGCGCCCACGCCGGTGGCGTTCTCGAGGATCTGGTCGGTGGTGAGCCGGACGACGGTGAACTGCGCCGAGGCAAGTGGCCCGCGCAGCCCGGCGTGTGCCATGACGGAGCGCACCACACCCAGGAGGGTGGCCTGGCCGAAGTGCATGGCCCAATTGAGGAGCACAGGCTGGGTGCCCGGCCGTTCGGGCAGCCCGGCCAGGCGCTCCAGTACCCGCGCCGGCACATGCGAGTCGGGCCGTTTCGTGACAGCTTGTTCGAGCTTCTCGCCGAGGGTCATCACGATGCTTCCTACAGCGCCTGCGATCAATCCCTGCTTCAGTACCTGCTTAATCATGATCTGGGGGTACCCATATCGAGACTTTCGACGCACCTTGGGAGCGATCCGCAGGGTTGTGGAACCGGGGCGGGAGAGGTCGAGACGTACGTTGTACTTCGGACCCGTCGGCATCTCACCGTCCGGGCCGGATGGCCGCGCGGAAGCAGCCATCGCAGTTTGGCTCGGACACGTCATCTCAATGCGCGCCTCGTCCAGGGTGATGCTGTACGGCGGGCGCCCGTCAGGCGGCGCTGCAGCACCGCAGCCGTCGGCCGGCGACGGGGCGGGCAGTACAACCCCTTTCCGCCCTCGTCGCCGTCTTGGGGGCTTTTCAGCGCCCGGGTCGGATGACCACGCGTACGCAGCCGTCGGACTTGTGCTTGAACATGTCGTATGCGGCAGGCGCCTCGTCCAGGGAAAGACTGTGCGTCGCCAGATGGGACGTGCTCAGCTGTCCGGCGGCGATGCGGTCCAGCAACATGGGGATGTAGCGCTGGCCGTGCATCTGGGCCCCCCGCAGGGTCAGTCCCTTGTTGATCACCGCGCCGAGGGGGAACTTGTCGACAGCGCCGGCGAACACGCCGAGCACGAAGACCGTACCGCCCTTCCGGCAGGCGTGAACGGCCTGCCGGACGGCGGTGGGGCGGTCCGTCTGGAGCCGCAACTGCTGTTTGACCTGGTCATAAAGATGCATCGGACCGTCACTGTGCGCCTCCATACCGACCGCCTCGATGCACACGTCCGGGCCACGGCCACCGGTGCGCTCCCGCAGTTCGGCCCCGACGTCGGTGCTCGTGTAGTCGATGACCTCACTGCCGACGTACCGCTCCGTCATCTCCAGCCGTTCGGGGATCCGATCGATGGAGATGACCCGCTCCGCGCCGAGCAGGATCGCGGCGCGGGCCGCCATCTGCCCCACGGCGCCGCACCCCCACACGGCGACCACGTCACCCGGCTTCACCCCGCCCAGGTCCGCACCCATCCAGCCTGTCGGCACCGAGTCGGACACGAACAGCGCACTCGTGTCGTCGACGCCGTCGGGGATGGCGAATGCGCCGTAGTCCGCGAACGGGACACGTACGTACTCGGCGTGGCTGCCGCGCAGCCCGCCCATGGCGTGCGAGTAACCGAAAATGCCAGCGGTGTCGGCACCGAAGAGAGCCTGGCCGATACCGGGGTTGGTATTGGTGTTGTCGCACAGGGACCACAGGTCGTGGGTGCAGTACCAGCAACGCCCACAGCCGACGAACGAGCAGACGACCACCCGGTCGCCCACCGAGTGCCGCCGCACCGCGGACCCGACCTCGACAACCTCGCCGACGAACTCGTGTCCGATCACATCACCGGCCCGCATGAACGGAATGTAGCCGCCGATGAGATGGAGGTCCGATCCGCAGGTGGTCCCGGCGACGAGCCGGACGATCACGTCCTGGTCACTGAGCAGGACCGGGTCGGGCACCCGCTCGACGGACAGCTTGTTGACGCCTTCCCAGCACAGGGCCTTCACAGCACTCCCTCCCCACCTGCGCGCCGACTCAGCAACCCGATCAGCTTCCCGCCGGGGGTGTCATGGGTGGTGGACGGCGCGTCGGCCCGCATGACCTCACCCGTCTCCAGAAGGGCCTTGGCTTCGCGCAGGGCCACGCGCAGATCCTGCCGCGGATCGTCACCGGAGATCCGGGCACTGACGGAGTGGGTGGCCTCGGGCTGCGGCTGCCTGAAGCGGGCGGCGATCTCGGTGCCACGGTCGCCGGGCGCGAGGGTGATCCGCGTCTCGATCCGGTCGCCGAAGCCCTGCAAGGGCGCCGGCAGCCTGTCGCGCTGGACCTCGCCCGGATCGCGCTGGACCGTCACCACCAGCCAGCGGTCCTGGTCGGCGGGCTCCGTGTCGTGTGCGGTCAGCCGGCGCAGTAGGAGGGCCCCGGTGGTGAGCCCCGCAGCGGCCGCGAACAGCGTCTTCTTGGCGGTCACGACTGTTACACCTTCGGGTTGTTCGCACGGCGGCGGGTCAGCACGACGCCCAGCGTGATCATGCCGAGGCCGAGGACGAAGTGCAGCCAGTTGTCCGCCGTGTTCAGCGGCACGAAGTTGGCGCTGCTGTGGTGCCCGACGAACAGGCCGTACAGCCACAGGACCAGGTAGGCGGCGCCCCCGGCCAGCAAGAACGTCCGCGCTGCAGAGGCGGTGCGTGCCATGGCCACCCCGGCAACACCGAAGGCCAGGTGGACCAGGTTGTGCAGGATCGAGATCTGGAAGACGCCCAGCAGCTTCGCCTCGGAATGATGCGAGGCAAACTCCATGGTGTCGTAGTCCGTGGTGACTCCCGGGATGAACCCCAGGATCCCCACCAGGAGGAACACTGCCCCGACGATCATCGCGGCCTGCTGAACAGGCGTGCGGGGGTTCCCTGCCGGACGAGTACGCGTAGACATATAGAGGCCTTCTTTCTCAGCGGTCCGCCCGGTGAGCGGACGGGTACCCCTACAACCGCCGAACTATCGCCGGAAAGACGACTCGGCCCACCTGTCCACGGCTCCGAGCCGCCAGGCGGGTGGCGGAAGGTAGCGTCTAGGACTTGTCCGGCCGATCACGCCGCTCGGTAAGGTGCACCGATGGAGGGGCCTGATGAGTGCGGTGGGGTTGAGTCGGGCGGAAGCGGTCGCGCTTGTGCAGCGGATCATGGAGGCGGACTACGCCTCCGAAGACGAGGTGAACGACTGGCTGGACAGGCTCGACAGAGCTCTGTCCTGCCCGTCCGGTCACGTCAGCGGCCTGATCTTCTGGCCGCCGGAGCGTGAGTTGTCGGCCGGGGAGGTCGTCGACCGCGATTGCGGTGCCGAGGAAGACGTAGCTGCGTTTGTCGTAGCGTGTGGCGACTGCCCGGTGCTGCTTCAAGCGGTTGATCGCCCGCTCGACGGTGTTGCGTTTCTTGTACCGCTCTTCGTTGAAGCCCGGTGGCCGTCCGCCGCATGAGCCTCTGCGCCGGCGGGCGGCCTGACTGTCGGACTTCTCCGGGATCGTGTGCCGGATGCCCCGGCACCGCAGGTAGTTGCGGGCGGGCCCGTTGCTGTACGCCTTGTCGGCGGCGACGCTGTCGGGCTTCTTGCGGGGCCTTCCCTGCCCCAGTTTCGGAACGCGGATCTTCTCCAGGACCGGCTTGAACTGGGTGCAGTCCGCACGCTGACCTGGTGTGACGATCAGGGACAGCGGTCGGCAGCGGCCGTCCGCGCTCAGGTGGAGCTTGGTGGTGAACACGCCGCGCGAACGGCCCAGGCCCTCGCCTCCAGCACCACCTCCACCAGGCGGGCGTGCAGGCTCTGCCACGGCGTTTCGTCCTGGTGTTCTGGCCTTTCGGCTCCCTTTGAGCCGGGCACCGGCGGTGGGTCGGTGCGGGCGCCCGCCGCATGCTGATGCGCACGAACGGTGGTTGAGTCGACCGAGATGTCCCAGTCGATCTCACCTGCCGCGTCGGCCGCGGCCTGGACCTGCTGGAGCAGACGCTCCCACGTCCCGTCGGCCGACCACAGCCGGTGGCGTTCATAGACGGTCTTCCATGGCCGGAACCGTCCGGGCAGGTCACGCCACTGCACGCCGGTCCGCACTCGGTGCAGAATCCCGTCGATCACCTGCCGGTGATCCCGCCACCTGCCACAACGCCTGTTGCTGACCGGCAGGAACGGCCGCAGCCGTTCCCACTCAGCATCACTCAGATCACCCCATGCCTACATCAACGACCCAGGTGCGATGCAGTCACATGATCGGCCGGACAAGTCCTAGCGGAGGGGGTAGTTTCTGCCAGCGTCTGCTTACCATGGCGGCTGCTGCGGCGGCGCCGAGCAGCCCGATGAGGAGGCAAATGCGGCTCTTTCCCCCACCATTTGCGTGCTCGAGCGGACCCCGTCACGGAGTCGGTCATAGGCGCTCAGGGGCACCCCGAGGAGCGCGTTGCCTGGCGGTCGCCGGGGGACGGCGGGATGCGGATGGGTGGGGGCGCTCCTGCGCACGGTCTCCCAGGCCACGCCGAGCCGGCGCAGCCGGGCGGGACCCAGTGCGTCCTGGAGCCGGGGCAGAAGTTGGTCCTCCTCGTCCCTGATGTCCTGTCTGATCAGGGCGAAGACCCGTCGCACCTTTTCCTCGCGTTCCGGGTCCTGCGGGTCGAGGCGCTCGATCTCGGAGGTGAGGTCGTTGATCTGCTGGTGCTCTTCCTCGACCCGCGCGGTCAGCTCCTCGCCGTCCGGGACGCTGCGCCGGACGAGCGGCCAGAGTACGGTCTCCTCGGCGAACGCGTGGCTGAAGACGAGCTGGACGATCTCTTTGAGGGTCTGCTCTCGCTCCTCGGGGTCCGTCAGCAGGTGGCACCGGTCCATCAGCCGGTCCATCTCCGCGTGCTCGCGGCGCTGCCGTACCAGCACACTGCCCTCTCCGCCCAGCTGCTCAACCGTCTGGCCCTTGATGCTCGCCATGCTCGCGGCCCTCCTCAGCCGTCCTGCGGGTCCACCATTCCGGGCTCGTCCGCTTCAGTCCTGTCGCCCTCAGCCTGCGACGGCGTAGTACGCGGCGCATCGGAAGAGGCGGACGTGGACGGTTCGGCTGTGGTCTCACTGTCCGGCTCACGCTCGCCCTCGGCCTGGGACGGTGTCTGTTCACTCATAGATGGGCCTCCGTGCCGTCATGTCGGTGTGCGGCTGCGGTCCCGGCGCATCACCCAGCCCCAGCCACTGGGTACCCGGGACATGCTGCCCCACACCAGGCGTCGGCGGACAAAAGGGCGAGCTCCTGCGAACAGGCGGTTCGCCCCGCGGCCGAGGAGGAGGACTGCGGGCGTGTATACACCGCCGGTCGTCCAGGGACTGTGCGTGCCAGATTGTCAGGAGGCCGATGCACAAATTCTCCGCTCCTGACTCGGAGGCGGTCAAAGCCACCCAGGTGGTGCGCGCACTGGTCAGCGAGATCCTGTTCGCTCCGGACGAGGGGTTCGAGACGCCAGCCCCCTGTTCATGTCGAACTCAGTGCCGACGGGACGGATGGGTGCCGACCTCGGCGACGTCAAGCCCGGTGACGTCGTCTCCGTGGGGCGATCGTGCGTGTCAGCGGCCAAGCCGCCGTGCGGTCAGGAAACCTCGCGGCGGTCTTCCCGCCCCGAACGGGAGCTGCGGTACGCGGCACGGCGGATCGCGGCCAGGGCCGGGCCCGGGGTGAACGCCCGCACGCTGTGTGCGTACGGGTCGAAGTCGAGGGTGTCCTCCCGGTCCATGGGCAGGATGTCCCGCACCGTGAGCACCGCGAACCGCCGCCAGGACCGGTCGCCCGTCTCTGCGCACAGGTCGTACACCAGCGGCCCGGCGGTCAGTGCGGCAGCCATCCCCTCGGGATCACCGGGCACCGGCGCATGCCGGGTCCGGCGGGGGACGGCACCCAGGAGGCACGACCGGCCGGCCACCCGGTACGGCAGGAGGCTGGAATACGGGCCGCCCTGCGCGTCAGCTCGCGGCAACGGGAAATGCCGTCCGGCCCGCCCACGGCCGCTGCTGGTCATTAGCAGGTCCAGGGTGCCGTCCCGGCCGTCGGCGTCCGGCACCCGGACGGCGAGACCCAACCCGTCCGGGAGCCGCCGCGGCAGGCCAGCCGCGCGCGACAGACGGACCGTCGCTTCAAGCCGCCGAGGCCTGTCCAGCCACGGCACGCCCCAAGGCCCGCGACCATCGTGCAATACCTCCAGCTCGCCGGTGCAGGTCAGCCCCCGGGGATGCAGGGCCGGAGCCCGGCGCAGCCGGGCCAGCGCCCGAAACCCGGCCTCGACCAGGGCAACCGGCCGGAAGGCGGAGTCCGTCGAACCTGCGGCCACACGGATCGGTTCGGTGGCCCTGTCACCCATGCGCCTGGTACTCAAGCAAGTCCGTCCACACCTCCTCCGCGCCGGCGACGGTCGCGGCGAGCTTCTGGAGTTCCCTCCCGTCGAGCTGCCGACCGGGCGGGGCGAAGGGCAATCGTGCGTTCATCGTCCGTACCTCCTTCACCTCGTGTCTCGGGTCGCGGGGGTGCCGCGCAGCCAGGCGGCGATCCAGGCCGCCTCCATAGCGGCGTCCAGGAGGTATGTCGGCCGCAGCCGCCTCTTGGGGACATACACCAGATCGACGGCCAGCAGGGTGACCGCGGTGACGAGGCCGACGCGGCGGGCATGTCTCGGACCCTCGGGGTCGGCTGCGGCGGCAAGCTGGGTGAGGCCGACGCCCGCGAGCAGCCCGCCCGTGGTCATCTGCAGCCACTCGTCGGTCTTCGGCCCGAAGACCCATTCAAAGCTGCGCAGGTGCACCAGCGGCCACAGGCCGCCCACGAGGTTGAAAACGCCGTGCGCGGCGGCGATCGTCGCCGTCGGTACGGGCAGCGAGCTTCTACCCATGGGGCCTCCTCCTACCGGGACTGCCGCGAGTACCCCGAAGCGCGCGTCCTACCCCGGACTTTAAGACACGGTGCATGGGACGGGTAGCCGGGTTTCTGTCAAAACATTCACCTTGCGATGATGGCTATAGCCTCGTCCGCCAGTACGTCAAGACCGTGGTCGCGGTGTTCCTCACCAACGGCCACGGTGAGGTGTTCGAGGCCGAACCCATCTACCTCACCTGATCGGCCGATTCGACCCGCAGCAGGCATCACTTGCCCTTCGGTCGTTCGCTAACGCGGAGATCTCAAGCCAGCTGCAGCGTCCTCGGTCTCAGACGAAGTGGGCCGAACTCCTGAAGGTGCTCGACGTCAAGATCACCGGACGGCCGGAGCGGGAACTCTTGGATGCAATCAGAGAGTTCTCTGGCACTCCGGACAAGCTCCGCCTGGCGTCCGGCATCAAGCGCTACCTCGACGTAGTGCCTCGCTGAGCCCATAGCACCGCGAAGAACGGCCACGGACCCGCTGTGGACTGCCGGTCAGGACAGTCTTCCTGCGACGAGTTCGTGGCCGTTCTACTTCCGGAATCCTGGAACTTGTCGGTTTCGCGAGGGCCCGGCGCCGGCTGAGCTCGGGACGCCGTGGAGCGCGAGCAGGCGCAGGTGGAGCACGGCCACCAGGCCCTCGACGTCGCGGCCCCAATACGTCAGGGCGCCGCTGAGGTCGACGTAGGCGGACCAGCCTGCGGGCAGGGGCTCGACGCGGGAGCTGATGCCGTCAAGAACGGTGAGCAGCTGCCCGTACAGCTCTTCGCTCCGCTCGGAGGGATGGAAGTGGATCCGCAGGATCGCGCGCGACCGCGCGCCTCGGGCGTCGCTCATCCGGCGCTCCCTGGGCTTCGGTGGCCGTAGCGGGTGAGGTCGGCCGAGCGGGTTCCGCCGGGCTGGAGGTCGCTCCAGGGGTGCAGGCGGGCGCCCGCAGTGCCGTCGGGGATCGTCCGCCCGGGTGCGGGCGCGGGGGGCCTGGCCGAGGAGGTCGAGGACGGCCTGGGGGCCGTGGGTGGCGCGGGCGGCGGCGAGTTCGTCGAGGTCCCAGGCCATCTCGCCGACCACGGTGCGCCGGGGGCCGCGGGCTTCGACGGTGCCGCGGACGAGGAGCAGGCCGTGGTGGAAAACGGTGTGGGCGCACCGTTCGTGGGAGTCCTCGAAGAACCCCAGGCCCACCAAGCCGCTGCCGTCTTCGGGGGTGACGAAGATGATGCGCTTGCCCGACGCGATGGGCGGGGTCTGGGTGGAGGCGCGGACGCCGGCGACGAGGACGCGCTGTCCGGGGTGCATCGCGTACGCCCGGCAGACCGCTGAGAACAGGCCCGAACCACAGCTTCCCGGCGCGCTCCCCCGTCGCCCAACCGTTGGTCGTCCTACGCTCCGTCGGCGAGAAGGCCGGGGGTGCAGACCTTGCAGAGCCGGAAGCGGGTTCCGCCTCTGGGGCCGGTCCGAGCGGTCACCCCGTCGGCACAGCCCGACGATCTCGGCCTTGAACTCCGGCGTGAACGAACGGCGAGGGCGGCGGGGCTTCTTTTTCCATGCTCTCCATGATGGACATCCTCTCGAGGCTGAACCCCTGATCTCGAATGTCCGTCAAAGCGGATCAAGCTCAGGGGCCGGTACCCGCATCGCGGGTACCGGCCCCTCATGCAGGCCTCACGTGGCTACGTGGATGGCCAACCGTCTTATCCGCGGTCGGTCAGGTAACCGCCCACGAAACCGCGGTAGTCGCCCCACACTCGCTGCCGCTTCGACCAGGAGCCGAGGCCGCCGGTCCACTCGGCCGACCAGGTGACTTCGGAGTGGGCGTTGTCTGCCGGGGCCGCCGAGATCCACTCGGCTACCACACCTTGCGAGAACGAGGCCACCGGAACGTAGTTGTAGTGGCTCGCGCTGCCCGCGTAGATCTTGTCTGTGTCCTTCCCCGTGACGTGGTAATTGGTCCTGACCGCGACCTTGGTGACTCTGACGCCGAAGATGGTGTCGTAGACCGAGTGCTCGGCCCACATGGTTCCGGTTCGCGCGAGCGGGTTGCTGCTCTCACTCTCGGTCACGATGACCTGCGCGCCGGCGGCACGCACCGTCCGCGTGTCCTGCGTTTCCCCCACGTTGTCCAGGAATGCCTTGGTGGTCTCGACATCGTTGATGAGGTCGAGGAACTTCTCCTGCTTGTCCGCCGAGAGCGCCTTGAACTGCTTGGCGGTCTCGGAAGCGGTCGGCTCCGATTTGGCCTCGAGCCAGGCGACATAGGCACCCGGCGACGAGGACGCTGCAGGAACTCCCGAATCGGCGGCGACGGCATTTCCGGGGAGTGCCGCGAGCACAATTGCCCCTACGACAGCACTTGCGGACATGAGAGATCCCCGACGGGTGTTCTTACGCATTCCATACCTCTTTTTTGTGGCTGGTCGATCCGGTCATGCGAGGTGACACGACAGAAAAAGGAACTATATGCACCTGATCAAGGCGCACAACTCATCCCCCCCGGTTCCCCCCGCTTTTGGCGAGCCGCACTAAATTCCCTGTTTTCCAACGACGGCTTCGCACAATCACAAACGCTCTCCCAATCGCCACCAAGAGTCAACAGGGTTTTCACCTTCTGAGGTTCCGTTGAGGATTCCGCGATACGAGATACTGCAGAATAGGGGGATTTTGCCGGTCGGGGGCTCTTGAGAGTGACTGAAATTGAGCAATCAGAATAAGCCCCATAGGGACTGGGTGGGCCGAAATTGATCGATTGGCGAATGGTGGCTAGAACTGGGCGGGTTGAGGTTGACCGCAGCGGCCACCCGTATCGACAGCCCACTCCTGGCCGGCCCATGCCTCAGGCGGGGCCGGGGTCGGACGGAAGTGTCCGGCCGCGCGGCGGGGTTCCTTGAGCCTGTGCTGCCATGTATCGTCTATCGATAGCATCGCTAATCGATATGCAGGAGGATCCGTGACCCAGGATCGAAAGCTGCTTGAACCGATCACCACGGTGGTGTCGTTCGCCCTGCGCCTGCTGACGGGTGTCGTCGTGGCGGGGTTCGTCTTCACCGTCACCCGCGGGGGATGGAGCGACGCGGTCGTATGCGTCACCGACTCGACGTCGAGCAGTTCAGGCGCCGCTGACGCCTTCGCCCCCGAGAAGGGGGCTGAGGTTGGTTCCGTGCCCCGCTACTGCGCCACGGACCCCAGTACATATCAGCGCCTGCTCGACCACATCGGCGGGCTCCTGTCCCTCGCCCTGTTGGCGGCCGGCCTTTTCCTACTCAACCGGTTGCTTCAGGGTGCGGCGAAGGAGGGCGTCTACACCCTTCGGACCGCGTCCAGGTTGCGGGCACTGGGCTGGTTGCTGCTGATCGGGAGTCTGATGGCCGCCACTGTCCAGGCAGGCGCTGAGGCGGCGCTGCTTGCGACGTTGGCGCAGGATGCAAAATTCTCCGTCGGACCATGGTTCCAGCTCTGGGAGCCTCCTTACTTGGCGCTTTTCACCGCAGTCGGGCTGGTGACTTTCGCGCGAATCATCCGTGTCGGCACCCGCATGCAGGAAGACCTCGAAGGTGTCGTGTGAAGCCTGGCGAAGAAGGAGAAGATCATGCTATCGGGGTCCATCTCGACCGTCTCCTCAGCGATCGCGGTATGACCCTCACAGAGCTTGCCGCGCATGTCGGCGTGACAAATGTGAATCTTTCCGTGCTGAAGAACGGTCGAGCCAAAGCGATCCGGTTCACCACGCTTACGCGAATCTGTGAAGTGCTCGACTGCCAACCGGGCGATCTGCTCAGTTGTCGAACCACCAGGAATCAAGAGAGCCTCTGATGTTTGACAAATACACCGATAGGAAGAAAAATGTACGGAGCGATTGACATAGGGACACAGATTAAAATCGGGGTCGCCGTCGTGGCGATCATTGCGGCGGCGCTCCTTTGGCGCAAACACCGCAACTGAAACCGAAAGTACGGAAGGAGTGGCAGAGAGCTAACCTCGAAGTTTCATGACGGTCCGCCGACGGAGTCGGTGGGCCGTTTTCGTGCCGTGGGCTGAGGGTGGGCATGTTGAGGCCCGAGTGTCGTCTCGGGGAGGCGCCGGGTTCCACTGCTCCGGTGTCGGATTGCTGTGGTAGGAGCGGGAAAGTTGCTGGTCAGTCAAGGTTCGGTAGGAGTGCGAGTCGTGCGAGGGCGGCGGTGACCACGTCGGTCCAGGGCCAGTGGCGGGCCAGGCGGAGGATGCGCCGGCGGCCGGTGGTGACGAGCTGGCCGGTGGTGGTGAACAGGCGGAGTCGCAGGCGGCCGGGTTCCCAGAGCCGGGCGGTGCCGGTCAGGGCGAGCATCGGCAAAGGAGCGAGGACGACGTCCGCTCAGCCTGGCACCGCCTGGTCCAGGCCCCGCACGAACGCGTGCCCGCCGGAAGCTGAACCCCGGACACACCACAGCCCTGACCGGATGCCACCCAGTCGGGGCCGCCGTCGTGCCGGGCCGGGGGAATGCAAATCAGCGGGCGTCGGGGTGCTGCCCCACGAGCTGGGTCTCGCCGGGATTCTCCGTCAGGCCCACTTCGCCGGGCGTCCGATGACGTGTCCGGTCGCCGGGTCGACGACCTGGTCGGGCAGTTGGGCGCCGGAGAACTTGGCACGGCCGATCGGGAAGGACGCCGGCATCAGGGTCTTCAGTTCGTTGGAGTACCTCTTGGGCGGGAACGCCGCCATGATGTGCGTCCCCGGCGCGAGGCTCTTGGCCTTGCGGACAGCGGGGGCGAGGTCGCTGTCCGCACTGATGATGACCGCCGAGGTCGCCGACTTCGTCGCCACGTCCGCGACGAGGGAGACCGCGATGTTGACGTCGGTCTCCTTCTCCTCGTAGTGCGTCCAGCTGCTGCCGCACTGCCGGCACGTCTTCTGCTTCGCCTGATAGCGGCCCTTGATGATCTCCACCGTGTCGCCGCTGTGAGCGGGAAGAGCCTGGAGGTAGGCGTCCTGCCGACTCAAGGCTCCGGGGTCGTTCATGACGGACGCGGTGAAGTACTTGACCTTCACCAGCTGGTCGCGAGGACGCAGCGTCCGAGCGAGTTTCTCCAGGTCAAGCCAGAGGAATCGGCGCCCGTACCTGGAGTGGAGCCCGTGGTACAGATTGAAACCGTCGACGTAGACGATCAGCTCAGACACGCTGGGTGCCCCTCCCGAGAGCCAGAGGCAATGCCCCAGGGCCCTGGCACTGCCGGCCTCGAACAGCCGGGGTTCACTCGCCTGCGCGCACAACCTGCCTATGAATACAAAAACGGCCCCTTGCGGGGCCGTCGAACCGGGGCCTTGCAGACCCGGCGGGGTATGCGTAGACCATACGACCTGCAACGCCTCGCGTCAATGCAAGACAGCCACCGACGGCACCGGACACAGGCCTG
Organism: Streptomyces pratensis; assembly: GCF_037137275.1. Classification (GTDB taxonomy): domain Bacteria; phylum Actinomycetota; class Actinomycetes; order Streptomycetales; family Streptomycetaceae; genus Streptomyces; species Streptomyces pratensis_B. Next base: position 4,627 of record NZ_JBBBEN010000076.1, on the reverse strand, counting down.
CCGCAAGAGCTGAGGACACCTGTTCCGCCCTTTGACCAGGCGTGAATACCCAAGGCACTGTCGTTTCCGTAGGGAACGGTGGCCCGCCCTTCACGGCCTGGACGGCGCAGTCGGCGACCGGCCTCTCCGACGGCAGGGCTGTGGGCACCACGCAGCTCCCACCAGAGGCGGTCCAGCTCTGTGCCCTGGGCGAAAACCCCGTGCCAGCCGGAATCCAGTGCGGCGAACCGCTCCAGCATCTTGCGGAACAGAACCGGGTCATCCGACCTCGTCGTGTGCAGCACGACGTTCGCCAAGGGTTCAGCAGACTGGTCCCACCACTGGAGGGTGTTGCCTCGATCGTCAATGGGGGCGGGGGAGTGCTCGACCGCCCCCACCGGCAGGAACGGGCTGGGCGCCATGGAGCCGAAGCCGGTGGGAAGCGCATTCGATCCGACCCGCAGGGAGGTCAGGCGAAACAGCTCCCCCACCCTGGGCACCGCCGCCGCTTCCGGCCATCCGCCGTTCCGACCGTTACTCAGCTTAGTACTCCAGCAGCGGTTCGTGTCCTGAGCTGGCGCTTGTCGTTGTCCTGGTATGGAAGGGATGACTGAAGTCGGTTGCTGGGGTGGCGAGTTGGAGTCGGTTTTCGCGCGGGTGGCGGGTAGGTTCGCTCGGGCGGATCTGCGGTGGCGGATGCGGGACTACGTCCGTGGTCTGCTGGGGCGGGCGACACGCAAGAACGGCTGGCAGCTCGCGGAATGGGCAGGTCACCGCACGCCGGACGGCTTCCAGCGGCTGTTGAACAGCAGCGTCTGGGACGCGGACGCCCTGCGTGATGATGTCCGTGATTACGTGGCCGAGCGGCTCGGTCCGGGTGGCGTGCTGATTCTCGATGACACCGGGTTCGTCAAGAAGGGCACCACGTCGGCCGGGGTCGGCAGGCAGTACACCGGCACCTCGGGGAAGATCGACAACTGCCAGATCGGTGTTTTCGCCGCCTATGCGACCGGTTCGGGTCGAGCTCTGGTGGACCGGGAGCTGTATCTACCGAAGTCCTGGACCGCCGACCGTGACCGCTGCCGGGCGGCGAAGATCCCCGACGAGCGGGGCTTCGCGACCGAGGGGGAGCTGGCGAGAGACATCGTGCGCCGCTGTCTGGCCGCAGGTCTATCGGCTGCCTGGGTGACCGCGGATGAGGCGTACGGGCAGGACTGGAACTTCCGCCGCCTGCTCGAACAGCTTGGCCTCGGTTACGTGGTGGCGGTGCCCAAGTCCCAGCAGATCAAGTCCCTGGCCGGGATCTGGCGCATCGACGAGCTCATCGACGAAGCCCCCGCCGATGCCTGGCAGCGGTTGTCCTGCGGCGACGGGGCGAAGGGCCCACGCGTCTATCACTGGGCCGCCCATCACCGCTGGGTGCTGGCCCGCCGCAGTCTCTCCGACCCCGGCGAGATCGCCTATTACCTCGCTCACGCGCACGTCGGCATCGAGATCGACGAACTCGCCCGGATCGCCGGCAGCCGGTGGGCGATCGAGGAATGCTTCCAGGCCGCGAAGAACGAATGTGGCCTGGACGAGTACGAGGTCCGTCGCTACCCCGGCTGGTACCGGCACATCACCCTCGCCATGCTCGCCCACGCCGTCCTGGCCGCACTCGCCGCCCAGGCCGCCGTCGAGGCCGTAAAAGGGGCTGCAGAAATGGATCAGCCCTCGTCCCGCTCACCGTGGCAGAGATCCGCCGGCTCCTGGACACTCTCCTGCCTCATCCCCGAGCCAACCACGATCCCGTCACCCACGCACTGAACTGGTCCACCTGGAGAAGACGCCGCCAGGCCATCGCCCGCCACTGCCACTACCGAAAACGCAGCTCAGGAGACGAACCGCTGCTGGAGTATTAGAGCTCGTAACACGATCATGTGCGTGTCTTCTTGAGGTGTCTCCAGCAGATCAGGCTGCAAGCCAGGGAGACGAAGGCGTCGTGGAGTTCGGTGCGGCATTCCCAGCGGACGGCGAGACGCTTGAAGTGATGGAGGAGCGCGAAGGACTGCTCGACAACGTAGCGGAGCTTGCCCATCCCTTTGATGTTCGGGCAGCCCTTGCGTGAGATGACAGGCAGGATCCGTCGCTTGCGTAGCGCGTCCCGGTTCGGGTTGGAGTCGTAGCCCTTGTCGCCGAGCAGGGCGTCGGGCCGGCGGCGGGGCCGGCCCGGGCGGCCCGCGACGGGCGGGATCCCGTCGACCAGGGCGAGCGTCTGGGTGACGTCGTTGACGTTCGCGGCAGTGGTGATGACCTTGAGCGGGGTGCCGCGTCCGTCACAGATCAGGTGGTGCTTGCTGCCCGTCTTCCGCCGGTCGACCGGCGACGAACCGGTGTCGGGTCCCCCATTTTCGCGCGGATGTGGGAGCCGTCCACGCACGCGCGTGACCAGTCGAGTCCGCCGGCCGCGTTTAGCTCCGCGAGTAGGAGTTGGTGCAATTGGTCGAAGACTCCTGCCTTCTGCCACCGGTCCAGGCGACGCCAGCAGGTCTGGCCGGAGCCGAACCCCAGCTCGAGGGGCAGGAGTTGCCACGCTATGTCGTTGTGGAGAACGAACAGGATGCCTTGGAGACAGAGCCGGTCCGACACCGGCCGCGGCCCCGGCGACCGTTCCGGCCACGGCGGCAGGAGCGGTTCGATCAGCGCCCATAAGTCGTCGTCCACGATCCACGGCGAGTGCTCACACCATCACGAACGGCCGAATCGTCAGATCGGTCACGCCCCACCAGGACGACTCAGCAAGATCGTGTTACGAGCTCATAGGGTGACGGGGACGAGAGAAGATGCACCATGGATCCCCGCATACCCCGCCTGCGCCGCAAGCTGGCCGCGATCCCGTTCCAACCACTGCGCAGCCACTCCTTCGGAGAAGAGCAACACAAGTTCCGCCTCGGTCCGAAGCAGGCAGAAGCACGCGTCGCTGCGTTCGAGGCCGAGCACGACATCGCCCTGCCCGACGCCTACCGGCAGTTCCTCACGCACATCGGCGGCTCAGGCGCGGCGCCGTTTTACGGCCTCATGCCGCTGGAGCGGTGTTCCCTGCTGGTCATGAACCTGCGTGAGAAACCGGGGACACCCCGCGGATTCGACGACGCAGAACCCGGGAGTCACGGACGCGACCTCTTCCTCCACGTCATCGAAATGGGCTGCACCGACGTATGCGTCATCGCGGTGACCGGTCCCCTCACCGGCCGCGTCCTCATCGGCAACAGCGACGGGTTCTGGGGCCCCAACGCCTCCTCCGCCACCGAATTCCTCGACTGGTACGAACGCTGGCTCAACCACATGAGCGCCGGACGCGACAACCGGGCCCTGGAACTCACCTCACCCCAGCTTCGTGCCCAACCCGACAGGCATCGCATGGCACCGAAGATCTGACTTTCCGTAACCACTCCACGGAAAGTGAGCCAGAACCATTTCTCGCGAACGTCCACGATCCCGCGGAGCATCAACTGCTGCCGCAACCAGTGAACAAACGCTGCTGCACAACGTGAACGAAGCCACCCACGTCGTCTGCTCCCCGCGCCCGCAGGGGCGGCCCCTCCGAAGGGGGCCCGAAAGAGGACTCGAAACACTGCTCCCCGCGCCCGCGGGGATGGCCCTGCGGGGGCCACGCTCGGCACGGCGGCCGCGGGCTGCTCCCCGCCCTCGGGGAGTATCCGAACGGAAATTAGCGGTAGTGCCTGATCACTCAGTAGGCGTCGCAGGACCTGGCAGTTCGGCGGCTGGGGCCTCGGCGAGTGTGAGGCGACCGCCCTTCAGCTCAGGCACGTAGTTGTAGATCGTGTTTCTGGAGACGCCGAGGAGCTTTGCGATCGAGGTGACGGTGTTCTCCGGGCGGGCGAGCAGGTCGCGGGCGTGACGTACCTGTTCCTCCGTCATCGCCGGCGGGCGGCCGAGTCGGGCACCGCGGGCGCGGGCGGCGTCTAGGCCCTCGTTGGGGCCCTGCACGCTGAGTTCGCGGATGAACTCCGCCAGGGCCGCGAAGACGTGGAAGACCAGGCGCCCGCCGAGCGTGGTCGTGTCGAGCGCCTCGTGCAGCGAGGTGAAGCCGACGCCGCGCTTGCGCAGGCCGGACACGATCGCGATGAGGTCCTGGATGGAACGGCCGAGCCGGTCCAGTGACGGGACGACGAGGGTGTCGCCCTCCCGCAGGTAGTCGAGGGCCTTCCACATTTCCTCGCGTTCTTGCCAGACTTCTTGTCGGAGAAGATCTGGAGGCATCCGGCTTCGGTGAGGGCGTGGATCTGCCGGTCGAGCAACTGCCCCTTGGTGGACACGCGTGCGTATCCCACGAGGCCGCCGGTCCGTACGGCCGGAACGGGGGAGAGAAGATCGGCGGTGTCGTGGTCCTGAGGTGGCTGCACCTGCCAGATCGTACAGAAAAGGGTGGCCCTCAAGTTAAGCACATCGACTTTCTGACACCTCTTTATTGGCATGATCCGGTGCCGATCCGGCCGCGAACACTCGCTTACCGATCTTGCTCATCATTCGGTCGATTCATCAGCACCCGCCTGACCTTGCCAGTAGGTGAGGTTGTTCCGGGTGGTCAGGGTGTGGGGATGGTCCTCGCCCAGCACCCGCGCCATGTCGGACAGCAGGTCAGCGA
>NZ_JBBBEN010000075.1:160130-185864 GCF_037137275.1 Streptomyces pratensis | reverse complement strand
CCGCCGAACAATTTTTCCGGGAAAGCCCCGTGCCTTGTGGCACGGGGCTTTTCTGCGTTCCGGTCCCGAACGGGCTCCCTGCTTTCCTCAGCCCCAGGCCCCCGCGGCCTCCTGCCGGCGTGGCCAGTCCCGTGGTGTATGCCGGATGCGGGTTTTTAGTCGGTTGAAAGGGGCGAGGGCGGCGGCGAGGATCGGGGCATGGACTATGTGATGCGTGCGGTGCGGGCCGAGGAGTGGCCGCTGGCGCGGCAGTTGCGGCTGGACGCGCTGCGGGACCCGGTGGCCTCCGTGGCGTTCCTGGAGTCGTACGAGGAGGCGGTGGCCAAGCCGGACGCGTTCTGGCGGGAGCGTACGGCCGGCGCCGCTGAGGGCGGGGGCGGGCGTGTGCGGCAGTTCGTCGCGGAGGGGCCCGAGGGGGCGTGGGTCGGGACGGTGACGGTGCTGGTCGAGCGTCCGGAGGACGACGTGCGCTTCGGGGAGGCCCCTGTGGTGGACCAGGGGCACCTGGTGGGTGTGTACGTGCGTCCGGAGGCGCGCGGGACCGGGGTGACGGACGCTCTGTTCGGGGAGGCCGTGGCGTGGGCCTGGTCGCTGCCGGAGCCCCGGTTGGAGCGGGTGCGCCTGTATGTGCACGAGGACAACCCGCGTGCCGCCGCGTTCTACCGGCGGTTCGGGTTCGTGCCGTCGGGGCGGTGCGTTCCGGCTCCGGGCGGCGGGGGCGCGCAGGAGGTGGAGTACGAGCTCACCCGGGGGGCCCGGGTGGCGTAGGGCCTCCTGCTGCCCCGGGGTGGTGCGGGCGGCAGGGGCTGCCGTTCAGCCGGTGCCCGGCGCCGGGGCGTGCAGCCGGTCCTGCCAGCGTGCCCGGCCCTGTTCCGGGGAACGGAGCAGCACGAGGGCGGGCATGCCGTGGTCCTGACCCGTCGCCAGGAGGTCCGGGAGCTGGGGGAGGGGCGCCACGGCCGCGATGTCGTCGAGGACGAGCGTCATTGGTGGGTCGAGCCGACCGTCGGGTGACCGTGCGGCCACGCGGCGGCCGTGCTCGACCACGTCTGCGGCGAGCGCGGTGAGGAGGGGCATCGCGCCGGGGTGGGAGCGCGGGTCCTCGATGGGTTCGCCCACCAGGTACAGCGTTCCCCCTTCCGCGGCGAAGGAACCCAGGGCGAGGGAATCGGCTCGGTTCGCGGTGCACGCCTCGCGGATGTGGACCGTGGACAGTGCGGCGAACGCCCGGGCCGTCAGCTCCTGTGCCACCTCGCGCCGTTCCGGATAGGCGCTGAGTGCCGACTCCAGCAGTCCGGCGAGTCCGGACGCGGCCTTGGGGTGCGTACGGAGGAGGCGTACCGGTTCGTGGGCGGCGGACCCGGAGGCCCAGCGGAGGACCTGGCGGAAGGGCCGGCCGTCCACCGCGGCGGCGTGCAGCCAGCACCGCAGGAGGGTCTGCGCCGTGTCCGCCACGGCCGCGTCGATCCTGGCCTGCGGGCGCACCGGGGCGAGCAGGGCGGCCGCGCGGGCGGTGGCGGTGTCGGGGTGCTCGCAGCCCGCCGTGGGGGACCAGTGGAGGCGGGCGGGGGTGTCGCAGAGGTGGCCGGGGTCGTAGAGGAGGACCGGGCCGAGTTTGCTGCGGGCGTCCTTGGTCTCGGTCCACACGGTGGGGTCAGAGGTGACGACGAGCGCGGGACCCTCGGCTTCGTGGACGGCCTGGACGACGGTGGGGCGGCGGGCGGGCGCGGGCGCGTAGACGAGGAGGGGCGCGCGCGGGGAGGGGAGGAGGGCGGCGGCTGGGGTGGGGGCCGGGGGCTTGTCCGTCGTCGCGTCCGGTTCCGCTTCCGCCCGGTGGAGTGGGGCGTGGGGGGTGAGGTGTTTCGTGGGGCGGGCCGCGGTGGGTTCCAGGGGCGGCCGCGGGGATCGCTCGTCGGCGGGCGTGATGCGGGCCGGTGGGGCGTGGGGGGCGAGGGGCTGGTTCTCGCGGCGTCGTTCCCGTACGGCACGTCCGCGGGCCACGGCTCCGAGGGTGAAGACCGTCAGGACGGCCAGCACCATCAGTTCGCCGATGAACAGGCCCCAGAAGAGGCCGTGTCCGGAGAGCTGGGCGGGGGGCGTCTGCGGCCAGGCGGCGGGAAGGTCCTGGGGGGCGCCGGCCAGTTCGCGCAGGGCGAGCGGGGTCCGGGTGAACGACACTCCCTCCGGCCAGGCGCCGTGGGCCAGGAGCCCGGCCAGGCCGGTGGCCGTCCAGCCGACGAGGGTGGCCGCGAGGAGGAGGCCCAGGAGGCCGATCAGCAGGCCGTCCGGGATGCCGCCGCTCTGGCCGGGGCCGCGCTCCCTGCCCGGTCCCGGGTGCTGCGCTGCCTGGCGTGTCACGTCATGCCACCGTTGACTCGGACGACTCGTTGCGGCGTTGCTGGTGTTCGATCCTGGCCGCCCGCTGTTCCGCCTCCAGCTCGGCGGCGCGTACGTCCTCCGGCAGGAGGTCGTCGGAGGAGCCCTCGGTCATGGCGCGGTCGGTGAAGACCAGGGGGCGTTCCGCTTCGGTGATCAGGTGTTTGACGACCTGGACGTTGCCGTTGACGTCCCATACGGCGATGCCGGGGGTGAGGGTCGGGATGATCTCGACGGCCCAGCGGGGCAGGCCGATGACCCGTCCGGTCGCTCTGGCCTCGTCCGACTTCTGGGCGTAGATCGTGCGGGTGGAGGCCATCTTGAGGATCGCGGCCGCTTCCTTCGCCGCGGCTCCGTCCACCACGTCGCTGAGGTGGTGGACGACGGCGACGAAGGAGAGGCCGAGGCGGCGGCCGAACTTCAGGAGGCGTTGGAAGAGCTGGGCGACGAAGGGGGAGTTGATGATGTGCCAGGCCTCCTCGACCAGGAAGATGCGCTTCTTGCGGTCGGGCCTGATCCAGGTGTGCTCCAGCCAGACGCCGACGATCGCCATGAGGATCGGCATGGCGATCGAGTTGCGGTCGATGTGGGAGAGGTCGAAGACGATGAGGGGCGCGTCGAGGTCGATGCCGATGGTGGTGGGGCCGTCGAACATGCCGCGCAGGTCGCCGTCGACGAGGCGGTCCAGGACGAGGGCGACGTCCAGGCCCCAGGCCCGCACGTCGTCCAGGTCGACGTTCATCGCCTCGGCGGACTCGGGCTCGGGGTGGCGCAGTTGCTCGACGATGTCCATGAGGACGGGCTGGCGGTCGGTGATGGTCGCGGTCACGTAGACGTGGGCGACCTTCAGCGCGAAGCCGGAGCGTTCGTCGAGCCCGTGGCCCATCGCGACTTCGATGATCGTGCGGAGCAGGGCGAGCTGGCCGGTGGTGGTGATGGAGGGGTCGAGCGGGTTGAGCCGGATGCCGTCGTTCAGTGCAGCGGTCGGGTCCAGCCGGATGGGGGTTATGCCCAGCTCCTGGGCGATGAGGTTCCATTCGCCGACGCCGTCCTCGCCCTGGGCGTCGAGGACGACGACCTGGCGGTCGCGGAAGCGGAGCTGGCGCAGGACGTAGGTCTTCTCCAGCGCGGACTTGCCGTTGCCGGACTCGCCGAGCACGAGCCAGTGGGGGGCGGGGAGCTGTTGTCCGTACAGCTGGAAGGGGTCGTAGATGTAGCCCTTGCCGGAGTAGACCTCGCGTCCGATGATCACGCCGGAGTCGCCGAGGCCGGGGGCGGCGGTGGGCAGGTAGACGGCTTGGGCCTGGCCCGTCGACGTACGGACGGGGAGGCGGGTCGTCTCCACCTTGCCGAAGAGGAAGGAGGTGAAGGCGTCCGACAATGCGGACAGGGGGTCTCGCATGGTGGGGGCGCCCTCTCTTCTTGTCTCGTGGTTCGCGGGGTGGGGGCTGGCGGGAGTCGGGCCGGGGAGCGGGGCGGGGTCAGCGGCGGATGCCGGTGGCGAAGGGGAGGGTGTTCACGAAGGCGCGGTGGTGTTCGCGGTCGCACCACTCCAGCTTGAGGTAGGACTTGCCGGCGGAGGCGCGGATGGTCCGCTTGTCGCGGGCGAGGGCCTCGGGCGACCGGGACGACACCGTGATGTACCCCACGAGGTTCACTCCGGCCGCTCCGCTGGCGAGGTCTTCACCCCGCTGGTCGAGCCTGCCGTGGGCGGCGATGTCGCGGGGGTCGATGGTGCGGTTCATCTTGGCCTGGCGGCTGGCCTCCGCGTCGTCGTTGGTCTTCTCGGTCAGCATGCGTTCGATGGCGACCTCGGTGGGTTCGAGGTCCATGCAGACGGCGACGGTGCGGATGACGTCGGGGGTGTGGACGAGGAGCGGCGCGAGGAAGTTGACGCCGACGGGGGTCATGGGCCACTCCTTCACCCAGGCCGTGGCGTGGCACCAGGGGGCCCTGGTGGTGGACTCGCGGGTCTTGGCCTGGAGGAACGTCGGCTCGACCGCGTCCAGTTCGGCCGGCCAGGCGTTGCGCTTGGTCATGGCCTGGATGTGGTCGATGGGGTGGTCGGGGTCGTACATGGAGTGCACGAGGGAGGCGACACGGCTCTGGCCGAGCGGCTGGCGTACCCGGATGTCCGCTTCGGCGAGGCGCGCGCAGATGTCGGTGAGCTCCCGGGCCATGACGACGGCGAGCCCGGCGTCGCGGTCGAGCTTGCGGCCGCCGTGGGGGCGGGCGGCGCGGGCCATGGCGTTGGCCTCCGCGGCCAGTTCCCGGCTGTAGTGCATGCAGGCGACGAGGTAGGCGCGGTGTTGCTCGCTGGAGGTGGAGACCATGGACTGGAGCTGGTCGTAGGAGTCCTGGAGCCAGCCGGGGGCCGACCGGTCGCCGCGCTGGGCGACGTCCTTGGCGTGGGCGTCGGGGTCGGCGGGGAGGGTGCGGGCGAGCATCTGGAGGCGGGTGACGAAGCCGTCGCCGTTGGCCACGTGCTTGAGGAGGGTGCCGAACCGGTCGACGAGGGCCTCCTGGTCCTCGCTGTCGCGGAGGCCGACGCCGGGGCCCTCGATCTCGATGGCGGCGGTGACGGTGCGCCGGTCGGCGTGGAGGAGTACGGCGATCTCGTCGGGTCCGAAGGGGGCGGCGAGCCAGCTGATGCGGCCGATGCCGGGGGGCGGGCCGATCTCGACCTCGCGGCCGTCGGCGCTGACGCCCGCTTCCATGGCGCCGGAGCGGTAGGCGGTGCCGCGGCGCAGGGAGCGCTTGAAGCTGCGGTTGATCTCGAACCACTTGTAGAAGGTGCGGCCCCTGTACGGGACGTAGACGACGGCGAGGGCCAGCAGGGGGAAGCCGACGAGGCAGACGATGCGCAGGGAGAGGACGGGGACGAGGAGTCCGCTCATCATGCCGAGGAACGCCCCGGCGATGATCAGGGCGATCTCGCCGGTCTCACGGTTCTTGCCGACGATCGCGTTCGGCCGGGCGCGGCCGATGAGATACGTGCGGCGGGGCGTCATCGTGGGGGAGTGGGCTGTGGTCAACGCCCTCCACCTCCTGTGCTCGGGTTACCTGTGCTGGGTCCGCCCGCGGCTCGTGGGGAGCGGCTGGTGTGGGGGGTGCCGGAGCTGCTGCGGGGCGCGGGCGCGGCGGAGGTGCGGGAGCTGTGTGCGGCGACGCCTCCGCTGGCCGGGTTGGCGGGGCGGGCGCCGCCCCCCGAGCCCGAGCTGTTCTGGTCGTTGCGGCCGCTGTGGGTCTTGATGCCCTGGGAGACGAGGGCGGCCGGTGAGCTGATCAGGGCGGCGGCCTGGGAGCCGTCGGTGGCCTGTTTGCGGTTGGTGCGGGCGCCTTGGATCTCGTCGCCGAAACCGGGGACGAAGCGGTAGATCATGGCGGAGGCGAAGATGGCGAGCAGGATGATCGCGAGGCCGGAGACGACGGCGGAGAAGGCGTCGGGGCCCTCGTTCGCGGAGAGTGCTCCGGCGAGGCCGAGGACGATGACGATGACGGGTTTGACCATGATGACCGCGATCATGATGCCGGCCCAGCGGCGGACGTGGCCCCACATGTTCTTGTCGACGAGGCCGGCGTAGACGACGATGCCGAGGAGCGCGCCGACGTAGAGCAGCGCGGCGCGGATGACGAGTTCCAGCCACAGGACGCCGGCCGCGAGGATCGAGACGAGCGAGACGACGATCAGCATGATCGGTCCGCCGCCGATGTCGGTGCCCTTCTTGAGGGCTTCGGCGAACGATCCGAAGAAGACATCGCTCTGGCCTCCGGTGGAGGAGGCGATGACGTCGGTGACGCCGTCGGTGGCGGAGACGATCGTGTAGAGGATCAGGGGGGTGAAGGCCGAGGCGAGGACGGTGAGCCAGAGGAAGCCGACGGCCTCGGAGACGGCGGTGGTGAGGGGGACGCCGCGGATGGCGCGCTTGGTGACGGCGAGGAGCCAGAGGACGAGGGTGAGGATGGTGGAGGCCGCGAAGATGACGGCGTACTGCTGGAGGAACGTGGTGTTGGTGAAGTCGACGTTCGCCGTGCTCTCCACCGCCTCGCTGAGCTTGCCGACGGTCCATGCGGCGGCGTCGGCGCAGCCTCGGGCGAGGGAGGAGAGGGGGTCCATGGCCTCCGTGGGATCGGGAGAGCCGGGGACGCTGCTGGTGGCGGCCTCTCCGTCGCCTTCTTCGCAGTACTTCTTCATGTCGCCGAAGAGGAGTGCGCAGGACGTGTTCTCGGGGCTCGGGGTCGGCGACGGGGTCGGGTCCGCGGTCGGCGTCGGCGTCGGGTCTGCGGCCGCGCGCCCGGCGTACGCGAGCGCGGCCGCCTGCACCCCGATCAGCGCGGTGGCCAGGGACCGGAAGCGGTGCTTGGGGCTACCGGGCATAAGTGAAGCCTCCGTACTCCTCGACGGCCTTGCTGATGGTGTCGGACGGGGAGGCGGGGACGTCGCCGGGGACGGGTGCCGGGCCGTCGCTCTCGGAGCCGCCGGTCACCTTCCAGTCGCCGTTCGACCAGGACAGTCGGGCGGTCCACGTCTTCCAGGTGGTGCTGACGGGCTTGGTCGTCTCCGGTCCGGCCATGCCGATGAGGCCCGTGTACCAGACGGCCACTTCGGCGGTGTCGCCGTCGTACGCCAGCACCTTCGTGCCCATGGGGACGGTCCGTGAGACGAAGGTGCTGCCCTCCGGCGCCCTGCCGTCGGCGTCCAGCCCGAGGCGTGCGAGGAACTCGGGGGAATAGACCCGGTCCTGGGGGGCCCTGATCTTCTCGGCCGCGGCGGAGGTGTAGACGGTGTCGAGGATGCGGTGGCGGCTCTCCTTGGTGAACATGTCCGCCGAGCCCAGCGCCACCGCGTAGTTCGCCGCCGCGCTCTGCGCCCCCTGCTCGTCGTGGGCGAAGCCGGTGGCGACAGCGCCGTTCCTGCCCTGGGCCGGCCGGGTGCCGGTAGCGGCGGTGGGGGCGGTGTCCGCGGTCGTGGCGCTCGTGGAGCCGGGGGAGGCGCCGCTGTCGCGGCCGCCGCCGCGGTTGGCGAAGGCGATGGCGGCGACGAGGAGGACCACGATGCCGGTGATCATGACGAGGGAGCGGGACGTGCGGGCGGGGCGGCGCCCGTGGGGCAGGCCCGCGTCGCCGTCGGGGAGTCGGGTGCGGGTCTGACGGGTGCCGCCCAGGGTGCTGTACGGGTCGTCCGAGCGGCTCCCCCGGTCCTTGCCGCGGTAGTCGTGCTCGTCACCGGGACTCATGCCGCGTTCGCTCCCTCGGTCGTGCGCGGTTCTGCGCAGGACGACGGTAGCCGTGCTGGTTGCCGCGTGCGCGCGGTGGAGTGACTCGACATCAGGGAAACGCGACCTCAGCCGGTGGGTGCGACAGGCGGATGGGGGGAGCCGGGCGGGGACGGCCCGGCCGGGAGGGCGTGGTCGGGGGCGGCCCGGTCAGGACCGCCCGGTCGAAGCCGCCCGGTGAGGGCCGGCGAACGGCTGGTCAGACGGCCATCCCGTAGACGATGGTGAACAGGGTGCCGAGGGAGCCGATGATGAAGACTCCTGTCAGACCCGCCACGATCAGCCCCTTGCCCTGCTCCGCGCTGAACGTGTCGCGCAGTGCCGTCGCGCCGATGCGCTGCTTGGCCGCGCCCCAGATCGCGATGCCGAGGCAGAGCAGGATGGCGATCGCCATCACCACCTCGATCATGATGCGAGCCTCGTTGCCCAGCGTGCCGAACGGCCCCCAGTCCGGGGCGATTCCGCCGATGATGGTGGTGATGTCGCCCTTCTCTGCTGCCAGGATCATGTAAGTCACCGCCCCTGTTGGGTAGTTCGCTGCCCGTCCCGTTCTGGTGCGGGTCGCCTTCTATCTTCGCTGATGAAACCGCGCTCGCACGACGTCTTCCCGGGTCTCTTTACCCGCATCTCGCACGCTTGACCGGAGTGGCCGCCCTGACCTGCGGTTCCTCCCGGCGCGCGCACATGTCTGGTCACTCTGTGTATCACGGGGTGTGACCGCGAGCAATGACGGTGGCCATGGGTTCCTGGCGCGCTTGCGGCGTTCGCGGGGCACGGCGTGTTCGTATGCGCCGTTCGAGAGCCGTCGGCGCGCCCTCAGGGCCGATGATGCGCCCTCAGGCGGGGCGGCGCGGCGCTGCCTTGCGGTCGCGCGGTGTCCGGCGGCGGGTGCGCGCTCCCGGTCAGGCAGCCGGAGGGCAGGCGCGTACCGTCCCCTGGGCCGGCCGGTGAGGGCGGGGCTGATGGGGGGCCGACGCCCCCCTGTGCTTCGGGTGCGCCGGTGGTGTGCCGCGGATGACTCGTACACACCCGCGAAAAAGGCTCTGAAGTGCTCTGCGATGGGGGATGGTTGAGGGGTGCGGAAATTCTGGGTGTTCGGTGGCATCGGTGTCGGCATGGCGCTGTGCTTCATGGCGCTGCTCGTCGTCGGCACGTACTCGGCCGCCGCCGGTCTCGCGGGCGCGGGCGGTGGCGGGGCGATCGCGTTGGCCAAGGGGGCGGTCCCGGCGCGGTTCCAGCCGCTCGTGCAGAAGTGGGGCAACCTCTGCCCCGCCATCAACCCGGCCCTGCTGGCCGCTCAGCTTTACCAGGAGAGCGGCTGGAACCCGAAGGCGCAGAGCCACGCGGCCGCCCAGGGCATCGCGCAGTTCATCCCCGGCACGTGGGCCACGCACGGGGTCGACGGCAACAACGACGGCAAGCGGGACGTCTGGGACCCGGCCGACGCGATCCCCTCGGCCGCTTCGTACGACTGCGAGCTCGCCCAGTACGTGAAGTCGGTGCCGGGCGACCCGACGAGCAACATGCTGGCCGCCTACAACGCGGGTCCCGACGCGGTGGTCAGGTACGGCGGTGTTCCGCCGTACTCGGAGACGCAGAACTACGTCAGGATCATCCGCTCGCTGGAGAAGAGCTTCGCCCGGCCCGTCGGCCGCGTCGAGCCCTCCCGGCAGGCGGCCGCAGCGCTCCACTTCGCGCAGGACCGGCTCGGTACGCCGTATCTGTGGGGCGGCAACGGGACGCCGGAGCAGCAGGGCCGGTTCGACTGTTCGGGGCTGACCCAGGCGGCGTACCGGACCGTGGACATCGAGCTGCCGCGGGTCGCCAACGACCAGTACAACGCGGGGCCGCACCCTTCCCGGGACGAGCTGCTCCCGGGAGATCTGGTCTTCTTCTCCGATGATCTGACCAACTCGCGGGCGATCCGGCACGTCGGGCTGTACGTCGGGGGCGGCTATATGATCAACGCGCCCTACACCGGGTCGGTGATCCGGTTCGACAAGATCGACACGCCGGACTACTTCGGTGCGACGCGGGTCACCCGGGAGGGCGCCGAGGCGCTCCCGACGGATCTCCCCGCGGGGTGAGGAATGTCTTCCGGAGGGACGACGCGGGCTGACGGGGAGTCGGCGATGGCCGGAACTCTCCGTGAAGCCTGGGCCCTGAGCTGCGACGACGAGTCACTCTTCGATAACGTCATGGTGATCATTCGGTGGAGAGTGGAACGCACACGACGGCCGAGCCGTTCCCTGGACGGGAGGCCGGTGACCGGTCCGGCGCGCGCAGCCACATCGCGCGCGCGGAGCGGCGCGGCGGCCCCGTGCAGCAACGGGATCGCACCGACTACGGGGGTTCGACCACGGGGGTTCGACCACGGCGGCGCGCAAAGACGCGCGTCGCAACAGAAGAAGCAGACAAGGCAAGGGGCCGCAGCAGATGGCTGGACTCGAACTCGACGGGTCGAACCCGGACGTCAGTCTGCTCAACGACATCAACGGGCTGGCGAAGGCCGCTCCCACCTGGTTCGACCGGGTCATGGAGTTCGTCGGCGAGTACGGGATCATGTTCGGCCTGGTCCTGGTGGGCCTGTGGTGCTGGTGGAGCATGCGCAAGCGCGGGACGGCCGAGGACGCGGTGACGGCGGCCGCCGCCATCGTCTGGGCCCCGCTCGCGGCCGCGATCGCGATCCTGGTCAACATCCCGATCCGCGGATTCGTCGAGCGGCCACGGCCCTTCAACGACCATGAGGGCCTTGAGGTCCTGATCCACGGCAAGACGGACTACTCCTTCGTCAGCGACCACTCCACCCTCGCGATGGCCATCGCCGTCGGCATCTTCGTGGCCAACCGCAAGTTCGGGTTCGTCGCGCTCGGCCTCGCGTTCTTCGCGGGCTTCAGCCGGATCTACATGGGCGTCCACTACCCGACCGACGTGATCGGCGGGTTCGCCCTCGGCACGGCCGTCGTCCTGCTGCTCGCCCCGCCCGCCATGGCCCTGCTGACCCCGCTGATGGCGGCGGTCTCCCGCTCGGAGCGCGTCGGCTGGTTCGTCCGGTGCCGGAAGGCGGCCGCCGCGTGCGCCGACGAGCAGGGGGAAGCGATGGACATACCTCAGTCGCGCCCGCGGCCCGGACGGAGCAACCCGGGGGAGAAGGACCTGGCCGCCTGACGGCCCTCCCGCTCCGACCGCCCCTGCCCCCGGCAGGGGCGGTCGTGTCAGGGGGCGTCCCGGGCGAGGTGCGTCCCAGCGGCGTGCGCCCCCCTTCTCCCTGCCGGCCGCCGCCCCTCCCCGGCCCCGGGCCGTCTCAGATCGCCTGGGGGAACGTGCTGAACAGCCCCTTCGGGTCGTACCTCCCCTTCACCCGCCGCAGCCGGTCCGCCGCCGGCCCGTAGTAGGCCTCGCGCCAGTTCGTCAGCAGCGGGTCGGGATAGTTCTGGTAGGCCGCGCCCGAGGCGTGCCGGCGCATCGCCCCATGCGTGGTTTTCAGCCACGCCCGCTGGACGGCCCCGGACCGGTCCGGGCTCCAGGACGCGACGTACTGCGCGAGCACCCGTGAGTTCCGGTGGACGAACGCGGTCTCCCGGACGCCGACACGGTTCGTCGCCCCGCCCAGCGCCGTCAGGATGACGGAACCGCTGCCGCCCTCGGCCGAGCCGATCCTGGTGAACGCCTCCGCACGGTCGAGCAGGGCGCGCACCCCCGCGGGGGAGAGCACCCTGTCGTAGAAGTCCGACGCCGAGACGTACGTCTCCCGTCGCAGGGCGCCCTCACGGGAGCGGCCGGGCGTGGAGCCCGGCAGCCGGCACTGGTCCTCGTCCAGCCCCGCGCAGCCCGCGTGGACCAGCATCGCCTCCTCGTAACCCCGTCGGTACAGCGACACGGAGGAGGCGGAGGCCCCGGCCCGGTCCGCCAGGCGGTCCAGCGCGTTCTGCAGCTCGCCGTAGCCGCCGAGACTGAACGCGGAGACCGTGAAGGTGGGGTCGACGCCTCCGGGGCCCGCGCCCAGGTTCACCGCGGACCAGATCTCGTCCGGCTGGTCGGGGCCCCACCGCTGCCAGGCGTCCAGGACCGCCCGCGCCCGCGACCAGGGCCAGGTCAGGTAGGCCACGACGGTGCGCGGGGCCGGGTGGGTGCGGAAACGCAGCTCTGTCACGACGCCGAAGTTGCCGTTGCCTCCGCCGCGCAGCGCCCAGAACAGGTCCGGGTGGTGCGTCGCGTCCGCGGTGAGCGTGCGGCCGTCCGCCGTGACCAGGGTGGCCGCGGTGAGGCTGTCGCAGGTCAGGCCGTAGGCGCGGGAGGCCACTCCGTGTCCGCCGCCCAGTGTGAGGCCGGAGATCGCGACGGTGGGGCAGGAGCCTCCCGGTACGGTCCGGCCGTGCGCGGCCAGGCTCCGGTAGACGTCGACGAGCCGGGCCCCCGCTCCGATGACGCCGTCCCCGCCGGCCCGCGCGAGCGAGGAGACGTCGACGACCAGGCGGCCGTCGCCGCTGGACCAGCCGGTGTACGCGTGGCCGCCGCTGCGGATCGCCACGGGGACGCCGGAGGACCTCGCGAAGGCGAGGCACGTGCGGATGTCGTCCTCGTGCCGGACATACGCCACGGCCGCGGGCTTCAGGGAGTCGAACCGGGTGTTGTAGAGCTGACGGGCCGTGGCGTACGCGCTGTCGTCCGGCCGTACGAGGGGGCCGTCGAGGCCGCGGCCCAGCGCGGGCCAGTCCGCCGCCGCTGGCCGGGAAGCCGTGGGCGCGGGCGTGGCGGGGGCGGCCGGCACCGGGGCGTGGCGGCCGTCGGCCCGGCCGGGGGCGGTGCACGCGGTGGCGGCGGCCGTCGCGGCGGTGGCCCCGAGGGCGAGAGCGGTGCGCAGCAGGGCGCGGCGGCCCGGCGGGGGTGGCCCGGTGCCGGGCGGAGTGGGGCGGGGCGGCTGGTCGGGGCCGTTCATGGGTCCTCCAGGTCGGGCTCCGGCCGGCCGGAGCGTGCGGTCGGCCGGCGGGTCAGAGGAGGGCGAGATGCGCGGCGGCGTCGGTGCGGGCCCGGTCCCGTGCCCGGCGCGCCGGTCCCGACCAGCCGCAGGTGCAGCGCGCCAGGCAGAACGAGCCGCGCTCGACGGTCGTGGTGCTGTGCCCGGCCGAGGGGGCGGGCGAGGGAGAGGCGGGGGGCGGGGGGCCCGGTGCGGCGGCCGGGGCCGGCGGGGCGACGGATGTCATCCGTGGAGTGAGGAGGCGGCCGATGCGGGAGCGGGGGACGGCGGTGCGGGCGGGGGCGGGGAGTTCCTCATGCACGGGACCACGGTACTGGCGGCGGTCCCGTGGCGGGAGCCGGAAGCCCGGGTCGTCCGTCCTGCGGGGGCCGTCCTGCCGGGCGGGTGCGGCGGCGCGGCGTGACGGGGGGCGTCGGTGGTCGTTATGCGAGGCGGTGGGGGCTCGGCCGGGTGGTAGTCGTTGGGGGTTGGCAGGCGATGGCGGTGCAGCAGTACAGGTACGGACGTGGGGCGCGCGCTGCCTGTGTCCTCGCCGCGGCCGGGGTGGTCGCGGTCGCCGCGGGGTGCGCCGGAGGCGACGGCGGGAGCGACGGGTCCGGGCGGCGCGCGGTGGCCGCGCAGCGCCCGCTCGATGTGCTCGACCGGGCCGCTGACCAGCTGGTCGAGGCGGGCGGCGCGGAGACGCGTACGTCGATGGAGACGGCGGCCGGCGGGACGCGGGTGACGATCCGGGGGCAGGGCGCCTACGACTTCCGTCGGCAGATGGGGCGGCTCAAGGTGGTGCTGCCCAAGGACACCGCGGGCGCGGACGACCAGCGGCCGATCACGGAGCTGCTGACCCCCGGTGCGCTGTACATGAAGAACCGCGGAGCCGGGGTCCCCGACGACAAGTGGGTCCGGATCGACACGACCGCGCTGAAGGACGGCAACCTGGTCACGGGCGGGGTCACCGACCCGATGGCCGCCGCCGAACTGCTGCGGGGGGCCGAGGACGTGACGTATGTGGGGGAGACCGAGCTGGCCGGGGTGACGGTGCACCACTACCGGGGCGTCGCCGACCTCGGCCGGGCGGCGCGGGCCGCCTCCCCGCTGTCGCGCGGGGCGCTGGCCGCCGCGGCGAAAGGGTTCAGCAAGGACGCCGTCCCCTTCGAGGCGTATCTGGACGAGGACGGGCTGCTGCGGAAGGTCCGCCACCGCTTCAGCTTCTCCTCCGAGGGCCCGGAGGTGTCGGTGGTCTCGACGCTGCTGCTGTACGGGTTCGGGCTGCCGGTCACGGTGACGCTGCCGGACGATGGGGACATCTACACCGGCGCGATCCGCCACGGATGACGGCGAGTCCGGGGACCGGGCTGCGGGCGACGGCTCCTGGCAGAGGGCCCGCACGCACGGCCCCGGGTCCGGGCGGAGAGGGCGGTCCGGCTGGGGCGGGCCGGGTGGAGCGGCCCGTTGGGAGGGGGTCGGCATGGTCCCTGCGTGCCATGCGCGGCGCGGGCCGCGCTGCCTACTCTGGGAAGCCCGTATGCCGGGGCCGACGACGGCAGAGAGAGGTGACGCAGGTGGTGACGCTCAGCGCTCCGAACGCCCAGGACCGTGTGGCCCTCGCCGAGATCGAGCTGTGCGGCGAGCTGATGATCGCCGCGTCGGCGGCCGGCGAGGAACGCCTCAGCCCGGACCGTATCGACGAAGTGCTCAACGTGCGGCGCGAGGCGCGCGACCGGGGTGACGCGTGCGGCCTCCGGCGGGTGGAGCCCCGGACGGCGACGGTCCCCCGGCAGGCCCTTCGCCGGCGGTGACGTGAGGGCCGGCGCGGGTCCGGGGGCCCGGGGTCCGGTGCGGGGGGCGTGGCCGGGGCTCAGGTGCGCAGCAGGCGGGCGATCGCCTTCGTGGCCTCCTCGACCTTCGCGTCGACCTCGTCGCCGCCCTTGACCGCGGCGTCGGCGACGCAGTGGCGCAGGTGTTCCTCCAGCAGCTGGAGGGCGAACGACTGGAGGGCCTTCGTGGAGGCCGACACCTGGGTGAGTATGTCGATGCAGTAGACGTCCTCGTCGACCATGCGCTGGAGGCCGCGGATCTGGCCCTCGATGCGGCGCAGTCGCTTGAGGTGTTCGTCCTTCTGGTGGTGGTAGCCGTGAATGCCGCGGTCGTGGTCGGTGACGACGTCCGCGGGGGCGGCCGTCGTGTCCGGGGCCGCCGCGCCCGCCGATTCCGTGCCGGTGGTCCCGGTCGTGGTCATGTGCGTCCTCCGTTGTCCTCAAGTGGCCTTGCGCCGCCGCCGCGCCGTGGTGCGGTGCCGTCCTGCCGCGCCTCACCCCGCCATACCCCTGCCGGGTATATCCTACCGAATCCTGCCGAAACGTGACCGGGGGTCCGTTCTGATCACTGTGCCCGATGGGCGACACTGAAGAACGCCGGTTAGCCGTGGCCGGATGATGCGCCTAGCATCAGCCTGACCGAATCCAATGCATCCGAGGACCCCACGTGCGCTTTCGTCTGACCCCCAGGGAGACGAGCTTCTACGACATGTTCTCCGCGTCCGCGGACAACATTGTCACGGGCTCGAAACTCCTGATGGAACTGCTCGGGGCGGATTCTGCCTCCCGAGTCGAGATCGCGGAGCGTATGCGGGCAGCGGAGCACGCGGGGGACGACGCGACCCACGCGATCTTCCACCAGCTGAACTCCTCCTTCATCACGCCGTTCGACCGTGAGGACATCTACAAGCTGGCGTCCTCGCTCGACGACATCATGGACTTCATGGAGGAGGCCGTCGACCTGGTCGTCCTCTACCAGGTCCAGGAGCTCCCCAAGGGCGTGGAGCAGCAGATCGAGGTGCTGGCGCGGGCGGCCGAGCTGACCGCGGAGGCCATGCCGGGGCTGCGGACCATGGACAACCTCACGGAGTACTGGATCGAGGTCAACCGCCTGGAGAACCAGGCCGACCAGATCCACCGCAAGCTGCTGGCCCACCTGTTCAACGGCAAGTACGACGCGATGGACGTGCTGAAGCTGAAGCAGATCGTGGATGTGCTGGAAGAGGCGGCCGACGCGTTCGAGCACGTCGCCAACACCGTGGAGACCATCGCGGTCAAGGAGTCCTGAACCCCGTGGACACCTTTGCGCTGATCGTGACCATCGGTGTCGCGCTCGGCTTCACGTATACGAACGGCTTCCACGACTCCGCCAACGCCATCGCCACCTCGGTCTCCACCCGGGCCCTGACGCCGCGTGCGGCCCTGGCGATGGCCGCGGTGATGAACCTCGCCGGCGCCTTCCTGGGCCAGGGGGTCGCCAAGACCGTCAGCGAGGGCCTCATCGCCACGCCCGTGGGGCAGAAGGGGATGGGCATCCTGTTCGCGGCGCTGGTCGGCGCGATCATCTGGAACCTCGTCACCTGGTACTTCGGCCTCCCCTCCTCGTCCTCGCACGCCCTGTTCGGCGGCATGGTCGGCGCCGCGCTGGCCGGTGGGACGGACGTGATCTGGTCCGGGGTGCTGGAGAAGATCGTCATCCCGATGTTCATCTCCCCGTTCGTCGGTCTGCTGGTCGGCTATCTGGTGATGGTCGGCATCATGTGGGCGTTCCGGAACGCCAACCCGCACAAGGCCAAGCGCGGCTTCCGGATCGCGCAGACGGTCTCGGCGGCGGGCATGGCGCTCGGCCACGGTCTCCAGGACGCGCAGAAGACGATGGGCATCGTGGTGATGGCCCTGGTCATCGCGGACATCGAGGGCCCCAACGACGAGATCCCGGTGTGGGTCAAGATCGCCTGTGCGCTGATGCTCTCCCTCGGCACGTACGCGGGCGGCTGGCGCATCATGCGCACGCTCGGCCGCAAGATCATCGAGCTGGACCCGCCGCAGGGCTTCGCGGCGGAGACGACCGGCGCGTCGATCATGTTCGGTTCGGCGTTCCTGTTCCACGCGCCGATCTCGACGACGCACGTCATCACCTCGGCGATCATGGGCGTCGGCGCCACGAAGCGGGTGAACGCCGTGCGCTGGGGCGTCGCGAAGAACATCATTCTGGGCTGGTTCATCACCATGCCGGCTGCGGCGCTGGTCGCCGCGCTGAGCTACGGAGCGGTGCTCCTGCTCTTCGGCTGAGATCCGCCGCCGGTCCGGTGCGGCAGGTGACACGTGTGGGTCCGCCCCCGCTCTCGTAGGAGAGCGGGGGCGGACCCTTTCGCCTTGTGGTGGCACCGCCATGCAGCACCGCAAGGCCGTTCTGGGGGGCGGCCGGATCAGCCGAAGCGGCCGGAGATGTAGTCCTCCGTGGCCTGGACCGACGGGTTGGAGAAGATCCGTTCCGTCTCGTCGATCTCGATGAGCCGGCCGGGCTTGCCGACCGCCGCGAGGTTGAAGAACGCGGTGCGGTCGGAGACGCGGGCGGCCTGCTGCATGTTGTGCGTCACGATGACGATCGTGAAGCGCTCCTTCAGCTCGCCGATCAGGTCCTCGATGGCGAGGGTGGAGATCGGGTCCAGCGCCGAGCACGGTTCGTCCATCAGCAGGACGTCCGGCTCGACCGCGATGGCCCGGGCGATGCACAGACGCTGCTGCTGGCCGCCGGAGAGGCCGGAGCCGGGCTTGTTGAGCCGGTCCTTGACCTCGTTCCAGAGGTTCGCGCCGCGCAGGGACTTCTCCACGACGTCGTTCAGCTGGCTCTTGCGGTAGCTGCCGTTCAGCCGCAGGCCCGCCGCCACGTTGTCGAAGATCGACATGGTGGGGAAGGGGTTGGGGCGCTGGAAGACCATGCCGACCGTGCGGCGCACGGCGACCGGGTCGACGGCCGAGTCGTAGAGGTTCTCGTCGTCCAGCAGCACCTTGCCCTCGACGCGGCCGCCGGGGGTGACCTCGTGCATGCGGTTCAGGGTGCGCAGGAAGGTGGACTTGCCGCAGCCGGACGGGCCGATGAAGGCGGTCACGGAGCGGGGCTCCACGGTCATCGAGATGTCCTCGATGGCTTTGTGACTGCCGTAGTAGGCGGTGAGGCCGCTGATGTCGATGCGCTTGGCCATGGGAATCACTGCTTCTTTCGAGAGGTCGCTGTGGCCGCGTCAGCGACCGGTCTTCGGGGCCTTCCAGCGGGCGATGCCGCGGGCCACCAGATTCAGGATCATGACGAAGGCGATGAGCACCAGTGCGGCGGCCCAGGCGCGGTCGTAGGACGCGACCTCGCCGACCTTGTACTGCTCGTAGATGTAGAACGGCAGAGAGGACTGCGCGCCTTCGAAGGGGTTCGTGTTGATCAGCTGGCTGCCGAAGACCAGCAGGATGATCGGCGCGGTCTCACCGGCGATGCGGGCGATGGCGAGCATGACGCCGGTGGTGATGCCGCCGATCGCGGTCGGCAGGACCACCTTCAGGATAGTGCGCCACTTCGGGATGCCGAGCGCGAGGGAGGCCTCGCGGAGCTCGTTGGGGACGAGCTTGAGCATCTCCTCGGTGGAGCGGACTACGACCGGGACCATCAGGATCGTCAGGGCCAGCGCGCCCATCAGGCCGGACGGCTCCAGATTCGCCATCAGCATGATCGACAGGATGAAGAGACCGGCCACGATCGACGGGATGCCCGTCATCACGTCGACGAAGAAGGTGACGGCCTTGGCCAGCGAGCCCTTGCCGTACTCGACGAGGTACACGGCGGTCAGCAGACCGAGCGGGGCGGAGATCACCGTGGCGATGCCGACCTGCTCCAGGGTGCCGATCAGCGCGTGGTAGACGCCGCCGCTGTCCTCGAACCCGAGCACACCGGCCATCGAGTGGGTGAGGAAGTAACCGTCCAGGCGCTCGGAGCCGCGGCTCACCGTCGTCCACAGCAGCGACGCCAGCGGGACGACGGCGGCCAGGAAGCAGACCCACATGATGCTGGTGGCGAGACGGTCCTTGGCCTGGCGCTGGTTCTCCACCACGGTGGTGGCGACGTAGGAGACGGCCAGGAAGAGCAGCGCGGCGATCATGCCCCACTGCACGCGGCTGTGCCAGCCGGCGGCGGTGCTGATGCCGATGGCCAGGGCGATCGAGACGGCGGCGAAGCCGACCGGGGCCAGGCGGGGCAGTGAGCGGCTGCTCAGGCTGCGCTTGCCGCCGGTGCCGGGGGGAGGCGTGGGGCGCTCGATGACGCCGGTGGGTGCGTGGCTCATGCGTTGGCCCCCGAGTACTCCTTGCGGCGGGCGATGATGAGCCGGGCCGCGCCGTTGACCAGCAGGGTGAGGACGAAGAGGACGAGGCCGGAGGCGATCAGGGCGTCCCGCCCGAACGTGTCGGCCTCTCCGAACTTGGCGGCGATGTTCTGGGCGAACGTCCCTCCGCCGGGGTTGAGCACGTGCAGCGAGATGATGAAGCTCGGGGAGAGGACCGTGGCGACGGCCATCGTCTCGCCGAGCGCCCGGCCCAGGCCCAGCATCGAGGCGGAGATGATGCCGGAGCGGCCGAAGGGCAGCACCGAGAGGCGGATGACCTCCCAGCGGGTGGCGCCGAGGGCGAGCGCGGCTTCCTCGTTCATCTTCGGGACCTGGAGGAAGACCTCGCGGCTGACGCTGGTCACGATCGGCAGGATCATGATCGCCAGGAGGATGCCGACGGTGAAGAGCGAGCGGGGGACGCCGATCTCGGTCTTGTCGAAGACGTACGTCCAGCTGAAGAACTGGTCGAGCCAGAGGTTGAGGCCTTCGAGGTACGGCACCAGGACGAGGGCGCCCCAGATGCCGTAGACGATGCTCGGCACAGCGGCGAGCAGGTCGATGACGTAGGCGATGGGGGCGGCCAGCTTGCGCGGCGCGTAGTGCGAGATGAACAGCGCGATGCCGACAGCGATCGGAACCGCGATGACCATCGCGATGATCGAGCTGACGACCGTGCCGAAGAGCAGGACCGCGATGCCGAAGACCGGGGGGTTCCCGGCCGGGTTCCAGTCGAACGTGGTGAGGAAGTTGCCCTCGTTCTCGGAGATGGCGATCGCGGAGCGGTAGCTGAGGAACACGGCGATCGACGCCATGATCACGAGCAGCAGGATGCCGGAGCCGCGGGAGAGGCCCACGAAGATCTTGTCGCCCGCGCGGCTGGTGGACCGGGGGCGCTGTGGCCCCTCCGCCGGCGCCGGCGGGGCCGGTGGCGTGTCTATGGGTGTGGTGGAAGCCATGGTCTTTCCGGTCTGTGTGGGGGAGCTGCGCTCCCCTGGCGGCGGTGCACCGGATGGGGTGGCGGGCCGGTCCGGAGGGGTGTGCCGGGCCGGCCTGCCGGTGATGCGTTACGTCGGTGGCGCGGGGGCCTGGCGGGCTGCCGGGGCCCTGGGGCGCCCGGCAGGCCCGGCATGCTAGGAGAGGTTGCTGACGGTCTCGCGGACCTTGGCGTTGATCTCGGCCGGGATCGGGGCGTAACCGGCGTCCGTCAGGATCTTCTGGCCGTCGTCGGAGGCGGCGTAGCCGAGGAAGGACTTGACGGTGTCGAGCGTCTCGGGCTTGTTGCCGGTGTCGCAGACGACCTCGTACGTCACCAGGACCAGCGGGTAGGCGCCCTCGGCCTTGGTGGTGTAGTCGAGCTCCAGGGCCAGGTCCTTGCCGGTGCCCTTGACCTTGGCGGCGGCGATGGCCTTGGATGCGTTCTCCGAGGTGGCCTTCGCCGGGGTGGCGCCGCCGGTGTCGATGTCCACGGTGGAGATGCCCTGCGACTTGGCGTAGGAGAGCTCGAAGTAACCGATCGCGCCGTCGACCTGCTTCACCTGGGCGGCGACGCCGGACGAGCCGGACGCGGCCTGGCCACCGGGGGCCGGCCACTTCTTCTCGGCCTCGTACTTCCACTCGTTCGGAGCGGCGGCGCCGAGGTACTTGCCGAGGTTCTGCGTGGTGCCGGAGTCCTCGGAGCGGTGGAAGGCCTGGATGGCCTTGTCCGGCAGGTCGGCGCCGTCGTTGAGCTTGGCGATCGCCGGGTCGTTCCACTTCGTGATCTTGCTGTCGAAGATCTTGGCGAGGGTCGGCGCGTCCAGCGTGAGGCTGTCGACGCCCTCCAGGTGGTAGCCGATCGCGACGGGGCCGCCGACCATCGGGAGGTTGATGCCCTGGCCGGTCTTGCACATCTTCTTCGACTCGGCGACCTCCTCGGGCTTCAGCGCCGAGTCGGAGCCGGCGAAGCCGACGGTGCCCTGGTTGAAGGCGACGATGCCCTCGCCGGAGGAGGAGGAGTTGTAGTTGATCTCCACACCGTCGCAGGCGGCCATGTAGTTCTTGACCCAGAGGTCCATGGCGTTCTTCTGGGCGCTGGAGCCGGAGGCGCGCAGCTGGCCCTCGGCCTTGCCGCAGTCGATGTCGGAGGCCGCGGTCGTCTTCTCGCCCGTGCCGGTCGTGCCGCCGCCGCTGTTGTCGTCCGAACCGCACGCCGTGAGGACCAGGGCGCCGGAGACGGCGAGGGCACCGAGCGCGGTTGCACGAAGCCGGTTCTTGCGCTGAAGCTTCACTTTCGGGTGTTTCCTTCCAGGAGCCGCCATCGTCTCTTCGTTCTACGGCGGCGTGCGATGAGGAGGGATGCTCCGGCGGGGCGCCGCGCACCTTGTACGTCCGAAATTAGGCAGAACAGGTGAAGGCGTCGACGGGGGAGGGTGAACGGAAGGTGAACCGTGTCGGGCAGGCGGGTGCGCGGGCCGGTCGCACTCAGGGCGCGGCGAGCACGTCCAGGAGGGCGTTCAGCTGGTCGTGGTCGCGGGGCTGGGTGAGCCGGGCGCGGGAATCCGCAGGTGAGAGCCACAGGATGCGGTCGACCTCGTCGTTGGCGGTGAAAGAGCCGCCCGTCGCCCGGGCCGCCCAGTAGGCGACTTCCTTGGGACGGCCGTCGACGAGGTAGCGGGCGGTCGGAAGCCGGGCGCCCGGGGCGCAGAGATGGCCGGTTTCCTCCAGGACCTCGCGCAGGGCGGCAGTCAGCGGGTCCTCGCCGCGCTTCAGCTTGCCCTTGGGGAAGGACCAGTCGTCGTACCGGGGCCGGTGGACGAGGCAGATCTCGACGCCCTCGCCGGCGGGCGCGGGACGCCACAGCACGCAGCCGGCGGCGCGGACGGTGGCGGCCGCGCCGGCCGGACCGCCGGCGCGCCGGCCGGCGGGGCTCACGGCGTCTTCGCGGCCGCCGGGTACGGCCAGGTCTCCCGGAACACCGACCGGGCCGCCTCCACCTCGTGCCGCTGGTCCGCGTGGAGCACGCCGAGCGCGTACGCGGTGGCGGGGGCGATCCGGGGGGTGCGGGCCGCCGCGGCGGCCGCGGCGGCGGCCTCCACCGCGTCCCGGTGCAGGTCGAGGGCGTGTCCGGCGCGGGCCAGCACCGGGTCGGCGGCGCCGAGGACGACCTCGTGGGCGTACCGGTGGAGGCGCAGCAGCAGCCGGGCCTGGTGCCACGGTCCGTCGTGCGCCTCGTTGTACGGCTGTGCCGTCTCGTCGGGCGGCAGGGCGGCCACCGCGGCGAAGAGGCGTTGTTCGGCGCGTTCGGCTGGTTCCAGGAGCGCGTCGGCGGCCCGGCCCGTGGCGCCGGGGCTCAGCGGGACGTCGGAGGCCAGGAGTGCGAGGGCGTCGGCGACCGCGTGGAAGCGGGAGGAGCCGAGGGCCTGGAGCGCGGCGGAGTGGGCGCGGGTCCTGGCGAGGGTGAGGCGGCGTTCCAGCAGCGCCGCGGCGCGTGCCGTCCCGACGCCGAGCGCGGCGCGGCCCTGGGCGTCGGAGGGGGCGCTCTCCCCCGTGGGTCGGGGGCTCCGCGCCGCGGGGAGGGGTGACGCGCCGGAGAGCTGGTGGAGGGCCTCCACCAGCCGGGTGAGGCGCTTGGCGTAGGCCTGTTCGCGGGCGAGGACCCCCGAGAGCCAGACCAGTTCCGTACGGAGCTGATCGGCCCACAGGGGGTCGAGCGCGTCGCGGAAGGTGTGCAGGGAGCCGCTGATCCGCCGGGCCGCGCGGCGCAGTGCGCGGGTGGCCGCCTCGGCGTTGTGGCCGCCGGCGTCCGAGGGGGCGCTGTGCTCGTGGTGCAGGCGCAGACTGCGCAGGAAGTCCGCCGCCTGCCCCCGGAGGTAGGGCGCGAGGAGGGCCTCGGTGGTCGGGGCTCCCGGCGGCCGGGGCCGGGCCGGCCGTTCCCGCTGCTCCGGGCGCCCGGCCCGGCCCGAGGGCTGCGGGGGCCCGGCCGCCGGGCCCGGGGCGGGGGCGCGTGCGGTCCCCGGAGCCGCGGCCTCCGCGGGCGCCGCCTCCCCGGCCGGGTCGGGGGCCGTCGCCGGCCGGGTCGTCGTCTGCTGGTCAGGGCGTCGCACGCCGGCGCCTCCGGGCATCGATGAGCATTTCCTGGACGTGCCGCAGCGGCTGACCGTCCGCGTCCGTGGCGTGCCGGGTCCAGTTCCCGTCGGGGCCCAGGTGCCAGGACGCGGTGGTGTCGGCCATACCGGTCTCCAGGAGTCGGCTGAGTGCGGCGCGGTGGGCGGGGTCGGTGACCCGGACCAGGGCTTCGATCCGGCGGTCGAGGTTGCGGTGCATCATGTCGGCGCTGCCGAACCACACCTCGGGCTCGCCGCCGTTGCCGAAGGAGAAGACCCGGGAGTGTTCGAGGAAGCGGCCGAGTATCGAGCGGACCCGGATGTTCTCGGAGAGCCCGGCGACGCCGGGGCGGATGGCGCAGATTCCGCGCACCCAGATGTCGACGGGGACGCCCGCCCGGGAGGCCCGGTAGCAGGCGTCGATGATCGCTTCGTCGACCATCGAGTTGACCTTGATCCGGACGTAGGCGGGGCGGCCGGCGCGGTGGTGGGCGATCTCCTTGTTGATCCGGGCGATCAGCCCGTCCCGCAGCGACTTCGGGGCGACCAGGAGACGGCGGTAGGTCTCGCGGCGGGAGTAGCCGGAGAGCCGGTTGAACAGGTCGGAGAGGTCCGCCCCGACCTGCGGGTCCGCGGTGAGGAGGCCGAGGTCCTCGTACAGCCTGGCCGTCTTGGGGTGGTAGTTGCCGGTGCCGACGTGGGAGTAGCGGCGCAGGGTGTCGCCCTCCTGGCGGACGACGAGCGAGAGCTTGCAGTGGGTCTTGAGCCCGACGAGTCCGTAGACGACGTGGCAGCCCGCCTCTTCGAGCTTGCGGGCCCACTTGATGTTGGCCTGCTCGTCGAAGCGGGCCTTGATCTCGACCAGTACGAGGACCTGCTTGCCGGACTCCGCGGCGTCGATGAGGGCGTCCACTATCGGGGAGTCGCCGGAGGTGCGGTACAGCGTCTGCTTGATGGCCAGCACGTCCGGGTCGCCCGCCGCCTGCTCCAGGAACGCCTGGACGGAGGTGGAGAACGAGTCGTACGGGTGGTGGAGCAGCACGTCGCGTTCGCGCAGGGCGGCGAAGATGTCGGGCGCGGAGGCGGACTCCACCTCGGCCAGGTCCCGGTGGGTGCCCGCGATGAACTTGGGGTACTTCAGCTCCGGCCGGTCCAGCGAGGCGATGGCGAACAGCCCCGTCAGGTCGAGCGGTCCGGGCAGCGGGTAGACCTCCGCGTCGGACACCTTCAGCTCGCGGACCAGCAGGTCCAGGACGTACGGGTCGATGGACTCCTCGACCTCCAGGCGGACCGGCGGGCCGAAGCGCCGCCGCATCAGCTCCTTCTCCAGGGCCTGGAGGAGGTTCTCCGTGTCGTCCTCCTCGACCTCCAGGTCCTCGTTCCTGGTGACCCGGAACCGGTGGTGCGCCAGCACCTCCATGCCCGGGAACAGTTCCTCCAGGTGGGCCGCGATGACGTCCTCGATGGGCACGTACCGCTGGGGAGAGGCCTCCAGGAAGCGGGTCAGCAGCGGCGGGACCTTGACCCGGGCGAAGTGGCGGTGGCCGCTGACCGGGTTGCGGACGACGACGGCGAGGTTGAGGGAGAGCCCGGAGATGTACGGGAAGGGGTGTGCGGGGTCGACGGCCAGCGGGGTCAGGACCGGGAAGACGCGCTGGCGGAAGAAGGTGAACAGGCGGGCCTGCTCCTTCTCCGTCAGGTCCGGCCAGCGGATCAGCTGGATGCCCTCGTCGGACAGGGCCGGGGCGATGTCCTGCTGGAAGCAGGCCGCGTGCCGGGCCATGAGCTCGCGCGAGCGGGTCCAGATCAGGTCCAGCACCTCGCGGGGCTGGAGGCCGGAGGCGGAGCGGGTGGCGACGCCGGTGGCGATGCGGCGCTTGAGCCCCGCCACCCGGACCATGAAGAACTCGTCGAGGTTGGAGGCGAAGATGGCGAGGAAGTTGGCCCGTTCCAGGACGGGGGTCGCGGGGTCCTCCGCCAGTTCCAGGACGCGTTCGTTGAACGCGAGCCAGCTGCGTTCGCGGTCCAGGAAGCGGCCTTGGGGCAGTTCGTCGCCGTCGCGGTCCGGCTCGTACGCGTCCGCGCCGGCGTCGAGGTCGGGGTCGAAGTCGGCGGCGGTCGAGAAGCCGACCCCGCCGGCGGCGGGGCGTGCAACGGCGCGCGGCCGGTGTGCGGCGAGGGAGCCGACGGACGGCTGGGCCGGCTGGGCGGGGGCTTCGGAGCTGGGCTGCTGGCTCATGCGCCCATTGTTCCGCGTGGAGGGCCCATGGGGCGCGTCGGAACGGGGAAAGATCGCGGAGGACCGGGAAAACCCCGGGTCACGGCGGGTGCCGCCGGGTGCGGGGCGCCCGGGGACCTCGCCACGGGCTTTCCCGTCACGACGGGGGGCGGGCACAGCTGGCTGCATTCCGTGAGGGTTGCAAGGGCGTCTGAATGGCCGGTAACGGCGACATGACGTACAGGAAGCGGTGTGCCTGCGGATCAGTCGTGCGGTCACGCTGGGTGACCGTCGCCCGTGCCTTTCCCGCGTGGGGCCCGGGCGGTCGCTCACCGGTCGTGTCCGTCCAGCCGCGGGCGCGGTGCGGGGCCGGAAGGCGGCGGAGACGGCGAGCGGCGGTCGGACCACAGCTGTGGCCAGGAGGGGAGTTCGCGTCGCGCGGCGAGGAGCCCGGCCGGGGCGGGCAGCACCCTGCCGTCCTCGGTCAAGAGGCCCCGGCGGACGTGTGGACGTGTGGACGTGCGGGCTCAGCCGGGCCGGTGGGCGGGGCTGCCGGACGGGGCCGCCGCACAAGGGGGTGTCGCCGCCCGAACACCAGGGGGGCGGCCGCCCGAACACCA
>NZ_JBBBEN010000075.1:133049-160118 GCF_037137275.1 Streptomyces pratensis | reverse complement strand
CCCCCTGGTGTTCGGGCCGTGCGTACGGGCCGATGGGCGGCCGCGCGACGGGTCGTGCGGCCGGGAACGGTCGTGCGCGGGAGTGCTGGGCGGCCCCGCGGAAATGGCCCGTACGGCCTGGGCGCCCGGTGTGTCAGGTGTGCGGCGGGGCGGCGGCGCGCTGGGCGCGCAGCTCCTCGTTGATGCGCTGTGCCTCTTCCAGCTGGTCTTCGAGGATGACGATCCGGCAGGCGTCCTCGATCTTGGTGCCCTGGTCGACGAGTTCGCGGGCGCGGGCGGCGATGCGCAGTTGGTAGCGGGAGTAGCGGCGGTGGCCCCCGTCGGAGCGCAGCGGGGTGATCAGGCGGTTCTCGCCGAGCGTACGGAGGAAGGCCGGGGAGGTGCCGAGCATCTCGGCGGCCCGGCCCATGGTGTAGGCGGGATAGTCGTCGTCGTCGAGCTTGTCGGTGGGGCGGGTACTGCGAGGGGGCATAGCACCTCTTCTTTCGGGGACACGTCGGGGGGCCCGAGCGCCGTACGGCACCCGGGCCCCGAGCTTTCAACACCATCCGCCGACTGACTGCGCCGGCTTTCCTGTTCCGCTGGTCCGCCTGTGAGAGCGGGCGAGCGGGGATCGCGAATGCGTGACCGGGGACCACCTTCCGTTCTGGGGTCTGCGGTACCCGAGCGGTGTTCTTCCTCGCTCAGGCGATCCTGATGGCGTCTGCTCCTTACCTCGTTCGGTTGTGCGTTGTTCTGCTACGGGTCCTGCGGTACTGCTCGCGGCCCCGGGGGCCGCTCGGCCCGGCAGTCAGTGAGGGAACCCATCGCTTCCGGCTCCGTCGCTCCACTGCCGTTCCGCTTACTGCTCTGACCTGCTTGCGCGGCAGTTCATGTCTGCCGTGCCCTCTTTGCTGTCTGGCTACGAGAAAACACTAACCCCGTCCGAGCCTGGATGTCTACTCTCGCCGCGATAGATTTTCTTCCCGGGCGACACGGGGGCTTCTACCGCGCCGACGGGTCGGGAAGCTGCTATAAGCGGCCGGGGAACAGCACGGGCGTGCCGGGGCGGGCGGGCCGGCGGGGTCCGCGGCCCGCCCGCCCCGCGGTTCCTTCGGGCTCCGTGCGGTGGTCTGCCCGGCCCTCGGCCCTCCGTGCGGCGCCCCGCCAGGCTGCCCCCGGGCCTCCGTGCGGTTCCCTCGCCCTCAGGACTCCGTGCGGTACATCAGGTCCACCTCGTGGGTGGCGAAGCCCATCCGCTCGTACACCGTCACGGCCGCCGTGTTGTCCGCGTCCACGTAGAGCATCGCGGTGGGCAGCGACCGGGAGGCCAGGTGGTGCAGGCCGATGGAGGTCAGCGCCTTGCCGAGCCCCCCGCCCTGGGCGTCGGGCATGACGCCGACCACGTACACCTCGCCGAGCTGTTCCCGCGCGTGCACCTTCGTCCAGTGGAAGCCCACGATCTCCCCCTCCCGCTCGGCCAGGAAGAAGCCCTCCGGGTCGAACCAGGGTTCCGCCTTCCGGTCGTCCAGGTCCTGCTGGGTCAGCGTTCCCTGTTCGGGGTGGTGGGCGAAGGCGGCGCGGTTCACGGCGAGCCAGGCGGCGTCGTCCGTGCCGGGCACGAACGTCCGGACCGTGACGCCTTCGGGCAGCACCGGCTCCGCGAGGTCGAGCGGGACCAGGCTCCGCCGGAGCTGGCGCAGCTCGCGGAAGAGGGAGAGGCCGAGGACCTGGGCCAGGTGGCGGGCGGCGGAGCTGCCGCCGTGCGCCCAGACCCGCAGCCGCTTCCCGGTCGTGGCGAGGAGGGCGGCGCCGAGCGCCCGGCCGTGCCCGTTGCCGCGCCGGTCGGGGTGGACGACCAGCTCGGCGGCCGGGGCCTCGACCGGGTCGGTGTCCTCCAGTTGGGCGTAGCCGGTGAGCGTGCCGTGGGCGGTGAGCAGGAAGTGCCGTACGCCGTCGCGGTGTCCGCCGCGGATGCGCAGCCGGCCCTGCTCGGAGACCGCCTGCCGACCGTCGGACGCGGCGGCCTCGGCGAGCAGGGCGAGGACGGCGTCTGCCTGGGCGGGGTCGAGGGCGTCGAGGGCCTGGATCTCCCGCCCGGGAGCGGGGAGGGGTACGTCAGTCGTCATGCATCCGAGCGTACGGCGGGCAGGCGCGCGGGCGGGTGCGGCAGGGGCGTGGGCCGGGCGCGGTGCACGGCCTCGGGCAGAGGGGCCGGGGCCGGGGCGCGTTCCGGGCCCCGCCTCGGGTGAGATGGTCCGGCGCCGGTCGGCCATGTGGCTGTATGGCAACCAGTCCGTAACCCCGAACACCTGTTGCGCTACGCGCGTTGACTCTAGGCTGCGGCACGCACCACCTCACACGTGACACCAGTGACAGCACAAGGGGACCGATGTCAGCGACTCCGCAGAAGAACCGCGCGTCCCGGCGGGTGCTCGCCGCCGCGGCCGGTCTGGCCACCGTGGGCGCGCTCGTCGCCGCGATGCCGGCCGACGCCCACGGGCGCGGCGACGGGCATGGGCAGGGGAACGGCCAGGGGAAGGGGCACAACTCCCGTACCGTCGACGTCCAGTTGCTGTCCTTCAACGACCTGCACGGCAACCTGGAGCCCCCGGCCGGTTCCGCCGGCAGGGTCACCAGGACCCACGCGGACGGCACGGTGGAGGCGATCCCGGCCGGTGGCGTCGAGTACCTGGCGACCTCGCTGCGCAACGCGCGCAAGGGCAACCCGTACTCCGTCACGGCGGCCGGCGGCGACATGGTCGGCGCGAGCCCGCTGCTGTCGGGCCTCTTCCACGACGAGCCGACGATCGAGGCGCTGAACAAGCTCGACCTCGACGTCACGGCGGTCGGCAACCACGAGTTCGACGAGGGCGCGGCCGAACTGGCCCGCCTCCAGAACGGCGGCTGCCACCCGGTCGAGGGCTGCTACGAGGAGGGCAGGGAGTTCGCGGGGGCCGACTTCCCCTACCTCGCGGCCAACGTGACCAAGGAGAAGACCGGCAAGCCGCTGCTCAAGCCGTACACGATCTGGAAGAAGAAGGGCGTCAGGATCGGCTTCATCGGCGTGACCCTGGAGGGAACGCCGGACATCGTCACCGCGAACGGCATCAAGGGCCTCGCGTTCCACGACGAGGTCGAGACGATCAACAAGTACGCCAAGGAGCTGGACCGCAAGGGCGTCAAGTCCATCGTCGCGCTGATCCACGAGGGCGGCGCCCCGGCCTCGTCGTCGTACGACTACGACTGCGACAGCCCCGGCGCGGGCGACGGCATCTCCGGCCCGATCGTCGACATCGCCCGGGGCATCACGCCGAAGGTGGACGCCCTGGTCACGGGCCACACCCACCAGGCGTACGTGTGCACCGTCCCGGACCCCGCGGGCAACCCGCGCATGGTCACGTCGGCCTCGTCCTTCGGCAAGCTCTACACGGACACCACGCTCACCTACGACCGCCGCACCAAGGACATCGTGCGTACGTCGGTGAAGTCCGCGAACCACGTGGTGACCCGGGACCAGCCCAAGGCCGCCGACATGACGCGTCTGATCGACCGCTGGAACAGGCTCGCCGCCCCGATCGCCGACCGGCCGCAGGGCTGGATCAGCGCCGACATCAACGGCCGCGGCTCCACGGCCCCGGAGAAGCCTCTCGGCAACCTCATCGCCGACGCCCAGCTCGAAGGCCTCGCCCCGGCCGACAAGGGCGGTGCGCAGATCGCGCTCATGAACCCGGGCGGCATCCGGGCGGACCTGGTGCACCAGGCGTCCGGCAGCGAGGGCGACGGAGTCGTCACCTACGGCGAGGCCTTCACCGTGCAGCCGTTCACCAACATGATGAACGTCGTCGACCTGACCGGCGAGCAGCTGATCACCGCGCTCCAGCAGCAGGTCAGCGGTCCCAACGAGGCCGCCCCGAAGATCCTCCAGGTGTCCGAGGGCCTCACCTACACGCTCGACCTGACGAAGACGGGCGCGGCTCGCGTGGTCACCGGCACCATCGAGCTGAACGGTGAGCCGATCGACCCGGGCGCGACCTACCGCGTCGCGATGAACGAGTTCCTCGCGGGCGGCGGCGACGGCTTCCCGGCCCTCGGCCAGGGCACGGACAAGCTGGTCGGCGCTTCCGACCTGGACCTGTTCAACGCCTACCTGGCGGCCCACTCCACGGCCGCCGCGCCGCTGGCCCCGCCGGCGACGGGCCGGATCACCGTCATCCAGTAGGCGCCGCACCGGCAGGGGAGGGGCGGCGGGCCTGCGGGCCTGCCGCCCCTCCGTGCTGTTCAGGGCGGTCTCAGCAGGTCGCGGAGTTCGGCGACGCAGGCGTGGACGTCGCGTGTGCCCAGAAGCCCGTCCAGACCGTCGGACGCGGCGGCCGGGGAGGCCGGAGCGGCGGGGAGAGCGGAGGGCATCGGGGGCGTCGGGCCGGTGGCGGCGACGGCGCGGCAGGGACGGCAGAGCCCGTCGGGGAGCGCCTCTGGCCGGCCGGGAACGCCGCAGGCGGTGCACTCCACGAGCACCCGGCGGGCGGTCGCTCCGGGCGGCGGGGCCGGGGTGGGCGTGGTGGGCAGGTGGGGCGGGAGCTTGTCCAAGAGGCGTCGCCGTACGAGTCCTTGGGGCCGGCCGACGTGCGCGGGGAGCCCGGTGGTGAGGGCCTGGACGAGGTAGTCGCCGTCCACACCCCGTGCGAACCAGGCGGCGGCCAGCTCTTCGAGGTCGGCGCACTCGGCGGCGGAGAGGGCGACGCGGTGGTCCACGCGGCCGAGCCGGGCGAGGGCGAGGTAGGCGGGGGAGGCGGTATCGCCGGATACGGCGGGGGAGGCGGTTTCGCCGGGTACGGCGGGGGAGGCGTTCTCGCCGGGGGCTGCCGTGCGTTGCGGTGGCACTGCGGGTGCGGGTGCGGGTGCGTGGGCTTGGGGCGTTCGGGGCGGTGCGTCGGGAGGCGCGGGCGCCGGACCCTGCGGCTGCGGTACGGCGGGGGCCCCGCCGGGCGGTTCAGGGGACGCGCTCCGGACGGCCTGCGGGGCGGGGGCAGAAGCGGGGGCGCTCCTGGCGGCCTCCGGGATGACGACGACGCGGGCGTCCGGCACCGGGGCGAGGATGTCGGGCATCGGGGCGAGGATGTCCGGCACCGGGGCGAGGACGTCGGGCATCGGGGCGAGGGCGTCGGTGACTGGTCTACGGGGCACGGCGGCGGCCTCCGGCATGCGGGCGACGGGGGCGGCGAGGTGCGGAATCGAGGTGTCCGTGGCACCGGTGTCCGGCGCGGGTCCGCCGCAGGCGGCGGCGCCCGCCATCCCGGTGTCGTCGTCGGCCCAGGGCGATGGCGGTGCGGCGGCTCCGGGGGCGGAGGGCTGCGGGGGGTGGCCCGGCGTCCGACCGTTCGGGCTGCTCCGGGGGTGCTGGAGTTCCTGGGGGCCCTGTGCGCTCTGGGCGGCGAGGTAGGTGTTCCACCACTCGTTGTCGCGGGCGGTGCGCGACCAGAAGGTGCGGAACGACCAGCGCACCTGGTCGCCCTGACCGGCCGGGCAGCGTACGCGCCGCAGATGTCCCGCGACCGAGAGGGCGGTGAGCGCGGAGCCGACGGCTTGCTGCCCGTAGAGCGGGAGTTGCCTGGCGAGGCTCTTCACGCTCATGGCGGCCCCGGTGGGGAGGCGGTCGATGAACGCGGCGACGTACCGCTCGCGGACGGGGAGCAGGGCGAAGTCATCAGCGTGCCGGGGCCGTTGGCCGGGCGCGGAGCGCTTGCCGTAGCCGGGCGTCGCCATGGGGTAGGGGCCCGAGGGAGCTGGGTCCGGGGTCGCCTGAGCTGAGCAGGCCGGAGCCGGGAGGGCGGAAGCCGGTGCCGGGAAGGGGGAGGTCGAGGGCGCTGAAGCCGTTGGCACCGACGCCGGAGGCGCCGGGGCAGACAGGAGTGCGGGGCCGCACAGGGCAGGGCTAGGGTGCTGGGTAGCCACGGGATCGGCTTTCTGGGTAGCGATCTTGCGGTGAGACCCCGGCTTGGTGCGCCTAACACCGGTCGGGGTCGCTTGGTTCTCGCACCGTAGGCAGTCGCGTCACCGCGTCGCAAGCCGCCGCGAATAGTCATACTTGCTGGTCGTGACGGGGTGGGGGGTGAGGGAGGTGTTTCCGAACCCCCTTCTTTCCCACCGGGTTTACCAAGGGAGCTCGGGTCCCGGGCCCCGCGTCCCGAAGCTCGCGTCCCGTCCCCCGAGCCTCGGGCGGGCCGCCGTCTCACGTACACCCGAAAGAGTGAGCCCACCCCCCTCGGGTCTCGGGGGCCGAGCCTCGTGGCGGCGGCGACCGGCGAGGGCGCCGTGCCGGGTGCACCAGCACCGAGACCGACCGGTCCGACGTCTGGTCGACGGCCGCTGCCGCCGTCCAAGGAGGGCGAGTGGTCAGGCGCCGAGAACAGTCGTCGACCAGCGCGAACACGCGAAACTCGCAGCTGTCCTACGCCACTGCTCCATACCAAGAGATCACAGCTGAGTAAGCGCATATCGCGGTCTTTACCCGATGCGCTGGGGTGGTGCCGGCATATTGGGGGAAGTTTTCCGCGTATGCCACCACTCGATGATGTTCGTTTGCACCATCAAGGCGAACCACGCGTGAGATTCTCCTGTTGCTTCCTGGTCTGCGGCGGCAGCATCGAATTCCGGAAACGCTAAACTCAAAATCCACTTTTCGCTGCGCCTGTTGGCCGGGGCGACCTCCAGGGTGACTGAGACGGTGAGTTCGTGATCTTCACGCGAAAATGCGGTTGTCGATAGCTTGAAAGAGGGGTCCCCCAGGCCCCCGAACTTTTCTTCCAGTTTTGCGCGGAGGCCCAGGGGGACGCTCACTTGCTCCATGTAATGACTCTAGCAGGCTGTGGCGATCCCATGAGGGGCGAATGAAGAGATGTGACCGGGCTGGTAGTAGGCGGTGATGATGCCCTGCGGGCTGACTCCGGTGCCGCCGATTGCGCCATTGTTGAATACAACCTTGAACGCCATGGGAGGGCACTGAGTGAGGTTCGTGTAGTAGAACCCGAAGCTCTGCTTACCTCGCGCAACCGTGTTGGCGATCTGGCTGTCGTTGAAGCCGTGCTTCGGCACCAAGTGCCGGTAGCCCCA
The DNA here is from genome assembly GCF_037137275.1 of Streptomyces pratensis. Lineage (GTDB taxonomy): Bacteria > Actinomycetota > Actinomycetes > Streptomycetales > Streptomycetaceae > Streptomyces > Streptomyces pratensis_B. The sequence continues at coordinate 153,026 of NZ_JBBBEN010000075.1, read as the reverse complement.
TGTCGAGGTTCCGCAGCGCAGCGGAGTGGGGACGAAGCTTCTCATGTAGTTCTTGACGATGTGGTTCGCGGACTTTCCTGCGCACGGGTCAGCCGCGGGTGCGGCGCTCGCAGGAGCCGATACGGCGACGAGTGCCGAGGCCGACATGACGAGTGCGGCGCTGACTGTTGAAATGCGGTATGCGAACTTCAATGTGCGCCCTCCGTAGATACTGACTGGACGCCATGAGCGCTAGGAGTGCGGTAAGGGGTCGCGCTAGCAAATGCGGACTACTTGGCTGAAAATTCTATGCGTGACTGGAATATCGCCCGCTGGATTCAGCCGTAGCGAATCGCTCTTTTGTCTTGCTCGTGGCGGAAGATATCCATGGCGGGATGGCGTCGGGAACTCGCACGACTCCCGCATCCGGGCGGCGGTCCCGGCCGAGGCCTGGGCGGGTGCCCCGGCGCTCCCGTCGAGGGGCTGTGTGCGCGGGCGGTGAAGGCCGGTGCGTCGCGGAGCCTCTCGGTGCGGGGAGGGCGCGTGCGCCCTCTTCCGGCGACGACGTGCACGGGCCAGAATCCAAGGGCCCTTCTCCCCCACGGAAGTTGGAGGCGCCCCCATGCGCACCGCCATCCCCGAGCCCAGCCCGGCGCCCCCTCCCGTGCCCCCTCTGTCGGCCACGCGCAGGGGATTCCTGGCCGGGGCCCTCGCCGCGTCGGCGGTCGCCGTCATCGGAGCCGCCCCGGCGGCTGCGGCGTCGCGGGAGACGGTGCGCGGCACGTACGACTGGATGGGCGGCCTGCCGGACGGCACCGCGCTCCGGCGGCTCACGATTCCGGGCACGCACGACTCGGGGGCGCGGTTCGGCGGCCCGTGGGCGGAGTGCCAGAACACCACGATCGCACAGCAGTTGGCCAGCGGCATACGCTTCCTCGACGTGCGGTGCCGGATCACCGGGGACGCGTTCGCCATCCACCACGGGGCGGCGTTCCAGAACCTGATGTTCGGCGACGTGCTCATCGCCTGCCGGGACTTCCTGGCCGAGCGGCCGAGCGAGACCGTGCTGATGAGGGTCAAGCAGGAGTACTCGGAGGAGAGCGACGCGGCGTTCCGTCGGATCTTCGACCGCTACCTGGACACGAAGGGCTGGCGGTCCCTCTTCCGCCTGGACCCCACGCTCCCGGCGCTCGGGGAGGCGCGCGGCAAGGTGGTGCTCCTCGCGGACAACGGCGGGCTGCCCGGCGTGCGGTACGGGGACCCGGCGGTCTTCGACGTCCAGGACGACTACATGGCGGAACCGTTCGCCAAGTACCCAAAGATCGAAGCCCAGTTCCGCAAGGCGGTCCAGCGGCCCGGCGCGTTCTTCATGAACTACGTCTCCACCTCCGCCCTGCTGCCGCCCCGCTGGAACGCGGACCGGCTCAACCCGCAGGTGCACTCCTTCCTGGAGCGGCCGGAGACCGCCGGGTGGACGGGGCTGGGCATCGTGCCGCTCGACTACCCGACGAACCGGCCCGGGCTGGTCGAGTCGCTGATCCGGCACAATCCGACGGGGTGAGCCAGGGGGCCCTCCGGGGGGCCGGTCGGTCAGCGCGCGGGCTTGTCCGGGACCCGCTCGCTCCGCCGTCCCCGTACGCCCGCGCGGCCCGGGTCTCACGGGGCGTACGCGGAGAGCACCGTGCCGTCACCGAAGGTGAGGTACATCGCGCCGCCGGACAGGATGACGGTGGTGGGGCGGCCTGCGTCGGCGGTGTCCCCGTCCGGCCACGCGCCGTACAGCTCGTCGCTCAGCCGCTCGCCGCTGTCCAGGGCGAGGACCCGCGCAGCTGCGGACGGTGGCGGACGGCCTCATCGCCGTGCCGGGGTGGGGCAGCCCCGGTCTCACCTCTGCGGCGGCGGTGTGGGCGCGCCCGGCAGCGTGAGCGCCGCGACCGTGCCGGGGCCGCCGTCCGAGGCCGGGCGCAGGGCGATGTGGCCGCCCGCGTGATGCACCGTACGGGCCACGATGGACAGGCCGAGGCCCGAGCCGGGGAGACGCCGGGCGGAGGGAGAGCGCCAGAAGCGCTCGAAGACGTGCGGCAGTTCCTCGGCGGGGATGCCGGGGCCGCGGTCCCTGACCGTCAGCTCACCCCGGTGCAGGCGCACGTCGACGGCACCGGCCGGCGGGCTGAACTTCACCGCGTTGTCCAGGACGTTGACGATCGCCCGCTCCAGGGCGGCCGGTTCGGCCCGCACGTACCAGGGGGCCAGGTCCTCGGTGATCGTCAGCTCCGGGCCGCGCAGCCGGGCCCGGCGCAGGGCGGTACGGGTGATCTCGTGCAGCGCCACCACCTGGAGGGGGCCCGGCTGGGCGGCGTCGGGCCGGGCCAGCTCCTGGAGGTCGCCGATCAGCGCCGCCAGCTCCGTCATCTGGGCCTTGACCGAGGTCATCAGCGCCTTGCGGTCCTCCGGGGGGATCACCCGCCCGGTCGCGTCGCTGCGGGCCAGCAGCTCCACGTTCGTCCGCAGGGAGGTCAGCGGGGTGCGCAGTTCGTGGCCCGCGTCCGCGATCAGCTGGGCCTGGCGGTCGCGGGAGGAGGCGAGCCGGGCGGCCATCGAGTTGAACGAGCTGGACAGGCGTGCGATCTCGTCCTCCCCGTCCACCGGGATGCGCACGGTCAGATCCTCGGTGCGGGCCACGTGCTCGACGGCCTCGGTCAGCTCGTCGACCGGCCGGAGGCCGGCCCTGGCCACCCAGAGCCCGGCCGCGCCCGCGCCGACCACGCCGATGCCGGAGACGATGAGCAGGACCCAGGCCAGCTGGTTCAGGGGCTCGGTGACCTGCTCCATGGGGACGGCCACGGAGACCGCGAGACCGGGGCGGTCCGGCCCGGCGGGCGCGGTGTGGACCCGCATCGGGGCGCCGTCATCGGCCTTCGTGGTGTGCGTGGCCTCCTCGCGCAGCCCGGCGGCGACGGCCCGGTCGGCGTCCAGGACCGGGACGGCGGCCTTGCCGGGCACGGTGCAGGGGAGGCCGTCGGCCGCGGTGACGAGCTGGATCGTGTACGGGCCGGTCACGAGCTGGATGCTGCCGGGCAGCCCGCTGGTGCAGGAGGCCGTCAGCATGCTGATCGCCTTCTCGCCCGGCTTGACCTGGGCCAGGGTCGTGTCGAGCTGTTCGGTGAGCCGGTCGCGGGTCGTGACCCAGCAGGCCGCCGCCACCGCGGCGACCGCCACCGCGACCGCCGTGGCGACCAGGAGCGCGAGCCGGGAACGCAGCGGCAGCGCACGGAAGCGGCGCAGCGGGCTCACGCCTCCCCGCTCCCGCCCGTACGGAGGGCGTAGCCGACGCCGCGCACGGTGTGGACGAGGCGGGGTTCGCCGCCCGCCTCCGTCTTGCGCCGCAGGTACATCACGTACACGTCCAGGGAGTTGGAGCTCGGCTCGAAGTCGAAGCCCCAGACCGCCTTGAGGATCTGCTCCCGGGTCAGCACCTGCCGCGGATGGGACAGGAACATCTCCAGCAGGGTGAACTCGGTGCGGGTCAGCTCGACCCGCCGCTCGCCGCGGGTGACCTCGCGGGTCGCCAGGTCCATCCGCAGATCGGCGAAGGACAGGACGTCCTCCTCGGGGGTGTCCGTGCCCGCCGCCGAGGCGTAGGAGCTGCGGCGCAGCAGGGCCCGGATGCGGGCGAACAGCTCGTCCAGCTCGAACGGCTTGACCAGGTAGTCGTCCGCGCCCGCGTCGAGGCCGGTGACCCGGTCCCCGACGGTGTCGCGGGCGGTGAGCATGAGGATGGGGGTGGTGGAGCCGGTGGCGCGGATGCGGCGGGCGGCGGTGAGGCCGTCCATCCGGGGCATCTGGATGTCCAGGACGATGAGGTCGGGGGCGTACGCCTCCGCCGTCGCCAGTGCCTCGTACCCGTCGCCCGCGACCCGGGTCCCGTAGCCCTCGAAGGCGAGGCTGCGCTGGAGCGCCTCGCGCACGGCCGGCTCGTCGTCGACGATCAGGATGCGTTGGGGATCGTCTTCGGCGGGGCTCATCGCTGCTGGTCCTCTTCTCGTTCCGACCGGAGGGGGCGGTCTCAGCCTCGCACGGGCGGGGCGGTGCGCGGGGTCAGGAGCCGTCGCCCGCGCGCAGGGCGTCCAGGTCGGCCTTGAGGGTGTCCACCGGGATGGCGAAGCCCAGGCCCACACTGCCCGCCGTGGAACCGCCGCCCGCCCCCGACGAACTCGGCGCGTACATCGCCGAGTTGATGCCGATGATCTCGCCGTCCATGTTGATCAGCGCGCCGCCGGAGTTGCCGGGGTTGAGCGAGGCGTCGGTCTGGAGCGCCTTGTACGTGGTCGTCTCCTCGCCCGTCTCGCCGTTGAACTGCTGACCGCCGAACTCGAACGGCCACGGGGAGCCGCCCTGCCCGCCCCGGCCCGAGCCGCTGCCGGAGCCGTCCCTGGCCACGGTGACGTCCCGGTCGAGCGCGGAGATGATCCCGCTGGTGACGGTGCCGGTCAGGCCCTCGGGCGAGCCGATCGCCACGACCTGGTCGCCGACCTTGACCTGCGAGGAGTCGCCGAGCGTGGCCGTCTTGAGCCCGCTCGCCCCCCGCAGCTTGATGAGCGCCAGGTCCTTGCCGGGGTCGGTGCCCAGCACGTCAGCGGTGTAGGTCTTGCCCGTGGGCAGGGTGACCCCGATCTGCTGCGCGCCCGAGATCACGTGGTTGTTGGTGACGATCTCTCCGTCCTCGGTGATCACCACTCCGGACCCGGTGGACCGGCCCGCGGAGGAGCTCGCGCCGATCTCCACGATCGTGGGGGAGACCGCCTCGGCGACGCCCGCGACGGTGCCGGCGCTGGTCTGCGAGACGGTGGTGCCGTTCACCACGCCGCCCGCGCCGGGGGCGTTCGTGCCGTCGCCCTGCCACCCGACCAGGGCGGCCGTGCCGCCGCCGCCGATCATCCCGGCGGCCAGCGCCACCGCGGCCAGCAGGGCGACCGGCCGCTTCGCCCGGCGCTCGCGCCGTCCGGAAGCGGGCGGTTCGGAGACGGGCGGTCCGGCGGTGTACCGCTGGTCCGGGGCGTACGGGGGCGGCGGCGGGTAGCCGCCTGCCGCCGGGCCGTGCACCGTGCCGTAGGCGTACGGGGTGGGGTCCTGGTCCGTCGTGTACGCGCCGCTGGGGCGGGGGTTCTCCGTCATGTCCACCAGGCTGGCGAGCGAAGATGAGAGGGAGCTGAGTACGCCCTGAGAAGCCCGGAAGAACCGTGTATGCCGGGTGTAAGGGGAGGTGCCCCGCCGACGAGGAGTCGACGCGGTCGGGCAGGGCCGGGGCCGCTCGGGCGGTGGGCGGCCCCACTTGGGCGGGTCCGGTGCTAGACGGCCGGGCGGGGCGCGGTCGGTTCGCCGCAGCCGCACGAGCGCCTGACCACCAGCGCGGAGGGGAACTGCTTCAGCCGCTCGCGCCGCGAGCCGGAGACCCGCAGCGAGTCGTCGAGCACCAGGTCCACGGCGGCCCGCGCCATCGCCGGGCGGTCGGAGAAGACCGTGGTCAGCGGCGGATCGGTGAGGCCGGCTTCCTTCACGTCGTCGAAGCCGGCCACCGCCAGCTCGCCGGGCACGTCGATGCGCAGCTCGCGGGCCGCCCGCAGCACGCCGAAGGCCTGGTCGTCCGTGGCGCAGAAGATCGCCGGGGGCCGGTCCGGGCCGGCCAGCAGCCCGAGCGCCACCTGGTAGGCGTCGTATCGGTTGTACGGGGCCTGGAACAGCCGGCCCTCGGTGGAGCGCCCCGACTCGTGCATGGCCCGGCGCCAGCCCTCGATGTGGTCGGCGACCGGGTCGCCGACCGACGGGGTCTCGTCCGTGCCGCCGAGGCAGGCCACGTAGGCGTTGCCGTGCTCCAGCAGGTGGCGGGTGGCCAGTTGGGCGCCGCCCACGTCGTCGGTGACGACGGCCACGTCGTCGATCGCCTCCGGCCGCTCGTGCAGCAGGACGACCCGGGCGTCCCAGGCCTCGATCTCGGCCGCGGCCCGCTCGCTGGGGCCCTGGCTGACCAGGATCAGCCCGGAGACGCGCATGCCGAGGAAGGCCCGCAGATAGTGGACCTCGCGTTCGTCGCGGTAGTCGGAGTTGCCGACGAGCACCATCTTCCCGCGCTCGGCGGCGGCCTGTTCGACCGCGTGCGCCATCTCCGCGAAGAACGGCTGCCGGGCGTCCGGCACGATCATCCCTATCAGGTCCGTCCGCCGCGACGCCATCGCCTGGGCGACCCGGTCGGGGCGGTAGCCCAGCTGCTTGATCGCGGCGAGCACCCGCTCGCGCGTGGCCGGGGCGACCGGCCGGGGTCCGTTGTTGATGACGTAGCTGACGACCGCGGTCGACGTCCCCGCCAGTCTCGCCACATCGTCCCGCGTCACCTTGGCCACGCGCGGCAGTCTACGCGGATGGACCTAGCTCTTGGCAGCCTCTGCCGGGGCTTCTTCCGCGGGCCCGGTCGCACGGGACTGCTCCGAACGGGCGACGGGCCGGCTGGTCCGTCGCGCCGCCGCCCGGTCCTTCGCCTTCTCCGCCGCGCGCTCGGCCTTCTCCGCGGCGCGTTCCGCCTTGTCCGGTGCGACGAAGCGGTAGCCGACGTTGCGCACGGTGCCGATCAGGGACTCGTGTTCGGGGCCGAGCTTGGCGCGCAGCCGCCGCACGTGGACGTCGACCGTCCGGGTGCCGCCGAAGTAGTCGTAGCCCCACACCTCCTGGAGGAGCTGGGCGCGGGTGAAGACCCGGCCCGGGTGCTGGGCGAGGTATTTCAGCAGTTCGAACTCCTTGAAGGTCAGGTCCAGGACCCGGCCCTTGAGCTTCGCGCTGTACGTCGCCTCGTCGACGGAGAGGTCGCCGTTGCGGATCTCCATCGGGCAGTCGTCGGCGGTGATCTGCCGGCGTCCGGTGGCCAGCCGCAGCCGGGCCTCGACCTCGGCGGGTCCGGCCGTGTCCAGCAGGACGTCGTCCACGCCCCAGTCGGCGGTGACGGCCGCGAGGCCGCCCTCGGTGACGACGAGGATCAGCGGACAGCCCAGGCCGGTGGAGCGCAGCAGCTGACAGAGCGAGCGGACCTGTGGCAGGTCGCGGCGCCCGTCGACGAGGACCACGTCGGCGCCCGGGGTGTCCACCAGGGCCGGTCCCTCCGCGGGCGCCACCCGCACGCTGTGGAGCAGAAGTCCGAGGGCGGGGAGCACCTCCGTCGAGGGCTGGAGTGCGTTCGTCAGCAGCAGCAGTGAACTCATCGCCGCCCACCTGCCTGGTTCGGTCGATCGTGTTGCACGGTTCGCTCGCCCATTACGTCGGTCCTCCTCGTTCCCTGCGAGAGGGGGCACTCCCGGGTCGGACCCGGGGGAGTATGCGGCACTGCTTCGTACGGCTGCGCGACGGTGGCGCCGTGTCCACGCCGCGGCGTTCGTCATACAGGTCCTGCTGTGCGGTCCCGCGCCCCGGGGCCGCTGAGCTTGTCGAAACGTCTCCGTAACAACGCCCGTAAAGCACAAAAGGACCCGGGGGCTGCTTTGCCCGGATCCTCTTCGCAGCACAATAGCCCACATGACTTCCGTGTCCGAGGGGCGTTTCGGGCGTTCGTCTGTTCCCTTGCTCACGCCCCCTCCCCTGACCGCCACCTTGCTGACGGATGACGGAGTGCCGGTCGAGGCGGTGTACGAACCGTGTACGGCGGGTGCCGGGGCCCCGGAGGGCGGGGCGGCCGGGGCCACCGCCATCGTGGTCGCGCACGGCTTCACCGGCTCGGTCGACCGCCCCGCCGTCCGCCGCGCCGCGCGGGCGTTCGCCCGGCGTGCGGCGGTGGTCACGTTCTCGTTCCGGGGCCACGGGCGGTCCGGCGGTCGCTCGACCGTGGGGGACCGCGAGGTGCTGGATCTGGCCGCGGCGGTGGCCTGGGCGCGGGATCTGGGGCACTCCAGGGTGGTCACGGTCGGGTTCTCGATGGGCGGCTCTGTGGTGCTCCGGCACGGTGCGCTCCATCGCGCCGCCCCGAGGGATGGCGGGCCGCGGGGCGGCGGTCCGTACGCCGGGGAACCCGTCGCGCCGGATACGCCCACCCGGGTGCCGAAGCGAGGGAGGCGTACGGGGCGCACGGGGGCGCACTCGGACGCGGTGGTCTCCGTCAGCGCTCCCGCCCGCTGGTACTACCGCGGGACGGCCCCGATGCGCCGCCTGCACTGGGTGGTCACCCGCCCCTCCGGCCGGTTCGTCGGGCGCTACGGGCTCCGGACCCGGATCGCCACCGAGGAGTGGGACCCCGTGCCGCTCTCCCCGGTCGCCGCGGTCCCGCTCATCGCCCCGGCCCCGCTGCTCCTCGTCCACGGCGACCGGGACCCGTACTTCCCGCTGGACCACCCGCGGATGCTGGCGGACGCGGCCGGGCCGGGCGGCGCGGAACTGTGGCTGGAGCCGGGGATGGGGCACGCGGAGAACGCCGCGGAGGACGCCCTCCTCGCCCGGATCGCCGACTGGGCGGTCGCGGCGTGCCCCATCATGGACAGCTGACGCACAGGACGTACGACGAACCGACCGAAGGAGTGGCGCCATGGCAGCGGGGACGATCCGCTACTGGGCTGCGGCCAAGGCCGCCGCGGGCACAGCGGAGGAGCCGTACACGGCGGCGACCCTCGCCGAGGCGCTCGACGCGGTGCGCGAACGGCACCCCGGCGAGTTGAGCCGGGTGCTCCAGCGGTGCTCGTTCCTCATCGACGGCGACCCCGTCGGGACGCGTGGGCATGAGACCGTACGCCTTGCCGAGGGCGGCACGGTCGAGGTGCTCCCGCCGTTCGCAGGAGGGTGAACCGCAGGCCATGAGCAGCAACAGCGATCAGCACAACCCGTATCCGTACGATCCCCGGCAGGCGCCGCCGCACGGTGACCCGCAGGCGTACGGGGGCGCTTGGCGCCAAGGCTCCTCGTACGGTGACGGCACCGGGGCGGGGCAGGCCGCCCACTGGCCCGACGGGACGGCCGGGCAGTCCGCCTCCCCCCAGGAGCCCGGCGCCTTCGAACACGGCGGGACGCAGACCTGGCAGGCCCCGACCTGGGACACGCAGTACCAGCCGGCGATCCGCCCCACGGACGGCGGGGAGCCGCCGTACCAGGGCCACGACCACGGGCAGCGGCCCGATCCGTACGGCGGCGCGCCCCGGGCGGAGGCGTACGGCACGGCGCAGTCACACCTTCCGTACCAGCAGGTACAGGAGCAGCAGGGGTTCCCGCCGCCGCAGTACCAGGGGCAGCAGCCTCACCACTCTCACGCGTCTCACGGGTATGTCCAGCCCCAGGAGACCCATCAGCCCCACGGAACCCATCAGCTCCACGGAACCCACGGAACCCACGGGGCCCATCAGTCCCACGGGACCCACCAGCCTCCGCAGCAGCCGTACCAGCCCCTGGCCGGGGCCGCGCACCCGGCGCAGGGGGCCTCCGGCTCCCTGCCGCTGCCGCCAGAGGCGCCGGCCGCGCCCCCGGCCCCGTCCGCCCCGTCGGAGCCCGTGCCCGGGGGGCCGGCGGCCGACGGCTCCGGTTACAGCGCGCCCACCACCCTGGGCAACGCCCGGATCACCGACGCCCAGCGCGCCCGCGCGGAGGGCCGCTCGCCGATCATCGCGCCGGGGGCGCAGCCCGCGGCGCTCACCGCTGTGCTCGGGCTGCTGCTCGCGGGGGGCGCGGCGGTCGGTCCGTACGCCCTCCTCGTCCCGGTGGTGCTCCTCCAGGCGGTGACGGCCGCCGGGTGGTTCCGGCTCAACGGCATGTGGCCCGCCCGCCAGGGCATCGCCCTCGCCTTCGCCGGGGGCCTGGCCGCCGATGCCGCCCTGCTCGCGGCGGGCCGTGAGAACGGCCCCGCGGCGCTGCTGGGCGCCCTGGGGGTCTGGGTGCTGCTCACCGTGGTCCTCCAGCTCCGCAGCCACGCCGGGGCCGACGAGCGGATGTACGGGCTGATGGCCACCGTCGTCTCCGCGGCGCTCGCGGTGCTCGCGGGCGGGCACCTCGCGGCGGCCCCGGACGCGGTGACGGTGGGCGGGGCGGCGGTCGCGGCCGCCGTCCTCGTACGGGCCCTCCCGCTGCCCGGCGCGGCCTCCGTCGCGGTGGCCCTCCTCGCCGGCGCGGGCGCGGGGCTCGCGGTGGGCGGTCTGACGGACCTCGGTGCCAAGGCCGCGCTCCTGGGCCTCGCGGCGGGCGGTTGCGCGCTGGTCGGGCTGCGGGTGGCGAGCTACGACTACCCGTCGCGGTTCGTGCACATGACGGCCGGGGTGGCGCTGCCGCTCACCGCGGCGGCCCCGGCCGTGTATCTGCTCGGCCGCGTCATCGGCTGAGACCCGCGCCCTGTCCCGCCGGTGGCCCGGCCCCCTCCTTCGCGACGTCGTGGACGGGGCCGGGCCACCGGCGTCGGCGTGCCCCCGGGGAACCGATCGGGCGCCCTCGCTCGTCGGTCAACCGGGGGCGTCCCCCGGCGTCCCCGTAGGCTCACGGATGCCGGGGGGACCGATCGGCTCAGGGTGGGGGAACGACACAGATGCGCGCACTGCGAATACTGCTGGTCCTGGTGGTGGTGGTCGGTGGCCTCTTCGTCGCCGTCGACCGCGTCGCCGTCCACTTCGCCGAGGCCGAGGCCGAGGACCGGATCACGATCAGCGGGGGCAGCGCCGGGTCGACGGAGATCTCGATCAAGGGGTTCCCCTTCCTCACCCAGCTCGCCGGATCGCGGCTCGACCAGGTCGACGTCAGACTCTCCGGCATGAGCACCAGCGCCGCGGGCCGCGCGATCCGGGTCAGCGAGGTGCGGGCCCAGCTCCACGACGTGAAGCTCGGTTCCGGTTACCGGAGCGCCACGGCCGCGCGCGCCACCGGCACCGCCCTCGTCTCGTACGAGGACCTGACGGCGGCGGCCAGCGAAGGCGTCGTCGTCGAGTACGGCGGCAACGGCAAGGCGAAGGTCACCGGCACGGTGGAGCTGCTCGGCCGCCCGATCTCGCGCAGCGTGCTGTCCACCGTGACCCGGACCGACGGCCACACCATCAAGGTGCGAGCGGACGAGGTGCCGGGCGAGGGCCTGCCCGGCGTCGAGGACCTGGTCCGCAGCAGGACCGACTTCGAGGGCGAGATCGACGGGCTGCCGCAGGGGCTGGAGCTGCGGAAGGTCACGGTGACCGAGAAGGGCGTGGAGATCGAGGTCGCCGGTTCGGACGTCTCACTGACGGGTTGAGGGGTTGACGGACTGACGGACTGAGGGCCGAGGGGCTGACGGCGGTGGCGACCCGGCGGGCGCCGCTTCGGCGGACGCTCCGGCCGGGACGCCGACCGACCCGCCCGGAGCTCCAGCCGGCGTTCCAGCCGGCGTTCCAGCCCGTGCGCCGGCCGGCGCTCCAGTCAGTGATCCGGATGGTGAGACGATCACGTCCGTTCCGCAGATGCACCAGGGGCCGGGACCGGGGAGGGGGAGGGCGCGCGGGAGTTCCGCCCACCGGGCGTCTCGCTTAGTGGACGATCGCGTCTCACCATACGACACGACGGTGACATCCCCGCCCGAACCTCCCTACGATCGGACCCATGAAGCGACAGGCGGACCTCACGAAGCGGCGGGCAGTAGACCTGTGCCGCGTCGCCGCCATGCTCTGTCGCACCATCTGAGCGGGGCCGTTCGCCCCCGCCCGCCCCTCCCGGCCCTTCGACCGTCGTCAGGGCCGGCCCCGTGCATCCGTACGCGCCGCCTTTCCCGCCCCCGCACGGACACGCCCAGCCACTCGGCATCTCGCACCACCCCGCCGCAGACTGCCCCGGAGGAGAACAACATGAGCCGCAGCGACGTCCTGGTAGACGCCGACTGGGTCGAGGCCCACATCGACGACCCGCAGGTCGCCATCGTCGAGGTGGACGAGGACACCTCGGCGTACGAGAAGAACCACATCAAGAACGCGATCCGGATCGACTGGACCAAGGACCTCCAGGACCCGGTCCGCCGCGACTTCGTCGACCAGGCCGGCTTCGAGAAGCTGCTCAGCGAGAAGGGCATCGGCAACGACACGCTGGTCGTCCTCTACGGCGGCAACAACAACTGGTTCGCCAGCTACGCCTACTGGTACTTCAAGCTGTACGGCCACGAGAACGTCAAGCTGCTCGACGGCGGCCGCAAGAAGTGGGAGCTGGACTCCCGCGACCTGACCGACGTCGTCCCCACCCGCCCGGCCACCCAGTACAAGGCCAAGCCGCAGGACGAGTCGATCCGCGCCTACCGCGACGACGTGGTGAAGGCCATCGGCAGCCAGAACCTGGTCGACGTGCGCTCGCCCGACGAGTTCAGCGGCAAGCTGCTCGCCCCGGCCCACCTCCCGCAGGAGCAGTCGCAGCGCCCCGGCCACGTGCCGAGCGCCCGCAACATCCCGTGGTCGAAGAACGCCAACGACGACGGCACCTTCAAGTCGGACGACGAGCTGAAGGCGCTCTACGAGGCCGAGCAGGTCGACCTGTCGAAGGACACCATCGCCTACTGCCGCATCGGTGAGCGCTCCGCGCTCACCTGGTTCGTGCTGCACGAGCTGCTCGGCCAGGAGAACGTCAAGAACTACGACGGCTCGTGGACCGAGTACGGCTCCCTCGTCGGCGTGCCGATCGAGCTCGGCGCCGACAAGTAACCCCGACCGACCCGCACGACCCGACCAGAAGGACAGAACACCATGTGTGGAGCACAGGCCGGCGGCCCCGACGCCTCGACGATCAAGCCCGGTGAGACCACCATCCAGGGCAGCGTGACCCGCGACGGCGAGCCCGTCACCGGGTACGTGCGCCTGCTGGACTCGACCGGTGAGTTCACCGCGGAGGTCCCGACCTCGGCCACCGGACAGTTCCGCTTCTACGCGGCCGAGGGCACCTGGACGCTCCGCGCTCTGGTGCCGGGCGGCACCGCCGACCGCACGGTCGTCGCGCAGACCGGCGGGCTCGCCGAGGTCGCCATCGCCGTCTGATCCGCAGCGCGCCGGATCACCCGGCACACGAGACGGCCGAAGGGCCGCGCCCCAGGGGGTTGGACGCCACCTGACACGGGGTGCGGCCCTTCGCGCCGTCCCGGGCCGTACGCGAGTGGGCGGCGGACGCGAACGGTCCTACGCTGGAAGCATGTACGCCCGACGCAGGCGGAACTACTTCCTGATGATGGGCGGATGCGTCGCCCTCTTCGTGTCCGCCTGGGCGGTGGTGCGCCTGTGGTCCATGCCGGTCGCCATCGGCATGTGCGTGGTCGCCATGGTGATCCCGCCCGTCGCCGCGGTGGTCGCCAACCGGCGGGGCCCGGAGGACCGCTGGTGGGACGAGCGCTGCGGGGACCCGGAGTCCGACGCGTGGTGGGACGAGCTGGACGGCAGGAAGCGCCGCTGAGGGGCGCGCGGGACCCGTCCGCGCGAGAGCCGCCCGCCGGGCCGGGCGCCGCGGGCCCGGGCCGCGCCGGGCCGGGCGCCGCGGGGTCAGTAGACGAGGGCCTGGGTGTCGTCCGCCAGGGACTCCTGCACGAAGACCTGGGCACCCGCGATGCGCACGCCCTCCAGCACGTCCTTCTCGGTGATGTCGCGCCGGGCGGCGCACTGCGTGCACAGCGTGAGCCGGCCCCCGGCCAGGACGGAGTCCAGGAGGTCCGGCAGCGGGGCGGCGTGCGGCAGCTCGAACTCGGCGGCCCGGCCCGGCAGGGCGAACCACGAGGACTCCCCGGTCAGCCAGAGGGACACCTCCACACCGCTGGCGACGGCCACCGCCGCCACGGTGAAGGCCTGCGAGCAGCGCTCGGCGGCCTCGGCCCCGGCGGTCACCTTGATCACAAGCTTCTTCGGCATGGGCCGAACTGTAATCGCCCCGGGACGCCCTCCTCGTCGCCCAGGGGTCACTCGGACGGCGCGGGTGCAGGGAACCCGCGTTCCAGCCCCCTTGGGGCCCCTCGGAACCGGTGGACACCACCCCGGCCTCACCGGCTGGGCCGCCCGCGCCGTCGTGGCCGCCCTCCTGAGCCAGGGGGGGCGAAGGCGCGGCCACGACCTGGACGAGAGGACCGGGCCCCCACCCATTAGGCTGGGGCCCGGCCCTGTACCGCCGCCCACCCGCTCGTCACGAGGAGCCCCCTGTGCTTGAGGCATTCTTCTCCGCCCTGCTCATCCTGGTCTGCGTGGGCGTCCTCGCCTTCACCGCGGTCGCCGTGAAGAAGCTGTACCAGGGCCAGCGCTGACCCCCGCCGCACCCCGCTCCCCCCGCCGCTCCCTCACAGATCGTCTGAGCCGCTCATGATCGAGATCCCGTCCGACCTGAACCCGGCCCTCGTCCCGCTGGCCTTCCTCCTCGGGAACTGGGCGGGCGCGGGCGTGTCCGACTTCCCCGGCGCCGAGAAGTGCAACTTCGGCCAGGAGGTCACCTTCAGCCACGACGGCCGTGACTTCCTGGAGTACGTCTCCCACTCGTGGGTGCTGGACGAGAAGGGCGACAAGGTCCGCCCGCTGGAGTCCGAGTCCGGCTACTGGCGCATCGACGAGAACCGCAAGGTCGAGGTCGTCATGGTCCGTGACCAGGGCGTCGTCGAGATCTGGTACGGCGAGCTGGCCGACCAGAAGCCGCAGATCGACCTGGCCACCGACGCGGTCGCCCGGACGGCGGCCTCCGGCCCGTACAGCGGAGGCAAGCGGCTGTACGGGTACGTGAAGAGCGACCTGATGTGGGTCGGCGAGAAGGCGACGCCCGAGGTCGAGCTGCGCCCCTACATGTCGGCGCACCTGAAGAAGGTCGTCACCCCGGAGGAGGTCGCCGAGATGGCGAAGAGCCTCGGGGACATGCCCGACGACGGCATCGCGTTCTTCAAGTAGCGGCCCGCCCCGCGCGGGCGGCCGCACGGTGCTCGCCCCGACCTACACTGGGGTCGTGGTGAGCACCGACTGGAAGACCGATCTTCGGCAGCGCGGCTACCGGCTGACGCCTCAGCGCCAGCTCGTCCTGGAGGCCGTCGACGCCCTGGAGCACGCGACTCCGGACGACATCCTGTGCGAGGTGCGCAAGACGGCCTCCGGCGTGAACATCTCCACGGTGTACCGCACCCTGGAGCTCCTGGAGGAGCTCGGGCTCGTCAGCCACGCGCACCTGGGGCACGGCGCCCCGACGTACCACCTGGCCGACCGGCACCACCACATCCACCTGGTCTGCCGGGACTGCGCGGACGTCATCGAGGCGGACCTCTCTGTCGTCGCCGACTTCACCGAGAAACTGCGCGCCGACTTCGGCTTCGAGACCGACATGAAGCACTTCGCGATCTTCGGCCGCTGCGCGGACTGCGCGGCGGCGCGGCGGGCGGCGGACGCCCCGGCCGGAGAGAGCGGCGACGGGGCCGCGAAGGACCCGGCCGCCAAGTCGTAGGCTGGGCGGCATGAAGAGCCCCCTGCTGTCCCTGCCAGGCGCCGTTTCCGCCGAAGGCCGCGACGAAGGCGTCGCCGCCCACTACGGCGACCTGTTCCGCGAGCAACGCGCCCTCGCCGACGGCAACGGCTTGGTCGACCTCTCCCACCGCGGTGTCGTCACCGTGACCGGGGACGACCGGCTGAGCTGGCTGCACCTGCTGGTCACCCAGCACGTCAGCGACCTCGCCCCGCACCAGGCCACCGAAGCCCTGATCCTCTCCGCCAACGGGCACATCGAGCACGCGATGTATCTGGTGGACGACGGCACGACGGTGTGGATGCACGTCGAGCCGGGCAGCCAGGCCGACCTGATCGCCTACCTGGAGTCGATGAAGTTCTTCTACCGGGTGGAGGTGGCCGACCGCACGGAGGACACCGCGGTCGTCCACCTGCCGGCCGGTTCCATCGCGGAGGCGCCGGAGGGTGCGGCCGTGCGCGAGACCGCGCAGGGCCGGGACCTGTTCCTGCCGCGCGCCGGTCTGGAGGCGTACGCCGCCGCCAACGGCCCGGCGGCCGGGGTCCTCGCGTACGAGGCGCTGCGCGTCGAGGCCCACCGGCCGCGCGTCGGCTTCGAGACCGACCACCGCACCATCCCGCACGAGCTGGGCTGGCTCGCCACAGCCGTCCACCTCCAGAAGGGCTGCTACCGGGGGCAGGAGACCGTCGCCCGCGTCCACAACCTGGGGAAGCCGCCGCGCCGGCTGGTCTTCCTCCACCTCGACGGCAGCGAGGTGCACCTGCCCGGACACGGGACGCCGGTGCGGCTGGCGGCCGACGGCGAGGAGGGCCGCCAGCTCGGGTTCATCACCACCTCGGCCCGCCACCACGAGCTGGGCCCGATCGCGCTGGCGCTGGTCAAGCGCAACGTCGCGGTCGACGCGGAGCTGATCGCCGGGGACACGGCCGCCGCCCAGGAGACGGTCGTCGAGCCGTAGGGCCCGGCCGCCTCGCCCGGCGGCGTACGGCTACACCTCGATGATCACCGTGAACGGGCCGTGATTCGTGAGCGTGACCCGCATGTCCGCCCCGAACCGGCCCGTCTCCACCTGCGCCCCGAGCGCCCGCAGCTGGGACACCACCTCGGCCACCAGCGGCTCGGCCACCTCGCCCGGCGCCGCGGCGTTCCAGGTGGGGCGGCGACCCTTGCGGGCGTCCCCGTAGAGGGTGAACTGAGAAATCACCAGGAGGGGGGCATTCATATCGGAACAGGACTTCTCGCCGTCCAGGATGCGCACCGACCAGAGCTTGCGGGCCAGCTGCGCCGCCTTCTCCGGGGTGTCCTCGTGGGTGACTCCGACCAGCACACACAGGCCCTCGCCGACGATCTCCCCGACGATTCCGGGCGGCGGCGAGCCGTCCGCCGCGTCGGCGACCGAGACGCTCGCACCGTCCACTCTCTGTACCACTGCACGCATACAGACCAACCTATCTTGGGCTGAACGGGTACAGAGCACCTGCGTACGCCCCCCGGTGAGTGGCACGATGCACGATGCCGGTGTGCCGACGCACCGGCCGAGGGGACGGAACAGCATGAGTGCATATGGAGCCGGACAATCTCCCGGCGCCGTACCGGGCGCACGTACCAGCACCAGGGTCCTGCGGTCACCCGTACAGCGCGGTCTGTCCGGGCAGGGGCCCGGGCCGGGAGGCGCGGCGCACCGGACGTCCGCCGTGGCGCCGCACCCGCCCGCGGGCGTACCGGAGCAGGCCGGCGGCGAGGCGGGGTTCGGCGGGCTGCGGCTGCCGGAGCTGCGGGCGGTGCGCCGGGACGCTCAGCGCGACGAGGCCGATCTCAGCTACGTACGGCGGCTGGTGCAGGGCCGGATCGACATCCTGCGCGCCGAACTGGCCCGCCGCCGGGGCCCCGGGGCCCCGGTCATGGAGGCCGCGGTGGTCGACCGGCTCTCGGAGATCCTGGCCGACACCCCGTCGCGCCACCGCTCCTCCGCGCGGCACGTCACGCTGACGACGCCGCGCGGCGACGAGTTCCGGCGGCTGGCCGCCGAGAACCTCGCCGAGGTCGGGCTGTCCGATCTCGACGCCCGGACGGACGAGGAGCTGCACACGGCCATGGGGCGGCTCGTCCGCTATGAACAGCAGGTCTCCCGGCGGCGTCACGAGCTCCAGCGCACGGCCGACGATTGCAGCGCCGAGATCGGCCGCAGGTACCGTGACGGGGAAGCACAAGTAGAGGACCTGCTCGCCTGAAGCGAACCTTCCGGGCGCGGGTCCCGTACCCCGCCCCGGAAGGCCACCATGACGTCCACCGACGCCCCGCCCGCCCCGAGAACCGCCCCGCCCGTCCTGGCCGAGGTCGTGCGGTCCGGCTTCACCGAGGGCCACCACCGGGGCTCGCTGGTCCTGCTGGCCGCCGACGGCAGCGTGGAGCGGGAGCTCGGCGACCCGACGGCGCCGGTCTTCCCCCGGTCCTCCAACAAGCCGATGCAGGCCGCCGCGATCCTGCGGGCCGGACTCGACCTGTCGGGCGAACGGCTGGCGCTCGCCGCCGCGAGCCACTCGGGGGAGCCCTTCCACCTCGATCTGGTACGGAAGATGCTCGCCGAGCACGGGCTGAGCGCGGACGACCTCCGGACCCCGCCGGACCTGCCGCTCGACCCGGTGGAGGCGGAGGCCTACCTCGCCGCCGGCCAGGTCCGGGAGCGGATCACGATGAACTGCTCCGGCAAGCACGCGGCGATGCTCGCCGTCTGCCTCCGCAACGGCTGGGACACCGCGACCTACCTCGATCCCGCCCACCCGCTCCAGCAGCTGGTGGGGCAGGTCGTGGCAGAGGCGGCGGGCGAGCCGGTCGCGGCGCTCGGCACGGACGGCTGCGGGGCCCCGCTGATGGCGATCGGGCTCACCGGCCTGGCCCGCGCCTTCCGGAGCTTCGTGCTGGCGGAGCCCGGGAGCGCCGAGCGCAGGGTCGCGGACGCGATGCGCGCCCACCCCGCGTACGTGGCGGGCACCCGCCGCCCGGACACCTGGCTGATGAGCGAGGTGCCGGGGACGCTGTCCAAGATGGGCGCAGAGGCGGTCCAGGCGGTGGCGCTCGCCGACGGCCGGGCCCTGGCCTTCAAGATCGACGACGGGGCGGGCCGGGCGCTCGGGCCGGTGCTGGCCCGTGCCCTGGAACTGCTCGGCGTGGACGCTCCGGTGGTCGCCCGGCTGGGACGCTCGCCGTTGCTCGGCGGGGCGGCGGAGGTCGGCGAAATTCGCGCGACATTCTGACCCGCGGGTGCTTAGCGTGGGGGTATGAGTTCTGAGGTCCGCACCGTCACCGCGTCCGATTTCCCCGACTGGGTGAAGGCGGTGTACCGGGGCTTCCTGATGGCAGTCACCCCGACCGACGAGGATGTCGCGGACCGGCTGTCCCGCATGGAACTCGCGCGCCTGCAAGGCGTGTTCGACGCCGGGCGCTGCGTGGCGACGTTCCGCTCGTTCGACCAGGAGCTGACCGTGCCCGGCGGGGCCGCCGTGCGGGCCGACGCGATCAGCGCGGTGACGGTGGCGCCCACGCACCGCCGCCGCGGCCTGCTGAGCCGGATGATGGCCGGGGACCTGGCGGCGGCCAAGGAGCGCGGCGACGCGGTCGCCTCGCTGATCGCCGCCGAGTACCCGATCTACGGGCGGTACGGCTTCGGCCCCGCCACCTGGACCGCCGAGTGGGAGGTCTCCGTACCGCGGGCCGGCCTCGACCCGCGCCGGTCGGGGCAGCCGGAGGACGGCGGCCGGATCGAGCTGGTGGGCCCCGACGAGGTCCGCAAGACGGGCCCCGAGCTGCACGCCCGGCTGGCGGCCCGGCAGCCGGGCGTCGTCACCCGCGACGAGCAGTGGTGGAAGATGCACACGGGGGCGGCGTTCCGCCCCGCGCACGAGCCGTGGACCGAGCCGTTCTACGCGGTGCACCGCGACGCCGACGGCGAGATCGACGGCCTGCTGACGTACAGCGCGGACGACAAGTGGGGCGACGCCAAGCAGCCGCAGAACACGGCGACGGTCAGGGACCTGATCGCGCTCACGCCGGCGGCCGAGCGGGCCCTGTGGCACTACCTCGCCTCGGTCGACTGGATCACCGCCGTCCGTTCCGGCTACCGCGCCCCCGACGACCTGCTCCCGCTGCTGCTCCCGGACCCGCGGGCCGCCCGCATGATCACGAACGCGGACTGGATGTGGCTGCGGATGCTGGACGTCCCGCGCGCCCTGGAGGCCCGCACCTACGGCACGGAGGCCTCGCTCGTCCTGGACGTCCGGGACGACGCGGGGCTGGCAGGGGGCCGCTTCCTGCTGGACGCGTCGGCCTCGGGGGCGCGGTGCGCCCCGACCACGCGGAGCGCCGATCTGGTGCTGGGCGTGGGGGAGCTGGCCACGCTGTATCTGGGTGACGAGTCGGTGCGGCGGTTGGTGGCCCTCGGCCGGGCCGAGGAGCTGCGGGCGGGCGCGGCGGGGACGGCGGACGCCGTGTTCCGCACGGGGCGGCGGCCGTGGTGCCCGGACGTGTTCTGAGCGCAGGGCGCTCTGCCCCGGGGGCCGGGCGGCCGGCGCGTCCGCGGCGGGGGCAGCG
>NZ_JBBBEN010000075.1:12915-132989 GCF_037137275.1 Streptomyces pratensis | reverse complement strand
GGCCGTTGGTCGCCCCGGGCGGCCGGCTGCCTCCGGACTGCTTCGCCTCCGGACTGCTTCGCCCCCGGGCCGTTGGCTGCCACCGCGAGGGGGCCCGCGGCCCAGGGGCCGGGGAGCGGCTGCTGGACGGGATCGAGGCGCTGAGCCGCAGCACGGCGGGCGTCTGCGCAGCGCCGGAGCGAGGCGCGGACGGCCGCTCCCGCGCGTGAGACCGGACGTCCGGTCCGCCCGGGGCCGGGGCGTACGCTGCATGGTCATGAGCGGAGAGAGGACCGGCCGCCCCGGAGGCGGCGCCGACGAGGCAGGCCACGGGCCCGCCCGGGGGCGCGCGCCGGCGCCGTCCGGGCTGCGGGAGCGCAAGAAGCGGCTGACCTATCAGGCCGTATCCGACGCCGCCGTCGCACTCTTCCTGGAGCGGGGGTTCGACCAGGTGTCCGTGGCAGAGGTGGCGGCAGCGGCGGACATCTCCAAGCCGACGCTGTTCCGGTACTTCCCCGCCAAGGAGGACCTGGTCCTGCACCGGTTCGCCGACCACGAGGACGAGCCCGCCCGGGTGGTCGCCGGCCGGCCCTCCGGCACCAGTCCACTGGACGCCCTGCGCCGGCACGTCCTGGACGGCCTCGACCGGCGCGACCCGGTGACCGGCCTCTGCGACGCGCCCGAAGTGCTCGCCTTCCACCGCCTGTTGTACGGGACCCCGTCGCTGGTGGCCCGCCTCCACGCCTACCAGGGCCGCTCCGAACGGGCCCTCGCCCACGTCCTCGAAGGCGGCGTGTCCGCACGGCTCGCGGCCGGACAGGTCATCGCGGTCCTGCGCATCCTCGCCGAGGAGAACTGGCGCAGGATCGAAGCGGGGGAGAGCGCGGACCGGGTCCACCCGAGCGCGGTGGAGGCCGCAGAACAGGCCTTCGCCCAACTGCGGACGGGGCTGGAACCGGGGGCGGGGGGCTGAGGGCCCGTGGCGCGGCGCCGGGTTCGTGGGGAGTGCCCGGTGCGCGGGGGCGCCCGGTGCGTGGCCGACGTCCGGTTCACCGGCCACGTCCCGGTTCACCTTCCTCGTCCGCGTACGCCCCCAACGCCGCGCGCAGGTCGCCCGGTTGGCGGTACAGCACGCCGGTCATGCCGAGGGCGGCGGCCGCGTCGACGTTCTCCTGCCGGTCGTCGACGAACAGGCACCGCTCTGTCGGGACGCCCGCCCGCTCGGCCGCGATGCGGTAGATCGCCGGGTCGGGCTTGGCCACCCGCTCCACCGCGCTGCTCACGACGGCGTGGGCCAGGGTCCGTCAGGCCCAGGAGGGAGTGCTGCGTGGTCATGCCCGGAGTCCGTTTCTCGTCGTCTCGTCTTGCCTCGTTACGCCTCGGCCGTCCGGTCGGCCCGGCCCGGTGCGCGGGGCGGAGGATGCCGGACGCCGTGGGGGACGTGCTCACGAACGCTCCGGTCTCCGAGCCAGGAAGGTGGCGACCGTCCGCTGGGCGCCCTTCGCGCGCGACTCCACGAGTTGCGCGGAGAGGGTGAACCCGGCACGGTCCAGCAGCCCCGCGATCCGGCCCGGCGGGAGCAGGTGGGACGTGTACGACACCGGGTGGCCGCCGTAGGCGTGGGCGGGGCGCAGACACCTGGTGTCGCCCACGTGTCCCGCCAGCATCAGCCGGCCGCCGGGGGCGAGGGTGCGGTGGAACTCGGCGAACACCCGTGGCAGCAGCTCCGGTGGCGTGTGATGGGTGGAGTAGTGGGCCAGGATGCCGCCGAGTGCGCCGTCCTGGACCTCCAGCGCGGTCATCGACCCCACTGAGAAGCGCAGCCCCGGGTAGGCCTGGCGGGCCAGCTCGATCATCCTCGGAGAGACGTCGACGCCGAAGGCGGACAGCCCGAGGTCCGCCAGGTGCGCTGTGACCTTGCCCGGCCCGCACCCCAGGTCCGCGACCGGCCCGAGGCCGGCTGACCGTACGGCGTCGGCGAACGCGGCCAGCGTCGCGCGCGACAACGGGTCCAGCTCGGCGGGGGGCTTGACGGTGTCCGCGTAGGCGGCGGCGACGGTGTCGTAGGACTCCCGGACGGCGGTGAGGTAGGCGGGATCAGTCACGCGGGGACTCCAGGGGGTGTTCGGTGAGGCACTGCCGCAGGAGGCGGCCGAGGGCGTGGCGGACCATGAACGGCCGCCGCACCGTCCAGTGGTCAGCCACGACCGCTGTCTCGGTCGGCCTGTGGGAGGCCCCCGCAGCTCGCCCCGCACTTCCCCATCCTGTGAGTCGTCCTCGCCCGCGACCAAGCCGTCACCCAGGACGTCGTCAACCGCTGCCAGAACGCTCGTCATGGCGAGTGGCGCCCCGCGTGCGATGTCGGGAAGGACGGCACCAACCCGGCGCGCTGACCTGAGCGCAGCTGTTCATCAGGGCGCCGGCGGGGAGCAGGCGTGAACGGCATTTCCGGGGCCCTCGATGTCTCCGTCAAACCCGGGGCAGTTCATGCGCCGGCTCCCCGTGATCGGTGGAGGGCATCGCGTCGTCGACAGGGCGTTCCTCCGCGACGGGGTCCTGTCGGTTCACCTTCTCGGAAAGACGGCTCCGCAACCGGCGGCCGTGGACGGACAGGGGGGCGGCCGTCGCGCACATGACCAGCCCGATCATGGTGAGCCCGAAACTCACCAGCCCGAGGGCCATGATGATGCCGAGGTGGAGTGCGGCGCTCAGGGCGAAGGCGACTGCTCTGCCTGCTGCCGACTGGCGCACGAGCAGGACGGCGATGGCCGCTTCAGTGACAATCGTTCCCCATGACACGATCAGGGCGACCAGCGGAACGGCTGTCAGCCAAAGGAACAGGTCCGCGGAAAGGCCGGAGACCCCGAACGATTCCATGCGGGAAACGTAATACCCGGCGGTGCCTGACCCCCACGACTCGACCGGCAGCTTGGCGATCGAACTGTTCAGGTAGATGTAGGCCACCTGCAAGCGCAAACCCCAGTGCCCGGCCCAGGCGATGCCCTGGAACACGGAGGTCGCGGCAGCCTGGCCAGGCCGTTGCCAGTGCCAAGTACGTCGGTCGTTCGAGGAAGCCAGCACGAGGAACAGCGTGCAGACCTGAGCGGCCGTCTCGCCGCCGTCGGGCAGGGTGACAGTGCCGTGGACGGAGAGGGAGACCCAGAAATGCAGGATGGACGTGTAGCGGGGAAGCAGGCCCGACGCGACGACCAGCAGGGCGGCGAGCAGGAACCAGGTGACCAGCTGGCGGTCCGACCCGTCTGCCAGACAGTAGGCGGATCCGGAAAAGGGGGCGCTGCAGTTCAGTTCGAACTCGTCGCCGCCCACGGGAACGAAGAGATATGCGGCAGGGGTGAACGCCAACACGGACGCCTGTGCGAGAGCCAGTACGGTCCGCCCGAGACCGAGGACTCTGGACTCCGGGCGGAATGAGAGAACAGCGGTCCCGACCCGGCTGAGTATGGATTTCATGGGCATCGTGCCTCGATCAGAGCAGCCTTGTCGTCGAGGCGCCATCCCTCGTACCTGTCGCGGTGGGACCAGGACACCGGCTTGGTGGCAACGATGACGACGTCCCCGCACAGAGTGGGTACCGGAGAGGAATTCTCTATCACCTGGGGAGTGCCGCGGGACGCGGCCTCCTTCGGGCAGGGTCGGGCCACCTCGTCGCAGTCGGTCCAGTCGGTCACCTGGTTGGCCATATTGGCAAGTTCCGGTCCCTGGGCGCGCTGTTTACGCGTCAGACCGTACAGATTCTCCCGCCGACTGTTGGGCAGGGGGGTGGTCAGCTCGAGCGAGCCGTCTTCCGCGACGACGTAGGGGACCATTTCCACCGAGTCCGGCGGTCTCGTGAAGAAGGCCCAGTTCTGGGGAAGGAGCTGTGCCGTGAACTTCCGCACCGGTCCGCCGTCACGAAAGGAGACAACGTTGCTCGGGAATGAGTAGAAAATCGACCCGGCCAGCATGAGGACTATTATGGACAGTGTGGCGATGCCGCCGGCCGAGGCTTTCGCCGGTCTTCCCTGCGCGTCCTTTTCCACAGAGAGTGATCTTTCGCTCATGTAATGACTACTTTTCGCTCTGGCGTCGACCCGGTGCCGCCGGGGCCGCGGTGCCCCGCGACCCCGGCGGCGTACGGCCCCCTGCGGATGTCGCAGCCGCCGGCTAGGCCGCCAGCGCTTCGGTCACCTGTCCGACTACCTGGTCCCGCTCGAAGCCGGACATGGCGGGGTCCTCGTCCTCAAGGTAGAACCAGGTGACGGCGAGGGTGGCGAGGGCGAAGGTTGCCACCCCCACGTTGGCGTAGCCGACGGCGTTGGCCACGCCGACGGCGTTGGCGTAGATCGCGACGTAGGCGCCTTGATAGAGCCACCCGGAGTCTTGCGGCGCAGCGTTTCCGGGCTTCTCGGCCTCGGCTCCGACGAAGTCCATGAACGACTTGGAGAAGGCGGTCAGTGCCTCATTCACCTTCTGCGGGTCGCCCGAGGTGATCGGCCGGGCGACCTTCTCGTCGAAATCGCTTTCGAACGCGAGATACTGGCCGATGACCTGCGCCAGCGCCTCCTCATCGGTGTGCGGCTTGTCCTCGGCGAATCCCAGCATCCTCACCAGGTCGGGGTTGGCCTCGGCGATCGGCCCCTGCCCCGCTAGCAGAAGCTGCAGGATCTCCTCGTGGGTGTGGCTGGCCGGGATGGATATACCCTCGGAGCCTTCGATCAGGACGGCCCGGCTCTCCTGCCGCGTACTCGTGGTCTCGTGGGCCGAGGCGGCGGCGAAGCCCGCCCCGGAGACCAGGATGCAACAGGTAGCCGCAGTGGCCACCGCGATACGCTTCTTCACTACTGATCCTACTCCTTCTGTGATTCCGAATTCACGGCTTCTCTGCCGTGCTTATTCGCGACGGCTGTAGCCCGGATCGAAAGAGCCACCACGGCAATGAACCCCGTGATCGGGAAGATCCAGAGAGCGGAGTGGACGGACCCCGCAGCCATCGCGATAACCGCACCCGCGGCCGTCATCGCACCCATGAAGTACCCGGTCCAGGTGCACACCGCCAACCACGGGACGGCAGCCTTGTGGCCTGAGGCCCAAGCGGTATCGGAGGATAGAGTGACTTTCGTCTTCAATCCGAGGGCAGAATTCCTCTCCAACGTTCCGTTCGCTGCGGAGTTCTTGACGAGATGCATGACACCGGACAATGAGGCGAGGCCGAAAGCCGCAACGAGCAGCGCACCCATCTCTTCCATGATCTTCACCTTCCGGTTCTCGCGCGTCCTTCGTCGGCCGCCCGTTGCTGGCTGCGGGGGATTCTGACTACCGGACGACGAGCCGACGGTCTTCCTCTGCCGCCCCGCCCGGTCGCGTCGTCGCGTTGCCGCGACACACTTCAGAAGTGCGGCAGTGGACCGAAGTCTCACGACATCGCCCATCGGTAAGGCCTATTGACGCCGAGTCGTTTCCCGCCCCGCGTCCACGTCGTTCCCCGCGACCGACTCTAGGAGCGCAAACAGGCGGCGCTCAAGGCGACTTTCAGCCCCGGGGCGGCGAACGCGGCAGGCCCTTAGTCCGCGGATCTCGATAGTCCTTTTCGCAGCCTGGCGACGGTGACCGCCAGGCAGCAACCGCACCGCCACGGCGTGCAGGTGGCCTATCAGGCCTCGGGTCGAGGAGCGCGGGGACGAGCCGAGCAGGGGGCGGGGCCCGCACTCCGGTGAACAGGCGTGAGATCGCCATGCCGCAGTCGGCCCGCTCGATGCTGTCCGCGCCCGCCACCGTGCCGGCCCGCCGGCGACATCACCTTCACCGCCGGTAAGGCCTCGGTGCTGTCCTTCGGGCACGGCGGGTGGATGTCTTGGGCGGCCTGCTCGCCCGTCCGCATCGCTCTGTACGCCGCACCACCGGCCCCAGTCCGCCCTGGACAGGCTCGTGCGGGTCATCGAGCGCGGACGAGACCACAGCCGCGGTGGGGCGCATCGCATCTCAGGGGTGCCTTGGCGATCCAGCGAGCTGACGGCCCGGCCGGGGCCGGGCGGCGATGACGAGCGACGCCGGGACCCTCCATCACGATCAAGTGAGCCTTGTCTCGACTGGGCCCGGGTGAAGAAGGCCTCCGCGAAGTCGCATCGCCGCTGCGAGTCACAGCCCCTTGTGACTGAGCACGATGGTTGTCACCTGGGAGTCGTCCCGACGTCAGCCCCCGCGACGGCGTGAGCGGGATTGTTGACACCGGAAGTGCAGGACTTTTGTCACGCTGAGATCGTTTGCGGTCTTGTTGTCACCAGTACCGAAGATCGCCTACGGCGTGCGCCGGGCTTCGCTTCCCTGGAGACGTGGCGGAGGTTCAAGGATCTGGCGGGGTACACGTCCGGACGGCTGACGGTGCGGCGTACGAACCCCTGTGGTCGCATGCGTGCAGGTGGGACGACCTGCTCGTGCCGGTCTCCGTCGGCGCAGGGCGTCAGGCGCTCGATCTGGGCAAGGGGTGGACGCGGTGGTGGACGGCTACCTGGCGATACGCAGGGGGTGAGGTCACAAGCGCGGTGGCTGATCTGGCAGCCGTTCCGGTCACCGGGCTGGGGCCGATGCGGGGTTTCACGTGGCGGCGTGATCAGCGTCATCGTCCCGGGCTTGAGTACGTAGTCAGTACCGGTCGCCTGCACGGCTTCGAGAGTCTGGAGGAGGCCGGGCTGCTGCTGGTTCTGGATTTCGCCGGTGGCGTGGTCGAGGTCCTCTCGCAACCGCTTCGGCTGAGGTTCCGTACAGCCGTCGGATGGCGCAGGCACACCCCCGATTTCCTTGTGGTCAGCCGCCTGGGCATCTGGTTGATCGACGTCCGACCTGCTGACCTGATCGGAGATGAGGACCGGGAGTCCTTCGCCGCGGCGGCTGAGGCCGCGTTGGCCTGCGGCTGGCACTACACGGTGGCTGCGCGGTGGAAGCCGTACGTGCTGATGGCGGTGGATGCCATGTCGGCTAGGCGCCGGCCGCTCGCGGATCCGCTGGGTGTCAGGCCGGGCCTGCTCGCCGGGGCCGGTGTGGCCATGACTTTCGGGGAGATCGCGGCGGGAAGCGCGTTCGAGCCGGTCGCCCGGGCCCATCTGCTGCATCTGCGGTGGCACCGCCGGGTCGGCATCGATCTGGGCCGGCCTCTCGGGGACAGTTCCACGGTCGTTCTCGGATCGGAGTCGTCGTGAGTACCGCTCACGCGCTGGACCTGTCCGTGGGTGCCGGGGTGGTGCTCGATGACGTCGAATGGATCGTCGAGCGGCGTGAACCGCATCTCGGGCGGGTCCAGTTGGTGGGACCCGACGGGTCAAGGCAGCGCTTGACGTTCCGATTCCTGGCCAATCACCAGCACTGCCGACCTTCGTCCCGGACGTCGGGCTCGGGGGCGGGCCGTGGTCGGCAGCCCGCTTCGGTAGGGGACTTGAAGCCGGACAGGCGCCGCCTGGCCGACCTGCGTGTGGCCCATCTGCTGGAAGTGAAGACGGGGTTCCGCAGCGGCGATCCACTGCGGCCGGGGCTGGGGGAACCGAAGCCCGAGTACGACCCGGAGATGACCACGCTGACCGAACGGCGCTTGGCGAAGGTCGCCGAACTCAAAGCCCTGAACCGTGAGGAAGCGAAGCTGCTTGGCCTCGCGGAGGTGGGCTACTGCACGCTGATCCGCTGGGAGAAGAACCGCAGCCGCTTCGGGCTGATCGGCTGCGCGGACGACCGATGGCTGCGGGAGAGCGGCGGGCATCCGAGCATTAGTGAGGAGGTCCGGGAGGCGATCTTCGCGGTGCGGGCGGAGACGCTAGCCTTCGCTCTGTAGCCGTACACGGGGTTGTCATGGCTTCTGCCGGTGACCGGCACCCGGTCACCGATCGGCCAGAGCCTATGCCTCGTGTCAGTTGGTCTTCGTATTGGTCAGATGGGGGCCGACATAACCAACGATCACCCGTCTGGTGACACCCTTCGTGTCGTCCAGGAAGTAGATCCTCGGTGAGGTGCTTCCCTTGGAGTCGAGTTTCAGGTGGGCCTGCATTTCCGTGCGTCCGGAGGAGTCCACCTCCAAGGGGACGGCGAAGATCCTCTCCGCGCCCCACCTGTTCATCGTCGTGTCGGACTCGACGGTGGCCAGCTGCTTGAGCGGCCAGTTCACCGCCCCTGGACGGTCCGATGTGCAGTGCTGGTAGAAGCCGCCGTTGAACCCCTCCTTGGCTGCATGCGCGTAGGAGTCCAGCGCCCTCAGGGCGTTCCATGCTTTCGCCGCCCACACACGGGCTCGCTCCGCGTCATCCAGTTCCAGGGCTCTGCCCTTATCAGCCGTGACCTGAATGCCTTCGAAGGTGTCCAGCCGCTCCCACAGCTCCTCGAATGAGTCCGGAACGCCAGGCGGCTGCTCCACGACGACGGTGTCGTCGTAACGGCCTTCCTCGCGAAGCCGACGTCGCAGGATGTCTGCCTCCGCCCGCGCCCGCTCGACGTCGTCGAGCGCTCGCAGGGCCTCCTCCATATCCTCGTCCGCCCGTTGCACAGCCGCGTGCAACTGCTCCTCCAGGGAGGTTGCGGTCCGGGCTGACAGATCGGCAGTGAGTGCTGCCTCCCTCAGCTCCTCGTCAGCCTGGGCCAGTAGCGCCTTGAGATCCTCGACGTCCTTGCGCATCCCCGTCAGCTCTTCGGAGGGTCGTACGGATGTCAGAGCTGCCTGCCGCTCCGCGCGGTGACGCCGGCCCGCGTCATCCGGGAACGAGAGTGTGCGCAGAGCCTCGGGCAATGGGGCCTCGGTAGAAAGCCGCTGGACAGTACGTGCGAGACCGAACCACGCCCTATCCTGGGGATCACTCATCCGAGCCACGGTCAGGAACCGGTGACGCGAGGCATCCTTCGACCACGCCGGATCCACCTCGGTCAGAAATGTGCGTACGGCTCCGGGGGCGACGCGGTGGTACTCGCCGATCGCCGCGCGGAACCCATCGACGGCTTCGGCGTCCGTAAGTACATACAGCGAGGCCGCACCGGCGCATTGCCGCATCGCTTGTCCCAGTCGCTTCGACCACAGCGTATTGGGACGGAGAGGCTGGGCCGCCACGATTACCGGCATGCGTCGTGTCGGGTCACAGAGCACGTCGATCAAGGCGTCGATGCCCTCCGCATCCACGCCCTGGGACTCTAGTGTCAACCTCGCCGGTCCATCCGTGGGCTCCAGTTCCTGGACGAGATCGCGAACGAGCCGCGGTCTGGCGGGAGCCAGTGGCGTATCCCCGTTGGGGAACACTTCCAGGCCGACCGTGAGCAATGCGGAACGGTCCTCGAATGCGACAGCCATGATGGTCGTCCGCCACGTGGCCTCGGTCCTGTCCTCGCGCAACTGGAGGCGTATCGCGTGTTCGGCGCCGTCGGGCAGGTAGGCCGCGTGGTTGGTCAACACCGAGCCCTCATCGAGGTGGTGATGCCCGGAGGTGAGCGGGGCGCTGCCGAACTTTCCAGTAAGCCACTGCGCACTGATGCGGCGAACTACTTGGAAGGAGTTCTCCGCGCTCGGAACGGTGAGGATCGTTCGGTGCGCGAGCGGATTGCTGTTCAGGTCCATGACGGCTCTTCACGTGAGTGCTCGGCAAGGGGCGCTGCGATGGTCTACGTGTGGGGCGGCGGTCTTCTCGTTCGGTAGTCCGGCGAGAAACGGGACCCCTATGTACGGCAGCGCCCTGACGATCCAAGACGTCATTGCCGAACCGGGCGGCGACCGCCTACCACGAGCGGCACCGTTCCCAGGGCAGGAAGGCGCCGCTCGTGGTCGTGCTATCGGCTACAGAGCGGCAGGAGCCTTCTTGTACCAGCTGGTGATGACGCCCACCAGGTGGACGATGTTCTGGGTCCGCATGATGGGCGCGGCGGCGTTCGGTTCGAAGTCCGCATTCGCCTCGGTGGTGCGCCAGATGCTGCTCTCGGCGACCGGCGCGGCCATGTGCGGGTCGAGGCACCTGAAGAACTCGGTGATGTCGTCGAGCTCCACCGGGTTGTCGCCCGCGCGCAGCTCGCGGAACACCCCACCCAGGACGCGCAGCATGCCGACCGAGCCGAGCAGCGAGTTCCGGCGGAGCTTCTGCGACATGGTCAGCTCGTCAGCCTGGCGATCCGCCTCAGGGTCGTCCTCGGTGATGGCGGCGAGGTCGGTGAAGGCGTTGGAGATGACGTCGAGGAAGTCTTTGACCTGCTCGATGACCTCGCCGTCGGTCAGGGTCTGCTCGGCCTTCTTGCTGATCCGGCCGCCAGCGCCGGCGATGACGGCGCGGGTGATGTCGGCAACGTGCTTGGCGCCCATCAGGTTGGGGTTCTTCAGGGTCATGCGGTCCTGCTCGGCGTCGACCCGCCCCTTGAGCAGCGGGTGGTCGATGACGTCGGACAGCGTGCGGTTGGCGACCTTGTAGCTGTCGAAGCGGGCGCGGACGGCGCTGCTGATGCCCTTGGCGTTGTCGGCGACGTCTACGAACATCTGCTGGGCCTTGATCGGGTCCGGCTCCACGTAGATGTCCAGGCCGACGTACTCGGCCTTCAGCCGGTTCATCTGGCCGATGAGCCTCTCGCGTTCGGCCTGAAGCTTGGCGGACTTCTCCGGGCTGACCTTGCGCGCCATTTCACGGTCGATGCCGGAGATGGCGTCGGTGATCCGCTGCTTCTCGATGGAGACACCGAGTACGCGGTGCTGGCCGTCGATGGTGCGCAGAGAGGAGATACCGCCGATTGCCCACGGGACCGTGAGGTAGCCGACGGTGCCGTGCTCGTCCACCTTCTCGAAGGTGCAGCCTCCGCCGTCGCGGGCCAAGAGGGCGGGGGCGACCCAGTCCTTCTTGGTGTCCAGGTACTCGCCGAAGTGCTTGGCGTGGAGGCGGTCGACCTTGCGGTTGTCCTTGTCGACGTTGTTCGGGTCGGGGACGGGGAGGATGGTGGGGAGATCGAGGAGGGGAACGCGCGTGCTGTACACGTCGCGGCCTCCCTGGGGCGTTTTGATCGCCAGATACGTGCTGGAGTCCTGCGGCTTGGACAGGCGCAGCGGGTCAACGTTGATGCTCACTACAAGCCCCTATCGAGTCGTCCACCATTTTGGATCGCGCTTCAGCTTCTAGAGACTAGCGCACAGCGCGCTGCGGCGAAGAATAAATTCTTAATTCTCTTCTTAAGTTGAAAATGTGCCCCTGTAAGGTCTAGCCTCCCTTCGCGGGTGCTCCCTCCGCTCCGGCGGGATGCGTCCACCGCGCGCAGGCGCCTTGGCACGGCGGCGGTTCCCCTCACCGATCAGGCAGACCTCGACGAAAGTGAACATCTTCATGACGAACCAGGCGCTCGCGGCGGTCAGCGATGCCCCGGCCGCCGAGAACTCCACGATGGTTCCCGCGCAGGCGCCCGCCGAGCCCCCGGCTCCCCCGGCGGGGGCAGCTGACAAGGCTGGACCGGACCCCTGGAAGCGACCTGGGTACGCGTGGCGCTGGCCCTCCACCCTGGAGGTGTCCCGCTGCATCGCGGGGCTCACTCTTGCCGCCACTGTGTGCGGCTACGTACCGGAAGGTCCGGCCACAGTCGCGGCGGGGTGATGATCGCCGTGCACTCGGGGGCCGAACTGGTCGCCGCCTGCTTCCGCCGTGCCCGCCGCTAGGGCCTGTCCGGTGGATCATGTGACTTTCTGACTGGTTGCTCGTTGGTTGGGTCATGGGTCATGGGTCGGGGGGATCTGACGAATCGCGAGTGGTCGCTGCTGGAGCCGCATCTGCCTTCGCCGGGTGGCCGGGGCGGCAGGTGGAACGATCACCGGACCGTGCTCAACGGGATTCTGTTCCGGGTCCGGACCGGTGTTCCGTGGCGTGACCTGCCGGAACGCTACGGCTCGTGGAAGACCGTCTATGAACGGCATCGCCGCTGGTCGGCGGACGGCACCTGGGACAGGCTCCTGCAGGCGGTCCAGGCCGACGCCGACCTCGTCGGCCGGATTGACTGGGGCATGGTCGGCGTCGACTCGACGTCCTGCCGGGCCCACCAGCACGCGGCCGGCGCCCGCAAGGCCAGGCCGCGGGTCCCGAAAAAAGGACGACGCCCCGGCACCACCGCCCCGATGAGGGGCTCGGACGGTCCCGGGGCGGTCTGACCTTCAAGATCCACCTCGCCGGTGAAGGCGGCTGCCGTCCCATGGCTCTACTGATCACTCCAGGTCAGTGGGGTGACGCCCCGCAGATGATCGAGGTCCTGGACCAGGTCAGGGTTCCCCGCCCACTGGCCGGGCGGCCCCGGACAAGGCCCGATCACGTCAGCGGCGACAAGGCTTACAGCTCCCTCCGAAATCGCCGCTACCTGCGAAGACGGCGCATCAAGCACACGATCCCCGAGCCGAAGGACCAGCGGGCCGACCGCCGGCGCAGAGGCAGCGCGGGCGGCAGACCTGCCGGCTTCGACCGCGAGCGCTACCGGCGGCGCAACGAGGTCGAGCGGACCATCAACCGACTCAAGAACTCCCGCGCGGTCGCCACCCGTTACGACAAGAGGGCCTACGTCTTCCACGGCACGGTCACCGCAGCGGCAGTCCGCTTATGGCTCCGCCCATGATCCGCCGGACAGGGCCTAGCCGTGCTGCGGCGTATCACGGCCGCCGCGTCGGCAATGTCCTTGAAGCGAGCGGCCGTTCGATCTGCCGCGGCTCGGTTCGCCGGTGGGACATCATGAGGCGATGCGCCCGCTGCCCCACAGCCTCGACCCACTGCTCGACGAGACGCTGATCGGCTACATCCTCCGCCTCGCGCACCGCCTCGGGACGTCCCCCGGGGCAGTCGCCATCCGCACTGGCCTGACTGGTCATCGCAAGGGGAACGCGCTTGGGGTCCCCATGAGGTTGCTACACGACCTGGAATCCGAGCAGATCCAAGCCTTCGCCCGGACCACCCGACTCGCTCCAGAGGAGGTCAGCCGTTTGCTGACCTCCTCGCTCGGCGAGCGATACGGGCCGCTGAACGAGAAGTTCACTCCGCGCAAGAGTGTGGCGAGGATGGTCAACGACAACGCGTGGCTGCTGACCCGCACGCCTCGTTACTGCCCCCAATGCCTCACCGGGGATGGAGGCGAGATCCAGCAGCTCCACGGCGGGGCTTGGCGACGTTCCTGGTGCCTTCCTCCAGTCTTCGCCTGTCCTCGGCACCGCCGCCTGCTGCGGACCCACTGCCCCGCCTGGCACCAACCGGTCCACACGGTCGAGATGAACAGCATCATCGCCCGCCCCTGGGACGAGGACCTGCACCCCACCCAATGCCGGACAACCACAGTTCCTCGTACCGTTGGCCGCCTCCAGCCAGCCTGTGGCGCACAGCTCGCGGAGCCAGCCGAGGCTGGTCCCGAGGTCACTCGTACCCCGCAGACGCTGGAGCATCTCCTCGGCCTTCAGCGACGGCTTTTGAAGCTCCTCGACCCTGTCGGCCCGGCCGTGACCCCGAGCGTCGGCTGGCTGATCCCCGCCGCTGAGTACTTCGCCGACCTGAGAGCCTTGCTCGGCCTCGTGTGCCTCTCTTGGCCTGCGGCCCGCTCCTTCGCCGCGACCTCAGCGCTCGCGGAGGTCCTTGACCGGGAAGCTGAGGAGCGCCTTGCCCGAGCAGCGGCCCTTCGCGACAAGCCTGGGAAGAAGCACAGCTCGCGCCCCTTCACCGACCTGCCGCTGGACCCGCTTCTCATGGGCGCAGTGCTCGGAATCGCCGAGCGGCTGCTTGATGCCCCGGACGAGGAGCAGGCGCGGGAGCTCGTGTTGCCGCTCATCCACCAGGCCAGCCGCGTTGATCAGGCCCTGTCGATTTACCTCCGGCGCGCGGCGTGGGTCTCGTTCCCGCTGCGGATCGTCAGCATGAATCGCCCCAAGAGCATCATGGCGATGGGCGACATCATCGCCCGCGGACCGATCCCCAAGGGCGGTGGCAGTGGGGCGCGCTCGGAGGGGTATCGCCGGCGCGAGCCTTGGTGACAGTTGCCTTGCCCAAGTGACAACCAGCGTGCTCAGGCACACCCCCTCCGTGCGTGGCGCGTGACACTTTTGCAAGCAGTCTGCTTGCAAAAGTTAGCGTCGGTGTTGCAGTATCGAGCCATGGCATCACTCAACGTCGGCAATCTCGGTGAGTACCTGCGGGAACAACGTCGTGGGGCGCAGCTCTCGCTGCGGCAGCTCGCCGAGGCCACCGGGGTGTCGAACCCGTATCTCAGCCAGATCGAGCGCGGCCTGCGCAAGCCCAGCGCGGACGTGCTCCAGCAGGTCGCGAAGGCGCTGCGCATCTCGGCCGAGACCCTCTACGTGCGTGCGGGAATCCTGGACGAGCGGGAGCGGGAGGAGCTGGAGACGCGGGCGGTCATCCTGGCCGACCCGTCGATCAGCGAGCGGCAGAAGAGCGTCCTGTTGCAGATCTACGACTCCTTCCGCCGCGAGAACGGGTCCGCCCCCGAGCCGGACGCGGAGAGCGATGCCGGAGCCGGTGCCGGGGACAGCACCGGAGCGGATGCCAAGGACACCCACGACCCTCACAGCTAGCAGCTGGTTCTGATGATCCGGGAGGACCACAGTCATGGCCATCACCGATGACCTGCGCAAGACCCTCACCGACCCCACCCCCCTCTACTTCGCCGCGGGCACGGCCGACCTGGCGATGCAGCAGGCGCTCAAGGTCCCGGCGCTGATCGAGCAGCTGCGGGCCGAGGCGCCCGAGCGGATCGACGCCGTCCGCAGCACCGACCCCAAGGCCGTGCGGGAGAAGGTGACCACGCAGGCCAAGGAGGCCCAGGCCACCGTGCAGGCCAAGGTCACCGAGGTGATCGGATCGTTCGACGCCGCCGACGTCAAGAAGCTGAGCGAGACCGCCCAGAACCTGGCGCTCCGCAGCGTGGGCGTGGCCGCCGAGTACGCGATCAGGGCCCGGGAGACGTACGAGAAGGTCGCCGAGCACGGCGAGCAGACCGTACGCACCTGGCGCGGCGAGACGGCGGAGGAGATCGTCGAGATCGCCACCGTCGTCGAGGGCGAGCCCCGGACCGCGCCCAGGAGCGCCCCCGCGACGCAGAGCGGGCCGAAGGACGAGCCGAAGGGCGCGAGCGACGCGAAGGCCGAGGCGAAGAGCTCTCCCGCGGCCGGCGCCCCGGTGAAGCCCGCCACCGCGCCCAAGCCCGCAGAGGCGAAGGCCAAGCCCGCAGAGGCGAAGGCCGCGTCCGCAGATGCCAAGGCCGCGCCCGCCAAGAAGGCGCCCGCCCCGCGCAAGCCCGCGGCCAAGAAGACCCCGCCGCCCGCCGACGCGTGACCCTGAGGAGTTCTCCCGGGGTGCGACACGCGTGGACGGGGCGTGGGGCGGGCACCTTTACCGGTGGCCGACCCGTTGTCCCGGTACCTTGGCCGGAGGGCGTTCATCCACTCACTAGGCGGTTCACACCATGATCTCAGGGTTCGGCACACTCATCGGGCTGCTCTATATGGCCATGCTGGTGCTGGCCGTGGTCGCCTTCGTCTTCGCGGCGATCGCCCGGGAGGACGCTTACCGCGCGGCGGACAAGAAGACCAAGCCCTTCTGGATGATCATTCTCGGCGTCGCGGTGGCCGTGAACCTCTTCGTGCCCCTGCTCTTCCTCCAGCTGGCGGGCGTGGTCGCGTCGATCGTGTTCATGGTCGACGTACGGCCTGCTCTCAAGGCCGTGTCGGGAGGTAGCAGCGGCCGCAAGGGCGGCTCCAGCAGCGACGGCCCGTACGGCCCCTACAACGGCGGGCGCTGAGTCCTCGCGGTCCGGGCCGCCGGGGACCGCTGAGCGACGGGCGCGGGGCGGAGGCGCGGTGCGCTTTCGCCCCGCCGCCGTGTCCGCTCCGGGTCGCGGCCCAGCAGCAGGACCGCCACGTCGTCCGTCAGCTCACCGCCGTGTCGCTCCCGGACCTCCGTGACCGCGGCCTCCAGCAGCTCCTCGTCCGCGAGGCCGCGCCCCAGCTGCTCGTTGACCATGGCGACCATGCCGTCCTGCCCGAGCCGCTGGCTGCCGCCCGTCCCCGCGCGCCCCTCGATCAGCCCGTCCGTGTACATCATCAGGCTCCACGCGCCGCCCAGCTCCACCTGCCGGCGCGGCCATCTGGCCCGGGGCAGCAGCCCCAGCGCCGGGCCGCCGTCCTCGTACGGGAGCAGCCGGGCCGGCTGGCCGCGGCGGGTGAGCAGCGGCGCGGGGTGGCCGGCCAGGCAGAGGCCGGCCCGTCGGCCGTCGGGGGCGATGTCCACGGTGCAGAGCGTCGCGAAGATCTCCTCGCTCTGCCGTTCGTGCTCCAGTACCTGCTGGAGGGTGGAGAGCAGCTCGTCCCCGCACAGTCCGGCCAGGGTCAGCGCGCGCCAGGCGATCCGCAGCTCGACGCCGAGCGCCGCCTCGTCCGGGCCGTGCCCGCAGACGTCGCCGATCATGGCGTGCACCGTGCCGTCCGGGGTGCGCACGGTGTCGTAGAAGTCGCCGCCGAGGAGGGCGCGGCTGCGGCCGGGACGGTAGCGGGCGGCGAAGCTCAGGTCGGAGCCGTCCAGCAGCGGGGTGGGCAGGAGGCCGCGTTCCAGGCGGGCGTTCTCCTGGGCGCGCAGACGGGACTCGGTCAGCTGGTGCTGGGCGATGTCGGCGCGTTTGCGCTCCACGGCGTACCGGATGGCCCGGCTCAGGACGCGCGCGTCCAGCTCGCCCCGGAAGAGGTAGTCCTGTGCCCCCACGCGTACCGCCTCGGCCGCCAGCTCCGTGTCGTCCTCCGCGGTCAGCGCGAGGACCGCGTGCAGGGGGGCGAGCCGCAGGACGTGGGTGAGGGCGGTCAGCTCGTCGGCCCGCCCGGAGACGGCCTCCGGTCCGGCCGCGGCGCCGGGGGCCCCGGTCTCGGCCGCGGAGGCGTTCTCTGAGGCGTCCGCCGAAGCGCTGGTTCCGGTGCCGGCGCCCGTGGCGGACGGGCCCCCCTTGGAGCCGGCGGCGGGGCCGGCGCCCGCACCGCAGGAGGCGCCCGCGACCGGCAGCGACAGGTCCAGCAGGATGCAGTCGACGTCGTCGGTGAGCAGCCGTTCGGCCTCGGTGAGGTTGCGGGCGGTACGGACGCGGACCCGGGTGCCGGCCGCCGCCGAGAGCTCGGGGGCGGTGATGGTGCCTGCCGGGTCGTCCTCGATCACCAGCAGGGTGAGGCCGGCGCCGTGGGGAGTCCCTGTGACGGGAGGCCCCGCGGCGGGAGGCTCCGCAGGGGCGACGGAGCCTGGCTGCGGCACGGATACGGGCATCGGTTCGGGTTTCCTTCCCTCCCCCGAGGGTGCGGCGGAACGCCGATCGACGTTCTGCCAGTCGGGGACGATAGCGGTATGCGGCGGGGGAACGGAATGGCGTGCGGAGACCGGCCGCTGCCCCACGCGCCGTCATAAGCCGCTTCCCGGCACGCACCCGGCAGGGTGGGCCGCCGTGCGGGCGGGAGGCGGGTCATGACAAACATCACGCACGCGCGAACGGAGGCGTGGGCCCGCTCACATGGCCCGTCGCCGAGGGCGCCGCGGGCTGCGGGGGAGTCGCCGGGCGTGGAGGGTCGGCCGCGTCCGCCCGTGTCCGCCCGGGCGGGCCGTGTGCGTGCCCGCCTGAGCCCCGCTGCCCGAGACGCCCGCGTGCGCCTGCCTGGAGCCTGGGGCCCCTCCCCGTCGCCTGACCGTGTCCGGCCGCACGCCCCCCCGGCGTGGTGGCGCGGCAGGCGCGCACGGAGCGTGGGCGCGGCGGGCGGTGGCCTGCGGCCGGGCGAGCGGGCCGCGGGCGCCTCTTTCGCACGGTGTGCCCTGGGGCCCCGGAGCCTGGGGTGCCGCCTCCTCGCAGGCGAGGGCCGTCTCCCGCGGCGGCTACATGTCGGGGCGGACCACGCCGAGGATCTTCATCGAGCCCGCGCCCGCCAGCGTGACGTCGCGGCCGGGGCGCGGGGCATGCACGATCGAGCCGCCCCCGACGTACATGCCGACATGGCTTGCGTCGGCGTGATAGATGATCAGGTCGCCGGGGCGCATGTCCTTGACGTCGATGCGGGGCAGCAGTCGCCACTGCTCCTGCGAGGTGCGCGGGATCGGCTGCTTCGCCGCCAGCCAGGCCTGCGAGGTCAGCCCCGAGCAGTCGTACGAACCGGGGCCCTCGGCTCCCCATACGTACGGCTTGCCGATCTGCGCGGTCGCGAAGGCCACCGCCGCCGCGCCGGCCTCGCTCGCCTCGCCGCTGACGTCCTGGACCGCGCCGGAGGAGAGCCAGGCGGTCTGCGCCCTGTTCGCGGCGTCCCGCTCCAGCGTGCGCAGCCGCTCGCGTTCCGTCTCCTCCAGCTGTGCTTCGAGCTTCTCGGCCGCCGCGATCTGGGCGTTGATCTTCTTCTTGGCCTTGGCCTGCTTGAGCCGGTTCGTCTCGAGCTTGTCCCAGTTGGTGCTCGCGTCCTGGGTGTACCTCTCCAGGTCCTCCTGCGTGCGCTGCAGTTCGGAGAGGAGCGACGTCGAGGCCTGCTGGCTCTGACGGACCTGGTGGACTCCGTCGAGGAAGAGCTGCGGGTCGTCGCTGAGGACCAGCTGGGCACCGGGGGGCAGCCCGCCGTTGCGGTACTGCTCGCGGGCCTGGGAGCCGGCCCGGTCCTTCAGCGCCGCGATGCGCGTCTGGCCGTCGACGATCGCCTTGGCCAGTTTCACTATCTCGCCGGACTGCTTCTTCGTCTGCTCCTCGGCGAGGTTGTACGCGTCCGTCGCCGCGCCGGCCTTCCGGTAGAGCGTCTCGATCTGCTCGCGGACCTTCTCCAGATCCGCGTTGGAGTACCGCGGAGGAGAGGAGGGGGCAGAGGACGAGGCGGAGGGCGCGGGGTCCGGAACGGGGGCCGCCATGGCCTGGACCGGAGCTGTCAGCAGGGTCAGGGCGCAGACCAGCGTGATCGCGGCAGTGGCACAGTGGCGTCGGTTCACGAACTCCCCCTCCGGGTCGATCCTCCGGCCCGCCCCCGGGCGGAGGCGACGCGTACAACGCACGCGACACGGACAGCGCGAGCGGTTCGAGCGGCGCATGCGCGACGTGCGACGCATGCGGGAAAGAAAACAAGAGAAGCCGGACCTCGTGAAGCTGACTTACCGTCAGTAACTTAGTCGGCAACGTCGAGATCGTGCCATGTCGCCCCGTAAAGCAACAGAGGGCGACGGTGCCCGACGCGTCACCTGCCGCCCTGCCCGGGGTGATTCCTCCCGATACCCCCGTGGTTCACCCTCGCGGTTCCGTTCCGCGGTGCCGGCCCGTCATACCGTCGTGCGCCCCCAGGGCCCCCGCCACGGCCTCGTACGACTGTCTCCACCTTCTGGGACGAACGGTGCCCCCGAGGCGTTCCCGAAAACAGGCCGGCTCAGCACTTGGGGCGGCCCTACCCCGGCCCGCCGGCCCTGTTCAGCGGCCGGTGGGCCGCAGGGCGTCCCACTCCACCGTGACCTCGCCCTGCCGCCACCGGCGCTCCCCGTCCGCAAGCGGCCAGCTCCCCGACAGGGCCCGTACCGCCGCGATCCAGCGCTGCCGGGCGCCGAGCGCCGCGTACGGGGAGGCCGTCGCCCAGGCCCGGTCGAAGTCCCGCAGGAACGCGTGGACGGGCTCGCCCGGGACGTTGCGGTGGATCAGCGCCTTCGGCAGGCGTTCCGCCAGGTCGGAGGGGCGCTCCAGGGAGCCGAGCCGGGTGGCGAAGGTGACCGATTGCGGCCCCTCCGGCCCCAGGGCCACCCAGACGTGCCGCCGCCCGATCTCGTCGCAGGTGCCCTCCACCAGCAGGCCGCCGGGTGCGAGGCGGGCGCACAGCCGCGCCCAGACCTCGGCGACCTGGTCCTCGTCGTACTGGCGCAGGACGTTCGCCGCGCGGATGAGAGTGGGCCGCACGTCCAGGGGGATCTCGAAGCCGCCGTGCACGAAGGTGAGGCCCTGCCGTGCGTACGGCTGCGCGGCGGCGACCCGCTCCGGGTCGATCTCGACGCCCGCCACCGCGGTGCGCGGCTCGACCGTCCGCAGGCGGGCCAGCAGCTCGACGGCGGTCCAGGGGGCGGCCCCGTATCCGAGGTCCACGGCCAGGGGGGAGGCGGCGCGGCGCAGGGAGGGGCCGTGCGCGGCGGCGATCCAGCGGTCCATGCGGCGGAGCCGGTTGGGGTTGGTGGTCCCGCGGGTGGCGGTGCCGATGGGGCGCTGACGCATGCGGCGAGCCTAAGCGACGGGGCGGGGCGGACCCGGAGCCGGCCCGGTCGGGCGCCTCCCGGCCGCGCGTCCGGCCCTCGCCGCGCTCCTGGGCTCCGGATCTCCGGGCCTGCGCCGCTCCTCTGGCGCGCGGCCGGAAACGTAATGATTTGGCAAAGCGGAAATGAATGCCGGGGCTCCCCTGTTCTCGCCCTTCGGAGGGCCCCGAACCCTCGTCC
The DNA here is from genome assembly GCF_037137275.1 of Streptomyces pratensis. Classification (GTDB taxonomy): domain Bacteria; phylum Actinomycetota; class Actinomycetes; order Streptomycetales; family Streptomycetaceae; genus Streptomyces; species Streptomyces pratensis_B. The sequence goes on along the minus strand of NZ_JBBBEN010000075.1, from coordinate 112,593 downwards.
CGGCATGCCCCGAGTGAGGAGAACCGACGACGTGAGCCAGTACGTCTCCCGGCTCGGCTCCACCCGATCGGCCCCGCGTATCAGGTTCCCCGGCGGCTTCCCCGGGTCGCCCCGCAAGCCGCGCCGCATCGCGATGCTCTCCGTGCACACGTCCCCGCTCCACCAGCCCGGCACGGGCGACGCGGGCGGGATGAACGTCTACATCGTCGAGCTGGCCAAGCGCCTCGCCGCCATCGACATCGAGGTCGAGGTCTTCACCCGGGCGACCACCGGCTCCCTGCCCCCCGCGGTGGAGCTGGCCCCGGGCGTCCTCGTACGGCACGTCGACGCGGGGCCCTACGAGGGGCTCGCCAAGGAGGACCTGCCCGCCCAGCTCTGCGCCTTCACCCACGGCGTGATGCAGGCCTGGGCCGGCCAGCGCCCCGGCTACTACGACCTCGTGCACTCCCACTACTGGCTCTCCGGCCAGGTCGGATGGCTCGCCGCCCAGCGCTGGGGCGTCCCCCTGGTCCACGCGATGCACACCATGGCCAAGGTCAAGAACGCCGCGCTCGCCGCCGGCGACACGCCCGAGCCGCCCGCCCGCGTCATCGGCGAGACCCAGATCGTCCACGCCTCCGACCGCCTGATCGCCAACACCGCGGAGGAGGCCGACGACCTCGTCCGTTTCTACGACGCCGACCCTGCCTCGGTCGCCGTCGTGCACCCCGGCGTCAACCTGGAACGCTTCCGCCCCGCCGACGGACGCGCCGCGGCGCGGGCCCGCCTGGGGCTGCCGCAGGACGCGCTGATCCCGCTCTTCGCCGGCCGTATCCAGCCACTGAAGGCCCCTGACGTGTTGCTGCGCGCGGTGGCGGTGCTCCTGGAGCGGGACCCGTCCCTGCGGTCCCGGATGGTCGTGCCGGTCGTCGGCGGCCCCAGCGGCAGCGGGCTCGCCAAGCCTGAGGGCCTCCAGAAGCTCGCCGCGCGCCTGGGCATCGCCGACGTCGTACGGTTCCATCCGCCGGTCGGCCAGGACCGGCTCGCCGACTGGTTCCGGGCCGCCTCCGTGCTGGTCATGCCGTCGCACAGCGAGTCCTTCGGCCTGGTCGCCATCGAGGCCCAGGCGGCGGGCACCCCGGTCGTCGCGGCGGCCGTGGGCGGACTGCCCGTGGCGGTGCGCGACGAGGTCAGCGGCTTCCTGATACCGGGGCACGCCCCGGAGGCGTACGCCCACGCGCTGGAACGGTTCGCCGACGCGCCGGAGCTGGTCGAGCGGATGGGGGAAGCGGCCGCCGCGCACGCCCAGTCCTTCGGCTGGGACACGGCCGCCTCGGCCACCGCCGACGTGTACACGGCCGCTCTCTGCGACCGCCGCCGCCGGGCCCGTACGCACTGCGGCTGACGGGCGCCCGGGAGCGGGAGGCCCGGTGGCGCGGGGTGTGAGGCCGGGTGCCGGGCGGGGCGGTGCGTGCGGTGCGGTGCGTGCCGTGCGGTGCGTGCCGTGCGCGTCACTGTCGTACGCTCGCTGCATGGCTGACGTACCCGACGAAACAGCAGCGGCCCAGGTCATCGAGGCGACGCTCAACGACGCCGAACTCGCCTGGGAGAGCCCCGAACCCGGCAGCTACGTCGTGACGCTGCCCGGCACCCGCAAGCTGTCGACGACCTGTTCGCTCATCGTCGGCAGGCACTCCCTCTCCATCAACGCGTTCGTCGTCCGGCACCCCGACGAGAACGACGCCGAGGTGCACCGCTGGCTGCTGGAACGCAACCTCCGCCTGTTCGGCGTTAGTTACGCGATCGATCGGCTCGGCGACATCTACCTGGTCGGCAAGCTGCCGCTCTCGGTGGTCACGGCAGAGGAGCTGGACCGGCTGCTCGGCACGGTGCTCGAAGCGGCCGACGGGTCGTTCAACACCCTCCTGGAGCTGGGCTTCGCGAGCTCGATCCGCAAGGAGCACGCGTGGCGTGTGTCGCGCGGCGAGTCGACCCGGAACCTGGACGCGTTCAGCCACCTGATCCAGCGCCCGGCCGACACCTGACGCCGGTGCCCGGCCCACACCTGACGCCGGCACCGGCTGACGGACCGTGCCCGCGCTGACGGGCCGTGCCCGCGAGGCGGGGCCGCCGGGCGGGCGGGCACCAGCGGGCGGGCGCTTCAGCGGCCTGGGGACGGGCCTCCGGGCGCCAGCCGTATGGGGGCGGCGCGCCGGGTGTTCACAGGGTGGTCACAGCAGAATCACGATCCCGTGTGGGGCACGGCCGAACTGATCTTCGCTCAGAGGTTCGATCGTAAAGTGTGGATCACTGCGACGGCCCGTCCCAGACGACGTCGAAGTGACGGTTTGAGCGGGGCCGTTGCTCCTCGAACGGAGAGATGAACCATGCGCGCCACTGCCGTACGCCGTACCGCCCTCGCCGCCTGCGCGGCCTCCCTCGCCCTGCTGGCCACCGCCTGTGGCGGTGGGTCGTCCGACGCCGACGGCAAGGACGGCAAGGACGGCACGGCGACCGCCGGAAGCTCGGCCCCGAAGGCGCCGGCCAAGGCGCTGAGCGCCGCCGACCTGGAGAAGGCATCCCTCACCGAGGGCGACGTGAAGGGCCACAAGGTCACCAAGGCGGGCCCGGACGACGAGGTTCCGGCGGAGGGCGTCACGGTCGACAAGAAGGAGTGCCTGCCGGTCGCCCACGCCATGTACGGCATCGCGCAGGAGGGCTCGGTGGCCACCACCAAGCGGAAGGTGGTCAGCGAGCCGAAGACCGACGGCAAGAAGGCCCTGGAGGACCTGACGGACGGCGAGGCGGAGGACGCCCTGAAGTCCGCCTTCGACCTCACGTCCACGTTCGTCGCCCTCACCTCGTACGACAAGACGGCGGGCCCGGACGCGTTCGCCGCCCTGAAGAAGGCCGCGGCGGACTGTGCCGGCGGATTCACGGCCACGGTCGCCGGTGCGCCGACGAAGGTCGTCTCGCTCGCAGAGGAGAAGGTCACCGGCGGCGACGAGTCCGCCGCCTGGACGGTCGTCTCGGAGGACGGCGGGGACTCCGCCCCGTTCAAGCTGGTGGCGCTGCGCAAGGAAGGCACCGTGGCGACGTTCTTCGCCTTCAACCTGGCGGCGGCGGGCGGTGGCGCGAAGTTCGCGGTGCCGACCGAGGTCGTGGCGGCGCAGGACGGGAAGCTCGCCTGACGGGCCGACGGCTCGTACCTCGCCTGCCCCGTCCTCGTCACCTCCGTTGACGCGGAAGGGGCAGGCGCCCTCCCCCGGCGCTCAGGGCAGGGGGACGAGTCGGACGACGGTGAGGGTCAGGACGGACCGGGAGACGTAGTAGAGGACGATGGCCCCGGAGACGGTCGCCTCGCGTCGGTCCTGCTCACTCTTGACGGCGGAGGACGCGTGCCCGTAGGGCTCCTGGCCCAGGGTGCGGGACATCTCGTCCCGGAAGGACTCGTTGTCCCGCATCTTGGCGAGGGTGTCGTCGGCGGGAGGCGCGTAGGAGATGCGGAAGCTCAAGCGACGCTCCGCCTCTCGGCCTCGTCCTGCGCCAGCCTGTCCAGGATCTGTTCTGCCTCGGGGTCGGGGACGGCCTCCAGCATCCAGTGCCGCATGACGGCCTGGATCTCGTGCACCCCGGCCTCGTTGATCGCGAGGTCGAACTCCTCACGTCTCTCCTCGGGCAGCGCGGCCCGGATGTCCGGGATGCTGTTGGGCACCTCGACCTCGGTGCCGCCGACGAAGGTCTTCAGAGACTCGCCCATGATCGCTCTCCCCGATCTCCCTGCCCCGGAGGCACCGTGCTCCGGCCCGACCGCCCAACAGCCCGGCAGCCCAGCGGCCCTTGTCGCCCGGCCGCCCGGGCGGCACGGGACCACCGTAGTGCGTCGCGCCGACGGCTCAGCCCCGCCCGAGCCGCTCGGCCACCCGTGCACGGAGCAACGCGTACTCCTCCCGAAGCCGCCGCCACTCGGCCACGGGCGGCCGGGCTATGACGACGCCCCCGGTCACGACCTCCTCCGGCCCGAACTGCTCCCGCGTGAGGTCGATCTCCACACCCGCCCCCAGCCGGTTCCACCAGTGGTAGTCGGTGCGCACCCCGCCGACGTGGACCTCACCCCGTATCAACTCCCCGCCCAGCAGGTCGTTGAGCACCATGGCGGTCACCCCGCACTGGTCCCGCGCCGGATTGTCCGGACTCCAACGCGCCCGGTACTCCGGCGTGCAGGTCTCGGCGCTCCAACTGCTCCGGAGGGCTCGCTCGATGTCGGTGAGCAGGTAGGTCGCCATGGCAGCCATCGTGGCAGGAGCCACTGACAGCGCCGCCCCACCGCAGCGCGACCTGACGCAGTCCATTACGGCCTGCCCCAGCCGCCGCGTGCAGGCTCAGCTACGAACGTTCCGTGCTCTGGTCCTCTGCGTCGCGATCCCTGCCGCACAGAGCGCGCTGGTAGCGCAGATGCTCTTGGTCGATCGGATGCTCTGCAAGTCGGCGAAGCATGCCCGTGGGTTCGTTGTTCACGGTGAAGCGAACAGTGTCCTGAGGGTCGACATATATGGCGAGCTTGTCGAACTGTACGTGATGGTTCGGGCACAGGACGAGCAGGTTGGACAGTTCATCGGGGCCGTGGTGGGGGTGGCCGAGACCACGGATGTGGGCTGCCTCGCTATACGTGCCGAACAAAGTCGGCAACTGCTGACCGCAGACCTGGCAGTGATCGGTATGCATCCTCTTCACTTCGTTCGCCACTGCCACGTTACGGACAATGCGGGAGGCGTTGACGTCGCGTCGCGCTGCGGGGCCGAACCCCGGCTGCTGCCCCTCAACTACGCCGCTCGCTGTCTCATAACCGCCCAACCCCAGTCGTGTCATCAACGCGGGCTGGTCGACGTCCGTGAAGTAGGTCCTCCGGATCACAGCGATGGCCTGTGAGCGAATGAAGGGGTCTTTCAACAGGCGAGCAGCTTCTTCGGTCATTCCTCCTTCAGGGTTGGCGCGGTCGAGGGTTGCGCCACGAGGCGTGCCTTCTTCGCGAGAAATGCCCTGGACATCCCACAAGTGACTAGCCCTGAGGTGCCAGAAGGGATACTCGGGGGGCGAGTGGGGAGGATCGAACTCCGTCATCAACTCGCCCACCTCGTCGCGGAAGACCCTCCAAGGAGCCAGCCGGGGCCCACCTGAGGCGATCCTGGAAATACTCCACAGAAGACCCAATGGTGCGTGTCGACTTCGGGGCCCATAGTGTTGATGAGTCTTGAGCTTCCTGAGTCTCTCCATCAGCGTGCGTGCAGTGAGCTCTCCTGACGCCGCTCCGTTTTCGGGCGAGCCTGTGGAATGCGGTGCTGGGCGAGGCGAGGGGAAGAGCTGCTGGGCTGCCTTCTCCCCACGAGTCAGCCGCGCACGCTGTCCCCTGTCGGCAGCGGGGCGGGCCGACTGACGGCGTACGGTGGGCAGTGCGGCTTGCCCGTGTTGCACCCACTGGCGCCAGGAGCGGGGTGCGTACGCCAGCGCTTCGGCAGCGGAGAGGCGGTGGTCCCCGCGAGCCTCGATCCATGCCCAGTCGACGTTGTCACCCTCGGCACTCAGGTCCAGAACTGCCAGGTCATACTGGTAGTTGGGGTAGGACAGGCCGCCGGCCTCCTGCTCAATCTGTTCCGCGCGTTCTATGACCGCCACTCCGCAGAACTGAACGTATCCCTTGGCGGAGTTGTTGCGTGGCACAGCGGCGAAGACGAGCAGGGGGGTTGCCAGGGCTCTTTCCTCCGCAGTCGACGCGTGGTGTTCAGCCAGAGTCGCCAGCAGCACGGAATTGCCCTGGGTAGCCCCCACCGGGACGGCGTGGTCGACGCGGTGATCGCCGAAGTAGCGCACGTGACCGTTGTCCAGGTCGAACACGTCATGCCATGGAGTCTCGGGCGTCCCGGCTTTCCATGGGCTCGAGCGGATCAGGACTGCTGGCCTTCGGGGCACGCCCGATGCTTTGACCTTGGCGATCGGATTGATTCCCTTGCTCAGTTGGACTTGAGCCAGAATCTGAGAAGCGGTGACGTGATGGATGTTCGAGTAGCCGTTCATGACGGCTACGGAAGGGTCCCTGTTCTGTGCAGAGCGCAGCACCTGACCTACGCACAGCTGAGTCCCCACTGGTCATCCCCCGTATGTAGCCGACTCGATCCGCTGATGTTGCCACATCTCTTGAGGGACGTGGAGAGGTATATCGATCTGCAGATTCTCGGTAGGTGGGCAGCGAGGAGCGACGAGCTGTCGGGTCCGGAAAAGTGGGGCCGGACAGGGCTGCTTCTTCGGTGACCACCTACCGAAAGCGCTTCTCCCCGAGCCGTGACCGACTCAGGGCTTCCACGGTCGTCTGCAGACCATCCGTCGGCCCGCCGGAGCCCCCCAGGAGGGCGCGAGCCCGCTGCTGTACTGGCGACTGGATGACGACCCGAGAAACACGACGCCCCCCAACCTGCGTGAGAAGCGCAGACGGGGGGCTCGAGCGCTTTCGCTACTTCTTCTTGCCCTGGGTCTGGCGGGCCCGTTTTCCGGCCCTGGTCAGCAGGGTGTTCGCCCTATCTGACCTGCGGTTGGGCTGTCGTCGTTGGTCGTTGTTGGGCGTTGCCCGTCGCTCTTGGAGGGCCCACAGAGGGCCCGGTGGTGTTACCTCAGGTGCTGAGCCGCGAAGAGGAGCAGTCGCCGCCCGGCAACCCCCTCTACCTGCTGTGTGCGCTCATAGAGGCGCTTCACCCTCCTTTGAGCCCCTGCTGTAGTGCTTCCATGATCTGTTCGACGAGTGCACTAGCCTCCGACTCGTTATCAGTATTCGAGTACCAGATCTCGAAAGCTGCTCGCAAGCAATGACGCCAATCATGCCCGGTGCGTTTAGCCAGAAGTGTCAGCCACCTATGGTGATCGGTTCCTAGCATTTCGGCAATGTACACGCTGATGGATTGAATCGAGCAATTGAGCCTACGTGCCAGTTGTTCTGGATGGCGCGCTGCATGTTGAACGAATACCTTCTCGGGTGGCTCGCTGCCAGGAAGGAAAAGTACGCTATTTGACTGCTTAGAAAGCGGCACCTTGGTTCTCTGGTCGCCATCAATCACAGCGACTGATCGCACACGGCTGGATGACGAAATCGAGGCGTGAGTAACGATTGCATCGGTCCACGAGCCCGCCTTGATTACTTCAGTTTCGCTGAGGAGTGGAAATTGACTCGCCGTGAGAAGTAGCGCCAAGGCTGCTTCGGCCGTCTCATCCTCGACCACCAAGAAGAAACGAAGTGGGTGATCTACTCCGATGGAATCGCGGAGGTCTGAGGGGCGAGAGGGGGTGAGGATCGCCCTAGAGATGCCAACTCGAACGCACATGCGAATTGCTGATAGCGGAACACGGCCAAGGAATTCGGCTGAGTGTGTGGCGATCACAATTTGACGGTTTGATCCGCGAGCTAGCCGCGCAATCTCGTCGACGAGTGCTGCTCGTCCTCTCGGGGCAATGTTAGCTTCGGGCTCATCCAGGAGTAGTACGGAATGCGTGGGGGCATTGGCAACTTCCCACCGGAGTTTATGTACGGTGAGCTCCCCGTAGCTCATCTGGAACGAGTCGACCCATTCATCCCCTCGCCTTCCTTTGACGTACGGGAACACGACCCCGGAGTTGTCTACGTCAAGCGGATAATAGGTCGCCTCATCGTAAGGGAAACCCAGAATCTCGCGAAGGGCATCCAAATCCTTCTTCTTCTGCTCCCACGGCTCTCCGGCCAGGCTATTCTTGAGAAATTCCTGGCGAACATCCTGAAAAAATATCTGAATATCGGACGAGACGTCATAGGAGCCTCGGAGGATTGGGTCGAATCCGACCTCTATGGCGTCGCCTTTTCGCGAGACCCGGCTGCTGACATCCAAATCTGCGTGGATTTCTAGTTCGTCACTATGGTGCTGCACCTTAAGGAGGCATTGGCCTCCCAGGAATGGCTCCCCGTGGCCTTGGGGTCGGATGATTGGTGGTACTTCATAGTGTCGGGCTCCAGCCCGCAAGCATTCCGCGATCAGTGATAGAAAGGTGGTCTTTCCTGAGCCGTGAGCTCCGGCCACTAGTGTGACAGGAGCAAGAGTCACACTCTGTCCTTCGTAAGGCGAGCCCTCTTTGAAGTCTACGTGTTTCACATAGACTTCGGGCTGAAAGTGCTCCATAGACTTCCAGAGCCTCGCCGAGGCTTGCGGCACCTCAGGCATGGAATGCCCTCCTAGTGTTTGGTGACGTCGACCGTTGGAACAGGGCACCCGATCTGCGGTGTGAAAGATTCACGATGCGGAGGAGCGCGAAGCCCGCGCCCTCGTAGAACCTGTGCAACCCTTCGTTGTCCTTCCATGCGTCCAGCCGCAACCATCGCTTGCCTTGGGCTGAGGCACGTTCCGACGCCCAGTCGAGCAGGAGGCCGCCGATGCCCGCGCCGGAAGCCGTGCGCGTTACGGCCATGCGATGAACGTAGAGGGCTGCATCTGGCCGGTCTTCCGGGGTCCAGAACTCAGGGTCTGCGAAGTCATCCACTTGGATGGTTGCGACCGGCTCCCCCTCCTCGAACGCGAGGAAGCACACCCCTCGTTCAAGGGCTTCCAAAATGCGGTCACGGTGGGGCGGGTACTGCCACTGGTCGATGCCGCGCGAGGCAAGCCAGGTTGAGGCCTCGCGCAGCAACGCTTCCACCACGTCCAATTCATCAGGACGGCCGGCGCGGATGAGTAGATTCTTCATGCGCCCTCGTTCGGCTCTTCGCGCTGTCGTTCGTACGAGATCACGTGCCTGTCGCCCGGGAGCACAGTCACTGCGACTCTCACAGGTTTCCCCTCGGCTGTGTGGCCGGTGACAACATGAATCCCGACCGGCGTCCCGGGGCCCAGGTCGAGTCGATGCACCTGCTCAGGGGTGGGCATACGGACGTACAACTCATCTAGGGCTCGCTCCTGCCGGTACCCGAGTTCGGCGAGAACCTGGTTGGCGCCACGAGCGATGTCCTCCGGGCGCATGATCTCCGAGTCCCGTACGAGGGCGAGCGGGAAGTAGCTGTCGTTGATGTTGAACGGCTCCCCGTCGAGGTATCGCACTCGTTTCCGCACCGCGACCAGCTCGCCCGGTTCCAGCCGGAGCCTCTTGGCTACTTCCTCCGGTGGCTCCACGATGGCCACCTCAATCTCCTGCCGTGGCTCGCGTCCCTCAGCCGCGTACTCGGTCGTGAAAGCGTCCATCTCCGGCGAGTACGGTCGCTTCCGGAACTCCGCTTGGGGGCGGAACACCATTGGCCGACGGCGGCGGACGAAGTGGCCCTGCGGACGCGCCGAGACAACGAGCCCCTCGTTCACGAGCTGAGCGAGCGACTTGCGCACAGTCTCCCGTGACACGCCGTACTGATCGCGCAGCTCTGCTTCAGTCGGGAGCTTCGCGTCTGGTTCGAGCTTCCCGGACGTGATCTGCTCCCGCAGCGCGTCCGCGATCTGCTGATACATCGGGTTCCGCCCGAGACGAGTCACTGTCATGCCTCCCATGGAAGCCGCTTGTTGGCTCCATTGTCTAGTCAATGTGGCCAATGCCCTTGCGATGCGCAGGCCGCTCTGCCAACATCCTGTCTGTAGCCATTGTACGGACAATGGCTACAGCGCGTCGGGCATTCCTGTGCTTGTTCAGGGCTGCCTGGAGTGAAGGGGCCCGGGACAGATCGGGCCGAGGGTCCCGGATCCCTGGTCAACCGGAGGGCTTAGACCGAAAGGTCGCGTCTCCATACGCCTACACGGGAGCTCGTGTTCCCGAAGGAGACATCTGCACGTCAAGACCATCCGCAGTGCCCATGACCGCTGCGGCCGGTTGCCTCCCCCGCCCGTCCGCCCCTCTGGGGTCGTACGGGCGGGGCTGAGGGGAGCCGGTTCCTGGTTCCAACGGCGAGAACCCCCGGAGCAGCAACTCCGGGGGTTCGTGTTGAGCCGTTCCTTCCTGAGAGGAACAGACCCATGAGGAGCATCGCAGCACTTCAGGCGGCCGTTACGGCCGCCGCCCCGTTCGAGGGTGAGCCGTCGGACGCGGAGCTGGACGCGATCGACCGGGAGATGCCGCTGATCCTGGCGGACGTCGACCTGCTGGACGCGCAGATCATGACCATCGACCGCACCCCGACCGAGCTGGACGAGCGGCGTATCCGCAGGGCCCGCCGGCGGGTGCTGGCCGCCCGCCGGGCCCTGGCGAACACCGCCACCGCTGGGGAGGTGGCGTGATGTCCCTGCTTCCCGAGGCCCGCATGGTCCTGGACGCGTCCGGGACCTGGAAGCTGTTCGTCCTGACCGGCTACGAGCCGCGAGAGTGGCCGGTCCACGGCTTCAACCGCGCCGAGCCCGTCCCGACCGTCCCCGAGCGGGCGGCCGTCCTGGCCGCTCTCGGCTACGCGGCCCGGGACGGTGCCGAGTGGAAGTGGGACGCCACCCCCGCACCCCGGCGGCGGATGTTCGCCAAGATCCCCGTCCGCCTGGTGGCCGACCGTTCCGCGGTGACGTCGTCGGGCGGTGCGGTATGAGCGCGCCGACGATGAGCGGGCTGTCCGCTGCGGTCACCGTCCTGGCGTCGCTGATGGCTCGGTTCCCGGATCTGCCGGCCGTCGACGTCCACGTCTCCACCATCTTCCCGGATCAGGTGGAGCTGTCGGCGCACAACGACCTGGCCGTGTTCGAGGCGTGGCGTGAGGCCCTGGGCATCGACCCCTGGGCCGTTGTTCACGGCGTTCAGAGCCGAGGCACCACCCGCGTCCTGGACGCTCACGCCGTGTTCACGGGAATCCGGCTGCGCCTGGTCGGCTACGCCGCGATCCCGGCGCCCGTTGCAGGTGTGGGGGTGGCGTCGTGAACGCTGTTCAGATCCGTTCAGCGGAACGCGCCCTGTCGGTCGGCACGTGGCTGATCGTGGGCGGGGCGATGCTGTTCTCCATCCTCACGGTCACCCCGCTGATGGAGCGCCACAGCCCCAAGGGGTGGGAGTGGACGGCCCCGATCCTCCCTCTCGTCGTGGACGCGGCGGTCGTCATCGTGGTCCGCCTGGACTCGGTCCTGGCCACTCTGGGCGGGCACGGTGGCCGGTGGCCCATCGCCCTGCGGTGGATGACCGGAGCCATGACCCTGGCCCTGAACGTGGCCGACTCCGCGTTGAAGAAGGACCTGGTCGGGGCCGCTGTCCACGCGGTCGCACCGCTCCTTCTGATCGTCACCGCAGAGACCGGCCTCGCCTACCGGCGGGCCATCACCGCCGCCCAGAGCGCCCGTGAAACCCAGCTCAAGGCCGAGCGCGCCGAGCGTGAGCGGGCCGCTGCTGAGCGGCGTGAGGCGCAGGAGCGGCGGCAGCGTGAGGAGCGGGAGCACGCAGCCCAGTTGGCGCGTGAACAGCGTGAGCATGAAGCGCTGATCGCCCGTGAACAGACCGCCCGCGAGGACGCGGCGCGGCGTGAGGAGCGCGAGCGGGCGGAGGCGCGTGAGCGGGCCGAGCGTGAGGCCCGTGAACACCGTGAGCAGATGCGTGAACAGCAGCAGGCCGAGCGTGAACGCCTTGAACGCGAGGCTGCACAGCGTCGTGAGCGGGACCGGTTGGAGCGCGAGCAGGAGGCCCGCCGGCAGCAGCAGGAGCGGGCTGAGCGTGAGGCCCGTGAACGCGCGGCGCTCCTGGCCGCTGGTCCGGTGAACGAGAAGCTGCCCGAGGACAAGGCCCGGCTCGTCGTCCACGCCTCCTTCGGCGAAGGGCTGCCCGTCCGGGCGGCTGCGGAACTGTGCGGCTGGTCGACCGGGTGGGTCTCCGCCCGCTACCAGGAACACCGCGACGGCACCGGCCTCGTCCTTGAGGGCGCGTCGTCGTGACCGCGCTGCCTTGCTACCGGTGGCGTCTCGCCCCGGACGGGTTGGCCACCCGCCGTCAGCTCCGCGCGCTGGGGCTGCGGCCGGGTGGTCAGGACGTCGTCGCGGAAGTCCACCGGCCCCGGCGTCGCCGTGGGCCGCTGGTCGCCTACCTCTACCGGGTCGACCGGGCCAAGCCCGTACGCCCCATGACCCCGGCCCGCGCCGCCGCGCTCGCTGCGGCGATGCTCGCCCGTCGCACCTGCCCCACCTGCCGGGCCGATGCCGGGTACTGCATCCCGCGCTCGCTCGGCATGTGCGTCACCTGCCACGACACCCCGCCGAACAGGAAGGACACGCCCCCATGACGCCCACCGAACACGTCCTGCCGGGCTGGCCCACCGCACCGGCCACCCCCACCACCGGCACGGTGCAGCTCCACGCCGAGGAGACGGGGACGGTCGTTTACGTCCCGGGCCCGGAGGGGGTCATGGTGGCCGTGCTCCGCGAGCACCTGCCCACCGCCCCCGGCGTCTACCAGCCGCGTGACCTGACTCCGCAGCCGTTGTTCGACCCGCGCGCCCAGCGCATCGCCGCCGGCGGACTGCTCGCCGGTGGTGCCGGGTGGGGGGCCGGTCAGCTTCTCCTCGGTGCCGGTCAGCTCGTGAGCGCCGCCGCCGGTCTCGGGTCGCTCGTGATGTGGGCCGCCATCGCCGTCGTCGCCTCCCGCATCGCCCCCACCGTTCTCGGTGGCGGGCGACCCGCGACGGTGCATCACACCACGGTCCACAACCGGTGGTTCGGCCGCTCCACCCACTGAAACCGCCCAGCGCCCCACCAGCGGGCCGCACCCCCTCACAGATGGGGTTTGACCCCCGGCCCCCTGGACGGCCACCCAGGGGCCTGCCAGGGGGTTGCACGGCCCCATTTTCGACCGCCCTACGCGCGCGGGCGCGTAGGGCCCCCACCCCGCCATCGGCTCAACTCTGCAACTTTGCAGGTCAGGGCCGGTTGCGGGGGTTCAACCGCCGCTGTTGACGCAACCAGCAGTGGCCACCCGTGCAACTAGGGCGGGCCGGTGTCGCCACGCAACGGCGCACCGGCCCTTATCCACGGTCTTGGAGGACTCTCGTGGACTGGAAGCAAGCATGGACGACCACCACCAACACCACCACCACGGCACTCGATTCGCTCTCCCCGGTGTTCGTGCCGTTCGCGGTGCGCTGGGACCTGGAGGCCGATCGCCGCACCAAGCTCCGCACCCCCGAGCACCTGAAGGCGCTCATGGCCGCGCAGAAGGAGCACAACGCCGCCCGCTCCACCCTCTCCACGGCCAGGGCGCAGAAGACCACCGCACGCGCCGGGTCGAGCAACCCGTTCGCCGCGTCCCGCCGCGCCGCACGCGTCGCGACGAAGGCGGCGTCGTCGCATGAGCGGGACACCCGGGCCAAGCTCAAGGAGGCGCGGGTGAACTACCCGACCACGCTCAAGGCCCGCGCGATCCAGGCGCATTCCGTCCACGCCGTGCCCAGTGCCATCGCGACCGCGCTCATGTCCGCCCAGCACCTCACGCTCTGGCCGGCCACCACGTCCGCGCTGCTGATCGGGGCGAACGCCGCCGCTCTCGGGCTCGGCCGTCGTCGGGCGCGGGTGGTGGTGGATGAGTCGCTGTCCCTGGAGGAGCGCCAGCTCATGGAGCGCCTCGACCCTGCCTACTGGGTGGAGCACGCCCCGGACCGTGGCCTGTCCGGCACCGTCACCACCCCGCCCACGATGGAGCCGGGCGGTATCCGCTGCGAGATCCGACTCGACGGCACCTGGACCGTCAAGACACTGTCCGACAAGGCCGACTCGGTCCGGGCGCTGCTCGGGGCCCGCACCGCACTGCGGGTCCGGATCACGTCGGCTTCGCGTGGTGGGTGGGCGGTGGTGTCGTTGGCGACGCGGTCGGCAGCCGCGGGCGTCTCCTCGCTGTGGACCCCCGACCGCATCCCCACGGACCCGCTGATGATGAGTCTGGGCCTGGACACCGAGACCGGGGACGAGGCGCTGGTTCCGTTCGATGAGCGGCTGTTGGTCTCCGGTGCGTCCGGAACGGGCAAGTCATGGTCGTTCCGCCCGCTGATCGCGACCGCCCACCTGCGCGGTGATGTGGTCCTGATCGATGGGAAGGGCGAAGAGGCCAACATCTGGGAGAGCGTCTGCCGCGTCGCCGTGGAGGCCGACGAGATCACCGCCACCGTGGACGACGGGCATGCGGAGATGACCCGCCGCAAGCACGACATGAAGAAGCGCGGCATCAGCGTCTGGGACGGCCGACAGCTCACCGTCGTCATCGACGAAGGACAGGTCATCCTCGCCCTGATCCAGCGGGACAAGGACCGGCTTCAGCGGCTCATCGAACTGTCCTCGCTGGGCCGTTCGCGCGGGGTGGTTCTGTGGTGGGCCACGCAGTACCCGCTGACCGACGGGGCCGCCCCGGGCGTGCACAAGCTGATCGCCCCGAACCTGCTCACCCGCTTCTCTCTGCGGGTGGCCGGCACGACACAGGCGCAGGTCGCCCTGGACGACTGCGCCCACTACGCACCCCATCAGATCCCCGACGGGCGTGAGTACCGGGGGCACGGCTACCTCAAGGGCTACGGGCCGCGCATGCTGCGCACCTGGACCCTGGACGACACCGGCGTCCGCGCCCTGCCCAAATCCATCTGGGCCCCCGGCAACCCCACCGGTCAGGCGGCCCCGGCACCGTTGCGGCTGGTCAAGAACACCGCCCCGTCCGGGATCGCGTCCAACCGGGACAAGGTGCTGGGCGCGGTACAGGCGGGCTCCCGAACGGCCAAGGAAGTGGCCGACGCGACGGGCCTGAACAAGGGCACCGTCTCCCGCGAGATCAAAGCACTCACCGCGTCGGGGGCCCTTCAGCGCACCGCTGACGGGCGCATCCTGCCCGGCCAGCAAGCCGCCTGAGCACCCACTCCACGCAACGCCAAGGGCGGCCCCCCTCTCGCCAAAGACCGGGGCCGCCCTCGTGATCCAGCACAACGAACTGGAGGACTCCAGCATGACCCAACCCACCCCCATCCGGCGAGACCATGCCCCGGCTCGTCCGTTACTCCTCGACCTTTTCTGCTGCGCCGGTGGCGCGGCCACCGGCTACCACCGCGCCGGGTTCGACGTCATCGGCGTCGACATCGTCGACCGCCCGAACTACCCCTTCACGTTCGTCCGGGCCGAAGCGCTTGAATACCTCGCCGCCCTGATCGCGTCCGGGGGGATCGGCCGGTTCGCCGCCGTGCACACCTCCCCGCCCTGCCAGGCCGGATGCGCGCTGACCATCGGCACCAACAAGGCGCGCGGCTGGGGACGCGAACACGTCCAGCTCATCCCCGAACTGCGTACCCTGCTGGACGCCACCGGCCTGCCCTACGTCATCGAGCAGCCCAACGGGAAAGCCCCCGTCCGGCGGGACGTGTGGCTGTGCGGGGAGATGTTCGGGCTCGGTGTCCTGCGGCACCGCAACTTCGAGCTGGGCGGCTGGACGATGCCGCAGCCGGCGCACCCGAAGCACAGGGGGTACGTGCGCGGTCACCGGCACGGCGTCTACCGCGACGGCCCCTATGTCGCCGCCTACGGGGCCGGGGGCGGCAAGGCCACCGTTCCCGAGATGCAGACCGCTATGGGCATCACGTGGACCGAGGTGCGCGAGGAGCTGACCGAGGCGATCCCGCCGGCGTTCTCCGAGCACATCGGCCGCGCCCTGCTCGCCGCTGTCCGCCCGGTGGGGGTGGCCGCGTGAACGCCCACCTTCGCAACGCCGTCGACCTTGCCGGTCGGGGCGTCCCCGCGCTGCCGCTGCGGGCCGGGAAGGTCCCGTTCGGGAACTGCCGGGCCTGCCGTGACAACGCCTGCGGCGGCCGGCCGAACATGAAGACCCCCGGACCGTGCGACTGCCCGCGCCCCTGTCACGCCTGGGCCGCCGCCACCACCGACCCCGACACCCTCACCGGGCCCGCATGGGCGCCGGTGTGGAAGCACGCGGCGGCTGTGGCCTACCACCCCGGCGGTATCGGGCTGACCGTCGTCGACCTGGACCACGCCGACGCGGTCGCGTGGGCCCACCGGACGCTCCCCACCACGCGGACCGTGCCGACGACGCGCGGTGAGCACTGGATCTACCGGGGCGCGATGCCCTCCGCGAACGCGGTGCGCAACGGCGTCGACATCAAGTCGACCATGGTCTACGCCCGGTGGCTCGGACCTGGCACCGGCTCCATGACGGTCCTGCCCGACGCTGTGCGGGCACTGATCGTCGATAAGCCGTCGCCGGTCCGGCCCGTCACCGCGCCTGTACCGGCCGGGGGCGGGGAATGCCGTCACCGCACGCCCGCCTACTTGGAGCGCGGCATCGCGATGGCTGAGCAGCGGATCACCGAGGCGAGCAGCGCCGTGCACGCAACGGTCTACCGCACGTTCCTCGCGGTGCTGTCCGCCCACGGCCGGTGCGGCTGCCTCACCGACGCCCACGCCGCACGGCTGTTCGCCGCCGCCCAGACGAAGGGCGAGAGCGCCCGGCACTGCACGGATGCGTGGTCCAACGCCCGTACTGCTTTGGGGATGTGACATGTCCGAGGACGAGAAGACTCCGGCGCGTGAGGTCATCACCGAGTACGCGCAGTCGCACTTCCGGTACTTCCGCACGACCGAGGGAACCGTCTACGCCCAGCGCATCGGCCACCCCGTGGCCCGCCCCATCCGCTCCCAGGGCACCACGGGCAGCCACCGGCAGGAACTCATGGTCGACCTTTTCAACGACGGGGTCGGCGTCTTCAACGGGACGTCGCTCAAGGAGGCGTTGGACTTGATCGAAGCACTCGCACTGAGTCAGGACGTGCAGCCCACCCACATCCGTGTCGCGCCCGGGTTCGACGGGGCGACGTGGCTGGACCTGGGCCGCGACGACGGGCAGTCCGTCCGCATCCACCCCAATGGGTGGGACGTCCTCGTGCCGGACCCGCGTGAGGTGTGCTGGCGGCGTACCCAGCTCACCGGCGAACTCCCGATGCCCGCCCGGGACACCGAGGGCAAGGGCATCGACAGCCTGTTGCGGCTGACGAACTTCGCCACCGCCGAGACGGAGAGCCTGGCCCTGGCCTGGCTCGTCGGCTGCCTCGGCCCCTCCGTCCCCGTCCCGGCCCCCTTCCTCACCGGACCGCAGGGCGCGGGGAAGTCGACGGCCGGCCGGATGCTGGTGCGGATCATCGAGGGCATGACCGGAGACCTCCGCCGGGCCCCGAAGGATGAGGAGAACCTGATCACGGCCGTCGCCGCCGGATGGGTCACCGCCCTCGACAACCTCTCCCACCTGGCCCCGGACCTGTCCGACCTGATGTGCTGCATCGTCACCGGAGCCGAAAGCATCAAGCGCGCCTTGTTCAGCGATGGCGACGTGGTCCGCTCCCGCTACCGCCGCCCGCTCCTGCTGACCGGAATCGACGTCGGCGTCATCCGCCCCGACCTCGCCGAACGTCTTCTGCCGCTGCGGCTGGAACGCCCGAGCGTGCGGCGGACCGAAGCGGAACTCTGGCGGGAGTTCGAAGCGGCCCTGCCCGTCATCCTCGGCTCCCTCCTCGACCTCACGGTCAAGGTGAGGGCGACCGAGACGGACATCCCGAGTGATCTGCGGATGGCGGACTTCGCGCACCTGTGCGCGCAGATCGACGCCGCAACCGGGTTCGGCACGCTCCCCGCGTACCGGAGCAGCCTGGATGAGCTTAACGACGACGTCATCGAGGGCGACCTGCTCGCGCAGACCGTCCTCAAGCACGCCGCCGGCCTCGACCCCGGGACCGAGGCGCGGATGACGTCCTCGGAGTGGCTGCACCTCCTCAGCGGCCTCTACAGCGGCGACGACTTCCGCCCCCTGCCCAAAGGGTGGCCCACCACCGGGAAAGTCCTCTCCGACCGTCTCAAGCGCCTTCAGCCCACCCTCGCCGCCCGGGGCGTCCTCGTCGATTGGGGCCGCACCAAGGAAGGCCGGTACGTCGAAATGACCCGACGTCCGGCCCTGCCGCCCCACGAGCAGCAGTCGTTCTGACCCTCACCGGAGACCGGGGTACGGACAAGCAAGAGGAGCACCAGCGCCCAAACGGGGGGCGTGCTCCTCTTGCTGTTCGGCGGAACGCCGCCCAAGGGTCGCGCCGCGAAGCGGCTCCCCACTTCACTCCCGAAGCAGCACCACACCACAAGAGACACCCCCTCTCTTTTTTCTTAAGAAAGGGAAGGCTGCGTCACCCGCGTCACCATGGAGCCCGAAACTGCCCCTGAGCTGCGGTTATCGAGGTGACGCAGGACGGCTTCGGCTGCGTCACCCCGCGTCATCTGCGTCACCCCGCACCGCGCTATGACGCACGTCTGCGTCACCGGTGACGCACCTCCAACTGGCTGCGTCACCACGTCACCGCAGGTCAACGGCCAAGAGTGACGCGGATGACGTGGTGACGCAGAAATCACAGCCTCGGACACATTCGCCAACACCGCTGCCCCGAGGAGTCCCCGTGGCACCCAAGCGCACCCCCGAGACCGACCCCCGAGCCACCCTCCGGGGCGGCCTCCCCGACCGCTACCTCACCCCGGGCGACATCGCCGAGATCTTCGGTGTGCCCCTCGAAACCGTCTACCAGTGGCGCAGGAAGCGCACCGGGCCTCCCGGCTTCCGCATCGGCAAGCACGTGCGCTACGACCCTGCCGAAGTGCAGGCCTACGTCATTCAGCTCAAGAACATCGGCCGCGTCGCGGCCTGACGCAGCCATACGCACCGCCAGGGGTGGCCGGTCACCGGCCACCCCTGATCCATGTCGAGAAGGGACTCGCCTCCGATGGCAGGCAGCATCCAAGACCGCTGGTTCAAGACCGAGACCAACGCCGACGGCAAGACCGTCCGCGTTAAGACCGAGCGCTACGGGTCCGGCCTGCGCTACCGGGCCCGCTACTTTGCGCCCGACGGAAAGCGCAAGGGAAAGTCCTTCCCCGACGGACAGAAGCGGCTCGCCGAGCAGTGGCTGAGCAAGGTCACGGCGGACGTGGTCCGCGGCGACTACATCGACCCGAACGCGTCCCGGAAGTCGTTCCAGGAGTTTGCTGAAGGCTGGCTTGCGAGCCAGAGCGGGGACCCGAACACCCGGGCATCGATGCAGTCTCAGCTCAAGTTGCACGCCTTCCCGCGCATTGGGACCCGACCCTTGGGTTCCTTCCAGCCCAGCCACATGCGGGAGTTCGTGACGCAGCTCGAAGAGTCCGGCATGTCCGGCGCTTACGCGCGTGTGATCTTCTCCAACGTCCGCGCCATCCTCTCCGCCGCTGTCGAAGACGGCTACCTTCGCCGGAACCCCTGCCACTCGCGAACGGTGACACTCCCGGAAATGGGGACCCGCCGAGTTGTCCCGTGGCAGCCGGACCGCGTTTTCGCCATGCGAGGTGCCCTGGCCGAGCGCTTCCGACCCATGGTCGACATGGGTGCCGGGTGCGGCCTCCGGCAGGGCGAGATCCTCGGACTGTCCGTGGACGAGCTGGACCTCGACAGCGGCATCCTGCACGTGGTGCAGCAGCTCAAACTCAGTCTGAGCAAGCCCGTGTTCGCACCGCCGAAGGGCGGCAAGCTCCGCGATGTCCCGCTTCCCGAGCCCGTAGCCGAAGCCCTCAAGGAGCACATCAAGCGCTTCCCGCCCGTTGAGATCACGCTGCCGTGGATGCGCGCGAACGGCCGGCGGGTGACCAAGCGTCTGATCTTCACCGGGCCCAACGGCGGGCACGTCTGGCGCACCTCACTCAATGAGGACCACTGGAAGCCTGCCCTGGCCGCCGTCGGTGTCATCCCGAAGGCCAAGAGTCGGGAGCACACGGCTGCCCGGGAGCACGGCATGCACGCGCTGAGGCACTTCTACGCGTCCGTTCTGCTGGACGCGGGGGAGAGCATCAAGGCCGTCAGTGAGTACCTCGGGCACTCCGACCCCGGCCTGACGCTGAAGGTGTACGCGCACCTCATGCCGAGCAGCCGGGACCGGGCCCGGAAGGCACTCGGGCAGGCACTCCGGCCGCCGCAGGATTCGCCGCGTTGAGGTCCCACAGTGGGCCCAGGTCGTGAAAATGCCCCCGCCCCGCGCCGTATGCGCAGGTCGGGGGCATGATCAGGAAACCTACTTCTTCTTGCCCTGGTTCTTCACGGCCTCGATGGCCGCCTTCGCCGCATCCGGGTCGAGATACGTGCCGCCCGGGTTCAGCGGCTTGAAGTCGGCGTCGAGCTCGTAGGAGAGCGGGATGCCGGTCGGGATGTTGAGGCCCGCGATGTCCTCGTCCGAGATGCCGTCCAGGTGCTTCACCAGGGCGCGGAGGCTGTTGCCGTGGGCGGCGACCAGGACCGTGCGGCCGGTGAGGAGGTCCGGGACGATGCTGTCGAACCAGTACGGGAGCATGCGGACGACGACGTCCTTCAGGCACTCCGTGTCCGGGCGCAGCTCCGGGGGGAGGGTCGCGTAGCGCGGGTCCTCGAACTGGGAGTACTCCGCGTCACGGGCCAGCGGCGGCGGCGGGGTGTCGTAGGAGCGGCGCCACAGCATGAACTGCTCCTCGCCGAACTCGGCGAGCGTCTGGGCCTTGTCCTTGCCCTGGAGCGCCCCGTAGTGGCGCTCGTTCAGACGCCAGGAGCGGCGGACGGGGACCCAGAGGCGGTCCGCGGACTCCAGGGCCAGCTGGGCGGTGCGGATCGCGCGGCGCTGGAGGGAGGTGTGCAGGACGTCGGGAAGCAGACCGGCGTCCTTGAGCAGCTCACCGCCGCGGACTGCTTCCTTCTCGCCCTTCTCGGTGAGGTTGACGTCCACCCAACCGGTGAACAGGTTCTTCGCGTTCCACTCGCTCTCGCCGTGGCGGAGGAGGATCAGCTTGTACGGTGCGTCGGCCATGAGTCCGAGCGTAATCGAACCCGTGCGGCCTCCGCGCGACCGCCCGCAACGCGGACACGCGCACGCCCCGCAGGCCCGGCGGCGGGACGATTGACGGTGGGCGTCAATCCGGTGGCGGGCGGGGCTCCGGGCTTCGTAATGTTCGTCAGGTCGTAGGGAGTCTTACCCGCGGCGCTCGTTCCGTACGTCCCGTGGGGGGATCTCTATGTCTGTCGCCGGTCTGCGAACAGCCGTCCGGGAGACCGTCTCCGGGCTGCCCCGTGAGTTCTGGTGGCTGTGGACCAGCACGCTGGTCAACCGCCTCGGCGGGTTCGTCGCGACGTTCATGGCGCTCTACCTGACCCTGGACCGGGGCTACTCGGCCTCGTACGCCGGGCTCGTCGCCGCGCTCCACGGGCTCGGCGGGGTCGTCTCCTCGCTCGGCGCGGGGGTGATGACCGACCGGATCGGGCGGCGTCCCACCATGCTGATCGCGCAGGTCTCCACCGCGGTGTCCGTGGCGGTGCTCGGTTTCATGGAGCACCCGTTCGCCATCGCGGCCGTGGCCTTCCTCGTCGGCATGGCGAGCAACGCCTCGCGCCCCGCCGTCCAGGCGATGATGGCGGACATCGTGCCCCCGAAGGACCGGGTCAGGGCCTTCTCCTTGAACTACTGGGCCGTCAACCTGGGCTTCGCGATCTCCTCCGCCGGGGCCGGGTTCATCGCCGAGTACAGCTATCGCGCCGGCTTCCTTGTCGAGGCCCTGATGACCCTCGTCTGCGCGGTCCTCGTCTTCGTGAAGGTGCCGGAGTCGCGGCCCGAGCAGGCGCCCGTGAAGTCCCTCGGCGGAAAGCGGCCCAAGGACGAAGTGCGGCTCGGCACGGTGCTGCGCGACGGGCGCTTCATGGGGGTCGTCGGGCTGTCGTTCCTGGTGGCGTTGATCTTCCAGCAGGGGTATGTGGGACTGCCGGTGGCGATGGGCGCGGACGGGCTGTCCAGTTCCGACTTCGGTACGGCCATCGCGGTCAACGGAGTGCTGATCGTGGCGCTCCAGATCCCGGTCACCCGGTTCATCCAGCACCGCGACCCGCGCCGGCTGCTGATCATCTCGTCGCTGCTCGCCGGGTACGGGTTCGGGCTGACCGCGTTCGCCGGGTCGGTCGCCGTGTACGCCCTGACGGTGTGCGTCTGGACCCTGGCCGAGATCGTGAACGCGCCGACCCAGACGGGACTGGTCGTGCAGCTGTCGCCCGCTCAGGGCCGCGGCCGCTACCAGGGTGTCTACACGATGTCCTGGGCGGTCGCCGCGCTTGTCGCGCCGCTCATGTCCGGCTTCGTGATCGACCACTACGGCGCTGCCTGGCTCTGGGGCGCCTGCGCGGTGATCGGCACGGTCGCGGGCCTGGGCTACTGGCTGCTGATGCGCAACCTGCCCCGCGAGGAGGTCTTCGGAGCGGAGGCCGCGGCGGCGCCCGAGCCCGCCCCGGCGCCGGTCGAGGCAGGTGTGGACCTGGCGGAGCCGGCGCCAAGGACGCCCCCTGCGGTGGAGCGGGCCGTCTGACTCCTCCCCGGCGGTGGGGCGGCGGGGCGCCGGGGATGCGGCGCGGCGCCGAGGAAGGCGGCGCGGTCGATGGCCGGGGCGCGGCGGTACGGCGGCGGACGGCGTCTGCCCGGGGGGTGGTCCGGGCCGGCGCCGTCCGCGCTGTGCCGGGCGGTCAGCCGGAGCAGCCGCCGCACTGGCACGGCGCACCGGACTGGCAGCCGCACCCGCAGCCCGAGCCGCAGCCGCAGGCGCCGAGCACGGTCAGGCGCACCACCTCGGTCGGGGTCTCCTGCTGGGGTTCGGTCATGGGGGAATCGGCCATGGTCCCTCCTCAGGGGCGTACGGCTGGGCGGCGGACGCGAGGTGTCCGCCGCCGGTGACGCACGAGGAGTGCTCGTACGCCGGTGACGCACGGCCCACGGCCGCACGCCGGGGACGGACGTACGGTGTCGGCGGCCCGCCCCCGCCCCATTGCATGCCCATCCCGGTGGGCGCATCAACGGCGCACGCGCGCAGGAACGTATGTGCTACCCGCGTGCGCCGTCGATGCGCTGGGGCGTACGGACCCGTGCCCGGCGGCCGCCCGTTACGCTCCCTCGACCGGGGCCGCCGCCTGGATCTCGTCGGCGTGCTCACCCGTCACCAGGTAGACCACGCGCTTGGCGACCGAGACCGCGTGGTCGGCGAAGCGCTCGTAGTAGCGGCCCAGCAGCGTCACGTCGACGGCCGTCTCGATCCCGTGCTTCCAGCGGTCGTCCATCAGGTGCTGGAAGAGCGTGCGGTGCAGCAGGTCCATCTCGTCGTCGTCCTGCTCCAGCTGGAGGGCCAGATCGACGTCCTTGGTGATGATGACCTCGGCCGCCTTGGCCATCAGGCGCTGCGCGAGCTGGCCCATCTCCAGGATGGTCGCGTGCAGGTCGCGCGGGACCGCCGACTGCGGGAAGCGCAGCCTGGCCAGCTTCGCGACGTGCTGGGCGAGGTCGCCGGAGCGCTCCAGGTCGGCGCTCATCCGCAGCGAGGTCACCACGATGCGCAGGTCGGTCGCGACCGGCTGCTGGCGGGCGAGGAGCGCGATGGCGCGGGCCTCCAGGTCGTGCTGGAGGTCGTCGACCTTCTGGTCGCCGGCGATCACGTTCTCCGCCAGTGTCAGGTCGGCGTCGAGCATGGACGTGGTCGCCCGGCCGATCGCCGAGCCGACCAGCCGGGCCATCTCGACCAGGCTCTCTCCGATCGAATCGAGTTCCTCGTGGTAAGCGTCGCGCATGGGTGTCCCTCTCCAGTTCCAACTGAGGCCGGGGTCTCGGACCGACCCCCACGGTCCCACGGTGCGGCCGGAACGCGTCCGTATCCAACCCCATAAATGAACCGGCCCCATCCCTGCGGTGAACTCTGGGCGACGAGTGTTCGAGATGGCACTCGGATGGCTGGGAGGGTGTCGTCGCACCCGCATAACCTTGAAGCATGGACGTGAACGCGGCGGTCGCCGCAGCTGCAGCGATCGCCGGGCTGTGCACCGGTGTGATCGCCATGCTGGCGTTCCGCTGGAGCGAGCGCGACCTGAAACGGCCCACGCGCACCTCGCTGCGGCCGGACGGCAACGCGGCTCTTCCCCCCGGAGTGGACACCGTCCTCTCCGTGCTCAGCTCCTCGGCCGTCGTGCTCGACGAGAGCGACAGCGTGGTGAAGGCCAGCTCGGCGGCGTATGCACTGGGACTGGTCAGAGGCGGCCGGCTGGCCGTCGAACCGATGCTCACCATGGCCCGGGACACCCGGCGGGACGGCGAGATACGACAGGGTGAGCTGGACCTGCCGCGGCGCGGGACCGGCCGGGGCGAGGCGCTGGCCGTATCAGCGCGGGTCGCCCCGCTGGGCTCGCGGCTGGTGCTGCTGCTGGTCGAGGACCTCACGGAGGCCCGCCGGATCGAAGCGGTCCGGCGCGACTTCGTCGCCAACGTCAGCCATGAGCTCAAGACTCCGACGGGAGCGCTCTCCCTGCTCTCGGAGGCGGTCATGGACGCCTCCGACGACCCGGAGGCGGTGGAGCGGTTCGCCGGGCGGATGCAGATCGAGGCGACCCGGCTGACCAACCTCGTCCAGGAGCTCATCGACCTGTCCCGGGTGCAGAACGACGACCCGCTGGAGGACGCCGAGCCGGTCAAGGTGGAGACGCTGGTCGCCGAGGCCGTCGACCGCTGCCGCCAGCAGGCCGGTTCGAAACAGATCACCATCGCCTCCGGCGGCGCCGAGGACCTCACGGTCTGGGGCAACCGGAGTCAGCTCGCCGCGGCCCTCGGCAACCTCGTCGAGAACGCCGTCAACTACAGCCCCGCCCGTACCCGCGTCGGCATCGCCGCACGCCGTATGACCGCCCCGGGCGGGGACCTCATCGAGATAGCCGTCACCGACCAGGGGATCGGCATCTCCGAGAAAGACCGCGAACGGGTCTTCGAGCGGTTCTACCGCGTCGATCCGGCCCGCTCGCGCGCCACCGGTGGCACCGGTCTCGGCCTCGCCATCGTCAAACACGTGGCCGCCTCGCACGGCGGGGAGGTCACCGTCTGGAGCTCCGAGGGCCAGGGCTCCACCTTCACTCTCCGGCTGCCCGAATCGGGCGTCGTGAGGGAGCGCACCACCGGCGGACCGCTTATCGTCAACGGCGACGACGAGGGGCCGTACGAGACCGACACCTTTGATCCCTTCCCTGCCCCGGAGGCTCTTCCGTGACCCGAGTGCTTGTCGTCGAGGATGAGGAATCCTTCAGCGACGTCCTGTCCTACATGCTGCGCAAGGAAGGCTTCGAGGTCGCCATCGCGGCGACCGGCCCCGACGGCCTGGACGAGTTCGAGCGCAACGGCGCGGACCTGGTCCTGCTCGACCTGATGCTGCCCGGTCTGCCCGGCACCGAGGTGTGCCGCCAGCTCCGCAGCCGCTCCAACGTTCCCGTGATCATGGTCACCGCGAAGGACAGCGAGATCGACAAGGTGGTCGGGCTGGAGATAGGAGCCGACGACTACGTCACCAAGCCCTTCTCCTCCCGGGAGCTCGTCGCCCGCATCCGCGCGGTCCTGCGCCGCCGCGGCGAGCCGGAGGAGGTCACGCCGGCGGCCCTGGAGGCGGGGCCGGTCCGGATGGACGTGGACCGGCACGTCGTCACCGTCTCCGGCGGCAAGGTCGACCTGCCGCTCAAGGAGTTCGACCTGCTGGAGATGCTCCTGCGCAACGCGGGCCGCGTGCTGACCCGGATGCAGCTCATCGACCGGGTCTGGGGAGCCGATTACGTCGGCGACACCAAGACCCTCGACGTCCACGTGAAGCGCCTGCGCGCCAAGATCGAGCCCGACCCCGGCGCACCGCGTTACCTCGTCACGGTGCGGGGCCTCGGATACAAGTTCGAGCCGTAGGCCGCATCTGCCCGCTGCCGTGGCGACGGGTCGCACGGGGCCGCCGTACGACCCGCGCACCGGCCTCGCCGGGACGCGACGGTTCGTGCGAGCCCGTACGGCGGCCCCACCGGTCCGCCGCAGGGCCACCGCGCCGGGTCCGTACGACACGAAGGGCGCCTCCCGGCCGGGAGGCGCCCTTCGGCGTGCGGTGTGCGCGTGCGCTTCGCCCGTACGGCGATCGACGCGCTCCGGTCCGGTCAGTGGGCCGCCGGCTGCGACGCGGAGTCGCCTGCGCCCTGCGTGGCCGTGTCGCCCTCGCCGCCCTCGACACCCGAGCCGGCCGCCGGGTCCGCCGCCGCGCCGGGCGTCTCGCCCTCGGGCGTGGCGGAGGACTCCGCGTCCCCGCTCGGCTCCTGGGCGGGGGCCTCGGCCTGCGGGCTGGGACCGAAGTCCTCGAAGGGGCCCTTCGCCGGGAAGACGCCGGCCCCGAGGCCGACGTCGCCGGTCCGGCTCAGCTTGAAGACGACCTGCTGCACGCCGCCGGTGTTCACGGCCTCGTGGCCGTCCTCGATCACGGCGGCCGCGTTGCCCTCGCCGCCGATGATGACCTGGCCGCCGGGCGGGATCTCGATGGGGCCCTTGCCATCGGCGGCCTGGAGCTTCACCTGGGCGTCGCTGCCGGGCAGCGTGACGGCCTCCAGGACCTCTTCCTGCGTGCCGTCGTTGAACAGGGTCGCGGTGACGACGGCGGGGCCCTTCGCGTCGTCCTCGGACTGCGTGATGACGTTCGCGTTCTGGACCTTGATGGTGCCCACTGAGGTGGCCGCGTTGTCCGGCCTGACCTTCAGCGTCTGCGCGTCGTTGCCCGCACCGCAGGCGGACAGCGAGACGATCGAGAATGCGAGGGCAGTGGCGGCGAGAGCGCCGTGTCGAAGGCTGCGGCTCACGGCGGCGGCAACTCCTTGAACGATCGGACTGCGGGCTTCGGACGTCGTGCGTTGAGCGGTGGTGCTGCTGGTGGTGCTCCGGCTCCACGTCGTGCCGACTCTCCCGGGAGCGGCGGCGGAAGGAGTGACGTGAAGCCGCTCTCAGGGCGTGTCAGCGGCTTTAGGCTACCGAGCCGCCGCTCCCGCCCTGCACCCGACCCGCCCCTATGCGCTCCGTCACTTCCCCGAGGAGCGCACGGAAGGGCGGGGGGCGGCCTCGGAGCGCCTCGGCCCGCCCGGGGCCGCGAAGGCCGCCGCAGCCCGGAGTCCGCCGGAGAAGCGTGCGGCCGGGGCTTGCGGCAGGGGCGGGTGGCCGGTCAGGGATGCGGCGCGTCGGTATGCCATGTGCCGTTCACATAATCCGCGTGATCAATTCTTCCTGTCGTGCCTTCCGGCCGTGTCTTCACGCCCTGCCTTCCGCGCGCGTTCCGGGCCTCTTCCGGGCGTGCCCTGCGGACGTGGCGCATTCCCCCGCTTCCCTGCTTCGCCGCTTCCCGTGTTCTTGCCTCTTCCGCGTTCCTGGCGGAAAGACGCCGCGGCGCACATGGCTTGATCAATTTCATTGCGGTCCGACAGTTACGCTCGTACGGGTGAGCGATCACCGAACGGAGTGGGGAAAACGCGCCGTCAAGAAGCCGACAAAACGGGACTTTCGGCCTCTTCTGTGAGACTTCCGGGCCGTGTGACGGAGGCGTTTGAGGTCGGGCGCACAGTGGCTCCCACCTGCGAATACCGCCTTCCGGAAGCCTCCCGCAGCACGTACGTGTCGCTGTTGTCAAGCCCCGAGATATGCCCTGACCTGCGAAAACGCCATTCAGGAGATGCAGTTCTCGTGTTACTCTGGATAGCCACGGAAGGGGTACCTGTCACATGACGTTCAAGGTTGGCGACACCGTGGTCTATCCCCATCACGGGGCCGCGCTGATCGAGGCTATCGAAACTCGCCAGATCAAAGGCGTGGACAAGACCTACTTGGTGCTCAAGGTCGCCCAGGGCGACTTGACGGTTCGTGTGCCGGCGGACAATGCGGAGTTCGTAGGCGTGCGCGACGTGGTCGGGCAGGACGGGCTGGACCGGGTCTTCGAGGTGCTGCGCGCGCCGTATGCCGAAGAGCCGACGAACTGGTCCCGGCGTTACAAGGCAAATCTCGAAAAGCTCGCCTCCGGCGATGTCATCAAGGTCGCCGAAGTGGTGCGTGACCTGTGGCGTCGTGAGCGTGAGCGGGGTCTCTCCGCCGGAGAGAAGCGCATGCTCGCCAAGGCGCGCCAGATCCTGGTGAGCGAGCTCGCCCTCGCGGAGAACACGAACGAGGACAAGGCCGAGGCTCTGCTCGACGAGGTCCTCGCGTCCTGAAGCCGATCGCACCGGCCGTATGAACATGCCGCAGTGCCCGCTGACCAGCTGCTCTCACGCTGCGTCGTCGGGCGCTGCGGCATGTCCGGCCCCAGGCCCTCAGGTACTGCGAGCCTGTAGCGCGGTGCACTCCCTCGCGGCGAGGACGGGCCGCGGAGAACCGGCCGGGCGGCGAACGGCCGTCGCGCGGACGGCTTCGTGGCCTTTCGAGGCACGGGGACTTTGGCTCAATGCCCGAAAACCGCGGCACGCGCCCCTGCCGGCGGAGGCCGTCGCGGGCGGTGGGCACGACCGCCTCACGACTTCTGCTCTGCCGCGTCGTGTGGCGCGCCGCGTCATGTACAGCCGCTTCGCTCGAACCGCTTCCTCCGAAGCGTTCGTCCGAAACGTCTCCAAGCCGCCGTCGCGACTTGCTCGACCGGGTGTCACGGAAGGGGCCCGGTTCAAGTCAAGGCGTCACGCCCGGCTCGAATGGGCCCCTACCCACGCCGGGCGTGGAAACAAACCTGCCGAACCTTCGGACCTTCACCTTCGAACCTGCGAACCTTCGGAGTGCAACCGATGTCATCGTCGTCACCGCTGTCCGAACAGCCCCGCCCTCCCCGTACCGCCGCGGTGATCCCCGCGGCCGGGCGGGGCGTACGGCTCGGTCCGGGCGCGCCCAAGGCCCTTCGCGCCCTGGGCGGCACCCCCATGCTGATCCACGCGGTCCGTGCCATGGCCGCCGCCCGCACGGTCTCCCTCGTCGTGGTCGTCGCCCCCCCGGACGGCGCCACCGAGGTGAAGCACCTCCTCGACGAGCACGCGCTGCCCGAGCGCACCGACTACCTGGTGGTGCCGGGCGGTGACACCCGTCAGGAGTCCGTGAGCCGGGGGCTCGACGCGCTGCCCGACGACGTCTCCGTCGTCCTGGTCCACGACGCGGCTCGCCCCCTGGTGCCGGTCGACACGGTCGACGCGGTGGTCGAGGCCGTACGGAACGGGGCGCCCGCCGTCGTCCCCGCGCTGCCCCTCGCCGACACCGTGAAGGAGGTCGAGCCCGCCGGTGCTCCGGGGGACCCCGAGCCGGTGCTGGCCACCCCCGTACGGGCCAGGCTGCGGGCGGTCCAGACGCCGCAGGGCTTCGACCGGGCCACGCTGGTGCGGGCCCACGCCGAGGTCGCGGTCGACGGCGAGGGCGCCACGGACGACGCGGGCATGGTGGAGCGGCTCGGGGCGCCGGTCGTCGTCGTTCCCGGGCACGAGGAGGCGTTCAAGGTGACCCGGCCGCTCGATCTCGTGCTGGCCGAAGCGGTGCTCGCCCGCAGGAGGGCCAACGATGGTTTCTGAGAACTCCGGGGCGGGGGCCGCCCCCGTCATCCCCCTCGTCGGCATCGGCACCGACATCCATGCCTTCGAGGAGGGCCGTGAGCTGTGGTGCGGGGGGCTGAAGTGGGAGGGCGAGGGTCCCGGTCTGGCCGGTCACTCCGACGCTGACGTCGTCGCGCACGCCGCCTGCAACGCGCTCTTCTCCGCGGCCGGCCTCGGCGACCTGGGGCAGCACTTCGGCACCGGACGCCCGAAGTGGTCGGGGGCCGCGGGGGTCACCCTGCTCACGGAGGCCGCCCGGATCGTCCGCGCGGAGGGCTTCGAGATCGGAAACGTCGCCGTCCAGGTCGTCGGCCTCCGCCCGAAGATCGGCAAGCGGCGCGAAGAGGCGCAGAAGGTGCTGTCCGCCGCCGTGGGCGCGCCGGTCTCCCTCTCCGCCGCCACGTCGGACGGGCTCGGGTTCACCGGGCGTGGCGAGGGCATCGCGGGCATCGCGACGGCCCTGGTCTACCGGGCCCGCTGACGCCTGCCGGGCCTGCTGACGCCTGCCGGGCTGCCGGGGCGGGCCCGACCAGCTCGTGCTGCCCGCACTCGCCATGGCACGACGGGAGCACCGGCCCCCACGGTGCGCAAGGAGATGGACCGGGGCGGGCGGGGGAGGTGAGAGTGGCGGGGGAGAGCGCGCACAGAGACGCTGGTGCAAGGCCCCCGCCTCGCGCCCGAAGACAGCACAGAACCGGCCACGGAGACGATCACCGGCCCCGCCCCGCCACTACAGTGCTGACCCGCAGCACCCAGACCGCCGCCACGACAGGCCCGGCACGCAGCCCCAGGAGGACGTCCGCATGACCGCCGCACTCTCCACCGACCTCAAGAACCTGCTCGACACCCCTGTCTTCGTCCACATCGCCACCATCCAGCCCGACGGCAGCCCCCAGGTCTCCCCGGTCTGGGTGAAGCGCGACGGTGACGACGTCCTGATCTCCACCACCATCGGTCGCCGCAAGGAGCGGAACCTCCGGCGCGACCCCCGGGTCACGGTCGTCGTCCAGCCCTTCGACAACCCGTACACCTACGCGGAGATCCGGGGCGAGGCGACGCTGACGACGGAGGGCGGGCAGGAGCTGATCGACGAGCTGTCCGTGAAGTACTCCGGCAAGCCGTACGCCGAGTTCAACCCGGCCTCCGCCGAGGACGCCCCGCGCGTGGTGGTCCGGATCTCCCCGCGCAAGGTCGTCGGCAGCCTCTAGAGGGTCCCCGGCCGGCCCGTGACGGCTGTTCTGGGCCTCCCGGTATCAGAAAGTTGTGCCCCGTGATCCCCCGGGGTCGCGGGGCACTGGTGTCGGCCTACTACCCTTGAGGCGTGACTCTTCGCCTGCACGACACCAGCGCCCGGCAGATTCGTGACTTCGTCCCGCTCACAGCGGGCTGTGTCTCGATCTACCTCTGCGGCGCCACCGTCCAGGCGGCACCGCACATCGGCCACATCCGTTCGGGGCTGAACTTCGACATCATGCGCCGCTGGTTCACGTACCGCGGCTACGACGTCACGTTCATCCGGAACGTCACCGACATCGACGACAAGATCATCGCGAAGGCCGCGGAGCAGGGCCGGCCCTGGTGGTCGATCGGCTACGAGAACGAGCGCGCGTTCAACGAGGGTTACGACGTGCTCGGCTGCCTGCCCCCCACCTACGAGCCCCGTGCCACCGGCCACGTCCCCGAGATGATCGAGATGATGCGCGGTCTGATCGAGCGCGGCCACGCCTACGAGTCCGACGGCAACGTCTACTTCGACGTGCGGTCCCTGCCGGGCTATCTCAAGCTGTCCAACCAGGAGCTGGACGATCTGCGCCAGCCCTCCGGCGAGGGCGAGACCGGCAAGCGCGACCAGCGTGACTTCGCCATGTGGAAGGCGGCCAAGCCCGGCGAGCCGAGCTGGG
Source organism: Streptomyces pratensis (assembly GCF_037137275.1). Classification (GTDB taxonomy): domain Bacteria; phylum Actinomycetota; class Actinomycetes; order Streptomycetales; family Streptomycetaceae; genus Streptomyces; species Streptomyces pratensis_B. The sequence continues at coordinate 81,304 of NZ_JBBBEN010000075.1, read as the reverse complement.
AGACCCCGTGGGGCCGCGGCCGTCCCGGCTGGCACCTGGAGTGCTCCGCGATGGCGCACAAGTATCTGGGCAGCGCCTTCGACATCCACGGCGGCGGCATCGACCTGGTCTTCCCGCACCACGAGAACGAGATCGCCCAGGCGGAGGCGTACGGCGACACGTTCGCGAACTACTGGGTGCACAACGGCTGGGTCACCATGTCCGGCGAGAAGATGTCGAAGTCGCTCGGCAACTCCGTCCTCGTCAGCGAGATGGTCAAGCACTGGCGCCCGATCGTCCTGCGCTACTACCTGGGCACCCCGCACTACCGGTCCATGATCGAGTACAGCGAGGAGGCCCTGCGCGAGGCCGAGTCCGCGTTCGCGCGGATCGAGGGCTTCGTGCAGCGCGTCACCGAGCAGGCCGGGGACACGGTCCCTCCGGCCGCCGAGGTGCCGGCCGCCTTCGCCGAGGCCATGGACGAGGACCTGGGCGTGCCGCAGGCCCTCGCGATCGTCCACACCACCGTCCGCCAGGGCAACAGCGCGCTGGCCGCCGACGACAAGGACGCCGCCGTCGCCCGCCTCGCCGAGGTCCGGGCCATGCTCGGCGTCCTGGGCCTCGACCCGCTCGACGCGCACTGGGCGGGCGAGGACAGCCGGGGCGAGGACCTGCACGGCGTCGTGGACACCCTCGTCCGCCTCGTCCTCGACCAGCGGCAGGGGGCCCGCGCCCGCAAGGACTGGGCCGCCGCCGACGCCATCCGCGACCAGCTCACCCGGTCGGGCCTCGTCATCGAGGACAGCCCCGCCGGCCCCCGGTGGACGCTCGGAGCGCGCTGAGCACCCCCGCGTGGCACCGGCACGCCCGGTGCGGACGTGCTGCCCGGGGGACCGGGCGGCACACTTCCCTTATACATACGTACGTCTGAAAGCAACGAAACAGGTAGATCATGGCCGGGAACAGCCAACGCAGGAACCGCCGCACGTCCAACAAGAAGGGCATGCAGGTCGGCAGCGGTGGCCAGCGACGCCGTGGTCTCGAAGGCAAGGGACCGACGCCGCCCGCCTCCGCCCGCAAGGGACACAAGAAGAACCGTGTGGCCAACGCGCAGGCCAAGCAGGCGGCCGCCCGCCGCCCGGCCCCCCGGCGCGGCGGCGCCAAGGGCACGTCGGAGATGGTCGTCGGCCGCAACCCGGTCTTCGAGGCGCTGCGGGACGGCGTGCCCGCCGTCACGCTGTACGTCCAGCAGTACATCGACAACGACGAGCGCGTCCGCGACGTCCTCAAGCTCGCGGGCGACCGCGGCAACATCAACCTGATGGAGGCTCCGCGCCCCGAGCTGGACCGGATGACGAACGGCCTGAACCACCAGGGCCTCGTCCTCCAGGTCCCGCCCTACGAGTACGCGCACCCGGAGGACCTCACCGCCGCGGCGTACGACAACAACGAGGACCCGCTGATCGTGGCCCTCGACGGGGTGACCGACCCGCGCAACCTCGGGGCGATCGTCCGCTCGGTCTCCGCGTTCGGCGGCCACGGCGTGGTCGTGCCCGAGCGCCGTGCGGCCGGCATGACCGCCGGAGCGTGGAAGTCCTCGGCCGGTACGGCGGCCCGCACCCCGGTCTCCCGGGTCACCAACCTGACCCGCGCGCTGGAGGGATACCAGAAGGCGGGCCTCACCGTCGTCGGCCTGGCCGCCGACGGTGAGCACACGGTGGAGGACCTGGAGGCGCTGGACGGCCCCGTCGTCATCGTCATCGGCAGCGAGGGCAAGGGCCTGGGCCGCCTGGTCGGCGAGACCTGCGACTACCGGGTCCGGATCTCGATGCCGGGCGGCGCGGAGTCGCTCAACGCCGGCGTCGCGGCGGGCATCGTGCTGTACGAGGTGGCGCGCCGCCGCGGATGACCCCGCCCCCGTCGTCCCGCCCCCGCCGTCCCGCCTGCGTGCGGGTGGCGGGGGCGGGCTGCCTGACCGGAGCGCGGCAGACCGTGGGGCGCCCCGGAGGCGGGCAGGGCAGCCCGCGTAAGAGCAGGGCCGCCCGTCGTACGGGTGGGGCGTCGGTGCGGGCCGACGGGTGCCGTTGCCCGCGCGTTGACGCGTGAGCACCGAACACAGTTCCAGGATGCCCGAGTTTGGGCCGATCTTGACGGTTCTCGGACACATCCGGGTGGTCAAGGCAGTGTCCTAAGCACCCATCACTCGGTTAGATGAGTGTGGACACCAGAACGCCTCGGTTCGACGAGCAACCCGCCCTGAGCATGACCAAGGTGGACAGCGACCCCGCGCAGGTCATCGTCAACCACGCCAGCTTCCGGGTGCGGCTCGCCCCGGGCCAGCGCACCCGGCTGCGCGGCGCCCCCGCGGACACGGCCCGCATCCCCGTCCTGAGCGGCGCCGCAGGGAGCCGCAGGCGGGCACCGGTCGTCTGGAGCGGGAAGTCCGCTCCCGGAGACCCCGGCGCGACGGGCCTTCTCCAGGCCGTCCGCAACTCCACCGCCGGACACCTCGACGCCGAGCTCGGCGGGACGACGGCGGACGGCCACGCGACGGGCGCGACGCAGGTCATCCCGCTCCTGGAGGAGACACAGCCCAACCCCGTGCTGACCCGGGAGCGTCCGGCGCGCACCGGGCCGCTCCTGCCGCCCATGCGGCAGGCCGTCGGCGCGTACGACTCCCTCGACGGGCCCGGCCCGACCGGCGGCCCCGAGTCGCTCGACGGCTTCGACGGGGACGACGACTACGACGACGCGGCGGAGCCCCGCGGCCGGCGGCAGGGCAACGACTCCGTCCGGCACGCCTATTACCCGGGCCACCGGATGAACCTGGGCGTCGTCCTGCTCCCGATGCGGGTCTTCCTCGGCTTCATCTCCATCTACGCCGGCATGGGCAAGCTGTGCGACCCCGTCTACTTCGACGGCGGCGAGCGCGGCTCGATGGTGAAGTGGCTGACCTCGCTGCACCCCTGGGCGGTGGCCGAGCCGCTGCGTGACTTCGCCCTCTCGCACCCGGTGGGCGCCGGACTGTCCGTCGCCTTCCTCCAGGTCGTCGTCGGCGTTCTCACCGTCCTGGGCCTCTGGCAGCGTGTCGCCGCCTCGGTCGGCGCGCTGCTCTCCGCCGCACTGCTGGTGACGGTGAGCTGGCGCACGGTCGCGGTGTACGACGCGCCCGACATCATCTTCCTGGCCGCCTGGAGCCCCCTGATCATCGCGGGCGCCCCCGTCTTCTCCGTGGACGGCCGCCTCGCCGGGGAGGCCTGGCGCAAGCTCGGCCCGCGCTCGGCGATCTGGGACCTGCGCCGCCGGGTGCTGCGCCGCGGCACCGTCGTGGCGACGGTCGTCGTCGGTCTCACCCTGCTCATCGGGTCCGTCCTCGGCGGGGCGGTCCGCTCCACCGAGGTCGTCACCGTCCCCGGCCGCGACGACAACCCCACCAACCGCCTCCCCGGGATGCCGCTGCCCCAGGAGTCCACCGGCGAGCGCCAGGCCTCCCGGACGCCGGAACAGCGGCGACGCCCCGAGCCCACGGCCACCGACGCCGCCACGGCGCCCGCCACGGGCGAGGTCGCGCCGGGCGCGACGCGCGACTCCGGCAGCCGGGACGCCGGGGCAGGCAGCGCGCCCAGCGAGACCCAGGGCACCGGCCAGGAGCCCCCGCAGCAGACCACCCCGCAGGAGCCCCCGGCCACCACCACCGCCGGACCCACCTCCTCGGGCTCCACCGGCGGCGACGGCTCCTCCGGAGGCGGCGAACCGGAGCCCACCGGCGGCTCCACCTCCTCCGGCGGCGAGGGGTCCACCTCCGGCGGCGGCCGCAACCCGATCGGCGGCCTCCTCGGCTGACCCGGCAGGGCCCGCGAGGCACCCGCCGCGTACGAGGCACCGCGTACGACGCACGACGCACGGCCACGAGGGGCGGTCCCCACCCGATGAGGGCGGGGGCCGCCCCTCGTCGTGGTGCGGGAAGGCCCTGTTCGGTCCGGGCGGCTCTGTCAGCCCCGGTGGGAGCCGAGTTCGCGTGCCGCCTCGGTCAGGTCCTTCGCGGTGTCGATGGCCCGCCAGTAGGCCCCGTGCGGCAGCGGGTAACCGGCCAGGCTGCGCTCGCGGGCCAACCGAGGGAACGTCGTCCGCTCATGGTCGCCCCGGTCCGGGAGCAGCCGCGTGAACGCGGGCGAGAACACGTACACGCCGGCGTTGATCAGATACGGGGAGGGCGGCGACTCGATGAAGTCCGTGATGTGGCCGAACGCGTCCGTCTCCACCGCGCCCCACGGAATCCGGGGCCGGGCCAGGGCCAGGGTGGCCGTGGCGTCGCGTTCGGCGTGGAAGGCGGCCATCTCGCGCAGGGAGAAGCGCGTCCAGATGTCGCCGTTGGTGGCATACCAGGGCTGCTCCGGATCGGGCAGCCGCCCGGCCGCGTACTTCAGCCCGCCGCCGCGTCCCAGCGGCTCGGTCTCCACCACGGTGGTGACCCGGAGCGGCAGGACGGCGGACTTCAGCCACTCCTGGAGGACCTCGGCGAGGTGCCCGCACGACACCACGGCGTCGGTGACGCCTTCGGCGGCGAGCCAGGACAGCTGATGGCCGATGATCGGAGTCCCGGTCCCGGGGATCTCGACCATCGGCTTGGGGCGGTCGTCGGTGTACGGCCGCAGCCGCGACCCCTGGCCACCGGCGAGGATCACGGCCTGCGTCGGATACGTGTGCATGGGGGGCACGATATGCGGTGCCCGCCCGGGGAGGACGGTGCTCCCCGGGGAGGGGCGGTGTTCCACTCCGGCCGGACAGACGGGGCCGCCCGCCGAGGCCTGAGGCGGTCGGCGGCCTGAGCTGGGCCACGGAGCCGGTCGGGGCTCCCAGGGGCCGCCAGGGGCCGTCCGGGGCTACGAGGGGGCCGGCCCGGGCTTGGGCGGTCAGCCGTGACCGACCTGGGGCTACGAGGTCAGCCGTGGTCGGTTCGGGGCACGAGGTCGGCTGTGGCCGGCTGGGGGCCTCAGCTGAACTGAGCGACTCCGGAAGCGAAGGACGTGTCGCAGACGGGGCGGGAGAAGCGGTGGGCACGGGACGGGCCGTACTGCTCGACGGCGGCCTTGCCGAGGGCCCTGGCGATCGACATGCAGTGGCGGGCGAGCGAGGGACGCTGCTCGACGGCGCGCTGAAGGCTCGTCAGCGCGACGCCCGGGTCCTTCTCCTGGAGTTCCACGAGCAGCTTCTGCCGCAGGACGTCCTGCGGGGCGCTGGGCTTCGCGGGCTTGGACACGGTCTCCGAAGAGGCGGCCAGCAGCTGGGAATCATTGTCCGTCGCCGCCCACGGAACGCTGGTGACCGCGAGGGTCCCGGACAGAACCATGACGACGGGCAGGACGAGAGCGAGGGATCGGCCGATGCGGCGCGCGGTGTGGGTCACGCAGCGAGCGTAGCGTTCCGTGATGACTCGATGGCATTTCGTCACTCTTGTGGGGGATGGTTCGATGCGCCCTTTCGAATGCGGGGTTGACGAACCGAGGCGAAATGACCCGTGTGCCGGGGTATTTGCCGACGCCCGGCTCCGAAACCCGAACCCGCCAGGACCACGCAGACGGCCCCGCGCCCANGCGCGGGGCCGCGCGTACGGCGGGAAGCGGGTCAGCGGGTGAGGCGCTCGCCGGTCGAGGTCGAGAAGACGTGGAGCTCGTCCGGGCGCGGGACGACGTGCAGCTCGGCGCCCTTCTCCGGGACGGAACGGCCGCCGACGCGGACGACCAGCTCCTTGTGCTCGCCGCCGACGGTGGTGGAGCCGTAGACGAACCCGTCGGCGCCGAGCTCCTCGATCACGTTGGCCGAGACAGCGAGACCGGCCGGCTCCTGCGAGGACTCCTTGGCCAGGGACGCCGCGGCGGCGCTGCCGAGCTCGACGATGTCGAAGTGCTCGGGACGGATGCCGACCGTGACGGTCGAGTCACCGCGGTCCGCGGCGGCGGTGAGCGCCTCGCGGGAGACGGGGACGACGCTGTTGCCGAACTCCACTCCGCCGTCGGTGATGGGGACCTCGATGAGGTTCATCGCGGGCGAGCCGATGAAGCCGGCGACGAAGAGGTTCGCCGGGCGGTCGTACATGGTGCGCGGCGAGTCGACCTGCTGGAGCAGTCCGTCCTTCAGCACCGCGACCCGGTCGCCCATGGTGAGGGCCTCGACCTGGTCGTGGGTGACGTAGACGGTCGTGATGCCGAGGCGGCGCTGGAGCGAGGCGATCTGCGTACGGGTGGAGACACGGAGCTTGGCGTCGAGGTTCGACAGCGGCTCGTCCATGAGGAAGACCTGCGGCTCCCGCACGATGGCCCGGCCCATCGCCACACGCTGGCGCTGACCACCGGAGAGCGCCTTCGGCTTGCGGTCCAGGTAGTCGGTGAGGTCCAGCATCTTGGCGGCCTCTTCGACCTTCGCCCGGATCTCGGTCTTGTTCACACCGGCGATCTTGAGCGCGAAGCCCATGTTGTCCGCGACGGACATGTGCGGGTAGAGCGCGTAGTTCTGGAACACCATGGCGATGTCCCGGTCCTTGGGCGGCAGGTGGGTGACGTCGCGGTCACCGATGCGGATCGCGCCGCCGTTGACGTCCTCGAGACCCGCGAGCATGCGCAGGGAGGTCGACTTGCCGCAACCGGAAGGACCGACGAGGACGAGGAACTCGCCGTCCGCGATGTCGATCTCCAGCTGGTCCACAGCCGGCTTCGTGGAGCCGGGGTAGACGCGGGACGCCTTGTCGAACGTGACACTGGCCATGCTGATTCTTCTCCTCCACCGGCAGGAACGTGCCGGACGATCCGAGTAGGGAGTGGTCTGGTCCACTGGAGTGAACCTGCCGTGACGCTACCTGTCGTTTCCCGATCTGTCAGTAGTCCGGAGCACACCGAAATCGCGGACGATCGGGGCGCGGGGTTGGTTAGACTGCTCCGGCACGCCTCCTTAGCTCAGCTGGCCAGAGCAACGCACTTGTAATGCGTAGGTCGTCGGTTCGAATCCGACAGGGGGCTCTGGGGAAACCCCGGGTCACACAGCTCGTGACCCGGGGTTTCTTTCTGTCTGCGCGAGTGGGGCATCGGCGCGTGCGGGGGCGCCCTGGACAGTGAGGCGGGCGGCTTGCCTCGCAGCTCCGGCACCGAGGTCGCCGACGACCTTGCCTGTCAGGCGGCCCAGGGCCTCAGGGCCGGGGCCACCGTGTCGGCTCCGAAGCCAGTGGAAGGCGTCGGGGCGGCGAGGTCGTGCTCGGTGCGGGAACGGGGGCGCCGGACGGTGCCGGCCGCCCCCGCCGCTCGTGTGGGCAGCGGCTCTCAGGCCGCGTCGGTCCGTAGCGGGTGTGAACCGAGGTGTGTCAGCAGCTTGCCGAGGACGTCGGTCTCCCCGTCCGTCAGCGGCAGCAGCGGCGGCCGAGGCGGCCCGGCCGGGCGGCCCTGGAGCGCCAGGCCGGCCTTGATGGCCCGGGGCAGCCCGTGGTCCACGATGAACTTCAGGAACGGCAGCTGCGCCTCCAGCAAGGCATCCGCTCGCTCCTGGTCACCCTGCTGTACAGCCGTGTAGAGGTCGAGGCACCGGGCGGGCAGCAGGCAGGGCGCCGCGGTGCACCAGCCCGCAGCTCCGGAGCGGAACGCATCGAGCGCGACCGGGTTGTTGCCGTTGTAGACCGACAGCGTGCCATCGGACAACTCCCTGATGGCGGCGAACCGCGCGACGTCGCCGGTACTCTCCTTGACCATCGTGAGGTTGGGGATCTTCTTGGCGAGGGCCACGACGGTTTGCGGCAGCAGGTCGATGCCGCTGGTGCCGGGGTTGTTGTAGAGCATCACGGGCAGGTCGGTCGCCGCGGCGACGGTGGCGAAGTGCCGCTCGAGTTCGTCCCCGGTCAGCTTCCAGTACGTCTGGGCCAGCACCATGATGGCGGTGGCTCCGTTCCGGGCAGCCACCCGGGCGCGCCGTACGGTGGTCTCCGTACTCCAGTGCGAGACGCCGACCAGGGTCGGCACACGGCGGGCCACGGTCTGCAGAGTGGTCTCACAGACCGCGTCCCATTCGCGTTCGCGGAGGTACGCGCTCTCACCGGTGCTGCCCAGCGGGGCAACGGCGTGGCTGCCGGAGTCCACCAGGTCCTTGACCAGCCGGCGCAGGGCCGGCAGGTCCAGCTCGCCGGTGTGGGGGGAGAACGGAGTGATGGGGTAGGCGACGATTCCGGCCAGTGTGGGGTCTGACATCACAGGGCCGTCCCCTCGGTCACGCAGTCGGGGTGGTGACGCAGGGCCCGGCGGCCGTAGTAAGCGAAGTTCGCCTTGTCCCGCCGGTCCGAGGAAGTCCAGTCGTGCGCCTCGCGCGCGAGAGCGGGCTCCAGCGGCTGGATCGTTCCGGCGGCCATGGCCAGCAGTTGCAGCCGGGCGGCGCGCTCGATGAGGATCGCCAGGTTGCACGCTTCCTCCACCGTGCCGCCCGTCACCAGCTGCCCGTGGTGGGCCAGGAGGATGGCCCGCTTGTCACCGAGCGCGGCGGAGATGATCTCGCCCTCCTCGTTGCCCACCGGCACGCCGGGCCAGTCCTTGAGAAAGGCGCAGTCGTCGTACAGGGGCGTGGTGTCCATCTGGGAGACCACCAGCGGCACCTCCAGCATGGCCAGTGCCGCCGTGTGCAAGGAGTGCGTGTGGACGATGCAGGTGACGTCCTCACGCGCCCGGTAGATCCAGGAGTGGAAACGGTTCGCGGGGTTGGGCATGCCCTCCCCCTCCAGGACGTTCAGGTCCTCGTCCACCAAGAGCAAGTTCTGCTCCGTAATCTCGTCGAAGCCGAGACCGAGCCGCTGCGTGTAGTACGTGCCCGCCTCCTCGCCACGGGCTGTGATCTGCCCGGCGAGGCCGGAATCGTGGCCGCCGTCGAACAGGATGCGGCACGTCAGGGCCAACTTCTGACGAATGGTCAGACCCGAGTCACCGAAGTGCTCACCCATCTGCCGCTCCGCGCGACCGACGAGCACGTCCTTGTCGTCGTGCAGTGTCGTTGCCATCTCTGCTCCATTTCCGCACGCCGGTATGCCCAGCACGCCAGTAGCCGGCGGTCATCGGAGAGCCACCGCCAGGAAACTGCGACCACTATATGACACAAGGTGTCATGAAGGAAGTGCCCTACCGGTCGGCAGGTGCCCGAGGCGGCTGCCTGGGCCCAGGAGGCGGCCGTGCGGAAAGCATTAGGATCACTGCCGGCTCACCGGCCGGCGGGGCGGCGCGAAAGGACAGTGCGGTGATCAATCGCGTACGACAGTTGCGTAAGGAAAGACTGATGACCCTCGAAGCGCTGGCGACCCGCGCCGGTGTGACGAAGAGTTACCTGTCCAAGGTCGAACGTGGTCAGAGCATGCCTTCGATCGCCGTCGCCACCGCGCTCGCACGGGCACTGGACGTCCACCTCGACCGGCTCTTCGTCGACTCCGAACAGCTCACCGACGTCACCGTGACCCGAGCCGGCGAGCGCACGCCCCTCACGCCCGGCGCGGAGTCGGGCTCCCGCTACGAAGGCATCGCGCTCCAGGCGGGCAGCAAGCAGATGACACCGTTCATGCTGTATCCACCCCATGACGCCGACGAGGTGCCGTTCCGGGACCACCCGGGGGAGGAATTCCTCTTCGTTCACCAGGGGGGAGTCGACCTGCTCTTCCCCTCCCGCTCCATCGAGCTCGGCTCCGGCGACTCCGTCTACTTCAAGGCCACGACGCCCCACAAGGTCCGTTCACTGGGTGGCCGGCGGGCGGCAGTCCTCCTCATGGTCTGCGACTACCGGACCGAACAGGAGACCCCTCACCCCCATCTGCCCTGAAGGGAGCCTCGCTCGGTCCCGTATCGTGCCATGTTCGATGTCCCGTATGGGCTGGTCGCGCACGTTTCCTGACTCGTCTGCACGCGAAGACGTGACGCCGTTCGCGGTGGCGGCAACCGGGGCGCTTCCAGCAGGCCCTGCTCGCGCTGGTGCAGCCGCGCGGGAACGAGACGCTGCCCGCCCTGGCAGCCGGCTTCGGTGTCTCGACTGCCGCCTGCCTCCCGGCATGGCGGTTCGTCCTGGATACGGTCGAAGCGCTCCTGGAAGTGCTCCCGCGAGGAGCGGGACCGGCCGCAGGAGGCGCTGTGGACGCCTGCAACCGTGTGGCGCCTCTTGTCGTCGTCCCCGTTCCGTGGCCGGCGGAGCGCCCCGGGGTGCGACTCCGCGCCCGTCAGGCCCGGACGTGCAGCCCCCGTGCCGTGTAGTAGGCGTGCAGAGCGGCCTCGCTGCCGGAGCCCATGGCCGCCATGATCCGCTGGAAGCGGGCGGAGCGCAGGTCGCCGGCCACCAGGACGCGGGGGTGCTGGTCGGTCGGCGGGCAGTAGCCGTCGGGGCCCCGGACCAGGTCGCCGGGCGGGGCGGTGGGTGCGTTGCCGATGCTGAGGTGGCAGGCGTCCGCGGTGATCGTGTGGCGTGTGCCGTCCCGGTTCACCGTGTCCGCTGCCGGAGCGCCCCCTCCCCGGGCGCGCAGGGTCACGTGCTCGACGGGCAGAAGCGTGACGCGGGGGTCGTCCCGGATCTCCTCGACCTTGTACGCGTCGGCCTCCGGATAGGCCACGAGCAGGCGGACGCCGGTGTCCGGGTGGGCACGGAGGAAGGTGCCGACCGGGCGGTCGCCGCCCAGGACGAGGAGGGTGCGCCCCGCGGTGCCGCCCGCGTCCGCCTGCCAGAGCGGGGGGAGGTCGAGGCCGCTGGGGGCGGTGATCCACGGGGCGTCGCGGAGGCGGAGGGGGGCGACGCCGGTGGCGACGACCGCGTACGGGGCGGTGAGGGAGGCGCCGGTGTCCAGGGTGGCGGTCACGCGGTCCTCGGCGGAGCGGAGTGCGACGACGTGGCGTCCCAGCTCCAGGCGGCACAGCCGCGTGCTCTCCAGCTCCGTGGTGATGGCCTCGGCGAGGGCCGGGCCGGCGGTGTGGCCGCCGAGGACGTTGTTCAGGGCCGGAATGCGGTGGAGGCTTCGGCACAGCGCGTCCGGTTCGACCAGGATCGAGCGCATGCCGACGCCTGCGGCCGTGCGGGCGGCGGCGCAGCCGGCCGGCCCGCCGCCGATGACGATCAGGTCGGTGTCGTGGTGCGGGGCGGGCGTACCGGTGCGGGGTGGTGTGTCGGCCATGGGGCCATTCCAGCACCGGAGGCCCCGGTTGGGCAGCCGGCCTTCCCCCTGGTCCGCGCCGCGGTGAGGAGTTGACCGGTTCCGATCGGACGCCGTGGGCCGGTGGGCCCGGCGGCGCGCCCTGTGCCTCGGCGGCGAACCGGTCCCGCCGTGGAGTGGCGGGGGAGTGGCGGGCGGGACACCCGGGCGGCGGGGTGGTGTTGATCGTCGCATCACCCGACGTTGCGGCCGGGTTCATGCGTCATACACCGGACGCCTCGACACTTTGTCCCGGCCCGTGCTGAATCGTTCCCGGGCCGTGGTCGGGGGCGGCAACCGGAGGTCATGGATGGTCAAGCGTCGCGAGCTGCTCGGGATGGTCGGTGCGACCGTGGGAGCGGGCGTGCTGGGGGCGGGTGCGGCCCAGGCCGCGCCGCGGGGCGAGGGGGCGGGGAGGGGGCGCCGGCCCTCGAAGCGGACGCTCAAGGTCATGCAGTTCAACATCTGGCACGGCGGCAACCAGGTGCCGGGGGGCCGCGCGGGGATAGCCGACACCGTCGCCGCGGTCGAGCCGGACGTGGTGATGCTCAGCGAGTCGAACCCCGCCAGGGTGGCCGCCCTCCTGGCCGATCTCGCCGAGCGCGGGCTGACCTACTTCGACAACGAGAACCCGACCGATCCGGGAGTGATCTCGCGCTACCCGGTCATCGAGCGCGCGTCCTTCCCGTCCTGGTCGAAGGCGGTCGTCTCGGTCGACGGCACCGAGGTGGCGGCCTACTCCGGGCACCTGGAGTACCGCTACTACGTCAACTACCTCCCGCGCGCCTACGGCGGCGGCACGCCGGCGCCCCTGGAGACCTCCGAGTACGGCTGGGGCGAGATCCCGACCGGTCCGATCACCGACGTCGGCCTGATCATGCGTCTCAACGAGGCCTCGGGACGTACGCGAGTGACGCGGACGGTGCTCGCGGACGCGGAGGAGGAGCGCGCCAAGGGACGGATCACGCTGCTGGCCGGCGACTTCAACGAACCCTCGCACCGGGACTGGGGCCACCGCACGCGGAACCTCTTCGACCACCACGGCGCCGTCGTCGCGTGGTCGACGACCAAGGCCGTCGAGGACGCCGGTTTCCGCGACAGCTACCGTGCGGTCCACCCCGACCCCGTCCGGACGCCGGGCTTCACCTGGCCGAGTGACAACCCGGGCGCCGATGTCGGGCAGCTCACCTGGGCGCCCAAGGCCGACGAGCGGGACCGCATCGACTTCGTCTTCTACCACCCGGACCGGCGCATCCGCCTGCTCGACAGCGTGATCGTCGGCCCGTCCAGCACCATCGTGCGCAGCGAGCGGGTGCGGGAGTCGGGCCGTGACGAGTTCTGGGAGCCCACCTGGACCTGGCCGACCGACCACAAGGCCGTGCTCAGTACCTTCCGGCTGTCCACGCGCTGAACGGCTGCGCGGCCCCTTCCGGGCGTTCACATGCCGAACCGGTCAGCCTTCTTCGGCGACCGCCTCCCGCGACGGCCACCCCCCGCGGCGGTCGCCTCCCGTACGGGGTCCCGCCGCCCGGTACACGACGGCGGGCCTCTGACACGTGCCGGAGGCCCGTCGTCGTGCGCCCTCACGGGGTGATCGTCAGGATGTCCCGCACCGGGCGGCGGGGGGTGCGGGGGCCGGCAGGGCCGTAGCCGAGGCGGAGGACCATCTGGGCGTGGCCCTTGCCGAGGACCGGTTCGCGCAGGAGCCAGCGGAGGTCGTCCCATTCGAGGGGCTGGGTCAGGAAGGAACTGGCGACCCCGTGCAGTGTGGCGGTGAGCAGGACCCGTTCCAGGGCCTGGCCCGCCCGGAGCCAGGCGGCGGGGCGGTCGGCCGTCGTGCTGAGTACGGCCAGCTGGGGGCGGTCCTCGAACAGGACCCGCGCGCGGCCCGGTACGGGGGTGGTTCCGGCGAAGTCGCGGTTGACGGCCCGGCCCGAGGCGTCGGCGGGCCCGAAGGCGTAGTCGGGTACGCCGTCGACGGGGGCCTCGTGGTGGGTGTTCCGCGTCCAGTGGCGCTGTTCGCCCTCGCGTGCGGGGTCGCCGCGGTCGTAGCCCTCGGCGTCCCGGACGAGGTCGCGCACCGTCTCCAGGTGGGTGGCGGAGAGGAACGAGAAGTGCGCCCCCTCCAGCCGCGCGGCCTCACCGAGGAGGCCGCGGACCTCCGGGGGCACGGGCAGGTCGTCGTCGAACGGGTACCGGCTGGTGTGCCGCTCCCGGATGGCCCCGTGCAGCTCCCGCAGGCCCGTGTCGGCCGCGGTGCGGGGCGGGCCGGGGGCGCCCCCGGGACCGCCCCCGGTCGTGCCGTGCAGGTGTACGTGGGCCAGGAGCGCGGGGTCGGAGGGGACCGGCAGCAGTGCGGTGGAGGGGGAGAGGCCCAGGTGGGCGGCTGACACCCGCAGGTTGAAGAGGGCGGCGCCGCACCCGATGTGCAGGGCGCGGGTGGTGGGGTCGGCCGCCGGCATCGTCCGGTCGTGGTCCGCCCGCAGCGTGAACATGCCCGCACCGCGGCTGTACGTGAGGCGCCAGGGCTGCGCGTTGTGCATCGACGGCGCCGCGGTCGCGTCGGCCGCCATGCTGTCGACCGCCGTGTCGTCGACTGTCCGGTGCGACATGAGCGTCCTCCTCGCAGAGCGGTGCGCACCCTTCCAGCATCCACCCGCGCGGCCGCTCCCGACAGCTGACGTGCGCTCCGGGCGCGGAGGGTGCGCGGCGTCCCTGACGGGGAGACGGTGTGAGAGTCCGTACCGATTCCTACCGAGGGGTAGGCCTGCCGAGGCTCCTTGTTATACCTTGCGTCTAACAAGCGGGAGAGGTGCTCGGCGGGGCCGCCCCCCGGGCCCTCGGTTCCGGGCCGGCCCTCGGCGCCGGCTCCCGGCCCGTACAGCACGGCTGTCGTGCGCACACGTCACCGCGATCAAGGATCACCGCACTCGACCCAAGGAGCCGCAGCATGGCCGGCAGCACCGTTCCGTCGAAGGTCCAGAACCGTCCCGAGGGCGACGACGTCGCGCGGCGGCTGCTCGGCTCGGCCGCGCAGCTGGCGTACGACCCGGCCGCGGAGGTGGACTGGGAGACCCCGCTGGACAAGGAGTTCCACGGTGCGAGCCCGGAGTGGAGCTCGCTCTACGGCACCTCCTACTGGGCGGAGTTGACCGACGCGCAGCGCAAGGAGCTCACCCGGCAGGAGGCGGCTTCGGTCGCCAGCACGGGGATATGGTTCGAGATGATCCTCCAGCAGATGGTTCTGCGTGACATATACATGAAGAACCCGGCGGGCGCGGAGTTCCAGTGGGCGCTCACCGAAGTGGCAGAGGAGTGCCGGCACTCGATCATGTTCGCGCGCGGCGCCCAGAAGCTCGGCGCCCCGCACTACCGGCCCCGCCGCGCGGTGATGGAGCTGGGCCGCGCCTTCAAGACCCTGGCGTTCGGTGAGGCGGCGTACGCGGCGATCCTCGTCGCGGAAGAGGTCCTCGACGTGATGCAGCGCGACTGGATGCGGGACGAGAGGGTCGTTCCGTTCGTGCGGACCATCAACAACATCCACGTGGTGGAGGAGTCCCGGCACATGAAGTTCGCCCGGGACGAGACGCTCAAGCGGCTGGAGGGCGCGGGCTGGGCGCGGCGGCAGATCAACGCGTTCGTCGTCGCCGTCGCCTCCTACTTCATCGTCACCAGCATGGTGAACCCCGAGGTCTACCGGAACGCCGGTCTCGACAAGCGGCGCGCGCTGGCCGCCGCCAGGAGCAACGAGCACCACAAGTCGATGATGCGGTCCAGCTGTTCGGGGTTGATGGACTTCCTGGCCTCCGCCCGGCTGCTCACCCGGCCCGCCCTCGCCTTCTACAAGCGCGCCAACCTGATCTGAGCAGAGGCCATGACCTACGCCATCACCCAGACCTGTTGCAGCGACGCCACCTGCGTGGCCGTGTGCCCGGTCAACTGCATCCACCCGACGCCGGAGGAACGCGCCTTCGGCAGCACGGAGATGCTCCACATCGACCCCCGGGCGTGCATCGACTGCGGCGCCTGCGCGGACGCCTGCCCGGTGGACGCGATCTTCCCGGCGGACGCCCTGTCCGCCGGCCAGCGGGAGTACGCAGCCATCAACGCCGCCTACTACGAGGGCGAAGAGCCGCAGCGACCGGAGCCCACCGGGCCCAACTTCCACGCCTGGGGCGAGCCGGTCTTCGAGCGCAGCCTCCCCGCGGACTTCGCGCGGCTGCGGGTGGCCGTCGTCGGCACCGGTCCGGCGGGGATGTACGCCGCCCAGGACCTGCTGCTGCACACCAGCGCGGAGGTGACCCTGATCGACCGGCTGCCGGTGGCCGGCGGTCTGGTCCGGTACGGCGTCGCGCCGGACCACCCCGCGACCAAGAAGGTCGGCGACACCTTCTCCCGCTTCCACTCCCACCCCCGGGTCCGGCTGCACCTGGGCATCGAGGTGGGCCGGGACGTCACCGCCGGCGAACTGGCCGCCCACCACGACGCGGTCGTCTACGCGGTGGGCGCGTCCACCGACCGCCGGCTCGGCATCCCCGGGGAGGAGCGGCCCGGCTGCCTGTCGGCGACGGCGTTCGTCTCCTGGTACAACGCGCATCCGGAGGCCGTCGCGCAGGGCGTCGACCTGTCCGCCGAGCGGGTCGTGGTGGTGGGCAACGGCAATGTGGCGCTCGACGTCGCCCGCATCCTGGTCTCCGACCCCGAGGTGCTGGCCGGCACCGACATCGCCGCCCACGCGCTGGCCGCCCTGCGGGCGAGCCGGGTCCGCGAGGTGGTGGTGCTGGGGAGACGTGGTCCAAAGGACGCCGCGTACACCCGGTCCGAACTGCTCGCTCTGAAGCACCTGCCGGGTGTGGAGCTGCTCGTGGACGACCACGATCCACGGACGGCCGCCGCGATCGACGGGGCCGGCGCGGGAGACCGGGCCGGGGTGCTCCGGGGGCTCGCCCGGACGCGGACGGACCCCGCGTCCCCGCCGGCCGACGAGGGGTCGCCCCGGCGCATCGTCCTGCGCTTCCACTCGGAGCCGGTCGAGATCCTCGGCGGCGGCCCCGGCGACGGCACGGCCGGCGACGGGCCTGTGCGGGCCGTGCGCGTCACGGATGGCGGGGCGGGAGGCGGCGGAGGCGCGGTCGACCTGCGGTCCGGGCTGCTGCTGCGAGCCATCGGCTACCGGGGGCTGCCGGTCCCCGGGCTGCCGTTCGACGAGGCCACGGGCACGGTCCCGCACGAGGGCGGCCGGGTGGCGGGGCTGCCCGGCGCCTACGTGGTGGGCTGGATCAAGCGGGGGCCGTCCGGGGGGATCGGCGCCAACCGCACCTGCGCGGCCGAGACGGTCGGCACGCTCCTGGCCGACGCGGTCGCCGGGGCCCTGCCCGCGCCGACGGGCGACGCCAAGGCGTTCCGCCGGCTCGCCCGCCGGCGCAACCGCCGCGTCGTGGACGCCCGCGGTCTGGCCGCGATCGACCGCGCCGAACGGGAGCAGGGGCGGCGCGACGGGCGGCCCCGGGTGAAGCTCGCCACCGTCGAGGAGCTGGTGGCGACGGCCAGGGCCGGACGGCTGCGGCTGACGCGCTGAGGGGCGGGGCGGGCCGCGCGGCGCCGGCCCGCCGTCAGGCCCATGCCCGGGAGGCCTCCGGGGTCAGGCCCTCGCCCCGGAGGCCTCCGGCTCTTCGGCGGACGGGCCGGTCGCGGCGGGGCCGGACGTGTCCGCGCCCCGCGCCGCCGCCGGCGTCCCGCGTACGGGGATGAGCGCGGCGACGACGGCGGCGGCGAGGCCCACGGCGCAGCCGATCAGCATCGCGGCGCGGAAGCCGCTCTCGGAGGCCAGCGGGAAGCCGCCGAAGTCCGTGGTCATCCTGGCCAGCACCACTCCGATCACCGCTGCCGCGAAGGAAGTGCCGATCGAGCGCATCAGGGCGTTGAAGCTGTTCGCCGAGGCGGTCTCCGACGGAGGCACCGCGCTCATGATGAGCGCGGGCATCGCTCCGTACGCGAAGCCGACGCCGGCGTTGCAGACGAGCGTGACCAGCAGCAGGCTCCACGGGGAGCCCGAGCCGATCAACGGGACGGAGAGGCCGTAGCCGGCGGCGACGAGCAGGCTGCCGACGGCGAGCGTGACCTTGGGGCCCTTGGCGGCGGACAGCTTCGCGCCGACCGGGGACATCGCCATCATCATCAGGCCCGCCGGGGCCATCCACAGGCCCATGGCCAGCATCGACCGGCCCAGACCGTACCCGGTGGCCTCCGGCAGCTGGAGCAGCTGGGGGACGACGAGGGACTGGGCGTACATCGCGAAGCCGACCAGGACCGACGCCGCGTTCGTCATCAGCACCTGGGGCCGGGCCGCCACCCGCAGGTCGACCAGCGGGTGACTCAGGCGCAGCTCCCACCGGGCCCAGGCGGGCAGCAGGACGAGCACGGCGGCGAACAGGGAGAGCGTGGTGGCGCTGCCCCAGCCCCAGTCGGCGCCCTTGGAGACCGCGAGGAGCAGGCAGACCAGGGCGCTGCCCAGGCCGATGGCCCCGGGCAGGTCGAAGCCGCCGGAGACGGTCGCCGGGCGGTCCCCCGGGACCAGGGCGAGGATCAGCGCGCCGACCGCGAGGGCCAGGGCCGCGACCACCCAGAACAGCACCCGCCAGCTCGTGTTCTCCGCGATGGCGGCGGCGACCGGCAGGCCCAGCGCGCCGCCCACGCCCATCGACGCGCTCATGACCGCGATGGACGGGCCGAGCCGCTCGGCCGGGACGACGTCGCGCAGCAGGCTGATGCCGAGGGGGACCACGCCCATGCCGAGGCCCTGGAGGCCGCGGCCGGCGATCATCGGGCCCACCGACGACGCCAGGGCGCAGACCGCGGAGCCGAGGACCAGGGGCGCGAGCGAGACGAGCAGCATGCGCCGCTTGCCGTACATGTCGCCGAGCCGCCCCGCGACGGGGGTGGAGACCGCGGCGGCCAGGAGGGTGGCGGTGATCACCCAGGAGGCGTTCGACGCGGAGGTGTCGAACAGCTTCGGCAGTTCTGCGATCAGCGGCACCACCAGCGTCTGGGTGAGTGCCGCCACGATCCCGGCGAAGGCCAGGATGCCGACCACGCCTCCCGGGCGGGCCGCGGGGGGTGAAGTGTCCACGGAATGCTCCCTCTCGCCCTTGCGGGCCTGTTCTCCACGTCGTGTGCCGACGCCCTGCGGTAGATGTGCACGATACATGGAAGGTGCATCATGCATAATTTGTGTATGGCGCACATCTATCGTGAGAGAGGTGGCCGTCAGCCCGCGCACCGCAGGCGCGGGCCGGGAGCCGCAGGAGCCGAAGGAAGCGACGCGTGGACATGCCCCTCGACCGGATCGAACGCGAGACCATGTTGCTCGGCCGGTACATGCACCTGTTGAGCCCGCGCGTCGAATGGCGGCTGGACCGCAGCGCCTACATCCTGCTGAGCCGCATCCAGGTGGAGGGCCCGATGTCCATCGGCCAGCTCAGCGAGGCCTTCGGCCTGGACGCCTCGACCCTCAACCGGCAGACCGCCGCGATGCTGCGCGCCGGGGTCGTCGAGCGCATCCCGGACCCCGACGGGGGCATCGCCCGCAAGTTCGCCATCACCGACGAGGGCGAACGACGGCTGGAGAACGACCGCGGCAGGAACCTGGCGGGCCTCGCGAAGGTTCTCGCCGACTGGACGCCCGAGGAGGCGGAGCAGCTCGCCGCCTCCCTCAGCCGCCTGAACCTCTCCATCGAGCGCCTCGACGGCCGGCCCTGGCCCCGCGACTGACTGCCGGAGCCGGGGGCGGCGGGGGGTGGACGGTGTACCGGCTGACGGACGGGGCGCTGGCGGAGCTGGGGGCCTCCGGCAGCCGCTGTCCGGAGGCGGGGCCCGCCCTCAGGGCTCCAGGACCACCTTGCCCATCGTCCCGCGGGTCTCCAGCGCGCGGTGCGCGGCGGCCGCTTCGGCGAGGGGATGGCGCTGGACGGCCGGACGCAGCCGGCCGGCGGCGGCCTCGGCGAGGGCGCGGGTCTCCAGGGCGCGCAGTCCGCCGCCGTTCTCGATCATCCGGGGGCCGAGGACGGATGAGGACGTGATGGAGCGTTCGGCCAGCTCCTGGGGGGTGAAGGTGAGCGGCTGTCCGTCGTGGAGCCCGCTGCCGGACCAGCCGTAGACGATGTGCTGCCCGCCGGGGCCGAGGAGGTCGACGGCGGCGCGGGCGGTGGTCCCGCCGACGGAGTCGTAGACGACGGTGGCCCGCAGGCCCGCCGCGGCGAGGTGTCCGCGGGCGTGCCGCGGCCAGTCGGGTCGGGTGTAGTCGAGGGCGAGGTCGGCGCCGTTCACCGCCGCCCGCGCCACCTTCGCCGGGCCTCCGGCGAGCGCGATCACGGTGGCCCCCGCGTTCTTGGCGTACTGGACGAGGAGCGTGCCGATGCCGCCCGCCGCCGCGGTGACGACGACCACGGACGCGGGCCCCAGCGGGGTGAACCCGAGGATGCCGAGGGCGGTGCGGCCGGTGCCGATCATGGCGACGGCCTCGGCGGCGTCGAGTCCTTCGGGGATCTCGTGGAGCCGGTCGGACCCGCTGACCGCCAGTTCGGCGTAACCACCCGGGGCGGCGCCGAGGTGGGCGACGACGCGCTTGCCGAGCCAGTCGGCCCCGGTGCTGTCGCCGAGCGCCGTGACGGTGCCGGCGACCTCGCGGCCGGGGATGGTGGGCAGCTCGGCGGGGGCCGGGTAGGGGCCCGCCTGCCCTTCCCGCAGGGCGGTGTCCAGCAGATGCACCCCGGCCGCCTCGACGGCGACGAGGACCTGGCCGGGGCCGGGTGCGGGGTCTTCGGTCTCCTCGTACACGAGGTTCTCGGCGGGGCCGAAGGCATGGAGGCGTACGGCGTGCATGGGCGGACTCCCTGGGCAGGCGGGGTGGGCTTCCCCACCCTCGTACCTCAGGCGCGCTTGAGGTCAACCGCGTTCCGGGCGCCGCCGGGCGGCCTGCACGGCGAGCGTGGCGGCTTCGGGGCCGCAGCCGATGAGGTGGACGCGGTCCATGGCCGGGGGCCTCCGCTCCGGGGCCGACGCGGCGGTCCGGGGCCCGCGGCTCGTGGCACGGGGGCACTGTCAGTGGGGTGCGTCACGATGGAGGGCATGGCAGCGAGAGCGGGCAGGACCGGGAGCAAGAAGGACGCCACCACGGCGGCGAGGCGGCCTCAGGTGCGCCTGCCGCCTCTCGTTCCGTATGACGGCGAGGGCCTGGAGCCGGACGGCGACTACGACGGGCTGCGGTTCGACGGGGTGGATCTGGCGGACGCTTCGGGGCCGGGGGCGCGGTTCATGGACTGTGCGCTGGACGGCTGCGGCCTCGACCGTACGGAGCTGGTGCGGGCCCGTTTCGTCGACGCGGTGCTGACGGGGGTCCGGGGTGTGGGCACCGATCTCGCGGAGGCGTCGCTGCGGGACATGGAGGTGGTGGACGCGCGTCTGGGCGGGACGCAGTTGCACGGGGCGGTGCTGGAGCGGGTGGTGGTGCGGGGTGGGAAGATCGACTACCTGAATCTGCGCAACGCCCGGTTGCAGGACGTCGTCTTCGAGAACTGTGTGCTGTCCGAGCCGGACTTCGGCGGCGCACACCTGGTCCGGGTCGAGTTCCGGGAGTGCGTGCTGAAGCGGGTGGACTTCAGCGCGGTGCGGATGGAGTCGGTGGACCTGCGTGCGGTGGCCGAGCTGGACATCGCGCGGGGCGTGGAGCGGCTGGCGGGCGCGGTGATCAGCCCGTCGCAGCTGATGGAGCTGGCGCCGGCGTTCGCGGCGCAGATCGGGGTGCGCGTGGAGGGGTGAGGGGGCCGCGGGGCGGGAGGCGTCACTCGGAGGCGTTCCGCAGATGGGCCACGGGTGCGCCACCGGCGCGCCATGGGTGGGTCATGTACGGGGGAAGCGGGCCTGGAGGTCCCAGATCACGGGGTTGTCGGCGAGGCCGTCGTGCATGTCGGCCAGGTCGGCGATCAGGTCGTGCAGGAAGTCGCGGGCCTCGCGGCGCAGGAGCGAGTGGCTGAAGGTGAGCGGGGGCTCGTCGCCGGGCATCCAGTCCGCCTCGACGTCGACCCAGCCGAAGCGCCGCTCGAACATCATCCGGTCCGACGACTCGGTGAAGTCCAGCTCCGCGTACTGCTGCCGGTGCGAGCGGTTGCCGCGCGGGTCGCGGTCGATCTGCTCGACGATGTCGCACAGGGCCCACGCGAAGTCGAGCACCGGCACCCATCCCCAGGCTGTGGACAGTTCGCGGTCCGCCTCGGTGTCCGCGAGGTAGACGTCGCCGGAGAACAGATCGTGCCGCAGCGCGTGGACGTCCGCGCGGCGGTAGTCGGTCTGCGGGGGATCGGGAAAGCGACGGGAGAGGGAGTAGCCGATGTCGAGCACGGCTCGATGGTGTCATGCCGGGCGGGCGGCCCCGACCCGACGGCCGCCGGGGTGCTGAGCGCCGTCGCAGCCGGGCGCGCGCGTACGCGTCAGGCGGCGGCCCGCGTGACCCCGGCCTGGCAGCCGCGGCAGTGGCCGGGGGCGGCGGATCGGAAAGCGCGGTCGCAGGTGTCGCAGTTCTGGAGGGGGACGACGGCGGTACGGCGGGCCACGGGGGCGAGATCGGTGGCGCTGGGGAGGGGCGGAGGCAGGAGGGCGGCGAGGCGGTGCCGCAGGAGCTTGGCCGGGTGTTTCAGCGGCTGGGGAAGGTCGTCGGTCAGGGCGTGCCGAAGGGCGTCGGGGTGGGCGTCGCGTTCGAGCCAGGCGGCCGCGTCGGGGGCGAGGCGGTGGATGTCGTTCTCGGAGAGGACGAGCGCGGGTGCGTGGCGGCGCAGGTCGGCGAGGAGGGCGGTCGCGGCGCGGAGTCGTTCGGGCGCGAGGTCGCGCGGCTGGGGGAGCGGCGGGGGCGGGGGCTTGGGCGCGGTGGGCGGTGGCACGGAGACCGGAGGGCCTGCCGGGGCGCGGTGTGTCGGGGCCGGAGTGGGGTACGCGGCGGCCGGTGTGGCCGTGCCGGGGGCTGGGGCGGTCGTCGCGGCGGTCGGCGGGGCGTACGGGGGTTGCTTCGGCGCGGTCGTCGCGGCATGCGGCGGCGTCCTGCGGGGGCGGAGGCGCGGCGCGGCCCCGGGCGCTCCGGACGCGGACGCTGCGGGGCCGGGGGCTACGGGGCCGGGGGCCGGCCGCCGGGGCGGCGACGGCGACAGCGCTGCGGCGGGCGGGGCGGACGGGGGGACGGCAGGCGGCATGGGCCGGGCGACAGGTGCGGCGGTTACGCCACCCGGTGCGGCGGACGCGGCACCCGGGACGACGGGTACGGCACCCGGCGCGGGGGGAGCGGGAAGCGCGGCCGAGGGCGGGGTGGGCGCGGGAAGTGCGGCGGGCGGGGCGGTCGCGGCGGGCAGGGCCGTGGGCTGGTTGCAGTACACCGTGCGGGTGACGATGCGGCCGCTCGGCAGCCGGATCGTCAGGCGTTGCAGGTAGCCGTGGGCCTCCAGCTCGCGCAGGGCGGAGGCGACGAGCCTCTCGCCCTCGGGGAAGCGGGCGGCGAGTGCCTTCACGCCCACCTCGGTCCCCTGGGGCAGCGACTGGATGCGTACGGCGATGCCCACGGCCGTGGAGCTGAGGCCGGTGTGCTGGGCGAGGTGGTTGCCGACGACGGTGAAGCGGCTGGTGTGCGGGATCAGGATGTGGATCACGCCGGACGTGGGGAGAGGTCCGGGAACGTCCGCCAAGGCGAGCGCAAGCGCACTATTCTGCTGGGTATCCATCGGGAAGCTCCT
Source organism: Streptomyces pratensis (assembly GCF_037137275.1). Classification (GTDB taxonomy): domain Bacteria; phylum Actinomycetota; class Actinomycetes; order Streptomycetales; family Streptomycetaceae; genus Streptomyces; species Streptomyces pratensis_B. The sequence goes on along the minus strand of NZ_JBBBEN010000075.1, from coordinate 58,375 downwards.
ACTTCCTCGGTGGTCAGGCCCTCGACCGGGATTGCACTCCCGGTCGGGGGCCGACGCATGTCTGATGTAGTGAGCGTGAGCATATGCCTGCCAACCGGTGATAAATCCAGCTCAGTTGGTGAATACCACCCTCGCGGGTGACGGCCCCTCAGTGGCTGACGGATGAGGCCGCGAGCCGGGCGGGGTGGGGGTGGGGTCGGGTGGGGTTGGGTTGGGTACTTTCCCGGGTTCTTTAAAGCTTTTGATGTCGCGGGTCGCCGCGTCGCGGCCTGCCACGTCGCGGCCCACCGGATCGCGGCGGGGCGCGACCCGGCGGAGGGCCCCGGACGGGGTGTGCCGTGTGCGCGACGCCGAGAACGCCCAGGGCCCCGCCTCGCCCTCGCCCCCGCCGCCGGGGCACGCCGCGTCTCGTACGCCGCCGGGGCACGCCGCGTCCCGTACGCCGCCGGGCGCTGAGGCTTCACGGCAGCAGGCGCTGTTCCTTCGCCACCGAGACCGCGCCGGAGCGGGTGTCGACGCCGAGCTTGTCGTAGATGCGGCCGAGGTGGGTCTTGACCGTGGCCTCGCTGATGAACAGGGCGCGCGCGATGTCCCGGTTGCCGAGGCCCTGGGAGAGCTGGGCCAGGATGTCGCGTTCCCGGTCGGTGAGGGTGGGCCGGGGGCTGCGCATGCGGGCCATGACCCGGCTGGCGACGGGGGCCGACAGCGTGGTGCGGCCCTGGGCGGCGGCCCGGATCGCGGCGAAGAGCTCCTCGGGGCGTTCCGCCTTCAGCAGGTAGCCGGTGGCCCCCGCCTCGATGGCCCGGGTGATGTCGGCGTCGGTGTCGTACGTGGTCAGCACCAGGACGTGGGCCGCGCCGGCGGCCGCGATACGGCGGGTGGCCTCGACGCCGTCGATGCCCTCGCCCAGCTGGAGGTCCATGAGGACGACGTCCGGGGTGAGGCGGGCGGCGAGCACCACGGCCTCCTCGCCGCTGCCGGCCTCGCCGACGACCTCGATGTCCGGTTCGCTGCCGAGGAGGGCGAGCAGCCCGGCGCGGACGACCGCGTGGTCGTCGCAGAGCAGGATGCGTACGCGGGGCGCCTGTGGGGTCATGCGGGTTCCTCCGGTGCGGTGGGCGCGGCGTGGGCGGTGGGGCCCGTGGTGAGGGGGACCTCGGCCGAGAGCACCGTGCCCTCGCCCGGCGCGGACTCGATCGTCAGGGTCCCCCCGAGCTGCCGCAGCCGGGCCCGCATCGCGGGAAGCCCGTGGCCGCGGACGCCGTTCGCCGGGCGGGGGCCGTCGGGCCCCACGGTGAACCCGCGGCCGTTGTCGCCGACGTCCAGGACCACCCGGTCGTCGAGGTGGGTCAGGGTCAGCCCGGCGGCGGTGGCCCCGGAGTGCTCCCGCACATTGGCCAGGGCCCCCTGGGCGATGCGCAGCAGGGCGGACTGCACCCGGTCCGGCAGGACGGCGGCCCGGGTCCCCTCGACATGGCAGCGGACGGTCGGCGCGCCCTGCCCCTGGGCGTTCTCCCGGGCCGCGAGCGCGTGCAGCGCCGCTTCCAGGCCGCCGCCCTCCGCGAGGTCGGCAGGGGCCAGGTCGTGGACGAAGCGGCGGGCCTCTGCGAGGTTGCGCTCCGCGATGCCGGTGGCCGTACGGACATGGCGGCGCGCGGCGTCCGGGTCGGCCTCCCAGGTGCGGTCGGCGGCCTGGAGCAGCATCTGCTGGCTGGAGAGGCCCTGCGCGAGGGTGTCGTGGATCTCCATGGAGAGCCGCTGGCGTTCGGCGAGAGTCCCTTCGCGGCGCTCGGTCGCGGCCAGTTCGCGCCGGGTGCGCAGCAGGTCGTCGATCAGTTCCCGCTGGCGGGCGGCCAGCTCCCGCTGCCGCGCCGCCTGGCGCTGCATGTGCACGAAGACGGCGGTGGCCACGGCGGCCACCGCGGGCGGGGCGAGCACCAGATTCGGGTCGAAGCCGGTGGCCAGGCGCAGTTGGGCGGCGACCACGAAAGCGGTGAGCAGGGCGACGAGCGCGAGGGCGGCCCGTGGCGGCAGGATGCGCAGCCCGGTGTAGAAGAGGGGCACCGCGCACCACGCGAAGCTCGGCGCGAGGACGACCAGCACCATCCAGACGGCCACGAGGATGCCGAGCCAGGCGAGCCGGCGGGGCGTGGGGCGGGACCCGAGGACCGGGCCGAGGAGGTAGAGCACCGCCAGGGTGACCGACAGGGCGATGATCCACGGGGTGCGGGCCTCGCCGGGGTGCCGCATCAGGAACCGGGTGAGCGAGGCGCTGAGCAGCAGGAAGAACGCGGCGTGCATGAGCAGGGCGAGCCAGCGGGCGTCCGGATCGCCGCCCACGCCACCGGCGGAGTCTCCCGGCGGGTCGATTCGGTGGTGCACCTTCTCGTACCTCGCGTTCCGTGCCGGTGACCGTTCGCGCCGGCCGACGATGCCCGCGCCGGCCGACGATGCCGCGCCGGCCGACGATGCCCGCGCCGGCCGGTGACGCTTCGCGCCGACCGGGTGACGTTCGCTCCCCGGCGCGGAGGGCTCCGCCGACCGCCGCCGCCTCCGACAGCCGCCGACCGCTGTTGACCTGCGCAGACCCCTCCATGGTGGCCCGGTTCGACCACGCCCGCATCAACCGATCGGCTGACGGGTGCGTCGGCCGTCCCGCGCCCCGCTTCCAGCCGGTACGCCGACCGTACGGGCCCGGGCCGCCGGGAGGATCGGAGGCAGAGCGAGAGGCCCGGACCACCGGGCCGCCCCGGACCACTGAGGAGCCACCATGAAGAAGCCGTCGCCGCGTACCCGTGTCGCCATCGGAGCCGTCGCCGTCGCCGCCCTCGGGGCCGGGACGTTCGGCGCGATGTCCGCGAGCGCCTCCTCCCCGGCCGCCGCCCCCGCTGCCGTGACGGCCGACACCGGCCACCGCAACCTCCAGCAGTCCACCCACCTCACCGTGGCCGCCGCCACCAAGGCGGCGCAGGCGACGCTGGACGCCGCGGGCAAGGAGAAGCAGCGCGTCACGGTCGCGGTGGTCGACCGCAACGGCAACACCATCGTGACGCTGCGCGGCGACGGCGCGGGCCCGCAGTCCTACGAGTCCGCCGTGAAGAAGGCGTACACCGCCGTCTCCTGGAACGCCCCGACCTCCGAGCTGGTCAAGCGGCTGGAGCAGGCCCCGAACCTGAAGGACATCCCTGGCACCCTGTTCCTCGGGGGCGGCGCCCCGGTGCAGGCCAAGGGCGCTCCGGTGGCGGGCATCGGGGTGGCCGGCGCGCCCAGCGGCGACCTCGACGAGAAGTTCGCCCGCGCGGGCGTCGCCGCCCTCGGCCGGTAACCGCCCCGCCGCCCCACCCGCGCGACCCACCAGGGAGAGGCCCGTGAACACCCCCGCCCGCGACCGGCCCACCACCGCGCGCACCGGTCCCCCCTCCGGGGCGCGCCCCGCGACAGGCGGCGCCGCACGGTGCGGCGTCCGCGCCGGCCGACCGCTGCTGGGCCTCGTCGCGGCGGCCCTGCTCGCCGGGTGCGGGACCGGCGCGCCGGAGTCCGCGCCGCCGGCCGCGGAGCCGCCCGCCGCGCCGAGCACCGCAGGGGCCCCCGGCCCGTCCCGCGCCCCCACCGGCCGTACGGCGGACGGGACCCTCCTCGTCGCCGACTTCGGGAGCGACACCGTGACCTTCGTCGACCCCGGGCGCGACGGTTCGGGCGAGGGCGGCGGGCCCCTCGCCGCGGTCCGCGTCGGCACCGCCCCGTACGGCCTCGTCGTCGGGGACGACGGGCGCGCCTGGGTCGCCACGGCCGAGGGCGTCGCGGTCGTCGACACGGTCCGGCGGGCCCGGCTCGCACTCGTCCCGTACAAGACGGAGACCGGCCCGGTCTCCACCGGCGAGTACCGGGGCGGCGGCATGGGCATCGCCCTGGCCCCCGACGGCGAGCACGTGTACGTCGGCGTCAACGTGCCCGGCGGCGCCGGGGCGGTGGAGGTCATCGACACCGCGACCCGCGAGGTCACCGGCGCCGCGCCGGTCGGCCGCCGCCCGTTCGACGTCGACGTCTCACCGGACGGCCGTGAGGTCTACGCGACGGGTCACGACTCCTTCGACGTGACGGCGGTGGACGCGGTCACCCTGAGGACCCGCCGGATGGAGGTCGCCCCGTACGGCACAGAGGGCGGGATCGGCTCCTGGCTGAAGCCGCACTACGCCGTCGTGCGCCCCGCGGACGGCAAGCTGCTGCTGCCCTTCGAGGGGGAGCGGCTGGCGGTCCTGGACCCGCGCACCGGCAGGGTGGCGATCGAGCGGATGACCGCCGACACCCACCAGCACGGCGCGGTCCTCGCCCCCGACGGCACCCTCCTCGTCGTGGGCGCCGGCCCCATCGCCGGGGACGACGAGGGCCCCTCGCTGACGGTCCGCGCCCCCGACGGTGAGGAGCGGATCGTCCCGCTGGACGGGCCGCACGAGGACGTGGCGGTCTCGACGGACGGCCGGACGGCGTACGTCACCGGCGGCTTCACCCGCGAGGGGTACGGGAACGGGATCACCGTCGTCGATCTGGACGACCGTGACACGGCCCCCGTCTGGCTGAAGGCGGGACACCGGCCGCTGGGCATCGCCGTCCTCTGAACCGGCGCCCTCGGCGCACGCTCCTCCCCGGCCGCCGGAGCCGTCCGCGTCATCCGGGCCCACCGCCGCGCCCGCCCCCGCCGGAGCCGTTCGCCCTCCCCGCCGCCCCTAGGATCGACGGCGTGGACCACCCCCTCCCCGACCGGCCCGCGCGGCGTGCCGCCCGGGCCCGGCCGCTGCTCGCCCCCGCCCTCGCACTCGCCCTGCTGGGCGCGGGCTGCACCGGCGGAGTCCACGGGACCCCGGGGGCCGCCGGGCTGCGCGACCCGTATTTCCCGGGGCTCGGCAACGGCGGCTACGACGTCACGCACTACGGCCTGACGCTCGACGTCGATCCGGCTGCCGACCGGCTGCGCGGCACGGCCAGGATCACCGCCCGCGCCACCCAGGACCTGAGCGCCTTCCACCTCGACCTCTTCGGGCTCGACGTCGAGCGCGCCACCGTCGAGGGCCGCCCGGCCGCCGTGAACCGGGCGGGCAAGGAGCTGACCCTGCGCCCGGCGGCCGAGGTGGAGGAGCGGCTGCGCGAGGGGCGCACGTTCACCGCCGTGGTGCGCTACGCCGGATCGCCGCGGACCGTCACCGACGCGGAGGGCGAGGAGGAGGGCTGGCTGCGGACGGCGGACGGCGCGGTCGCCCTCGGGGAGCCGACGGGCTCCATGGCCTGGTTCCCCGGAAACCACCATCCGAGCGACAAGGCCGCGTACGACGTCGAGATCACCGTTCCCGAGGGGCTGACGGCGGTCTCCAACGGCGAGCTGGTGTCGCGGCGTACGGTGGACGGCCGCGCCGTCCACCGGTGGCGGACCGCCGAGCCGATGGCGAGCCATCTGGCGACCGTGGCCGTCGGACGCTTCCGGACGAGGCAGTCGGTGACGGCGGACGGCATCCGGCTGTTCACGGCGGTCGACCCCGCGTCGGCGGTGGCGAGCGAGGAGGTGCTCGACCGGATTCCGGCGGTGCTCGCGTGGTCGGCGAAGAAGTTCGGCCCGTATCCCTTCCGTTCGGCGGGGGCGGTCGTGGAACGGAAGGGCGACTCCTCGTACGCGTTGGAGACCCAGAACCGGCCCGTCTTCCCCGGCCCGCCCGGCATCCGGCTCCTCGTGCACGAGCTGGCCCACCAGTGGTTCGGGAACTCCGTCACCCCGGCCGCCTGGCGGGACGTGTGGCTGAACGAGGGCTTCGCGACGTACGCGGAGTGGTTGTGGGCCGCCGACCACGAGGGAGCACCGGTCGAGGAGAGCTTCGCGGCGGCGTACGCCGACGACCGGAACTGGGCCTTCCCGCCCGCCGGTCCGCCCGCCGCCGTCGACCTCTTCGACCCGCCCGTCTACGGGCGCGGGGCGATGGTGGTGCACCGGGTGCGGCTCGCCGTCGACGACGACAGGGCGTTCTTCGCCCTGGTCAGAGGGTGGACGAAGGCCCACCGTCACGGCAACGCCTCGACCGGGGACTTCACGGCCTACGTGGAGGAGAAGACGGGCCGGGACCTGACGGAGCTGTGGGACGCCTGGCTGTACGGCACAAGCCGGCCGCCCGCGGATTGACCGGCTGTCGGCTGACCGGCTGTCGGGCTCACCGGTCGGCTGGTTGCCACGCGGTGGCCCCGAGTGGACGGGCGGCCGGGTGCCGGGGTGGGCTGACGTCTGCGGGCTGACGGCCTCTCACGCACGGGAGCCCCCGGCCGCAGAGGCGGCCGGGGGCTCCCGTGGAACGGCGGTGGGACCGGGTCAGAGGTTGACGCCGAAGTCCTGGGCGATGCCGCGCAGACCCGAGGCGTACCCCTGGCCGACCGCGCGGAACTTCCACTCCGCACCGTTGCGGTAGAGCTCGCCGAAGACCATCGCGGTCTCGGTGGCGGCGTCCTCGCTCAGGTCGTAGCGGGCGATCTCGGCGCCGCCGGCCTGGTTGAGGATGCGGATGAACGCGTTGCGGACCTGGCCGAAGTTCTGGCTGCGGGTCTCGGCGTCGTAGATGGAGACCGGGAAGACGATCTTGTCCACGTCGGCCGGCAGCCCCGCCAGGTTGACGTTGATCTGCTCGTCGTCGCCCTCGCCCTCACCCGTGACGTTGTCACCGGTGTGGACGATGGTCTGGTCCGGCGTCGACTTGTTGTTGAAGAAGACGAAGTGACCGTCGGAGACGACCTTCCCCTCCGGGTTGACCGCGATCGCCGAGGCGTCGAGGTCGAAGTCGGTGCCGGTGGTGGTGCGGACGTCCCAGCCGAGGCCGACCGTGACGGCGGTAAGGCCCGGTGCCTCCTTGGTGAGCGAGACGTTGCCGCCCTTGGACAGGCTTACTGCCATGGGAAGTCCCTTTCCTCGTCGTGTGCGGGCTTCGTGCCATCACGAAGCTACCGTCACCCGTCATAACGCAGGCACCGGACCACGAGGTTCCTGGTCCCTTTACTTTCTTTGCCCGACTTCCGCGCCTCCCCGGGCCCGTCGTCCGGGGACGCGCACGGCCGTGGCATAAAGAGGTGACGAACGGCGTGCCGGGGAGGGACCATGGGTGTCATGTCCGGGCCCTATGTCATCCGCGGTTCGGTCTCCCTGCCGGAGGCCGAGCTGATGTGGCGTTTCTCGCGGTCCTCCGGGCCCGGGGGACAGCACGTCAACACCAGCGACTCCCAGGTGGAGCTGCGCTTCGACCTGGCGGCGACCGACGCGCTCCCCGAGGTGTGGAAGGCGCGGGCGCTGGAGCGGCTCGCGGGCCGGCTGGTGGGCGGGGTGGTGTCCGTACGCGCCTCTGAGCACCGCTCCCAGTGGCGCAACCGCGAGACCGCCGCCGTCCGGCTCGCCGCCCTCCTGGCCGAGGCCACCGCACCGCCGCCCAAGCCCCGGATCAAGCGCAAGATCCCGCGCGGGATCAACGAGCGCAGACTGCGCGAGAAGAAGCAGCGGGGCGACACCAAGCGCGGGCGCTCGGGCCGCGACTGGTAGCCGGGCCTCGACTGGTGGAACGCCCCGCAGCCCGCAGCCGCCGGCCCCCGGTGCGTGCGGTCAGCCCAACTGGCGGTAGCGCCCCTTGAAGTACGTCAGCGGGTCGCCGTCCGGGCTCGGCAGTTCCGCCGTCAGCACCCGCCCGATCACCAGCGTGTGGTCGCCGGCCACCACGCGTTGCTCCGTACGGCACTCCAGGGTGGCCAGCGCCCCGCCGATCAGCGGGGCGTGCGTCACCTCGCCGCGTGCGTACGCGACGTCCTCGAACAGCAGCCGGTCGCTGATCCGGCCCTTCATGGCGAACCGGCCCGCGATGTGCCGTTGGCTCGCCGCCAGCACGGAGACCGCCCACAGGGGCTGCTCGGCGAGCAGGTCGTCCATCCGGGAGTCGTTGCGCAGGCTGACCATCACCAGGGGCGGGTCCAGGGACACCGACACGAAGGCGGTCGCCGTCATGCCGACGTCCTCCCCCCTGCCGTTCTCGTCGAGGGGCGGCTCCTGGGCGGTGACCAGCACCACCCCGGCGGCCAACCGGGAGAGCGCGGCACGGAACGCGTCATTGCTCACTCCCTCAGCATGCGGGACGGGCACGGGGCGCGGGGTGGGGGGATTCGTCTGGAGCACACCGAAACGCTAACTGTGCGAGCCGGGCGATCGCATCGGGCCAGGGGACCAGGCCGGTCCTAGGACCCCCGGAGCAGAGGCACGGCCGATTAGCGCTTGTGACTTGAGTCACAGAGTCCATTTTCCGCTGACCCTGTGTACCGGGGGTGCAGCTCACTGTGATTCAGTGGCCGTGACACTGCAACAAGTATGTCGATATGAAACCTGGAGTTGCTGTCGAGGTCTCGGGGAGTGCGAACAATGGAGGCCGAGTCGGAGCCGTACGTCCGTCTTGCGACCATGCGGCGGCTGCATCAGGCCGTCGCTGATCTCAACACGGCGCGGAGTCTGGCGGACACCCTGCAGACCGTGGCCGACGGCGTCGTCACCGGCCTGGGATACGAACTGGGCTGCGTCAACCTCGTCCGGCCCGACGGAGACCTCGTCATCGCCGCCTTCGCGGGCAACGCCGCCGCAGAGGCCCTCATCACCGGCCGCGTCGGCTCCCGCGCCTCCTGGGAGCGGCGGCTGTCCATGGGTGAGGCCTGGGAGGACCTCCGGTTCATCCCGCACACCGAGGGCTGGGTCCTGCTCGACGACGACGTGCCCCAGTGGCACACCGAGGGGCCCGAGCCGCGCTTCGAGGACGAGTGGCATCCGCTGGACCGGCTCTACGCCCCGATGTACGCGTCCGGCAGTGGACGGGACCTCCTGGGCGTCATATCCGTCGACCGCCCGCGCAACGGCCGCCGCCCCGGAGCATGGGGGCGCGAAGCGCTCCAGGTGTACGCCTCCCAGGCCGCCATCGCCATCAGCAACGCCCGCCTGCGGGCCAACATGCAGCGCGCCCTGGTCCGCCTGGAGCGGGAGCAGCAGGCGCTGCGGGCCAGCGAGGAGTCCTTCCGCCAGGCCTTCGAGTACGCGCCCAGCGGGATGGCCATCGCGGAGATGGGCGGCGACCAGCACGGCCGGCTGCTGCGCACCAACGACGCCCTGTGCCGGCTGCTCGGCCGCCCCGCCTCCGCGCTGCGCCGCTACTCCTTCGCCGACCTGGTCCACCCCGAGGACATCGGGACCCTGTTGCGGACGTCCGCGGAGGGCGGCCGGGCCGAGCTGCGGCTGAGCCGCCGGGACAGCACGTACCTCTGGGTCTCGCTGCGCAACTCGGTGGTCGCCGACACCGCCGACGGGCCGCGTTTCCTGCTCACCCACGTCGAGGACATCGAGGAGCGCAAGCGGCACGAGCTGAACCTCGCGCACCGCGCCTCGCACGACGCGCTGACCGGGCTGCCGAACAGCGCCGAACTGCGATCGCGGCTCAGCGACCGGATCTGCGAGCGCCCCCACGCGTCGGCCGCCACCGCGATCGAGGCGCTGGACGCGGCCTACGGGGACGTCGAGTCCTCCCTGACCCACGGCTACCGCTCGGACGGGTACGAGGGGGAGGCGGCACCCGGCGGCGGACTCTACGACCACCATGTGCACACGACGGCCCCCGACCCGGAGCGCGACGACGGGGCGAAGGGGCTCGCGGTCCTCTTCTGCGACCTCGACGGCTTCAAGTCCATCAACGACCGCTTCGGGCACCACACCGGTGACGCCGTGCTCATCGAGGTCGCCCGGCGGCTGAGCACCTGTGTGCGGGACGGGGACACCGTCGCGCGGCTCGGGGGTGACGAATTCGTCGTTCTGGCGGACGGCCTCGGGGCCGCGGACGCCGCTGACCTGGCCGTACGCCTGCGAAATGCCATCATTCCGCCCATAAGGGTCGACGGGCGGGCCGTCCGGGTCGGAGCCAGCTTCGGCGTCGGCTGGGCCGAGTGCGGAATGACCGTGGAAGAGGTCCTGCGCTCCGCCGACCAGCGGATGTACGTCGAGAAGCGCTCCCGCGCGAAGGTTCACCGCAGGGCCGGCTGACGTTCACGACCGGTTTCTCCCCACCTCCCGCGCCCGTCCCCCGGGCCGGTGCGGCGGGCCGCGCGCAATTCGGGCTCTGCTCCGTTCGAGGTAGGCTCGGCCGGTCGGCGACGGCTGGCGACATGGTGAGGAGTGACCCAGGGATGACGGCCGGAAACAACGGCGCGAGCAAGCCCGAGGACGACGATCCGTTCGGCTATCTGTACGCGGACGGACAGGCGGCAGGCGCCCAGCCGCCCGGCCAGAGCGGTTACGGCTACCCGGGTCCGGCCGCACAGCCGGGCGTGCCCAGGACGTCGTACAACCAGGTGCGGGCCGTCGGCGAGCGCCAGTACGGACAGCAGCAGATCCCGCCGCAGCAGGGTTACGGCTACCCGCCCCAGCAGCAGTACGGCCAGCCGCACCCGCAGTACGCCGCCCCCGAGACCTACCCCGGCGGCGCGCCGCCCGCACAGCCTCCGGGCCGCGGCGGCCACGGCGGCGGTCCGGGCCGCGGCGGCCCGAACACCAAGGCGCTCCTGATCGCGGCGGTCGCCGTGGTCGCGGTCGTCCTCATCGGCATCGGCGCCGCGCTGCTCTCCGGCGACGGCGGCGAGGACGACAGGAAGGACGAGGCCACCGCCACGCAGGGCCCCGCCGACGAGGTCGAGGAAGAGCCGAAGGAGTCGGAGAAGGAGCCGGAGGAGAGCCCTGAGCCGGTCGAGCTGCCGAAGCAGGACGCGGCGACGCTGACGCTGGGCGGCACGGCGGCCCTGGACGACACCGTCAAGGGCGCCAAGGGTGCGAACGGCAACTACATCAACCTGAACGAGGTCGGCCGGTCGGCCACCTGGACCGTCGAGGTCCCCGAGGCCGGTGCGTACACCCTGTACGTGACGTACGGCGTGCCCGGCAAGGACGCGAAGACGACCCTGACGGTCAACGCGCAGGAGCCCCGCTCCATCAACATGAAGAACTTCGCCCAGGCCGCGGAGGGCGACCTGGAGAAGGGCTGGACGAACACCTACGCCTACGTCCAGCTCGACAAGGGGACCAACACCCTCAAGCTGTCGTGCGAGACGGGCGACGAGTGCGACGCCAACCTCGACCAGCTGGAGCTGAAGTCCGGCCACATCGAGTAGCACGCCGGCTCGCTCCCGCGCCCCCGCCCTGACCACCCCCGAGGTGGTCAGGGCGTCGGCGTGTACGGCTCCACCGTGACGCGCGGCAGCAGCTGAGCGTAGGCCGCCGCGTCGAACTCGCCGGCCGCGGGGGCCAGCACGGTCGCCGTCGACAGGGCCACCGCACGCGCCAGCCTCTCAGGCCACTCCAGGCCCTCGGCCAGGGCGGACAGCAGCCCGGCCACCGCGGAGTCGCCCGCACCGGTCGGGTTGCCGCGCACGGCGGCGGGCGGGGCGGCCCGCCAGAGCCCCTGCGGGGTGACGGCGAGCAGGCCTTCCGGGCCCAGGGACGCGACCACGGCGTGGGCGCCGCGGCGGCGGGCGTCCCCGGCGGCGCGGGACGGTTCGCGGGACCCGGTCAGCCGGGCCAGCTCCTCCGCGTTCGGCTTGACCAGGTCGGGGCGGGCGGCGATGCCCCGGCGCAGCGGCTCCCCGCTGGTGTCCAGCAGCACGGGCACGGCGGCGGCGCGGGCGATCCGGACCAGTTCCGCGTAGGCCCCGACGTGGATGCCGGGCGGGAGGCTGCCGCAGAGGGCGACCGCGTCGGCCGCGTCCACCAGCTCTTCGTACGTGCGCAGGAAGGCGGCCCACTCGTCCGGGCTCACCTGCGGTCCGGGCTCGTTGAACTGGGTGGTGTCGCCGGTCGAGCGGTCGGTGACCGCCAGGGTGCGGCGGGTGTTCCCGGCGACGGGCACCAGGGCGTCGCGCGGCGCGAGCGGGGCGAGCAGGCCGCGCAGGACGTCCCCGGTGTGGCCGCCGGCGAAGCCGGTGACGACGCTTTCGTGGCCCAGCGCGCCGAGGACCCGGGCGACGTTGAGCCCCTTGCCGCCGGGGCGTTCGGTCACGTCGCCGACGCGGTGGCTGGTGTGCGGGACGAGCGCGTCGACGGTGTACGTCACGTCGAGCGCCGTGTTCAGCGTGACGGTCAGGATCACTGCGCCGGTCCCCCTTCGATCCGTAGCCCCCGGCGGTCGCGCCCGCCTGCGGCACGCGATGCCGGTGATCATCTCAAAGAGCGGGCGGCCGGCCCAGTCCCGGGGGCCGACCGCCGTCTCTTCGTTACGCGGGCGGCCGGACGTGAGCGTCCGGCCGGCTCACGCGGTCTTGGGCTCCACGATCCACTCGCCCCGGCGCATGACGCCCTTGAGGACGAAGTCCTCGTCGAGCACGACCAGGTCGGCGTCCTTGCCCGGCTCCAGCGAACCGACCCGGTCGTCCACCCCGAGCAGCCGGGCGGGGTTGGCGGAGATGGACCGGACGACGTCCTCCACGGGGAGGCGGTCGATGGTCACGGCCCGCCGGAAGGCCGTGTCCAGCGTGAGCGTGGAGCCGGCGATCGAGCCGCCCTCCACCAGCCGGGCCACCCCGTCGGTGACCTCGACCGCGAGCGGGCCGAGCTGGTAGGCCCCGTCGCCGAAGCCGGCCGCGTCCATCGCGTCGGTGATCAGCGCGACCCGGTCCGCGCCCTTGTGGCGGTAGGCCAGCTCCAGCACGGCCGGGTGCAGGTGCGTGCCGTCGTTGATCAGCTCGACGGTGACCCGGTCGTCCTCCAGGAGGGCGGCGATCGGGCCGGGCTCGCGGTGGGCGAGCGGCGGCATGGCGTTGAACAGGTGGGTGGCGACGGTCGCGCCCGCGTCGATCGCCTGCACGGTCTGCTCGTACGTCGCGTCCGTGTGGCCGATCGCGGCGATGACCCCGTGCTCGGCGAGCATCCGGACCGCGTCGATGCCGCCGGGCAGCTCGGTGGCGAGGGTGACCATGCGGGCGGCGCCGCGCGCCGCGTCCACCAGCTTGCGGACCTCGGCCGGGTCGGGGTCGAGCAGCAGCGCCTCGCTGTGGGCGCCCTTGCGGCAGGGCGAGATGAAGGGGCCCTCGAAGTGGATGCCGGCCAGGTCGCCCTGTTCCACCAGCTCGGACAGCATGCCCGCCTGCCGGGCCAGGAAGTCCATCGCGCCGGTGACCGCGGAGGCGACCAGGGTGGTGGTGCCGTGCTCGCGGTGCGTACGGATGCCGGTGAGGACCTCCTCCACGGTGCCGGAGGAGAAGGAGCCCCCGCCGCCGCCGTGGTTGTGCATGTCCACGAAGCCGGGGACCACCCAGTGGCCGGTGAGGTCGAGGGTCCGGGCGTTCTCCGGCGCGGCGCCGGAGATCCGGGAGCCCTCGACGGTCACCCGGCCGTTCTCGACGGTGCCGGTGGGGAGCACCACCCGTCCGCCCGCGAGGACGGTGCTGTCTGCTGCGTGTCCGGCCATCAGGCGGAAACCTCCGTGGAGAGTAGATCCCAGGCGAGCAGCCCCGCGCCCAGGCATCCGGCGGTGTCCCCGAGGGCCGCCGGGACGATGTGGGGCAGCTTCTGGAACGTGACGCGTTCCTCGACGGCCGCACGCAGTGGTGTGAACAAGGTTTCCCCGGCCTCGGCGAGACCGCCACCGATGATGAGGGTGCGGGGGTCCAGCAGGGTGAGCGCGGTGACGAGCCCGGCGGCGAGCGCGTCGACGGCGTCCAGCCAGACCCGGATCGCGGCCGGATCGCCCGCCTCCACGGCCTTCGCGCAGTCCGCGGCGTCCGCCCTGGCGTCCCCGCAGGCGGCGGCCCAGGCCCGGGTCACCGCGGAGGCGGAGGCCAGGGTCTCCAGGCAGCCGCGCTGACCGCAGCTGCAGTCGGGGCCGTCCGGACGGACCACGATGTGCCCGATCTCCCCCGCGTAGCCGTGGGCCCCCGCCTCGATCGCGCCGCCGATCCCGATGGCCCCGGCGATTCCGGTGCCCAGCGGGACGAACAGGAAGCGGTCGGCCCCCTGCCCGGACCCGATGCGGCCCTCCGCGAGCCCGCCGGTGCGGACGTCGTGGCCGAGGGCGACCGGGATGCCGCCGAGGCGTTCGCCGAGGAGGGCGCGCAGCGGTACGTCGCGCCAGCCCAGGTTCGCGGAGTAGACCGCGAACCCGCTTGCGGCGTCGACGATGCCGGGCACGGCGACCCCGGCCGCGACGGCGCTCTCGCCGAAGTGCTCCTCGCCGTGGCGGCGCAGCTCCGCCGCGAACGTGAGGACGGTCTCGACGACCGCGTCGGCGCCGCGCTCGCGGCCCGTGGCCCGCCGCGCCTGGTGGAGCAGCGCGCCGTCGGCCCCGACCAGTGCGGCCTTCATCCCTGTGCCGCCCACATCGAGGGCGATGACATGTCTCACGGGAGACAGTTTCGCCCGCCGACCCCTAAAAGGTCTAGTCCACTAGCGAGGTTTGTTGCGCACACATACAAAATGAGGAACGGGGGCCGGTGCGCCGTTTTCTGCGGTAATGCGGCAAAAAGGAAGGCGGGATCGCCGGGAATCCGGACCAAAGGTCTGGACCAAGATACGGCGAGTGGTGCTGGACTGCCAGTACGCGTAAGCCAGTTGTGGTCCTCTGCGCCCGGATACGTTGCCGAAGCGATACTCCAGTGGTGTAGACCGCCCCGTCGGCGATGAGGGAAAATCGCAGTTCATCCGGACGGTGGCAGGACAGGCAGGCCGGTGCGTCGGCGGCCCGCCGGGAAGGCGGCCGTGGGCGACGCCGGGCACACCGACCGGGAGCAAGGTGATCGACGAGGATGGGCGAGGCTGTGCAGCGGCGCATGATGGGTCTGACCGCGGTAGTGGCCGCACTGGGAATGACGGCGACGTTGGCGGGCTGCGGCGGTGATTCCGGCTCGGGCGACGTGACCCTGAAGCTGGTCGCCGCCGACTACGGCACCGGGCCGGCCAACACCTCCGAGAAGTACTGGAGCGGCGTCGCGGCGGGCTTCGAGAAGGAGAACCCCGGCATCAAGGTCGAGGTCAGCGTCCTCCACTGGAAGGACGTCGACCGCGAGGTCGGCGAGATGGTGGAGGCCGGCCGGGCCCCGGACATCGCCCAGATCGGCGCGTACGCCGACTACGCCACGGACGGCAAGCTCTACACCGCCGACGAGACGCTCGCCATCCGCACCGCGGCGAACTTCCTGCCGTCGCTCTCCGACGCCGGCAAGATCGACGGCATCCAGTACGGGCTGCCGTTCGTCGCCAGCACCCGGCTGCTCTTCTACAACGAGAAGCTCTTCGCCCAGTCGGGTCTGGACGCCCCCGAGACCTGGGACGACATCCGGAGCGCCGCCACCGCGCTCAAGGCCGAGGGCGTCACCTACCCCTTCGCCCTGCCGCTCGGCCAGGAGGAGGCCCAGGCCGAGACCCTGATGTGGCTGCTCAGCGGCGGTGGCGGCTACACCGACGACGTCGGCGCGTACGACATCGACTCGGCGGCGAACATCGCCACGTTCCGCTGGCTGCGGGAGGACCTGGTCGGCAAGGGCCTGACCGGCCCCGTCGAGCCGGGCAAGCTCGACCGGGAGAAGGCGTTCGAGGCCTTCGCCGACGGTGAGGTCGGCATGCTCAACGGCCACCCCACCCTGCTGGACGAGGCGGAGGCCAAGGGCGTCAAGGTCGGCATGGTGCCGCTCCCCGGCGTCGACGGGCCCATGAAGGGGTCGATGGGCGTCGCCGACTGGATGATGGGCTTCAAGGAGAACGGCCACCGCAAGGAGATCGGCGCGTTCCTCGACTACGCGTACTCCGACGAGAACGTGCTCGCCTTCGCCGACGAGTACGACCTGCTCCCGGTCACCGGCAGCGCCGCCGCCGTGATGGAGGGCGACAAGAGCCACAAGAAGCTGCACAAGTTCCTGGCGGCCCTGCCGAACTCGACGCTTCCGCCGTTCGGCAAGACCTCCTGGGCCACGGTGAGCGACTCGATCAAGAAGAACATCGGCAAGGCCGTCGCGCCGGGCAGCAACCCCGAGAGCGTCCTCGGAGAGATCGCCACAGAGGCGAAGGAGGCGCAGGCCGCCGAGTAGCGACGGCACGCCGCCTGCCGGACGGCGGGCGGCGTGCGCGGGTCGTCCGGCTGCGGATGCGGTGTCGGGGGCGGGCGTTAGCTTGGGTGACATGACCGCCCCCGACCACGGGCCAGCCCCCGACCCCGGCCCCGCCTCCGACGCCGACCGCGAGCCCGGCCCCGACGCCGGCCCCGCCCCGGACCGCACCTCCGGGCTGTCCGCGCGGGACCGCGCGCTGCTGGCCCTGGAACGGCGGTCCTGGTCGGGGCCGGGCGCGAAGGAGCGGGCGGTCCGTGAAGAGCTCGGGATCTCGCCGGTCCGCTACTACCAGCTGCTGAACGCGCTGATCGAGGACGAGCGGGCGCTGCGGGAGGACCCGGTCACGGTGAACCGGCTGCGACGCGTACGCGACACGAAGCGCGGCCGCCGCTGAGCGCACCGCTCCGGGCACGGGGCCCCACCCGATAGGCTCGGCGCATGGGCAGTCACCCGGAAAGTCTTCCGTCCCCGACCACCCCGGCCGGCCGCGAGGGCCTGAACGCCGTCCTCGCCCGGCCCGACCGCGCGGTCATCGCCCTCGACTTCGACGGCACGCTCGCCGACATCGTCCCGGACCCCGAGCAGGCCCGCGCCCACCCCGGCGCTGTGAGCGCGCTCGCCGCGCTCGCCCCCAAGGTGGCCTCCATCGCCGTGATCACCGGGCGGCCCGCAGACGTCGCCGTCCGCTTCGGCGGCTTCGCGGGGGTCCCGGGGCTGGAGCACCTCGTCGTCCTCGGCCACTACGGCGCCGAGCGCTGGGACGCCGTGAGCGGCGCCGTCCACGCCCCCGCCCCCCACCCGGGCGTCGCCGCGGCGCGGGCCGGGCTCCCCGGCCTCCTGCGGGCCTTCGGCGCCGTGCACGGCGCCTGGGTGGAGGACAAGGGGCGGGCCGTCGCCGTCCACACCCGGCGCGCCGAGGACCCGCAGGCGGCTTTCGAGACGCTGCGCGGGCCCCTGGGCGAGCTGGCCGCAGAGCACGGGCTGATCGTCGAACCGGGTCGCCTGGTCCTGGAGCTGCGCCCGCCGGGCATGGACAAGGGGGTCGCGCTGACCACGTACGTACGGGAGCTGGACGCCGAGTCCGTGGTGTACGCGGGCGACGACCTCGGGGACCTCGCGGCGTTCGCCGCGGTGGAGAAGCTGCGCGACGGCGGCCCGGACGGCGTCCCGGGCCTCCTGGTCTGCAGCGGCAGCACCGAGGTGCCCGATCTGGCGGCCCGTGCCGACCTGTCGGTCCCCGGCCCGGCCGCCGTCGTCGCGTTCCTGGCGGCTCTGGCCGAGCGGTTGTAGCCGCGCGGGGGCGAGCCCCGGCCGGGGCCCGCCCCCCGGGGGGGCGGCGTTCACTCCTGCCGCAGCGCCTCCAGCTGGCCCAGGAACCACTCCTGCGGGGGCAGCGCGGTCGCCGCTTCGGCCAGGCGGGCCGTGCGTGCGGACCGCTCGTCGTCGCTCATCGTCAGTGCCTCGTGCAGGGCCTGGGCCGTGCCCGTCACGTCGTACGGGTTCACCACGATCGCGTCCTCGCCCAGCTCCTCGCAGGCCCCCGCCTCCCGCGACAGCACGAGTGCGCAGCCCTCGTCCGAGACGACGGGGACCTCCTTGGCGACCAGGTTCATCCCGTCGCGGATCGGGTTGACCAGGGCCACGTCCGCCAGCCGGTACGCGGCGAGCGAGCGGGCGAAGTCGTCCTTCACGTGCAGCACCACGGGCGTCCAGCTCTCGGTGCCGTACGCCCCGTTGATCTCGGTGGCCAGGCTCTGCACCGCCGCCGTGTAGTCCCGGTAGACGGAGAGGTCCTGCCGGGAGGGGTAGGCGAAGGCCACGTGGACGACGCGCTCGCGCCACTCGGGACGGGTCTCCAGGAGCGTCCGGTAGGCGTGCAGGCCGCGCACGATGTTCTTGGACAGCTCGGTCCGGTCCACCCGGACGATCGTCTTCCGCCCCTCGCCCACCTGCTCCCGCAGCGCGGCCATCCGCTCGTCCACGTCCGGCTCACGGGAGCGGCGCAGCAGGAAGTCCGCGTCCGCCCCGAGCCCGTGCACGCCGATCCGGGTGCGGCCCGTGCCGCCCAGGATCTCCGTGCAGCAGCCGATGAACGCGTCCGACCAGCGGCGGGTCAGGAACGCGGCCCGGTCGGCTCCGAGGATGCCCCGGAGCAACTGCTCGCCGATGTCGTCGGGGAGGAGCCGGAAGTAGTCCACCGGCGCCCACGGGGTGTGCGAGAAGTGGCCGATCCTCAGGTCCGGGCGCAGCTCGCGGAGCATCCCGGGGACCAGGGCCAGGTGGTAGTCCTGCACCAGGACCGCCGCCCCGGGGGCCGCCTCCTCCGCGAGGGCCCGGGCGAAGGCCCGGTTGTACGTCTCGTAGGAGGCCCACTGCCGGCGGAACTCCGTGTCGAAGACCGGCTCGACGGGGGTCTGGTAGAGCAGGTGGTGGACGAACCACAGCACCGAGTTCGCGATGCCGTTGTACGCGTCGGCGTGGACGTCGGCGTCGATGTCCAGCATCCGCACGCCCGGCTCGCCCACTCCGCGCCGCACCGCCTCGCGGTCGCCGTCGCCGAGGGCCGCGCAGACCCACAGTTTGTCGTCGACGGCGCTCAGCCCGGAGACGAGTCCGCCGCCGCCGCGCTTGGCGTCGAGGGAACCGTCCTCGCCGAGCGTGTACGAGACGGGGCCGCGGTTGGACGCGACGAGGACCTGGGCGGTGGAGGGACCAGTGGGTTCGGCGTGCTCGGAGACCATGTAGCGGAACCTAGCCCGTAGGGGAACCCGTCAAACGCGATGTCCGCCGCCGTGAGCCGCGGCGGCCGGCATCGAGCGCCTTCAGGCCCGCCCTGTCCCCGCCCGGCGCCCGACGTCTCCCGTCCCGCGCCTCACGCGGCGCGGCGCTCCGCGTACTCCGCGATCTCCCTCATCGGCGGCCGCTCCTCGGTGTCCACCGCATGGGTGCGCGGGACGAACCCGTCCTCACCCCGCTCGAACTGGGTCAGCACCGGCCGCACCAGATGGCCGCGGGAGAGCCGCAGCTGGGCCGTGCGGTAGATCGCCGCCGCCATCCGGCCCAGCGCCCGGCCGTCCTGGTGGCGGTGGCGGCGCACCCCGACGTCGACCTGGGCCAGGGCGTCGAGCCCCACGGTGTGCAGCGCGTCCACCAGGAGCCCCAGCTCCACCCCGTAACCGACGGGGAACGGCAGCCGCTCCAGCAGCGAGCGCCGCACCGCGTACTCGCCGCCCAGCGGCTGGACGAAGCCGGCCAGCCGCGGCCAGTGCAGATTGAGCAGCGGACGGGCCACCAGCTCGGTGACCCGGCCGCCCTGACCTGCGCTGTCGCCGAGCGGGCGGTCGTACATCGCCTTGACGAACTGGACGGCGGGGTCGGTGAGCAGCGGGCCCACCGTGCCCGAGACGAAGTCCGCGGAGAAGTCCTTCAGATCGGCGTCGACGAAACAGACGATCTCGCCGCTGGTCACCAGCAGGGAACGCCACAGCACCTCGCCCTTGCCGGGGAGGGCCGGCACCCGGGGCAGGATCGCGTCCCGGTGGACCACCCGCGCGCCCGCCGCCCGCGCGACCGCGGCGGTGGCGTCCGTTGAGCCGGAGTCGATCACCACCAGCTCGTCGACGAGCCGGACCTTCCCCATCAGCTCGCGCCGGATCGTCGCCACGATCGCGCCGACCGTGGCCTCCTCGTTCAGCGCGGGCAGCACCACGCTCACCGACGTACGGAGCGGGTCGGCGTCCCGGGCGTCGACGAGCCGGTCCAGCGGGCGGTCTGCGGACGACCAGGAACGCCCGGTCAGCCAGCGTTCCACCTCTTCGAGCACGGTCGGCACTCCCTGTGTGTGATCCATCTCGCGGTGCGGACGACTATCTCAGCGGCCCGGTGCTTCGGTTACAGTCTGAACAACGCGGACGACCACCGCATGCCGGGGTCCACCCGCACACAAACGCCGGGATCGAAGATCCCGTGCCACAGAGCTCATCCAGAGGGACTGAGGGAACGGCCCGTTGAAGTCCCGGCAACCCTCCTGCCGACCGCGAGGTCACGGTGGGGAAGGTGCCAATTCCGTCTTGTGGCGAAACGCGTCACGAGGAAGATGAGGAGAAAGGGCCTCCGCCATCATGGCTGTTCAGACAGTTGCCGGTACCACCACCCCTTCCGCTTCCCCGGATCTCGGTCCCGCCGCGGCGCTCTCCTGCCGCGAGTGCGGCGAACGATTCGCGCTCGGCCCCCTCTTCGCCTGCGCCTCCTGTTTCGGCCCGCTGGAAGTGGCGTACGACCTGCCCACCGGTTCCCCGGAGGAGCTGCGCAAGCGCATCGAGGCCGGTCCGGACAACATCTGGCGCTACGCCCCGCTGCTGCCGGTGCCCGCCGACGTCGCGGAGAAGCCCAACCTCAACCCCGGATTCACCAAGCTCGTCAAGGCCGACAACCTCGCCCGCGAGCTTGGCGTCACCGGCGGCCTGTACGTCAAGGACGACTCCGGCAATCCGACGCACTCCTTCAAGGACCGCGTCGTCGCCATCGCCGTCGAGGCCGCCCGCGCCTTCGGCTTCACCACCCTGTCCTGCTCCTCCACGGGCAACCTGGCCGGAGCCGTCGGCGCCGCCGCCGCCCGCGCCGGACTGCGCTCCTGCGTGTTCATCCCGCACGACCTGGAGCAGGGCAAGGTCGTCATGGCCGCGGTGTACGGCGGTGAGCTGGTCGGCATCGAGGGCAATTACGACGACGTCAACCGCTTCTGCTCGGAGCTCATCGGCGACCCGCTCGGCGAGGGCTGGGGCTTCGTCAACGTCAACCTGCGGCCGTACTACGGCGAGGGCTCCAAGACGCTGGCGTACGAGATCTGCGAGCAGCTCGGCTGGAGGCTGCCCGACCAGATCGTCGTCCCGATCGCGTCCGGCTCCCAGCTGACGAAGATCGACAAGGGCTTCCAGGAACTGATCAAGCTCGGCCTGGTCGAGGACCGGCCCTACAGGATCTTCGGCGCCCAGGCCGAGGGCTGCTCCCCGGTCTCCGCCGCCTTCAAGGCCGGTCACGACGTGGTGCGCCCGCAGAAGCCGGACACCATCGCCAAGTCCCTGGCCATCGGCAACCCGGCGGACGGGCCGTACGTCCTCGACATCGCCCGCCGCACCGGCGGCGCGGTGGAGGACGTGAACGACGAGCAGGTCGTCGACGCGATCAAGCTGCTGGCGCGCACCGAGGGCATCTTCGGCGAGACGGCCGGCGGGGTGACCGTCGGCGTGGCCAAGAAGCTGATCGAGGCCGGGGTGATCGACCCGGCGCTCACCACCGTCGTGCTGAACACCGGGGACGGTCTCAAGACGCTCGACGCGGTCTCCGCGACCTCGCAGGCGACGGCGACCATCAAGCCGAGCCTGGACGCCTTCCGCGCCGCGGGCCTCGCCTCCGCCTGACTCCCCGAGACCGAAGGAAGAAGGACACCACCATGAGCGTCAAGGTCCGTATCCCCACCATCCTCCGCACCTACACGGGCGGCCAGGCCGAGGTCGCCGCCGAGGGGGCGAAGCTCTCCGAGGTCATCGAGTCCCTGGAGAAGGACCACCCCGGCATCGCCGCCCGCGTCCTGGACGACCAGGGCAAGCTGCGCCGCTTCGTGAACGTGTACGTCAACGACGACGACGTGCGCTTCGAGAGCGGCCTGGAGACGGCCACGCCGGACGGCGCGGGCGTCTCGATCATCCCCGCCGTGGCCGGCGGCTGCTGAACCGTCAGCCCCGCACCGCGGTCATCGCCGCGTCCGTCACCACGTCCCGACGTGGGGGCGATTGCCCCCTCCGCGCGAGAAGCGGAGGGGGCAATTCTGCATGGTTGAGCGCGGTACAATTGGGGAAGCCCCCTCCGCTGCTCGCGCCGCCCGCCTATGAGAATGCGCCCGGCTCCGACAAGAAGCAGCCAAAGTGCGTCAACCGCTTGAGGCATAAGTCGCCTTTGCCTGGCCCGACTTGCCCGCAAATCTCAGTAAACCCGCAGGTTCGCGTGATCTTCTGTGCCCAGAATTCTCGTCCGATTGACCTGTTGCAGAGGGCAGTTGGGCGGATACATTCGGCCGCGGTCGACGCGCTGCGGCGCCGCGCACCTCTCCTGCCGGAGGGTGAGTTCCGACCCGGGCCCGCGAAGTGCGGTCCTGTGCAAGGGCCAGTAATAGGGGAGTTAGGCATGGCTCAGGGCACCGTCAAGTGGTTCAACGCGGAGAAGGGGTACGGCTTCATCGCGGTCGACGGTGGTGCGGATGTTTTCGTCCACTACAGCGCGATCCAGATGGACGGGTACCGCACCCTCGAAGAGGGTCAGCGAGTTGAATTCGAGATCTCGCAGGGCCAGAAGGGGCCCCAGGCCGACATGGTCAAGCTCGCCGTCGGCTGAGCCCGGCGCGGCCGTCCGACGACACCACTCACGCACGTAGGGCCCGGCTCCCTCCTCGGGGAGACGGGCCCTACGCGCGTGCCGGGGCCGTGCTCGTTCCCGCGCCCGCCCGTCACCCGGCCGCCCCGCCGAACCTTCCGAAGGCGCTTGCACTCTCCGGGGTCGAGTGCTAATCATTGGCATTAGCACTCTCCAGGTGAGAGTGACAGAAACTTGGACCGGGCCGGTGAGGCCCGCAGGCGCGGTGGGGCAAGGAACCACCACGCACGCAGGCCGTCCGTCGCGGGCGCCACTCGGTCCGGAGAATCCACCCCTGTCCGGGAGGACCACTTCACATGGCCAAGATCATCGCGTTCGACGAGGAGGCACGGCGCGGTCTCGAGCGCGGGATGAACCAGCTCGCCGACGCCGTCAAGGTCACCCTCGGCCCCAAGGGCCGTAACGTCGTCCTCGAGAAGAAGTGGGGCGCGCCCACGATCACCAACGATGGTGTTTCCATCGCCAAGGAGATCGAGCTCGAGGACCCGTACGAGAAGATCGGTGCGGAGCTGGTCAAGGAGGTCGCCAAGAAGACGGACGACGTCGCCGGCGACGGTACGACCACCGCCACCGTTCTGGCTCAGGCTCTCGTCCGCGAGGGTCTGCGCAACGTCGCCGCAGGCGCCAACCCGATGGCGCTCAAGCGGGGCATCGAGAAGGCCGTCGAGGCCGTCTCCGCCGCCCTGCTGGAGCAGGCCAAGGACGTGGAGACCAAGGAGCAGATCGCTTCGACCGCCTCCATCTCCGCCGCCGACACCGAGATCGGCGCCAAGATCGCCGAGGCGATGGACAAGGTCGGCAAGGAAGGCGTCATCACCGTCGAGGAGTCCCAGACCTTCGGTCTGGAGCTTGAGCTCACCGAGGGCATGCGCTTCGACAAGGGCTACATCTCGGCGTACTTCGCCACCGACATGGAGCGTATGGAGGCGTCGCTCGACGACCCGTACATCCTGATCGTCAACTCCAAGATCGGCAGCGTCAAGGACCTGATCCCGCTGCTGGAGAAGGTCATGCAGTCGGGCAAGCCGCTGCTGATCATCGCCGAGGACGTCGAGGGCGAGGCGCTCTCCACCCTGGTCGTCAACAAGATCAAGGGCACGTTCAAGTCCGTCGCCGTCAAGGCTCCGGGCTTCGGCGACCGCCGCAAGGCCATGCTCGCGGACATCGCCATCCTCACCGGTGGCACCGTGATCTCCGAGGAGGTCGGTCTCAAGCTGGAGAACGCCGGCCTGGACCTGCTCGGCCGCGCCCGCAAGGTCGTCATCACCAAGGACGAGACGACGATCGTCGACGGCGCCGGTGACAGCGACCAGGTGCAGGGTCGCGTCAAGCAGATCCGTGCCGAGATCGAGAACTCGGACTCGGACTACGACCGCGAGAAGCTCCAGGAGCGTCTGGCGAAGCTGGCCGGCGGCGTGGCCGTCATCAAGGCCGGCGCCGCCACCGAGGTGGAGCTCAAGGAGCGCAAGCACCGCATCGAGGACGCGGTGCGCAACGCCAAGGCCGCCGTCGAGGAGGGCATCGTCGCCGGTGGTGGCGTGGCTCTGCTCCAGGCCTCGGTCGTCTTCGACAAGCTCGACCTCACGGGCGACGAGGCGACCGGCGCCAACGCCGTGAAGCTCGCGCTGGAGGCCCCGCTCAAGCAGATCGCCGTCAACGGTGGTCTTGAGGGTGGCGTCATCGTGGAGAAGGTCCGCAACCTGCCGATCGGTCACGGCCTCAACGCCGCGACCGGCGAGTACGTGGACATGATCGCCGAGGGCATCATCGACCCGGCGAAGGTCACGCGCTCCGCTCTGCAGAACGCCGCCTCCATCGCCGCGCTCTTCCTCACCACCGAGGCCGTCATCGCCGACAAGCCCGAGAAGGCCGGCGCGGCCGCTCCGGGCGGCATGCCGGGCGGTGACATGGACTTCTGATCGCCGCGGGGGCCCCGGCCTCCGGACGATCGATGTCCGCGGTACGTCCCACAGGGGCGGTACCTCCTTCAGGGAGGTACCGCCCCTGTGGCGTTTCCCGAGCCGTGTCGCTCTCCCCTGCCGAGCAGCCTGGTGCAGGGGCTGTTCCGGGGGTTTCTCGGATCGGTCCACGGGGCATTCCCTCCGCTCGCACGATCAAGCCGACTTTGTGCGGCAAGTCGGCGTCATTTCGCCAGGGCTCCCGGCGGCGGGGAGGTCGCCGGGCCCTCACCGGTCGAGCGCGGCGAACAGGGTGTGAACGCTTGGGCATGACGGGTGGTCACGGACTCCGCTGTGCCGGTCCCGGGCCGGGGCGACCGTCACGACTCACCGCTTCTCGCGCCGGCGCCGGACCTGCTGGACGACCTCGGGCCGCTGCCCGACGACATCACGGTCCATCTGGACGCGGACAGGACGCGCAGACCGCTGTTCGGTGTGCCACCACCGGCAGGGGTCCTCCTCGTGCTCCTGTCCTCCCGCACGCTGGAGCCTGGCGACCGTGCATGGCGAGTCGGTCGTAGCGGGTCAACTGACCCTTCCACCCCGTCACTGGTACGAGCGCCCGGATCTCGGGCTTGAGCGTGGGGCGGGGCGGGGGCCTGTTCGGTACGGTCCGTGACGACCGTCACTCCTGATTCTTCGTGGGCGGTGTCGACCGGACGGACTGCGGCAGGCGTATACCCGGTGAAGCGAAGATCCGGGAGCAGAGGTTGACCGTCGAGGAGTTCGAGGAGTTCTACGCCCAGGCGGCCGCGCGTCTCACAGGCCAGCTGTATGTGATGACCGGGGACCTCCAGGAGGCGCAGGACGTCGTACAGGAAGCGTTCGTCAAGGGGTGGGTCCGACGTGGGCAACTGGAGCGCGACGGCCGGCCCGAGGCGTGGATTCGTACGGTCGCCTGGCGTCTGGCGGTGAGCCGTTGGCGTTTCCGGCGTCGCTCGGCCGAGGCCTGGCGACGGGGGAGCGAGGCGCCGGAGCACGTCGAACCGCCGGGCCCGGACCACGTGGTGCTCGTCGACGCGCTCCGGGAACTGCCCGCCCAGCAGCGGCGGACCCTGACCCTGCACTACCTGTGCGACCTCACGGTCGAGCAGATCGCCGGTGAGACGGGGCTGTCCACCAGCACGATCAAGACCCATCTGGTGCGCGGGCGGGCGGCGCTCGCCCACCGCCTGCCCCACCCCCGCATCGAGGAGGCTCCTGATGTCCGAACCTGAACCGCAGGACCCGCTGCGGTCCCTGTTCCAGCAGGCCGGGGCCTTCGGGCGGGACCGCTCGGAGAGCGGCCCCGCAGTGAGCATCACCGAGCGCGGTATGCGGGCGCGGCGACGCCGGATGGCCGCGCTGGCCGTGGGGGCGTGCCTGGCCGTCGGTGGGAGCGGCGCGGTCGCGATCGGCCTGTGGCCGGTGCGGCCGGGGCCGGTCGCACCGGCCTCGATCCCGTCGTCGAACCACCCGTCGCCCGCGCCGTCCGACCACCTCCTGCCGACCGCGCCGCCGCCCCCGCCCAGTCGCACGCTGCCGGAGCCCGGGGGCCTGGAGCCCACGGGCCTGGAGTCCACGGGCCCGGGGCCCACGGAGGCGGCGTCCACGGTACCCGGCCCCACGGGGCCCGGCAGCGGAACGGCCACCGTGGAGGGCGTGCCCACCACGGAACCGCCGGGGCCGCCGCCGGAGACCCCGCCGGAAGGGGCGACGCGCGGGGCGACATCGACGCCCTGACGGGGGCACGAGCCCTGGGGTTCGCAGCCCGGAAGCCCGGGGTCCGTGGCCGGGGCCCGCGGCCGGGGCCCGCGGCCGGGGCCCGCGGCCGGGGCTCGACTCGGGGTGGTGACCGGGGTTCGCAGCCCGGGACCTGGGCTGCGGGTCGGAGCTCGGGGCTTGGCCTGCGGGCCAGTGCCCAGGCCCGGGCTGCGGTTCGGGGGCCGGGCACGTGACTGGGGGCTCGTGGCTCGGGGGCCGTTGCTCGGCATGGGGCTGGAGCCAGGGGGCCGGAGGCCCTCCGGTTCCGCCTCTGCCTACGCTTTCCGCTTTCTGTTCTCACCTCCGCTTCCGTTTCCGTTCCCGTGTCCTCCCCTCCCGCGGCCCGGTGGCTTCACCGGGCGATCCGGCCCGCCACGACGGGCCCGAAAGGCGCCTGCGTGACCACGCTCTCCCCCGGGCTGCGGCCTCACCCACAGAGACCCGGGCCCCGGCCCGCGCCCTCAGCGCCCCGGTCTCCGTCCTGGGCCCCGGAGGACCCGCGCCCGCCCCGCCCGGGGGGCCGGTTCCGCCGGGCGGCGGCCCGGCTGAGTCCGGGTTCCGCCGATCGCAGTGTGCTGTGGCTCTACCTGCTCAGCCGCATCTCGTTGTGGATCACCGCCCACTTCGTCCGGTGGCTGTTCCCCGCCAAGAGCGGCGCCCGGGAGGCCGCGCCGCTCCTCGAGCCCTTCCAGAGATGGGACGCGAACCACTACCTCCGCATAGCGCGCGACGGTTACTTCCCCGCCGACGCGGGGCCGTGGCTGAGCGGCTGGGACAACCGGGAGGCGTTCTTCCCGGGCTTCCCGCTCGTCCTGCGCGCGGTGCACACGGTGGTACCGGACTGGACGGCGGCCGGGCTGCTGATCTCGTTCGTCGCGGGCGCGGTGGCCGTGCTGGCGCTCGCCCGCATCGCCCGCGCCCACCTGCCGGACACCGCCGCCGACCACCGTACGGTCCTGTTCTTCCTGCTCTCCCCGTGCACGGTGTTCCTGGCCGCCGGCTACACGGAGGCGCTGTTCCTCGCCCTGGCCCTCCCCGCCTGGCTGGCCGCCCTCCGGCACCGCTGGGCCCTCGCCGCCGTGTTGACGGCGCTCGCGACCACGGTGCGGGTCAGCGGGCTGTTCCTCGCCGCCGCGATCGCCCTGCTCTTCGTCCTGACCGGCCGGGCCCGGCACCACTGGCGGTCGGCTGGCTGGACGGTGCTTCCCGCGCTGCCCCCTGCCGCCTACAGCTGGTATCTCCATGCGCACACGGGCGACTGGATGGCGTGGAAGCACGCGCAGGAACGCGGTTGGTACCGCACCTTCCACACCCCCTGGGAGGCGTGGGCGAACACCTGGCATGCGGCGTTCGACCAGACGCAGACCACCGGGTACGCGTTCATGTCCCAGGCGGAGTTGGCGGCCATGCTGATCGGGCTGGCCCTGCTCGGGCTCCTCCTGCGCCGCCGCCGCTGGCCCGAGGCCGTGTACGTCGCCCTCAGCCTGTGGGCCCTGGGCACCTCCTACTGGTACACGTCCATCCCGCGCGCGACGCTGCTGTGGTGGCCGCTGTGGATCGGCCTGGCCGCGCTGAGCCTGCGCCGCCCGTGGGTCAGGACGGCGTACCTCGGCGTCGCCGCGCCGCTGGCCACGATGATGGCGGTGACGTTCCTGACGGGGCGGTGGGCGGGGTGAGCGGCCCCCTTGGGCACGCGGCGCGTACCAAGGGGGCCACGAGGGCGCCGGATGGTCTCAGCGAACGTCGCTGACGAACGCCGACCAGGCCGTGGCGTCGAAGACGAGGGCCGGGCCGTCCGGCCGCTTGGAGTCACGGACGGGTACGACACCCGGAAAGCCGTCGGACACCTCGACGCAGTCGCCGCCGTCTGAGTTGCTGTACGAGGATTTCCGCCAGGTCGCGGAGGTCAGGTCGGGTCGGCGGGGTCGCATGCTCGGATCTCCTTGATCAGCTGCTGGATGAACTCGGTGGTCTGCTCCGGAGAGAGCGCCTTGTCCCGCAGCAAATCGTAGGACAGGCGCAGCTCCTCAACACGCCCTGCTTCCTCGACCAGTTCGCCGGACTTGCTGCCTTCCAGATACGCCACGGCTTTGCCATTGGCCAGCCACAGGACCGTCAGCGCACCGCCCATGAGATCGTGCAGCCCCGCCGAGAACGGCAGCACCTGGAGTGTCACGTTCGGCCGCTTCTGCCACTCGAGCAGGGCCTCCAACTGCTCCAGCCAGACGGCAGGCTGCGACGCCGCCCGGCGCACCACCGCTTCGTCGAGCAGCGCCCGGAAGTACGGAGCGTCGTCGCCGTCCAGGATGGCCTGACGGCTCATGCGAGCGTCGACGTCCTCTTGCAGCTCCGCTGCGTCGCGGGGGCGGGCGTGTTCCAGCACCTCTGTGGCGTACGCCCTGGTCTGGAGCAGCCCCGGAATGGTGCTGCTCGCGTACTTGTACTGAACCGTCGCTTCCCGCTCCAGCCTCATGAACCGCTGGTACCGGCTGCCGAAGGCGTCGTCCCGGGCCAGCGACCAGAGCTGTTGCAGCTGCTCGCCCGTGCCGTACACCTTGTCCAGCGCCGCCAGGGCCTCCAGGGAGCCGAGCCGTGCCCCGGTCTCCAGCTTGTGCAGGTAGGACCGGTCGTACGTCGTCGCGTCGTGCAGCTCCTCCAGCGTCATCCCGGACCGGTCCCGCAGCCGCTTCACCGTTTCGTGCAGCATCCTGCGGGCGGAGGCCTCCCCGCCCGGATCGGACGTGCGTTTGGGCATGTCGACTCCCCTGTGTCCTGTGGGGACAGGGCTACAGCGCCCCCCTTACGAGCGTAGCCAGCAACGCCGATGATCGTGACAGAAGGAACCGAAGTCCTCACGGAAGGTGAGAGCCATGGGTGCACTGCCGGAGTACGACCGCGCGTGCGGCTGGCGGGCCGAGCGCGTCCCCGCCCGCCCCGTCATGCGGGTCATCGATGTCCAGAAGCAGGACACGTGCTTCGACCTGCCGCTGATGATCACCTTCAACGGCCACGTGCAGGGCCCGGCGTACCTCCGCCTGGAAGTCGACGCGGCGATCGACCTCGTGGACGAACTGAACCTCGCCCTCGACACCCGCGTACGGGAACCGGTGGCCCGGTCGTGCACGCGCCCGGCCACCTGACGCGGGCTCTTCCGCCGGTCGGCCGGGCTGCCGAGAGAGAGCGTTCAGCGCGGTGCGGGGAGCGGCAGGACGAGGCGGAACGTGACACCGCGGCCTTGGGCCGGGTCGAGTTCGAGTCGGCCGCCGTGGCCTTCGGCGATGGCTGTGGCGATGGCCAGGCCCAGTCCGGAGCCGCCTCGTGCCCGGGTGCGTGCGGGGTCCGCCCGGTAGAACCGCTCGAACACGCGCTCCGCGTCGGCGGCCGTCAGTCCCGGGCCGTCGTCCTCGACCTCGATGACTCCGACCCGGGTTCCGGCCGGGAAGGGCGGTGCCATGCTGACGCGTCCCG
Organism: Streptomyces pratensis; assembly: GCF_037137275.1. Lineage (GTDB taxonomy): Bacteria > Actinomycetota > Actinomycetes > Streptomycetales > Streptomycetaceae > Streptomyces > Streptomyces pratensis_B. Next base: position 28,655 of record NZ_JBBBEN010000075.1, on the reverse strand, counting down.
GCGCGTCTGCGCCACCGGTACGGGCGCCGGCTCGTCCCGCCCCCACACGGACGTGGATGCGGGTGCCGGGCGGGGTATGGGTGTGGGCGTTCGACAGCAGGTTCTCGACGATCTGCCGGAGACGGTGGGGATCTCCCACGACTTCCACCACATCCAGTTCCTCTTTCCCTTCCTCTTCCCCTTCTTCCCCGGCGTCGGCGGGTCGCTCCCGCAGGGGCGCCAGGCTCACGGGGTGGCCCGGTCGCTGTAGGGCTGCCGAGCTCACTGCGTCTGCCGCCAGGGACAGCAGGTCCACGTGTTCCCGCTGGTAGTCGGGGTGCCGGTCCAGACGGGCGAGCAGTTGGAGGTCGTCGACGAGCAGGCTCATCCGCTCGGCGTTCTGGGCGATGTGCCGGTCGGCTTCCTGCCGCTCCTTCGCGGTGCGGCGTTCGGAGCGCAGCGCGAGCTGGGCGAATCCCTGGATGGCGGTCAGCGGGGTGCGCAGCTCGTGTCCCGCGTCGGCGACGAACCGGCGCAGCCGCCCCTCCGACGTCTCGCGCTCTTGCAGGGCCTGCTGGAGCCGGTCGAGCATGGTGTTCAGGACGGTGCCGAGCCGCCCGATCTCGGTTCGCGCGTCGGTGTCGGGCAGCCGCAGATCGAGCTGGCCGGCGGTGATGGCCTCGGCGGTGCGCTCCATCCGGGTCAGCGGCAGCAGGCTGAGCCGGACGACCTCACGGCCCAGCACCCAGAGGGCTGCCACGGTGATGATGAGGAGCATGCCGTTGAGCCAGAGGATCTTCGACGTGGCTCCGTCCACGGTGTCGAGTGGCAGAGCGATGACGACGGTCAGGTCGCGTGGTCCGTCCCGGCGCAGAACGCGCCAGTTTCCGTCTCCTGTAGCGGCCGCCACCGACGTCGGGCGGCCTTCCGTGGGCAGGAGGCGGTCGATGCTGTCGGGGAGCCGGGGGCCGGGCTGGTCGTCCGAGCCGAGTTTCTGGGGCAGGCGGTCGCCGCGGGCGTCGTAGAAGTAGACGCGGAAGTCCGAGGGGAGCGCCTCGGGTTCCGGCTTGTGGGGGCGGCGTGTGTCGAGGAAGGCGGAGGCGGGCATGGGCCGGAAGTCGGCGAGTCGCTGGTCTACGCCGTCGAGGAGCCAGGACCGCAGGACGACGAAGCCGATCAGCTGGGCGGCCAGCACGGCCAGAGTGGCCAGCACGGTGACTCCGAGGACGAGACGCCGGCGCAGCGAGCGGGGGGCGCGGAGGCCGGTCAACGCTCTGCTGTCCCGTGGCCCGTGCGCGGTACCCGCAGGCTGTAGCCCACGCCGCGGACGGTGTGGATGAGCGGAGGATCGAAGCGGTCAATCTTCTTCCGCAGGTACCTGATGTAGGTCTCGACCACGCGGGTGTCGCCCGCGAAGTCGTACTGCCACACATGGTCGAGGATCTGGGCCTTGCTCACGACCCGGCCGGCGTTGTCCATGAGATACGACAGCAGCTTGAACTCGGTCGGCGAGAGCTGTACGTACTCACCGGCCCGGTGCACCTCGTGTGCCCTCTCGTCGAGCTCGAGGTCGGTGTAGCGCATGACGGTGTCCGGCAGCAGGGCGTCCGCACCCAGGGTTCGCCGCAGGATGGCCTGGATGCGCAGCAGTACTTCCTCGATGTTGAAAGGTTTGGTGACGTAGTCGTCGGCGCCGATGCTCAGCCCCTGGATGCGGTCGTCCACGCTGGTGCGGGCGGTGAGGAGCAGAACGGGCACCAGGTTGCCGGCCGCGCGCAGGCGGCGGGTCACCTCGTAGCCGTCGAGGTCGGGCAGCATGATGTCCAGCAGGATCAGGTCGGGCGTCAGGTGCGCGGTCTCGGCCAGCGCGGCGGCTCCCGTGGCGGCGCTCCGCACGTGGTAGCCGGTGAGACTCAGCGTCGATTCGAGCAGGGTGCGGATGCTGGGCTCGTCCTCGACGACGAGAAGCCGGTGCTGCCGCTTCCCTTCGGTCCGCTCGGTCATATCGGCACTACGATCCGTTCTCTCACCAGGTCCCGGCATTCGCCGTGCCCGCTTGGAGGCTATCCCGCACCGGGCCTTGCGCGCCGTCGGCGTGAAGGGCGCGCCGGGCCCGGTGCGGGGGCATAGCGGGGGTGTGTCAGGCCGCCAGCTTGCCCTTGCGGAGGGTTACGGCTCGGGGGGCGTGGTTTGCCAGGTGGGAGTCGTGCGTGACCATGATGAAGGTGAGTCCGTCTTCCTTGCAGCGGGTCTGCAGGACGTCCATGATCTCGTCGCGGGTGGACTCGTCGAGGTTGCCCGTCGGCTCGTCCGCGAGCAGCACCTGCGGCTTCTTGACCAGGGCCCGGGCGATGGCCACCCGCTGCTGCTGGCCGCCGGACAGCTCGCCCGGCACGTGGCCCAGCCGCTCTCCCAGCCCCACAGAGGTGAGGGCCTCTGCGGCCAGTTCGCGCCGCTCCTTCGGCTTGACGCCCAGCGGCACGAGGGCTGTCTCGACGTTCTCCTGGGCGGTGAGGGTCGGGATGAGGTTGAAGCTCTGGAAGACGAAGCCGATCTTCTCGCTGCGCAGGCGGGTCAGACGGGCCTCGGGCAACTTCGCCAGGTCGACACCGTCCAGCAGCACACTGCCGGAGGTCGGCCGGTCCAGGCCGCCGAGCATCTGCAGGAGGGTCGACTTGCCGCCGCCGGTGGGGCCCTTGATGACCAGGTAGTCGCCTGCGGTGATGGTGAGGTCCACTCCGGCGAGCGCGTCGACGACGCCCTTGCCGCGGGTGTAGCGCCGGGTGACGCCGGTGAGTTCGTACATGGTGGTTGCTCCTGCGGAGAGTGACGAAGGCGGGTCAGGCGACGCGGGAGAGGGCGTCGGCGGGACGGAGCCGGGAGGCACGCCATCCTCCGAAGGCTCCGGCGACGAGGCCGCCCGCGACGGCGAGGCCGACGGCCAGGACGATCACGGAGACGCTGACCGGGGCGGTGAGCACCACATCCAGCGTCCGTTCGGCGGTTTCGCGTGCGGCACCGCCGCGGCCACCTCCCATGCCGCCACCGGGCCCGCCCATGGCACCGCCGGGGCCGCTCGCCCCGCCGCCGGAAGCGCCCAGCTCCGCGGAGAGCGAGGGCCCGAAGGCGGTGACCGCCCACGCACCGGCCAGGCCCAGCCCGATGCCCATGGCACCACCGACCAGGCCCGTCACGACGGCCTCACCGACGACCTGCCCGGTGACCCGGCGCGAGCGCCAGCCCAGTGCTTTGAGGGTGCCGAACTCCCTCACGCGTCGGGCGACGGCGGACGAGGTGAGCAGGCCGGCTACCAGGAACGCCGCGGTCAGGACCACCACGGACAGCCAGCGGCCGACCGTCTCGGCGAGGCCGGACGCGGTGGACAGGGACCCGGAGACGGTGTCCGCCAGATCCTCGGAGGTGGTCACGGTGGCGTCCGGAACGGCCTTGAGCACCGCGGATTCCACCGTACCGAGCTGCTGTGTGTCGTTGGCCTGCACGTAGACGGTGGTGATCTTGTCCTTGGCGTCGGCCAGGGTCTGCGCCTGGGCGAGCGGCAGGTAGACGTTGGCGGCGGCTTCCCCGCTCGTCGCGGTGGCCACGCCGATGATCTCGAACTCCGTGTCGCTCACCGTGACCGTGTCACCGGTGGTGAGCTTCTTCTCCTTGGCGTAGGCGTTGTCGACCACGGCCGCCTTCGCCGACGTCTCGGACGTCTCGAAGCCGCGTCCGTCGGTGATCTCCGACGAGGACAGCGGGCCCATCCCCGGATGCGCGACGTCGGTGCCGTACACGGTGAAGCTGTCGATGGAGAAGTCGGCGCCGCCGCCCGTCACCTCACCGTCCGAGCCACCGCCCCGCCCGGCGCCCGGCCGCTGCTGGAACTGGCCGCGGCTGAACTCACCGTCGACCTTCACCACATTGAGGCTGAGCCCGCCCACGGCGTCCGCCACACCGTCCGCCTTCGCCACGGACGAGACCGTGGCGGCGTCCAGAGTCTGCAAGCCCTGCACCATGACCCGGTCACTGCTCTGCCGCTCACCGCCCTCGTCGTCTCCTGCGTCGAAGCGGAACCGCGGCCGCTCGCCACCGGCCTCCGACGGTGGCTCTGGCGCCTTGGTGACGGTCATGTCGGTACCGAGTCCGTAAAGGGATTCCAGGACGTGTTCCTGGGCCTTTCCCATGCCGGTCGATACAGCGTTGACCACGATGACAAGAGCGATTCCGAGAGCCAGCCCGGAAGCGACGACCAGCGCCGACTTCCTCCGGCGGCGCAGCTCGCGGCGCAGATAGGTGAAGAACATGCGCCGCACGCTAGGCGGGCGGCCTGGCAGCACCGTGAGCGTTACGTGAGAGAACACCGAGAGTCTCGCCGTGACGGGACACCGCATTCGGCCGCCGACGACGTCGCTCGGACCGTCGGGCGGACCAGGGAAGGCCCCCGTGTGCGCAGGTACCTGTCCGTGCTTACTTCGCGGGAAGGGACATACCGGCCCTCTGCTTCGCGGCGGCCGCGCCCGCCCACCGCCGCACGCGGCCGCGGCCCCGGAGGCTCCCCCGGGGCCGCGAGCAGCGCCGCCGGTGCTCAGCCCTGTCCCAGCCCGCCCCGCGCGATGACCTCCGCGTACCACCGCGCGCTGTCCTTCGCCGTACGGCGCTGGGTGGCGAAGTCGACGTGGACGATGCCGAAGCGCTTGCTGTAGCCGTACGCCCACTCGAAGTTGTCCAGCAGCGACCACAGGAAGTACCCGCGCACGTCCACCCCGGCCTCGATCGCCCGGTGGACGGCGGTCAGGTGCGCGTCCAGGTACGCCACGCGCTCCGGGTCGTGGACGTGGCCCTCCGGGTCGGCGTAGTCGTCGTAGGCGGCGCCGTTCTCCGTCACCAGCAGGGGCAGGGAGGGGAGTTCGTCGCGCAGGCGGGTGAGGAGGTCGTAGAGGCCGTTCGCGTCGACCGGCCAGTCCATCGCGGTGCGGGGGCCGGCCGCCGGGGTGAACGCCACATGGTTCTCGGCGCCCGCCCACGGGGACGGGGAGTCGGAGGCGCCGGCCGAGACCACGCTCGGGGAGTAGTAGTTGATGCCGAGCGAGTCGATCGGGGTCGACGTGACGTCCAGGTCGCCGTCCTGGACGAACGACCAGTCCGTGACCGCCGCCGTGTCCTCGACCAGGTCCTGCGGGAGCCTGCCGTGGAAGACCGGGTCCAGGAAGATCCGGTTGGCCACCGCGTCGATCCGGCGCACCGCGTCCCGGTCCTGCGGGGTGTTGGTCAGCGGGCGCAGGGCGTGGAGGTTCAGGGTCAGGGAGACTTCGGCGGCGGCCGGGAGGCGGTCGCGCAGGACACGGACCGCCCCGCCGTGCGCCAGGTTGAGGTGGTGGGCCGCGCGCAGGGCGGCGAGGTCGCTGGTCCGGCCGGGGGCGTGGACCCCGTTCCCGTATCCGAGGAACGCCGCGCACCAGGGCTCGTTCAGCGTCGTCCACGTCGTCACCCGGTCGCCCAGGGCCCCGGCCACCAGGCCGGCGTACTCCGCGAACCGGTGCGCGGTGTCCCGCTCCGGCCAGCCGCCCGCGTCCTCCAGCTCCTGCGGCAGGTCCCAGTGGTAGAGCGTGGCGACCGGCCTGATCCCCGCGGCCAGCAGCTCGTCCACCAGGCGGCGGTAGAAGTCCAGGCCGCGTTCCACGGCCGGGCCGCGGCCGGTCGGCTGGACGCGGGGCCAGGAGACGGAGAACCGGTAGTCGGTGACGCCCAGTTCCTTCATCAGCCGTACGTCGTCCGGCATCCGGTGCAGGTGGTCGGCGGCGATGTCGCCGGTGTCGCCGTTGCGCACCTTCCCGGGCGTCCGGCTGAACGTGTCCCAGATGGAGGGGGTGCGGCCGTCCTCCGTGGCCCCGCCCTCGATCTGGTAGGCGGCGGTGGCCGTTCCCCAGCGGAAGCCGGTGGGGAAGCGGAGTCCCGCCGCACTCTCGGGGCGGGGGCGGGGGGTGGGGTTCGCGGAGGTCGCCGGAGGGGTATCGACAGCGGTCATGAGACTGACACTCCAGGAAGTGAGGGAGGGGGAGGGAGGAGAGGGGAGGCGGAGGGAGGTGCGAGCGGCCGGGGTCGGCGTCTCACCCCTTCACCGCGCCCTGCATGATGCCGCCCACGATCTGCCGGCCCAGCAGGCCGAAGACCACCAGCACGGGCAGCGTGCCGAGCAGCGTGCCGGCCATGATCACCGACTGGTCGTTGACGTAGCCGCCGCCGAGCTGCCGCAGCGCGACCTGCACGGTCGGTTCCTGCGAGGACAGCGCGATGATCGGCCAGAAGAAGTCGTTCCACGCCGTCATGAAGGTCAGCATTCCGAGCACCGCCATGCCCGGCCGCGCGATCGGGATCACGATCGACCAGAAGATCCGGGCGGTCGAGGCCCCGTCCACCCGGGCCGCCTCGATCAGCTCGTCCGGCAGGGACTGCACCAGGTACTGGCGCATGAAGAAGACGCCGAACGCCGAGACCAGGCCCGGCAGGATCACCGCCTGGAGCTGGTTGACCCACTGGAGCTCCGCGATCAGCATGAACAGCGGGATCACCCCGAGCTGCGGCGGGATCATCATCGTCCCGATCGTCAGCGTCAGCAGCGCCCCCCGGCCCCGGAACCGCAGCTTGGCGAAGGCGAACCCGGCCAGGGTGCAGCACAGCACCGTGCCCACGGTGATGGAGCCGGACACGATCAGCGAGTTCAGCAGAGCCTTGCCGATGTCCGCCTCTTCGAGGACCGCCTCGAAGTTCTTGATCAGGTTCGGGCCCGGCAGCAGGCTCGGCGGCACCTTCGCCAGGTCGGCGTTGGACCGGCTGGCCGCCACGATCGTCCAGTAGAACGGGAACGCCGAGATCAGCAGGGCGAAGCCGAGGATCACATACGACAGCCAGCCGCCGTGCATGGTCCGGCCGGCCCCGCGGCCCCGGCGGCGCTTCTCGGGCGGCGGCCCCTGCGGGGGACGGCCCGTCCCGGGTGCGGTCGGCGGTGCGGCGAGCGCGGTCATCGGCCGGCCTCCTTGCGTGCGCGGCGGCGCACGATCAGGGCGTTGACCCCGACGAGCACCACGATCAGGACGAACATCACCCAGGCGATGGCGGCGGCCCGGCCCAGGTGGAAGAAGCCCCAGCCCTGCTCGTACATGTACAGGCCGAGGGTCTGGTACTGATGCGAGATGCCGCCGGAGATCGATCCCTCGAAGAGCAGCGGCTCACCGAAGAGCTGGGTCGCGCCGATCGTCGAGATGATCACCGTGAAGATGATCGTGGGACGCAGTCCGGGCAGCGTCACGTGGACGAACTGGCGCCAGCGGGAGGCCCCGTCCATCTCGGCGGCCTCGTACAGCTCGCTCGGGATGGACTGCATGCCCGCGAGGTAGATCAGCGCGTTGTACCCGGTCCAGCGCCAGACCACGATGCTCGACACCGCGATCTGCGAGGCGACCGTGCCCGTCTGCCAGTCCACCGGGTCGATGCCGACCAGGCCCAGGGCGTAGTTGATGAGCCCGAAGTCACGGCCGAAGAGCTGCGCGAAGACCAGTGTGGCGGCGGCGACGGAGGTGGCGTACGGGAGCAGGATCGCGGTCCTGATGAACGTCCGGCCGCGCAGCTTGTAGTTGAGCAGGTGCGCCAGGCCCAGGGCCATCGCGAGCTGCGGCACGGTGGACAGCACGCCGATGGTGAACGTGTTGCGCAGCGAGAGCCAGAAGTACTCGTCGGTGAACAGCGCCGTGTAGTTGGCGATGCCCCGCCACTCCATCTCGCCGCTCGTCTGGAGTTCGACCCGGTAGAGGGAGACGAACGCCGTATAGAGGAGCGGGAAGAGCCCGAAGGCCAGGAACAGGGTGAAGAAGGGGGCGATGTAGGCGTACGGGGAGGCCTTGCGCCAGGTGCGCCGGAGGGCGGCGACCCGGCCGTCGTCGGGTCCGGGCCCGGTTCGGGACGGGCCGGGCCCGGCCTTCGCGGTGGCGGTGAGGGACACGGTGCGGCCCTTCGGGATCGGGGGCGGGCGGGGGTACGGGGGCGAGATCCGAGGCGGAGTGCGCGGGGCATGGCCCGCAGCGGGGTTCGCGCGCTCCGCCCGGGACAGCGCGCGGCCCGGGACCGAGTGCGCGGGGACGGGCGAGCACAGGGCGGGGGCTCGGTCGGGAGAGCACCGACGGGAGAGCACCGAAGGAAAACGTGCTCGGGCGGGGGTGCCCGGGCGGGAGGCGCCCGGGGTGCTCCCGCCCGGCGCGCTCCCGCCCGGCCGTTCTCCGGTGCGTCGGTCACGGGGGCGGGGCCGGTCCACCGCCGTGTGCGGACGGACCGGCCCCCGGTGAGGCAGGGTGGTGGAGAGGGGAGGAGGGCGGTGAGCGGCGTCAGCCGATCACGTTCTCCACGCCCTTCTTCGCCGTCTCCCAGGCCTTGTCCGACGACTTGCCCTTGCGCTCGACCTCGCTCAGCGCGTTCGTCAGCTGCTGCATCACGTTCTGGTCGTGCACCCCCAGCACCTGGACCGGGGACTCCTTGGCCGCTTCGCCGAAGATCCGGCCGATCGGGGCGTTCGAGAAGTACGGGTCCTCGGCGTCCGCGATCTTCTCGATGGCGCCCGTCGAGGAGGGGAAGTTGCCCTGCTTCTCGAAGACCTTCGCCTGCTGCTCCGGGGCGGTCAGCCACTCGATCAGGGCGTACGCCTCCTTCTTGTGCTTGGCCGCACGCGGGATCGAGAGGTACGAGCCGCCCCAGTTGCCCGCGCCGCCGGGAAGCTCGGCGATGTCCCACTTGCCCTTGCCGGCGTCACCGGCCTGGCCCTTCACATAGCCGAGCATCCAGGCCGGGCAGGGGATCGTCGCGAAGGAACCGGCGGCGAACGCCTGGTTCCACTGCGGGGACCACTGGTCGAGCTTGGCGCTCAGACCGGCCTCGGCCGCCTCGACGGAAGTGTCCCAGGCCTCCTTGACGGCCGGGTTCTTCTCGTAGATCAGCTCGCCGGAGGCGTTGTAGTACCGCTCCTCCTCCTGCCCGATCATGATCCCGTAGAGGCTGCCGATGCTGTCCAGCCAGGCGCTCTTGGCGGGGGCCTTCTCCATGTACCGCTTGCCCAGCTCCAGGTAGCCGTCCCAGGTGGCCCACTCCTTCGCGAGCTCCTCGCGGTCCGTGGGCAGGCCGGCCTGCTCGAAGAGGTCGGTGCGGTAGCACATCGCCTCGGGGCCGACGTCCGTGCCGAGGCCGAGGATCTGGCCGTCCTTCGTGGTCGCGGCCGACCACTTGGCCTCGGCGAACTCGTCCTTCAGCTTGTCGGCGCCGAACTCCTTGAGGTCCTGGAACTTGTCCGACTGCTGCTGGGTGACCGAAGCGATGCGGCCCACCTCGACGCCCTGCACGTCCGCGAGCCCGCCGCCGCCCGCGAGCCGGGTCTGGAGCGACTTCCAGTAGTCCGCCTCGTCCTGGGTGTCGCTCTGCTTGATCGTCACGCCGGGGTTCAGCTTCTCGTACTCCTCGTACAGCCCGGCCTCCTCGAAGCCGAAGGAGCCGAAGAGGTCGACGGTGAGCGTGACCTCTCCGCCGGCGCTGTCGGAGGAGTCCGACGCGTCGCCGGCTCCACAGGCTGCGAGGAGCGCTCCGGCGAGGACGACCGCGCCGAGGCGGGCGGTGGCTCTCTTGGCGGCTCGGGCGATGGGCATGGGAAGCCTCCCTTGGCTTCGGGATGAACCGAGCGCCTTGAGAGCGCTCTCAAACCTGCGTCTGGAGCGTCCCCCACGCCCTCTTCTCCGTCAAGACTCGAACGCATAACGGCTTGGCCTACCGTCGAACTGGCTTCCGTGTGCGTTCTCTTGACACCCCCGTTTCAGGAGTTTTACGTTCCTTGACACGTGAGAGCGCTCTCAAGTGCTCCCTCCCCCCCCATGATCGAGGTGCTGCCCGTGCAAGCCTCCCTCTCCAGACCCGCAGCGGCGACTCTCCTGGCCATCGCCGTGGCCGCGGTGGGTCTGGGCCCCGCCGCCTCCCCCGCAGCCGCCGCCACCATCCCCGCCGGCGCCGGCAGTTACTCCGACACCCGCCCCGCGGGCACCTCGGGCCCGACCACGAACACCGGCGCGCCCGTGACCCCCAAGGTGACCGCGGCCGTGCGGGACAAGCCGGTCCCGACCAACGACTGGTGGTCCTCCCTGGCCTTCCAGCGCTACGGCGACAACCCGTACTCCACCCCCATGTACGGGCACCCGCTCACCTACCAGGCCACGTCCGGCGGACTGGAGGTCGGCTATCCGACCTCACCCACGATCGTCGGGGACGGCCGGCAGTACGAGTACGCCCACAAGGCCGACCTCACCGTCGGGATCAGCGGGCTGAACTCCCCGGACACCAAGGCCGACGCCTGGTCCGACTGGACCGTGACGCCCTACTGGGCGGACGGCTCCCGGACCTTCCGGGCCACCATCGGCCACGGCATGCCCTTCGTGTACGCCAAGGGCTCCGGCGGCGACGCCCGCGTCACCACGGCCTCCGCGCCCACCGTCTTCGCGGACGACGGCAACGTCCTCGGCGTCACCGTCGCCGGCCACCACTACGCCCTGTTCGCCCCGACCGGCAGCGACTGGAACGTCTCCGGCTCCGCCATCACCGCCGGGCTCGGCTCCAAGGACTACTTCTCGCTCGCCGTCCTGCCCTCCAGGGACGCGCTCGCGACCTACCGGAAGTACGCGTTCAGCTTCGTCACCGGCTCCCAGGCCTCCTGGCAGTCCACCGGCGGCACGGTGAAGGCGACCTACCGTCTGACCACGGAGGCCAAGGAGGGCGCCGAGCGCGGCACGCTCCAGGCCCTCTACCGCCACCAGTGGCTGCACACGACGGACCCGCTGACCCCGTACACCTACGTCTCGCCGCGCGGCACGATGAAGGTGCGCGAGTCCGCCTCCTTCAGCACCAGCCAGAAGAGCGCCGGCGTGGTGCCCGCGCTTCCCGCCTCCAGCGGGGTCGACAAGGCCCGGCTGACCGGCTACCTCAACGAGGTGGCGAACGCCTCGGACCCGTTCTCGGGGGCGTCCGACACCTACTGGACCGGCAAGGCGCTCGGCCGGCTCGCCCAACTGGTGCCCATGGCCGACCAGATCGGCCAGATCGCCACCCGCGACAAGCTCCTCGGCCTGATGAAGGGCCGGCTCCAGGAGTGGTTCACCGCGGGCGGGGCCAGCGAGTTCAGCTACGACAGGGACTGGAAGACCCTCACCGGCTACCCGGCCTCGTACGGCAGCGACGCCGAGCTGAACGACCACCACTTCCACTACAGCTACTACGTCTACGCGGCGGCGATCATCGCCCAGTACGACCAGGGCTGGGCCGCCGACTCCGCCTGGGGCTCGATGGTCAAGCACCTGGTGCGCGACGCCGCCAACCCCAGCCGCACCGACTCCGCCTACCCCTTCCTGCGCGGCTTCGACGTGTACGCGGGCCACAGCTGGGCCTCCGGCCACCAGGGCTTCGCGGCGGGCAACAACCAGGAGTCCTCGTCCGAGTCCATCAACCTCAGCGCCGGGCTCATCCTGTGGGGCGCGGCCACCGGTGACACCGCCCTGCGCGACCTCGGCAGCTTCCTGCTGACGACGGAGTCGGAGGCGATCACCCAGTACTGGTTCGACGCCGACCAGCAGGTCTTCCCCGGCTCCTTCGGCCACGACACGGTCGGCATGGTCTGGGGCAGCGGTGGCGCGTACTCCACCTGGTGGACCGCCAACCCGGAGGAGATCCACGGCATCAACGTCCTCCCGGTGACCGGCGGCTCCCTGCACCTGGCCCGCGAGAAGGCCGCCATCAAGCGCAACATCGCCGAGATGGAGCGCGAGAACGGCGGTCCGGCCCAGGAGTGGCGCGACCTGCTCTGGGAGTTCGAGGCGCTGGCGGACCCGGCGGCGGCGAAGGCCAAGTGGAACGCGGCGAACGGGAACTACACCCCGGAGCAGGGTGAGTCCAAGGCGCACACCTACCACTGGATCACCACGCTCGACTCGCTCGGCGCCCCCGACATGACCGTCAGCGGCGACCTGCCCACCTCGGCCGTCTTCTCCAAGAACGGCGTCCGCACCTACACCGCCCACAACCACGGGTCCACCGCCCGTACGGTGACCTTCTCCGACGGCAAGACCCTGTCGGTACCGGCCCGTTCGACGGCCACCGGCACGGGCTCCGGCGGCGGGAACCCCGACCCGGACCCGGACGAGCCGCCGACCTCCACCGGCAACACGTTCCGCCTCACGTCCGGCGGGGCCCTCACCACCTCCACCACCGGCCCGGCGGGCGCGGACACCGTGGCCTCGGCCGACGGCGTCAACCGGGACGGCACCCCGTACCGCCCGACCGTCTACGAGATCAAGAAGGTCGACGGCAAGCTCTCCGCCGGAGCCGCCACCTCCTTCCGCCTCCGCGTGGACTCGGGCACGAAGGTCGGCCTCGCCCCGCAGGTCCGGGTCAGCTACGACCTGACCGGCGACGGCACGTTCGACCGGACAGAGACCTTCCGCTACTTCGCGACCGACCCGGTCAACGGGTGGGAGGAGTACACCCAGGCGGCCGGGGTGCGGGGCGCCACGGGAAGCCTCGGCGACCTCAGGGGCGGCACGGTCCGCCTGGAGATCTGGAACGCGCTCGGCAACGGCGCCTCCCAGGTGCAGACCGGCACGGAAGCCGCGGTCCTGAAGATCCCCTACGTGTAGGGGGACGGGCGCGCGGTACGCGTGACCCGTAGGGCCCCGGGCCCGTGAGCAAGGAACAGAAACAGGTGCGGCGGGTCTCCGGCTTTCGGGCGGGGGCCCGCCGCACCGCTGGGTACGGCCCCCGGTCTCCTGGGCGGCCGGTCCCGCGCGGGGCAGCCGGCCCTCCGCACCGCTGCGGGCCGGCCCCTCAGGCCGAAGCCCGCCGCACCAGCGTGGTCGAGGTGATCACCGACGCGGGCGTCGTGCCGCTGCCCGCGCGGCCCCGGTCCAGGGCGCCCAGCAGCAGCCGCGCCATCAGCCGGCCCTGCCCCTCGATGTCCTGGTTGATGGTGGTCAGCGGCGGATCGGTCTCCTTGGCCACCGGGTCCATGTCGTCGAACCCGACCAGCGCGACCTGCTCCGGCACGGAGATCCCGCGCTCGCGCAGGACCCGCAGAGCGCCCGACGCCATCAGGTCGTTGGCGGCGAACACCGCGTCCAGGCCGGGCCGCCGCTCCAGCAGCTCCGTCATGGCCCGCGCCCCGCTCTCCACGGTGAACGCCCCCTCGGCGATGAGCGCCGGGTCGGCGTCCGGCAGCACGTCCCGGTAGCCGTCCAGCCGGTCCATCGCGGACGTCTGGTCGGGCGGGCCGCAGATGTGCGCGATCCGCTCCCGGCCGAGGTCCTTCAGGAGGCGCACGGCCAGCCGCGCACCGCCCCGGTTGTCCGCGTCCACAAAGGGGACGGCCTGGTCGCCCGGATCGGCGGTCGGGCTGGGCCGCCCCCCGTACACCGCCGGGATGCCGGCCCGCCGGGTGATCTCCGGCAACGCGTCGTCGGTGTGCAGCGAGAACGCCAGCGCCCCGTCCACGTGACCGCCGGACAGATACCGCGCGATGCGGTCGAAGTCCCCCGGCCCCTCCACCAGCAGCAGGACGAGCTGGGTGTCATGGGCGGTCAGTTCCTTGCTGATGCCCCGGATCTGCTGGGAGAAGAAGGGATCGGAGAAGATCCGGATCTCCGGCTCCGCGATGACGACGGCCACCGCGCCCGTCCGCCGGGTGACGAGGGTCCGTGCCGCGTGGTTCGGGATGTACCCCAGCTCATCGACCGCCGCGCGCACCTTGTCCACCAGCGGCTTGCGGACTCCGTCGCCCCCGTTGACGACCCGTGAGGCGGTGGCCCGGGACACCCCCGCACGTGCGGCGACGGCTTCCAGGGTGGGCCGGGACCCGGGGGACTGCTCGGGCAAGGCGGTCGCTCCTCCTCGACGGGGTGCGGCGGCACGGTGCTGGGGGCGCGGCTGCGTGAGCGCGGTGTCGGACCGGTGTCGCCGCCGGATCGTCTACAGCCTAACGCCGGGACGAGGGGCGGGTTGAGAGCGCTCCCAATGGAGGGGGACGGTCCGCTTGAGGTGGAGCGACGGGGCCGCCGTGTCGGGGGTGCGCCCGCGACGGAGGCCTCGCCGGTCCGGCCCGCGAGGGAACGGCCGCCTTGCCCCGATGGCGTAACTCTGCACCCGGATTGCCCCTTGGTGACGAAGAAGGACCGAGTTCTTTCGATCCTGACACGGCAGCTCCTGGTGTCCCATGTGCGGTGATGAGAAGTGCGCCTCTTCGAGGCCAGCTGCGCGTTGGACACGCTGGGTATGCATGGCCATTACTCACAGTGGAAGGTGTGCGGCATGGAAGCGACGGAACGGCGCAGGGCGGCGGCGGACAGAGTGCGGGCGGCGGAGGACGCGGTGGCGCGGTTGAGAGAGGGGCTCGCGGGGTGCGGGCTGACGTTGCCGTCGCTGCGCATCGACCCCGTGTCGTGCGCCGCTGACGAACCGTCCCCCCTCGTGGAGCTCGGCAGGTGCAACGTCGACACCGCGCTGCGGCTGTGCGAGGTGCTGACGGAGCGGCAGAGCGGTTCCGGAGGGCGGTCGTGACGGGGGAGGCGCCCGAACCGTACGCGCCCCGGCCGGGGGCGTACGTGGTCGACGGGCGGGACGGGCGGGTCGGCCGGGTGGTGGGCATGGTCGGGCCGGTCACGCGGTTGCGGCCGCCGGGAGGCGGTCCGGAGTGGGACTGCCCGCCCGACGACGTGCGTCCGGCCCCGCCGGGCGTGGTGCTGCGGGCCCGGGTGACGGAGATCAACCGGCAGGGGCAGTTGCCGCGGTGACCAGGCGGGCGGTCGGCGGTCGTCAGGCTGCCGGGGTGAACGGTGACGGCGAGGTGCGGGCGAGGGCGCGCACGGGCGGCGGGGCGTCAGGCGGGGCGGGGCGTCTTCCTGGTGGGCGTCCGGCGGGCGTCTTCGTGGTGGGGCCGGGCCTCGGCGACGCGGAGGCCCGACCGGGGCGCGGCGGGGTACGGCACCGCCTTCGCCGACGACCCCCGCGCGTTTCTGGCAGCCGGGCCGCCGACGGGGCGTGCGGTCTGCGGGCCCGTGCGGGCCCCTCGGCCGACGCGGCCCCCTCGGCCGACGTGCTCCGTGCGCTCTGCCCGGTCCGGGGCCCGGAGGTCGGGTCGGCACGCGTGAGCGGCGGGCCCGACCCCTCCTCGGGGCCGGGCCCGCCGCTGTCCCGGGGGGTGCGCGGGTCACCTCAAGCGGAACGCCATGTAGTACGAGGACAGTTCCTGGTGGTAGGCCGGGTCCTCGGTGTGCCGGTGGCGGTCGAACTCGGGGGAGTCCTTGACCTGGTCCTTGGTCAGGTCCACGTAGACCTTCTCGTCCGCGTGGTCGATACGTGTGACCGTGCCCGCCGGGATCAGGACCTCCTTGCCGAAGATCCAGGGCCCGGTGTCGACGAGCAGATGGGCCGACCCGGCCTCTTCCGAGTGCTTGTCGACCTTGCCGATGCTGCCGTCGGTCGCCTCCACCGCGTATCCGGTGAGTTCGGCGCCCGTGGAATGGCCGCTCGACGGCTGGTAGCCCCACAGGGAGTCGCTCATGATGGCTCCTTTCACGTAGGTCAATTCAGCTCGTCAGTACGGCGGATCGCCGATGGTTTCTCGGCTTTCTCCGCTGGACTCCGCCTGCCCGGGAAAAGGCGGACCATGCGTGGACCGCGGAACGAGAACGGGGGCGGGG
>NZ_JBBBEN010000075.1:0-12906 GCF_037137275.1 Streptomyces pratensis | reverse complement strand
CCCCGCCCCCTCTTCTCCGCTGTTCAGCGGCCTTCCGGCGGCCTACCAGCGGTACCACCGACCTCGTCGGCCGCCACTCGCGGCGGGACGGACGAAGAACCCTATGACCCACAGCACCAGCACGATCACGGCTATCCACCAGAGAGCCTTGACCGCGAATCCGGCACCGAAGAGAATCAGGGCGAGCAGAAGAACGAGAAGCAGGGGAACCATAATTATCAACCTCCGGGAATTCAGGTTCCCGCCGACGCTTTCCTTACACGCGTCGGGCACGGATAAATGTCATTGTCCTCCCGGCGGGCCGAGGGCGCCTGGTGGGGAGCCGCCCCGGCGAACGCGGCCCCGGCGGCCGCCCGGGGGCGGGGGAGCGGACCGCCGCTGGAAGCCCTGGGCCCCCGGGTGGCACTCTGGAGCGATGCGATCAGCACCGGACGCCCCCGAGACGGGCCTGCGGCATCTGCTCAACGAGTGGGACCCGATCGGCGTCGCCGACGAGGTGCGGGACGAGTACGACTGCATGCTCGCCCCTCTCCTCCGACGGCTCCGCGACGGGGCCGGTCAGACGGAGATCAGCGCGTTCCTGCACCGCGAACTGGAGGACCACTTCGGGCTCGACCCTCTGGGCCTGCGGCCGGACGCGATGGCCGCCCGGGTGACCGCCTGGTGGGCGTCGGCCGGAACGGTCGACGGCGACGGCCGCCTGTAGCCGCCGTCGCCCGGCCGTCTGACGGGGTGTCCGGGCGGACCGGCGACTGATGCCCCCGGATAGCGGCCGATCGGGCCGTCGCCTCCGGACCCGCCACGGGCCCCGCCTTCGAGCCCCGCCACCGGTCGCCCGGCCGGTTCCCCTCAGACCCCCGCCGGGGCCCTGGTCGGGGAGTCGGGGTCGCTTCCGCCGTGCGCGCCCGGCCTCGTCCCGGGGCGGCCCGGGGACCCGCCGGTGGCGGCGACCGCGGACGGCGTCGGCTCCTGGGAGACGTCGAACTCGCTCAGCAGGTCCTTGCCGAAGCCGAAGAAGTACGTGGCGAGGAACCCGGCGACGTACCCCACGAGCAGGCCGCCCGCGTAGACCGCGATCGTCGGGACCAGCGCGTGGTTGCCGTCCAGGAGCGGGAACAGGGCCCAGCCGGACGGGCCGATGGCCGTCGAGCCGACCGTGTCGCCGAGCTGGTTGAACAGGCCGACGAACCCGCCGCCGAACGCGCCGCCGACGCACGCCGTGACGAACGGGCGGCCCAGCGGGAGCGAGACGCCGTAGATCAGGGGCTCGCCGACGCCGAGCAGCCCGGCCGGGAGGGCGGACTTGATGGTGCGGCGGATCGACTCGTTGCGGGGGAGGCGGACGTAGACGGCCATCGCCGCGCCCACCTGGCCTGCGCCGGCCATCGCGAGGATCGGGAGCAGGACGGTGAAGCCCTGCTGCTCGATGAGCGTGGTGTGGATCGGGATCAGCGCCTGGTGCAGGCCCAGCATCACCAGGGGGAGGAACAGGCCGCCGAGCACGAAGCCCGCGCCCGCGCCGCCGTTGGAGAGCAGCCAGTCGGCGAACGCGCCGATCGCGGAGGACACCTCACCGGCCACATACATCAGGCCGAAGAGGGTCACCAGGCCGGAGACCAGCACCGTCAGGGTGGGGGTGACCAGGACGTCCAGGGCCTCCGGCACCCACCGGCGGCACCACTTCTCCACGTACACCGCCAGGACCGCGGCGCCCAGCGCTCCCAGCACCCCGCCCTGCCCGGGGGAGAGGGTCTGGCCGAAGGCGTCGACGTCCGCGACGCCCGGGAAGACGATGATCGCCGCGACCGCTCCGCCGAGGATCGGCGTACCGCCGAACTCCTTCGCCGTGTTGTAGCCCACGAACACCGCGATCAGCGCCATGAAGCCGGAGGCCATCGCGGCCAGGGCGGGCGTGACGGCGGGCAGCCACTCCAGGTTCACCAGCAGCCCGCCCAGGCCCGCGATGATGCCGCAGCCGATGAGCGCCGGGATCAGCGGCACGAAGATGTCGGCGATCCGGCGCAGGAACAGCTTGAACGGGGTGGCGTTCCTCGCCTTCCGCTGCGCTCTGATCGCCGCGCCCCGGTCCGCCAGCTCCTCCGCGGCGTCGGGGGCGGGGCCCGGCCCGGGGGCGGAACCGGGCTCGGGTTCCGGCCCGGTCGCCGCGGCCCGGCCCTCCTCGACCAGCCGCTCGAACTCCGGGGTGACCCGGGCGACCGTGCCCGGCCCCAGCACGATCTGGTACGTGTCGTCCTCGACGACGCCCATGACGGCGGGCAGTGCCTTCAGCGCCTCGTCGTCGACGAGGGACCGGTCGCGCAGACCGAGGCGGAGCCGGGTCATGCAGTGGGCGGTGGAGTCGATGTTCGCCACGCCGCCGACGAGCGGCAGGATCGCGGCGGCGGTGGCGCGGTTCTTGTCTTCTGTGGCCATGGGCGTGGTGCCTTGCTGTGCGGGGGGTGCGGGGGGTGGCGCCGGGTGGGTCAGGCGGGGCGTACGGCGGTGAGGGCGGCCCGGAGGTGGCCGTCCGCCTCGGTCAGCAGCCTGGCGGCGGTGGGGCCGTCGACCTGGCCGAGGAGGACGAGGATCGCGTTCTTCACCTCGCCGTCGGTGGCGGCGAGCGCGGCCTCGATCTCGGCGTCGGACGCGCCGGTGGCCAGCGAGACGATGTGCCGGGAGCGGGCGCGCAGCTTCTCGTTGGAGGCGCGGACGTCGACCATGAGATTGCCGTACGTCTTGCCGAGCCGGATCATCGTGAGCGTCGAGAGCATGTTGAGGACGAGCTTCTGTGCCGTGCCCGCCTTCAACCGGGTCGAGCCGGTGAGCAGTTCGGGGCCGACGACGACCTCCAGGCCGTGTTCCGCGGCGGAGCCGAGCGCGGAGCCCGCGTTGCAGGAGAGCCCGATGGTCAGCGCGCCCTGCGCGCGGGCGTGCTCGACCGCGCCGATCGCGTACGGCGTGCGGCCGGAGGCGGAGATGCCGACGACGGTGTCGTCGGCCGTCAGCTCCAGCGCCCGCAGGTCGGCGGCGGCCAGCTCCTTGCTGTCCTCCGCGCCCTCGACGGCCGTGACCATGGCGGAGGGGCCGCCCGCGATCAGGCCGACGACCTCGGACGGGTCGGTGTTGAAGGTGGGAGGGCACTCGCTGGCGTCCAGTACGCCGAGGCGACCCGCGGTGCCGGCGCCCGCGTAGATCAGCCGCCCGCCGCGGGCCCTGCGCTCCGCGGTGGCGTCGATGGCCGCGGCGATCTGGGGCAGCCGTTCGGCGACGGCGGCCGGGACGGTGGCGTCCTCCCCGTTCATGATCCGCGCGATCTCCAGCGTGGGCAGCCGGTCGATCTCGGCGAGCTCGGGGCGGAACGCCTCGGTGGTGAGGGTGGCGAGCTGGGCGCGGAGCGCGCCGTAGCCGTCGGGGGCCGCGTGGGCGGGCCCGGTGGCGTCCCGGGGCCCGGGGTCCCCGGCGGGGCTCGCAGCGCCGGAGTCCGCGCCTGTGTTCGCGCCTGCGTTCGCGTCGGTGGTGGAGGTCATGGAGGGCTGCTCTGCTTTCTCGTTCATGTACGCGCGGGGGGTGGGGAGGGCCGGGCCGTGCCGGTCAGCGGGTCCGGGGGGTGTGGCGGTGGGCGAGGGCCTCGTAGGAGGCGGAGAGGGCCGGCGCGGCGGTCTCGTACGTCCGCTGCGCGACGCCTATGAACAGGCAGTCCACGACGAGCAGCTGGCTCGTGCGGCTGGACATGGCGGCCGGGCGCAGCTCGCTCTCGCGGGCGGTGGAGGTGGTGAGCACGTGGTCCGCGTACTGCGAGACGGGACCGTCGGGCCGTCCGGTGATCGCCACCGTCGTCGCCCCGCGCTCGAAGGCGGCCCGGAGCGGCTCGATGACGTCGCCGGTCGAGCCGGAGTGGGTGATCGCGATGGCCATGTCGCCGCTGCGCAGCTGCACGGCGTTGGTCACGGCGAGATGCGGGTCCATGTGGGCGTGGGCTATGAGGCCGATCCGGAGCAGCTTCTGCGCCAGGTCCTGGCCGACCAGGGACGAGGCCCCCACCCCGTAGACGTCGATGCGGCGGGCGGTCGCGGCGGCGGCGACGGCGGCCCCCAGCTGGAGGGTGTCCAGCCCGGCGGCGGTGTCCGCGAGGGTCTGCTGCTCGTCGTAGGCCAGCTTGGCGACCACGTCGGCGATCGGGTCGTCCACCGCGATGTCGGCGGTCACGGCGGGGGCCCGGCCGGACTCCTGGTGCGCGGCCAGGCCGGCGAGGGCCAGACGCAGGTCCCGGTAGCCCGGATAGCCGAGAAGCCGCGCGGTGCGGACGACGGTGGCCTCGCTGGTGCCGGTGAGCTCGGCGAGACCGGTGACGGTGAGGGCGGCGCACCCGGCCGGGTCGCCCGCGACGGCCTCTGCCACCAACTGCATCGAGCGGGTCATGGAGGGGGCGAGGGTCCGGACCTTGGCCGCGAGGGCGGCGGGGGCGGGCGGGGAGTCGCTGCTGAAACTTTCCTTCACGTCATGGGTCACCTCTGAAAGATATTTTCGGCTCGGGGGTCCGTCAACCCCTCCCCTGTCCCTGCCTCCGGCGGCCGAGAAGGCTCCGGCGCGCGCGGGCGCACAATGGGGGGCATGGAGTTGAACCCCCTGGAGCAGTCCCTGCACACCGCCCGTGCGCTGGTCATGGCTGACCTCGCCGCCGCGGACGTCGCAGAGCCGGACATCGTCTCGTTGGTCGAGGACGCGGTGACCCACCGGCGGTGGTGGCTGGAGCAGTGGCCCGCGGGCGCCGAGTTCGTGGCCGGGCTGGTGGCGCAGGACGTGCAGGACGCACTGCTGGAGCGGTACGGGAGATGGCCGCTGTGCCCCGCGTGCGAGGGCGGACCGCACGCCCTGGACGTGGAGCCCGAGCTGGGGCCCGACCCGCACTGGGTGTGCGCGGAGGCGGCCGTGGCGGTGGCCCCCGTGGGGGCGTTGGGCGAGGCGCTGCGGCGGTGAGCCTCTATATCGACCCGCCGACCTGGCCCGGTCACGGCCGCCTCTGGTCGCACCTGGTCAGCGACGTGTCGTTCGAGGAGCTGCACGCCTTCGCCGCCGCGATCGGCTGTCCGCGGCGCGCCTTCGACGGGGACCACTACGACGTACCGGAGACGCGCTACGCGGACGCCGTGCGCGCCGGGGCGCGGGAGATCGGGTCGAAGGAGCTGGTGCGGCGTCTGACGGCCGCCGGGCTGCGGAGGCCGAAGGGGCGGCCCGCTCCGCCGCGGACCGCCCCCTCGGTCCTCCTCGACGGCGCGGCTCACCGCCCCGGTCGGGCGGAGCCCGCCGACAGGGGCGCTAGGACAGCTCGCCGTCGTAGTCCGGGAGCTTGAACGTGCGCTCGGCGTGGCCGCCGACGACGTCGGTGGTGTTGTTGCCGATGTTGGCGATGATCGTGTAGCCCTTCGCCTCGATCGCCGCCCGCCGCTCGGTCTTGTAGGCGCTGACCTCCTCGAAGAGGTCGGGCAGGTCGCGCACGTACAGGCCGTCGACGGGGTAGCCGGCCTGCTTCAGGTTCCAGTCCGTGAGGGAGTGGATGATGCCCGGCCGGGCGGTGACGAAGAAGACGGCCACGCCGCGGGAGTCGGCGTAGCGGGCCAGGTCGCGGACGTCCGCGACGGCGGGGGTGGGCAGCTTCCAGAACGGGTGGAAGTACGTCTCCAGCGAGGTGTTGTCGATGTCGAGCACGATGGCCTGCTTCTCGCCGCCGGTGCTCTCCGAGCGGGCCTCGACCCAGGGGCGCGCCTCGGCGACGACCGCGGCGACCTCCTGCCGCCAGACGCCGTAGTCGACGCTCTGCGCCAGGGCCGCGGACGCGGTCGCCGTGGTGGCGCGGGCGGGGGCCGTCTCCGTCGCGGCCGCCGAGGTGACGGGGACCGCGACGAGGGCGAGGGCGGCGGTCAGTGCCGCGGCCGTGCGCTGGATGGTGGCGCCTGCATGCATGGGGGCTCCATGGGTGGGGGACCTGCCAATGGCCCGTCCGCCGTGACGAACGGACGGATTGTCATGCTCGCGCTCAATGATGAATGCCGGGTGACCGTCTCACTACTGGTCGGTAGTGTCTTTTTCCGCTGATGTTCGACTGCGTGCGTGCGTGCGGTGTGCGTGTGTGCGTGACGGCGGCCGGGGCTCGCGCCGCTGCGACGGCGGAAGCAGCCCGGGGCGGCGCGGCCGGAACGGGGGCCAGGGGTCGGGGGCGCCGCGTTACGCCGGGGTGGGACCGGGTGTCCCTGCCGCGCAGTCGGCCCTCTCGACCTGCTGCGCGTGGTCGACCTGTTCGGCCTGCGCCGTACGCCCCGTGGGGCCCGCGTTCCTCGCGATCAGCCGCGACCGCGACCGGCCGCCCCCTCCGCCACCGCGCTGGAGGCGCAGCGACACCACCACGGCCGCCAGGGCCAGGACCGTCATCGCCGCGCCGGCCCATGCCGTGGCCGCGAAGCCCCAGTCCGCGTCGATCACCGTGCCGCCGAGCCACGGGCCGCTCGTGTTGCCCAGGTTGAACGCGGCCGTCGTGGTGGCGCCGGCCAGCGTCGGCGCCGCCCCGGCCAGGTTGAACATCCGGGCGTTGAGGGCGGGGGCGGTGAAGAACGCAGAGAGGCCCAGCAGGAACGCCAGCGCGACGACCGCGACCTGGCTGGAGGCGAACAGGGCCAGCGCCGCCAGGAACACCGTGGACGCCGTGATGCCGCCCAGCAGGACCCCGAAGAGGTGCGCGTCCGCGACCCGGCCGCCGATCGTCGTACCGATCAGCGCGCCGACCCCGAAGAGGCCGAGAATCCACGGCACCCAGCCCGAGTCGAGCCCCGCGACGTCCGTGAGCAGCGGCGCCAGGTAGCTGAAGGCGCAGAACACCCCGCCCGCCGCGAGTGCGGTGATCACGATGGACAGCCAGACCTGCCGGTCCCGGTAGATCGCGAGCTCCCGCTTCAGCTCGGGCTTCTTCTCCGGCAGCGGGATGTGCGGGATGCGGGTCACCACTCCCACCAGGGCCACCGCCGACGCCGCGCCCACCGCCCAGAACGCCGACCGCCAGCCGAGGCTCTCCCCCAGGAAGGCCCCCAGCGGCACACCCAGCACGTTCGCTATGGACAGGCCGCCGATCATCACGGCCATCGCCCGCGCCCGCGCGTTCACCGGCACCATCGCGATGGCCACGGCCGCTCCGACCGCCCAGAAGCCCGCGCACGCCAGCGCGCTCACCACACGGGAGACGAAGAGCACCTCGTACGTAGGGGCGAGCGCGCCGGCGATCTGGCCCAGCCCGAAGACCGAGATCAGCGCGATCAGCGTGGTGCGGCGCGGCAGCCGGAGCGTGGCGACGGCGAGCAGCGGGGCGCCGACCACCATGCCGATCGCGAACGCGGATATGAGGAGCCCGGCCTGCGGGATCGACACGTTCATGTCGTCGGCGATGGGCGGGAGCAGGCCCGACAGCATGAACTCGCTGGTGCCGAGGGCGAAGACCGAGAGGCCGAGAATGTATACGGCCAGCGGCATGGGCGCGCGGCGCGAGAGGGAGTCGGGCATGACTCCCCCCAACGCCCGGGAAGGCGTCCGCATTCCCGGCCTGCCCGGTCGGCTACGCGGGCAGGGCGTGCAGTTTCCTGCCGTGCAGGGCGAAGACGTGCTTGCCGTCGGTGGCCGCCAGCCAGGCGTGGTGGTCGCCGGACCCGTCGTTGAAGGTCCAGCGCAGCGCACCGGTCTTCGCGTCGAACGCGTGGACGCCGCCCTTCTCGTCGAGGTCGGTGGCGCCGTAGAGGGTGCCGCCCACCTTCACGAACTGCCGGGGGGTGTGGGCCGACGCCTCCGTGAGGTCCGTGGACTGCCAGATCGTCTCGCCGGTCGCCGGCTCGACGGCCCTAAGGGTCCTTCCGCTGTCCGCGACGTAGAGGACGTCCTCCACGACGGCCGGCTCCCGGAAGGTCGTGAACTCCTCGGCCCGCACGGACCACTTCCGCGACCCGTCGGACAGGGCGAAGGCCTGGAGCCGCTCACCCTGCGGGACGATCACCAGGCCCTGGTGGAGGGCGAAGGGGCCGTAGTTCGTCCTGTCCGTCCGGTGGGTCCACACCTGCTCGCCGGTGGCGGTGTCGCGCACCGTGAGGTTCTTCTTGAAGTCGGTGTAGACCAGGTGGCGGCCCTGTACGGCGGCGTGGACGCCGTTCTGCTCCGTGCCCAGGTCGCGCTGCTCCTTCCAGGCGAGCCGGCCCGTCGTGCTGTCCAGGGCGGCGATCACGTTGGTGTGGGACGAACCGTCCGCCTCCAGGATCTCGGCGATGACGTACACCTGCCCGCCGTCCACCGCGACCGGCCTCGGCTGCCGGTACTCCTTGCCCAGCCGGCTGCGCCAGGTCTCCTTGCCGGACGCCGGGGCGTAGCCGGTGACGGTGCCGTCGTACGCGCCGTCGGCCAGATACAGGACGCCGCCGCCGAGCAGCAGCGGCGCACCGGGGACCGCGCCGTCCGGCAGCGTCCACCGCTTCTCGCCGGTCGCCGCGTCGAGAGCGGCGAGCGGGGCGCCGCTGGCGATCACCACCCCGTCCACGGCCACGAGTTCGTCGTTGTCCCCGTAGGTCTGCGCCGAGGTCGACTTCGTCCACAGCGGCTCCGGGGCCTGCCCGTCCTCCGCGGGGGCCTTCTTCGACGGGGCGCTTCCGCCGGAGCCCGCCGCGCCCCCCGGCCCGTCGCCCTCCCCGGTCGGCTCCTCCCGGCAGCCCGCCGCCCCGGCGGCCAGGGCGGCCAGCGCGAGGCCGCCCCCGGCCAGCCGCAGTATCCGCCGCCGGGAAGCTCTGCCGTCCGGTGTGCTGTGTCCCTCGGCCATGGCGCTGTACCCCCGTGAAGTCGTCCGAGCAGGAGAAGAGATGAGCGGGCTGTCGTCGCGGAACGTGTGCGTCCGCGACCGGGTACGTTAGCCGCCGCCGGGCGGTGCCGGCCGAGCCCGGGTGCGACCGGGACGACACCGTGAACGAATCCGGACATCGGCCGTCGCGCCGCCCTCTCGGGGCCCGTCGCGCACCGGGCGGGTCACAGGCGGGCGGACGACTCCAGCAGCTCCAGCTCCGTCGCCAGGTTGTGCCGGGCCCGCTCCTCCCACGCGGCGGCCCCGTACGGCGTTCGGAACAGCCGCGGCAGGGCCAGCAGCTGCCGGAGCACCGCCGCCCGGCCCTCCCGGAACGCCTCGTCCGGTACGAAGCCGTACTCCTCGCGGACCTGCGCCGCGTACAGGCCGTACTCCTGCGGGCCGCCCGCCAGGACCGCGAGGTCGGCGTCGCACAGCACCTCGCCGTCCCGGTCGTCCGCCGCCGGGTCGTGGGTGACGGTGAGGCGCACCAGCCGGGCGACCTCCGCCGTCACCGCGTCCGGCACCCCCGCCTCGGGCAGCGCGCGCTCGGCGAGAGCGGCGCTGCGCTCCTCGTTCTCCGTGCGGTCGGGGCGGTACACCGCGTCGTGGAACCAGGCGGCCAGGCGCACCGCGTCCGGGTCCCGCGCGTGCGCGGCGAGGGTGTCGACCCGGTCCAGCACCGCCGTGAGGTGCGCGGTGGTGTGGTAGCGCCGCTGCGGTTCCGCCCACCGGGCGAGGAGGTTCTCGGCGTACGGGAGGGGGTCGGGGCCGGGCGCCCCCGCGCGGGCGGCGAGCACCGTGTTGCGCCAGCGGTCGCGGAGGCCGGCGTCGCGGGGGGCGCCGGCGGTGTCCTGCGGGGCGCGGGGGGCGGCGGCCCCCGGTGCGGTGGCGTCCGCGGCCGGGGCGTCGTCCGCCGGGGGCTGGGCATCGGTCCCGTGCGGGCGGTGGCTGTCCGTCATGGGACGACTCTAGGGTGTGCCGGACCGGCCGCCGTCCGGCCCTCGGACCAGCGCTTGCCGCCCTGCGGAACGGTCGTTAGCGTGCGCCCGTGATGATGGATCTCAACGCGGACCTCGGCGAGGGCTTCGGCCGCTGGACCCTGACCGACGACGACGCCCTCCTCGCCTGTGTCACGAGCGCCAACGTGGCCTGCGGCTTCCACGCGGGCGACGCCTCCGTGATGCGGCGGGTCTGCGACGCGGCGGCGGCGAACGGCGTACGGATCGGGGCGCAGGTCTCCTACCGGGACCTGGCCGGATTCGGGCGCCGCTCGATGGACGTGCCGCCCGCCGAGCTGACCGCCGAGACCGCCTACCAGATCGGCGCGCTGCGGGTCTTCGCCGAGGCGGCGGGGGCGACCGTCTCGTACGTCAAACCGCACGGCGCCCTCTACAACCGGGTCGTCCGGGACGAGGACCAGGCCGCCGCCGTCGTCGCGGGCGTCCGGCTCGCGGGCGGCCGTCTCGCCGTCCTGGGGCTGCCCGGCTCCCGGCTGCTCGCCCACGCGGCCGCCGCGGGCCTCCCCGCCGTCGAGGAGGCCTTCGCGGACCGGGCCTACACGCCGCAGGGCACCCTGGTCCCGCGCGACCGGCCGGGCGCGGTGGTGCACGACGCGGACGCCGTCGTGCGCCGGAGCGTGGGCATGGCCGTCTACCGGGCGGTGACCGGAGCGGACGGCACCCGGGTACCGGTCTCGGCCCGCTCGCTCTGCTTGCACGGCGACACCCCGGGCGCGGCCGCGCTCGCCCGCCGGGTCCGCACGGCGCTGGAGGAAGCGGGCGTCTCGGTACGGGCGTTCACGTGAAGCGTGAGGCGGAGCCCGGTCCGGGGCCGGAGGCCGAGACGGGCCCCGGCCGGGGCCCGGGAGGACCGCCCGCGCGGCCACGGGTGCGCGTCCTGCCCGCGGGGCCGCACGCGCTCCTCGTCGAGCTGGCCGACGGCGAACGCGCCGAGGCCTTCCACGCCGAGCTGCTCCGCCGTCGCGAGCGCGGTGAACTCCCCGAGGTGCGCGAGATCGTCCCGGCCGCCCGCACGGTCCTGCTCGACGGCATCGGAGGGCGCACGCCCGGCGTACGGGACCGGCTCGGCCGGGAACTCGTCACCTGGGCGGTACCGCCGTTGGTCCGCGAGGCGGGCGAAGCGGTGGAGATCCCCGTCGTCTACGACGGCCCCGACCTCGACGAGGTCGCCGCGCTCTGGGGCGTCGCAGCGGCGGAGCTGCCCGCTCTCCACTCCGGCATCGCGTTCCGGGTGGCGTTCTGCGGGTTCGCGCCCGGGTTCGGCTACCTGACCGGGCTGCCCGCGCCCCTGCACGTGCCCCGGCGCACGACTCCGCGGACCCGGGTACCGGCCGGGGCGGTGGCCCTCGCCGGGCCCTACACCGGGGTGTACCCGCGCGCGTCGCCCGGCGGCTGGCAGCTCATCGGCCGGACGCCGGACCCGAGCGCCCTGTGGGACCCGGGCCGGGAGCCGGCGGCGCTGCTGACGCCCGGGACGGCGGTCAGGTTCGTGGCCGCGGGGGCGGACGGCTCGGGGACGACCGCTTCCCCTGCCTGCGGTCGCCCGGCCCCCGGGCCGACGGCGCGCGGTTCCTTGGCCCCCGGCGCTCCGGAGCGCGGACCCGGGGCGGACGCATGACCTCCGGCTCCGGTTCCGCCCCCAGGCGCCGCCCCGGCTCCGAGCCCGGCCCCGGTCGCGTACGCGAGCCCGGCTCCGGCTCCGGGCCTCGCCACGGTTCCGCCCGCGAGCCCGGCGCCGGGACCGGCCCCGGTTCCGGCTCCGTCCTGCACGTGGTCCGGGCCGGGGCGCTGACCACTGTGCAGGACGCGGGGCGGCCCGGCTGGGCGCACCTCGGGGTCGGGCGGGCCGGGGCCCTGGACGGGCCCGCCGCCCGGCTCGCCAACCGGCTGGCCGGCAACCCGCCGGACGCCGCCGTCCTGGAGACCACGCTCACCGGCTGCGCGGTCCGCCCGGCCCGGACCGTGGTGGCCGTCGTCGGCGGTGCGGGGTGCCGGGTGACGGTCGACGGCCGGCCGGTGGCGTGGGGCGCGGCCGTGCGGGTGCCGGCGGGCTCGGTGCTGGACGCGGGCCCCGCCGTGAACGGTCTGCGCGGCTACCTGGCGTTCGCGGGCGGCCTGGAACCGGAACGGGTGCTGGGCAGCCGCTCCGCCGACCTCCTCTCCGGGCTCGGGCCCGCCCCGCTGCGGGAGGGCGACGTGCTTCCGCTGGGCGATCCGGCGCGCAGCGGCCCCCCGCCCCCCGCCGGCCCGGTCCCGTGGCCGGGGGCCCCCGCAGAGCTGGTGTTCCCGGTCCATCTCGGGCCCCGGCACGCCTGGTTCACCGACGCCGCGATCCGCACCCTCCTCACCGCCGGGTACCGGGTCTCCGCGCACAGCAACCGCGTCGGCCTGCGCACCGTGGGGCCCGCGCTGGAGCGGTCACGTACGGGCGAACTGCCCAGCGAGGGCATGGTCCTGGGCGCGATCCAGGTGCCGCCGGACGGCCGGCCCGTCGTCTTCCTCAACGACCATCCGACGACCGGCGGATATCCGGTCGTCGGCGTCGTCCCCGAAGCGGCCCTCGCGGCGGCGGCCCAGGCCGTGCCCGGGACCCGGCTGCGTTTCGTACGCGCCTGAGCGGCGGCCCCGGGGGTCCCGGGGCCGCCGCTCTTGTCGCCGCTCGTTGTCCTCCCCGGCCCGCGGGGCTCTGCGGAAGGGCCCGCTCAGAGGGGCTTGAAGCGGCGCAGACGGAGGCTGTTGCCCACGACGAAGACAGAGGAGAACGCCATGGCGGCTCCGGCGATCATCGGGTTGAGGAACCCGGCGGCGGCGAGGGGGAGGGCGGCGACGTTGTAGGCGAAGGCCCAGAAGAGGTTGGTGCGGATGGTGGTGAGGGTACGGCGGGAGAGGCGGATGGCGTCGGCGGCGGCGTTGAGGTCGCCGCGCACCAGGGTGAGGTCTGCGGCCTCGATGGCGGCGTCGGCGCCGGTGCCCATGGCCAGACCGAGGTCGGCCTGGGCGAGGGCGGCGGCGTCGTTGACGCCGTCG
>NZ_JBBBEN010000074.1:0-7206 GCF_037137275.1 Streptomyces pratensis | reverse complement strand
CCGTAGGGTCGTGAGGACACCTTGGACGCTGTGCCGCCGCCGTAGGGCTGGTGCCAGGTAGGGAGCCGCACGGGCATGGACTGGCAGGATTTCGCGCAACAGATGGCGACGATGGCACGCGACCTGTCGGCGCAAGACTGCGTATCCGACATGTTCGAGCTGATCACCACGTCCGCGACCGAGCTGGTCGAGGGCTGCGACGCCGCCGGCGTCCTCGTCATGCGCGAAGACCGAGTGCGGACCCTCGCAGCCACCGAGCAGTGGGTCACCGACAGCGACCGGCTGCAGGAGCGTCTCCAGGAGGGCCCCTGTTTCGACGCGGCCCGCCACCGGGATGGGGAGCGGGTCTACCGCGTCGTTGACATGACCGCCCCGCATCAGCGCTGGCCCGCCTTCGCGTCTTCCGCCCGCGGACTCGGAGTGGGCAGCATGGTGGGCGTCCTGCTGTTCACCGAGGACGACAACCTCGGCGCGCTGAACCTGTATGCCAGGCATCCTGGACGGTTCAACGAGGTCGGTGAGGCCTCCGCCTGGGTCCTGGCCTCCCACGCTGCCGTCGCCCTCTCCAGCGCACGGGTCCACGAGCAACTGGAGCAGGCGATCGCCTCCCGGCACGTCATCGGTGAAGCCATGGGCATTCTCATGGCCGGCCACGGCCTCGCCGAGAACGAAGCCTTCAACGTCCTGCGTCGCTTTTCGCAGAACCACAACATCAAGCTGCGCGAGGTCGCCCGCCACGTCGCCGAACTCGGTGCCCTGCCCCGGCCGGAGCACGGGGGGAGCGGCTCCCCCGGCACGTGACAGAACCGGAGGAACCTCAGCCGAACCAGCCCCCAGGGGAACGCCGCCGGCCCGGCCTGCACCCGGAGTTCCCAACGTCCGGCAGTCCACACACTGGTGCCGTGCCAAAACACCGTCGTCCGCTGCGCCCCGGCCGCCTGCCTCCACCCCGCCGGGCAGAAGCGTTGTCACGCCCTTCGCGGCTGCCCCTTCCTGCCCGGCGCCCCACCGGGGGTCGGGGCCGGTCGTCAGTGCTCGCTCGTACCGTCGAGAGCAGCTGCTGGAGCGACCGCACCTGATCGTGGCGCTGCTGCACCGCGCGGCGGACGAGGTACTGCCCGGGTGCACGGCCGCAGATTTGCACGAACAGGCGGAGGCGATGCGGACCGGTGAGCGGTACGTGCTGCGGGCCCGCGTTGCGTAGCCCGGCGCGGCACGCGCTTCGCAGAAAGGAGCGGGGGCCCGGCCGGTGACGTGCGAACGCCATCCGGACCGGCCGGGAGCCAGTTCACCAGTTCGGGCCCGGGGCCGCGCCCACGTCACAGATCGCCACGGCTCTGAACGTCCGGCCGGAGCCCGCAGACCACCTGCTCCACCTGACCCGGACCCTGCTCCGGGCCCGGGCTCTCCCGCACGCCTTCGCCCGCGGCCCTGGTCGAGGAGGCGGAGCGCTGCGAGCTCGTGATCGGTGAGGGCCGGCCGGGTCACGTCAGGATGGTTCGGCCGACGTGCACGTGCTCGGACTCGGCCCCGATCCCGGCGGCGCGCAGCCGGGCGGTCAGCTCTTCCGCCACGGCGACGGAACGGTGGCGGCCGCCGTCGCAGACAACATGGATGTCGGCGCGGAACCGTCGTTCGGCGCCCAGAGGACCAGGGCGTGGCTCAGACCGCGCTCAATGTGCTGACTCTCGCTACAGTGCCGGAGCGGGTGCTCGCTCTGATGTCTCAGCGAGACGACGGTCGGCGCCTCGCAAAAACGCCCAGCACAGCAACACAAGAGTCAGCACCTACTGAGGTTGAACTTGTGGAGTCGTAGGGGGCTGACGGTTCATCGCCTGTGCGGTATCACCGGGGCATGCGGTATCTACAAGGGGGCGGGCTGACCGCTGAACGGCAGCAGTTCCCCGAGGAGTTACGACTGAAGGCGGCCGAGAGGTTCGCCCGGGGTGAGGTGAGCTCGGTCATCGCGAAGGATCTGCGGGTCAGTGTCCGCTCGGTGCAGCGATGGCGGCGGATGGGGGACGAGGGCGGTCCGCGGGCTCTGAGGTCACAGGGGCCGGCGTCGCTGCCGAGGCTGAGCGAGAAGCAGTTCGCCCAGCTGGAGGCGGAGCTGCCCAAGGGGCCGCCCGCTCACGGCTGGGACGACCAACGCTGGACCTGAGTCGCGCGAAAACAGTGGTCGGCCGGCGCTTCCACCTGACCTACACGGTCCAGGGCGTGCGCAAGCTCTTTGTGCGCAACGGCTGGTCCTGCCAGTCCCGGCCCGACGCGCCATGGAACGCGACGACGAGGCCATAGCCGGGTGGGTCAAGGAGGTGTGGCCCTGCGCGGAAGGCTCGCGGCGGTGAGTGGAGCTTGGCTCGTCTTCGAGGACGAGGCCGGATTCTCCATGACGCTGCCGCAGGCGAAGACCTGGTCTCGGCGCGGCCGGGCCCCGGTGGTGCGGGTCCGCGGCCGTTCCCGCAGACGCATATCCATAGCCGCGCTCACCTGCTACAAACCCAGCCACCGGTCCCGGCTGATCTACCGGCCACGCCGGGACGACGGTCAGCGCGACGGACGCAAGAGCTTCTCCTGGAGCGATTACCGGGACCTGCTGATCGCCGCTCACCAGCAACTCGGCGGCCCCATCGTGCTCGTCTGGGACAACCTCAACGTCCACAAGGCCGCCGACCTGCGACAGTTCGCAGCCTCCCGGGACTGGCTGACCATCTACTACCTGCCGCCCTACGCATCCGACCTCAACCCCGTCGAAGGGATCTGGTCACTGCTGCGGCGTGGCTGGCTCTCCAACGTCGCCTTCAGTACCCCCGAACACCACACTCGTCCAGCGCATCCGACGCGGCCTGCGACACATCCAATACCGCGGCGACCTCATAGACGGCTGCCTCGCCGAGACCGGCCTGACCATCAGACCCACCTGAGCGACCCAGCGACATCACGAGTTCAACCTCAATAACACACGGAGCGAGCACCTACCGTGTTTTCGACCAGCCCAATCGTGTTGATCATCACTCCGTCAGACGTGATCGAACAGGATAGCTTTCTCGGATATGACTGACACTCAGATCCCGGATATCACACTCGTATCCGCCGCGCTCGCCGACGTCCTGTTCGCCGGTCGGCTGGGCGCGACTCACGACCGATGGAAGCACCTGTTCAGCTCCGCCCCGTTCCGTTTCGAGGAAGGGCTGACCCACCAAGAACGCATAGCCCTGAGCTACGACCGGCTCCGACTGGTCAACGAAGCCGTGGAGGCTCCACAGGCCCTCGCGAACGATCCGGTCGAACTCACCGCCATCCACGAGTGGGCCGGTGCGGTGGACCCGGGCATGGCCACCATCATCGCCATCCACTACAACCTCTTCCTCGGAAGCCTGGTCGACCACGAACCGGCCGGGCGCGACCTGGGCGAGTACCTCCGCGCGGACCGCATAGGGACGTTCCTCTGTACCGAGGTTGCCCATGGCAACGACGCCGTGCATATGGAGACCACGGCTACGTACGACCGGGCGGCGCGCGGGTTCGTGCTGAACACCCCGACGCCCGCCGCGGCGAAGTTCATGCCCAACACCAGCCCGGCCGGAGGGGCGAAGGGGGCCGTCGTCGCGGCCCGCCTGATCGTCGACGGCACCGACCACGGCGTCTTCCTGTTCCTGACGCCGCTCAGCGACAGCGCCGGCAGCCCGCTGCCGGGTGTGCAGGTGCGGCCGCTGCCCCAGACTGCCAGCAGCCCTGTCGACCACTGCGCCACGACGTTCCACGATGTCCGTCTCCCGTTAAGCGCTCTCCTCCAGGGCGACCACGGCCACCTCACCCCGGACGGCGAGTTCACCAGCACACTCGGCAGTCCGCGTCGGCGGTTCCTCCAGTCCATCGGGCGGGTCACCATGGGAAAGCTCTGCATGACCGCCCACAGCCTCGGCGTCATGCGCCACGCTCTCGACGTCGCCATGCGCTACGCCCACACCCGAGTCACCTCGGGCATGACGACCGGACAGCGGGTGCCGCTGATCGCCCACCGTGGCCACCACACGCCCCTGCTCGACGCCACGGCGACGACCTACGCCGCCACGCTGCTCCAGCGGTCGGTCGTGCAGCAGTGGGACCGGGCCACCGGCGAGGAACGCGAGGCGTACGAGCGGCTGACGGCGATCACCAAGGCCTGGGTCACCTGGCGGGCCCGGGCGGTCATGACCGAGTGCCGCGAACGCTGCGGCGCTCAGGGCCTCATCCAGGCGAACGGCATCGCGCTCCAGCTCGCCTCCATCGAGGGCACGATCACAGCCGAGGGCGACAACCAGGTCATCATGCAGAAGGCCGGGGGCGAGATGCTGCTCGGCGGCGTCGACCTCAAGCCGGAGAGCGAGATCGCGCCCACAGACAGGGAGCTGACCGACCCCCAGTTCCTCCAGGACCTCCTGACGGACATCGAGCGCATCTCCCACAGCCGGGCGAAAGCCCGGCTCCGGCAGCGCGCCGACTCCCCACTGGCCCGCTGGAACGCAACGGTGACACCCGCCGTGGCTCTGGCCGACGCCCACGTCCACCGGCTCGCCGCTGAGTCCCTGCTGACTGCCGCCGACCAGGCCCCCTCCGGGCCGCCGGCAGACCTGCTGCGCGGGCTCCATGCCCTGTTCACCCTGCGACGGGTCGCCGCGCACAGCGGAGACCTGTTGGCACGCGGCCGGATGACGGCCCATCAGGTCGAGCACTTGCCCGACGCGGTCGACGCGGCCCTCAGCTTCTTGGAGCCGCACGCGCTGACCCTCACCCGCGCCTTCGCCGTACCCGAGGCGATGCTGGAGACACACCCGATGCTCAGGGCCTGACCAGCACGACGGGGGAAACAGGACCCCGGCCGCTGGCCGACCGTACGGGCCGGCCTTCACGTGGTCGGCAGGGGGACCCGGGGGCGGGGCGTCATCGCTGGGTGACGTCACAGAGAAGTGAGTGGGCCATCTTCCCCGCGCACCGGCTCCCGTCTTCCTGGCCGCTGGCCGACGCACCGTCCGGCACCGTCCACGACCCGGACACCGACGACATCGTCCAGGCTGAGCTCGCCGCCGAAGCCGCGGCCGCCGACGCCCGCGAGGCCGAGCTTCAGGCGCTGCGCGAGCTCGGCCCCCTGGCATGGGCCGAGCCCCGCGACGGCGACGAGGCCGTACGCGACGAGCTCACCCGCCGCGCCGACGGCTACATCCAGACCGACGTCGACGCCTGGCTCCCCCGTTATGTTTTCCGCGGTCCTGCAAGAGGGCCGCTGGCCTCCGGGCCCGGCATGACTGTTGCCCCCTGTCGAAGGCATGACCTGGGGGGTGGTGTCACCGGGCCCGGGAGGTGCCGTCGGAGACGCTGATCAGAGGTCCGGCCACCGTCCGGTCCGGCGCAACGCCGGGCAGTTCGCGGGCGGCAGGTCTGCATAACGTGGATGCGCGCGCACGACACCCGAGCCGAGGCCGGCACCGTCAACACCGCTGGAAGGGCAGCATGTTCGAGATCGACAACGTCGGTGTGTTCCTGGGCCTGGACGTCGGCAAGTCCGCCCACCACGGCCACGGGCTCACCCCTGCGGGCAAGAAGGTCTTCGACAAGCCCCTGCCCAACAGCGAACCCAAGCTGCGGGCCGTTTTCGACAAGCTGACCGCGAAGTTCGGCACCGTTCTGGTGATCGTGGACCAGCCCGTCTCTATCGGGGCCCTGCCGCTGACGGTCGCCCGCGATGCGGGCTGCCGTGTCGCCTACCTGCCCGGCCTGGCGATGCGGCGGATCGCCGAACTCTATCCCGGCGAGGCCAAGACCGACGCCAAGGACGCCGCGGTGATAGCGGACGCCGCCCGCACCATGCCGCACATCCTGCGGTCCCTGGAGCTGACCGACGAGATCACCGCCGAACTCACGGTTCTCGTCGGCTTCGACCAGGACCTCGCCGCCGAGGCCACCCGCACGTCCAACCGGATACGAGGCCTGCTCACCCAGTTCCACCCCAGCCTGGAACGCGTCCTGGGCCCCCGCCTGGACCACCAGGCCGTCACCTGGCTGCTGGAACGCTACGGCTCCCCGGCCGCCCTGAGCAAGGCCGGCCGCCGCAGACCCATGGAGCTGATCCGCCCGAAAGCCCCCCGCATGGCTCACCGGCTGATCGACGATGTCTTCGACGCACTCGACGAACAGACCGTCGTCGTCCCCGGCACCGGCACCCTCGACATCGTCGTCCCTTCCCTCGCCGCCTCGCTCGCCGCCGTCCACACCCAGCGCCGGGCCCTGGAAACCCAGATCAACGCCCTGCTGGAGGCCCACCCTCTTTCCGAGGTCCTGACGTCGATGCCCGGCGTCGGCGTCAGGACCGCCGCTGTCCTGCTGGTCACCGTCGGCGACGGCACCGGCTTCCCCTCCGCCGCCCACCTCGCCTCCTACGCCGGCCTCGCCCCGACCACGAAGGCGTCGGGCACCTCGATCCACGGCGAACACGCGCCCCGAGGAGGAAGCCGCCAGCTCAAACGCGCCATGTTTCTGTCCGCCTTCGCCTGCATGAACGCCGACCCCGCCTCCCGCGCCTACTACGACAAGCAACGCGCACGCGGCAAAACCCACACCCAAGCCCTCCTCCGCCTCGCCCGCCAACGAACCAGCGTCCTATTCGCCATGCTCCGCGACGGCACCTTCTACGAATCCCGCACGCCCACGGACGTCGAGCTCGCCGCATGACCCCAACAAGACCAAAACACCCCAACCCCGACACAGGCGCCTTGACGAAGGACATAGAGGCACCCCCCCGCGCGCTGGCCAGCCGCCTCGGGCACTACCGCGATCCGGCCGCCCGCGAAGCCGCCGCCGGCCTTCTCACCGCGCCGGTCCTCGCACACGCCGCGCTGCTCGCCGAACTCGTCCGCCTGGTCCCCATAGCCGACGTCGACCAGCTGACGTTCGCGGCCCGGCTCGCCACCACCGAGCCCGAAGCCACCGGGGACCTCGCCGCGTTCCTCACCCGCGCCCACCCCGAGGCGCACTGACCTCACCGCCAGCAGATCCTCCGGGCCCCTGCGGGAGACATCTGGTGAGGCTGGGGGATTGGGTGCCAGAAATGCCCGCACTGTCTGCGATCCCTGAGGGGCAGGAGGCTGTTTTCCCAGGCAGGCGCGTTTCTCAGTGGGCGGTTCGTGAGTCTTTGAGCGGATCTGCTGTCGCCTGATGGTGTGGCGTCGA
>NZ_JBBBEN010000073.1:0-35367 GCF_037137275.1 Streptomyces pratensis | reverse complement strand
AAGTGAAGGAATTCGCGAAGCGAATTCAAATGCGAAGTGAAGCAATTCGCAAGCGAATTGCTAGAAAGCCGCTAGCGGCTTTCTGAATTCCCGCGTTGCGGGAATTGGATTACCGCTGCGCGGTAATCTGTGGGTCTCTCCGCTTCGCTCCGTGACCCGGGCGTCCGCTGCGCTCCCGCCCTGCCGGCTTCGCCGGGCTGGCTACGGTAGGGGTGGCGGTGCATCAACTCGCTGCTGGGTAGGATCCCGAACTGATGGGCACCTCCTCCCGGGGCCGGCTGCGGGACCCACCATCACCTGGACACGTCGAGCCCGAGGGGTGAAGCACCCTTCGGGCTGATGGGAAGCCAGGCCCAGGGTGTGACCATCCCGGAAGAGACGTGCATGGTCACTGCTCCCGCAACATAGCACACCGATCGGCCACGGTGAGCCCGGAACAGGACAACCGTCAGCCGATGTGATGCATCGTGCTGCATCAGAGTCGTGCATCAAGTGATGCGCGGGTAGCATCACGAGTGAACGGCTACCTCCTCCCCCGGATCTGGAGACATCTCGTCATGACCGGTGAAATTCCGCTTTACCCGCATCAGGCGGAAGCGGTGGATGCCATTGTCGCAGGACTGGAAATCCGGCCCGGACAACGTATTCCAAGAAATGGGCTGCGCGGTCAGGTACACGCGGCGTGCGGCACAGGAAAGACGTTCATTGCCGCCGGTGCGGCGCAGCGTATTTCTCCGCATGGTCGGGTTCTGGTTCTCCTTCCTACGCTGGAATTGCTTGCGCAGACGGTGCGGGAGTGGCGGGCTTTCGGGCGTTCGGGGCCGATGGTGGCGGTGTGCTCGATGGATGACGACCCGCGTCTGTACGACCTGCGGGTGCCCGCGACGACGAACGCCCAGCAGTTGGCGCTGCACTACGGCAGCGGGCCGGTCACCGTCTTCGCGACGTACGCGTCGCTGCCGGTCCTGGTCGAGGCTCACGAGGGCGCGTACGGGCTCCCCATGGACGTGTGGGACCTGATCTGTGTGGACGAGGCCCACAGAACCAGTGGGTCGCTGGGGAAGGCGTGGGCGGTCGTCCACGACCAGGAGCAGCTTCCGGCGATGCGCCGGCTGTATCTGACGGCGACGCCGCGGATCTGGATGGAGCGGCCCCGGCCGCGCTGGCGGATGGAGTTCCCGGAGGAGAGCGGGGAGGCGGGGCGTCGGGCGCCGGTGGACCGGCTGCCGAAGGAGATGGCCTGTTCGATGTCGGACGAGCGGATCTACGGGCCGGTTCTGTGGGCGCTGGATCTTTCGGACGCGATCGCGCGGGGGCTGCTGGCGCGGTATCAGATCGTGGTGGTGGAGCTGCGGGACGAGCGGCTGACGCTGGAGAAGCTGTACGGCGAGGAGCGGTTCGAGGAGCACGTGCGCGGTGAGCGGCTGACGGTGCTGCAGGCGGCGTTGCTGGAGACGATGGCGGAGCACGGGCTTGAGCGGTGCATCACCTTCCACCACCGGACGGTCGAGGCGCAGGCGTTCAGCGTGGGGCTGGAGCGGGTGGTGCGGCGGCTGCACGCGGCGGACCCGGAGCGGCACCCGCAGGAGGTGTGGTCGGGGTGGCTGTCGGGTGAGCACGAGCCGGAGATGCGGGCTCAGGAGCTGCATCAGTTCGGGGGGCGGGCTGGGCGGGCGGTGATGTCGAATTGTCGGGTTCTCGGTGAGGGGGTCGACTGCCCGAGTGTGGATTCCGTCGCTTTGATCGATCCGAAGGGGTCGGCGGTGGATATTGTTCAGGCTATTGGTCGGGCGCTTCGGCAGAAGCCGGGTCAGGATAAATTGGCGACGCTGATCGTTCCTGTTTTCCTCGGCCCGGATGAGACTCCGGAGGATATGCCGTATTCGGCTTCGTACCGTCCTCTTTTGAAGGTTCTTTCCGGGTTGCGTGCGCATGATGAGCGTGCGGTGGAAATGCTCGCGATTCCTTCGGAGGATCTGCATCGGACGAAGCCGGTGTCGTCGTGGCTCGGACCGGCACCGGAGGGTGATGACGAGGAGGAGCAGCGGTTGCTGCTGCGGTTCGGGGTGCATCGTGATCCGGCGTTGGTGGCCAGGTTGGTGGAGTACAACCTGATCGAGCCGGAGCACGCGAACTGGCGGGCGGGGCACCGGGCGGCGGTCGCCTACCGGGAGCGGGAGGGTGATCTCGCCGTGCCCTACAACTGGGTTGAGGGCGGGGACGGGCGGGGTGAGGGCGGGTTCCCGCTGGGGCGGTGGCTGTCCGATCAGCGGAGGACGATGCGGGCCGGGACCATGCTGCCCGAGCGGGCCGAGGACCTGGAAGCGCTGGACCTTGTGTGGGACCCGGCGGACGCTGCGTGGGAGGAGAACCTCGGCGCGGCGAAGGCGTACTTCGCCGCCTACGGGACTCTCGCTGCTCCGGTCACGGCGATGATCATGGACCGGCCCATTGGGCAGTGGTTGGCGAACGCGCGGAAGAAGAACGGGCTCGGGAAGGACCAAGCGCGGGCGGCGCGGCGTGCGGCGGCGCTGGCCGCGATCGACCCGGACTGGAACCCGGACTGGCCCGTCGACTGGCAGCGCCACTATGCGGCTCTGGCGGGCCTTGTGGTCCCTGGGGGTGTGGTCGGGTATGTGGAGACCGGGGCGATGGTGAACGGGCTGGACGTGGGTGCGTGGCTGGTCGCCCAGCAGGAGGGGTGGGAGGGGTTGTCCGGGGGGCAGCGCGAGCGCCTGGTCGAGCTCGGTGTCCGGCCGCCGGCGAAGCCGGCCGCCGGCGTTCCGGCGCGGCCGCGGCAGGCGGGCGGGGCGCGGGGAGCAGCATTCGAGCGGGGTGTCGCCGCGCTCGCCCAGTACGCGGAGCGGGAGGGGACGGTGGTGGTCGCGCGGTCCTGGGTGGAGGAGCTGGCGGACGGGACGTCGGTGCGGCTTGGGGTGTGGCTGTCCAATACCCGTGCGCGGCAGGCAGGGCTGAGCGCGGAGCAGCGGGAGCGGCTGGCGGCTCTGGGGCTGGAGTGGGCGGTAGCGGACGGGGCGGTGTGACGACCGCACGCGGGAAAGAGCGGCGCGTGCAGGCGGCCGTACGGCGGCACGCGTGTAGCGGGGCCCTCGCGGAGGCGGCATGGCCGGGCCGACGCACCGAACGTCGGCCCGTCGATGGGGAAGGTGATCGGGTTGTCCTCGACGTTCACGACAGCCATCTACAGCGGGGCCTCCGAGATCCGAACGGATCGAGTCTCGGAGGCACAGGCAGAACGGTCAGCTGCCGATGAGGGTGTGCAGCACCGGGGTGCTGGCACCTGCCCCCATCAGCCCGGCAAGTGCAGCCGCCGCGCCGTTGCTCGCGCTGAGGTACGTCAGAGCGGCTACCGCTCCTCCGATCACAACGGCCGCCAGGAGGGTGAGAGCGGCGTGCGAGGTCAGGAGCGGTCCGGAGCCGCTCGTTTCCGGGACGGGAGGAGCTGGTGGAACTTGATTGCGTGACGACGTTGTACCGTCGTCATTGGTCGGGGTAGTCATTTCACGCCTCGTGAATTCTGTGTTCGGACTGGACGCGGACCACCACGGCCACGATTGCCGGGGAGTCCTCCTCGTGCACCAGCCGGCCAAAGCTTCGGTGCACGCGAGGGCTCCCCGCCGTCGTACCCGCGAGGTCCGGCTAAGAGCCTACGCAGAACGCGCGGGCCCGCCCCAACCGGACCGCTTCGCGTATCGGTTCTCTTGGGCGGCAAAAGCCTTCTGACCTGGGAAAAGTGAATGTGCGTCAGGTCGCCTTGCGAGTGCGTCGAGTCCCAGGCTCACACCGCCGCTCCCCGCGAACAGGTCGATTGGCGGGCTCCGGGCCGAGATCGATGCCGCCAGTGAGCCCGTCCTCTTCCCTGTGCTGCGCATGCACAAGGTCGTTAGTGTCCGCGGCCCTGCCGGCGAGTGGGGGTGGTCCTCTGACGGTGCGCGGGGACAGCGGCCTCCGTCGAAGCTGCTCCCGGCTTGGCCACGGCGGCAGCGGTGGCGGTGGAGCGGGAGCGGGCGGCGGTAGGGGAGATGCGCGGCCCGGTCGGGCCCGGTGTGCCGGGTGGGGTGTTCAGGGCGGTGAGGGTGGCGGCGACCAGGCGGCCGGTGAGCTCGGAGGCGGGACCCTGCTTCCAGGCGGGATCGTCGGCCAGGGTTTTCAGCCGGGTACGCAGGTCTGCTTCGCCGTGTGGGCTCAGGCCCGGTCCGCCTTCCGGACCGCGGGCGGTACGGGCCATGCGGCAGGCGAGCAGGGGCCAGGCCCGGGCGCTGACGAGGAGACTGGTCTCCCGGTCCGATCCGATCGCCTCCTTCACCAGCGACACCAGGTGGGCGTTTCCCGAGGGGCGGATGTCGAGCTGACCCAGCGCCGTCTCCCGGTCGGACAGATACAGGACCTCCGGCAGCGGCAGGCCCTCGGTCAACGGACCCCACAGGGCCCTGATGTCCGCACCGGCCGGAGTCCACGAACCTGCCGCCGGGTCCCCGGCCGCAGGAGCGACGGCGGGCGGGGCGGGTGCGTGGGCGGGTGGGGTGATCCCGGTGGGTGGAGCGGGGCGGGGAACACGGGCCCTACCCGGCGCAGCGCCGGGGGCAGCCGTCGGGGGCGACGGCGGCGCATCGTCGGCCGCCGGTGCGGCGGGGGCTGTGGCCGGGAACGGTGCGGCGGCCAGGGGCGGCGCAGCGGCGGTGATCGACGGCGTAGCCCCGGTTGCCGGTGCGGCCGGAGGCGGCGCAGCGGCTGGCGTCGGTGGTGCGGCGGGGGCCGGGGGCGGTGCGGCGGGGGCGTTGGTGGCGGCGGTGACGGCCTGGTCGACGCCGAGCCCGGCGGCGTGAGCGTCGGCGAGGATCCGGGCGACGTCGACGCCCTGGTCGTTCAGGCGGCCCATCGCCGCGGCGATGTCGGGCCAGGCCGGAAAGGCCAGGATCGCGTCGCGGACCAGGCCCTGGGGGATCGTGGTGCGCAGCAGGTCCGCCCACTGTTCGGTGCCCTGATGGCGGGTCCGGGCGGCGTTGGCGGCGACGGCCAGCTCGGTGTCGCTGAACGACACATAGAACCGCTTCTTCCGTGGCTCACCGGCCTGGCGTTCACGACGTCGCCCACCTGTATTTCCGTCCGCGTCGACCGTCACCGCGGCCCTTCATAATCCGCGCCGGCCGATACCGGCTTTCCGGCGCCCCGGAGGCTTACTGCCCCCATTACGTACTGACTGGCTGCCAATTTCTATTGCGTGAGAAAGGGTCACAGGACCGTGCGCCGGGAAGCCGGGAAACCACGCGCGCCACCACCGGACCGCCGCCCCACCAGCGACCCCGCACCCGCAGCGCCACCAGCCCACGCCACCACCAGCAGCACACCCACACCACAAAGAAGCGACGGCCACACCCGTCTGAACCTCCGCCACCGGCTTGCTTCGCACCGCCGTGTTACTGCGGTCTAGGGTGCCCAGACGACCGCGGCGGGACGTTGCGGGAGAGCGCGAGAGGGCGGCAGCCCTCTCGCCAAACAACCCGGCGCCACACACCTCAGGCCTGCCAAAATGACCACTGGAAGATAGTGATAGGCACCGCTCCCCAGGACCACTGGTGCCTGCTGGAAGTGCCATGCGAGGAGGATTCCTACGGTGTTCAAGCTCTTGGTGCAGGAACCCCTTCCCCGGCCGAAACGCATCACAGCAGGGCACTGGGCCGCGATCGACGACGCGTACCAGCGCTTGGGGCGGGCGGTCGAGGCAGAGGATTTTGCGCACGTCGTTGGCGCGGCCAAGGAGCTGGCCGAGTCCGTGGCCCGGGTCACCACCGAAGCCAACGGCGAGGTGCTTGCAGACAACACCACCTACAAGACGCTCCTGACCACGGCACACAACGTCGTCGCTCACGCGATCAAGCAGGATCTCGCACCGAACGACGTACTGCGGGCGATACCTGACGGCGCCCGGAGGATGGCCACTCAGCTTGCAGAGGTCCGGAATGTGTACGGCACCGGCCATGGCCGTGCCGATGTCCACGAGGTCACGGAAGAGGTCGCTGAGGCTTGCGTACATGCCTCTCTGGTCTGGGTCCGCTGGGTGCTTGCACGGCATACGGCAGTGCTGTTGGGTAACGTGACCCAGCTCGTCAGCGATCTTGAGAGGGCGAACTTCTCCAGCGGGGAACTCGCGGAACGTCTCGATGCTGCCAACCTCCCGGGACTGAAAGATCCCGAGCAGCGGCGCCTCGGTATTGCTGTTGGCCGGCGCACGGCCAACGAGACGTGGACCGTTCGGATTGATGGCGTACGGGCCTGCTCGACGGACCCGGAACGGTGGCCTGACGCCTACCGGACGGGCGTCATAGAGGGGCTCTTCATCAACGGAGACAACCAAGTCGACGCCTACCCCATAGTGAGCGCGGACTGCGCGGCTGAGCTCTTGCAGCACCACAATGATCCGGCTGGTGTACTCGCGGAACTGCATCAGCTTCTGGAAGCCGCCTCGTGGTCGTTCCGCTTCCAGGGACGGTACGAGGAGGCCGTCCAGTCCATGCACAAGGCGCTGCCGAAGGTACCTGCCAGCGTGCGTCCGCTGTGGGTCGACATCACGAACACCCTTGTCGCACACGCGCCGACTGCTGTGTCCTGACGAACGGTGTCGCGGGCTCAGGTTGTTCCGGAGCTGACGTTGAAGCGCTGGAACAGCGCCGGCAAGAACTGCTCCAGGAGCACCCGGGCGGCGGTCGCGTCCTTGAGTTCGTCGTGGCCGAACCGAAAGACCTCGTACTCCCGGAGTTTCAGATCGCGGTCGGCGGCCATGGTCTCCGCGTACTTCGCGGTGTCGGGGCGCTGGCCGCGGTCGCGGGTGTAGTGCTGGGATCCGTCGACTTCGAGCACGATGCGCTGTCCATGGGGGAGTAGGAGCAGGAAGTCCATGCGGGAGCGCAGCAATGCCTGGGGGCCGCGTTCGCGGACGGTCTGGTGGTCCCAGTGGAGCCAAACCTCGGGCAGCAGGGCGGGGTGGTCGTAGACCTTGGTGCCGAGGATCTGGTGGTAGCAGTCGAAGAAGTTTTGCTGCCCGGGAGAGTTGTCGGGCAGGCTGCGGCGGAGTCGGCGGTAGAGGGAGGTCTTGGCGTCGGCTTCGGTGGGGATCTCGTGTTTGTCCTGCCACCAGGTCTGGAGGTCTCGCCAGCGAAGTCCGTCTTCCGGCGTGGGGCGGTCGTAGACCAGGGAGTCGTCGCGGTTGCCGACGATCTCGATGTCGTTGTCCATGGCGGACTGAAAGCGGATGTCGGGCTTGGTGAGTGAGGCGAAGATGATGTTCTTCGGCTTGCGGTTAAGGGCGAGCCGGGTGGAGACCATGCTGAAGCTCGGGTAGCCGCCCTCCGCCCCTGTTTCCCTCAGCTCGATCCCGGCAGCGCGGACGTGCGCGTTGATCGCGGCGACGAGATGGCGTTGCGCGGCTTCGTCGAGAAGGACGTCGGCGGAGACCAGGGCTTCGAGGAACCGGGCGAACCTGGCATCGCCGGTTTCGAAGGCACCCAGGTTCTCGAAGAGGTCCTCGGTCGACCAGTCCCCCGGGTTGCGGAAGACGTGCTCCTGAATGTCACGCTTGAGGCTCGGCCCCGGAGTCCCGAAGAACGCGTCGATGATCGGACTCATCTCGTCGGCGAGCGCCCAGAAGCGGCTGAGCATGCCCATGAACCGGCTTTCGCTGCGAACGAGGTCGGCGAGATCGAGCGAGCGGGCAAGCTCGCGTCGAACCCGGCTGGGTATCTCCGGTGGGGAGGCCTCCGCCCACAGCACGTCTTCGATCCCGATCCTCTGGGCCGTGGTCGCGTAGCCGTTGGCCAGGAGGTTCAGGGCGACGGTATGGAGGTGGCTGTCGGGGACCTGGGCGTAGCTCCGCTCGACGCGTTCGCGCTTCGTGCCCTCCTCCGGGGAGTTGGGCGGCATCCCCACCTTCGTAAAGGCCTCGTTGAGCGTGGCGTGCGTGTTCGCGTCCAGACGAGCGACGACGTCGCCGACCAGTTGTCGAAGAATCGAGCGATCCCTGCTAGCGGCCATCCGACGATCGTCTCAGACGGCACCGACACCCGGTCAGGGGTTCGCGGTGCCGGTCTGCGACGCGACTACGAGGCGGCCGCCACCGCGGTGGACGCCCCGGAGGAAGTCGTCCCAGTCCGTGTGTGACAGCCACGACTTCTCCATGAGGTGGGCCGTCCAGTCCAGGAGCTGCTCCCACGATCGAGTCTTGGCCGCGGGGATGTCGTAGGCGCCCTCGCCCGGTGCCGGGTCGCACAGGGCGTGGTGCGCCTGCCAGCGCACCTTTTCCGGGTAGCCGAAGATGTCGGCCCCGCTGAAGGAGAGCGATCCATCAGCGCCGCTTGACGCCGTCTACCAGGGTCAAAAGGTCGGCATCCGGCTGAAGAACGCGCGAGCCGACGCACGCGCCGGGACACTGGCCCTCGAGCGGCGCGAACAACTGGACGACATCGCCCCTTCCTGGTGCCCCGCCTAGCCCGTGGAATGGCAGCGCGCTTCCATCTCAACCGCCAACACCTGGACACCGGCGGCACCCTGCCCACCGCACCGGTCCAGGCCGTGCACCAGGGGGAGGACCTCGGGCGGTGGGTACGCCAGCAGCAACTCGGCTTCGACGAACTCACCACGGTCCAGCAGTGGATGTGCGAACACGTCCTCGGAATCGAACCAACGGCCCAGGACGAGAAGCCGAAACCACGCCGCACACACGCCGACAAGTGGGGACTTAACTACACCGCCGCCCGCCAGCACTACGAACGCGAAGGCCACCTTAAGGTACCCAGGGGACACGTCGCGCAGATCCTCATCGGCAACGGCGGCGAGGACCAGGAGGAGCGGGACCTCAAACTGGGCTCGTGGATCAGCAACCAGCGCAGCAGAGCCGCCACCCTGTCACCCGAGCCGGCCGAGCAGCTGACAGCGATCGACATGCGCTGGGCGTAGACGACGCCGGAGGATACGCAGGGGAATCGTCACAGTGGCGCTTTCCGGAGCGCGACTGCTGGACTATCGCCCGTCGTCCTCAGGCCGACGGAATGATCTTCGCTACGGCGATCACCGTC
The DNA here is from genome assembly GCF_037137275.1 of Streptomyces pratensis. Classification (GTDB taxonomy): domain Bacteria; phylum Actinomycetota; class Actinomycetes; order Streptomycetales; family Streptomycetaceae; genus Streptomyces; species Streptomyces pratensis_B. The sequence continues at coordinate 26,278 of NZ_JBBBEN010000073.1, read as the reverse complement.
AGCCGGTTCCGCACATGCGGTGCATAGTGGTCAGCAGGAGCTGGCAGTTGGTGACGGCGTCGTAGGTGCCGCCGAGAGGCTGGTAGCGGTAGGAGCGATAGCGGGTAGACCACAGTCCTTTCCAGACCGTGTAGGGGGTCATGGCGTCCACCCACCTGCACGGTCGCGACGTCGCCCACGCGGAGCGGGCTGGCTGAGGCAGGCGGTGGATTTCGCGTTCCAAGACTGCTCGGTCGAAGGCCGCGTTGTAGGACAGGCAGGAGCGGGCCGCTAGGAAGTGGGCGAGGTCGGGTAACAAGGCCTTGAAGGTGGGTGCGGCGAAGAGTTGGTTCGGTGCGAGGCCGTGGAGGGCTGTGGCCTGGGGCGTGATGTCGGCGAGCGGGTTGACGAGTTCGTCGAAGAGGGCGTTGCCGTCCCGGTCGGTGACGCCGATCTGTACGGCCCAGGCCGTGTCGAGCCCGGTGGTCTGCACGTCGAGGACGCGTAGGTGCGGGTCGCTCAGGATGCAGTGAGCCCACCGGCGGACATGTTCTCGGTCGGCTGCCCAGCCTTCGGGGCGGCGCAGGGCGCGCAGGGCATCGTCGAGGCTGGGGTGGCGCTCGTTCAGAGACTGGATGTGCCAGCGTCCGTCGAGGTCGAACCGACTGTGGACGGTGCCTAGGTACCGAGTTTCTTCGTAGGCGGCCCAGGTCGGCCGGTCGGTGTCGCTGGGGCGTACGAGTTGTACGGATGTGCCGTCGACCTGGTAATCGAGCCAGTGATCCCATTCCGTCACGTCGTCCGGATCCACGGTGACCGTACTGCCTTCCTCCTGTGTGCGGCTCGCTGCGGGAGACGCTGCCCAGCGGTTCGGTCGATCCGCTGGGACTTTGCGTTGCCTCGTGACTCAGGGCTGCGCGTCGCCGTCGCCCTCGGTGGGGTCGACGGTGCGGCGGTATTCGGGGTGGTCCTTGTCCATCTGGATGCCGAGGTGGACCGGCGCGGGGTACTGGGTGCGGTGTTCCCAGTGAAGGGCGTGATCACAGAGGCGGGCGGCGGCGAGCCCGTAGGCGAGCGGGGCCTGGTCGGCCGGGTGGTGGAGCACGGTGATCTCCGTTGCCGTGTGGCTGTACCAGGTTTCGGCTTGTTCCTTGGGGTCGATACTGCCCCACCGGGTGTAGGACTCGCCGACGCGGGCGTAGCGTGCGCCTCCTGTGAACTGGTGGGGGAGGTTGCACAGGATGAACGTCTGCTCAGCCTGGTCCATCTGGAACAGGCCGGTGGCGAGTTTCCCCTCCTCGGTGACGGGCTCGTCGTACTCCGGGAGGTGGCGGAGCCGTTCGATCAGGGCCGGTCGGGCCACGTCCTCGCTGCTGGAGGTAACCCGGACGACCGCTCGTGGGCGTTGGTCGGGTGGGAGCGTGAAGCCGGGCAGTGCCGGCCGCTTGTTGATTTGGCCAGTCGCGTCGGGTGTCTTGCCCAGGTTCTTGTTGGCGAGCAGTGGCCAGATGCTGCGGGCCTCGGCTCCGGAGACGTACATGACGTATCCCTGTGCCGGGCCGGCGTGCCCGCCCAGTTCGTAGAGCGCGCGGTCGATGTGGCGGGGCAGGAGTTCGTCGCGGCGTCGGCCTTCGGGCAGTGGCCGGGCGCGGAAGTGGTAGTTGGCGGGGGCGTAGTCGAGCCAGGTGCCCTGGCTGGCGTGTTCGGAGGGGAGGTAGGCGAGGGTCCGCCAGTACGGGCCGTGGGGGACGAGGGCGACCAAGGTCCACATGAGTTTCGGCTCGTCGGTGGCGATGCGCCGTTCGCCGCGCTGCTGGCGCAGGTGGAGCCCGACGTGGACGAGGGGTTCCTTGAGGCCGTTGGGGCCGGAGCTGAGGGCTTTGGTCAGCCTGGGGTGCACGAGCCCAGCCACGCGGGACATATCCGCGATGGCCATGTGGCCGCGGTGGTGTCCTTGGAGCTCGAGGCCCAGGAGTTCGAGATCGGTGGTGAGTTCGCGGTCCTTCTTGCGGGGGTTGCGGCGTCCGGGCTTGTACAGGGTGAGGAACTGGGCGAGGACATGATGCTTGGCGAGTTCACCGTTGACTCGGTGCTTGGCGTCCAGGAGGTCGGGGTTCACGACGGTGGAGTCGGTCTTCTTCGAGGCGCGTCGCTGGCGGGCCCAGGCTTTGGGGTCGTACTCGGTCTCGCATAGGGCGAGCAGGCGCGTGTCCTCGGGGGCGTCGAGACCGTGGAGTTGCCTGACCAGGGCGGGGCGTTGGTCGTGGTGTTCGCCGTGGGCCAGCAGTTCCGGCGCCGGCTGGAACAGGACCTCGATGTGGTCGTCGAGGGAGACGGGCTTGTTCTCGCCGATGCCGGTGGCGGCGAGGTCGGGGCGGTTGAAGTGGTAGGCCAGCAGCATCTGCATGCGTGTGCGCATGGCCTGGGTCCTGTAGAGAGCGAGGATGCGCAGTTTCCGGCATCCGGATGCGGCGAGGATCTGCGGCAGGTTCTCGTCGTCCCACAGGACCGCGTCACGGCCTTCGACGGTGGTACGCCGGTTTCCGAAGGGGCGGCGGCCAGCGACCTGCACGCATTCGACCAGGGGCTGGTCAAGGACACTGCTGACGTGCCGGGCGAGTTCGCGTTGACTGTACATGCCCACGCCCCTGCCGATCGGATAGCTCACGGCGAAGGGAACGAGGGCGCGGAGTTTGCCGGGCGGGCCGCTCAGGTCAAGGGCGCTGGGTGCGAGGAACTCGTCGTCTTTGTCACGAGGGAAGACGTGTTCGCCGTGCAGGCGGGTCCAGCCGTCCAGAGCCAGGCGGGTGGTGTGGTTCAGGTGGGTGTGGTCGCCGTAGCCGCCGAGTTCGAGGTTGAGGAGGGGGCCTTTGGCGTCGCGGGGCTCGAACCAGGCCGTGCGGGCGCTGCGCAGCGTGTTGCTCAGCCGGGAGACGGAGGGCTGGACGACGGCCACGGGGTGGGACAGGCCGGGGTGGGACTTCATCATCACGTCGAGCCGGAGGGTGGCGTATCTGGCGGCCGTCTTCCAGGCGTTGTCGCTGTCATCCTCGTCGTCGGCGATGTCCTCGAGCGTTTCCCCGCGGGCGGCGAGCCAGGTATTGCTCCAGAGCAGATCGCGGTCCCACACCTGGAGGCAGTTGGCCAGATCGCGGCGGAAGGTGACGGTCTTGCCGTCGATTTCCCACGTTTGGGCGGCGAGCTTCTCGGCGATGGCCCAGCCGGCGGCCGTCCACACCCAGCCAGGGGCGTCGATGCAGGCTGTGGTGCGGGTGATCTGGTCCCACAACTGGACCTGTTCGGGGGCGGTCCCTGCGATGAGGTCGGCGATCTGGCTCGGGTACTGGAAGGTGAAGCTGTCGGCCGGGGTCTGCAGCAACGCCTGCTCCCAGAGGGTGACGGCGGCATGCAGGTCGTCGCGGTCGATGGGCCGGGTGGTGGCGAGGAACTTCGGCGGGTGGGCCTTGGAGGTGGGGTAGAGGGTGGCGCTGGTGTAGCCGATGGCGCGCAGGACGGTCAGCAGGCCGCTGTAGGGGAGGTTGGCTGTGGAGCCGGTGATGCCGCGGTATTCCTCGCGCAGCTTCTTCCAGGCCGAGTCGATCTTCACCTCGGGCAGGCGGTACAGCAGCACCGAACCAAGGAGTTCTTCGTCGGTGTGGCAGGCCAGAAGGGACAGCTGGGTCTGTTCCGTGGTCATCAGACGCCTTCGTGATCAAGGTCTTCGCTGCGGGGCAGGGGGACGTGGGTGAGCGAGGGGATGTCGGGTGCGTGGGCGAAGTCGAGCCAGGCGGTCAGGGTTGCGCCGTAGATGCGGCGGAGGCTGGCCTGTTCCTCTTCGGTGAGGCCGTCGTAGTAGGAGCGGAGCAGCGAGGGGAAGTCGGAGCCCAGGCGGGTGTCGAGGAGAGAGTTGTCGACGAGGTAGAGCTGGACGGGGGTGCCTCCGCGGCGGGCGCGGCCGGCGAGCTGGATGAGGTCGACCAGGATTCCGGCGAGGATCTCGGTCTTCAGGTAGCGGGGGAACCTGCTGAAGCGGGGGTCGCTGCGCAGCAGGGTGTGCAGGTGTCTTCGGGCGGCCCGGCTCTGGATGGCGAGCATGCGGGCGGGGTCGGGGCCCGGGCAGGCTGCGCTGATGGCGGTTGCGTTGATGCTGGCGTACATCGCCTCGGGTGAATGCAGGTCGGCAACGGGGCGCAGGCCGACCCACACCGACGCGAGCGCGGACCGTTCGGTGCCGGGGACGAGGATGTTCAGTCCGCGGGCGACCAGCGGCAGGGGCGCGCAGATGGCCTTTACGTGAGGGTGGGTGCGGGGCAGGTCCTCGAGCTGGTCAATAGTGATGGTCACGACGCCGGTGGGCAAGTGGATGCCGGGCGGAATACCTGTCTTGGGAACGACAACGGCGATCCAGGAGGCTTGCACCGCGACCGAAGCGATGCCGACGGCGAGGAGGATGGCCTGCTTGTAGGAGTTGGACACCACCATGGACCTGGCCCGCTCGGGGTCGTCGATCTCCAGCTGCCTGAGGTGCTCGGAGAGCCGGGTCTGCCACAGCCGCTCCCCGAGTTTCTGGATCTCCGCTGGTTTGTGGGCTTCGGCGATGCCTCCGATGGTGATGGGGTCCCATACGGTGTCCGAGGCGGAAACGTTGCCGGCCAGGGCGGTGACTGCGCCGGGGGTGGCGTCGGTCATGACGTAGGCGGGCTCGGTGTGCACGTGTTCGCAGGCAGCACGCGGGAAGAAGGCGGTCGCGGACAGGGCGAGGACGCTGCGCTCGACGCCGGCGGTGGCGAGGGCCATGGTGCCGCCGAGCTGGACGGTTCCGGTGTGGGGGTCGCCGCCGAGGGACTGGACGAAGAGTTCGCCGCCGCCCCGGTTGTCCTTGTTGACCTTGAATCCGAACAGCTGGTAGCCCAGGGGTCCATACGGCAGGGCGCCGTTCTGGGTGAATGAGCCGAGCGCTCGTGCCAGTTCACGGCCGGCGGTCAGCTGGGAACCGAGTCCGGCGATACATGACTTCAGGTGGGTCAGGCTCTGGTGGAGGCAGCCCAGCCAGGCGCGCACGAGCAGCGCGTTGGTAACGTCCGCGTGCCGCATCTTGGGGATCTTGAGGCGTTTGAGCGCCCGGGAGATTTCCGTTTTGAGGACGGGCAGTTCGTCCTCGCTGGTGTCCCGGCTGACGGCCCGGCCAAGGATGCCGGCCAGTTCCTGGAAGCGCGGGTCCGGGGCGGTGTCGTCGCTGGAGTCGGGGAAGATGGCGCGGAACGCCTGGTGAATGTCCGGGTCGAGGCGGATGTGTTCGTCGAGGCCGAGCAGGTCCCTGATCAGGATGCGGTCCCAGATGCCTGGCACGTGCCAGCCAGAGCCAGGACGTTCTTCCTCGTGCGTGTCCTGCTCAAGCCAGAGCTCGCCGTCCAGCACGTAGTTGAGGAACTGCTCCCCCAGTCCCCTGGCCTTGAACAGGGCGTTGACCACCCGGCGGTCGGCCGCCGCTGCCAGGCTCTGCCGCTGCTGGTCCACCTGCAGCAGCAGCGAGGTCTTACTGACGCCGCGCGTGGCCAGGGAGAATGCGTGGGCGCCCGTGGAGCACCAGCTGTTCTGCAGGTTGTCGACCTCGTCGACGATCAGCTGGCGGCAGTGACGGCTGAGGAATTCCATCACGGAGATCTGCCGAAGGAGATGCCGGCCGGTGTCGACCGGGACCTGGATGAGACCGCGCAGCAGGTTGTGATGGTTGGTGACGATGATGTCCGCGTGGACCGCCTCGCGGAACAGCGCGTACTTCCCGCACACTCCCATCCGCGGGCAGGCGTGCGGGCCGGTCGGCTCCTCGTCCCCGGTGCCGGCCACGGGGTCGGTGACCTTGGTCAGGGCGCGGCACGGTTCGCGGCCGCGGGTGACCTTGGGGCCGTCCGTCACCCATGCCGACAGGTCGCATCCGTAGGCGAGCCGGTCGTGGCGGTCCTCGCGGCCCTGTTCGGCGGCCCGCTGAGCCTGTTCGGCGAGGCGGGTCTCGGTGACCAGCGGCACGCAGCGCAGCTTGTGGCGGGCGGTGGCCTGGGCGAGCTGGGTGGTGACCTTAAAGACGAGTTCGTCGTCCGCTGCGATCTTCTCGGCGCCTGTGAGACTGTCGTGGATCGTGCTGACGACGATGGCGACGGGGCCCTGGCCGCGGTCGGCCAGGAGCGGGGCAAGGTTGTTCATCAGCACGCTCTTGCCCACGCCCGTCGGTGCGTTGACGATCGTGAGCTTCCCGGCCGGCAGGTTCAGACGGGTGACGGGAGCGCCGGAAGCGTCCTGGAGCCGGTCGAAGAAGGAGGCGAGCACGCCCGGCTTCCAGCCGTGGCGGTCGGGACCGGCCGCGGCCTGGCGCCGGGCCAGGCGCAGGATCTTCTTGCGGGTGGCGGTCGTCGTGGCCGTGTACGGGGCGGTCGTTAGCTGCAGCGGCCGTACGTGGGCGTCTTCTTCGGTGTCGGGGATGGTCACCACCGAGGGCTCGGATCCCCCGAACTGCCACAGGCCGGGGCTGGCCACGGGCAACGGCAGGCGGGTGTCGTAGTAGTAGCCTTCGGCTTCGCGCACCAGCTCCCGGGCCAGTTCCAGCGGCTTTTGAGCGTGCGCGGCCAGCAGGTAGGTCGCCTCCCGGGGCGGCACATCATCTGGGAGCCGGTATAGGCCGCTCCCCGAGGTCGCACAGGTTCGCGCGAGCGCCTCGAACATGCCGCGTCCGGCCAGGTCGTCGGGGCGCACGTGCCAGTACCGGCCTGCCAGCTCCCGTACGCGCCGAGGGACCCGGGGCCAGTGCTCCCACAGGTCCACGCGGGCGGCCGCGAACACGTGCGCCTGGTCCAGCGGCACGACCATCCGGCCGTCGGCGTCACGGAAGCCGAAGTACTCCTCGGCCAGCGCCAACGCCGCGGCGACGGACAGCGTGCGCAGTTCCCACTCCTCCGGCCTCACCGCGGCGCTCCGCACGCGTCCTTGACCTGCTTGGCCAGGCGGCTGACCGTGGTCACCTTGACGCCCCGGCCTCGTACCTGGGCGGCGAGAAAGTGCCGTTCGCTGTGCTGGTGGTCGGGCAGGACGATCGTCAGTCCCTTCCGCAGCACCGGGCGGTCCGAGAGCGCCTTGCCGAGCGCGACGACCGACTCCCACGCCTTGGCGTCCACGCGCCAATGCCGAGTGCGCTTGCCCGGCACCGCCACGGTGATGTGCACGTCGTACTCGTCCGGCCGCTGCTCCCCCGGCCACATCTCCAGCTCGACGAACGGCAGGCCTTCGAGCTCGTCGCGCAGTTGGAGTTCGAGGAGCACGGGAAGAGTGCCGTAGCGCCACACGTGCCGGTTCACGGCCAAGTGATCGGAGCTGGCCGGCAGCGGTGTGACCGGCACTGCGGCCTTGCCGGTCCCGGTCAGCTCGCCCGGGCCCGGCCCTTTGCCGGGCGTGTACCGGTAGTGCACGCCCCGGGGTGCGTGGGCCTCACAGCGTACGTCGAACAGTGGCCCGGACCGCAGAGTTCGCATCGGCCAGCGGCAGACCGGGCACGGATACCACCAGCCGTCGACCTGGCACCACGGCCAGTCGGCCACGGACTCGAAGAAGTCGAACCGCATCCACAACCGGTCCCACTGGCGGCTCAACTCCCGCACCGAGCCGGCGGCATGCGTCCCGAGAAGGGTGCGGGCGCACCGGTACTCCTCCGGCGAAAGGCGCCGCATGAGGTCGAACAGACGCTGTTCTTCCTGCTCGGCGCGTACCCGGGCCCACGGCCAGTACTGCTCGAGCGCCGCTTGCGGTACCAGGTGCTCGCTGCACAGATCCTTAACCGCGTCACGGGCCAGCCCCTGCGCGTCGAACAACTCCATGCTGTCGAACCGGTCGGGCCTGCCCGAAGCCGACGGAAGCAGAGGTCCCAGCGGGCCGCGCAGTCCCTGGCGGAACTCTTTCATCCCGATCTGCGCCGCCCGCTCAGGACGGTGGGCTGCTCGAAGCACCGCCAAGCAGTCCATGAGCAGCCTGCTCCGGCGGCTGGGTGCCAGTACGGGATCGCTCTCCGCGACGACCGCCATGCAGCACGCCGTCAAAGCCTGGTCACGCCGCTCCTGGTCCGCGGCCACTTCTCTGACAGCCACACCGGAATATATAGCCATGGAACACGCCTAATGTCACATACCTTTACTTCGTGCACGACAAGCCCACCCAGACAGGCCAACAGCCCGTAAAGGCGCTCCCGCCAGCGGCCGACACCCGCCAGCGATGGCAGTGGGCCATGGCTCCAGGAGTCGACTTCGCGGCCCCGGCCGCTGCCAACGAATTCGCGAAAGCCGGCAAGTGGCTGTGGTTCCTGCCCCTCCGCGCCCTCGATGCGGGCTGGCGCCTCATCAAGACGGCCGTGGAAGGCGGACAGCTCGGACCGGGAGCCAAGGTCGCCACGCTCGGCAGCGACTTCGACGGCGACCCCACACGCCGGCCAGTGATCATCTACACCGCCAACCATCATGACAAGGAGGATGTACAGCGCGTCCTGAACGCCCTCCGCGCACTCGGCGTCCGCGACGCACTGGCCTACAAAACCGACGAGGCCACGGCGCTCGGAGAATACGGAGACGGAACCAGCATCTACACGAGCCCCGCCGGAACCACCAAAATCATCCGACGCGAGCGACAGACCCGCCCGGCGGCACAACGCCCGCGGGAAACGCACATCCGGCCGGCCGCCGGCACAGGATGAAGGCCCACCCTGCCCACACGCCCCTCGCGACCAAGACCGGCGGGCGCGGAGCCTGCCCTGCCGCGCCCGGCTGAGGCACCGACGGCTCCGTGGCAGGCCACGGCTCGGGGACGGTGTCCACTGCGCCGAAAGCGGCAAAGCTCGCACGTAGACTGCGGGCTGCAGATCTGTTGATCTGCGGATTCAGGCTGGTGCACCTGGAGTTGAGGGTCGCCGCCTGACGAAAGACGCGTCACGCGGCGCAGGGCTTGGCGGCAGGTGGCCACGACCGGGTACGGGCAGGACGCGAGCAGGCGGGCGGGAGCCGGCACGGGGGGGAGAAGGCAGTGCTGCGAGCGCATCAGGCCGAGGCGGTCGACGCGGCGGTGCGCACCCTGGGGACCGTCCCGCCAGCCGGTGCGGGGCTGCGGGCGACGATCGTCTCGGCGTGCGGGACGGGCAAGACCTTCATGGGCGCGCACACCGCCTTGCGGGTGGCCCGCACGGGCCGGGTGCTGGTCCTGGTGCCGACGCTGGATCTGCTGACACAGACGGTTGCCGCCTGGCGGGAGGCCGGCCGCGCAGGAGTGATGGCGGCGGTCTGCTCCCTGCGCACGGATGCGGAGCTTGATGCCGCCGGAGTGCGCTGCACCACCGATCCGCGGGAGCTGCTGAGATGGGCCGACGGGACGGGGCGGGTGACGGTGTTCGCCACGTACGCGTCGCTGCCGGTGCTCACCGAGGCTCATACCGCGGGGCTTCGGCGGTGGGACCTGGTGGTGGTGGACGAGGCGCACCGCACGTCGGGTCCGTGGGGCAAGCCGTGGGCCGCGGTCCATGACGATGCCGCGCTGCCGGCGGACCGCCGGCTGTATCTGACGGCGACGCCACGAGTGGCTGATCCCTGGGCGTCCGCGGACGACGGAGATGACGAGGCGGAGAGCGGGCCGGCGCTTGTGGCCTCGATGGACGACGAAATGGTGTTCGGCCCGGTGGTGTACCGGCTGTCGCTGGCCGAGGCCATCGCCCGCGGGCTGCTGGCCCGCTACCAGATCATCGTGCTGGAGGTCCGCGACCAGGCCCTGGCGGGCGGGATACCAGGTAAGGAACGCTCGGAGGCGGAAGTGGCCGCGGCACGGCTGGAAGCGTTGACCACGGCCGTATTCAAGGCCGCGGCCACCCACCAGCTCGACCGTGTGATGACGTTCCACCACCGTGTCGCGGACGCCCGCGCTTTCGCCCAGGCTTCGCCGGGCATCTCCCGTCGGCTGTGGGCTGCGGATCCGGTGGTCTATCCGCGGCGGGTGTGGTCCGGCTGGCTGCACGGTGGCCATGGCATGGCCCACCGGCGCGAGGTGTTGGCCCAGTTCGCCCGCGGCTGGGGCGCGGACGGGGTGGTGGTGGAGCGCTGCGTGCTCTCCAGTGCCCGGGTGCTGGCCGAGGGGGTGGACATCCCCGAGGTGGACACGGTGGTCTTCGCCGACCCCAGGGAGTCGATCGTCGACACCGTCCAGACGGTCGGACGCGCGCTGCGGCAAGGCCCGCGCGGGGACAAGGTCGCCTCCCTGGTGGTGCCGGTCTTTCTGTCCCCGGACGAGCGCAGCGAGGACTGGCTGGCATCAGGTTCCTATCTGCCGCTGGTCAAGGTCCTGGCCGCGCTCGCTGCCCACGACACTGACGTGGTCGACCGGCTCGCCGCCTGGCCCGGCGGGGGCGACACGGGCGCGGCCACACTGGCCAAGGGGCCGCTGCTGTTCGCCACCGCCCGCCATCCCGCCGACATCGCGGAGTTCGTCAGGCTGAGGGTGATTAACATCGAGCGCCGCGGATGGCTGCGCGGCTGGACTGCCGCCCGCCGCTTCCACGCGGCCCACGGCCACCTGAACGTCCCCTACCACTGCAAGGACGGGGCGTTTCCGCTGGGGCAGTGGATCGCCGAGCAGCGCAAGTCCAACAAGACCGGCCGCCTGCCCGCCGTGCGCGTCGACGCGCTGGAACGCCTGGGCATGGTGTGGAGCCACCCCGACCACGTGTTCAACGCCGGGCTGTCGATGGCCCGCGCCTACTACGCCGTCCATGGCCACCTCGCGGCCGGGCACGACGCCGTCGTGGACGGTTACCCGGTCGGGACGTGGCTGGCCAACCGGCGCCGGGAGGCACGCCTTGCCGTCGGCAGCCAGGGCGCGTTGTCCGACGCGCGCAAGGCGGCGCTGGCCGACGTGGACCCGTTCTGGTGCCCCGCGTGGCCGCTTGTGTGGCAGCGCCGCTACATCCTCCTCAAACGGTACCTCGCCGCGGGAGGACCGGTGGAGACCGAGCCGGGTCACCTGATCGCTGGGGAAGACGTCGGCGCCTGGCTGGCCCACCAGCTCAGTCACTGGGACACCCTCCACGAGGAACAGCGCCGGCTACTGGCCGAGCTCGGCGTGACGCCCAGCGGTGGCGGCACCCAGAGCGCGCCGCGTCTCACCCAGGACCACAAGTTCATGCGGAACCTCGCCGCCGCGGCCGCCTACGCACAGCGCGAAGGACACCTGAACGTCCCCCGCAAGCACATAGAGATCACCGATGGTGCCGAGATCAAGCTCGGGATATGGATCTCCAACCAGCGTTCCCGCCGAGCGAGACTGCACCCACAGCGCATCGAGGCCCTCGACCAGCTCGGCATGCGCTGGAACTGAAGCCGGCGACGAGGCCCGCCGCAGCCTCCGCCCCGCGCACACGACCTCCCGTCCACGCGGCCCTCGGCGACGCCCGCTCGCGGCCTCGGGCGAGCAGTTCACGCGGGCCCGCGCGGCCTGGTCATGGTGCGCCGGCCGAGGGCTTGTCGACACGCCGTACACGCAGTCGCGGACGCCGAGTCTGTGGGGACACCTCAGTGTCCATGCCTGACTCCCTCAGCTCGCGGTAGAACCACTCGATCCCACGAGCAGGAACAGCGCCGCGCTCGATGCCAGTGCTGGGCTGAGGTGGGCGCAGCCGGACCTGTTCGGCGAGCCGAAGCAGGCCCGGGTGCTCCTCGGGACGGATGAGCAGAGGTGCGCCGGGTGCGGGGGTGAGGCGGGTGAAGTGGGCCGCGGCGCACAGGAAGACGGCCGCCCATGGGGGCACCGAGTGGGTGGCGCAGCCATCGACGTCGCCGAGGGGGTCGTGCAGGGACAGGGTGGAGGCTTCGCTGCGCCAGTCCGCGAGGCGGGCCGTACCCAGCTGCTGCCCGGCAGCACCAGTGAAGACGGCGGTGGCCAGCGCCGCGGCCAGGCGGGGGTGCGCGGTGGCGGCGTGGATGCGGCGGGTGATCGATGCGGTGGTCTGCGGCGAGCGCGGCCGGGGCCGGGGCCGGTAGCGCCACCTGATCGGCGGCGGGACGCACCCGATGCAGTGGTCCAAACCATCCCAGTCCGCCAGCCGTTCCAGCGCCGGCACGGTGATCCAACGGCCGGCAGTCTGCGGCAGCGCGGCAGGCCGGCCCGGGCCGGGTGCGTCTGCCCCAGCGAGGAGGTCGCCGGCGGCCGAGGCCTGGACGAGTGTGTGGGGCACGCGGGTGAGAGCGTCGCGCAGGGCGGCGGTCGGACGGGCGCGGTGGCACACCAGGACCAGGTGCGCTCCGGTGAATGCCCGCAGGTCGAGCAGGCGCTGCAGACGGGTACAGGTGAGCAGGTGAGCACGCAGGACCGTCAGGCGCCTTACGGGGATCGCCGCCAGCCAGGCAGTGGCGGCCTCCCACACCGGAGCGCGCGAGTCTGGGAAGCCTGGAAGGTGCGCGGGTTTGCCCAGCGCCGCCAGGAGGTCGTGGGCGAAGTAACGGTCGCTGCTCGTACCCGGGGTGGGGTGGACGGTGACGCAGCCGGCCGCCGGGGCGTGCCCGGCGAGCGCCGCACGGGTGACAGCGGCGTCGTCACCGGGGTCGAACAGGACAGTGACGTCAGGGGATGTGTCGTTCACGGGTGCGTGGCGTTTCGGTTCGGCGTCAGAGTGCGGCGGGCAGATGCGGACGGGGCCGGGAGTGCTCACGGCCGGGTGCGGCGGCCGAGCTTGCTGAAGACCCAGCGCAGCAGGTCCCGGTTGACCTCAAGATCGGGGGTGGCCTGGAGGGCCCGTCCCAGGTGGTAGGTGATCTTGGCCCAGGTGCGGAAGACGCCGTGGGCGGCCACGTCGTCGCAGTACAGCAGGTCGTCGGGATCCACGCCGTGCCACACCGCGTGGTAGGCGGGGATCGTGGTCAGGACCTCCTCGCGGGTCAGCGGCCTGAACTCCTGCCAGATGTGCACCCGAGAGGCCAGCATGTCCTTGCCGGCCAGGACCTCGTAGGTGTTTCCGCCGCCGACGAACACCACCGCGATGTCGGTGTACAGGTCGTCGAACAGATGCCGGAAGTACTCGAAGGACTCCTCCCGCAGCCACTGCGCCTCGTCGCAGACCAGGACCCGGAACTGATCGGCCAGCACGTCTTTCAGCAGGGTGTCGAACGCAGTCGGCTGTCTGGGCGGCGTGCCCGGCAGACCGAGGACGTTGAACAGGTTGTGGCGGATGTCCAGCACGGTGGGCCGGCCGCGGAACTCGATCCGGCGCGTCGCGCCCGGGGCCAGCTCCCGCAGCGAGGCGTTGACAGACATCGTCTTGCCCAGCCCGGCCGCCCCGTAGACGCACATCATCCCTCGGGCGGCGATCACCTCCCCGAGATTGGCCAGCGTCTCCTTCAGCGCCGCCGTGCCCATCACCTGCGCGTCGGGCAGCGACAGGTAGTGGTCGGCGCGCGGCGGCGGGAGCGGGCCGCGGCGCGGACGAGCAGCGGGAGAGGCGGCGGGTATGGCATTCATTGCGGCGCAGGGGTGCTTTCATCGTCGTCTTCGTGGCAGGGAGCAGCCGGCCGGGCCGTGTCCGGTGCGGTCCAGGACGCAGGCAGCTGGGTAGGCAGCGGCAGATAGCCGGGCAGCGCCACCTCGGTGAGGTCAGCGGCGGCAACCGCGCGCAGATGCGCCTCGGCCTGGAGTTCGGTGACCGTGCCGAGCACCTCGGCCGGTGTGCCGCGGGTAGCGGCGGCGTAGCGGGTGGCGCGGTCCTTCTCCGCCGCGGCCAGCAGCCGCTTGAGCCGGTCGGCTTCCCTGGCGCGGGCCCGCTTCATCTCGCGGATCTGCTCCGGGCTCGCCCGGTTCGACAGGTACGCCGACCCCAAGTGCCGCCCGGTAGCTGCGTCGTAGACCTCGATCTCGTGCTCGTGGTGCGGCATGTAGCGCAGCCGCACCTTCCGCCCGGCCTGCCCGGTCATCCAGGCATCGACGTAGTGCCGGTTCCGCCAGCGCACCCCCTTGCCGGTCAGGGTGCGCACCCGGCCGTCGTCCTCGAGGGTGAACATGTGCAGCGCGCGGGGCTCCGCGTCCTCGATGGGGGTCAGATCCTCCTCCCACGCCGCCTGCGGGGTACGGCCGGCAAGCGAGCGGGGCCGGTGCTCGGTGTTCCACCAGGCCACCCACTGCCCCAGCAGTTCGATGAACGCCTCCAGCGGCAGCAGCCGCTGCCCGGCGGCTGGTCTTTTGCCGCCTTTCAGGCGTGGCGCGGCGGTGTAACCAGGCAGAGAGGCGAAGAACATCTGCTTCGCGGCCTTGTTCAACGCTTCCACCGTGCCCTTCAGATGCGGGCTGTAGCCGGGAAGGTCCACCACCGGCACCGCGAACGCCCCGAGCGCCTCCCCCACTGTGCGGGACAGGAAGTCCTTGCCGCGGTCCACCCGCACCGCCCCCGGCAGACCGCCGAACGGGCCGTGCTCCCCCTCACGCGAGATCGCATCCCGCAGCGCCACCAGCACCGACTCCCGGGAAGGGACCTGAGCGGTCACCGCGAACCCGCAAATCACCCGCGTCGCACAGTCGATGAACCAGGTCACCCACGGACGCCCCGGACGGCCGTCGATGTCCACCTCGACCTTCACCTGGACGTGGTCGGCCTCCCACACCTCATTACGGCGGGCGGCAGGCCGCTGAAGAAACACGTCATGATCCCGGCGGGCAGCTTCACCACCGCGCATCCCCGCCCGCAGCCCCGCAGACACATCCCGGGCGGCCGCCCGGTACAACGTCGCCAGCGACGGCACCGCCCCACCACCGGCCGTGGCCGCCTCGGCCGTCAACTCCCGGTGCAACGCCGCCACACTTCCCCGGTGGAACGCAAGCCGACGAGCCAGCTGCGAGGTGAAAACGAACCGGCGGCGCTCAGCCCGCTCCAGGCGGCCGTCCTCACGCACCGCCACAAGCCACCGGCGCACCGTCCGCTCCGACACCCCCAGCGTGTCAGCGACCATCCGCCGATGACCCGCCGTCAACTCCCCCCGGGATTCCAGCGCCAGCAACCTGCGCACCGCTACCGGCCGCAACACCTCAGCATCCGCCGCAGCCCCCACCAACACGCTCCCCACCCCAACGGGCACCCGCAGCCCACAAAAATGATCAAGAAGTGAGCCTACTCTATTGGAGCCTTCAGCTTGCTGACCAGCCAATTCTCGACCACTGACCAGTTCCCCTCATCTTGCTGTCCAGCTCCAACACCCTCCCCCACCGCCCCAAGCCCCCCGCAAGACAACACCAGTCAGCCCACTCAACCGCATCCACCTATCTGGACATCGAAATGAGAATCACTCCGGACAAGAGCATGAGAACTTCCACGTGACCCGCTGCCGCGCGAGATGGCGGCCTCCATGGATGACGAGAAGGTCTTCGGTCCGGTTCTCTACAAGCTCTCCTTGGCATCGGCCGTGTCGCGCAAGCTGCTGGCGCGGTACCAGATCATCGTGCTGGAGCTCCAGGATCCGGTCGTCACCCCGGAGCGGCTGATGAGCGAGGAGCGGCACAGCGAGAGGGTGCGCGGTGAGCGCCTGGGGGCGCTGCAGGCGGCGCTGCTGCACACGATGGCGGAGCACCACCTCCAGACGTGCATCACCTTCCACCATCGGACGATAGAGGCGCAGGCGTTCGCGGAGGGCCTGGAGCGCGTGGCCAAGCGGCTGCACGCTGACCAGCCCGAGAAGTACCCGGCGGCGATCTGGGCGGACTGGCTGTGCGGTGAGCATGTCCCTGAGCGCCGGCGGGGGGTTCTGGGCGAGTTCGGGTCCACGGCGCTTCGGGCTGTGCTGTGCAACTGCCGGGTGCTGGGTGAGGGCGTCGACATCCGAGCGGTGGACTCGGTGGCCTTCCTCGACCCCAAGGGTGCTCCGCACGACATCGTCCAGGCGATCGGCCGGGCGCTGCGTCAAAAGCCCGGACAGGAGAAAGTCGCCTCTTTGATCGTGCCTGTATTTCTCCAGCCCGGAGAGGAGCCGGAAGACATGTTCACCTCCGGATCGTATCGGCCTTTGGTGAAGGTATTGGAGGGTCTGCGGGCTCATGACGAAGAGGCAATCGAATTGCTCGCGATTCCGCAGGAGCCTCAGAAGGACGTCGTGCAGCCGTCCGAGTACATCGGTTCGCCGCCCGAGGAAGGCGAGGACGAATCCCGTCTTCTGCTGCGTTTTGCGGCTCCGCGTGACCCGGTGATGGTCGCGGACTGGATTTCCTTCAACGTCATCGACACCGAGCGTCAGGACTGGGCGCGCGGCTGGGCGGCGCTGAAGAAGTTCACTGAGCGTGAGCATCACGCACGAGTCCCCTATGGGTACAAAGAGGGCGCGACACCGCTTGGACAGTGGGTCGCGGAACAGCGACGGGCCTACGGGGCGGGGCAGATGACCGGCCAGCGCGCCCAGCGGCTGGAGAAGCTCGGCATGGTCTGGAATCCGGCCGATGAACGGTTCCAGGAGAACCTGGAAGCCGCCAAGGCGTACTACGCGGACCATTGGACTCTCTGCGCTCCGAGGTCCGCCGTGGCCTTGTCCAGGCCGGTAGGACAGTGGTTGAGCAATTTGCGCCGCGCGGGTGCGCTGGACGGTCACCCGGAGTGGGAGGCCGCGCTCCTGGCCGTGGACAAGGACTGGAACCCGTCGTGGTCGGCTGAGTGGCAGCGGCACTACGCCGCTCTGCGCGAGCTGGTGGCCGACGAAGAGGGCCAGGCGGACGTCCTTCCCGGCTTCACGGTCCACGGCATGGACATCGGCAAGTGGCTGGCCCGGCAGCGGAAACCAGAGGTCTGGCAGGCCTTGACCGGCGGACAGCGCGAACGCCTGGAGCAGCTCGGCATCACGCCGCCGGCCTCGGAACTCCCGAAGCCGTTCGCGCCCCCCTTGGGGACCTTCGAGAAGGGCGTGGCGGCCTTGGCGCAGTACAGGGCCCGCACTGACTCTGTGACCGTCCCCAGAGGCCACGTAGAGGGGGTCAAGGTCGACGGCCAGGAGTACCCCGTCAAGCTCGGAGTCTGGATCATGAATCAGAAGGGACGCCGCGCGAAGCTCACCGCCGACAAACTCTCTACGCTCGCCGCGCTCGGGCTGGAATGGGCGCGAGAGGGTTAAGGAATGGGGTAAGTTTTTGGTTAAGCGGTATCGGTTCCTGACGTGAAGGTGCAGGGAATGGCGTCTGAGGAAGAGCTGTTCGCGAGCGTGGACGCGCTGTTGGAGGAGGAGCCGCAGCTCCCGCCTCCGGCAGAGCGTGCCCGGCTGCGTGAGGCCGCCGGCATCACCCAGGCCCGCCTCGCGGCCGCGCTGAAAACGTCGACGCAGACGGTGAAGAACTACGAAAACGGCCGCTCAGAACCGAAGTCGCCGCGCCTGGAGGCCTACCAGCGGCTCCTGAAGGGGTGGGCAGCGAAGTACCCCGCGCACACCTCCTCGGCCACGCCCGCACCGGTCCTCGCGCCGCAGCCGGAGGTGCCCGAGACGTTCACCGGCTCGGCCGCCCCGGAGCAGGCGGAGGTTGCCGCGCCGGTTCAGGCCCCGGCCGCCCTGGCGGCGCCCGAACGCCCCGCACATTCGGCGACGTCGCGGCGTCCGGCGGCCAAGAAGGCTGCCGCACCCGCCGTCGACCCGCGCTTCCCCCACGGCCCGCTCGCCGTGCTGGACGGCGACGGCTCCGCGTACGGCGCGGGCGGGATCGTGCTGGACTGCCCGGCGACCACGATCCCGGAGCTGGTGGAGTGGACGCTGCGCGAGTCCGGCCTCGGTGCCGCGAAGCTGAACCGGTACGGCAAGGACTCCGACCCGCTGATCGTGCTCACCGCGGCCGCCGCCGTGAAGCTCGGACTGCCCGAGCGCCTGGAGGGCCACGAACAGCGCCGCTCCCTGCGCCTCCCGGAGGACCACCCCGCCGTCAAGCAGGTCGCCAAGGCGAAGTGGCAGCTCACCCAGCGGGGCTTCGGCCCGTGGGCCCGGATCTACCGCAAGGCGCAGGGCCGCGAGCGGCAGTGCGTGCAGTTGGCAGTCCTGTCGTGGGACGCGCTCGATGAGCGGTCCTGGCCCGGTGTCAGTGAGATGGAGCCGGCCGATATCGCCCGCGTGCTGGGGGTGTACGCGATGCGGGTCATCACGCCGCGCGGCTCGACGGCCGTGTCCGGGCTGGAGCTGATGACGGCGCTGCGCCCGCCGACGAAGGCCGTGCGGGACGAGGAGACCGGGAACTGGGTGTCCGGCTACAACGCGGGCTCGCTCGGGACGGAGCCGATGGACCCGGCGCCGCCGGAGGCCACCCCGGAGCACCCCGTCGTCGTGAACTCGGGCTGGAAGGGCGGTTTCCTGAACGAAGAGGCCTACCAGTGGGTGCGGTCGGTGGAGACGCTGTCCGATGAGGAGTGCGCCCTGCCGTGGGCGGTCGGCCTGGACCTCAACACGGCGTTCCTCGCCGCTGCGGCCCGCCTGGTCGTCGGCCTCTCGGCCCCGGACCACTTTCACGCCCCGAAGTTCAACCCGAAGATCCCCGGGAGCTGGCTGGCCGACCTCAGCCACATCGAGCTGGACCCGCGCCTGCCCTCCCCGTTCACCCCCGACGGCACCCGGCCGACGGGACCGGCCTGGTACCAGACGCACACCCTCGCCTACGCCCAGGAGCTCGGGCACGACGTGCACCCGATCGAGGCGTACCTGCGCAGGGAGACCGGGGCGTACCTGGACCCGTGGCACGACAGGCTGAAGAACGCCTACGTCGACACCCTCGCCGACCTCGGCGTCACCAAGGACCTCACCGACGTGGAGTTCCTGGCGGCGATGGAGCAGCACAAGCAGAACGACCCGGCGCTGGCCGCCGTCCTGTCCGCGATCAAGGCCACGGTGAAGGGCGGCGTCGGCAAGCTCCGCGAGCGCCCGCAGGGCAAGTCCTACAAGGAGGGCGAGACGTGGCCGGCCCTTTCGCGGCCGACGTGGCGCCCCGACATCCGGGCCGCCGTCATCAGCAAGGCCCGGGTCAACATGCACCGCAAGCTCACCAACATGGTCAAGATGACCGGCCTGTACCCGCTCGCCGTACTCTCCGACTGCGTCGTCTACCCGAGCCCGGGTGAGAGCCCGATCGATTTCCTCCCCTACGCCGCGTCCGGCAAGCCGCAGCCCGGCGCCTTCCGCCTCGGGCCCACCCCGGGCCTGGCAAAACTGGAGGGCGTCCAGTCGATGCTGTGGGCCGTCGACCTCACGGAGAAGGGCCTCAATCCAGCCCGCCACATCAAGGGCGGCGACGCCGTCCTGGACGAAGGAGAGTAGACCGTGGGGGAGATCGAGGACGCCATCGAGCGGGCCGACCGGGAGAGCTTCACCCGCCAGCCGCCCAAGACCCTCAAGGGCCAGGTCGGCTATCTGCTCAAGCAGATGGGCAGCGCCAAGGCCGTCGCGGCGGAGCTCGGTGTCACCGCCGACTCCGTCAACCGCTACCGGCGCGGCGCCCGCAAGCACGCCCGCGCCGACGTCGCCTCGAAGATCAACGACGCCGTACGGCAGCGCTGGCAGCCCCAGGTCCGCAAACGCCGGCAGAAGCAAGCCGCCACATCCGGCGGGATCACCGTGGAGACCCGGGCACGGTTCGGCTACACCGCGCCGGTCGGCACCACCGACGACGGAAGGTTCCGCCGCCTCACCGTGCACCTCCCCCCGACGTACGCACAACGTCTCTTCGACGCCCGTGAATCCGGAGTCAGCGAGCAGGAGATGCGCGGCATCATCGCCGAAGGCTTCAAAGAGATCTACTTCCAGGACGGCGGAGACCGAGCAGCAGGGCTCTCCGACGTCACCCTCAACGACATCGACTACCTCGACCTCGACTACTGACCGGACACCGGCCGCGGGCCCGGCACTGCCTGTTGTGGTCGGGTAGCCGGATCACACTGTTGAGCCGAAGCACGATAGTCGTCACAAGCTGTCACAAGCGACGGGGGGTGGGGAAGCTGTTGCTGGCCGCGGGCGCCTTTCGGGTGGCTCCTCTGCAAGGTGAGATGACGCTGTCGTTCCTGGAGCGGATCGCGGACAGGTACGGCCTGTCAGTGCGGAGTCTGCTGTCGTCGGTTACCGAAGTGGCCGGCCGCCAAGGCGTGGCCGGGGCTCTGCAGGGCGACAGTGAGGTGTTCTTGAACGCTGCGGCCCGGGACCGGGTCGCAGCGCTGTGTCGGGTGCCGCAGGTGGATCTAGGCCGCGCGTTGCCAGCCTGGATGCGAGAGGAGCCGCTGGGCCCCTCGAAAGAGAGGCCGACGGCGCGGCTCCACAACGGGGTGGAGACGGTTGCTGCCTGGGGTCCGGCGTGCCCGGGCTGTGTGGCTGCGCGGACCGGTCGTATGGCGCCAGCCCGGGTGTACCTGGCGGCGCACCAACGAGTCTGCCCACGCCACCGGTACTGGCTGATGAGCGTGCCTGGCAGCGGGGGCCGTGTCGTCGGGCTGGCCGGATGCCCGGAGGTGGCCCAGGCACAGGAGGATCACCGGAGGCTGCTGCGCCGCTCCCCCGTCGCTGGTTCGGCGTTCGAGGTCGCTGAGGCGGTCACAGCCTGGTGGTGGGCCCAGAAGTGGCCGGAGGAAACTCTGTGGCCAACAAGGCTGTGCGCGACGGTTCCCGAGGGCGAGGAGCCCGGGCGATGGCGGGTCCTGGCACGGGGCTTGGCTACCTATCCGGAGACGGTGGCCGTTGCCAAGATGTTGGTAGACCAGACGATGAGGCGCCGCATCACAACCCAGGTACGCGGCCTGCGCGGCCACCTCCTTTTCTGTCTGGGTGACCTCCCCGTGCTCGTCAGTGAGCTGGCGCGCTGTCTGAGGCGGCCTTGGCTCGTTGATCGCCTGACATCCTGCATGGACGGACCGTTGTTCGCCTGGGCGCACCAGTGCAGCAAGGCGGAGGAAGTGCCCGATGGCAACGGGCAGCGGTTGCTGTGGAAGGTCCATCCAGCGCACCGGCCTCGTCCCTCGGCTGACGAGCTCGCCGAGCGCCTGCAGGAGACGGGCGGCGGTGAAGCCGCAAGGGCTCCGCTCCCCAAGCGGCGGCGCGGGCACAGCCGTCAAGCCGACGAGGCCTTCCAAGCGGGCCTGACTCGTGCCCGGGCCTACGCGGCTGAGCGGGGGCATCTGGCCACACGGGCGGACACGCTCCAGGACGGCTTTCCTCTGGGAGCGTGGATGACCAACCAGCGCATGCTTCATCTGGGGATGCCTGCCTGGCGCAGCACCGCGCTGCGGGCACTGGACCCGTACTGGAACACGCCATGGCCGACCCTGTGGCAGCGCACCTACCACGAGGCCAGGTGCCACGTCGCGGAACAGGGCCCGATGGATACGCAGGGAGGATTTCCCGGTACCGGCCTGAGCCTGGGCGAATGGCTGTACCTGCAGTGCACCAGGTATCCGGATCTGCATCCTGAGCAGCAACGGCTCCTTGCCCAGCTGGGCATCGATGCCGCGGCGGCTCAGGATGCCCGGCCCCGGCGTCGCAGTCAACGCGCCGCGGAGCAGGAGGCCCTCGCCCATGCCCGGGCATGGGCCCTGAACCACGGAAGCCTGGCGGGAGTCCGTGGCAGCACCGTGCAGGAGGACTACCCACTGGGCAGGTGGCTTTCCGACAGGCGCAGCCAGATGGGGCGCGGAGTACTGTCGCCCGGCCGTGCCGAGGCTCTGGCGCGGATCGATCCCTGGTGGCGGCCACCCTGGCACTTGTCCTGGCAGCGTTCCTACGAGCACG
Source organism: Streptomyces pratensis (assembly GCF_037137275.1). GTDB lineage: Bacteria > Actinomycetota > Actinomycetes > Streptomycetales > Streptomycetaceae > Streptomyces > Streptomyces pratensis_B. Next base: position 4,532 of record NZ_JBBBEN010000073.1, on the reverse strand, counting down.
CGTGCCAGCAGCTCCAGCAGGTAGAGGGCGGTGAGTTGGTGGCCGGCTTTGCGCTCATGGACAAGCCGGCCCAGGAGTGGCTGCGCATCCAGCAGCGCCGCTACCACCTCCTCCTGCCGGGCCAGCACGATCTCCTGCACCAGCTCGGTCTGAAGCCTGAGACGGCCATCGCCGAGGCACCGGCCGCCACGGCCGGTGCTTCTGTTGCACCCGTACGGGCCCAGGGTGGCCCACAAGGTGATGAGGAAGGTGCACCATCGGTGGGATGCCTTTCTGCGGTCGCGCAGCAGAGGCCGCTGGGTGTTGCCCGGCTCGGACAGCGCTCCGACCACCGTGCCGGATTCCAAAGGGCGCTGGAGCACGCGCGGGCCTGGGCCGACGTCCATGGGCACCTGGCCGTTCCACGGAATACACAGCAGAGCGGCTTCGCCCTCGGAATGTGGCTGTTCAGCCAGCGCAACCGCGCCAAGCAACGCGCCCGGCAAGGCGAGCCCGCCTCGCCGCACCTCGGACAACTGGCCGCGATCGATCCATGGTGGAACCCGCCGTGGCATCTGCACTGGCAGCGCAACTACTACCGCGCCCGCGACGCCATACGTGCCGGCCGCGGAGCCGACACGGTGGGCGGTCTTCCCGTCGGGAAGGACGCCCTGGGTATCTGGGTCAAGCGCCAGTGCACCCTCTACGAGAGCCTCTACCCCGACCAGCAACATCTGCTCGCTGCTATCGGCATCACCCGCGACGCCGCCCGGGCGCGGATCGGCCCGCGTGACTCCCGCCGGCTGACCACCACACCGCGCTTCGATACCGACGTCGCTCATGCCCGCTCGTACACGGCTCGGCACGGGCACCTCGCCGCACGCTCGAGCGAGGAACACGAAGGTTTCCCGATCGGACGCTGGCTGGCCGAACACCGCCAACGCGCCCGCAAAAGAACCGGGACATCACCTCAAGCCCGGGTCCTGACCAGCCTGGACCCGTGGTGGAACCCACCTTGGGAATTCACCTGGCAACAGCAGTACCAGCAGTACCGCAGCGCTCTTGCCCCAGACCAGTCGCTCCTACCAGGACTCCAGCGCTGGGCCCGCAGACAGACCAGGTTGTGGAACCGACTGCATCCCCACCAACAGGCTCTGCTGAGCACCCTCGGTATCCGGCCAGAGGCGCCAAGCCAACAAGGCACCTTGTCTGGAGCTCGACGGTAGGACTTCCGAGAGTGATCACTTAAAGCTACTCTTTGGTCCTTGTAGGTGAGGGGGAAGCATGCGGTACGAACAGCGTGCCTATGCGCGGGTCAAGTTCCTTGAGCTCATGGCGGAGCTGTATGAGAACGAGTTTGAGGATTTCTTCCACCGGCTCATGTGCTCGAGGTATCCGGACTTCCTAGATGTGCGCACCGCAGGAAGTCTGGGCGACATGTCAGCCGACGGTCTCACGCTGCATTCCCGCAGGCTGTACGCCTGCTACGCCCCACAGACGGTGAAGTCGAACAAGATTCGCGAGAAGTTTGATGGGGACCTGGCTGGTGCGCTCGCCAAGCGCAGGGGGCAGTTCGACACGTTCGTGTTCGTGCACAACGATCGACGCGGGGTTCATCCCGAAGTGTCAGCAATGTTGTCCGAGGCTGCCGTCAGCACGGCGGCTCTGGGCTTTGAGCAAATGGGCAGCCGACGCTTGTGGCATGAGTGCATGCAGTTGGACCAGGTGACTGCAGAAGATGTCCTCCGGTGCGAGATCCCGATCAAGGAAATGACCTTCGGTATCGGGATGGACGACCTTGAACCGCTTCTGAAACAGCTTCAGGAACTGCGCACTTCCCCTGATCCGCTCATGCCTCTGCCAGACGTACGCGTCGAGAAACTCGACTTCAACCGGCTCGAAGGCGAAGCGCGTGAGGATCTGCTCCGCGGGATGCGGCAAGCCCACCTCGTGGACGCCTTCTATGCCGGCAGTATGCGAGAGCTGGAACACGACGAGGTCGCACAGGGCTTCCGCGTGTACTACGAGCAGGTGCGCAGGGACTGGAGTGACCCTGAAGACGTGCTGTGGCAGCTCCAGATGTATGTACTGGGCAACGCGCAGCCGCGACCGAAAGTGCTACGTGCGGCCCTCGTCGTACTCGCACACTTCTTCGGGCGGTGTGACATTTTCCAGGCGCCTCCTGCTGGCTGGCAGCCTGGTATCGGGATATCTGCGTGATCACTCCGACGAAGGGCATCGCACCCGACCGCTGCCTACTGGCCGTCGGCGCCCAGGTCCTGCTGCAGTTGGACGAACCGCGATCAGTCAGTCAGACGTGGGCCCGGCTGAGGACATGGCGGGCCGAACATGGTCACGCATCGCCCGTATCGTTCGGCTGGTTCGTCCTGGCACTGGACGTGCTCTACAGCATGGGCGCCGTAGAGCTGGACCAAGACATCCTCGTTGCAAGGAGCATGCATGCTGCGCCGCTTGAGCGCTAACGACGAGCGCTTCAAAGAGGTGTCCTTCGTCGAGGGCCTGAACCTGATCGTCGCGTCCACCACCGCCTCATCCGCAGACACTGACAGCCGTAACAGCGCCGGCAAGTCCAGCCTGATCGAGCTGATCCACTTCCTGCTCGGGTCTCGAGCGACGAACACCGCGCTCGCCATGAACAAGGCGCTGCGGCACATCACGTTCAACCTTGAGATGGACTGGACGGGTCTGAGCAGCCCACTCAGTGTCCGCCGCAGTGGACAGCGTGCCGGGTTCGTTACGCTCAACGAGGACGTGACCGGGACGGACGACGGCGCCATGTTTCCCCGCACAGGAGCCGTAGAGCTGCCCGTGGAGCGATGGACGCAGCTGATCGAGCAGAATCTCTTCGGTCTGCGCAGTGACCATCCAGGCGTGAGCGGAAGAGTGCTGCTCTCCTTTCTCGCCCGGCGTATTTCGTCGCACGGCTTCAATGAGCCCACTCGCACCTTCTCGCGGCAGTCCGCCCCGGAAGCCGCCTCCAACCTCGCCTACCTGCTGGGCCTGGACTGGCAGCTCGTCGACGAGTACAGGCAACTAGCCGCCCGCAAGGCGACGCGTACCCAGCTGAAGAAGGCGGTCGATGACCCCGTGTGGGGGCGCATCGTGGGTTCTACCGCAGACCTCAGGGGCCAGATCACGCTGGCCGAGGCGCAGGTGGAACGGCTCCGTGCACAGGTTGCAGCCTTTCAGGTCGTCCCCGAGTACGAGCGGCTCAAGGACCGAGCAGACCAGGTCAGCCGACGCATCAAGCAACTGGCACAGGAGGATGTGATCGACCAGCACAACCTCGAAGAGCTCCAGGCAGCCGTCACCGAGACCACAGACGTCGAGGTCGACTACCTTGAGCCGGTCTACCGCGAACTCGGCGTCATCCTCAACGATCAGGTCCGCCGACGGTTCGAAGATGTGAAGACCTTCCATCACTCCGTGATCCGCAACCGTCGGCGTTTCCTTGAAGAAGAGGTAACCGAACTTACTGAACGGCTCCAGTCACGTCGCGCCGAGCGGGCACGCTTGGGCGAGGACCAAGCCCGTCTCCTTCGAGATCTTGCCGAGGGAGGAGCGCTGGAGGCGCTGACGTCCTTGCAGATGGCTCTCGGGCGCGAAGAGGCCGCGCTCCAAGCTCTGCGGCACCGCTTCGAAGCGGCACAGACGCTTGAAGCCAGCGCCCGGCAGATCACCGCGAAGAGTGTGGAACTGCAGCAAGCTGTCGACACCGACCTTCAGGAACGCCGCCAGCAAACCGACGAAGCCATCCTGCTATTTTCTCACTACGCCCAACGCCTCTACGGTGAGGGGCGCGAGGCCTACCTCGCCATCGATGCCGGCCGCAACAGCCTGACCATCACTCCTCGCATCGACAGCGACGGCAGCCGCGGCATCAGCAACATGGTCATCTTCTGCTTCGACCTGACCCTTGCGGTCCTGGCACACCGACATGGCCGTGGCCCCGACTTCCTCATTCATGACAGTCACCTCTACGACGGTGTCGACGACCGACAAGTCGCCGCTGCCCTAAAACTCGCCGCCGAAGTCACCGCAGAAGAAAATCTGCAGTACATCGCCACGATCAACACCGACAGCCTCGGCATGGCCTTCCAACGCGGCTTCAATGCCGAGCCCTATATACGAAGCCCCCGCCTCACCGACGAACACGAAACCGGCGGTCTCTTCGGCTTCCGCTTCAAAACCACCGGGAAGAGATAGACGAGGTGGCCGATGTCAACAGGGTTGCCCCCAACTGCAGTCCCGTGCCGGGGATCTTCCGTGTCGCTCCCCTCTCCGGGGAAACGACGTCGTCGCTGATCACCCGCATCGCGAGCCACTACGGACTGGAAGCGACGGCGTTGCGGTCCTGCTGGAAGTGGCGCAGCCACCAGCCTCGGCACGACGGAGGGGGCGCGCGGGCAGACGTCGAGGTGTTGTTGAACACGGCGGGGCGGCAGCTCCTGGCAGGCCTGTGCGGCGTTGAGGAGGGTGTGCTGGCGCGGGCGTTGCCGTCCTGGGGGCGGGAGGATGCCAGGCTGCCGGCC
>NZ_JBBBEN010000072.1:0-95149 GCF_037137275.1 Streptomyces pratensis | reverse complement strand
CTCATCTGAGGTGTTGAGCCCCGGTGTGACGGGGGCCCCTTCTCGGCCGACTGGTCTCCACTCACCTCGGCCGGAACGGTCACGGCCGCCGTACTGCGGTGGATCACGCTGTTGAGTTTTGGCGTGACGGAATCGGCCCTCTCCGGAGATTCCGGATCGGGCGATGGCCACAACAAGAGACTGGACCGGTGGACCGGTCCAGTCAAGCGATGAATTTGCGCGCCTCTGCTGGCGAAGCGGAGAAAGTGCAGGTGGGAGCTGGTTTCATGGCAACAAAAAAAGCTGAACCGGTGGACCGGTCCAGCCGCTCTTGTTGCCCTGAAGTGCCTACATGGGGTAGGTGTCCACCTGCTCGAAGAGCGATGAAGGCGTGACGCCCTCCTCGCAGACCAGTGGCTTCCCCTGTTCGTCGTACGCCGTGTGCAGCAGTACGGCGACCGGCGTGTTCTGCGGCACCTTCAATCGGTCCGCTTCTGTCTCTGACGCGAGGCGCACTGTGGTGATGTCCACGCCTTCGGCCGGACCCCGCCCGGTCTGGCGTCGGACGTAACGCGTTGTGCCCTCGGCGATTGGATTGGTGTCAGCGAGACGCGGCGACACCTCCGCGATCTCCGGAGGGAACCACGCCTCAACGCAGCTATTTGGCGTCCCGTCCGGGAGCTGAAGGACGCGAACACGTCGGAGCGCCTTCGTCCCAGGGGTGAGCCCGAGGGCGGCGGCAACGCGGGCAGGGGGTTCCGCCCAATCGGGCGCACCGACACGCAGGAACGGCATCCCGCCCAGGATGCGCGCCGACCCCGCACGGCGAGCGCCGGCGGGACGTGCCACCGGCGTTTCCGTGACGACGAATCCAGTCCCCTGCTTGGCCACGACCACGCCATCGTTTCGCAGCACATCGACGGCCTTGATGGCGGTGGCTCGTGACACATCCCACTGCTCGGCCAGCTCGCGGCCCGACGGGATTGTGGCCCCGGGAGCGATCTCACCAGCGGCGATGCGGGCGCGCAGGAACTCTGCGATCTCTTCGTACTTCAGGACTGCCATGGCTTCCCCTATTTCCTGCGCTGGACTGGTCCACCGGTACACACGATACTGCGACCATGTCGAATCTCGAATTGGCTCCCTCCGTGATGCGGTTCTATGGCGAGACGGTCAACGAGGACAGCCGCCTGCGCAGCTCGGCAGACGGTCGGATGGAACTGGTCAGAACTCAGGAACTCCTGCGACGCTTTCTGCCCCCCGCGCCGGCGCGTGTGCTCGATGTGGGCGGGGGGACCGGGATTCATGCTGAATGGCTGGTGAAAGACGGTTACGACGTCGCTCTCGTAGATCCGGTGCCCCGTCACGTTGAGGCCGCGACGGCGGTGTGCCCGGCGGTGGTCGGGGATGCCCGCGACCTGCCCGAGCCGGACGACACCTTCGATGTCGTGCAGCTCCTCGGGCCGCTCTATCACCTGCCCGACCCCGCCGACCGGCAACGGGCGCTCGCGGAAGCCTCCCGCGTGGCAAAGCCTGGCGGACTGGTCGCCGCCGCCGCGATCAATCGCTATGCGTCGCTCTTCGAGCACGTCACGTACGCCCACCTGCACACCGAACGAATCCACGCCTCCGTCTCCAAGATTCTGGAGACGGCGGTCTATGACGGAGTGCGTGGGTTCACCCTGTCGTACTTCCACCGAGCCGAAGAGCTGGTGGCGGAGCTGGTCGCCTCCGGGCTGGAGGATGTGCAGGTCTTCGGCATTGAAGGCCCCGCCTGGTCGCTGGTGAAGGCGGCGGAGCAGCAGCCGGGCGAAGGTCCAACGGATGAGCTGATCGCCTCAGCTCTGGACGCGGCCCGCATGGCCGAGCCTTACCCGGAACTCCTCGCTGCCAGCTCGCACCTCTTGGCTGTCGGCACGGTGCCCGCCAGCAGCACCGTCTGACGTCCCTGACCTGCGGGCGGAGCCATGGCGCCGGGCCGTCTGTGGGCCGTCGGAGGGCCGCCGACGACGACCCACAACCACCATCAACGACCGCCACCGTCCGGCCCGGGTCGTCGCTGAGCTGGGCGACGACCCGGGGCACCTCGGCGTGTCTGCCACACTGGATGAACCATGCCTAAGCCCGGAGAACTCACTTTCGTCGCGCCCCGCGGAGCCAAGAAGCCGCCGCGGCATCTCGCCGACCTCACGCCCGCCGAGCGCAAGGAAGCGGTCGCCGCGACCGGTGAGAAGCCGTTCCGCGCCCAACAGCTCTCGCAGCACTACTTCGCGCGGTACGCGCACGACCCGGCCGAGTGGACCAACATCCCGGCCGCGTCCCGGGAGAAGCTCGCCGAGGCGCTGTTCCCCGAGCTGATGTCCGTGATCCGGCACATCAGCTGCGACGACGACACGACGCGCAAGACGCTCTGGAAGCTGCACGACGGCACGCTCGTCGAGTCGGTCCTGATGCGCTACCCGGATCGCGTGACGATGTGCATCTCCTCGCAGGCAGGCTGCGGGATGAACTGTCCCTTCTGCGCCACCGGCCAGGCCGGGCTCGACCGGAACCTGTCGACCGCCGAGATCGTGCACCAGATCGTCGACGGCATGCGGGCGCTGCGGGACGGCGAGGTGCCGGGCGGCCCCGCGCGGCTGTCCAACATCGTCTTCATGGGCATGGGCGAGCCGCTCGCCAACTACAACCGCGTGGTCGGGGCCATCCGCCGGCTCACCGACCCGGAACCGGACGGGCTCGGGCTCTCCCAGCGAGGCATCACCGTCTCCACCGTGGGCCTGGTTCCGGCCATGCTGCGCTTCGCCGACGAGGGCTTCAAGTGCCGTCTCGCCGTCTCGCTGCACGCCCCGGACGACGAGCTCCGCGACACCCTGGTCCCCGTCAACACCCGGTGGAACGTGCGCGAAGTGCTGGACGCCGCCTGGGAGTACGCGGAGAAGTCCGGCCGCCGCATCTCCATCGAGTACGCCCTGATCCGGGACATCAACGACCAGGCCTGGCGCGGTGACCTGCTCGGCCGGCTGCTCAAGGGGAAGCGGGTGCACGTCAACCTGATCCCGCTGAACCCCACGCCCGGCTCCAAGTGGACCGCGTCGCGTCCCGAGGACGAGAAGGCGTTCGTCGAGGCCATCGCGGCCCACGGCGTCCCCGTCACCGTTCGGGACACCCGCGGGCAGGAGATCGACGGGGCCTGCGGCCAGCTGGCGGCCTCCGAGCGCTGAGGCCGCCCGGCCGCGACCGGCGGCCTCAGGGCGTCAGGCCGAAAACCGCCCGTGTAGCCTGGGCCGCAATCAACTTCATATTCCGACAGGGGAGCGCCACAGCGCTGAGAGTGCGGCACCACGGACAGGTCGGCCGCAGACCCTCTGGACCTCGCCCGGGTCATTCCGGGTAGGAAGTTCGGACCTTACTCAAGCTGTTGCGCCCTGCCCGCTTCCGGTACGCCCGGGGCGGGCGGGGCCGCGTCTCTTCCTGGTCACCTCCAGGAGGAATCACATGAACACCACCACGAAGTACGCGGCGACCGCGCTGGCCGCCGCGCTCGGCGTCACCGTGCTCGCAGGCTGCGGGGGCGCGGACGGCGGCCCGGCGGAATCCGGCTCCTCCCGGGACGGTGGCTCCACGACCGTGACCCTGGTCAGCCACGACTCCTTCAACGTCTCGGAGTCGGTGCTGGAAACGTTCACGGAGGAGACCGGTTACACCGTCGAGCTCCTCAAGAGCGGCGACGCCGGAGCGGCGCTCAACCAGGAGATCCTGACCAAGGGCTCTCCGCGCGGCGACGTCTTCTTCGGCGTCGACAACACCCTGCTCTCCCGCGCCCTCGACAACGGCATCTTCACCGCGTACGAGGCCAAGGGCCTCGACCGGGTCGCGGACGGCGTCCAGCAGGACGACCAGCACCGTGTCACACCCGTCGACACCGGTGACATCTGCGTCAACTATGACAAGAAGTACTTCGCCGACAAGAAGCTCGCGCCCCCGCAGACCTTCGAGGACCTGGTCGAGCCCGCGTACAAGGACCTGCTCGTCACCGAGAACGCCGCGACCTCCTCGCCCGGCCTCGGCTTCCTCCTCGGGACCATCGCCACCCAGGGCGAGGACGGCTACGAGGCGTACTGGAAGAAGCTGGAGGCCAACGGCGTCAAGGTCGTCGACGGCTGGGAGCAGGCGTACAACGAGGAGTTCTCCGGCTCGGCCGGGGGCAGGAAGGCCAAGGCCGACCGGCCGCTCGTCGTCTCCTACGCCTCCAGCCCGCCCGTCGAGGTCCTCTACGCGGACCCGCAGCCGAAGGAGGCTCCCACCGGGGTCGCCACGGGCACCTGCTTCCGGCAGACCGAGTACGCCGGCCTGCTGACCGGGGCGAAGAACGAGGCGGGCGGCAAGGCGCTGCTGGACTTCATGATCAGCAAGACCTTCCAGGAGGACATGCCGCTGAACATGTTCGTGAACCCGGTCGTGGCTGAAGCGGAGCTCCCCGGGCTGTTCACGGAGTTCGGCGAGAAGGTGGAGACACCTGCCACCGTCGCGCCCGAGAAGATCGCCGCCAACCGTGAGCAGTGGGTCCGGTCGTGGCACTCGCTCGTCGTGAAGTAGCGCCCGGCCCGGCCCGCCGGGGCGCTCCCGCCCCCGCAGGTCGCGGCGGGAGCGCCGGCCGGCGGGGCGCCGCGGTGCGGCTCGGCCTGATGGCCGTGCCCGTGGCGTTCTTCGGGATCTTCTTCGCCTACCCCGTGGCCGCCATCGTCGGCCGCGGGCTCAAGGCGGGTGGAGACTGGCAGTTCGGGCGGGTCGGCGAGGTGCTGGCCCGCCCGGACATCCGCGACGTCCTCTGGTTCACCACCTGGCAGGCTCTCGCCTCGACCGCGCTCACGCTGCTGATCGCCCTGCCCGGGGCGTACGTCTTCGCCCGCTTCGACTTCCCGGGCAAGCAGGTGCTGCGGGCGGTCGTCACGGTGCCCTTCGTGCTGCCGACGGTCGTCGTCGGCACCGCGTTCCTGGCGCTGCTGGGGCGGGGCGGGCTTCTCGACGAGCTGTGGGGCGTGCGCCTCGACACCACCGTGTGGGCGATCCTGCTGGCCCACGTCTTCTTCAACTACGCCGTGGTCGTCCGCACGGTGGGCGGCCTCTGGTCGCAGCTGGACCCGCGGCAGGAGGAGGCCGCCCGGGTGCTCGGCGCCGGTCGTCTCGCCGCGTTCCGCCGGGTGACCCTGCCGGCGCTCGCGCCGGCGGTCGCCGCCGCCTCCCTGATGGTCTTCCTCTTCACCTTCACCTCCTTCGGCGTCGTGCAGATCCTCGGCGGACCGGCCTACTCCACCCTGGAGGTGGAGGTCTACCGGCAGACCGCGCACCTGCTCGACCTGCCGACGGCCGCCGTGCTGACCCTGGTGCAGTTCGCCGCGGTCGGCGCGATCCTCGCCGTGCACGCCGTGACCGTACGCCGCCGGGAGCGCGCGCTGAAGCTGGTGGACCCGGCGCAGACCTCCCGCCGACCGCGCGGCGCCCGCCAGTGGTCGCTGCTCGGCGGCGTCCTGCTGACCGCGCTGCTGCTGGTGCTGCTGCCGCTCGGAGTGCTGGTGGAGCGCTCGTTCGACGGGCCGGGAGGCTACGGCTTCGGCTACTACGAGGCGCTCCAGTCGGCCGGGGCCAGCGGCTCCACGTTCCTGGTGCCCCCGCTTCAGGCCGTCGGGAACTCGCTGCGGTACGCGCTCGTCGCCACGCTCATCGCCCTCGTCGTCGGGGGCCTGGCGGCCGCGGCGCTGACCCGGAGGGCGGGACGGCTGGTGCGCGGCTTCGACGCGCTGCTGATGCTGCCGCTCGGAGTGTCCGCCGTCACCGTCGGCTTCGGTTTCCTGATCACGCTGGACGAACCGCCGCTCGATCTGCGTACCTCCTGGATTCTGGTGCCGCTGGCCCAGGCGCTGGTCGGCGTCCCCTTCGTCGTACGGACCATGCTGCCCGTGCTCCGCGCGGTGGACGACCGGCTGCGCGAGGCCGCCGCCGTGCTGGGGGCTTCCCCGCTCCGGGCCTGGCGCGAGGTCGATCTCCCGCTGGTGCGGCGGGCGTCGCTGGTCGCGGCGGGCTTCGCGTTCGCCGTGTCGCTCGGCGAGTTCGGCGCCACCGTCTTCATCGCCAGGCCCGACAACCCGACCCTGCCCGTCGCCGTGGCCCGGCTGCTGGGCCGGTCCGGGGAGCTCAACTACGGGCAGGCGATGGCCCTCAGCACGATTCTGATGCTGGTGTGCGCGGTGTCGCTGCTGCTCCTGGAGCGCGTACGCACCGATCGGTCCGGGGAGTTCTGAACGATGGCAGGGGAGCCTTGCGCATGCTGAGTCTGGAAGCGGCCACCGTACGGTTCGGGAAGCGGACGGCGCTGGACGCGGTGGACCTGGAGGTCGCCGACCACCGGGTCGTCTGCCTGCTCGGGCCGAGCGGCAGCGGCAAGTCCACGCTGCTGCGGGCCGTCGCCGGCCTCCAGCCGATGGACGGCGGCCGGGTCCTGCTGGCCGGCCGCGACCAGGCGGGCGTCCCGGTGCACCGCCGCGGCCTCGGGCTGATGTTCCAGGACCACCAGCTCTTCCCACACCGCGACGTCGGGGCGAACGTGGCCTTCGGCCTGCGGATGCGCGGCGTCGCCCGCGCAGAGGCGGAGCACCGGGTCCGCGAACTGCTGGAGCTGGTGGGCCTGCCCGGGGCCCAGCGCCGGGCGGTCGCCGCGCTCTCCGGGGGTGAGCAGCAGCGTGTCGCCCTCGCCCGCGCGCTCGCCCCGCGCCCCCGGCTCCTGATGCTGGACGAGCCGCTCGGCCAGCTGGACCGCAGCCTGCGTGAGCGGCTCGTCGTCGAACTGCGCACGCTCTTTCGCGAGCTGGGCACGACGGTGCTCGCCGTCACCCACGACCAGGGCGAGGCTTTCGCGCTGGCCGACCGGGTCGTCGTGATGCGGGACGGCCGAATCGCCCAGGAGGGCACCCCGCTGGACGTCTGGCAGCGCCCCGCCTCCGCGTTCGTCGCCCGGTTCCTCGGCTTCGACAACGTCACCGGGGCGACGGTCACCGGCCGGGCCGCCGTCACCGCCTGGGGCAAGGTGCCGGTGCCCGCAGGGTCGCCGCAGGGCGAGGCCGATCTGCTGGTCCGCCCCGCCGGGGTCCTGATCGGCGCTCCCGAGGACGGCCTGCGCTGCACGGTGGGCGTCCGCACCTTCCGGGGGAACCACGTGGCCGTGCGCCTGACGCCGGAGAACGCGCCGGTGCTGGAGGCCGAGTGCGCCCTGCGGGACACCCCGGACGAGGGCGCGGTGGTCGGCGTCCGCTTCGACGCGGCTCAGACGGTGGTGCTGGCCCCCCGGTGAGGCCCCGGCACCGGGCCGCCCCCCGCTACAGCGTGCTCCGGGCACGGCGGGACGCAGACGCGGACCGCCGCCCTCGCGCCGCCTCGCCGCCCACCCGTGAGCCGTGCCCGCCTGAGCGGCCGCGGCCCTGGGCGGGCCCCCGCTGAGTCGGCCCTCCCCAGGCGGCCTCGGGCCCGGGGGGCGTCAGCCTCTCAGCGGCAGCGCGGCCAGCTCCGCGGTCGCCCAGGTCAGCGGAGCGAACAGGGCCAGCAGCGCCCCCACCCGCAGCACCGACGCCGCCCGGAGTGCGGCGGCCGGGGCGCCCATGCCGAGCAGCGCCCGAGCGGTGCGCGCGCGGGCGTGCCGGGCCTCAAGGGCGGAGATCAGCAGTGTCGCCGTCGTGCAGCACAGGACCAGCGCCGCGCCGAACGCGGTGAACGGGCCGAACGGGCGGCCACCGTCCCCGTAGAGCGTCGACGCGGCGACCATCGCGGAGAACACCGCGCAGAGCGCCCCCAGCGGGCGGCCGATCCGGCGCGCCTCGTCCATCAGGGCCCGCCCCGCCAGCAGCCGCACGGCGCCGGGGCGCACCGCCTGCAACGCCCGCCCGCACAGATGGGTCAGGCCGGGGCCGGCCGCCGCCAGGCCGATCGCGGTGAGCGCCCAGCCGCCCAGCACCGCCACCGGGGCGGAGTCGAACCGGCCGGGCAGCGGCAAGGCGTGGCCCGCCGAGCCCCGCGACGCGTACGCCTCGACGGCGAGTCCGGTGGCCGCGAGCGCCACGCCCCAGGGGAGCCCGGCCGGCGTGGACGCCGGCGGTTCCTCGGCGCCGAAGGCGTCCCGCGCCGGGTCGGGCCGTGACCGCAGCGCCAGCGCGCCGGCCGTCGCGGAAGCCACCGGGACCAGCGCCAGCAGCATCAGCGCGGCAGCAGGCGGCACCGGACTGCCCGCGCCGAGCAACTGTGCCGCGCGGCCGTCGAACGGCATCCCGGTCAGGTCGCCGCGCAGGTGGAGGAAGAGCAGCAGGGCCACCAGGGAGCCGAGCGTCGTGGAGACGGCGGTGGAGACGGCGGCCAGCACGGAGAGCCGCACCGGGCCCAGGCCCACGGAGGAGAGGCCCGGCCGGGGCCGGGTGCTCGGATCGGCACGGGCCACCGCCACGGCGAACTGCACGGTGGCGGCGAGCGGGACGAGGCACCACAGCAGCCGCAGCACGGAGCCGGCGGACTGCTCCGGGTGCGCGGAGGCGTACCCGAGGGCGCTCAGCAGGAGGAAGCCGACGCCGGCCGACGCGGCGGCGACGAGCAGCCGCCGGAGCAGGACGAGGGGATGGGAGCCGCGGGCTAGACGGAGAGCGAGCACGCCGCGCGCCCCTCCGCTTCGGGCTCCGCGGGCAGGGAGCCGGTGGCGACTCGACGGCCGTCCAGCAGCGGGAGCGTCCGGTCGGCGAGCGCGGCGACCTCGTCGTCGTGGGTGGCCAGGACGACGGTGATGCCGTGGGAGCGGGCCGCGGTGGTCAGCGTGCGCAGTACCTGGGAGCGGTCGGCGCGGTGCAGGGTCGCGGTGGGCTCGTCCGCGAAGACGACGGTCGGCCCGCCGGCCAGGGCCCGTGCCACGGAGATCCGCTGGCGCTGGGCCTGGAGCAGTGTGTGCGGCCGCTTCTTGGCGAAGGCGGCGATGTCCAGGCGCTCCAGCCACTCGGTGGCGGCCTTCTTGGCGGCCCGGCGCGAGACGCCGCGCAGCAGCAGCGGCAGGGCGGCGTTCTCCCAGACGGTCAGCTCCCCGACCAGTTCCGGATCGGAGGAGATCCAGCCGAAGCGCTCCCGGCGCAGCCGCTCGCGCGTCCGGGGGTTCATGGTGTGCACGGGCACGCTGTTGAACCAGACCTCGCCCTGCTGGGGGGCCAGCCGACCCGACAGACAGTGCAGCAGCGTGGTCTTCCCGCTGCCGCGCGGGCCGGTCACCGCCAGGATCTCGGCGTCCCGGACACCGAGGGAGACGCCGCAGAGGCCGGGCGATCCGTTGTGGGAGTAATGCAGGGAACGCGCCCAGATCACGTCGTTGTCCGGCGGGGCCACCATGGCGTACACCTCGGTTCAGGTCAGACTTCCCGTTCCCCCGTACGGGGGAACGAGGACGCGGCCGATCGGTCACTCGGCACCGTAGGGAGTCGGACCCGGTCCGGCGCACAGCACGCGGCCCGGATGCGCCCGTTCTCACTCGAACGGGCTTATCCGGGCCGATGAACCGTAGGAAATGACTGTCGGACGTGGACCCGGCCACGAGGTCGGGCGGCGGTCGCGGAACGGTGGGTCAGAGCTTCGTCCAGGCCTCCGTCAGCACGGCCCGCAGGATGGACTCGATCTCGTCGAACGTCGACTGGTCGGAGATAAGCGGCGGGGCGAGCTGGATGACCGGGTCGCCGCGGTCGTCGGCCCGGCAGTACAGGCCGTTGTCGTACAGCGCCTTGGAGAGGAAGCCGTACAGGACGCGCTCGGTCTCCTCGTCGGTGAAGGTCTCCTTGGTGGCCTTGTCCTTCACCAGCTCGATGCCGTAGAAGAACCCGTTGCCGCGGACGTCGCCGACGATCGGCAGGTCGTACAGCTTCTGCAGCGTCGTCAGGAAGGCGTTCTCGTTGTCGAGGACGTGCTGGGTGAGGTTCTCGCGCTCGAAGATGTCGAGGTTGGCGAGGCCCACCGCCGCCGAGACCGGGTGCCCGCCGAAGGTGTAGCCGTGCAGGAAGGTGTTGCCGCCCCGGTAGAACGGCTCGGCGATCCGGTCGGAGACGACGCACGCGCCGATCGGGGAGTAGCCGGAGGTCATGCCCTTCGCGCAGGTGATCATGTCCGGCACGTAGCCGAACTTGTCACAGGCGAAGATCGTGCCGAGCCGGCCGAAGGCGCAGATGACCTCGTCGGAGACGAGCAGTACGTCGTACTGGTCGCAGATCTCGCGGACGCGCTGGAAGTAGCCGGGCGGCGGCGGGAAGCAGCCGCCCGCGTTCTGCACGGGCTCCAGGAAGACCGCCGCGACGGTGTCCGGGCCCTCGAAGAGGATCTCCTGCTCGATCTGGTCGGCGGCCCAGCGGCCGAAGGCCTCCGGGTCGTCGCCGAACAGCGGGGCGCGGTAGATGTTGGTGTTCGGCACCTTGTGCGCGCCGGGGACCAACGGCTCGAACGGGGCCTTGAGCGCCGGCAGGCCGGTGATGGACAGGGCCCCCTGCGGAGTGCCGTGGTAGGCGACGGCGCGCGAGATGACCTTGTACTTCGTCGGCTTGCCCTGGAGCTTGAAGTACTGCTTGGCCAGCTTCCAGGCGGTCTCGACGGCCTCGCCGCCGCCGGTGGTGAAGAAGACCTTGTTGAGGTCGCCCGGCGCGTGGCCGGCGAGGCGCTCGGCCAGTTCGACGGCCTTCGGGTGGGCGTAGGACCACACCGGGAAGAAGGCCAGCTCCTGGGCCTGCTTGTACGCCGTCTCGGCGAGCTCGTGACGGCCGTGGCCCGCGTTGACCACGAACAGGCCGGAGAGCCCGTCCAGGTAGCGCTTGCCCCGGTCGTCGAAGATGTGCGTTCCCTCGCCGCGCACGATGGTGGGAACGGGCGCGTTCTCGTAGTCCGACATGCGGGTGAAGTGCATCCACAGGTGGTCGTACGCGGTTCGGCTGAGGTCCTTGCTCACGGCTATCGGGTTCCCCACATATAGGTCTGCTTCTTGAGCTTGAGGTAGACGAAGCTCTCGGTGGAGCGCACGCCGGGAAGGGTCCGGATGCGTTTGTTGATCGTCTCCAGCAGGTGGTCGTCGTCCTCGCAGACGATCTCCACCATCAGGTCGAAGGAGCCCGCGGTCATCACCACGTACTCGCACTCCGCCATGGCCGACAGGGCCTCGGCCACCGGGTCGAGGTCGCCCTCGACGTTGATGCCGACCATCGCCTGGCGCCGGAGCCCCACGGTGAGGGGGTCCGTGACGGCGACGATCTGCATCACACCCTGATCGAGCAGCTTCTGGACGCGCTGGCGCACGGCCGCTTCGGAGAGGCCGACGGCCTTGCCGATCGCGGCGTACGGACGGCGCCCGTCCTCCTGGAGCTGCTCGATGATTGCAAGGGAGACGGCATCGACCGCTGGTGACGATCCGTTCCCGGTCCTGGAGTCTGCGCTGCGACTGGCCACGCATCCACTCTGCACCGCTCTTCGTCTGTCTCGCAACCCCGGATCGATGAAATTCGTTGTTCTCGGGTCACGATCTGACTGAATCCGAAGTTGAGGGCGGGTAGGTATGTCGAAAGCGTCACGGGAGCGATTAGGCTGGACGTCTCACCCATCGGACAGTCGACAGGAGGGGTGGTTGTGACCACCGAGGTGCGCCGTCTGCGCAACTACATCAACGGAGAGTTCCGGGACGCCGCGGACGGGCGGACCATCGATGTGGTCAGCCCGGTGACGGAAGAGGTCTACGCGACCTCGCCGCTCTCCGGCCCGGCCGATGTCGATGCCGCCATGGAGGCCGCCGCGGCCGCTTTCCCCGCCTGGCGGGACCTCACGCCCGCCGAGCGCCAGAAGGCCCTGCTGAAGATCGCGGACGCCTTCGAGGAGCGCGCGGAGGACCTGATCGCGGCCGAGTCGGAGAACACCGGCAAGCCGCTGGGGCTCACCCGCAGTGAGGAGATCCCGCCGATGGTGGACCAGATCCGCTTCTTCGCGGGAGCGGCGCGGCTGCTGGAGGGCCGTTCGGCCGGCGAGTACATGGAGGGACTGACCTCCATCGTCCGCCGCGAGCCGGTCGGCGTCTGCGCGCAGGTGGCGCCGTGGAACTACCCGATGATGATGGCCGTGTGGAAGTTCGCCCCGGCGCTCGCCGCGGGCAACACGGTCGTCATCAAGCCGTCCGACACCACCCCGGCCTCCACGGTGCTGATGGCCGAGATCATGGGCCAGATCCTGCCCAAGGGCGTCTTCAACGTCATCTGCGGCGACCGGGACACCGGCCGCACCATGGTCGAGCACCCGACCCCGGCGATGGCCTCCATCACCGGTTCCGTACGGGCCGGCATGCAGGTCGCCGAGTCCGCCGCCAAGGACGTCAAGCGCGTCCACCTGGAGCTCGGCGGCAAGGCGCCCGTCGTGGTCTTCGAGGACGCCGACATCGCCAAGGCCGTCGAGGGCATCTCCGAGGCGGGCTTCTTCAACGCGGGCCAGGACTGCACGGCCGCCACCCGCGTCCTGGTCCACGAGTCCGTCCACGACGAGTTCGTCACCGCGCTCGCCCGGGCCGCCGCCGACACGAAGACCGGTCAGCCGGACGACGAGGACGTGGCGTACGGACCGCTGAACAACGCCAACCAGCTGAAGCAGGTCAGCGGCTTCATCGAGCGGCTCCCCGCCCACGCCAAGGTCGAGGCGGGCGGCCACCGGGTCGGCGACAAGGGCTACTTCTACGCCCCGACCGTCGTCTCCGGCCTCAAGCAGGACGACGAGATCATCCAGAACGAGGTCTTCGGCCCCGTCATCACCGTCCAGTCGTTCACCGACGAGAAGCAGGCCGTCGGATACGCCAACGGTGTGGAGTACGCGCTCGCCTCCTCGGTGTGGACCACGAACCACTCCCGCGCCATGCGCATGTCCAAGAACCTCGACTTCGGCTGCGTGTGGATCAACACCCACATCCCGCTGGTCGCCGAGATGCCGCACGGCGGGTTCAAGAAGTCCGGCTACGGCAAGGACCTCTCCGCCTACGGCTTCGAGGACTACACCCGCATCAAGCACGTCATGACGTCGATCGAGGACTGACCGGCCCGGCCCTCGGCCCCTGCCCCGCGGACGCGGCCCCGGACTCCGGTCCGGGGCCGCACCCGTCCTCGGCGGTCCCCCGTCGCCGGCATCGCGTACGACCGGAGGGCGCGGGGGCGCGAGACCCCCAGCACCGCCCAGCTGTGGGCGGGCGGTCCGCGCGGCAGGCCGGCCCTGCTGTCCGCGCCCGAGAAGGCGTGCGCGCTGCCCGTGCGGGGCGACGCGTCGGCGTCACCCGCTGGGAAGCCGACGGCTCCCGCACGATGCGCGGACCGGCCGAGCGGCGCGTGCGCCCGCGGTGCGTCCGCCGCTTCGCCGGCGACGACTGCGCCAAGGGCCCCGGCGCCGACGACATGCCGGCCTGCCGGGCCTACTCGGGAGGTGTCTTCCCACTCCACGCGGACACCCGGCCATCGCGTTCTCCGTGCCGGAGGAGGGCGCAGAACCACGGGCAAGGCCCCTGACGAGCCCCCGAACTCCGGCGTCGGGCGGTGCGGCCCCGTCAGCCGGTTCGGTCAGGAGCCCCGAGGGGCGGGGGGGCCGGCCAGGACCCGGTGCAGGGCGTCGATCCGGTTGGTGGTGATCGAGTCGACGCCCCGCTCGACCAGCCGGCGCATCGTGCGCTTCGTGTCGGCCGTCCAGGCGGACACGAGCAGCCCGTCCCGGTGCGCCCGGTCCGTCAGCTCCCGGGTCACCAGCCCGAACCGGTAGTTCAGCCACCGGGGCTTCACCGCGGCCAGCAGCTCCGGGCGGGGCGGGGCCAGTGTGTTCCAGGTCAGGGCGATCTCCGCGGACGGGTCGGCGGCCCGCACCCGCAGCATCGCGTCCGCGCCCGCGCAGTAGTACGCCCGCTCGCCCGCCCCGCACTCCCGGACCGTGCCGACGATTCTCCTCACCGACGCGTCCGTGGAGCCGGGCAGATCCACCATCACCCGGTGCGCGCCGGTGGCCAGCAGCGCGTCGCGGAGCGTGGGCACCCCGCCGCCGGTCAGCTCCGTCAGCTCCCGGTGCTCCAGCCGGTCGACCCGCAGGTCGTGTCCCCACAGCCGCTCCAGCGTCGCGTCGTGGAGCAGCACGGGGACCCCGTCGCGGGTGACCCGCACATCGATCTCGACCGCGTCCGCCCCTCGGTCGAGGGCGGAGCGGAGTGAGGGCAGGGTGTTCTCGCGGGCGAGGTAAGGGTCGCCGCGATGCCCCACGGCGGTGACGTCGGAGAGGGGAGAAGCCATGGGGTCATTGTGGCGAACCGGGCCGGCGGCCGGGGGCCCGGACCTGAGGGACGGCTCAGCGGCCGGGGCCCCGGAGCCAGTCCGCCGTGTAGACGTCGATCTCCTCGGCCAGCCTCCGCTTGCCCGCCGGGTCCAGGAACGAGGCCTCCACCGCGTTCTTCGCGAGGTCCGCGACGCCCCGCTCGTCGAGCTCCAGCAGCCGGGCGGCCACCGCGTACTCGTTGTTCAGGTCGGTGCCGAACATCGGCGGATCGTCGCTGTTGACGGTGACCAGCACGCCCGCCGCCACCATCTCGCGGATGGGGTGGCGGTCGATGTCGGCGACCGCGCGGGTGGCGATGTTCGACGTCGGGCAGACCTCCAGGGCGATGCGGTGCTCGGCGAGGTGCTCCAGCAGCTTCGGGTCCTGGACGGAGCTGGTGCCGTGCCCGATGCGCTCGGCGCGCAGCGCGGTCAGCGCGTCCCAGACCGTCTGCGGCCCCGTGGTCTCCCCGGCGTGCGGCACCGAGTGGAGCCCCTCGGCGATGGCCCGGTCGAAGTAGGGCTTGAACTGCGGGCGGTCCACCCCGATCTCCGGCCCGCCCAGGCCGAAGGAGACGAGCCCGTCGGGCCGGTGCTCCACCGCGAGGCGCACGGTCTCCTCCGCCGACTGGAGACCTGCCTCGCCGGGGATGTCGAAGCACCAGCGCAGGACGACGCCCAGCTCGGCCTCGGCCGCCCTGCGGGCGTCCTCGATGGCCTCCATGAACCCTGCCTCGGGGATGCCCCGGCGCGTCGAGCTGAACGGGGTCACGGTCAGCTCCGCGTACCGGATGTTCTGCCGGGCCATGTCGCGCGCCACCTCGAACGTGAGCAGCCGGACGTCCTCGGGGGTGCGGATCAGGTCCACCACCGAGAGGTACACCTCGACGAAGTGGCCGAAGTCGGTGAAGGTGAAGTAGTCGACCAGCGCCTCCGGGTCCGTGGGCACCTTGGAGTCCGGGTGGCGGGCCGCCAGCTCGGCGACGATCCGGGGCGAGGCCGACCCCACATGGTGGACGTGGAGCTCGGCCTTGGGCAGCCCCGCGATGAAGGGGCGAGGATCGGTCATCGGTTGTCTCCCGGTTCGGTGTGGCGTCGGCCGGTGCCGGGCCCCTCGTCCGGACCGCCCCGGGGGGTGTGCCCCGTGCGGTCCGGACGACGGGCCCGGCCGCCCGCACCGATCATCGTAGGCGGCGTCCGGGGTCGTCGGACCGGGCCGTAGCATGACGTGACCACGATGGGGGAGGCCCATGTCAGACAACACAGAGCAGCCAGGGGGCGGGGCCGCGCCGCGCGATCCGTGGGCACCGCCGGACAGCGGGGTGGAGCTGGACAAGCGGGGATCGAACACCCCGCCCCCGGCCGTCCACGAGCAGCCGACCGTGACGTCCATGCCGGGCGCCGGACCGGCCCCGGGGGACGGCACCGGACCGATACCCGCGCCGGGCGGTTTCGGCCCGGCGGCCCCGGACGTACCGCCGCCGCCGATCGGCCCGAACGGCCCCGGCCAGGCGGCCCCGCCGCCGACGGGTGCGCACGAGCCGGGCTACCCGACCCCGCCGCCGGCGGGCGCGCCCCCCGCCGGCTATCCGGCCCCGCCGTCGGCCGCCGGGCACTACGGCTACCCCGCGCCGCCCCCGCAGCCGTACGGCGGCTACCCGGGTCATCCCTCCTACGGCGCCGGCCCGGGCCCCTGGGCGCCCGCACCGTCGAACGGGCTGGGCACGGCCGCCATGGTGCTCGGCATCGTCTCGGTGGTCGGCTTCTGCCTCTACGGCGTCAACATCCTCCTCGGCATCCTCGCGCTCGTCTTCGGCATCATCGGCCTCGGGCGGGCCAAGCGCGGCGAGGCCACCAACCGGGGCATGGCGATCGCCGGGATCGTCCTCGGCTCCGTCGGCATGGTCCTCGGCTCGGTGATCCTCGGCCTCATCATCTGGGCCGCGACCAACGACGGCGGCGAAGAGGAGTACGGCGACTCCTACGAGGACCCGTTCGCCACGTCCCTGGTCGTCGAGGGCCGGCCGTAGGGGACGAGCACGCTTGCGAAGCGGGCCTGACAGGTCAGGCCGCCGCACCCGGCGCCGTCCGTCCGGACGGGCGGAGACCCTGGTCCCGCCCGCACGGCCGGGCGGCGCCGTCGTCGGCCCGGCGGCTCAGCCCGCCGCACCCGCGCCTCCATCAGGGCGAAGCCCGGCAGACGGCCGCCCGGCTCCGGGTCCTGGCCGCACGCGGGCACGCCGCCCGCCACCGCCACGGCGAACCGCCCCCCGTATGCGCACAGCCTCCTCGAAGCCGCGCACCGGCCGCCCCGCCCTCCCCGTCGCCGCCGGGCTGCGCGTTGACAGCGCCGCCGACTGTGTCCGCGGGCCGAGGGCCGGCCCCCATGACAGGTGGGTGCGGCATCCGCCACTGACAGTCCGTACGGGGTTTTCCGCACCGGCACGACACATGGTCGACAGATTCCGTCGCGTAACCAAAAGGCAACAACGGAATCACTTGTTGGGTGGACACCCCTCTGCCAGGATCGGCACTCAATTCACGAAGAGGCGACGCCGACCCCGCCCTGCGGGCATGCGGCGGAGGAGAGCGTCATGGGCAAGGGCTTCCAGGTGCAGGACCGCTTCGCGGAAGGTGCGCAGTACATCGGCGGCGAGCTGCTCCCCGGCACATCCGGCCGTCACCACGAGGTGGTGAACCCCGCGACCGGCGAGACGGTGCTCCGCTACGAGCTGGCCGCCGCCGAGGACGTGGACGCGGCCGTCGCCGCCGCCAGGGCCGCCTTCCCCGGCTGGTCCGGCGCGACCCCGGGTGAGCGCTCCGAAGCCCTGCACCGGTTCGCCGCCGCCCTCGCCGAGCAGGCCGACGACCTCGCGTACGCCGAGTCCCTCCAGTGCGGCAAGCCGGTCAAGCTCACCGCCGGGTTCGACGTCCCCGGCACCGTCGACAACGCCGCCTTCTTCGCGGGCGCGGCACGCCACCTGGAGGGCAGGGCCGCCGCCGAGTACGACGGGGACCACACCTCCTACGTACGCCGCGAGGCGATCGGCGTCGTCGGGTCCATCGCCCCCTGGAACTACCCGCTCCAGATGGCCGCCTGGAAAGTCCTGCCGGCCGTCGCCGCGGGCAACACCGTCGTCCTCAAGCCCGCCGAACTCACCCCGCTGACCTCGCTGATGTTCGCCCGGGCGGCCACCGGGGCGGGCATCCCCGACGGCGTCGTCAACGTCGTCACCGGCGCGGGCGAGGACGCCGGCGAACACCTCGTCGGCCACCCCGACGTCGCCATGACCTCCTTCACCGGCTCCACCGCCGTCGGCAGACGGGTCGCGGAGCTCGCCACCGCCACCGTCAAACGCCTCCACCTGGAGCTCGGCGGCAAGGCGCCCTTCGTGGTCTTCGACGACGCCGACCTGGAGGCCGCCGTCCACGGCGCGGTCGCCGGCTCCCTCATCAACACCGGCCAGGACTGCACCGCCGCCACCCGCGCCTACGTGCAGCGCCCCCTCTACGACGCCTTCGTCCGGGACGTCGCCGCGCTCATGGAGACCGTCCGGCTCGGTGACCCCTTCGACGCCTCCACCGACCTCGGGCCCCTGATCAGCCACGCCCAGCGCGACCGGGTCGCCGGCTTCGTCGACCGGGCGCGCGGCTACGCCCAGGTCGTCACCGGAGGCGAGGCCCCCGGCGGCGGCCTCGCCGCCGGCGCGTTCTACCGGCCGACCCTCGTCGTGGGCGCGGCCCAGGACAGCGAGATCGTCCAGGCGGAGATCTTCGGGCCGGTCCTGGTGGTGCTGCCCTTCGACACCGACGACGAGGGCATCGCGCTGGCCAACGACACCCCCTACGGCCTGGCCGCCTCCGCCTGGACCCGCGACCTGTACCGCGCCAACCGCGCCACCCGTGAGATCCAGGCGGGCTGCGTGTGGGTGAACGACCACATCCCGATCCTCAGCGAGATGCCGCACGGCGGATACAAGGCCAGCGGCTTCGGCAAGGACATGTCGGCGTACTCCTTCGAGGAGTACACGCAGGTCAAGCACGTCATGTACGACAACACCGCGGTCGCACGGAAGGACTGGCACCGCACGGTCTTCGGGGACCGGTGACCGCCGTCGCCCACCCGCGGCCTGACACCCGAAAGGGCACAGCGTATGGAGAGTCACGAGCCCGAGCGCCTCACGCCCGCCCAGGCGGCGGCCGTCAGGCGTTCCCTGGCCAGCGGCAGGGGCGCCCTCACCCGCCGATCGCTGCTGCGCGCCTCTGGCAGGGGCGCGCTGGTGCTCGGCGGGGCGGCCGCCCTCGGCGCGTGCGGCATACCGCCCGCCCGGCGCGCCGACGCCGGCACGGCCGCCGACGACCACTCGGCGAGGGAGAAGGAGGTCGCCTTCTCCAACTGGACCGAGTACATGGACGTCAGCGAGGACGAGAAGAGCCGCCCCACCCTCCAGGCGTTCACCAGACGCACCGGGATCAGGGTCAAGTACACCGAGGACATCAACGACAACGTCGAGTTCTTCGGGAAGATCAAACCGCAGCTCGCGGCCGGCCAGGACACCGGGCGCGACCTCATCTGCGTCACCGACTGGCTCGCCGCCCGCATCATCCGCCTCGGCTGGGCGCAGAAGCTCGACCCGGCGAACCTCCCGCACGCCTTCGCGAACGTCTCCGCCCAGTTCCGCACCCCCGACTGGGACCCGGGCCGCGCCTACTCCTATCCCTGGACCGGCATCCCGGCCGTCATCGCGTACAACGTGAAGGCGACCGGCGGCCGCACGGTCGACTCCGTCACCCAGCTCCTCGACGACCCGAAGCTCACGGGCCGCGTCTCCTTCCTCTCCGAGATGCGCGACACCGTCGGCATGACCCTGCTCGACCAGGGCAAGGACCCGGGGAAGTTCACCGACGCCGACTTCGACGGCGCCATCGCCCGCCTCCAGAAGGCCGTCGACAGGAAGCAGGTCCGCCGCTTCACCGGCAACGACTACACCGCCGACCTCAGCAAGGGCGACATCGCCGCCTGCGTCGGCTGGGCCGGGGACGTCATCCAGCTCCAGGCCGACAACCCGGACATCAGGTTCGCCATCCCGGCCGCCGGATACATCACCTCCAGCGACAACCTCCTGGTCCCCGCCCAGGCCCGGCACAAGACCAACGCGGAGAAGCTCATCGACTACTACTACGAGCCGCCGGTCGCCGCCCGGCTCGCCGCCTACATCAACTACGTCTGCCCGGTCGACGGCGTACGCGAAGAGCTCGCCAGGATCGACGCGTCGATGGCCTCCAACACCCTGATCCTCCCCGACGCGGACATGGCGGCGAAGTCCCGCTCCTTCCGTTCGCTGAGCACGGAGGAAGAGACCGCGTACGAAGAGAAGTTCGCCCGGCTCATCGGCGTCTGACCCGGCCCTCCCCGCCCGGTCTCCCCATCCCCGAACTCCCCGACCACACTGGGACCGCGACCCATGACACAGCAGCGACACACGGGCGGCGACGTCCGCCTCACCGGGGTCAGCAAGACCTACGGCTCCTTCACCGCCGTACAGCCGCTCGACCTGACCGTCCCCGAGGGCTCCTTCTTCGCCCTGCTCGGAGCGTCCGGCTGCGGCAAGACCACCACCCTGCGGATGATCGCCGGCCTGGAGGAGGCCACCACCGGCACGATCCACCTCGGGGACAAGGACATCACCGGCCTGCCCCCGCACAGACGGCCCGTCAACACCGTCTTCCAGAGCTACGCCCTCTTCCCTCACCTGGACATCGCGGAGAACATCGCCTTCGGGCTCCGGCGGCGCGGGATCAGGTCCGTGAAGAAGCAGGTCGACGCCATGCTGGACCTCGTCGAGCTCGGGGACCTCGCCCGCCGCAGACCGCACCAGCTCTCCGGCGGCCAGCAGCAGCGCGTCGCCGTCGCCCGCGCGCTCATCAACCACCCGCGGGTCCTGCTGCTCGACGAACCGCTCGGCGCCCTCGACCTGAAGCTCCGCCGGCAGATGCAGCTGGAGCTCAAGCGGATACAGACCGAGGTCGGCATCACCTTCGTGCACGTCACCCACGACCAGGAGGAGGCCATGACCATGGCCGACACCGTCGCGGTGATGAACGGGGGCCGGGTGGAACAGCTCGGCGCCCCCGCCGACCTCTACGAGAACCCGCGCACCACGTTCGTCGCCAACTTCCTCGGCACCTCCAACCTCATCGAAGGCGACGTCCTGGCCGCCGCCGGCGTGGACGTCGTCGTCTCGGCGGGCGGCGGAGAACTCACCCTGCCCCGCGCACGGTGCCCGGACTCCACGACCAGCGGCGGCCGTATCCTGCTGGGCATCCGGCCCGAGAAGATCGCCCTCACCCCCGCCGCCGACGCGCACGCGATAGCCGCCGGGCGCAACCGGGTCACCGGCCGCGTCGTCGACTCCAGCTTCATCGGCGTCTGCACCCAGTACGTGGTCGAGAGCCCGGCGGGCGCGGCCCTCCAGGTGTACGAGCAGAACGTCGAACGGCGCACCGGGCTCGTCCCCGGGGCCGAGGTCGTCCTGCACTGGAACCCCGACCACGCCTTCGGGCTCGACGCCGACCAGGACATCGCGGCGGGCGTCAAGAGCATGGAGGACGCCGCGTGAGCCTCACCGAGGCGCCGCCCGCACCGCCCACGGCGCCGGCGCCCCGCAAGCCCTTGGCCCGCAAGCGGCTCGTACCCTACTGGCTGCTGCTCCCCGGCATCCTGTGGCTCCTGGTCTTCTTCGCCCTGCCCCTCGTCTACCAGGCCTCCACCTCCGTGCAGACCGGCTCCCTGGAGCAGGGCTTCGAGGTCACCTGGCACTTTCGGACGTACGCGGACGCGCTGAGCGACTACTACCCCCAGTTCATCCGGTCCCTGCTGTACGCGGGCACCGCCACGCTCCTGTGCCTGCTGCTGGGGTACCCGCTCGCCTATCTCATCGCCTTCAAGGCGGGCCGCTGGCGCAACCTCGTGCTCGTGCTGGTCATCGCCCCGTTCTTCACCAGCTTCCTCATCCGCACGCTGGCCTGGAAGACGATCCTGGCCGACGGCGGCGCGGTCGTGGACGTGCTGACCACCCTGCACGTCCTGGACGTCACCAGTCAGCTCGGCTGGACCGGGTCCGACCGGGTCCTGGCCACCCCGATGGCCGTCGTCTGCGGCCTCACGTACAACTTCCTGCCGTTCATGATCCTGCCGCTCTACACCTCGCTGGAGCGGATCGACGGCCGGCTGCACGAGGCGGCGAGCGACCTGTACGCCACCCCCGCCACCACTTTCCGCACGGTGACGTTCCCGCTCTCCATGCCCGGCGTCGTCGCCGGCACCCTGCTGACCTTCATCCCCGCCAGCGGCGACTACGTCAACGCGGAACTCCTCGGCTCCACCGACACCAAGATGGTCGGCAGCGTCATCCAGAGCCAGTTCCTGCGGGTGCTGGACTACCCGACGGCCGCCGCGCTCTCGTTCCTCCTCATGGCGGTCGTCCTGCTGATGGTCACCTTCTACATCCGCCGCTCCGGGACGGAGGACCTGGTCTGATGTCCGTACTGCGCTGGACGCGCCGGAACCTGGTCGTCATCGCGGGTCTGCTGACCCTCGCGTACATGATCCTGCCGAACGTCGTCGTGATGGTGTTCTCGTTCAACAAGCCCAACGGGCGCTTCAACTACGCCTGGCAGCGGTTCTCGCTGGACGCCTGGAAGGACCCCTGCGGCGTCGCGGACCTGTGCGGCTCGCTCTCCCTCTCGCTGCAGATCGCCCTCTGGGCGACGCTGGGCGCCACCGCGCTCGGCACGATGATCGCCTTCGCCCTGGTCCGCTACCGCTTCCGGGCGCGCGGCGCGATCAACTCGCTGATCTTCCTTCCGATGGCGATGCCCGAGGTCGTCATGGCGGCGTCGCTGCTCACGCTCTTCCTCAACATGGGCGCACAACTGGGTTTCTGGACCGTGTTGATCGCCCACATCATGTTCTGCCTCAGCTTCGTGGTGACGGCCGTCAAGGCCCGGGTGATGTCGATGGACCCGCGCCTGGAGGAAGCCGCCCGCGACCTCTACGCGGGGCCCGTGCAGACCTTCCTCCGGGTGACCCTGCCCATCGCGGCCCCGGGGATCGCGGCGGGAGCGCTGCTCGCCTTCGCGCTCTCCTTCGACGATTTCATCATCACCAATTTCAACGCGGGCTCCACCGTCACGTTCCCCATGTTCGTCTGGGGCTCGGCGCAGCGTGGCACACCCGTGCAGATCAACGTCATCGGCACCGCCATGTTCGTCATCGCGGTGCTGCTGGTCCTCGCCGGTCAGCTCGTCGCGAGCCGGCGGAGGAAGAACGCTCGGCCCTGAAGTCCCCGAAGGAGTTGGAAACCCATGGCCCCAGCTGCCATGCGTACCGCCGCACGATCGATCGCCGGCGCCAGGCCGGTCGCCTACTGGCTGGACGACCCGGCACGGCCCGAAGCGCTGGACGCCCTCACCGGCGACGACCACACCGACCTGCTGGTCGTCGGCGGAGGGTACAGCGGCCTGTGGACCGCGATCGTCGCCAAGGAACGCGACCCGGACCGTGACGTCGTCCTCATCGAGGGGCACGAGGTGGGCTGGGCCGCCTCCGGCCGCAACGGGGGTTTCTGCGCCGCCTCCCTCACCCACGGCCTGGCCAACGGTCTGGAGCGCTGGCCGGGCGAGATCGCGCGGCTGCGGGAGCTGGGGGACCGCAACCTCGACGCCATCGAGGCCGCCGTCGCCCGCTACGGCATCGACTGCGAGTTCGAGCGGACCGGCGAGATCGACGTGGCCACCGCCCCCCACCAGCTCGAAGAGCTGCGGGACTGGCACGCGAAGCTGGGGGAGCTCGGCATCACCGGGGTGGACTTCCTGGACCGCGACGCCCTGCGTGCCGAGGTCGACTCGCCCACCTTCCTCGGCGGGCTCTGGGACCGTCGCGGCGTCGCCATGCTGCACCCGGCCAAGCTGGCGTGGGGCCTCAAGCGGGCCTGCCTCGGCCTCGGCGTGCGGATCTACGAGCACACGCGGGGCCTGGCCCTCGCCCGCACCGGCTCGGGGATGGCCGTGCGCACCCCGTACGGGCGGGTCTTCGCCCGCCGGGTCGCTCTCGGGACCAACGTCTTCCCCTCGCTCGTCAGACGCGTCCGCCCGTACACGGTGCCGGTCTACGACTACGCGCTGATGACCGAGCCGCTCAGCGCCGGCCAGCTCCATTCCATCGGCTGGCGGAAAAGGCAGGGGCTCGGCGACAGCGCCCATCAGTTCCACTATTTCCGGCTCTCCGCGGACAACCGGATTCTGTGGGGCGGATACGACGCGATCTATCCGTACGGGGGCCGGCTCAACGCCGATCTCGATCAGCGTCCGGAGACGTTCCTCAAACTCGCGGAACAGTTCTTCACCTGCTTTCCGCAGCTTTCCGGGCTGCGCTTCTCGCACGCCTGGGGCGGCGCGATCGACACCTGCTCGCGCTTCACGGCGTTCTTCGGGACAGCCCATCGCGGACGCGTCGCCCACGCGGCCGGATTCACCGGTCTCGGCGTCGGCTCGACCCGCTTCGGGGCCGAGGTGATGCTCGACCTCCTGGCCGGCGAGGAGACGGAGCTGACCCGGCTGGAGATGGTCCGCTCGAAGCCCGTCCCCTTCCCGCCGGAGCCGTTCGCCTGGGCCGGGATCGAGATCACCAAGCGGTCCCTCGCCCGCGCCGACGCCAACGGCGGGCACCGCGATCTGTGGCTGCGGACGATGGACCGGCTGGGGCTCGGCTTCGACAGCTGAGCCCGCGCACCGCGGCTGTGACCCACTTCACCGCCCATCGGTTGAGGCAACCCGCGTCATAGCCGGCGCACCGCGCTCTCTGGTAGGTGAGCGCCCCGGCACGGCTTTGCCGGGGCCCACGCCAACGGGAGGCTGGCCATGACGGGTTCGCGATCCACGGCCGCGGTCGAGTGGCTCACATCGGCGGCCCCCGACCCCGACGCCTGCCGGTGGGCATGGCAGCGCGATCCGCAGGGGATCGTGCTCCTCCCCGCCGGGAAGCTCTGGGACGTCCTCATCGTTCCGGGCGCGCTGGGCCGCCCCACGCTCGACGTCCTCCTCCGCCTCGTCGGCCGTCCGGGGCCGGTTCTCGCCGCCCTCAGGGTGCGCCGGACGGGCTTCTTCGTTCCGCCGGGCACCGCCTCCGGCTGGGCCGGCGCCGGCGCCAGGGGGTGCGGCCCCGGCGCGGGGATCGTCGTCCCCCGCCCGGGCCGGGCGGCCGGGGGAGTGCGCTGGCTGGCGCCGCCGGACGGCTCGGGCACGCTCACCGACGCGGGGCTGCTGGAGCGGGCGATGCACGAGGCGGCGGGCGCCGCCGCCGGGAGCGCCCGCGCCCCTCGGCAGGCGGCCCGTGACGCCGGCCGGCGGCGGCGTCCGGACGGCTGAAGGGGCTGTGAGAAGTCTTGACAAGCTCATTGGTCTGGACCATGTTGTGCGCACGCCACGCCCCAATTCCCCCCGCACGGAGGCTGTTGTGGAACGCACCGGACGACCCGTCAGACTTTCCGGACTTCTGGCCGCCTTCTCCGCGGCCCTGCTCGCCGCCGGCGCCCTGGTCGCCACGGCGCCGGCGGCGGGCGCGGCCGACGCCGACCTGGTGCGCAACGGCGGCTTCGAAGCGGGCCTGGAGGGCTGGAGCTGCACGGCCTCCAGCGGATCGGCGGTCTCCACGCCCGCTCACGGCGGCACCGCCGCGCTGAAGGCGACCCCGGCCGGAAACGACCACGCCAAGTGCTCCCAGGCCATCGCGGTCAAGCCCGACTCGGCCTACACGCTCACCGCCTGGGTGCAGGGGAGCCACGTCTACCTCGGCGCGTCCGGCACCGGCACCACCGACGTCTCCACCTGGACCCAGTCCCCCGGGGCGTGGAAGCAGCTCACCACCCGCTTCACCACGGGCCCCTCCACCACCTCGGTGAACGTCTACACCCACGGCTGGTACGGCACCCCGGCCCACTACGTGGACGACGTCACCCTCACCGGGCCCGGCGGCGACCCCGTCGTCGTGCCGGCCGTCCCCACGGGCCTGAAGGCGACCGGGGCCACCTCCTCCTCGGTCTCCCTCTCCTGGGACGCCGTGTCCGGCGCGAGCGGCTACCACGTCTACCGCGGCGGCACGAAGGTCGCCTCGGTGACCGGCGCCTCCGCCACCGTCCCGGGCCTGGCCGCCTCCACCACGTACAGCTTCCAGGTCGCGGCCGCCAACACGGCCGGCGAGTCCGCCAGGTCGGCGGCCGTCAGCGCGACGACCGCGGCGGGGGGCGGGGGCGGCGGGGGCGCCGGCCTGCCCGACCGCGCGCTCGTCGGCTACCTGCACTCCAGCTTCGCCAACGGCTCCGGCTACACCCGGATGGCGGACGTGCCCGACTCCTGGGACGTCATCAACCTCGCCTTCGGCGAGCCCACTTCCGTCACCTCCGGCGACATCCGCTTCTCGCTCTGCCCGGTCTCCGAGTGCCCGAACGTCGAGTCCGAGGCCGAGTTCAAGGCCGCGATCAAGGCCAAGCAGGCAGCCGGCAAGAAGGTGCTGATCTCCATCGGCGGCCAGAACGGCCAGGTGCGGCTCGCCACCACCGCCGCGCGGGACGCCTTCGTCGCCTCGGTCTCCAGGATCATCGACACCTACGGCCTCGACGGCCTGGACATCGACTTCGAGGGCCACTCCCTCTCGCTGGAGACCGGGGACACCGACTTCCGCAACCCCACATCGCCGGTGATCGTCAACCTGATCTCCGCGGTGAAGTCCCTCAAGGCCGCCTACGGCCCCAACTTCGTCCTCACCATGGCGCCGGAGACCTTCTTCGTGCAGCTCGGCTACCAGTTCTACGGCTCCGGCCCCTGGGGCGGCCAGGACCCGCGCGCCGGCGCCTACCTCCCGGTCATCCACGCGCTGCGCGACGACCTGACCCTGCTGCACGTCCAGGACTACAACTCGGGCCCGATCATGGGCCTCGACGACCAGTACCACTCGATGGGCGGCGCGGACTTCCACATCGCGATGACCGACATGCTGCTCGCGGGCTTCCCGGTCGCCGGCAACGCCGACCGCGTCTTCCCTGGACTGCGCCCCGACCAGGTCGCCATCGGCCTGCCGGCCTCCACCCACGCGGGCAACGGCCACACCTCGCCGGCCGAGGTCGCCAAGGCGCTCGACTGCCTCACCAAGAAGACCGGGTGCGGCTCCTACCGGACCCACGGAACCTGGACGGACCTGCGCGGCCTGATGACCTGGTCCATCAACTGGGACCGGTTCAACGACTGGGAGTTCTCGAAGAACTTCGACGCCTACTACGGCGGCTGACCCACCCCAGGGGCGCGAGCAGCACGGGCCCCAGGCACCAACTGGCCAGCACGTCGAGCGGCCAGTGGTAGCCGTGCAGCACCAGACCGATGCCCGTCGCCGTGGTCAACAGGACAGCGGCGACGGGCATCATCCACGCCCGGGGCCATCTTCTCGCGCGTGAGGACGCCGGGCGGGGAAGAGCCAGCAGGAGCAGGGCCGAGGCCCCGTAGGCCACGGCCGCCGTGGCCGTGTGGCCGGACGGGTAGTAGTTGACCGCCTCGGTCAGCGGCCCCTGCCGGGCGGTGGCCACCTTCAACGGGATCACCAGCGCGGGCACCGCCGCCATGGTGAGGGCCGCGTACACGGCGAGCCTGCGGGCCCCGCGCCACAGCGCGTACCCGGTCGCGCAGGCGAGCACGGGGAGCGCCACCGGCATGCCGCCCAGGTCGGAGAGGGCCTGGGTCAACGCGGCCGGGCCGCGCCCGAAGAGCGCCGCGCCGACGCGTTCGTCCAGCTCGACGAGCGGGCCCGCGACGGCGACCTGCCAGGTGATCAGCGCGAAGAGCGTCGACAGGAGGCAGAGGAGGCCGCAGGCGAGAGGAGCCGGCCACCCGGGAGCAGGGGGGATTGCTCCGGGGTGGCCGGCGGGATCGGTTCGCCGCGCGCCCCGGGGGGTGTGGGGCGGGCGGCCGTCCGATCGGCGAGGAGCACCGGAGCCGAAGGCTCCGGCGTGCGCGACGGCACGTTGGGGACGGCGCTGGGGAAGCCCCGGCCCACAGTCGCCCCCGGTCTCCCGCGGGCGAGGCGTTTCGCTCATCTGCAGAAACCGTACGCCAGGGGAGGCGCGGCGGACAGCCGTCGCCGCGACCCGCCATCGCCCCCGCACACGTTCTTCACAGGCCCTCACCCGGATGCGGGACGGAAGCAGCGTGAGACCGCCTCCATCCGCATGCCGGTTCGACCGTTCAGAGCTGGCCGAATGCCTGCTCGATGATGTCGAGCCCCTCGGAGAGCAGCTCCTCACCGATCACCAGCGGCGGCAGGAAACGCAGCACGTTGCCGTACGTCCCGCAGGTCAGGACCATCAGCCCCTCGGCGTGGCAGGCCTTGGCGAGAGCGCCCGCCGCCTCCGGGGCCGGGTCCTTGGTGCCGGACTTCACGAGCTCGACGGCGATCATGGCGCCGCGGCCGCGGATGTCGCCGATGATGTCGCCGTTGGGGAGCTTCTCCCGCATCTCGGCGAGACGGCCCTTCATGACCTCCTCGATGCGCCTGGCCCTGCCGTTCAGGTCCAGCTCCCGCATCGTCTCGATCGCCCCGAGCGCGCCCGCGCAGGCGACCGGGTTGCCGCCGTACGTACCGCCCAGGCCGCCGGCGTGCGCGGCGTCCATGATCTCGGCGCGACCGGTCACGGCGGAGAGCGGCAGACCCCCCGCGATGCCCTTCGCGGTGGTGATCAGGTCCGGGACGATGCCCTCGTCCTCGCACGCGAACCACTGGCCGGTGCGGCAGAAACCGGACTGGATCTCGTCCGCGACGAACACGATGCCGTTGTCCTTGGCGAACTGCGCGATCGCGGGGAGGAAGCCCTTGGCCGGCTCGATGAAGCCGCCCTCGCCGAGCAGCGGCTCGATGACGATCGCGGCGACGTTCTCCGCGCCGATCTGCTTGGTGATCTCGTCGATGGCCTGCGCCGAAGCCTCGGCGCCCGCGTGCTCCGGCCCGGTCGGCCAGCGGTAGCCGTAGGCGACCGGGACCCGGTAGACCTCGGGCGCGAACGGGCCGAAGCCCTGCTTGTACGGCATGTTCTTCGCTGTCAGCGCCATCGTGAGGTTGGTGCGGCCGTGGTAGCCGTGGTCGAAGACGACGACGGCGGTGCGCTTGGTGTACGCGCGGGCGATCTTCACCGCGTTCTCGACGGCCTCGGCGCCGGAGTTGAACAGCGCGGACTTCTTCGGGTGGTCGCCCGGCGTCAGCTCGGCGAGCTGCTCGCAGACCTCGACGTACCCCTCGTACGGCGTGACCATGAAGCAGGTGTGGGTGAAGTCCGCGAGCTGCGCGGACGCCCGGCGCACGACGGCCTCCGCGGAGGCGCCCACGGAGGTCACCGCGATGCCGGAACCGAAGTCGATGAGCCGGTTCCCGTCGACGTCCTCGATGATCCCGCCGCCCGCACGGGCGGTGAACACCGGCAGGGTGGAGCCCACCCCCGCGGCGACGGCCGCGAGACGCCGGGCCTGCAACTCGGCCGACTTCGGTCCGGGGATGGCGGTGACGAGGCGGCGCTCCTGCGGAATTGCGGTCATGAGGGGCTCCTGGGGGATGGTGCGGACGCTCTTCTTTGTGCAGGCTAGGGGCGGGGGAGGGGCGCGGGCATGCTCCGATCGGGAGTGGTGGGGGTGTTTCCTTGTCCTCGGCGGACAGATGGCGTGACGGAGGGGCCCAGGTGCGGGGAACGACCGTGAAACGCCGGGCCTGGCACTAGATTGAGCGCTGCACCGAGATACCGCCTTGGCACGTCAGGGGAGCAGTGGCAATGGGCACCGAGGGCACGCACGACGCGCAGCGGGGGCAGGGCGCGCGGGGTGCGGGAGACACCGCGTCGCAGTGGCTCGGCCGCCCCCACGAGAAGGGCGCCGGGGCGCCGGGCGTACCCCGTCCGACTCCGCCGCCCCCCGTGCCGCCGCTGCCGCCCCGCCCGCCCGCCGCGGTCCTCGACGTGCGGCAGTGGCTCCGGGCGCATCGGGCCGACGCGGAGCCGGGCCTGTGGCGTTACGGGTACCGGCCGCCGGCTCTCACCGGAGCCGACCTCGTCCCCACCCGCGCTCTCGTCGTGGGCGCGCTCATCTCGCTGGCCTGCGGCATCTTTGCCTGGTCGGTCTGGAGCACCGACTACATCGCGGTGCAGCGGCTGCCCCTGCGGCTGTTCACGCCGTCCGAGTGGTGGCGCGGCGAGCCGGAACAGCCCGCGCGCACGGCCAGCGCCGTCTACAACAGTCTCTTCGCCGCGCTCCTGATCTACTTCTGCGGCCGGCTCGGGAACTGGCCGGCGCTGTACCGGAGGCTGGTCATGGAGCGGCCGCAGCCCGGACGCGCTCTCGCCGCGGCCGTCGCCGGGCTCCTGGTGGTGTGGATCGTCCTGGCCACGCAGCAGCTGCCCTTCCTCTACACGTTCCTCCACCTCCTGGTGCCGGCGTCGCTGGTGAGAGGGGACCCGCAGACCGCCGCCGCGACGCAGTGGACCGTCTACCTCCTGCTCGCGTCGGCCCTGCTGTGGCCGTTCGCGCGGACGGGTGGGTGGCTGCGGGTCCTTCGCAGACCCGCTCCCGTGGTCGCGGGCCCGCCGGAGGCCGGGCCCGGGACGGGCGAGGACCCCGCCCGATGGCCGCGGCTGCGTGCGGCGGGGCAGTCCGCCGCCGCCGACCGGCTGACCGCCGAGGTCGAGGGGCTGCGGATGAACGACGTCGACTGCGCCCGGATCGCTCACGCGTGGTCGCGGGTGGAAGCGGGTGCCCGGTCGCCGGGGGAGTTCGTCGACGGGGTCCTGCGGCGGGGAGCCGCGGCCTGTCTGCACCCCTCCGGCGCCCGCGACATCGCGGCCCGCGCCGCCACGCACGACCTGCTGACCTCACAGGTGCGGGTGGGGCGCTACACCGACCACCCGCGCACCCCCGTCGCCCGCCGGGGCGCGGGGGCGGCTCTGGACCCCTCTGTTCTGGGGACCTCGCTCCTGGCGGTCGGCCCCCACGGCTCAGACCGGACGCGACGGCTGGTGCGGCCGGTGGTGGAGTCGCTGTCGCTCCAGGCGCTGGCCGGTCAGGCGGCCGTGGTCGTCGTCTGCGCGGCGGGGGCGGAGCTGGGCCCGGAGGACTCCTACGACGTCGTGGTGAAGATCGGCGACCCGGACTCGGTGTACGACCTCGATCTGTACGGCGGCGCCACGGACCCCGACGAGGCCGCGGCACTCCTGTCGGAAGCCTTCACCGGGGACCTGGCGGACGTGGACAGCCGCCGGGCGGCCATCACCCTGGGCCAGCTGATCGGCCCCTTCGGCGCGGCCCACGGCAGGTACCCCTCGCTGCCCGAGCTGCGGGAGCTGCTCGACGGCGGGCGTCCCGCGCTGGACCGGCTCCGCGAGCGCCTGGACCCGGACGAGCACCGCTCCTCCCTGCGGGAGGTCGACGCCCGCGAACGTCAGCTCGGCTCCCCGGCGGACCTCAGCGGAGTGCTCGCCGACCGGATCGCCTTTCTCGACCGGCCGGCCTTCGACGGGTTCCTGGACACCCGCGGCCGGTCGCGGCCCTTCTCCCTGCGGGCGCTGGAGCATCCGGTGCGGGTGCGGATCACGTTGCCGGAGCGGAACCACCCGGAGGCCTCGCGCATTCTCACCCGGTTGGTCCTCGCGCAGTTCGTCTCCAGCGTCAGCGCGCGCCAGGACGCCTCGCTCTTCGCCGCTCTGGTGCTCGACGACGCCTCCGGCACCGTGACCGCCGACTCCCTGCGGGCCGTGCAGCGGCTCCGGCAGCTGAACGCCGGCGCCGTGCTGGCGGTGCGCTCCCTGGACGAGGTGGGGCAGCACCTGCACGCCGCGCTGCTCGGGGCGGTCGGGTGCCTGATGACGTTCCCCGGCATCACCACCTGGGAGGGCAAGCGTTTCGCGGAGGCCTGGGGCAAGGAGTGGGTCGAGACGCGAGAGGTCGCCCAGCACACCGTCTACGCCGACCAGCCTTTCACCCGCGCGGTGCACGCCTTGCGCAAGCTCGTCACCGGGAAGGCCGTCACCAGGGACGCGGTGACCGTACGGCAGGTCGAGCGGGAGCGCTGGTCGGGCTCGGAGCTGGCGTACGCGGTGCCGGCCGGGCACGCGGTGCTCTCCGTGACCACCGTGGCCGGCCGGCACGGCCCCCCGCTGCTCGTGGAGCTCGACGGCTGAGCGGCGGGAGCGGGACGTCGCGCGGCTGAGCGGACGGGAGGGCCCCACGGTCGCCGGGGAGCGGGGGCCCTCGTCACCGGTCGGCCACCCCCGCGCCCGTCTCACGGCCGCCGGGGGAGGGAAGCGCTGTCGGCGGCCGGCCGGCCGTCCCCGGGGCCGAGCGGTGACCGGGACCCTGCCGCCCTGGCAGAATCGGGAGCAGCCGTTCCTACGGGACGGCGAAATCCACCTGGCCGTCCCCGGGCACTCGTCCGCCGACTCGTCCCCGACCCAGAGGGTTCTTGGCCCATGCCTCCCACGCTCGCCTCGCTCGTGCAGCATTCGGCGCTCAAGCTCGCGGTGCGGGCGGGCGCGGACCGGCTCGGCGCCCCGGTGCGCTGGGCCCACGCCAGCGAGCTCACCGACCCCGTCCCGTACATGGACGGCGGCGAACTCCTGCTGGTGACCGCCACCAACCTCGACGCCGAGAACGCCGAGTCCATGCTGCGGTACGTACGGCGGCTGGCCGGGGCCGGGGTCGCCGGGCTCGGCTTCGGGGTCGGGGTGAACTACGACGACATCCCGGCCGCCCTCGTCGAGGCCGCGGAGGAGGTGGGGCTGCCGCTGCTGGAGGTCCCCCGCCGCACCCCGTTCCTCGCCATCAGCAAGGCGGTCTCCGCGGCCATCGCCGCCGACCAGTACCGCGCGGTCACCGCGGGGTTCGAGGCCCAGCGGGAGCTGACGAAGGCCGCGCTCGCCGGGGACGGCCCCGCCGGCCTGCTGGCCCGGCTCGCCGCCCACGTCGACGGCTGGGCCGCGCTGTACGACGCCTCCGGCGCGGTGCTCGCGACCGCCCCCGACTGGGCGGCCCGCCGCGCCGCCCGGCTCACCCCCGACGTCCAGCGGCTGCGGGACCGGCCCGCGCCCGCCAGCGTCGTCGTGGGAGGCAGCGAGGACCGCGTCGAACTCCAGTCGCTGGGCACCGGCCGCCGGGCGCGCGGCGCGCTGGCCGTCGGCACCGGCGCGGCGCTCGGGACCGCCGAACGCTACGCCGTGCACTCCGCCGTCGCCCTGCTCACCCTGACCACCGCCCGCTCCCGCTCCCTCCAGGGCGCCGAGCAACGCCTCGGCGCCGCCGTCCTGCGGATGCTGCTGGCCGGCCAGCCCGACCACGCGCGCGCGGTCGCCGGAGACCTCTACGGCGGGCTGCTGGACGCCCCGTTCCGGCTGCTGATCGCCGAGGCCGCCGCGCCTTCCGGGCCCGAACTGCTCACCGAGACGATGGAGGCGGCCGCCGCCCGCCGCGGCGAGGCGCTGCTCCTGGTTCCCGAGGCCGAACGGGTCGTCGTGCTGGCCGCGGACGGCGGGGCCGCCGTCGCCGCCTGCGCCTCCTACGCCCGGGCCCAGGACGAACGCGCGCCGCGCGAAGGGGGCGCAGAGGACAGCGACGTCGTCGTCGGCCTCTCCGCCCCCGCCGGTCCCATCGCCGTCTCCGCCGCCTACAAGCAGGCCGAGCAGGCCCTCTCCGTCGCCCGCCGACGGGGCCGGGCGCTGGTCGAGCACGAGGAGCTGGCGGCCGGTTCGGTGCTGCCGCTGCTCGCCGACGACGCGGTGCGGGCCTTCGCGGACGGCATGCTCCGTCCCCTGAGCGAGCACGACGCCAAGGGGCGCGGCGACCTCGTGGCCTCGCTGCGCGCCTGGCTCTCCCGGCACGGCCAGTGGGACGCGGCCGCCGCGGACCTTGGCGTGCACCGGCACACCCTGCGCTACCGGATGCGCAGGGTGGAGGAGATCCTGGGCCGTTCGCTGGACGACCCGGACGTCCGCATGGAGCTGTGGCTCGCGCTCAAGGCCACCGCGGCGGCCGTGCCCGCGGAGGGGTGAGCGGTCGGCTCCGGCCGGGCGCCCCGACAACCGGTCCGACCCCACAGCGCCGGCCGCGGCCCGACGGAGACGGTTCGACGAGGATGGGGCCCGGGACGCCGCGGCGCGCGCCCACGCGGAGTACGGCTACGACGCCGCCGCCACCCCGGGCCTGTGCGCCGCGACGGCTCCGGCGTACCGGGCCTCCTCCGCCGATTCGGAGCATCCGGTCCCCGCTCCGCTCCACGCCGGACAAACGCCATGAGCGCCTCGCCCCCCTACCGTGGGACCACAACGGACGGCCTGCGAGCCGCCCGCCCCCTCCGTCACGATCTCCGAAGGGCCGGAACTCCATGACTTCCCCCCACGCGTTCTGGCTGGCCGGCCGCCAGGCCACCGGTGCGGACAGCTTCGACGTCACCAACCCGTACGACGGGCGCCTCGTCGGCGCCGTCAGCGTGCCGACCGACGCCCAGGTCGAGGAGGCCGTAGCCGCCGCCCACGCCGTGCGCGAGGAGTTCGCCGCGACCCCCGCCCATGTACGGGCCGCCGCTCTCGACCATGTCGTACGGCGGCTGACGGAGCGCACGGAGGAGATCGCCCAGCTGATCTCGGCGGAGAACGGCAAGCCCATCAAGTGGGCCCGCGGCGAGGTCGGCCGGGCCGTGTCCGTGTTCCGGTTCGCCGCGGAGGAGGCCCGCCGCTTCAACGGCGGCGAGGCCCAGCGGCTCGACACCGACCTGGGCGGCACCGGCCGCCTCGGCCTGACCCGGCGCTTCCCGCGGGGGGCTGTCCTCGGCATCGCGCCCTTCAACTTCCCGCTGAACCTCAGCGCCCACAAGGTCGCCCCGGCCATCGCCGTCGGCGCGCCGATGATCCTGAAGCCCGCCCCGGCCACCCCGATCTCCTCGCTGGTCCTCGGTGAACTGCTGGCCGAGACCGGCCTCCCGGCCGGCTCCTGGTCCGTCCTGACCGTGCCCAACGACAAGATGCCCGCCCTGGTCCAGGACGAGCGGCTGCCGGTCATCTCCTTCACCGGGTCGGGCCCCGTCGGCTACTCGATCATGGAGTCCGCGCCCCGTAAGCACTGCACCCTGGAGCTCGGCGGCAACGGCGCGGCGGTCGTCCTCGGCGACTACGCCTCGGAGGCCGACCTGGACTGGGCCGCGACCCGGATCGCCACGTTCTCCAACTACCAGGGCGGCCAGTCCTGCATCTCGGTGCAGCGCGTCATCGCCGACGCATCGGTCTACGACCGGCTCGTCCCGAAGATCGTCGCAGCCGTCGAGGCCCTGGTCACCGGCGACCCGGCCGACGCCGCCACCGACGTCGGCCCCCTCGTCAGCGAGGACGCCGCGAAGCGCGTCGAGTCCTGGGTCGACGAGGCCGTCCAGGGCGGCGCGGAACTGCTCACCGGCGGTGAGCGCGACGGGGCCGCCTACGCCCCGACCGTCCTCGCCGGCCTCCCGGACGACGTGAAGCTCTCCTGCGAAGAGGTCTTCGGCCCGGTCATGTCCCTGCAGAAGGTGGACGGCGAGGCCGAGGCGTACGCCGCCGTCAACTCCTCCAAGTACGGCCTCCAGGCCGGGGTGTTCACCCACGACCTCCAGACCGCCTTCCGCGCCCACCGGGCGCTGGAGGTCGGCGGAGTGATCATCGGCGACGTCCCCTCGTACCGCGCCGACCAGATGCCGTACGGCGGAGCCAAGCAGTCCGGTGTCGGCCGCGAGGGCGTGCGGTACGCCATGGACGACTACACCTACGAGCGCGTCCTGGTCCTCACCGGCCTCGCCCTGTAGCCCCCGGCGACCGTCCGCCCTCCCTGCCCGGGCAGCGGGGGCGGACGGGTCGCGAGGAGGACGGCCTGAGGCCACGGGGGCGCCCCGGCCCCGGGCCGGGGCGCCGCCCCGGGCCCGTCCGTCCGAGACGACCGGCACCGTACGGTGCGCTGAACGCCGACGGCTCCGGGCGCGTCCACGCAGCGGACGCACCCTCCCCGGCCGGTCCGCCGCACGGCAGGATGGGGGCGTGACCGTCATCGACATACCCGGTTCCAAGTCCGTGACCGCCCGCGCCCTCTTCCTGGCCGCCGCCGCGAACGGCACCACCACCCTCCTGCGGCCGCTGTGCTCGGACGACACAGAGGGGTTCGCCGAAGGCCTCCGGAGCCTCGGCTACACCATCGCCCAGGAGGCCGACCGCTGGCGGATCGAGGGCCGCCCGTCCGGGCCCGCGACCCCAGAGGCCGACGTCTTCTGCCGCGACGGCGCGACCACCGCGCGCTTCCTGCCCACCCTCGTCGCGGCGGCCGCCTCCGGCTCCTACCGTTTCGACGCCTCCGCCCAGATGCGCCGCCGCCCGCTCGCCCCGCTCACCCGGGCCCTCGTCTCCCTCGGCGTCGACCTGCGCCACTCCGGCCAGGAGGGCCACCACCCGCTCTCCGTCCGGGCCGCCGGGATCAAGGGGGGCGACCTCACCCTCGACGCGGGGGAGTCGTCCCAGTACCTCACCGCCCTGCTGATGCTCGGGCCGCTCACCGCAGAGGGGCTGCGGATCGAGGTCACCGAGCTGGTCTCCGCCCCGTACGTCGAGATCACCCTCGCGATGATGCGCCGCTTCGGCGTCGAGGTCCTGCGGGAGGGGAACACCTTCACCGTCCCGCCCGGCGGCTACCGGGCCACCGACTACGCCGTCGAGCCCGACGCCTCCACCGCGAGCTACTTCTTCGCCGCCGCCGCCCTCACCGGCGGTGAGGTCACCGTCCCCGGCCTCGGCGCCGGCGCGCTCCAGGGAGACCTCCGCTTCGTCGAGGTCCTGCGCGCCA
The DNA here is from genome assembly GCF_037137275.1 of Streptomyces pratensis. Taxonomy (GTDB): domain Bacteria; phylum Actinomycetota; class Actinomycetes; order Streptomycetales; family Streptomycetaceae; genus Streptomyces; species Streptomyces pratensis_B. The sequence goes on along the minus strand of NZ_JBBBEN010000072.1, from coordinate 58,886 downwards.
TGGGAGCCGACGTCGAGGTGGGCGCCGACGCCACCACCGTCCGCTCCACCGGCCGGCTGCGCGGGCTCACCGTCAACATGCGCGACATCTCCGACACGATGCCGACGCTCGCCGCCATCGCCCCCTACGCTCAGGGCCCCGTACGGATCGAGGACGTCGCCAACACCCGTGTCAAGGAGTGCGACCGGCTGGACGCGTGCGCCCAGAACCTGCGGCGCATGGGCATCACCGTGGACACCGGACCCGACTGGATCGAGATCCGCCCCGGCACGCCCGCGCCCGCCGAGATCGCCACCCACGGCGACCACCGCATCGTCATGTCCTTCGCCGTCGCCGGGCTGCGCGCACCCGGTCTCACGTACGACGACCCCGGCTGTGTGCGCAAGACGTTCCCGCAGTTCCACGAGGTGTTCGAGGCCTTCGCCCGCGGCCTGCCGCAGCGGTGACCCGGGCGGCGCGCCCCGCCCACCGGGACGCGCTGTCCTCACCCGCGGCCGGAGCGGCAACAATGGGGGGCATGAGCGACAGCCCCGCCCCCCTCGCCGATCCGCATCTCGTCTTCGACGCGGCGGACGGCCGCCGGGATCTCGTGATCCTCGGCTCCACCGGGTCCATCGGCACCCAGGCCATCGACCTGGTGCTGCGCAACCCCGACCGCTTCCGGGTCACCGCGCTCTCGGCCGCCGGCGGCCGAGTCGCCCTGCTGGCCGAACAGGCCCGCCGGCTGCGGGTGGACACGGTCGCGGTCGCCGCGCAGGACGCGGTCCCCGCGCTCCGCGAGGCCCTGCGGGGGCAGTACGGCCCCGGCGAGCCGCTCCCCGAGATCCTGGCCGGGCCGGACGCGGCCGCCACCCTCGCCGCGAGCGCCTGCCACACCGTGCTCAACGGCATCACCGGGTCCATCGGACTCGCCCCGACCCTGGCCGCGCTCAAGGCGGGCCGCACGCTCGCCCTCGCCAACAAGGAGTCGCTGATCGTCGGCGGCCCGCTGGTGAAGGCGCTCGCCGCCCCCGGCCAGATCATCCCCGTCGACTCCGAGCACGCCGCGCTCTTCCAGGCGCTGGCCGCCGGAACCCGCCTCGACGTCCGCAAACTCGTCGTCACCGCCTCCGGCGGACCCTTCCGGGGCCGTACGCGCGCCGAACTGGCCGACGTCACCCGGGAACAGGCCCTCGCCCACCCCACCTGGGCCATGGGCCCGGTCATCACCGTCAACTCCGCGACCCTGGTCAACAAGGGGCTGGAGGTCATCGAGGCGCACCTCCTCTACGACATCCCCTTCGACCGCATCGAGGTCGTGGTCCACCCGCAGTCCGCCGTGCACTCCATGGTCGAGTTCAGCGACGGCTCGACGCTCGCCCAGGCCACCCCGCCGGACATGCGCGGACCCATCGCGATCGGCCTCGGCTGGCCCGAGCGAGTCCCGGACGCCGCGCCCGCCTTCGACTGGACGAAGGCCTCCAGCTGGGAGTTCTTCCCGCTGGACACCGAGGCCTTCCCGTCCGTCGGCCTCGCCCGGCACGTCGGCGGCCTCGGCGGCACCGCGCCCGCCGTGTTCAACGCCGCGAACGAGGAGTGCGTCGACGCCTTCCTCGCCGGACAGCTGCCCTTCAACGGAATCATGGATACGGTCACCGCTGTGGTGTCCGAACACGGCGCCCCCGCACCGGGAACCCCGCTCAGCGTCGCGGACGTCCTCGAAGCGGAAAGCTGGGCCCGCGCACGGGCCCGGGAACTCTCGGCGAAAGCGACAGCGGAGGCGCGCGCATGACTCTGACCTCGATCCTGCTGACGGTCCTGGGCATCGCCGTCTTCGTCGTGGGCCTGCTGTTCTCCATCGCCTGGCACGAGTTGGGCCACCTCTCCACGGCCAAGATGTTCGGCGTCCGGGTCCCGCAGTACATGGTCGGCTTCGGGCCGACGCTCTGGTCGCGCAAGAGAGGCGACACGGAGTACGGCATCAAGGCCATCCCGGCCGGCGGCTACATCCGCATGATCGGGATGTTCCCGCCCGGCCCCGACGGCCGCCTCGAAGCGCGCTCCACCTCCCCGTGGCGCGGCATGATCGAGGACGCCCGGTCCGCCGCCTACGAGGAGCTGGAACCGGGCGACGAGAAGCGGCTCTTCTACACGCGCAAGCCGTGGAAGCGCGTCATCGTGATGTTCGCCGGCCCGTTCATGAACCTGGTGCTGGCCGTCGCCATCTTCATGGGCGTCGCGATGACCTTCGGCTTCCAGACCCAGACCACCGAGGTCGCCGGCGTCCAGAAGTGCGTGATCGCGCAGAGCGAGAAGCGCGACGTCTGCGAGGACGGCGACCCGGTCTCCCCGGCCAAGGCCGCCGGACTCCAGGAAGGCGACAGGATCGTCGCCTTCGACGGGCAGCGGGTCGACGACTGGACGACGCTCTCGGACCGCATCCGCGAGACCATCGGCCCCGCCACCCTCGTCGTCGAGCGCGACGGGCGGGAGGTGACCCTGGACGCCGTGCTCCGCGAGAACGCCGTCGCGAAGAAGGACGCCGACGGGGAGGTCGTCCCCGACCGGTTCATCAAGGCCGGCTACCTGGGCTTCGCCGCCCGGACCGAGATCGTGCCCCTCACCTTCGGCGACTCCGTCGTCCGCATGGGCGGCATGATCGAGAACGGCGTCGACTCGATCATCGCCCTGCCCTCCAAGATCCCGGCCCTGTGGGACGCCGCCTTCAGCGACGGCGAACGCGCCGACGACTCGCCGGTCGGCGTGGTGGGCGCGGCCCGGATCGGCGGCGAGGTGATGAACCTCGACATCCCGGCGCAGAACCAGGTCGCGATGATGCTGTTCCTGCTCGCCGGGTTCAACCTCTCGCTGTTCCTGTTCAACATGCTTCCGCTGCTCCCCCTGGACGGCGGTCACATCGCGGGAGCGCTGTGGGAGTCCGTGCGCCGCAACGTGGCCAAGGTCTTCCGGCGACCCGACCCGGGCCCCTTCGACGTGGCCCGGCTGATGCCGGTCGCCTACGTGGTGGCCGGACTCTTCATCTGCTTCACGTTGCTGGTCCTGGTGGCCGACATCGTGAACCCCGTCAAGATCACCTGATACACCCGCCGGCGCCCGGCCGGACGCACACGTCGTGTCCGGCCGGTCACCGACGGGCGGACACCCCGACACGGTGCGTCCGCCCTGGCTCCGGTGCCGTAACCTCGGAGCCTGGAGCCCGCCGATCTCGGGACCTTGATCCACACCTTGGGGATACACGCGCATGACTGCGATTTCTCTCGGAATGCCGGCCGTTCCGACCAAACTCGCCGACCGAAGGGTCAGCCGCCAGATCCAGGTCGGCTCGGTCGCGGTCGGCGGTGACGCGCCCGTCTCCGTGCAGTCGATGACGACGACGCGTACGTCGGACATCGGCGCGACCCTGCAGCAGATCGCCGAGCTGACGGCGTCGGGGTGCCAGATCGTGCGGGTGGCCTGCCCCACGCAGGACGACGCCGACGCGCTCGCCACCATCGCCCGCAAGTCGCAGATCCCGGTGATCGCGGACATCCACTTCCAGCCGAAGTACGTCTTCGCGGCGATCGACGCCGGCTGCGCGGCGGTGCGGGTGAACCCCGGCAACATCAAGCAGTTCGACGACAAGGTCAAGGAGATCGCGAAGGCGGCCGGCGACGCGGGCACCCCGATCCGGATCGGGGTCAACGCCGGATCGCTGGACGCGCGCCTCCTGAAGAAGTACGGCAAGGCCACCCCGGAGGCCCTGGTCGAGTCGGCGCTGTGGGAGGCGTCGCTCTTCGAGGAGCACGGCTTCCGCGACATCAAGATCTCGGTCAAGCACAACGACCCGGTCGTCATGGTCAACGCCTACCGCCAGCTCGCCGCCCAGAGCGACTACCCGCTGCACCTCGGCGTCACCGAGGCGGGGCCGGCGTTCCAGGGCACCATCAAGTCGGCCGTCGCCTTCGGCGCGCTGCTCTCCGAGGGCATCGGCGACACCATCCGCGTCTCGCTCTCGGCCCCTCCGGCCGAGGAGGTCAAGGTGGGCCTCCAGATCCTGGAGGCGCTGAACCTGAAGCAGCGCCGACTGGAGATCGTCTCCTGCCCCTCCTGCGGCCGTGCCCAGGTGGACGTCTACAAGCTCGCCGACCAGGTCAGCGCCGGCCTGGACGGGCTGGAGGTCCCGCTGCGGGTCGCGGTGATGGGCTGCGTCGTCAACGGTCCCGGCGAGGCCCGTGAGGCCGACCTCGGCGTCGCCTCCGGCAACGGCAAGGGCCAGATCTTCGTGAAGGGCGAGGTCATCAAGACCGTGCCCGAGTCGAAGATCGTCGAGACCCTGATCGAGGAGGCGATGAAGATCGCCGAGCAGATGGAGAAGGACGGCATCCCGTCCGGCGAGCCCGGGGTCTCCATCAGCTGACCCGCTCCCGCGCCCGGACCGCCGCCCCGCCGACCCCAGGTCCGGCGGGGCCGCGCCGCGGCGGGCGCGGGCCCCGCACCCTACGCACGCCCGTACCGGCCCCCGGCGGCCCCGGCCCGCACCCGGCCCGCCGCCCCTGCGCACGGCCCCCCCCCGGGCGTACGGCACCCCTGCGCGGGCCGCCGGTACGCGCCGTTCCCGGAGCCCACGACCGCCCTCCGGCCGTCCGCTTCCCGGCCCGAGCGGCGTTCGACAGGCTTGTTGGGTACAGTGCGGAAATCAGCAGACCGCATGGTGAGGCCCCCTCGTGTTGACGCAGACCACCACCCGGGTCCTCGAACCCAGCGACCTCGACGCAGCTCTCGCCATTCTGGAGAGCGAGCCCGTGGCCAACGCCTTCGTCACGTCCCGCGTCCAGGTCGCGGGACTCGACCCCTGGCGTCTCGGCGGTGAGATGTGGGGCTGGTACGCCGACGGCAGACTCCGCTCCCTGTGCTACTCCGGCGCCAACCTCGTCCCCATCTGCGCCGGCCCGGAGGCCGTCCGCGCCTTCGCCGACCGCGCCCGCCGGGCCGGCCGCCGCTGCTCCTCCATCGTCGGCCCCGCCGACCCCACCGCCCTGCTGTGGCGGCACCTGGAACCGAGCTGGGGCCCCGCCCGCGAGGTCCGCCCCCAGCAGCCCCTCATGGTCACCGAGAGCCCCTCCGCCGACGTCGTCCCCGACCCGCTCGTCCGCCGCATCCGCAAGGACGAGACGGAGGCCCTGATGCCGGCCTGCGTCGCCATGTTCACCGAGGAGGTCGGGGTCTCCCCGCTCGCCGGGGACGGCGGGCTCCTCTACCAGGCCAGGGTCGCCGAACTGATCGGCGCCGGCCGCTCCTTCGCCCGCATCGACGACGGCAAGGTCGTCTTCAAGGCGGAGATCGGCGCCGCCACCCCCCAGGCCTGCCAGATCCAGGGCGTCTGGGTCGCCCCGGAACACCGCGGCAAGGGCCTCTCCGAAACGGGCATGGCCGCCGTCCTGCGCTACGCCCTGGCCGATGTCGCCCCCATCGTCAGCCTGTACGTGAACGACTACAACACCCCCGCCCGCAAGGCCTACCGCCGCGTCGGTTTCCGCGAGGTCGGCGCCTTCATGAGCGTCCTGTTCTGACCCCGCGTGCCGGGGCGCGGTGTGGGCCACAGCCTTCGGCCAGTAGGGTTCCCGCATGGCAGCAGCCCCCGGAACCGGTCCCGCGGCGCCCGGCGTCGAGATCCGCCCCGTCGACCTGGCCGCCCGCGTCGACGAAGCCCTCCTGGTCCAGGCGGCGGCCTTCGGGCTGAGCCGGGCGGAGATCGACGTACGCCGCCCCATCGTCCTGAGGCACCTGGAGCACCCCCGGGCCCGCGCCCTGGGCGCCCTCGCCCCCGACGGCCGGCTCGTCGGCTTCGTCTACGGGCTGCCCAGCGACCGCGCCCAGTGGTGGTCCACCGTCGTCGAGCCCTTTCTGAGGGCCGCCGGCTCTGACGGCTGGCTCGACGACTCCTTCGTCATCACCGAGCTGCACGTCCACCCGGACCACCAGCAGCGCGGCATCGGCCGCACTCTGATCACCGCCGTCACCGACGCCGTCGACAACCCCCGGTCGCTCCTCTCCGCGATCGACAAGGACAGCCCGGCCCGCGCCCTGTACCGCGCCCTCGGCTACCGCGACCTGGCCCGCCAGGTCGTCTTCCCCAGCGCTCCGCAGCCCTACGCCGTCATGGGCGCGCCGCTGCCGCTGCCGCGTGCCGACCGCATGGATTTCCGCCCGCACGCACCGCCCGGTTAACCTCGGGCCCACCACCCTTGCGAGCAGGAGTTCACCATGGCCCAGGTCCAGCGCATGTCCCGATTGATGATCAAGACACTGCGCGACGACCCGGCGGACGCCGAGACGCTCAGCCACAAGCTGCTGGTCCGCGCCGGGTACGTGCGCCGCAACGCGGCCGGCATCTGGTCCTGGCTGCCGCTCGGCAAGAAGGTGCTGGACAACATCTCGAACGTGGTGCGCGAGGAGATGGACGCCATCGGCGCCCAGGAGGTCCTGCTGCCCGCCCTGCTGCCCAAGGAGCCCTACGAGGCGTCCGGGCGCTGGGAGGAGTACGGCGACCTCCTCTTCCGCCTGAAGGACCGCAAGGGCGGCGACTACCTCCTGGGCCCGACCCACGAGGAGATCTTCACGCAGACGGTCAAGGACCAGTGCACGTCCTACAAGGACCTGCCGGTGATGCTGTACCAGATCCAGACGAAGTACCGCGACGAGGCCCGCCCCCGCTCCGGCGTGCTGCGCGGCCGCGAGTTCCAGATGAAGGACTCCTACTCCTTCGACACCACCGACGAGGGTCTCGCGCACTCCTACGCCCTGCACCGGGCCGCGTACATCAAGATCTTCGAGCGCATCGGCCTGGACCACCGCATCGTCTCCGCCGTCTCCGGCGCGATGGGCGGCTCCGCCTCCGAGGAGTTCCTGGCTCCCGCGGCGGCCGGTGAGGACACCTTCGCGGACTGCCCGAACTGCGACTACGCCGCCAACACCGAAGCCGTGACCTTCGCGCTCGCCCCGGTCGACGGTTCGGCGCACGGCCCCGTCGAGGAGCTGGACACCCCCGACACCCCGACCATCGAGACGCTCGCCGCCCACCTGGACGTCCCCGCCTCGGCCACCCTGAAGAACCTGCTGGTCAAGGTGGACGGCGAGATCGTCGCGGTCGGCGTCCCCGGCCACCGCGAGGTCGACCTCGGCAAGCTCGGCGAGCACCTCGCGCCCGCCGTGGTCGAGCTGGTCACCGCCGAGGACTTCGTCGGCCGTGACGATCTCGTACGCGGCTACGTCGGCCCTCAGGGCCTGGAGAAGGTCCGCTACCTCGCCGACCCGCGCGTGGCCCCCGGCACCGCCTGGATCACCGGCGCCAACCAGGACGGCAAGCACGCGAGGAACGTGGTCGCCGGCCGTGACTTCGAGGTCGACCAGTACCTCGACGTCGTCGTCGTCGAGGAGGGCGACCCCTGCCCGCGGTGCGGCGCCGGCCTCGCACTGGACCGCGCCATCGAGATCGGCCACATCTTCCAGCTCGGCCGCAAGTACGCCGACACCTTCCAGCTCGACGTCCTCGGCCAGCAGGGCAAGCCCGTCCGCGTGACGATGGGCTCGTACGGCATCGGCGTCTCCCGCGCCGTGGCCGCCCTCACCGAGCAGACCGCCGACGACAAGGGCCTGTGCTGGCCCCGCGAGATCGCCCCGGCCGACGTCCATGTCGTCGCCGCGGGCAAGGCCCTCCAGACGGAGCTGGCCCTGGAGGTCTCGGAGAAGCTCAACGCGGCGGGCCTGCGGGTCATGGTCGACGACCGGCCGGGCGTCTCGCCCGGTGTGAAGTTCACCGACTCCGAGCTGATCGGCGTGCCCCAGATCCTGGTCGCGGGCCGCCGCTCCGCCGAAGGCGTCCTGGAGCTCAAGGACCGCCGCACCGGCGAGCGTGAGGAGCTGACCGTCGACGAGGCGATCGCCCGACTCACCGCAGACCTGGGCTGACCCCCACGTCGTGGTCCGCGAAGGCCGGGTCCGAAGGGGGCCCGGCCCCGGTCCGCCGGACGCCCTACAGCCAGTGGGCGAACTCCAGGGTCAGCTCGCCGATCTGGCGCCGTCCCTCCGCCAGCGCCCGGGTCCCCGACTCCACCGCCCGGAACAGCGTCCAGCCGTGCAGCCGGGCCTGCTCCACCTCCAGGGACTCCGCCAGCTTCCTGACCCGCCGCCGCGCCGTCGCCGGGCCCCCGGGGGAGGCGATCAGATCCTCCACCCGGTCCCGCACCAGTCGCGCCAGGTCGTAGGCGCGCTCGCCCACCACCGGCTCCGGCCCTACCGTCAGCCACGGGGCCCGCTCCCCGGCGAGGACCTTGCTCTGCCGGAAGTTGCCGTGCAGCAAAAGGTGTTCGGGGGCCGCCTCCACCAACTCCGCCCGCGCCGCGAGCGCCGCTTCGACCAGCGCCGCCAGCTCCGGGGCGTCCTCGGCGGCCGTCCGCATCCCGGCGGTCTGCCGTCTGGTCCGCTCGGCCACCGTCTCGAAGGGGTGCGCGGCCGGCGGGTCCACCCACAGCCGCCGCACCGTGCCCGCCGCCTCCAGCAGCGCCTTGGCCTCCGGCAGCGAACGCAGCGACACCTCGTGGTGCAGGCGCTCCAGCAGCAGCGCACCGGACGCGTCGAGCTCCTCGGCGGCGTCCAGCAGCTTCACCGCGCCCCAGCCGTTCCAGTGTTCCAGCGCCGCCCGCTCCTGTGCGGGCCCGGCCGCCGGCGGGGCGATCTTCAGCGCGGCAGGGGTCCCGTCGGCGCGGTGCACCAGGACCACCAGCGAGCTGCGGCCGCCGGGGGCGGCGACCCGTTCGACGGTGAGGTCCCCTCCGGCGGCGTCCAGCGCTTGTCCGGCCAGTGCGGGGAGCCGGCCCAGCCAGTCGGCCGTCCCGGCGTCCCCGTACATCTCGCCGAGCGCGCGCACCAGGCGCTGCGGAGGTTCGAAGCCCATACGTCGTGTGTTCCCTTTCCGGTCCCTCGGTCAGCGCGATCCGTCCGCTCCCGCGGCCTCCACCGGCCCCGTGGCGGCCGGATCGTCGGCCGCGGCCCGCTCGACGAGCCCCGGAAAGGCTACGTTGCCGCCCCGCCAGCGGGCCGACCGCACCGCGGCCTCGCGCAGCGCGCCCGCCGCCTCCTTGCGCTGCGGGCCCTCGCAGGCCCGCACGAGATCGGCGTAGACGCCCGCCACCCGGTCCTCCAGCACCGCGGCGAGCCGCTCGGCCGTCGGAGCGTCCGCGACGGCGAACGGCAGCGCGTACGCCGCCTCCGCGGCGACCGGCGTGCCGCCGAGGTCCCGCACGGTGCGCGCCAGCGCGTCGCGGCGTGCCCGGTGCCCGTCGTACGCCGCGCGCGCCTCGGCGCGCCGCTTCCCGTCGAGCCGCCCGCCCAGCGCGCCGTAGCCGTACACCGCGGCGTGCTCGGCGGCCAGAGCCGCCTGGGCGGCGGTCAGCGCGGGGGAGGACGCCTCGTCCCGCCCGGGACGGCTGGGGATGCTCATGCGGCGGTCTCCTCGGCCAGCTCGGTCAGCAGATACGCGTGCGCGGCCGCGGCCGCCGCCACAGAGGCGAGCAGCCGCGCCAGTTCGGGCCGCGCGGTCAGCAGGGCCTCGGTGTGGGCGTCGGCCCTGCGGCGCTCCGCGGCCGCCAGCCCCTTCACCGCCGCCCCCGCGTCGGCGGCCACCGGGCCCGGGGCGGCGGGCGGGACCCGCCGCGCGTCCTCCTCCGCACGGTCCTGCGCCCCGTCCTCGGCGCCGGGCGGCGCCAGCGCCGTGCGGTGCGCCCCCACCGCGGTCCGCAGGGGAGCCAGGCCCGCAGCGGTCGCGGGGTGGGCCGCGGCGACCAGGTCGTAGTGGGCGAGCAGGAGAGCGCCTTCGCGCGCGGCCTGTTCGCGCAGGGTCTCCTCGGCCCGGAGCGCGGCGGTCTGCGCCCCCGAGTGCGCGGGCTCCCCGCCGCCCGCCGCCTCGTCGTCGCCACCGCAACCGGTCAGCACCGCGCCCAGGGCCAGAGCCCCTGTCGCGGTGAGGGCCCCCCTGCGCGTCGTCCCCGTGCGCCGCACGTTTCTCCTTCGGGCCGGGACCGATCCTGACAGGATCTGTCCTGAAGTGATCACCGCAGGCGAGCGTACCCGCGGTGACGGGGCAGGGGGACGGCAACACCCCTGGCGACCGGATACCCTTTGACCTGACGCACGACGATCCCCACAACAGCACACGCGGCCGAGGAGTCACCCGGATGAGCACCACCCAGAGCGAGAGGCTGCGCGGACTGCTGGAACCGCTCGTCAGCGCCCAGCAGCTGGACCTCGAGGAGATCGAGGTGTCCCGGGCCGGCCGCCGCAGAGTGCTGCGGATCATCGTGGACTCGGAAGAGGGCGTGGAGCTGGACGCCTGTGCGGAGCTGAGCCGCGCGATCTCCGAGAAGCTGGACGAGACCGACGCGATGGGCGACGACGAATACGTCCTGGAAGTCAGCTCCCCCGGCGCGGACCGCCCGTTGAGCGAGCACCGCCACTACGTACGCGCCACCGGCCGGCTGGCCAGGTTCCACCTCGCCGCCGACGGGTCCGACGAGCTGGTCGCCCGCATCCTCGCCGTGGACGAGGACGGGCTCGACCTCGAAGTCCCCGGCGTCAAGGGCCGTAAGCCCACCGCCCGCCGCCTCGCCTTCGACGAGATCGCCAGGGCGCGCGTGGAGATCGAATTCAACCGCAAGGACAAGAAGGAAGAGGAGGCGTAGCCGTGGACATCGATGTGAAGCTTCTGAAGGGCTTGGCGCAGGACAAGGAGATCCCCTTCGACGTGCTCGTCGGGGCGATCGAGTCGGCCCTCCTCATCGCGTACCACCGCACCGACGGCAGCTACCGCCGGGCGCGCGTGAAGCTCGACGAGAACGGCCACGTCACGGTGTGGGCCAAGGAGGACCCGGCCGATCTCGAAGAGGGCCAGGAGCCCAAGGAGTTCGACGACACCCCGTCCGGGTTCGGCCGGATCGCCGCGACCACCGCGAAGCAGGTCATCCTGCAGCGGCTGCGCGACGCTGAGGACGACCGCACCTTCGGGGAGTACGCGGGCCACGAGGGCGACGTCGTCACCGGCGTGGTCCAGCAGGGCAAGGACCCGAAGAACGTCCTGGTCGACATCGGCAAGCTGGAAGCCATCCTTCCGGTGCAGGAGCAGGTTCCCGGCGAGGAGTACACGCACGGTCTGCGCCTGCGGACGTACGTCGTCCGGGTCGCCAAGGGCGTGCGCGGACCTTCGGTCACGCTCTCGCGCACCCACCCGAACCTGGTGAAGAAGCTCTTCGCGCTGGAGGTCCCGGAGATCGCGGACGGTTCCGTCGAGATCTCGGCGATCGCCCGCGAGGCCGGCCACCGCACCAAGATCGCGGTCCGCTCCACCCGCTCCGGCCTCAACGCCAAGGGCGCGTGCATCGGCCCGATGGGCGGCCGTGTGCGCAATATCATGGCCGAGCTGCACGGCGAGAAGATCGACATCGTGGACTGGTCGGACGACCCGGCCGAGATGGTCGCCAACGCCCTGTCGCCCGCCCGGGTGAGCCAGGTCGAGGTCGTGGACCTCGGGGCCCGCTCCGCCCGGGTCACCGTGCCGGACTACCAGCTGTCGCTGGCCATCGGCAAGGAGGGCCAGAACGCCCGCCTCGCCGCCCGCCTCACCGGCTGGCGCATCGACATCCGGCCGGACACCGAGACCGACGCCGAGCGCGAGAGCGCCGACCGCGAGCGGGCCGAGCGGGCCCGGGAGCGCTCGGAAAGGCGTTGACCCGGGGCGGGCCCAGGGAATAGATCTGGGTCGTACGCCGCTGAGATCACGACAACATCCGTTCGATTTTTGCCCCCACGGGGTGAGGTCGCTGCGGGGAGGTAGACTTAACCGTGTCTGGCCGGACGCAAGCCCGCGCTTGCCCCGAGCGCACCTGTGTGGGCTGCCGGGAGCGAGCGGCCAAGAGCGAGCTGCTGCGCATCGTGGTGGACGAGGGCGTCTGCGCCCCTGATCCACGCGGTACGCTGCCCGGCCGGGGTGCTTATCTCCACCCCGCCTCTGTCTGTCTCGACCTGGCGGTTCGCCGCCGGGCATTCCCCCGGGCCTTCAAGGCCAGGGGGCCGTTCGACACCGCGGCACTGACGCGGTTCGTCGAGCGGGTGACACCGTAAGAAAAGTGAACGGCACGGGTCCCCGTGCGGTCAGGTACCTCGCGAGTTGGAAGTAGGTCGAGATTGCGATGAGCACTCGATGAGTACGCGATGAGTACGCCCATGAAGTAGCGACGGTCCGGCGGTAACCCGGACCTAAAAGGAGCGAAGTGGCTAAGGTCCGGGTATACGAACTCGCCAAGGAGTTCGGCGTCGAGAGCAAGGTCGTCATGGCCAAGCTCCAAGAACTCGGTGAATTCGTCCGTTCGGCGTCCTCGACGATCGAGGCGCCGGTTGTACGTAAGTTGACCGACGCACTGCAGGGACCCGGTGGCAACGCCGGCAAGTCCGCTGCCAAGCCTGGCGCGCCCCGCAAGGCGACGCCCGCAAAGCCCGCAGCGCCCTCCCCGGCCGCTGCGGCACGTCCCGCCGCCCCGAAGCCCGGCGCACCGGCTCCCAAGCCGGCCGCGGCCGAGGCCCCGGCGAACAGCACCCCGGCAGCGCCTTCCGCGCCGTCGGCGGGCCCCCGTCCGGGCCCGAAGCCCGCGCCGAAGGCGGCCCCGGCGACCCCGGTCCCGGCCGCCGAGTTCTCGGCTCCGGCTCCGGCTCAGCCGGCCGCCCCCCAGCAGCCCCAGGCCCCGCGTCCCGCGGGCGCCACTCCGGGCCCCCGCCCCGCCCGCCCGGCCCCGGCCGGCGGTCAGCGCGACGGCGGCCAGCGTGACGGCGGCCGTGGCGGCGAGCGCGGCGGCGACCGCCCCGCCCGCCCCGCGGGCCAGGGCGCCCCGCGCCCCGGCGCCCGTCCCTCGGGCCCCCGTCCGGGCAACAACCCGTTCACCTCCGGCGGTTCCACCGGCATGGCGCGCCCCTCTGCGCCCCGTCCCGGCGGCGCCCCGCGCCCCGGCGGCGGCTCGGAGCGCCCCGGCGCCCCGCGCCCCCAGGGCAGCGGCCCCGGCGGCGCCCCGCGTCCGCAGGGCGGCCAGGGTGGTCAGGGCGGCGCCCGTCCCACCCCGGGCGGCATGCCCCGCCCGCAGGCTCCGCGTCCCGGCGGCGGTCCCGCCGGTAACCGTCCCAACCCGGGCATGATGCCGCAGCGTCCCGCCGCGGGCCCGCGTCCCGGCGGCGGCCCCGGCGGTGGCCGTGGTCCCGGTGGCGGCGGCGGTCGCCCCGGTGGCGGCGGCGGTCGTCCCGGTGGCGGCGGCGGCTTCGCAGGCCGTCCCGGCGGCGGTGGCGGCTTCGCAGGCCGTCCGGCCGGTCCTGGTGGCGGCGGCGGCGCAGGCCGTCCCGGCGGCGGTGGCGGCTTCGGCGGCCGTCCCGGCTTCGGCGGCCGTCCCGGCGGTCCCAACGCCCGCGGTGGCACCCAGGGCGCGTTCGGCCGTCCCGGCGGTCCGGCGCGTCGTGGTCGCAAGTCGAAGCGGCAGAGGCGCCAGGAGTACGAGGCCATGCAGGCCCCGTCGGTCGGCGGCGTCATGCTGCCTCGCGGCAACGGACAGGCCGTCCGGCTGTCGCGCGGCGCCTCGCTCACCGACTTCGCGGAGAAGATCAACGCCAACCCGGCGTCGCTCGTCGCCGTGATGATGAACCTCGGCGAGATGGTCACCGCCACGCAGTCCGTCTCCGACGAGACGCTCCGGCTTCTCGCGGAGGAGATGAACTACGTCCTGGAGATCGTCAGCCCCGAGGAGGAGGACCGCGAGCTGCTCGAGTCCTTCGACATCGAGTTCGGCGAGGACGAGGGCGGCGAAGAGGCTCTGGTCTCGCGTCCGCCGGTCGTGACCGTCATGGGTCACGTCGACCACGGTAAGACCCGACTGCTGGACGCGATCCGCAAGACGAACGTCGTCGCGGGCGAGGCCGGCGGCATCACGCAGCACATCGGTGCCTACCAGGTCTCCTCCGAGGTCAACGGCGAGGACCGCAAGATCACCTTCATCGACACCCCGGGTCACGAGGCGTTCACCGCCATGCGTGCCCGCGGTGCGAAGTCGACCGACATCGCGATCCTCGTGGTGGCGGCCAACGACGGTGTGATGCCCCAGACGATCGAGGCGCTGAACCACGCCAAGGCGGCCGAGGTGCCGATCGTGGTCGCGGTCAACAAGATCGATGTCGAGGGTGCCGACCCGACCAAGGTGCGCGGTCAGCTCACCGAGTTCGGTCTGGTGGCCGAGGAGTACGGCGGCGACACCATGTTCGTCGACATCTCCGCCAAGCAGGGCCTCAACATCGAGTCCCTCCTTGAGGCCGTCGTCCTCACCGCCGACGCCTCGCTCGACCTGCGGGCCAACCCGGCCCAGGACGCGCAGGGCATCGCGATCGAGTCCCACCTCGACCGCGGCCGCGGTGCGGTCTCGACCGTCCTCGTCCAGCGCGGCACGCTGCGCATCGGCGACACGATGGTCGTCGGCGACGCGTACGGCCGGGTCCGGGCGATGCTCGACGACACGGGCAACAACGTCGAGGAAGCGGGTCCCTCGACCCCCGTCCTCGTGCTCGGTCTCACCAACGTCCCGGGCGCCGGCGACAACTTCCTGGTGGTGGACGAGGACCGTACGGCCCGTCAGATCGCCGAGAAGCGCGCCGCCCGTGAGCGCAACGCCAACTTCGCCCGCAAGGGCGTCCGGTTCTCCCTGGAGAACCTGGACGAGGCGCTCAAGGCCGGTCTGGTCCAGGAGCTCAACCTCATCATCAAGGGCGACGCGTCCGGTTCCGTGGAGGCTCTCGAGTCCTCGCTGCTCCAGCTCGACGTCGGCGAAGAGGTCGACATCCGGGTCCTGCACCGCGGTGTGGGTGCGGTCACCGAGTCGGACATCGACCTGGCGACCGGCTCCGACGCCATCGTGATCGGCTTCAACGTGCGCGCCGCGGGGCGTGCGCAGCAGATGGCCGAGCGCGAAGGGGTGGACGTCCGCTACTACTCGGTCATCTACCAGGCGATCGAGGAGATCGAGGCGGCCCTCAAGGGCATGCTCAAGCCGGAGTACGAAGAGGTCGAGCTCGGCACGGCGGAGATCCGCGAGATCTTCCGCTCGTCCAAGCTGGGCAACATCGCCGGTGTGCTGGTCCGCTCCGGCGAGGTCAAGCGCAACACCAAGGCGCGCCTGCTGCGCGATGGCAAGGTCATCGCGGAGAGCCTCAACATCTCCGGTCTGCGCCGCTTCAAGGACGACGTCACCGAGATCCGCGAAGGCTTCGAGGGCGGTATCAACCTCGGAAACTTCAACGACATCAAGATCGACGACGTCATCGCGACGTACGAGATGCGCGAGAAGCCGCGAGGCTGATCCGCAGGGTTCGGGGAGGGACCCGGGGCTCGTGCCCCGGCCCCTTCCCACGGCCGGGGCCGGTCGACGGGTCGTATTTCCGTCGATCGGCCCCGGTCGTTCCGGTACGGTTCTGATGTCCCCGCCAAGCTCTGGCGGGGCGCGAACCCGAACCGGCGGGACATCCGGATCTCCATGTATGTAGGGACTCTGTCCTTCGACCTGCTCCTCGGCGACGTACGGTCGCTGAAGGAGAAGCGTTCCGTCGTCCGCCCGATCGTCGCCGAACTCCAGCGCAAGTACGCGGTGAGTGCGGCCGAGACCGGCGGGCAGAATCTCCACCGCAGGGCCGAGATCGGCCTTGCCGTGGTATCCGGGGACACCGGACACCTCACGGACGTACTGGACCGGTGCGAGCGGCTGGTCGCCGCGCGTCCCGAGGTGGAGCTGCTGTCGGTGAGACGGCGGCTGCACAGTGACGAAGACTGAACACGCAAGCGAAAACCAGAAGGAAGAGTGACGGACCGGTGACCGACAACGCGCGGGCCCGCAAGCTGGCCGATCGCATCCAGGTCGTGGTCGCGGAGACCCTGGACCGGCGAATCAAGGACCCACGACTGGGATTCGTGACGATCACGGACGCCCGGGTCACCGGCGACCTGCGGGAGGCCACGGTCTTCTACACGGTCTACGGCGACGACGAGGAGCGCGCGGCCTCCGCCGCGGCGCTGGAGAGCGCCAAGGGCGTCCTGCGTTCCGAGGTCGGGCGGCAGACCGGGGTCCGCTACACGCCGAGCCTGGCCTTCGTGCCGGACGCCCTCCCGGACAACGCCCGCACCATCGAGGACCTCCTCGACAAGGCGCGGGCCAGGGACGCGGAGGTGCGCCAGGTGTCCACCGGCGCGCAGTACGCCGGCGAGGCCGACCCGTACCGCAAGCCGGAGGACGAGGACGAGGACGAGGACGGTTCCTCCGACGAGAACGAGGGTCCGACCTCCGCATGACCGAGCAGCAGACCACCACGCCGGACGGACTTGTCATCGTCGACAAGCCGTCCGGCTTCACTTCGCACGACGTCGTCGCCAAGATGCGCGGCATCGCCCGCACCCGGCGGGTCGGCCACGCCGGCACCCTGGACCCGATGGCGACCGGGGTCCTCGTGCTCGGCGTCCAGCGGGCCACCAAGCTGCTGGGCCACCTCGCGCTGACCGAGAAGGAGTACCTCGGCACGATCCGGCTCGGCCAGGACACCGTCACCGACGACGCCGAGGGCGAGCTCACCTCGTCCACCGACGCGTCCGGCGTGACCCGGGAGGCCATCGACGCCCAGGTGGCCGAGCTGACCGGGCCGATCATGCAGGTGCCCTCCAAGGTCAGCGCCATCAAGATCGACGGCAAGCGGTCCTACGCACGGGTTCGGGGCGGCGAGGAGTTCGACATCCCGGCCCGCCCGGTGACCGTCTCCTCCTTCCGCGTCTACGACGTCCGTGAGGCCGTCGCGGAGGATGGCACCCCGGTCCTCGACCTGGTCGTCTCCGTGGTCTGCTCCTCGGGGACGTACATCCGTGCCCTCGCCCGGGACCTCGGCGCCGGGCTCGGCGTGGGCGGCCATCTGACCGCGCTGCGCCGCACCCGGGTCGGCCCCTACGGACTGGACGCGGCGCGGACCCTGGACCAGCACCAGGAGTCGCTGACCGTGATGCCGGTCGCAGAGGCGGCCGCGTCCGCGTTCCCCCGCTGGGACGTGGACGAGAAGCGCGCCAAGCTGCTCCTCAACGGCGTGCGGCTGGACATGCCGGCGTATCCGCCGGGGCCGGTCGCGGTCTTCGGACCGGACGGGGCGTTCCTCGTGCTCGTCGAGGAGGAGAAGGGCAGGGCCAAGAGCCTCGCCGTCTTCGCCTGAGCCGTGCCCGCGTGCCGACGCGGCATCTGCGTGGAGCGGGCGCCCACCCCCCCTGGGCGCCCGCTCCACCGTTCTCCCCCACATCATTCCTGTCCAAGAGGACACGCTCATTCACCCCATTGGACGGGCGCTCGGAGTGAATCGCGGGAGCGTGAGGGGCGCTTTCCCTCGCCGTGGGCGTGCGGGGGCCAGCCGCGTCCTAACGTCGGACCATGGGCAGCGGGGACCGGCCGAAGCTGGTGAGGATCTGCGATCAGGCCGGCCGGCCGCGAGGGACGGGGTTTCTCGCGGACGACCGGGGCACGGTCGTCACCGCCCACCAGGCCGTCGCCTCCCCCGGCCCCTTCCTCCTCCACGGCGCCGAGGGCCGCACCTGCTCCATCGGCCCCGACGACATCACCGCACTGCCCGCCCTCGGCCTCGCCCTGCTGCGCACCGGCGACCCCGACGCCCTCGGCGCGGAGCCGCTCCCCGTCTCCCCGCGCCCCCGGACCGAGCCCGGCGGTTACGTGGACATCGCCGCGCACGGCCGGCGCGAGGCCCGGGTGCTCGGGACCGCCCCCGCCACGTACACCGCGCCGGACGGCGTCCACCCGGTCCCCGCCGCCCTGGAGCTCGCCCTCGGCACCGACGGGCGCGACGCCCTGCGCTCCGGGGGCGCGGCGATCGGGGGGCCGGTGACCGACCCGGCCACGGGCGCGGTCCTCGGCGTCCTGTGCACCGCGCTGTGCACCTCGCACGAGGCGGCCGGGCTCGCCCTGCCGGTCGCCCGCGGCGCCGACGAAGCCCTGGACGCCCTGCTGCGGCGCAACGCCCTCACGGCCCCCGCCTACGGCCACGACCTCAACCTCGCCGGGGCCCTTCAGCTCACCGCCACCTCCGTCGGCTCTGCGGACGGCCCCAAGGCCGCCGTCGCCCCGGTCGAGCGGGAGGACGTCCACGCGGAGCTCACCGCCTTCGAAGCCGGTACGGGCCCGGTCCTCGGTCTCGTCGGCCCACCCGGCACCGGCCGCACCACGGAGCTGGCCGCCCTCGCCGCCCGCCGGGCCGAGGGCGGCGCGCCCGCCCCCACGCTCTGGCTGCGCGGCGCCGACCTGCTGGCCGACGACGCCTCCGTCGCCGCCGCCGCGGGCCGCGCCCTCGCCCGCTCCGGCCGGATCGTCGCCGCCGCCGGGGCCCGCGGCGACATGGACGCCGCCACCCCCGAGCGCGTCGCCCGGCTCGCCGCCGACGCCGGTCACCCCCTCCTGATGGTCCTCGACGGCCCCGAGGAGATGGAGCCGCTGCTGGCCCACCGGCTCGCCGACTGGACGGCGGCCACCGCCTCCTGGCTGCACGAGCACCGGGTCAAGATCGTCGTCGCCTGCCGCCCCGAACACTGGGAGACCGCGGGGGCCCTCCACCCGCCCG
This sequence comes from Streptomyces pratensis, assembly GCF_037137275.1. Taxonomy (GTDB): domain Bacteria; phylum Actinomycetota; class Actinomycetes; order Streptomycetales; family Streptomycetaceae; genus Streptomyces; species Streptomyces pratensis_B. The sequence goes on along the minus strand of NZ_JBBBEN010000072.1, from coordinate 40,184 downwards.
GTGCGCTGCACCGCCCCCGCCGCCCCGCCCGCGGTCTGCCGCCCGCCCTGTACCTGGGCGACCTCACCCCTGAGCAGGCCGAGCGGGCCAAGGAGCGCTACGGCATCCCGCTTGCCGGGCTCGCCCCCGGCCACGACCGGCATCCGCTCACCCTGCGACTGCTCGCCGAGGTCCGCGAGGCGCTGCCGCCCGGCGTCCCAGGCCGGCCAGGCGCCGAGGACGTCTTCGGCGCCCACCTCGACCTGCTGTGCGTGCGCGTCGCCGTCCGGATCGCGGCCGCCGCCGACGAGCAGCCCCGTGGCACCGCCGTGCGCAGGCTGGCCGCCCGGGTCGCCGGCCAGGTCCACGAGGCGGCCCGCCGCTGTCTGGGCCCGGGCCAGGGGGAGCTGGACCGGGCGGCGTTCGAGGAGCTCTTCCCCTGGCGCACCGGCTGGGCCTCTGCCGTGCTGACCGAGGGCCTCCTCGTCCCCGCCGGGGCGGGCTACCGCTTCGCCCACGAGGAGCTCGGCGAGTGGGTGCAGGGCGCGCACCTCGATCTGGACGCGGCGCTGCGGGCCCTGGTGCACCGCTGGCACCGGCCCCGGGGGAGCGGCGAGCCCGGCCGGGTCCCGCGCCCCCGGGGCACGGGCGAGCCACGCAGCCTGCCCGTGCCCCGGCACCGCATCGGCCCGGTGATTCAGGCCATGGTGCTGCTCGGCCGCCGCCAGGGCACGGCCGCGCTCGCGCACCGGATGGCCGACCTGATCGAGGCCCTGGACCGGCTCCGGACCGACGAGGGGCCCCGGGACGAGGACGCCGCCTGGTGGGCGGCCCACCTGCTGGCCGGCAGCCTGCTCCGGGTGCCCGACGCCCGCCCCTACCTGGGGGTTCTGCGGGTCCTCGCCGGACGCGTCACCCGGCGCTCCGCCGCCCCGGCCCGGGGGCTGGGCGCCCACGGGGAGTTCGGGCCCCGGTTCTGGCGGCGGCTGCGGCTGCCGGAGGAGGACCGGATCGACCTGCTGCGCCGCCTCGTGCCCGCCGACGGCCTCCCGCGCACCCCAGGCGACGAGCGGTATCTGGACGCGGTCGACCGTCGCCTCGCCCTCGACGCGCCCACCGTGCAGCCCCTGCTGTGCCGCTGGTTCACCGACGAGCGCCCGCTGCTCGTGGACCCCGACGCGCCGGACGCCCCGCTGCGCCCCACCGTCGCCGCCGCGGCCCAGGCCCTGCTGTACGCCCGCCGCGACCTCGCCCCCGACGCGCTGACCGACGCGCTGGTCGCCACCCCGCACCAGCGGGCCGGGGAGCTGCTCGCCGCCCTCGCGGACGACGAGCCCACCGCACTGTGCCGGGCCGTCGAGCGCTGGGCCCGGGACGAGGACCGCCCGGCCCGCCGCTCCGCCGCCGCCCGGTACGCCGGACTCCTCCAGGAGCGGGTCACCGCGGAGGGCGACCGGGCCCATCTGCGCACCGCCGCCCTCGTCCTCCTCGGCCGCCCGGAGGACGGCGGACTCCACGCGGCCGCGCTGACCCTCCTCGTCCGGGACCCGCAGACCAGGGACCGCCACCTGCCGCAGGCGCTGCGCCTGTTCGCCGCGGGCCACCCCGGGCTGCCCGTGGAACTGCTCGCCGAGGTCTTCCCCGCCCACCCGGAGCCGGTCCTCGCCGCACTCCGCGCGCGCCTCGCCCGCCCCGGCGACGGCGGCGGGGAGGTGCTGCGGGCGCTCGCCGGCCTCGACACGCCCGCGCTCGCCCTGCACGTCGCCGGACTCGTACGGGAGTACATCGACGCCCACCCGGAGGACGGGACGCACGTCGCGCTGTACGTGGACCTCCGCCTGGAGCACGGCCCGGCGGCCCGGGCCCTGCTGCTGCCGCTGGTGACCGGGCTGCTCCGGGACCGCCCCGCCCCGCCGCCCGTGCGGGCCGCGCTCGCCCGGGTCCTGGCCGGGGCCAAGAGCGCCGCGTCCGGCCCGCTGCGGGCCGAGCTGCTGGAGGTGCTGCTGGAGTTCGAGCAGGACACCGGGCGGGACCCGGCCGTGCTGGAGGCGTTGCTGCGGGCCGCGGCCGAGGGTGCGGAGCGCCGCCCGGAGATCCGTACGCGCGCGCTCGTCCACCGCACCGGCGCACTGCTCGTCCGCACCCCCGAGGGCGCCGCCCGCTTCGACCGCACCGTGGTCGAACTCGCTCGACAGACGCCCGGATTCGCCGCCCTGGTCGCCCGCTGGCTGGCCGGCGCCCCCGAGGAGTGGGCGGCGGTGGTGGGCCCCGGCGCCCGGCGCACGGTCGAGGAGTTGGAGCGCTCACGCCCCCCGATGCCGATGCCGATGCAGGCCGTGGGGCGTGAGCATGGCAGTCTTAGACCTGCGTAATCGACATACACACGTACACAGGTTCGGGCGAGGAGCGGTCACAGTGCAGCGCTGGCGTGGCTTGGAGGACATCCCCCAGGACTGGGGGCGCAGCGTCGTCACCATCGGCTCCTACGACGGCGTGCACCGCGGACACCAGCTGATCATCGGCCGGGCCGTGGAGCGCGCCCGTGAGCTGGGCGTTCCCTCCGTCGTGGTCACCTTCGACCCGCACCCCAGCGAAGTCGTCCGCCCCGGCAGCCACCCCCCGCTGCTCGCCCCGCACCACCGCCGCGCCGAGCTGATGGCCGAGCTCGGCGTGGACGCGGTGCTGATCCTGCCGTTCACCGCCGAGTTCTCCCAGCTGTCGCCCGCCGACTTCGTCGCGAAGGTCCTGGCCGACCGGCTCCACGCCCGGACCGTCATCGAGGGCCCGAACTTCCGCTTCGGCCACCGGGCCGCCGGGAACGTCGCCCTGCTGACCGAGCTGGGCGCCGCCCATGACTTCACCGTGGAGGTCATCGACCTCTTCGTGAGCGGTGAGGCGGGCGGCGGACAGCCCTTCTCCTCCACGCTCACCCGCCGGCTGATCGCCGAGGGCGACGTCGCCGGAGCGGCCGAGATCCTCGGCCGGCCGCACCGGGTCGAGGGCGTCGTCGTGCGCGGTGCGCAGCGCGGGCGGGAGCTGGGCTTCCCGACGGCCAACGTGGAGACCCTGCCGCACACCGCGATCCCCGCCGACGGCGTCTACGCCGGCTGGCTGGAGGTGGACGGGGAGTCGATGCCCGCCGCGATCTCCGTGGGCTCCAACCCCCAGTTCGACGGCACCGAGCGGACCGTCGAGGCGTACGCCATCGACCGCGTCGGCCTGGAGCTGTACGGGCTGCACGTGGCCGTGGACTTCCTCGCGTACGTCCGCGGGATGCTGAAGTTCGACACCGTCGACGACCTCCTGGTCGCGATGGCCGCCGACGTGAAGCGGGCCGGCGAGCTGACCGCCGCGTACGCCCGCACCCGCTGACGCACCCCTCGCCCGCCCGGCGCACCCACCGGCGCGACCCGCCGCGGCGGGCCGGGGCCTCAGGGCCCGGCCCCACCGCACGCCGCCGCCCAGTGACACGCCACCTGGGCGGCCCCGCCTCCGTTCAGCACCGGCAGGTCCACCGTGCGGCACGCGTCAGCGACCCCCGCCCGCTCCGCCTCGCCCGACGCGAGGACCTGGCAGCGGACGTGGAACCGGCAGCCCGGGGGCACCTTCGAGGGGTCCGGGGGCTCACCGGCCAGCACGATCGGCTCTCCCCGCGCCTCCGGCAGGACGGACAGCAACGCCCGCGTGTAGGGGTGCCGGGGAGCCGTGAGCAGCTGCTCCACCGGCCCCGTCTCGACGATCCGGCCCAGATACATCACCGCCACCCGGTCCGCGATGTTCCAGGCGAGCCCCAGATCGTGGGTGACCACCAGCGCGGAGAGCCCCAGCTCGTCGCGCAGCCGCAGCAGGAGCGCCAGGATCTCGCCCCGCACGGAGGCGTCCAGGGAAGCCACCGGTTCGTCGGCCACGATCAGCTCCGGCTTCAGCACCAGCGCCCCGGCGATCACCACGCGTTGACGCTGACCGCCCGACAGCTCGTGCGGGTACCGCAGGAAGAACCGTTCCGGCGGACGCAGCCCCGCCCGCGCCAGAGCCTCGCTGACCGCCGCCCGCTCGTCCCCGGCGTACCCGTGGATGCGCAGCCCCTCGGCCACCGCGTCGTAGACCGTGTGCCGGGGGTTGAGCGAGCCGCTGGGGTCCTGGAGGACCAGCTGCACCCGTTTGCGGTACGCCTTGAGGGCGCGGCCGGTGGCGGCGAGCGGTGCGCCGGCGAAGGTGACGCGCCCGGAGGCAGGCGGGACGAGGCCGAGCAGTGACCGGGCCAGCGTCGTCTTGCCGCAGCCCGACTCGCCGACCAGGGCGACGATCTCCCCGGGCCGGATGTCCAGGTCGACGCCGTCGACGGCACGGGCCGTGGCGGCCCCGCGCCGGCCGGGGAAGGCGACCTTCAGCGCCTCCGCGCTGAGCAGGGGAGCGGTGGCGGCCGGTGGGGTGGTGCTCATCAAGGGCTCCTCGTGTCGTCGGCGGGCGCCTTTCCGGACGCCGACGGCGCCGGCGGCGCGCCGTCCGGGCCTGCCTCCACCAGCACGCAGGCCGCCCGCCGCCCGTCGCCGGCGTCCCGCAGCCGCGGGTCGTCGGCGGAGCACGCGTCCAGCGCCACCGGGCACCGCGGGTGGAACGTGCAGCCCTGGGGCAGCGCCGCCGGGTCCGGCGGGTCGCCCGGCAGGCCGCGCGGGGCGTGCCGGGAGGAGAGGTCCCCGATCCTCGGAAAGGCGGCGGAGAGCGCCTTGCCGTACGGGTGCCGGGCGTCCGCGTACACCTGCCGGGCGGGACCCTCCTCGACGACCCGGCCCGCGTACATCACCGAGAGCCGGTCGCAGGTGTCGGCGAGCACCGCCAGGTCGTGGCTGATCATGATGAGCCCCACGCCCTGGTCGGCGACGAGCGCCTCGATCAGCCGCAGGATCTGCGCCTGGATCATCACGTCCAGCGCGGTGGTCGGCTCGTCCGCCACGATCAGGCGCGGGTCGCAGGCCAGCGCCATCGCGATCATCACGCGCTGGCGCTGACCGCCGGACAGTTCGTGCGGGTACGCCGCGGCCCGGGCGGCGGGCAGTCCCACCTGTTCCAGCAGCTGCCCGGCGCGCTCTCTGGCGGCGGCCGGGGTGGCCTTGCTGTGCAGCAGAATCGGTTCGGCGATCTGGTCGCCGACGCGGTGCACCGCGTTGAGCGAGTGCATCGCTCCCTGGAAGACGATCGACGCGCCCGCCCAGCGGACCGCCCGCAGCCGCCCCCACTTCATGGTCAGGACGTCCTCGCCGTCCAGCAGGATCTCGCCTGTCAGACGCGCCGACGGGGGCAGCAACCGCAGCAGGGCGAGGGCCAGCGTCGACTTGCCGCACCCGGACTCCCCGGCGATGCCGAGCTTCTGCCCGGCCTCTACCCGCAGATCGACCCCCCGCACGGCGGGGACGCCGCCGCTCCCGCCGCCGTAGGTGACGTGCAGGTCCCGCACTTCCAGGAGCGGCGGGTCGCCGACGGGCGTGTTCGGGTCAGGAGAGGCGGACGGGTCCGGCTGTGTCGTGGTGGTCGTGGCGGTCAACGGGGCACCCCCAGCTTGGGGTTGAGCACGGATTCGATGGCGCGGCCGCACAGGGTGAAGGCGAGGGCGACCACGGCGATGGCCAGCCCGGGCGGGGCGAGGTACCACCAGTCGCCGGAGCTGACCGCGCCGGCCTCGCGGGCGTCCTGGAGCAGTCCGCCCCAGGAGACGATCGTGGGATCGCCGAGCCCGAGGAAGGCCAGGGTCGCCTCGGTGAGGATGGCGCCGGAGATCACCAGGGTGGTCTGGGCGAGCACCAGCGGCATCACGTTGGGCAGCACATGGCGCGACATGACGTGCCGGTGCCCGCCGCCCAGCGCCCGGGACCGTTCGATGTACGGGCGTGACTCGACGGAGAGCGTCTGCGCCCGTACCAGCCGCGCGGTCGTCGGCCAGGTCGTCACGCCGATCGCCAGGATCGTCGTCCAGACCGACCGGGACAGGACGGTGGCCAGCGCGATGGCCAGGACCAGCGTCGGCATCACCAGGAACCAGTCCGTGATCCGCATGATGACGCCCGCGTACCAGCCCCTGAAGTGGCCCGCGGTGATGCCGACCAGCGTGCCGATGGCCACCGACAGGAACGCGGCGAGCAGCCCGACCGTCAGCGAGACGCGGGTCCCCCAGAGCAGCAGGGCGAGCAGGCTGCGCCCGAACTGGTCCGTCCCGAGGGGGAACTCCCCGCTCGGCTCCTCCATCGGGCCGCCCGGCGCGTCGGTGACGCTCAGCGAGTCGGCGCCCACCAGCAGCGGGGCGGTCAGCGCCAGCAGGGTGATCACCGCGAGCACGGCGAGGCCGACGAGACCGGCCCGCTGCCGGCAGAACTGCCGCCAGAAGCGGAGCGCGGCCTGCCGCCGCCGGGCACGGGCGAGCGCCCGCGGGCTCTGCGTCCCCCCGGCCTCCGGCGTCCTGGGGGGCTTCTCCATCGAGGTCGTCATCGGCCCACCCGGGGATCGAGCAGTGGATAGATCACGTCGGCGAGCGTGTTCATCAGGATCACCGCGGCGGCGAACACGAAGAACAGCGCCTGCACCAACGGCAGGTCGGGCACGCTGAGCGCCTGGTAGAAGAGGCCGCCCAGGCCCGGCCAGGAGAACACGGTCTCCACCAGGATGGCCCCCGCGACCGTCGTGCCGAGGTTCACGAAGAGCAGGGTCACCGTGGGCAGCAGCGCGTTCGGGACGGCGTGCCGGCGGCGTACGAGATCGTCGCGCAACCCCTTGGCCCGCGCCGTCGTCAGGTAGTCGCTGCCCATCTCGTCCAGCAGGGAGGAGCGCATCACCAGCAGGGTGCGCGCGTACTCCACGGCGACGAGTGTGATGACGGGCAGCACCATGTGGTGGGCGACGTCGAGCACCCGGTCGAAGCCGGTCGTGGAACCGGACTCCATGCCGCCGGTCGGGAAGAGGCCGGGGAGCGGCCCGATGCCCACCGACAGCGTGATGATGAGGAGCAGGCCGAGCCAGAACGAGGGCACCGAGTACAGCGTCAGGGCGAACGCGGTGTTGGCGCGGTCCCCGGCGCCGCCGTTGCGCCAGGCGGACCGGGCCCCCAGCCAGATGCCGAGCAGCGTGTAGATGACGAAGGCCGTGCCGGTGAGCAGCAGGGTGGCGGGCAGCGCCTCGGTGATCTTGTCGACGACGGGGGCGCGGAACTGGTACGACGTACCGAAGTCGCCGGTCAGCGCCTTGCCGCAGTACTGAGTGAACTGCTGCCACAGCGGCAGGTCGAGGCCGAACTCACGGCGCATCGCCGCAAGCTGGCCGGCCGACACCTGACGGCCGCCGGTCATCTGCTTGACCGGGTCGCCGGGGATCAGCCGGAAGAGGAAGAAGCTGGTGACCAGGACGGCGAAGAGGGAGACGGCCGCACCGGCCAGCTTGCCCGCCGCGTAACGGGCGTAGGCGGCCGCCGCGCGGGAGCGCGGGGCGCGGGGCGAGGGCCCGGCCGGAGCCGGGCCGTCGCCCTCCGCGCCCGCCGCGCCTTTAGGCGGCGCGGGAGTGCTCTCAGTGCTCATGGACTATTCACGGTCTTCCGCGGTGGAGCGGCGACGCATGGCGAACAGGAGTCCGCCACCGGCGAGGACGACGACGGCGACCCCGGCCCCGACGAGGACCCCGGTGGAGACGCCGCCGGAGCTCGCGGCGGACGACGAGGAGGCCCCGGCGGCCGGGACGGCCGACCACCAGCTCCAGTAGCCGTCCTGGCCGTAGATGTTGCCCGCGGCCGAGGGCATGGTGGTGATGGACTCGATGTGGTCGGTGCGGTAGGCCTCGACGGCATTCGGGTACGCCATGACGTTCATGTACCCGGTGTCGTACAGCCGCGACTCCAGTTGCCGCACCAGATCCGCCCGCTTGGCGGGGTCGTACTCGGCCAGTTGCCTCGTGTACAGCTCGTCGTAGCGCTCGTCGCAGATGAAGTTGTCGGTCGTGGCCGACTGCTTCGCCCTGGCGGGCAGCGCGGCGCAGGTGTGGATCGACAGGACGAAGTCCGGGTCCGGGTTGACGGACCAGCCGTCGAAGGCCAGGTCGTACTCACCGGCGTACCAGGGGTCGGAGACGTTGTCGCGGCAGTCGACCCTCAGACCGATGCCCAGGTCGCCCCACCACTCCTGGAGGTACTTGCCGACCGCTTTGTCGTTCGGGTCGGTGGCGTGGCACAGGATGCGGAAGTCCAGCGGCCGGCCGTCCTCGCCGACCCGCTTGCCCTGACCGTTCTTCCGGTACCCCGCCTCGTCCAGGAGCGCGGCGGCCTTCGCCGGGTCGTAGGAGAGCTTCTGCCCCGCGGCGGGCTTCCAGAAGTACTCCGGGAAGCGCGGCGGGATGTAGCCCTCGCCCTCGACGGCGTGGCCCTGGAAGACCTTGTCGACGAGGGCCTTGCGGTCGACCGCCCTGAACAGGGCGTGCCGCACCTTCTGGTCCAGCAGCGCCGGGTGGCCGTCGCCGAACCGCCGGCCGTCCCTGGTGCGGGCCCCGGGGTTGACGGCGAGGGCGAAGAAGCGCCGGCCCGGGGCGTCGTTCACCTTGATGTCCGGGGCGCTCTCCAGCGAGGCGGCCTGGGCCGGGGTCAGGCTGGGGCTGCCCGCGACGAAGGACACCTCGCCCTTGCGCAGTGCGGCGACGGCCGCGTCCTGGTCCTTGTAGTAGCGGAAGACGAGCTCGTCGAACTTGGGCGCGCCGCGCCAGAAGTCCTTGTTGGCCTCCAGCTTCACGAAGCTGTCGACCTTGTAGTCCGTCAGGATGAACGGACCGTTCCCGACGACGGGGAAGTCCTGGTCGTTGTTGAACTTCGAGAAGTCGCCGACCTTCTCCCAGATGTGCCGCGGCACGATCGGCACGTCCAGCGCGGCCATCGTGGCCTGCGGTTTCTTCAACGTGATGACCAGCTTGTCCTTGCTGGGCGCGGTCACCTTCTCGAAGTTCCCGACGAAGCTGCCGTTGGAGGTCGCCGCCGCCTCGTCCGTCATCATCTTGTTGAACGTCCAGGCCGCGTCCTTCGCGGTGGCCTGGCGCCCGTCGGACCACCGGGAGTCCGACCGGATCGTGTACGTCCACGTCAGCTTGTCCGCGGAGGGCTCCCAGGCGGTGGCGAGCCCCGGGACGGCGTGGTTGTCCTGCGGGTCGTAGTTGGTGAGGAAGTCGTACATGAGCCGGTGGATGCTCGTGCTGAGCAGCCGCTGAGCGAGGAAGGGACTGAGCGAGTCGACGCTCTGCGCGACGGCGACGGTGAGCGTCGTCCTGCCGTCCTCCGCGCGGGCCTCGGCGGGCGCGGGGACGAGGGGACGCCCCGGAACGACGGACCCGGCGGTGAGCGCCAGGGCGGCCGCGCCGGAGGCCAGCAGGAGACGCGGGCGCCGGCGCGGCCGGGAGGAGCGGGCGGGGGCTCTTGTGACCATGGACGGTACCTCGCGTCATCACTCGCTGGGAGAAGGCGGGGAGATCTCTGGTGCGCCAGTTGGTGAAGCGAAGGTCTACCAGCGGTGGTCGGCCTCGTCAACGGTGTGTCAAACCGCGTGTGTGCTGCGGGAATACCCGAAGGGCCCGCACCGCGCGAGCGGTGCGGGCCCTCATTGGTCTCTACCTCTTTCGCCTCACTGGCCAGGCGCGGGCGGCGGCTGCGGAGGCGTCTGCTGCCAGTCCGCGGGAGGCATCGGGCCCGGCGGATCGGGCGGTCCGGCCGGGCCGGGCTGCCCGTCCGGCTGTCCCTGCTGTTGCGGTGCGCCCGCGCCGGGAGCACCCGACTGGGCCTGCGGGGGCCACCCGTTCCGTACTCCGTCGGACGTCGGCTGCGGAGGGTGGGGGTGCTGCGGCGCGCCCGGCTGACCGGCCCCCTGATATCCCCCGTACGGCGGCTGTCCGCCATGGTCCTGCGGAGGGTACGGCTGCTGACCGGGGTGCTGGGGCGGGTAGGGCGCACCGGGCCCGGGCTGCTGAGAGGGGTACGGCTGCTGACCGGGCACCGGACCGCCGGGCGCGGGGTGGCCCTGCCGGCCGGGCAGCGGCGGGGCGTACTGCGGCGGCGGGTTCTGGCCGTCGGAGGTCCACAGCCCCTGCTGCTGCTGAGCCCGCGAGAAGTCCTCGGCGACCAGCGCAGAGAGGCGGAAGTACGCCTCACGCGTCTTGGGCCGCATCATGTCCAGGTCGACCTCGGCGCCCGCCGCCAGGTGCTCGTCGAACGGCACGACGACGACGCCCCGGCACCGCGTCTCGAAGTGCTGCACGATGTCGTCGACCTTGATCATCTTGCCGGTCTCGCGGACCCCGGAGATGACGGTGAGCGAACGCTGCACCAGGTCCGCGTAGCCGTGGGCCGAGAGCCAGTCCAGCGTCGTGGAGGCGCTGGACGCTCCGTCCACCGAGGGCGTCGAGATGATGATCAGCTGGTCGGCGAGGTCCAGGACCCCGCGCATCGCGCTGTAGAGCAGCCCGGTGCCCGAGTCCGTGAGGATGATCGGGTACTGCTTGCCGAGCACTTCGATCGCGCGCCGGTAGTCCTCGTCGTTGAACGTCGTGGAGACCGCCGGGTCCACGTCGTTGGCGATGATCTCCAGCCCCGAGGAGGCCTGGGAGGTGAACCGCCGGATGTCCATGTACGAGTTGAGGTACGGGATCGCCTGGACCAGATCGCGGATGGTCGCCCCGGTCTCGCGCCGCACCCGGCGTCCCAGCGTTCCCGCGTCCGGGTTGGCGTCGATGGCGAGGATCTTGTCCTGCCGCTCGGTGGCCAGTGTCGAGCCCAGCGCGGTCGTCGTGGTGGTCTTGCCGACACCGCCCTTGAGGCTGATGACGGCGATGCGGTAGCAGGACAGCACCGGAGTGCGGATCAGCTCCAGCTTGCGCTGCCGCTCGATCTCCTCCTTCTTGCCGCCCAGCTTGAACCGCGAGGCCCCCGAGGGGTTGCGGCTGCTCCTGGCCTTCTGCTTTCCCCGGACCAGACGGTCGGACGAGAGCTCGACGGCCGCCGTGTACCCGAGCGGCGCGCCCGGCACGGACCGCTCGCGCTGATCGTGCGCGACCGGGGCGGGCCAGGCCGCGCCGGTACGGGGGTCGACCGGCTGGTGGGGTGCGCCGGGGCCGCCCGGCTGCTGCGCCGGGAGGTGCGGCTGCTGGTGCGGTGCCGGGGGCTGCTGGTACGGGCCGGGCTGCGGCGGACTCGTCGGGGCGTGCGGCGCGGGGGCGTGCGGCGCGCCCAGGGGCGGATACGGGGCGTTCGGATACTGCGCAGGCGCCTGCCCCGGCTGCTGGGGCGCGGGGGCCGGCGGTCCCGCCTGGGCTGAGTGCCCCGGCTGCGGCTGTCCCGGCTGACCCGGCGGTGCCTGCGGGAAGCCGTAACCTCCGTGGGCCCTCTGCGGGGGCAGATGCGGCGGGAAGCCGTAGCCGTCCGCGCCCTGGGGGGTCTGGGGGTGGGCCTGCGGCGGCAGCGGTGCGCCCTGGCCGGGGAAGGGCTGGGGCGGCTGCGGGGCCTGGGGCGGCTGGTGGGGTGGCTGGGGGGCCTGAGCCGCGTGCGGGAAACCGTAGCCGGCGGCTGAGCCGTGCGCCGGGCCGGGCGCGGGCCACTGCGCCGCGGGCTGCGGAGCGAGGGGCTGCGGAGCGGCCGGCTGGAAGGCGGGAGGCAACGGCGGCAGTGCGCCGCCCTGGGCGGGCGGGGACCACGGGGCCGGCGCGGCGGCGTCCTGCGGGGTGCCCGGCTGCGGGGCGCCCGGGCCGGGCGCCGGCGCATCCTGCGGCAGGGCGTCCAAGGCAGTGGCGTCCCGTGGGCCCGCTTCTGCCGCGGCGTCGGGAGGCACGTCGGAGGTGTCCGCGTTCCCGGACGCGTCTGCGGCGTCGGAAGACGCGTCGGTGTCCGCGGGGCGCGGGTCCGCACCCAGGGCGGCTGAGGTGCCCGCGTCCGTCCGGGAGCCTGCGTCCGCACCGGAGGCGGAGCCCGCGTCCGCGGCAGCGTCGACCGGGGCATCCGTGCCGGGGGCGGGGCCCGCACCGGTGGACGCGCCCGAGGCGGGACCGGCGCCGGCGGAGGGGGGCACGTCCGTGCCGGAACCGGACGAGGCGGAGGTGGCGGAGAGGGTGGACGAGGCAGCCGCACCGCTCTCCGGGCCGAGGGTCGCGGCGCCGGCTCCACCGGCCTGCGCGGCCCCGGCGGAGCCCGCGGCGTCGCGCTCCGCGATCTCCCGCTGGAGCGCGGCCGGGGAGAACCGCATGGTCGCACCGCTCTCCACGTCCCCGCCGCCGAACGGGCCCGGATCGCCGGACTCCTGCGCGGAGGCCTCCGAGACCGACTGCGCTGCCGGAACGGCGGGGGAGGGCTGCGCGTGCGGCGTCTGCGGGACGGCGGGCGCCGCGGACGGGGTCTCAGGGGCCGCCTGGCCTTCGAGGGCGCCCGGCCCGGCGGGAGTCGGCGGCGCGGGGGCCCGGTCGGGGGCGAAGCCACCGGGGGCCGGCAGGCCGGGCGCGGCCACGGGCGCGCTGGGGGGCGTCAGGTGCGAGCCCGCTCCCCCCGACGAATCGCCCGCCGCGTTCTGCGTGTACCAGGCGGGAGGGGTGTAGTCGATGGTGAACTCACCCGTCATCTCGGCGGAATCCGCGTCGGACGACTCGTCGACGGGCATGTCCCATCCGCCGTGGGTCTCGTCCCGATCGCCGTTCACTTTGCCTCCTGGTGTGGTCGAGCACCCTTGTGCCGTGGTGGGTGGGGGCGCGACCGTTCCCGATGTACCGGTCCGCCCGGCTCTCCCCCTTGCGACGCGCATCACCTGCTCGCAGGTTCTCTGCCGCGCCCCCACCCACCCTAATCGCCGTCGCGTGAACTCAGGCAGGGCGTTCGCCCTCGCTCTGCCTCTCCCTCACGTCCCCCGCCGACGGTGTGCGGGCATCGGTCACCGGGGTGAGCAGCCGTCATCGGCACGCGTGCGCACGGGTCCGTGACGCGTCGGCACGCGCAGAAGGAGAACCGGGGCCCGGCGCGGAGATGAGGAGGACGAGCGGGCGCCCACCGCCCGAGTCCCTCTCAGTCCATCCTGCGTGCGCTGCCCAGCAACCCCGTCTCGGCATCCGTGGCCTGCGTCATCACGAACTGCCGGTCCCGGCCGGCGCACCACAGCGTGACGCCGTCGGCCAGCGTGGACAACGCCTGCGACTCCGTCGACGACAGGTTCATGATCCGGCCGATCAGCGCCGACTCGTCCGGGGAGACCCGCTGGACGCCCACCAGCGCCGACTTCTTCATCAGGCGCGGCGCCACCGGGCTGAGGTAGGGGAGCAGCGTCACCACGGACTGCCACGGCCCCGACGCCACCCGGCCCCGGGGCGGCCGCATCCCGCAGTCGCGGACGACGACCACCGGGGAACCGGCCGAAGCGCCCTGCGGCGGCACCCGGCCGACGTCGTGCAGCGAGATGCACGGCTGCCCGCCGCCCGCGGCCTGCGCGAGGGAGGTCCAGGCCTGGGCCCGGCCCGTCTCCACCGCGATCCGCGCCCCGGTCCCGGCGGCGCGCAGGGCCAGCACCTGTGCGGTCCAGAGGCCGCCGATCAGGGTGACCTCGTACGGGGTGGGCCGGTTGATGCCCAGGACCGCGGGCCGGCCCTCGGCGTCGACCCCGATCACCGCGCCGTCGTCGCCGACCGGCAGCCCCAGCGAACCCAGTTCGTCCAGGGAGACCGTGTGGCGGCCGCGGCGCGGGCCGATCAGCCCGAAACCACGCCGGGCCCGGCCGCCCGGAGCCGTCGAGCTGCTCGGAGTGGACATCAGTACCTGCTCCCGTGCGTTCCGGTGACGATGACCGCGCGACCCCCTGCGGGGCTCGGCGCGGGGCCCCGTGCCGCTGCGCTCCGCTCGCCCGCCGGGCCAGGTGTTTGCACCGCGGTGCCCGGCATCAGCGGGCCCCGCCCAGCGGCAGGGTGGCCAGGACCCCGGGCAGCTGCTCCCGGTCGAGCCGCACCAAAGAGGTCTTCACGCCCCGGGCGGTCCGCTCCAACTCGTGCCGTGCGGTCAGGAGTTCCTCGTCGCTGCCGCCGGTGATCCGGACATGGCCGGTGACCTCGACCTCGGACCGGTCGCCCCGGCCGAGCGTCAGGCTGAAGGTGGTGGCCAGCGCGGGAAGCGAGGTGAGCAGCGCCACCAACTGCGGCATCGACGCACCCCCGCCGCCCAACCGGGGCCAGCGCGCCACCCAGTACGTGGTGTGCCGCCGGTCGTCGCAGCGCCAGGTGCGCGCCGTCTCCCGGGTACGCCGCCCCGGCGTCTCGGCGCGACTGGCGTGCGTCATCGCCATCGGGCTGACGCACGCGGAGGTGGCGATGGCCCCGGTCAGCTCCTGCTCGGTGAGCACCGTCGCGCGGAACCCGGCGCCGGTGAGCCGGCTGGCCAGCTGATCGGCCACGCGCACCGCGCACTTCTGCGCACCGACGACTCCGCCGCCGCGCGCCGCCACCGCCTCCGGGCACAGCTCCGGGTCGACCTTCAACGCGATCCAGGTGATTCGCAGCGCCGGAGACCCGGTCCGGGCCTGCAACGGCGCGTAGTTGCGCGCCGCGACGGACTGCGGCGGCAGGTGCGGCGCGGGGGCCGGCTGGGTGTGCTGGACGACCTGCGCGGACTCCAGCCGGATGCCGTCGACCTCCAGGACGTCCTTGACCAGGGCCAGCGGAAGCGGGCGGGCCGAGCGGTCAGGCCGCAGGGCGGTGGCGTCCGACTCGACCCGGACGACGGTCGTGAGAAAGGTTCCGTCGCCGATCATCCCGACCGGCCGCCGGTCGCGGTCGCTGAACGAGCTGGTGCGCAGCGCCGGATCGCACTCGACCGCGGGGGCGAGGCCCGGTTCGACGTCCGGCGGAAGCGTCAGAGCGGCCGCCCGGCGGGTACGCGCCCGCAGGGCGATGACCGTGCTCAGCCACTCCGGCAGCGAGCGGCGGTGCCTGCGGACCACGGCCAGCAGGACCAGCACCGCGGCGAGGGCCCCGACCGGGACGAGCAGCAGCGGCTCGATCACCCAGGCGGAGAGCAGCAGACCGGCGGCGACTTCGAGGAGGACGAGCTGTTGCAATCGGAACGAACCGAAGGGGCCGGCCCGTCCGTTCAGCCGCGGGGCGGCCGTCCGGCCGGCCCCGGCCTGAGCGTCGGCCGGGCCCTCGGCCGACGAGCGCGAGCCCCGGCGTCGCGACGGCGGCTCCCCTGTTCCGCGGGACCCCGGAGGAGCCCCGCGCCCGGCCTGACGTGTCCGCGTTGCGGAAACCATCATTCCGGCATTCCCCCGTTCGTAAGGCCCCAAGTCAACCCGATCGCCCCTGCCCCGCCGGGGGCTTGGGGGCTGGATCACCCTACCCGGCCCCTGGGCGCCCGGCGTCAGCAGGCATAGTAGGGGGCCGGTCCGGCAGCAGGTCCGGCACCGGGGTCCGGCACGGGAGCGAGGGGCGTCCCCCTCCCTGGCCGCGCGGGGAGACACGGGAGACGGACAGACTCATGGCATCACGGCGGGACGAGCTCAACGCGTACACCTTTGCGAAGAAGCGCACGGTCGCCGCCTTCCTCCAGCCGTCCGCCACGGGCACGGAGGAAGGCGCCCCCCGCCCGCTCCGGGCCGTCGTCCCGAGCCTGATCGTCGGCGCCCTGATCCTGGCGGGCTTCGGCGCGTGGGGCATGTTCAAGCCCACCGCCCCCAAAGGGTGGGACAAGCCCGGCACCAAGGTGATCGTGGGCAAGGACTCCACCACGCGGTACGTGGTGCTCCCCACCGGCAAGGGCAAGAACCGCAAGAACCTGCTGCACCCGGTGCTGAACCTGGCCTCGGCCCGGCTCCTGCTCACCCCGCAGCAGTTCGGGGTCGTCCAGGTCGCCGACAAGGTCCTGGACGCGGGCAGGCCGCCGCGCGGCCCGATCCTCGGCATCCCGTACGCCCCCGACCGGCTGCCCGACATGAAGGACGCGGGCACCGCCAAGCGGTGGGCCGTCTGCGTGCAGCCCGGGGGCAAGGGCAACACCGTGCAGAAGGCGGCGTTCGTCTTCGCCGGACGCGACGACCGGCTCACCGAGGGCGAGAAGCGGCTCAGCGGCGGACAGGTGCTGTACGTCCAGGGACAGAAGAACAAGGCCCGCTACCTCGTCGACGCTGACGGCGTCAAGTACCTGGTCGACGAGACCGCCGCCGACAACGGCCACCTGACCACCGCCCTGGTCGGCAGCCGCACCCCGCAGCCCGTCACCGACGACTGGCTGGCGACCCTGCACGAGGGCAGCCCCCTCGCCTTCCCGGAGATCCCCGGCGCCATCGGTGCGCCGGCCGGTGTCCAGGGGCAGCTCTCCGACGAGGAGAACCGGGTCGGCATGGTGCTGAAGACCCGTACGGGAGAGGGCACTCAGCATTACGTGGTGCTGGAGCGCAAGGCCCAGCCCATCTCCGAGTTCACCGCCTGGCTGCTGATCAACTCTCCGCAGACGGCGCTGCTCGACCTGGACAGCGAGGCCCGCGCGGTGGGCCTCCAGGACTTCGTCCCCGACGCGAAGCCGTTCGCCGGTCAGGCCCCCCGCTGGCCCGAGCGGAAGGCGGTCCAGGTCAACTCGACCGGGGGCGGGGACAGCCGGGACACCGTCTGCAACGTGCTCACCGACGTCGACGAGCGCGGGCGCACCACACTGGCCACCTGGGCCGGCGCCGCCTACCCGGCCGACATCGGCGCCGCGGGCACGAGCACCTACGTCACCCCCGGCAGCGGGCTCCTCTACACCCAGACGCGGACCGGGCAGACCCGCCCGGACGGATCGCTGTTCCTGGTGACCGACACCGGACTGCGCTACGCGGTGCAGGCCAACGGCGACAGCGACGCCGAGCGCTCCGACATCGGCGCCGGAGGCCGGAAGACCCAGGACGGCCGGCCGGAGCCGAGCCAGGCCCAGATCCGGCTCGGTTACGAGAAGGCCACACCCGCGCTCGTGCCGATCGAGTGGTCCCAATGGCTCTCCAAGGGGCCCCGGCTGGACACCAACAGCGCCCGGCAGCCGCAGGGCTCCTGAGCGCCCGCGCGCCCGGCGGCCCGTGCGGCCGGGCGCCGCACCGTACGACGCCGTACCCATCGGGGGAGAGGACAAGATGTTGGACCGGAAGACGGCACGGCTCCCGGTGGCGGCGGCCGCCGCGCTGGCGGTCCTGGCCGCACCGCACGCCGCCCACGCCGTCGAAGCCTCGCGCGGCGGCTCGGGCCTCGGCATCGACGGCAGCGGCGAGTGCTCCTTTCCCATGAAGAAGCAGTTCGAGGGCCGCCCCTGGGCGCTCCAGCGCGTCCTGCTGGACGAACTGTGGCAGGACACCAAGGGCAAGGGCGTCCGCGTCGCCGTCATCGACACCGGCGTGGACAACGCGAACCCGCAGCTCAAGCCCGCGGTCGACACCCGTGCCGGGCGCGACCTCCTCAAGGGCGGCAAGGCCGACGGCACCACCGACGAGATCGGCCACGGCACGAAGGTCGCCGGCATCATCGCCGCACGGCCCGCCAAGGGCACCGGGTTCGTCGGCCTGGCCCCAGAGGCGACCATCATCCCGATCCGCCAGAACGACGAGAAGAACAGCGGCAAGGACACCACCATGGCTACCGCGATCGACCACGCGATCGCCGAGGACGCCGACGTCATCAACATCTCGCAGGACACCACCAAGCCGCTGACCCCCGACTCCGCCCTGGGCGCAGCCGTGGCTCGGGCGATCGCCGCGGACATCGTGGTCGTCGCCTCAGCGGGCAACGACGGCATGGACGGCAAGCAGAAGAACACCTACCCGGCGGCCTTCGACGGGGTCCTCGCCGTCGCCTCCTCCGACCGCAACAACGAGCGGGCGCCCTTCTCCCAGGCCGGGGAGTTCGTCGGGGTCGCCGCCCCGGGCGTCGACATCGTCTCCACGGTCCCCGGCTTCGGCCAGTGCACCGACAACGGCACCAGCTTCTCCGCCCCGTACGTCGCCGGGGTCGCCGCACTCCTGGTCGCCAAGTACCCCTCCTGGGAGCCCGCGGAGATCATCGCGCGGATCGAGCAGACCGCGGAGCGCTCCGTCGCCGGCCACGACCCGTTCGTCGGCTGGGGCGTGGTCGACCCGGTCCGCGCCCTCGCCGGCGACGAGGACGACGTGCCGATCGCCTCCCCGCGCCCCGACCCGCCCCTGCCGAAGCCGCCGGCCCCCGAGCCCGCCCACCTGGCCATGACCGAGACGTCGCAGGAGCGCAGCGAGCGCTACGCCACCTACGCGCTCGCCCTCGCGGCGGTGCTCGTCTCGGTCGTGGCGGGAACCGCGACAGTCGTCCGCGACGTCCGGCGACGGCGCGGTCCGCGTTGAACGGGCGACGGGTGAGGTACCTCTCTCCGGCCGGAACCCCGGTTGGGGCGAGATGCCGAAGTGGCTAGGGTGGGAGCAGACTTCACGTGTGTGATGGGGGAACGAGAAGTGGCCGAGTCCGATCCCGGACGCGGGAAGAACGCCGCGCGCCCCGGGGACCTGCCCGAACCCCACTCCTGATCCGGATCACACGGGGGAATGAGAACGCCTGCCCGCGCCGCGTGGGCGGGCCCGGACACTGAGAGAGAGGACCCTCGGATGAGCAGCCCCGCAGCCGGGTTCGGACTGGCCGACGATCCGGTCGTCAAGGCACAGAACAAGATCATCGAGACGGCCAACGCCGTGTCCCGGCAGTCCCGCGAACTCTCCGACATCCTCGCCACCGCCGGCGCGGGCTGGACGGGCGTCGGCGCCGCGGGATTCACGTCCGCACAGATCAAGGTCAACGAGGACCACGACACGATCCGGCGCCTGCTCCAGGTGCTCATGAACGCCGTGGGCCAGACCAAGAACCTGAGCAACGCCAACGACGAAGAGGTCTACGCGGCCTTCAACGCGGCCAAGAACGACTCGGCCCTCAACGGCCTCTGAGCCGTTCCGCCCCCTTCCTCACTTCACGGCACACACGGGAGAGCACTGATGGCCGGAGATCCGAACAACACCAGGGTCAGGTACGAGAGCGTCCAGGAGATGGCGAACCGCATCCGCGTGGTCTCGAAGAACATCCTCACCGACCTCCGCGAGATGGACGACGCCCTCAAGGTCGTCACCAGCACCTGGGACGGTGAGGCCCACGCGGAGTACGTCGTGCTCCAGGGCAAGTACAAGGGCCGCGCCGAGGACATGCAGCAGCGCCTGGAGATGGTCGCCAAGATCATCGAGAACGGCAAGGACAGCTACCGCACCACGGACGTCAAGTCCTCGCGGCTGTTCACCGAGGCGTACTGACCCGCCCGCGCCCGCGCGCGGACGGCCGAGAGGGGCACGCTCCACCGTGAGCGCGCCCCTCTCGTGAGTCCTGCCGCCTACTTCAGGTCGAACTCGCCGTCCCGCGCCCCCAGGACGAAGGCGGTCCACTCGGCCTCCGTGTAGCGCAGCACGGTGTCCGGGTCCAGCGAGGACCGCATCGCCACGGCTCCGCCCGGCAGATGCGCGATCTCCACCCGCTCCTCCGCGTCCTCCGTGCCGGGGGCGCTCAGCCACTCCACCCCCGAGATGTCGAGTGCGTACAGCTCGTCCTTCTCCTGCTGAGTGCCCATCAGTTGCCTTTCTCTCGCGCGTGGGGGACGTGCTCCTCGCCCGTTGCAGATTATCCCCGTCCAGCGGTGCCGGGGGCCGGGTCCGGGAGGCTCGGCGGAGCGGCGCCGCGGCACGGGGCCCGCCCCGCGGCGGGTCACACCGCGCGCAGCACTCTCAGCGCCCGTGAGGCGGTGTGCGAGGCCAGGTTCAGGCACGTGTTCTCGGCAGCAGAGAGACCGGCCGCGTCGAGCATCACCGCGCACTGCCGCTCGACCACGGCGACGTGCTGGGCCTCCGGTGCTCGTGCGAGCGTCCGCTGCCAGGCCTGTTCGATCCGCTCGGCGACGGAGTCCTCTCCGCCCTTCCGCTCCTCCGCCCTCGCGACCAGGTGCCGCGACACGGCGGCGTCCCAGTCCCCGGCGTCCTGGGGGGAGAGCCCGTCGTGGACATGGGCCGCCACCCCGTCGAGTTTGCCGAACGCCCGGGCTCCGACACTCCACCTCAACTCCTCGGAGTCCGGGGAGAGGGACGCCAGTCTCCGGGCCTCCCAGGCGGTCTGCGCATCACGGAGGATCGCGTACGCCTCCGGGTCCGCGGACACGGCCCTGATCACCCGTATGAGCGAGTCGTCGTCCACCGCCATGTGATAGCCGTCCTCGGCCTTCCACGGACCGCGGGAGAACAGGCTCTCCCGCGCGTAGACGGAGTCCGCCGGATCGGTCAGCAGTACGGAGACATCCTCGTAGTGGGCCATGGCCCGGGCCAACGGCAGCCGCAGGGCCTGGTCCAGGTCGAGCCGCTCGCTGCTGCGGACGGCGTCGTCGGCGGCCAGCAGGATGTTCTTCATCGCCGCGGCGGCCTTCTGGCTGTGCCCGCCCGCGGCGGCGCCCGCGTTGGCGTCCGGGGCGGCCGCCTCCCGCATCGCCCGGCCCAGCTCACCGCACCCCATCCCCGGCCGGTACGCGTCGCCCAGAGCCGTACGGACCCTCGGGTCCCCTCCCAGCCCCGCGCAGCCCGCCGCCCCCCGGTCCGCCCCCGGACCGAGGACGAACCAGCCGCCCGCCGCCGCGGCCGCCACCACCGCGCCGACGGCCAGAGCCGTGACGACCCGTCGCGCCTTCGTGCCCCGAGGGCCTCGCGGTCGTTCGTCCATCTCTCCCCGTTCCTTTCTCGCCGACGCGACGGACCTCCTCAATTGGTCGTGTCCGTCAGGTATTTGTGGGCGAGGTTGCCGCCTCGGTCCAAGCCGTTGTAAATGGTGTCCTTGAGGTCTTCCGTCTTGACCGCGTCGCCGTCGGACCGGCCGGCCGCCCAGCCGTCGATGGTGTCGTTCGCCTGGATCGTGGCCTTGAGGTAGTGCTCGGCGATCTTGCCATTGGCCTCGGTGTCCGCCTCGCCCTTCATCTGGTTGCCCCACTCCCAGGCCCACGTGTCCACACCCCGCTGGAGCATGTCGCCGATGGGCAGAATCCTTCCTCCGAGGGTGAGCGTGGCAGGAGTGACCGCTCCACCGACCACGTGATAGGCGACTTTCGCCTTCCAGTCGGCCTCGCTGTAGGCGTCCATACGGTCGTCGTTGATGACGTCCTCGCGGATCGCCGTATAAGCGCCCAGGACCGAACCCGCCTTGCCCCACTTGCCGTCCTGCTCGAAACCGGTGGAGCCTGCGGGGACTTCGTCGAGCAGGTTGTTGAAATGCCTGGCCTCGGCCTTGTGGAGGGCGGCGTAGGCGTTCGGGTCCTCGGAAAGTCCCCGCATCACCTGGATCAGCGATTCCTGGGAGGCGGCGAGATGGGCGCCCTCCTCGTCCACGAAGTAGCCGTCCTGGTCCGGGTGGATGTACCGCTTGTCCATGGTCCCGATGATCTCGTGCGTGTCGGACGCGTACTCCGCCAGCGCGTTGGCCACGGGGCCGCGGATGTTGGCGGGGACGCTCGCCTCGGTGCCGTCCTTCTCTCCCGGGGAGCTCTGCTCGATGATCGCGTTCATGACCCGGGCCTGCTCTTCACTGTGCCTCGCTCCGGGCCAGGGGTCCTGTCCCGGCAGCAGGGGTTCGCGTCCGGTCGCCGCGGCCTCCAGGGCCAGGCCCAGCCCCATCCTGCTGCTCGGATCGTCGAACGTGGTGACCCTGACCCCCGGCACGTCGATCTTCGGCCAGTCACGGGAACCCTCGCCACGCCCCACCAGGTATTCCATATGGGTGTTGTCGACGTGGTTCTTCCCCGTACCGACTCCGTCCGGATCGAAGAACGCGGTGGCCGCGTCCGGGTTCTTGCTCATCACTCCCAGAAGCCCGTCCAGAGGGTCGGACTCTATGCCGTCGTGGGCGGCGCCCCACTGACGGAAGTACTGCGGGGACTCCTTGTCCAGGGCGATGAGGTCGTGGCCCAGTTCGTAGAGGAACTGGTCGTCGAACTCGGTGTCCGCGTGCTGCATCACGCTGACGAACGACTGGTATCCGTAGACCGGATGTGTCTCCTTGCCGAAGTTCTCCGTGCCCGCCTCATCGAGCTTGTCCGTCCATTCCCGGTAGAACGTGCCCTTGTCGGATTCCACCCACTTCCTGAAGGCGTCCGAACCCGGCGGGGCGTCCTTGATGCTCCCCGGCACCCGGGTGGCGGTGGCGACGGAGTCGGCCAGTCCCTTCTGGATCTCCAGGTATGAGGACGCGTTCTTCTTGTCCGAGTCGTAGGCGCGGTCGTTGAGCTTGTCGTTGACCTTGATCAGCCCGCCCGGGCCCAGGCTGTTGAGCAGCGCCTGCGCGTAGGCCTTGTCATGGCTGTTGTCCCGTACCGAACGCTGGAACTCCGCGATCTGGGCCGCGGACACCTGGTCGCCGTTGTTGATACGCGTGGCGATGTCCGCGGTGTTCTCCGCCTCGTACGCCTCGATGTCGTCCTTCGCCCGCCCGTTGAACCCGGTGCCCGGCGTGCCGTCGTTCTTGTCCCCGTACCCGTCCTTGGAGACGGCCTCCAACGCGATCTTCACCCCCTGGTCCGCGTCGTCGATCGCCTTGACGCAGTCGTCGAGCGCTTTCGACCAGGACGCCACGGCCTTGCGTATGCTCTCCGCGTAGTCCGGATCGTGCCGGGCGGCGGAGCGTTCGCCCTCGGTGAGCGCCTCGTAGTCGAAGCCGACGACGCCCGCCTCCGAGACCCTCATCCCCGCCTTGATCGCCGCGGCGCGCTGGTTCTCCAGGTTCTTCTTCAGCCGTACGAAGTCGTTGTGCGCGTCCCGCAACAGCGAGGCGATGGCCTTGGCCTGGGTCTGCGCGGCGGCGTACTCGTAGCGGGTGGCGGCGAAGTTGAGTCGCGCGGTGCCCGCGCTCAGCCCCGTCCAGGACGGGCCGAGCGTGATGCGCTGGACGCTGTCCTTGTACCGGTTCTCGACCTTCTTGATCTCCGCGGCCATGTCGTCCCACTTGTCCGCGGCCGTGGTCAGTTTGCTCAGGTCGGTCGTCATGACTTCGCTGTAGGTGAGCATGTATCCCCTTGATGCGGTGTTCGTCGATTCGGGGCGGGGCGGCCGGACACGGACCCGCCCGACGGCGGTGGCTGCCCGGCCGGGCCGAGCCCGCGGGCCCCGGTGCGGCGCCGGCGAGCTGCCCCCGGCCCGGGCGGCGCCGCACGGAGCGGTGGCCGGCCTCCCCCGGCCTGGAGGCCTCCTCCCGCTCGGGACGGCGGGCCCGTGTGCTGCGGCCGCCGGCCCGGCCTGGTCCGACGGAAGGACCTGGTGCCGCGACGGCGCCGGGCGCCCAGACCGCCGTCAGGTCCCGTCGAGAGCGGAAGTCCCCGGCCCGTAGGGGGACGTGAGGAGCGGAGTGAACTGGGACCGGAGATCCAGTTCGAGCCCGGCGACGTTGTTCGCCGTCCCGCTCAGCCCGTCTCTCTCGGTGCGCAGGCGGCCCATGAGGGTCTGCACTTGCCGGTCCCACGTCTTGCCGAGCTTCGTGATGGCCGGCCCGGTGAGCCAGTCGGCGAACTCGGTGGCCGCTGCCTTCGACGACTCGTCCGCGTCGTTCATGGCGCTGCCGGTGCTTCCCAGCAGCTCGTTCTCGATGGTTCTGGCCGCCGCCGCCTTCTCCGCCGGAGTCGAGGCGAGATCCTTGTCGCCGACACCGGGCGAGGCAGCCCCGTCCCCCACACCGTTGAGACGTGTGCTCGCGGCCTGCCGCTGCGTGGCCTCCGCCCGCAGCTGGGACCACTCCTCGTCGAAACCCATCACATTCCCCGTTCCGTTCCCTGGCCGGTGCGGGCCCCNCCCGCACCGCTGTGTCACCGACGAGCGGCGCCGGCGGGCAGGGGCCCGCACCGCCCGACATCTCAGCGCTGCTCCGGAAGCCGCCCGATCTGCACCATCGGCGTCCCGCGTCGCCGCGAGGCGAAGTAGCCGCGGCCCGGCGGCATCGGATGGCCGCGCACCGGACCGATGAGTTCGCCCTCGCCCGGGTCGCCGGACAGCACCACGCCCTGCGCCCCCAGCTCCTTGACGCGCTGCATGAACCCCTCGTACATCGCGCGCGACGCACCCGCCGAACTGCGCGCGATGATGAACCGCACCCCGGTGTCCCGGGCGAAGGGCAGGTACTCCGCGAGCGGCGCCAGCGGGTTGCCCGCGTTCGTCGCCACCAGGTCGTAGTCGTCCACGATGATGAAGATCTGCGGGCCGGTCCACCAGCTGCGGTCGCGCAGCTGCTGCGGGGTCACGTCCGTGGGCGGCTGCCGCCGGGAGAACACCCCCGCCAGCGCCTCCATGTGCATCTGCAGGGAGCTCGCCATCGGCGCGTACTCCAGCAGGTGCTGCTCCGGCAGCGCGCCCAGCAGTGCGCGCCGGTAGTCGCCGACGACGAGCTTCGCCTCGTCGGGGGAGTAGCGTTCGGCGATCTGCTTCGCGATCAACCGCAGCAGATTCGTCTTCCCGGACTCGCTGTCACCGAAGACCAGGAAGAACGGGTCCGTCTCGAAGTCGACGAACACCGGCTCCAGCGCCGTCTCGTCGATGCCGATGGCGATGCCCCGCTCCGGGAACTCGAAGCCCTTGGGCAGCTGGTCCGCGGGCATCACGCGCGGCAGCAGCCGCACGGCCGGGGCCGGATCGCCCGACCAGTTGTCCCGCACCGTGGAGACGAACGCCTCCGTGCCCTCCGAGAGGTCCGACGCGTCACTGACCGCGTCGATACGCGGCAACGCGGCCATGAAGTGCAGCTTCTCCGCGACCTGGCCGCGACCCGGCACCCCCGCCGGGACGTTCGCCGCGACCTTGCGGTCGAACTCCGAGTCCATGGTGTCGCCGAGACGCAGTTCGAGCCGGCCCAGCATCTGGTCCTTCAGCGCCGCCCGCATCTCCATGTAACGGGCCGCCGTGGCGACCACATGGATGCCGTAGCCCAGTCCGCGTGAGGCGAGATCGGTGACGGCCTGCTCCAGCATCTCGTACTCGGTGCGGAACGCGCTCCAGCCGTCCACCACCAGGAACACATCGCCCCACACCTCCCCGGGCAGCTCGCCCCGGGCACGCTTGCGCCGGTAGGTGGCGATCGAGTCGATGGAGTGGGCGCGGAAGAACTCCTCACGCCGGTTGAGAATGCCGACCACCTCGGCGACCGTGCGCCGCACCCGCTCCGGGTCCAGCCGCGAGGCCATCTGGCCCACGTGCGGCAGCTCCTCCAGCGCCACCAGCCCGCCACCGCCGAAGTCCAGACCGTAGAACTGCACCTCCCGCGGAGTGTGCGTGAGCGCGAACGACGAGATCAGGGTCCGCGCCAGCGTCGACTTGCCGGACTGCGGACCACCCACGATCAGCAGATGCCCGGCCGCACCGGAGAAGTCCCGGTACAGCACCTCACGCCGCTGCTCGAACGGCTTGTCGATCAGCCCCAGCGGCACGACCAGCCCGCCCGGCCGCGAGTACTCGGTCGACGTGAACCCCCGGTCCGCCGTCGGCGCGAGCCCAGGCAGCAGTTGGTCCAGCGTCGGCGCCCGGTCCAGCGGCGGCAGCCACACCTGATGCGCCGGCACCCCCTGGCCCTCCAGCCGCCGCACGATCACGTCGAGCACCGTGTCGGCCAGCGCGTCGTCCTCCGCCCGCGCCCGCGCCGCCTGAGCGGCCACATGCTCGGGGTCCGGCGCCCGGTACACCACCGGGACCGGAGCGGCAGAGAACACGGCGGGCCGCCGCTCGACCGGCAGCTGACCGACCGACAGATCGGGGCCGCTCGTCCGGTAGGTCCCCGACACGTACGCCGCCTTGAACCGCGTCATCTCGTCCGTGCCGAACTTGAGGTAACCGGAACCGGGCACCGACGGCAGGTGATAGGCGTCCGGCACGCCCAGCGCCGTACGGGACTCCGCCGCCGAGAACGTCCGCAGCCCGATCCGGTACGAGAGATAGGTGTCCAGACCTCGCAGCTTGCCCTCCTCCAGGCGCTGCGATGCCAGCAGCAGGTGCACCCCCAGCGACCGGCCGATGCGGCCGATCTGGATGAACATGTCGATGAAGTCAGGCTTGGCGGTGAGGAGTTCGGAGAACTCGTCGATCACCAGCACCAGCGAAGCCAGTGGTTCCAGCGCCGCGCCCGCGGCCCGCGCCTTCTCGTAGTCGTGGATGTTGGCGTAGTTCCCCGCCGACCGCAGCAGCTCCTGCCTGCGCTGGAGCTCCCCGCGGATCGCGTCGCCCATCCGGTCCACCAGGGTCAGGTCGTCCGCCAGGTTGGTGATGACGGCCGCCACGTGGGGCATCTGCGACATCCCCGTGAACGTCGCACCGCCCTTGAAGTCCGCGAGCACGAAGTTCAGCGTCTCGGAGGAGTGCGTCACCGCGAGCCCGAGCACCAGCGTCCGCAGCAGCTCGGACTTGCCCGAACCCGTCGCACCGACACACAGCCCGTGCGGCCCCATGCCCTCCTGCGCCGCCTCCTTGAGGTCCAGCATCACCGGCTCGCCGCCCTCACCGACCCCGATCGGCACCCGCAACCGTTCCGAGACCGACCGGGGGCGCCAGGTGCGCGCCACATCCACCGAACCCGCGTCCCCCAGGTTCAGCAGGTCCGTGAAGTCCAGGTTCGCCAGCAGGGGTTCGTCGTCGCCGCCCCCGCCGGTGCGCAGCGGCGCCAACTGCCGGGCCAACGCCTCGGCGGCCGGCAGCGACATCGCGTCCGGCACCCCCTCGTACGCCAGTCCCGCCCCCGACTCCAGCCGCAGGGTCCCCGGCCGCACCACCACGGACAGACCGCCGCGCCGCTCGTCCAGTTCACCGGAGACCACCTCCACGATGGTCACCCCCTGCATCCCCTCGGCCGCGGCGAACAGCGAGTGGGGCGGCACCGTCCCGCCGTCCAGGACCACCACGATGTGCGGCTGGTCCAGCACCGGCCGGCTCTCCCGCCCGAACCGCGGCCGCCCGTCCAGCCGGCCGGCCAGCAGCGACTCCAGCTCGCCCAGGTCGTCCCCGAACAACCGCTTCGTGCCGGCCCCGTCGATCTGCCCGGGCGCCTGCGTGTGCGGCAGCCACTTCGTCCAGTCCCAGCGCCCCACCGCCCCCGGGGCCGCCACCACCGCGACCACCAGGTCCTCGGGGGAGTGCAGCGTCACCGATTGCGCCACCATCGCACGCGCCGTCGCCTGCGCCGCCTCAGGATGGCCCGAGACCGTCACGTGGTAGAAGGCCCGCATCGAGACCGCCATCGGCAGCCCGTCCAGCGAGCCGTGCACCGCCAGGAACCTCTGCATCGCGCCGGCGCACATCGGCTCCAGCTCGTCGACCGGCGCGGTCTCCGGCGCGATCAGCGGCGTCGACAGCTGCTGCGCGCCCAGCCCGATCCGCACCTGCGCGAAGTCCTTGTCGCCGACCCGCCGTTCCCACAGCCGCGAACCCTCCGCCACCACCGACCACAACTGCTCCGGGGACGGGTGCAGGTACAGCTGGACGTCCCGCTGCCTGCGCGCCGTGCGGCGCACCGTCCGCCGTGTCTGGGCCAGGTACTTGAGGTAGTCGCGGCGGACGTCCGCCATTTGCCCCTGCGTACCGCGGCGATACCGGACAAGCTGGGCGACCACCATGCCGACCGTCGAGACGAGCATCAGGACCCCCATGATCCGCATGAACGGCGGGGCCTGCGGGGAGAAGAAGAAGACCACGGAGGACCCCATGCCGAGCACCGGCAGGATCTGCATCAGCATCCCCTCCTGCTGCCCGCGCGGCAGCTCCGGAGGGACCTCCAACGTCAACGCGTCCACCGGCACTTCCGGCGGCAGCGACCGTGGAGGTCGTTTCACGACGATCTGGCTCACCGGAACATCAATCCCTCGATACGGACGGGCGGAAGGCCGGTCCTGATCCGCACCGACGCCCCCGTGGCTGCGTGCGCGCGTAACTTCCGTCCGCGCGACGGAGATCCTACGTGCCGGGCGCTTCCGCCCCTCCCGGTAGGGTGGCGCGCGCACCGTGCGCAACCGCGAATCAGGGGGACCCAGACACGTGAGTACGACCGCAGCGACGGGCTTCTGCCGCGTCACCGTCGTGGCGCCCGACAGCCGGATCGACGTCGCTCTGCCCGAGGACATCGCCGTCGCCGACGTCTACCCCGAGGTCCTGCGTCTCACGGGCCAGACCCAGGCGCCCGGAACGCCCACCGGCTACCACCTGGTCCGCCGCGACGGAAGCGTCCTGGACGGCGCCCGCACCCTCGGCGCCCAGCAGGTCCTCGACGGCGAGATCCTCAGCCTGCGCCCCTTCGCACAGTCGCTGCCGCCCGCGGTCTTCGACGACGTCTCCGACGCCGTGGCCGCCGCCGTCACCCGCGACCGCCACCTGTGGAGCGAGGAACTCCTGCGCGGCGCGGGCCTGGTGGGCGGCGTCCTGCTGCTCGTCCTGATGGCGTTCGTGCTGTGGTTCGCCGACCCGGTACGCCACGACATGCACGGCCTGCCCGGCATCATCGCGGGCGCCGCCGGAGTCCTGCTCACCGCCTTCGCCGGGGTGCGCGCCCGGGTCTACGGGGATCGCGCCGCCGCCGTCGCCCTCGGCCTCGGCGCCCTCCCCCTCGTCCTCATCGCCGGCTCCGGAGCCATCGGCCCCGACGCCGGGCACGGGCCGGGCCGCCTGCAGTTCCTGCTCGGCTGCGTCGCCGTCCTGGTCGTCTCCGTCGTCCTGGTCGCGCTCACCCCCAGCGGCGACGCCCCCTTCGTCGCGAGCACCTTCCTGGCCGCCGTCGGGACCCTGGCCACGTTCGTCGCCATCCTCACAGAGGCCTCCGCCACCCGGACCGCGGCCGTCTGCACCCCCGTCGCCCTCGGCCTGGTCGCCTTCCTGCCGGGCCTCTCCGCCCGCTTCGCCCGGCTCCCCATCGGCTACGCCTCACCGCGCACCGCCGCCGACTACGACGACGGAGACCCGGACACCCCCGAGGGCGACCCGGAGCCCGTGGACGCCGACCGCATCGCCGCCCAGGCCCGCCGCGGCCACGAGATGCTCCTCGGCCTCGTCGGCGGCTGCGCGGCCGTGGTCGTCGGCTCCGCCGCGGTCCTCGGCTTCTCCGACGACATCTGGGGCCAGTTCCTCGCCCTGGCCGCCGGCCTCGCCATGCTGCTGCGCGCCCGCCTCTTCCGCTACACCTCCCAGGTCGCCTGCGCCCTGGTGGCCGGCATCGGCGCCATCGCCCTCCTCGTCCTCGGCCTCGCCCTGAACCCGCCGGGGGACCTGCTGTACGACCTGGTCCGCTACGGGGACCGCGGCGCTCTCGACATCCGTACGGTCTGGCTCTCCGCGACCCTCGCCGCCGGGGCCGCCCTGCTCACCGCCATCGGCCTGGTCATCCCCCGCAAGGGGCTCTCCCCGTTCTGGGGCCGCCTCCTAGACCTGACCGAGAGCCTCGTGCTGCTCTCGCTCGTCCCGCTCTGCCTTGCCGTCCTCGACGTCTTCGCGCGGGCCCGCGCCCTCACCGGCTGACCTGCGGCGGGACGTGACCCGAACGGCTGCTAGTCTGACCAGTGGCCGTTTGTGTACGCGTCCTCGGATCATCCTGGGGGCTGCGCTCATCGGACCTTCGCCTCCGAGTCACGGAAGCACCTCTGCGATCAAGACCAGAGGCACTCGTGGGCGCTTCGAACACCAAGAGGAGTACGCGTGCCGCTCGACGCCGCTACGAAGAAGCAGATCATGGCCGAGTTCGCCCAGAAGGAGGGCGACACCGGGTCCCCCGAGGTCCAGGTCGCCATGCTCTCCCGCCGGATCTCGGACCTGACGGAGCACCTCAAGACGCACAAGCACGACCACCACTCCCGTCGTGGACTGCTGATCCTCGTCGGCCAGCGTCGCCGCCTCCTGCAGTACCTGGCCAAGAAGGACATCCAGCGCTTCCGTGCGCTCGTCGAGCGCCTCGGCATCCGCCGCGGCGCGGCCGGCGGCCGCAAGTAAGGACGCTGTGAAAAGGGAGCGGTTCCCGCAGTTCAGGGGACCGCTCCCTTTGCCGTACGTGCACGACCGGTGTCAAGCTCGGTAACCTGGGCTACGAGACCAGAACGAGGGAGGGGCGCAGCGACCGCCGCCGCCGGTCCTCGGTAGTGGCCCCCGGGAAAGCGCCCGGGAGCTTCGATCGAAGACCGGCCCGCATCAACGGTGCGCTTCTCCCGCACCGTCCTCCGCCACACGGGCGGAAGGACGAAAGACGACGAGTATGGAGAAATCACTAGTGGAGAACGAGACCCACTACGCCGAGGCCGTTATCGACAACGGAACCTTCGGCACCCGCACGATCCGCTTCGAGACGGGCCGCCTCGCCAAGCAGGCCGCCGGCTCCGCCGTGGCGTACCTGGACGACGACACCATGGTGCTGTCGGCCACCACCGCGTCCAAGCGACCCAAGGACAACCTCGACTTCTTCCCCCTCACGGTGGACGTCGAGGAGCGGCAGTACGCGGCCGGCAAGATCCCCGGCTCCTTCTTCCGCCGGGAGGGCCGGCCCTCCGAGGACGCGATCCTCACCTGCCGCCTGATCGACCGCCCGCTGCGCCCCTCCTTCAAGAAGGGCCTGCGCAACGAGATCCAGGTCGTCGAGACGGTCATGGCGCTCAACCCCGACCACCTCTACGACGTGGTCGCGATCAACGCCGCCTCCTGCTCCACCATCCTGGCGGGCCTGCCCTTCTCCGGCCCGATCGGCGCCACCCGCGTCGCCCTGATCAAGGGCCAGTGGGTCGCGTTCCCCACGCACACCGAGCTCGAGGACGCCGTCTTCGACATGGTCGTCGCCGGCCGCCTCCTGGACGACGGCGACGTCGCGATCATGATGGTCGAGGCCGAGGCCACCGAGAAGACCATCCAGCTCGTCAAGGACGGCGCGGAGGCTCCCACGGAGGAGATCGTCGCCGCCGGTCTGGACGCCGCGAAGCCCTTCATCAAGGCGCTCTGCAAGGCCCAGTCCGACCTGGCCTCCAAGGCCGCCAAGCCGGTCGGCGAGTTCCCCGTCTTCCTCGACTACCAGGACGACGTCTTCGACGCGCTCTCCGACGCCGTCACCTCCGAGCTGACGCGGGCGCTCACCATCGCCGGCAAGCTGGACCGCGAGGCCGAGCTGGACCGCGTCAAGGAGATCGCCGCGGAGAAGCTCCTGCCGGCGTTCGAGGGCCGCGAGAAGGAGATCTCCGCCGCTTACCGCGCTCTGACCAAGAAGCTGGTCCGCGAGCGCGTCATCAAGGACAAGGTCCGCATCGACGGCCGCGGCGTCACGGACATCCGTACGCTCGCCGCCGAGGTCGAGGCCATCCCGCGCGTGCACGGCTCGGCGCTGTTCGAGCGTGGCGAGACCCAGATCCTGGGCGTCACCACCCTCAACATGCTCCGCATGGAGCAGCAGCTGGACACCCTCTCCCCGGTGACCCGCAAGCGCTACATGCACAACTACAACTTCCCGCCGTACTCCGTCGGCGAGACCGGCCGCGTGGGCTCGCCCAAGCGCCGCGAGATCGGCCACGGAGCGCTCGCAGAACGCGCCATCGTGCCGGTGCTCCCCTCGCGCGAGGAGTTCCCCTACGCGATCCGCCAGGTCTCCGAAGCGCTGGGCTCCAACGGCTCGACGTCCATGGGCTCGGTCTGCGCCTCCACCATGTCCCTGCTGAACGCCGGCGTGCCCCTCAAGGCCGCCGTCGCCGGCATCGCCATGGGCCTGATCTCGCAGGAGATCGACGGCAAGACCCACTACGTCGCCCTCACCGACATCCTCGGTGCGGAGGACGCCTTCGGCGACATGGACTTCAAGGTCGCCGGCACCAAGCAGTTCGTGACCGCGCTCCAGCTCGACACCAAGCTCGACGGCATCCCCGCCTCGGTCCTGGCCGCCGCGCTGAAGCAGGCCCGTGACGCGCGTCTGCACATCCTGGACGTCATGAACGAGGCCATCGACGTCCCGGACGAGATGTCCCCGAACGCCCCGCGGATCATCACCGTCAAGATCCCGGTGGACAAGATCGGTGAGGTCATCGGCCCGAAGGGCAAGATGATCAACCAGATCCAGGAGGACACCGGCGCCGACATCACGATCGAGGACGACGGCACCATCTACATCGGCGCCCAGCAGGGGTCGCAGGCCGAGGCCGCCCGCGCCACGATCAACGCGATCGCCAACCCGACCATGCCGGAGGTCGGCGAGCGCTACCTGGGCACGGTCGTCAAGACGACCACCTTCGGTGCGTTCGTCTCGCTCATGCCCGGCAAGGACGGCCTGCTGCACATCTCGCAGATCCGCAAGCTCGCCGGTGGCAAGCGCGTGGAGAACGTCGAGGACGTGCTCGCGGTCGGCTCCAAGGTCCAGGTCGAGATCGCCGAGATCGACTCCCGCGGCAAGCTCTCCCTCATCCCCGTGATCGAGGGCGAAGAGGCCGAGGAGAAGGACGACACCGACAAGTGACGTCCCGTAGTTCCGTGACGACGGCCCGCGCCTCCTCCGAGGCGCGGGCCGTCGCCCGTACCCAAACGCTCATCAAGGGAACAGGCGGCATCGGCACCGTCCGCCGCACGGTCCTCCCCGGCGGTCTCCGGATCGTCACCGAGACCCTGCCCTCCGTCCGGTCCGCCACCTTCGGCATCTGGGCGAACGTCGGATCACGCGACGAGACGCCCACCCTGAACGGTGCGACCCACTACCTCGAACACCTCCTCTTCAAGGGCACCGCCAAGCGCAGCGCCCTCGACATCTCCGCCGCCGTCGACGCGGTCGGCGGCGAGATGAACGCCTTCACGGCGAAGGAGTACACCTGCTACTACGCGCGGGTCCTGGACACCGACCTGCCCCTGGCCATCGACGTGGTCTGCGACATGCTGACCGGTTCGCTGATCACTGCCGAGGACGTCGACGCCGAGCGCGGAGTCGTCCTCGAAGAGATCGCGATGACCGAGGACGACCCGGGCGACTGCGTGCACGACCTGTTCGCGCACACCATGCTCGGCGACACCCCCCTCGGCCGCCCGGTCCTCGGCACCGTCGACACGGTCAACGGGCTCAGCCGCGGCCAGATCGCCCGCTTCTACAAGAAGCACTACGACCCCACCCGCCTCGTCGTCGCCGCCGCGGGCAACGTCGACCACGCCACGGTCGTACGGCAGGTCCGCAGGGCCTTCGAGCGCGCCGGCGCCCTCTCCCGCACCGACGCCGTCCCGATGGCGCCGCGCGAGGGGACGCGAACCCTGCGCACCGCGGGCAAGGTCGAGCTGATCAACCGCAGGACCGAGCAGGCCCACGTGGTCCTCGGCATGCCCGGCCTCGCCCGCACCGACGAGCGACGCTGGGCTCTCGGCGTCCTCAACACCGCCCTCGGCGGCGGCATGAGCTCGCGGCTCTTCCAGGAGGTCCGGGAGAAGCGGGGCCTGGCCTACAGCGTGTACTCCTACACCTCGGGCTTCGCCGACTGCGGCCTCTTCGGCGTGTACGCGGGCTGCCGGCCCAGCCAGGTCCACGACGTCCTGGCGATCTGCCGCGAGGAGCTGGACAGGGTCGCCGCCCACGGCCTGGACGACGACGAGATCACCCGCGCCGTCGGCCAGCTCGCCGGCTCCACCGTCCTCGGCCTGGAGGACACCGGCGCCCTGATGAACCGCATCGGCAAGAGCGAGCTGTGCTGGGGCGAGCAGATGTCGGTCGACGACATGCTCGCGCGCATCGCGGCGGTCACCCCGGAGGACGTACGGGAGGTGGCGGGCGAACTCCTCACCCGCCGCCCCTCCCTCTCGGTCATCGGCCCGCTCAAGGACAAGCAGGCGGACCGCCTCCACGAAGTGGTCTCCTAACCCCTTAAGGAAGCAAGATGAGCAAGCTGCGCGTAGCCGTTCTCGGCGCGAAGGGCCGTATCGGCTCCGAGGCCGTACGGGCCGTCGAGGCCGCCGACGACCTGGAGCTGGTGGCGGCCCTGGGCCGGGGCGACCGGCTGGAGACCCTCGCCGACACAGGCGCCCAGGCCGTCGTCGAGCTCACCACCCCCGCTTCGGTGATGGGCAATCTCGACTTCTGCCTCCGCCACGGCATCCACGCCGTCGTCGGCACCACCGGCTGGACCGACGAACGGCTCGCGCAGCTCACCGCCTGGCTGGACAACGCCCCGGAAACAGGCGTCCTCATCGCCCCGAACTTCTCCATCGGCGCGGTCCTGACCATGAAGTTCGCGGAACAGGCCGCCCGCTACTTCGAGTCCGCGGAGGTCGTCGAACTCCACCACCCGAACAAGGTCGACGCCCCCTCCGGCACCGCCACCCGCACCGCCCAGCTCATCGCGGCGGCCCGCGCGAAGGCCGGCAGCGCCCCCCAGCCGGACGCCACCGCCACCGCCCTGGACGGTGCTCGCGGCGCGGACGTCGACGGCGTCCCCGTGCACGCGATCCGGCTCCGCGGCCTGCTGGCCCACCAGGAAGTGCTCCTCGGCGGCGAGGGCGAGACCCTCACCATCCGCCACGACTCCCTCCACCACAGCAGCTTCATGCCGGGCATCCTGCTCGGCGTACGGCGCGTGGTGTCCACACCGGGCCTCACGTTCGGCCTGGAACACTTCCTCGACCTGAACTGACTGAGCACCCCCATGCGCGCAAAGATCACCTACATCGTCACGGCCGCCGTCCTGGTCTTCTACTTCGTCTTGGTCGGCAGCCGCGGCCTGATGCTCATCCGCCACGGCACGCTGATCACGATCACCTTCGGCGTGGCCGTGCTGATCCTGCCGGTGATCGGCGTCTGGTTCCTCTGGAAGAACACCCAGTTCGTCCGCCGCGCCAACGCGCTGGCCGCCGAGCTGGACGCGGAGGGCGGCCTGCCGGTCGACGACCTGGCCCGCACCCCGTCCGGCCGCATCGACCGGGACGCCGCGGACGCCGTCTTCACCCGGCGCCGCGAAGAGACCGAGGACGCCCCGGACGACTGGCGCGCCTGGTTCCGCCTGGCGGTCGCCTACCAGGACGCGCGGGACACCCCACGCGCCCGCAAGGCGATGCAGCGGGCGATCGCGCTGCACGGCAGGCCGGGGACGGCATCGCCCGCCTCCTCGCCCGCCGGCCCGTCCGACGCCTGAGCGACTTCCCGGGCCACGGAGAGGGGCGGGCCCGAAGCTTTCCGCTCCGGGCCCGCCCCTCTCCGCGTGGTCCGACCGCTGCTCAGCCCTGCCGGTACTCGTCCGCCCAGGCCTCCACGGTGTCCGTGGCACGCTCGAAGGCCTCGTCACGGCCCAGGAAGTCCGCGTTGTGGTCCGTGGCCAGAGGCGGCAGCCTCTCGCCACTCCGCCGGACCACGACGAGCGCCTGGCCCTGCACCGTACGGGGCAGGCCCATCCACTTCACGGGCTGCTGGGCCGTACGGACGGCCGACGTGTCGCTCCACGCCACCGTGGTGGTGCGGAAGAACCCGACGCGCCGCACGCCGTGGCGGCTGACCCACGCGCCGACCCGCAGCAGACGCAGCGCGGCGGCGATCACCGCACCGGCCAGGGCCAGACACACGAAGGCGGAGGACGGCCCGCCGGTCGCACCGATGATCACGGCCGCGAGCAGCACGAACGAGGCCAGCAGCAGACAGGTGGCCGCCGCCGCGACCCGCCACGGGCCGGGGCGGTAGGGCCGCCGCCAGCTGTCATGGTCGTCGAACGGCAGCGCGACGTCCTCCGCGCTCGCGTCGAATGCGCGGTCGGCCGTCAGAAAGGGCAGGGGCACGGCTCATCCTCACTCACAAGCACGCTCGATTGCTGTGCCCGGTGAGGCTACCGAGGGCACCACTGACCCGACCACCCCAGGGGGCCGTACGGGTCAGCGCCCCTCGGTCGCTTCGGACTGCTTGCCCTGGGCCGGGGACTGCCCGGAGTCGAGCGCCGGGAGCCCCAGCAGCAGGGAGCCGACGAGAGCGGCGACCACGGTCATCCCCATGAGGGAGCGCCCGAGCAGTTCGGGAACGGTAGCGCGGGCGGCGGGAGGAGGAGTGACATTACTGCGGAATCGGTCGGCCTCGGCTACGAACGAGAACGGGACGGATTCACGCCGGCGGAACATGAGGAAACTCTCCTTGCTCTCAGAGACGGGTGCTGCTACTGAGTCAGACGCACGACAGGCCGGATCGGTGCCCCGAATCGCCGTAACGTTTGAACGACTCCCCGAACGGCTGCCCGCCGGTACCCGCGCATGCGCGGGTACCGGCGTCCGCGGCCCGGCCCGTAAAGTGGTCGCCGCCCAGCGACGCCATTGGAAGGACCCCCGCCGGTGACCGACACCCCCGAACCCGCCAAGCCCCACTTCCGCAGCGACGTCACCGTCGACCTGGTGAAAAGCGACGCGGGCGACGCGGACGTGCTGTTCGCCGCCCGGGTCTCCACGGCCGGTGAGCAGTCGATCGAAGAGGTCACCAAGGACCCGGAGCGTTCCAAGGGGCTCATCAACTACCTCATGCGGGACCGGCACGGCAGCCCGTTCGAGCACAACTCCATGACCTTCTTCGTCAGCGCCCCGATCTTCGTCTTCCGCGAGTTCATGCGGCACCGCGTCGGCTGGTCGTACAACGAGGAATCAGGCCGCTACCGGGAGCTGGAACCGGTCTTCTACGTCCCCGGCGCCTCCCGCAAGCTGGTGCAGCAGGGCCGGCCCGGGAAATACGAGTTCGTCGAGGGCACCGAGGAGCAGTACGACCTCACCACCCGCGCGATGGAGGACTCCTACCGCCAGGCGTACGCGGCCTACCAGGAGATGCTCGCCGCCGGAGTCGCCCGCGAGGTCGCCCGCGCGGTCCTGCCCGTCGGTCTCTTCTCGACGATGTACGCCACCTGCAACGCCCGCTCCCTGATGCACTTCCTCGGACTGCGCACCCAGCACGAGCTGGCCAAGGTCCCCTCCTTCCCGCAGCGCGAGATCGAGATGGTCGGCGAGCAGATGGAGGCGCACTGGGCGCGGCTCATGCCGCTCACTCATGCGGCCTTCAACAAGAACGGACGGGTCGCCCCATAGGCGGTGTCCGTATTGCGGCATTTGTGTAAGTTCATCTAGGCTGATCAAACGGACCCGGCACTGCTTGAACCCCCGAGCAGGCAGTGCCGGGCTCCTCTTCCCCGTCCCCCCGAGGGGACACCACGCGCTGAGCAGCGAGTAGCGTGTTACCCATGGCTCCGATCTCCACTCCGCAGACCCCCTTCGGGCGGGTCCTCACCGCTATGGTCACGCCTTTCACGGCGGACGGCGCACTCGATCTCGACGGCGCCCAGCGGCTCGCCGCCCACCTGGTGGACGCAGGCAACGACGGTCTGATCGTCAACGGCACCACCGGTGAGTCCCCGACCACCAGCGACGCGGAGAAAGACCAGCTCGTACGGGCGGTACTCGAAGCGGTGGGCGACCGCGCACACGTGGTCGCCGGGATCGGCACCAACGACACCCGCCACAGCGTCGAGCTCGCCCGGACGGCGGAGCGCACCGGCGCCCACGGCCTCCTCGCGGTCACGCCGTACTACAACAAGCCGCCGCAGGAGGGCCTGCTGCGGCACTTCACGGCCATCGCCGACTCCACCGGCCTGCCCGTGATGCTGTACGACATCCCCGGCCGCAGCGGTGTGCCGATCGACACCGAGACCCTCGTACGGCTGGCCGAGCACCCGCGGATCGTCGCGAACAAGGACGCCAAGGGAGACCTGGGCCGCGCCAGCTGGGCCATCGCCGAGTCCGGCCTCGCCTGGTACTCCGGCGACGACATGCTCAACCTGCCGCTCCTGTCCGTCGGCGCGGTCGGCTTCGTCTCCGTGGTCGGCCACATGGTCACCCCGGAGCTGCGAGCCCTGATCGACGCCCACCTGAGCGGCGACGTGCAGAAGGCCACCGAGATCCACCAGACGCTGCTCCCGGTCTTCACCGGCATGTTCCGTACCCAGGGTGTGATCACCACGAAGGCTGCGCTTACCCTCCGGGGCCTGCCGGCCGGCCCGCTGCGTCTGCCGCTGGTGGAGCTGAGCGCCCAGGAGACGGCACAGCTCAAGATCGACCTCGCTGCCGGCGGGGTACAGCTGTAACCACGGACTTTCACAACTGAACAGGCGAGGCGACTCGCCCGAGCACCACCCAAGACAACAGCAAGTGCACGAATGACATGCGCGCCACGTGCCTCAGCGGTACGTGGCGCGCGTGGTAAGGAGAGTCTTTTGAGTCATCCGCACCCTGAACTCGGTACCCCGCCGAAGCTCCCGAAGGGCGCCCTGCGGGTCACGCCGCTCGGAGGCCTGGGCGAGATCGGCCGCAACATGACGGTCTTCGAGTACGCGGGCAAGCTGCTCATCGTCGACTGCGGCGTCCTCTTCCCCGAGGAGCAGCAGCCGGGCATCGACCTGATCCTGCCGGACTTCACCACGATCCGGGACCGTCTGGACGACATCGAGGGCGTCGTCCTCACGCACGGCCACGAGGACCACATCGGCGCCGTCCCCTATCTGCTCCGCCTGAAGCCGGACATCCCGCTCATCGGCTCCAAGCTGACCCTCGCGCTGATCGAGGCGAAGCTCCAGGAGCATCGCATCCGCCCCTACACCCTTGAGGTCGTCGAGGGTCAGCGTGAGCGCATCGGCGTCTTCGACTGCGAGTTCATCGCGGTCAACCACTCGATCCCGGACGCCCTGGCCGTCGCGATCCGCACGCCCGCCGGGCTGGCCGTGGCCACCGGTGACTTCAAGATGGACCAGCTCCCGCTGGACGGCCGTCTCACCGACCTGCACGCGTTCGCGCGGCTGAGCGAGGAAGGCATCGACCTTCTCCTCTCCGACTCGACCAATGCCGAGGTCCCGGGCTTCGTGCCGCCCGAGCGGGACATCTCCAACGTCCTGCGCACGGTGTTCGCCAACGCCCAGAAGCGGATCATCGTGGCGAGCTTCGCCAGCCATGTGCACCGCATCCAGCAGATCCTGGACGCGGCCCACGAGTACGGCCGCAGGGTCGCCTTCGTGGGCCGGTCGATGGTCCGGAACATGGGCATCGCCCGCGATCTGGGTTATCTGAAGGTTCCGGCCGGTCTGGTCGTCGACGTGAAGACCCTCGACGACCTCCCGGACGACGAGGTGGTACTGGTCTGCACCGGTTCGCAGGGCGAGCCGATGGCCGCCCTCTCCCGGATGGCCAACCGCGACCACCAGATCCGCATCGTCCCCGGCGACACGGTGATCCTGGCGTCGTCCCTGATCCCGGGCAACGAGAACGCGGTCTACCGGGTGATCAACGGTCTGACCCGCTGGGGAGCCAACGTCGTCCACAAGGGCAACGCCAAGGTCCACGTCTCGGGTCACGCCTCGGCCGGCGAGCTGCTGTACTTCTACAACATCTGCAAGCCGAAGAACCTGATGCCGGTGCACGGTGAATGGCGCCACCTGCGGGCCAACGCCGAACTGGGCGCCCTGACCGGCGTACCCAAGGACCACATCGTCATCGCCGAGGACGGCGTGGTCGTCGACCTCATCGACGGCAAGGCCAAGATCGTCGGCAAGGTCCAGGCAGGCTACGTCTACGTCGACGGCCTCTCGGTCGGCGATGTCACCGAGACGTCGCTCAAGGACCGCCGCATCCTCGGCGACGAGGGCATCATCTCGGTCTTCATCGTGGTCGACAGCACCTCCGGCAAGATCGTGGGCGGCCCCCACATCCAGGCCAGGGGGTCCGGCATCGACGACGGGGCGTTCGTCGCAGTCGCCCCGAAGATCCAGGAAGTACTGGACAAGTCGGCCCAGGACGGCGTCATGGAGCCCCACCAGGTCCAGCAGCTGGTCCGCCGGACGGTCGGCAAGTGGGTGTCCGACACCTACCGTCGGCGTCCGATGATCCTTCCGGTCGTGGTGGAGGTCTGACCCCCTCCGCACCGCCGTACTGGAGCGGGGCCCTCGATTTGCATCGGGGAGCCTCGCTCCAGTACGTTAACGGCTCCGCCTGAACGGGAAGCGCGGGGCACACGTGTGTGCCCGGAGAGCACCGGACAAGGCGGGAATTCCGACTCAGAATCTCTGATAAAGTCGGGTCAGCCGAAAGGCAAGGCCATTCCACAGGCCACCAGCATTTCGAAAACGGACCGGTAAACGGAACGAATGAGAGTCTGGTAAAGTTGGAGCCGCCGGAAAGGGAGAACGCGAAAGCGGA
>NZ_JBBBEN010000071.1:0-25837 GCF_037137275.1 Streptomyces pratensis | reverse complement strand
AGTCCGGTGGGGTCGATGCGGTTGACGGGGTCGCCTTCGGCGTAGAGGTAGGGGTTCTGTTCCTGGCCGGAGGGGTCGGGGGTGGTGAAGCGGCCGATGTTGGGGTCGTAGTAGCGGGCCGCGTAGTGGTAGAGGCCGGTGGGGTCCTGGTAGCCGCCGGCGAAGCGGTAGGGCTGGGGGACCGTCTCGGTGGTGGTGGGGCGCTCGACGCCGCGGGGGCTGTAGCCGTACGTGTTGACCTTGGTGCCGGTCTCGTCTGTCAGGGCGACGACGCTGCCGAGTGCGTCGGTCAGGTAGTAGTGGTTCTTGCCCCCGCGGGTCATGGAGTTCAGCGTGCCCCCGGGCTCGCGGTTGAATCCCGTGTCCACTCCGGCCGTTGAGGTGGCGGACAGGCCGAGGGGCCCGTTGTGGAAGAAGGTGTCGCCGAGCTTGATCCGCTCGGACTGGTCGGTGGAACCGTACTGCCCGGCGTAGGTCTTGCCGCCGGTGGTGATCGACGTCATCTGGGAGTAGTCGGTCCATTTGACGCCGGTGCGGGTGGACTCGGGGGTGGAGGCGCCGGCGGTCTCGTTGCCGATCTTGTCGTAGGACCAGCTCGTGCTGGAGCCGTCCTTCGCGGTGATCTGCTGGGCGTCGTTGACCGTGTAGGTGGTGCCGCGCGGGCAGCCCTTCTCCACGCCCTGCGAGGTGAGGTTCCCGGCGAGGTCGTAG
This sequence comes from Streptomyces pratensis, assembly GCF_037137275.1. GTDB lineage: Bacteria > Actinomycetota > Actinomycetes > Streptomycetales > Streptomycetaceae > Streptomyces > Streptomyces pratensis_B. The sequence goes on along the minus strand of NZ_JBBBEN010000071.1, from coordinate 25,126 downwards.
CAGTACTGCCAGGAGGCGTTCAGCGTGCTGCCCTTGTTCTCCGCCGCGTAGGCGAACCGGCCCGCGTTGTCGTAGCTGTAGGTCGTCTTCGTGCCCGAGACCGCGTCGGTGTTGGTGCGGATCTTGCCGCCGTCCTTGCCGTCTTCCTTGGCGTAGGTGTAGGCGAGGTCGACGAGGGTGCCCTTCGGGCTGGTGGCCTTGATCTTCTCCGGGCGGCCGGACCTGTCCGGGGTGACTTCCTGGACAGTGCTGCCGGGGTAGGTGGTCTTGGTGCGGACGTCGTTCCTGTTGTACTCGTACTTCGTGATCTTGTTGTTGGGGTCCTTCAGTTCCTGGAGCTTGTTGACTTCGTTCCAGCTGTAGTCGGTCAGGCCCGCCGGGTCTTTGTAGGTGTCGACGTTGCCTGCCGGGGTGTAGGCCAGCACCGTCTGGGAGCCGTTCTGCAGGGTGCGGACCGTCTCCCGGGAGAGCGGGTCGAACTCGTAGGTGATCACTCCGGTGCTGTCGGAGCGCTGGGTGAGGTTGCCGTCACCGTCGTACTCGTAGGTGACGGCCAGGTAGTTGGAGGAGTCGACCTTCTTCACGCGGTCGCGGTGGTCGTAGGTGTAGAGGATGGTGATGCCGCGGGCGTCCTTGGCGGAGGAGACCCGGCCCAGCTCGTCGTAGGTGTAGGTGGTGGTGCCGAGCGGGGCCGGGGCCTTGACCGTCTTCAGGTTGCCCTGGGCGTCGTAGGTGAAGGTCGTGGAGACCGACTTCGAGGCCGTCATCTTCGTGGTGGCCTTGCAGACCTGGCCCTCGAAACCACCACAAGTGGGAGCGGCGGGGTTGTAGTCGAAGGACTGGTTGCCGCCGCCCGTGCCCTGGACAGCGACGGACTTGGTGTTGCCCGCGGTGTCGTAGGTGTAGTCGGTCTTCTCGTCGTCCGCCGTCGTCAGAGTCCCGGGCAGGTCGGCGCCCGCGATCGTTTGGTAGCCCGTCACGCTGGCGGTGGCCCCGGTGGGGAGGGTGGAGCCCGTGGGGTTGTTGCGGGAGTCCCACCCGTAGGTGGTGACGTTTCCGGCGCCTCCGCCCACGCCCATGGCGTCGGCGGCCTCTTCCACGTTGTGGTTCGCGTCGTACTTCTTGGAGCGCGACCGCTCCAGCGCGTCGGTGACCTTCTCGACCTGACCGTCCGCGTCGTGCTCGTACGTGGTGGAGTGGTTCTCCGGGTCGGTGGCCGTCGTCGTACCGGCTGCGTCCGGCGTGGTGGCGGAGTAGGTGTAGGTCCAGGTGGGGCCGGTGTGGCCGGAGCCGTTCAGCTCGGTGGCCCGGAGCATGGAGGTGACGCGGTTCTGGTCGTCGTAGGTGAAGACCGTCACCCGCCCCTTGGGAGTGGTGATCTTCGTCAGACGGTTCGAGGAGTCGTAGCCGAAGAGCGTGGACTTGCCCTCGGTGTCCGTCGTCCTCGCCAGGTCGCCGGCGGGGTTGAGGTCGAAGACGGCGGTGCGGCCGGTGTGGTCCTTGGCCTGCCACTGGTTCGGGTAGGTCTTGACCAGGTCGATCCACCGTCCGGAGCGGGTTTCGGTGATCTTGAAGCCCTTGTGCTCCGTGCCCCCGTCGTGCTGGGAGACGGTGATGGCACCCCTGTTGCGGTCGGTGACCTTTGACAGCGTGCCGTACTGGTCGTAGGTGTCCTTGGAGCCGGACTTGCGGTCGGTCAGCGTGTAGGTGCCGTCCGTGTTCTTCTTGAGGTCCTTGGAGTACCCCTTCGGCGTGGTGAAGGTGCCGTCGGCGTTCTTCGTGAAGGACGCCGCATCCCCGGTGGCGCCGAAGAGCACCACTTCGCTTGCGTAGAGGTCGAGATAGCGTTCGTACTCCTGCCACCACCGCTGCGACACCTTGCCCCAGGGGGCGTCCAGCGAGTTGTAGGTGCGGGCCAGCCGCAGTTTTTGCCCGACGCCGGCGACATCGAAATCGGTCGCGGCGAGCATCAGGTTGCCATTCGACAGGTTGATCCTCGCTACCAGCGAGTCTGTGACCCGGACGTCGGAGATCTGGTGCCAGGGCACTGCCCCCTGCCCGCGCGGCACCCAGTTCCGCACACCGGCCGACGAGCGCGCCTGGGACGACGAGGTGCTGCCACCGGCCCTGGCCCGCTCTTTCTGGGCGGACTGCCAGGCAGCCTCCGCCGCCGACGGCGAGGATTCCCCTTCGTTGGTCGGGGGCCTGTTGGCACCGACCTTGACCGGCGGCACTGCCAGCGGCTCGGCCTTCTTGCCCCACACAGAAGTGGGCCCCGGATCGGGAGCGGGTGAGGCAAGCGCGGGCAGCGAGCCGATGCCGAGTGCGAGCACGGTAACGGCCGCGCTCAGAGACATTCTGGCGGTGATACGGGCGCGCCGAAACGGCGTGCCGGAAGCACGTAAAGCCATGCGATTTCCCCCACGGGACACGTAGACACAGTGACCTCTTCGGCCACCGGAATCCCACACGCTGCCACGGGTCCTTCACGCGACACGAACAATTTCTCGATCAGAAACACGTAAACGTGGCAGAACAAGCCGACTTAACAGTCCGATTTCTCCCGGAACGGCGTCAAGCGTGCTCACTCTTTCCTCGTGACAACTGTTCCGACGTCAACAAATCGGGGCCGAAAACCGACCGGGTGTGCCGCAGCTCTTCACCCTTGAGCGCGTGAACAGATCAAGTGGGGAAAAAGGCGCATAAATAAGCGAGGGGTCATGGAGCAGTAGGGACCGAGAGCGAGACCCGGCTCCACAGAACCAACCGTCCATGTCACTCCTTCGGCCGACACTGCGGGACGGGCACTGGCGGGCCAGCAGCTGTCCGCGCCAGTCTGGACAGTCGCCGACCCGCGTGTCCGCCGAGCGCTCGCCTTTACAGGTTGCTCTCGACCCACCAGAAGACGAGTCCGACCGAGCCGGTGCCGATGCCGTAGCAGGCACCGCGCAGGAGGTGGGCGGTCATGAGGCGGCGCCGCCGTGCGAGCCGATGGCGGAGTCGAGCAAACTGCCTGTTCTGGCGCAGTTTCTGGCTGTTGCGCTTACTCTTCAACGTAGGTGTTCCTGTCTCGTCTGTCGGGCGTTGCTGGAGTGCCGTGTGGGGAGCCCTTCCGACCAGTGGCCTGGTAACCGTTGTCGGGGTTGAGGGCTCCCTTCGTGTGTCAGCGGGCTGCTAGTTCCTGCGGCAGGGACGGGCACCTCATGAACTCCCGCAGCGCTTGGTTCTGCGGGAGTTCGCGTCCGAAGCCTTCGGCGATGTCGGTGCGGTGGCGGATGGGCTGGGGCAGGTGCCGGTCGGTGAATCCGAGGATCTGTGAGTAGGTGCGCCAGATCCTCGCGTCGGACCCGTCGCCGACCGCGGCGTGGTGGGCGGCGAGCAGGTGGGCGGCGAGAGCGTCTCCGGCGCCTGCGGCGAAGCGCCACCAGTACAGGGCGCCTTCGTGCTTGTCGAGGGTGTACAGGAGGCAGGCGAAGGTGCGCGCGCCGGCCTGGTCGTAGTGGGCGGCGAACTCGGCGAGGGTGTCGACGTCGTTGGATCTCAGGACGGTGTCGCACAGCTGCCGTACGTACGCGACGACAGCGAGCGCGGAGACGGCCGGGTGGGCCGGGATGATGGGGACGGGCCGGCGCCGCACGGCGCGGCGGGGCAGGGGCCGGGTGGCGCCGCGGGGCCGGGAGTACATCGAATCAGGTGTTGCCGCCGGCGGCGGGACCTGTGTGACGGACTCGGAGTCTTCGGTCGGCACGGTGTCCGTAGCTGGACCGGATTCGGGGCTGCTGCCCCCGTACCGGACCCGTGGTGGGCGGGCGTCCTCGGCGATCCGGGCGGCGAGCCGGTCCATGAAGTCGTCGGTGTCATGGCGGATCGCTTCGTCTCGCACGTCGCGGATTCGCTCCGCGAGAAGGTCTTCCAGCATCAGGAGTCCCCTTTCTCCTCGTCAGGAAGTTCCGACAGCAGGTCCTTCATTCGTCTGTGGCCTTTCGCCCCGTTCGTTTTCGCCGCTCCTTCGGTCATGCCCAGACGGGTCCCGATCTCCGCGTAGGTCAGACCGCTCAGCTTGTTCATCTCCCAGCACTGCGCCTGTGCGGGGGCGAGCCGTCGCAGCTTTTCCAGCGCCCGGTCCAGCCGGTCGCTGGAACGCAGGTCCATCAGGTAGGAGCTGTCGGGCCGTTCGGTCAGGGACTGCTCGCGCCCGGCGGTACGTGCGGTACGGCGGTAGAAGTCGGTGATCTTGTTGTCCAGAATCCGGTGCGCGAGAGCGATCGGGTTCGGATGAGCGAGGATCCGCTCCCACTTCCTGTACATCACCAGCGCGGCGTCGCTCAGCGCCTCGTCCGCGTCCCGGGGGTCGTGCAGCCGGTTCACGGCTATCCGGAAGAAGGTGTCCTTGTGCTCCCGGAAGAACGCCTCGAAGTCCGCGGGGAACTTGATCCGCTGGGGCTGCGGCTGGGACTCGGGTTCCGGTTCCGGACTGGCCAGTTCGAATCCCCGGCCGAAGGTGTCAGTCACCGGCTGCCCCGCGCGGCTCCTGGGCCTGCGGCCGTGATGCGAGGTGCCGGCGGAAAGCCGCAGTCGTACCGGCCTGCAGGGCCGTACGTCCTACGACGGCTTCGAAGCACACAGTGAGCATCCGGAGCGCGCGAGCGCGGGCGGGCACGGACCGGGTCTGGTGGAGCTTCACGAAGCCTCCTTCATTACGCAGTTGGGACCCCCGGAGGCCGCACCATCGCGACCAAGAGGTGGAACACAGCGTGTCCTCACCCTTACTCACCGAACTCGAACCCCCTCAGAGTTACCTCTGAGACACACGTTCTCCATGGAATGTGCCCGTCCGGTTACGTACGGTTGCCCCCACCTGCACTGTCGCCACCTGTCGGTGACGCACGTCACAGCCCGCGCGAAGGACGCGCCACGGCACGCCACCGGCGCACCACCCGCACCGACTCAGCCACGCCGACCCGACCCAGGCCGAAACTCGCGCGGCAGCCGACCCAACGAGAGCCCCGGCGCAATCAACGCCCACCAGTTCGCCGTGGACGGCCCGAACGCCGTAACAGCCCCGGCCCGCGTGGCGCTCACCCGGCATACCTGCAGCCATCTGAACGTCGCGCCTACGGGGCGCGTGGGTGCCGCGGCCCGTCGCGGTTCACCCAGCCTGCGGGAACGTCGAAGCGGACCCAGCGATGCCGGGGCCGTAGCGGAGTGCCGCCCTGTCGAGGGCCGTCGAGGCGGTCGTGGCGCCGACGGTGGAGGCCGGCTGCAAGCTGACCGGGGGGGGGGACCTGGATCAGCTATTACGACGGCCAGGAGGTCACCAGCGCCGGGGCCCTGGACATCGACCACATGGTCCCGCTCGCCGAAAGCTGGGATTCCGGTGCCTCCGCCTGGACCGCGGCGCGGCGGGAGGCCTACGCGAACGACCAGGGGGCGCACGTCTCGCTCGTCGCGGTGACGGCCCGCAGCAACCGACAGAAGTCCGACCAGGATCCGGCCGACTGGATGCCGCCGTCCCCGGACGCCCAGTGCCGGTACATCTCAGAGTGGGTGTCGACCAAGCTCCGCTGGCAGCTCACCGCGGACGACCGCGAGCTGGAAGCGCTGAAGGTCTACGCGGAGGGCCCGTGCGAGGACACCATCGTCCGCTACACCCCCGCCCCGTAGTTGGCTCACCCGGTCCCGGGCGCCTGCCCCGGGACCGGCTTTTCCCGTTCTGATCCGTTGTGCTGAAGGGTGTGTGTGATGAGCCGAGGATTGATCGTCGTGGACGTGCAGAACGACTTCTGCGAGGGAGGCAGCGTCCCCGTCACGGGCGGCGCACGGATCGCCACCCGGGTCGCAGCGCTGGTGGATCAGACCGCGGGCACCGACTACCAGTACGTCGTCGCGACCCGGGACCACCACATCGATCCAGGAAGTCACTTCTCGGAGAACCCCGACTACAAGGACAGCTTCCCGGTCCACTGCGTGGCGGGAGGCGAAGGAGGCGAGTTCCACCCCCACTTCGCCCCCACGGCCGCCGGCGGCAAGGTCGATGCCGTCTTCTTCAAGGGAGCCCACAGCGCTTCCAAGAGCGGCTTCGAAGGCGCCGACGACCAGGGCACGCCCCTGGCGGACTGGCTGCGTGCCCGCGGGGTGGAGGACGTCGATGTGGTCGGCATCGCCACCGACCACTGCGTGCGGGCGACCGCGCTGGACGCGGTCAAGGCCGGATTCCGCGCCCGTGTCCTGTGGACTACTCAGTCGGTGTAGCCCCTGAGACGACGGCGTCGACCCTGGAGGACTTCCGCCGGGCGGGAGTCGCCGTCTCCGGCGCGACACCCGTACCGCAGTAGGGAGAAGGCCCGCGTCCCGTCGGCACCCGACGGGATGGCGGGGCGATACGGTCCGGCGCATGGTCCGTGCTGCGGGCCCGCGTCAGCTAGCCCGGCGCGATGACGCGGACCGGCAGGCGTGGTTAGCTCGCCCGGGCGACGCGCGAAAGCTTCCCAGACGGGCTTCGTATCCACGCTGCACCGTCCGGGCCGCCTGGCGGGTGGCGGCATGCCGGACGTCCTTCGGAGGAGCTCTTTCGCCCGGTCACTGGTCGGGCATCGCGGTCTGCCCCTCCCTGGCCGGGGGGAGGCCGGCTTCGCCACCTGGGTTGGTGCGCCGGATGTCCGCGTGCACCCGGGCGCGGACGCCGGGCTGGGCGGGATCGCGCCGGATCGCGGTGATGCCGGAGGTGGCCCAGAGCTGTTGCAGCTCGTCCATCAGGGCGAGGGCGGTCTCCTCGTCGGCGGCGGTGATGTCGAGTACGACGAGCCCGGGCTCGCTGACGTGGCGGGCGTCGATGACGGAATCCATGCCCGGTGCGACGACGCGGCCGCCGGTTCCAGTTCGCGGCCGGGGTGTGCGCCACCCGGATGAATGAGCGAAAGATGTGAGGTTGTCCTGCCGTGTGCCGCTCGATTCCGGTATTCGAACATGCGTAGCATTTTGGTGTGACGAGGTACGACTTCCCCCAGGATCTGCGCGACGCCCAGACCGCTCTGCACCAGGCCCAGTCCGAGTACGACCAGTACGTACGGACGCTGCCCTGGTCGGCCGAGCCGATGCCCGGCTGGCAGGCGGACAAGCAGCTCCATTCCGACTACCGGCCAGCCAAGCCGGACAGCCCCGGCTACACCGAGGAACAGCACCGGCAGGTCGCCGCCTACCGGAAGCTCCTGTTGGAGCTCAGCGCCCAGGTGAGCACTCATCCCTTCTGGCAGACGCTGGAACCCAGCAACGTCGTCTCCGGCCGGATGCAGCTGAAGCACGTGGATGATCAGCCCGTGGGCGAGGCGGCGTAGCGCTGGCCGGACGCGACGCATCGGGCCTGACGGACCGGGCATCCGGCCCGTGCGGGGAACCGCCGGCGGGGTCAGGTGCGGTCGCCGGGGGCGAGGTCGGGGCGCAGCCGGTGCCAGGAGGGGTGGCGCAGACGTCCGGTGCGGGTGCGGGCCGCGTAGCCGACCTGGCCGACCAGATGGGGGAGCACCCATCGGGCCCCGGCAACCCAGGGGGATCTCGGCGAACGGGCAGGTGTCGATGGCCGTGGCGTGGAGAAGGCCGGCGAGGCAGGTGCGTTCGGCCCGGCTCCAGCCGGTACCGACGCTGCCCGCGTAGTGCAGTTGCCCGCCGAGCTGCTCACCGACCAGGACGGCACCGGGCAGTCCGGTCAGCCGACCGCGCCCGGGCACCCACCCACCGACCACGACGTCGGCGGTACGCACGAAACGGATCTTGATCCAAGACTCCGACCGCACTCCCGGTTCGTACTGGGACGTGAGCCGCTTCGCGATCAGTCCTTCCAGTCCTGCGTTCCGGGCCGTTTCCCAGGCATGGGCGCGCCCCTCCACCGGTGTCGCCCGGTCCGGGCCGGGGGCCTGGTGCGGCACTACGGCCGCTCTGGCTGCGGAGCCGGGGACCGGCATCGCGGCGGCGGCCTGGAGACGGCCCGGGATCACCGCGCCGACGGTCTCGTGCGGCGGGTGCGTGATCACCTCCAGGAACAGCGGCACCGGCCACGCCCGGCAATCACTTCCACCGCCAAGTTGGCATTTCCAACTGAGGCTTGCACATCCATCTCCGCGCGCGGTTGAGGCAACCGCCTCGGATTCCTCTCTCCTGCGGCGGCTCAGGGGATCTGACCCCCGGGCCGCCGCAGGGCTCGTTTGGTCAGGTGGTGCCGTCGGGGCTGAGAGCGTGGTCCGGTGCGGGGTATCCGGGCGGAACGAAGCAGGCGGTCACAGTCTTTCCGTCTCGTTGCGGATGGTGTTCCCAGCTGTCGGACAGTGCCTCGACGATCGTGAGGCCCCGGCCGCCTGTCGCGTCAAGGCCCCGGTCGGCCGGGGCCGGCGGTTTCGGGCTGGCGTCGTGAACGCTGACGTGGAGGCAGGTGCTGTCCCAGGTCAGGACGAGCTGGGCGTCACTATGAGCGTGCTTGTGCGCGTTCGTAATGAACTCGGTCACGGTCAGAAGCACCGAATCCACCAAGTCGGGTGCGTTCTGCGCCCATTCCAGCGAGTCGAGATGTCCCAGCGCCCAGCGGCGCCCGGCCCGCGCCCCTTGGGACATAGGGAAGGACTGCGCCCAGCCCACCGCCCTCATCTCAGAATCGGCCACGCCGGTGCCTCTCATTCCTTCATCAGGGGGGGGGCCAGGGTTGTTCGTCGTCTTCCGCCACTTCTCCTACCCGCCCGCGTGGAGATGACGTCCGCTCGGCTCCAGGCCGCGTTCAGGTGCGGTGCCCCGGACCGGTCACGGCGGGAACGCCTGAGGGCTCGACCAAGTCCTCCACGAGGTTGAGCATGTCGGTGTGGCTGTTGACGAAGAGGTGGGCGGCGCTCGTCCAGGACCGTGTCGTGATGCGGGAGCGGAGCGGTGGGCGGGCGCGGCGGGGGCGGGCTGCTTCGGCGGGCGGCGCGGTGTCGGGTGGTGGAGAGGAGAGCGGGCTGCGGTGGTGAAGACGCGGGGCCGACGGGCGCCACCGCGCGGCCTCCGGAACCACCGCCCGAGACCCGGGAGATCACCACCGACGAGGAAAGGTCTAGACCTAACGGTCGCGGGTAGACGGGGAGAAGAGCCCCGGTGCGCCCCACAGGGTTCCGCCGGACAGTCCTCCGGCAGGACACCGCCCCGGGGTTCACCCCCGCCATCACCTCCACGGGCGCCCTGAACACCCGGCCAGCCGGACTGGGTTACGAGGCGGCGGCTTCCTCGATCGTCTGGTGGATCTTAAGGACGCTGTCGACGCCGGAGATCCCGAAGAGGCGCCGTACCTGTTGTGAGGGTGCGACGATGCGCAGCGATCCCGTCTGGTGGGTGAGGATCAGCAGGTTCAGAAACGCCGAGTCGGCGAAGGTGACGGCAGAGGTCTCGAGGACGACCTTCGGGTACTGCCTGGCCGCGGTGAGCAACGCCTCTCGGAGCGGCGCGATCGAGCCCAGGTCGTACTCGCCGGACGCGTCGATCACCCAGACGCCGCGGTACTCGTACTGCCGCACCTCGGAACCGTACGAAGCGTCCATGGTGATCAACTCCGGGGCCTGGGCCCCGCTGGCGCTGCTCGTGCGCGTCGACACGGCGGCCTCGTTCCAGAACACCTCGGGCTCCTTCCGTGCTTCTCCCGTACGGGAACACGGGAACAGGTCATCGGTTACCGGAAAAATATGTCATGCAACATGCTTCCGGCAACCCGCGTCCCCTAAAATGGTGGGCATGGCCGCTGTACCTGAGTCCCACTCCGGATGGACGTTCATCACCAGCCACGCCCGCGTGCTGGCAGCCATCGCCGACAACCCGAACATCCGCATCCGCGAGATCGCCGCCCACTGCCGGCTCACCGAGCGCGCCGTGTCGCGGATCATCTCCGACCTGGAACAGGGCGGATACCTCTCACACACCCGTCAAGGACGCACGAACACCTACCGCATCGGCCCGGACAAAGTCCTGCGCCACCCCGCCGAAGCCGGCCTGCCCGTAGCCTCCCTGCTCTCCCTGCTCGTCCAGGACGAAACCGAACGCACCGGCACACCGGCCACCCACGAGCAGCATCCGGCGGACATCACCGCCGCGAGGTAGCGTGGGACCGCCCCGGGACGGGCTTCCCCCGGCCCGTTGAGCGACGCGAACCTGGGCAGCGCGGAGCGGGGGCAAACAGATCTGCGTGACGCGAAGACGGATGAGGGCCAGGTCGACTGCGATTCTGTGCGCTGACAGATCGTCGGCTGCTGAAGGGCATCCCCAGACCCCCACTCGCCGCAATCCCGCCATGGCGAAAAGTCGCTGCTGGGCCTGCGCAGCGCCATCATCCTGATGCTCGGCATCCTCGTCCCGGCAATGCCCTCTTCTTCCACAAGATCATCGCCGAATAGGGCGCGGCCCGGCGACGGCCCGACCGACTTGCTCTGAGCCCCCGTCAGAAAAAGCCCGGTGCGGGGCTCACGACCTGACGACCTGTGACCGACGCACTGCCCCAAGCTTTGACCACGGTCAAATTACGATGCCTGTCAAAGTGTGTACCTGGCCCCCCTCCTACCTGCCGCGTCCTCGTTGGGCGGGGCGGGCTGCTTCGGCGGCGCCACCGGGCCACCCGGAAGGAAGCCGTCGCCCTGGTCGGCACCCTGCTCTCCATCCGCTACAGCACCCAGCCCCACGCCAAGACCGCCACCACAACCGGCCATCGCCGCCGGCCAGCGCGCGGAACAACGTTCCCCACGGACCCGCTCGGGGCCCTGGTCGCCGTGTTCGAGGAGCGCCTGGGCTACTCCATCACCGTGGTGACCACGGAGAACGACAGCATCATCAACGGGGCGCTGGAGTCTCGGCCCGGCGGCGGCACCGCGATCGTCGTCCCGGCCGGCACCAGGACCCCCAACCGGCGCCGTCATCTCGTGTGCCGGGGCCTGGCCCGCTGCCTGTACCGGGAGCCCGGCCACCGCACCGGCCGCATCGACTACTCCACCACCACCGAGCAGGAAATCGAGTACACGGCCCTCTTCCTCGGACGCCACGTCGACAACGCCCAGCAGTGACGCCGCCGCGCCCCGGAGCTGTCCTCCGGGGCGCGGCGGCGGTCGTTTCAGGAGGGGGTGACACCCCATCCGAGGTCTTGGTCCTGCCAGGCGGTGCGCGGGTTCGGTGTGGTGGTCATGGCCCGAGCGTACGACCAGCGAACCGCTCGGCGCAGGCCCGCGACGGTGTGCGCTCTACCGGCCTTTGCGGGGCGGAGGAATCTTCGGCAGGAGCTCCCACAAGGGGCGCCCGCCGCTGGCCCAGGTCGCCAGGGTGCGCCGGTCGGCGAGGTGCATGCGCAGCTGCGCCGCGAGGGGTGCGCAGCGGGTGGAGAAGCGGCCGTTGGTGACGACCAGGACGACGTCGGCTCCATAGAGCTGGCGGGCGGTGCCGTTGACGCGCTGGAGGTCGGGGGTGCCGACCGGGGAGCCGCGGTCTCCGTCGCGGCGGTGCTTTACCTGGATGACCCAGGAGCGGCCCAGCGGGTCGGTGGCCAGGACGTCGGCGCCGTTGTCCCCGGCCCCGCCGATCTGCCGGGCGTCGGTGCACCCGTCGCGGAGCATCAGGTCGCGGATCGCGTACTCGAAGTCCCGGTGGTGCAGGCCGTCCAACTCGGGCAGCCCGTAGCGCAGCGCCTGCTGCCGGACCCGGTCCCAGGCCTGCTGCTGGCGGTACCGGTGGACCCACACCGTCCCGCCGACGGCGGCGAGTGCCCCGAGTACGACCAGGGCCCACCAGTTCACCAGCAGCCAGGAGATGACCGCCCAGACCAGGGCGAGGCCCGCGACGGCACCGAAGCCGAGCAGGAGCAGCTGGTTGTCGCGGTGCTGCTGCCGGCGCGAGCGGCGGCGCCGCAACGGGGTGCTGCGGCGTGCGGGGCGGCGGGCCGCGGGCCTGCGGCGGGGCGGCGGTCGGCGGTTGGCCATCGGGCGCGCTCCGGTTTCAGCGGGAGGAGTCGGTGACACCGGAGGCGAGCTGGCCCAGGAAGTCGCCGATGCCCTCCCCCAGCGGGGTCGGGGCGATGACGACGCCGAGCGCGAGCACGATGATCACGGTCAGCTTCTCGTCGTTCCTGCTCCGGGACTCCGTGCGTCGGCGTAGCCGCAGCAGGACGATGACGGCAAGCAGCACTCCTACGTTGATGGTCAGCATCCCGCCCCGCCCCTGGATCACCCTCGGTCCCGTTCCGACCCCCTTATGTATCCGCAACCTGAACCGTTGTGCCTGGCAGTTGCCGGATGATGACGCAAAGCGACTGGTTGGCCGGATCCGTCGCGGGGGCAGTTGTCCTCGGTGATGCCCGATAGGCTCGCCGCCATGAGCGAGGACCTTCACCAGCAACTGACCGCGTATGACCGGGCGGTGAACATTGCTGGTTCCGCCTACCCGGAGATCTCCCGTGACGAGCGCGGGGCCCGCGAGCTCGCGGGACGCCAACTGGCTCAGCACGCCCCCAGCAACCGGACGTCCCCGACCTGCCAGGGATGCGACGGCGGCCCGTGGCCCTGTTCCACCGTCCAGGGCGCGATCAAGTACGCCGACCCCCGGTACAACTGACACCTGGCTTCCAGGCCGGGTGCCGCACCAACACCATCGTCAAGGACACCCGCCGGTAGCCCCGCTCATGCCGACGCCGCGCCCCCGGAGAAGGGGCGCGGCGTCATTTGTTCAGGAGGCGGTGACGCCCCATCCGGGGTCCCGGTCCTGCCGGGCGGTACGCGAGTTCGGCATGGTGGTCATGCCCAGCAGAGTACGTGCGGACTCTCTGCAAGGACACCCGTCTGCGTTCGCTCTCGAACGTCTGCACTGAAATCCGGTGGCGCATACGCTCGCTCGTAGACCGCACCGAAATGGAGTGTGTGGAGTAGGGCTGGTGCCTTACAGGCTTGGTCCTGGGATGGAGTACGACCGGTCCGCAGTGGCTCCGGCAGTTCACGTGACCGCCGGGGCTTTCCCGTGGGCGTACCCGCGTGTGCCGGATGTCGTTGAGGAGGGGACGCGACAACGAGTTAGGGGGTTCACAACGTGCTTCCCGCCGATTCTGGCACTCCGTGCAACGACTGCTCGGGGCAGTCGCACTACGACCACATCCACACCGTCGACCGGCTTCCCCGCACGCGCTACACCGACGAGCACATCGTGCGGCGCGGCTACGCGGTGGACATCGCGGGGCACCCGGGCGCCGGGCTTCCTCGGAGCTGGGTCTTCTTCACCGATCTGGAGCCAGCCGTCGTCTTCGGTCGCGCCGCCCGCATGTCGAGTTACGACATCAGTCACTACGGGGTCAGTGAGGCCGCGCGTGAGAACCGGTGGAGCGAGCGCGCGCACACCGATGTGGCGACCCTCTGCATCAAGCGCGGATCACATCTGCGTGACCATGCCACGGAACTGCGCCTTCTGAAGCGATGGGTCCAGGGCTGCCGCCCCGACTCGGTCTACTACGAGGCACCGCCATCCCGGTAGATCCTGCGGTCGGCCGCGCGGGCGTCCGTCGCCGGGGTTCTACCGGCGGGCGAGGACTGCCGGGTCGAAGGAGACGGGGAAGGGCGCCTCGATCCGGGCGGTGGCTCCGGCGAGGTGTTCGGTCTCGTCGTACGTCCCGGCGTGGAAGTCGCCCGCGAGGACGCGCGGGGCGGGGTCGAGCTCGATGCGCCAGTAGTGCCGGATCCCGGCGGCTGCGTACAGCGACGGCTTCAGCTTCCGGTCGGTGACCCGGGTTGAGGGAGAAGCGATCTCCACGACCAGGAGCACGTCGTGGCCGGGCACCGCCGCGGTCGCCTGCTCGGCTGCGGCCGCGTCGACGAGGACCAGGTCCGGGATGAGAAGGCCGTCCGGGACGATGATGTTGATCGCCTCGAACACCTCGATGTCGGCGGCCGCCGCCACGGCGGCCTGTTCCAGGAGGTTGTCCAGGCGGTGCGAGGCGCGCTGGTGCGGCAGGCCGGGGACGGGGCTCATCATGAGCTGCCCGCCGACCAGCTCGACGCGCTGAGCGGGGTCTTCGGGCAGGGCCAGGACGTCGGTAAGCGTCCAGGGGCCGACGTGGCTGTGGGCAACGCTCATGTCTTTTCACCTCCCGTAGTCCCAGTGTGGCCTATCGGGCGGGGCCGGTCCTGGTGTACGGCGACAGTCACGGGTGGGTGGTGATCTGGGCGGCGCCCGGGGCGGGGGCGCGGCGGCCGGCGGGAAGACAGTGAACGGCGCGGTCGACGCCGACCAGGAGGTCTCCGACGGGGATGCCGTAGTGGGCGGAGAGCTTGTCGACGTCGGCCAGCGACCAGGCGGTGGTGCCGGCCTGCTTGCGGCTGATCTGGGTCTGGTTCAATCCGAGCCCGGCCGCGAGGTCGGCTTGCCGCTCACCGGTGAGATGCATGAGCGCGGCGACGGTGAGCCACAGAGTGCCCTCCGTACTGGGCATATGCGTACTCCGCATCAGATATGCGTCGAGGTCGGGGGGTGTTGCCCGGCGTGCGAGGCCGCGTGGCCCTCGCCGACGGCTTGGTGGCTTCTGATCATCGCAGCCGGTGATCGCACCCCGCCCTACGCCTGCGGGCATTGGCTGGATTCGCCGCACCTGACCGGGAGCCATCGACGACGTGCCCTCAGATACGCCTGTCGTCCAGGTGGGCGAGAGCGCGGGCGTAGGTGTCGGGGTGAGCCAGGGCGTAGGCGTATTCGTCGGGGTGGCGGGTGAGGCGGGCCACCACCCACGCGGTCTGCGCGTCCATCCCCAGGTCGGCTGCGGCCAGGCGGCGCGCCTGCCACATGGTGCGCGGGGCGAGAAGCCACCGCGATATCGAGAGCTGGAGCCGCCCGATGCCGGGGGCCGCCGGGCTGGGCCGGGCTGTGGCGGGAAGATCGCCGGGGGCGAGGCCGGGAGGGCTGGGGTCGGTCACGTCCGCGAGTGTGGCCACGACCGCACCGCCCGGAACGGAAACCGGGGCGGAGGTCACCGGAAAGGACGGCCTGGCAGGTTGCAGATTGACGCCAGGGGCTGGCACACCGCAATGTCTCCGCCGTTCCGGGCCGAAGTCTTACGGGGCCCAGTCCATGAGGGCGGAGGCAATCTTGCGGATGCCGAGCCCGTGCGCGGCCTCCTCCGTCAGGTCCGCGGCCTGGTCGACGCTCACCTTCACAGGGTGTCCACTCGTCTTCAAGGACGCGGCGGCCGCGGTGGCCGCGTAGACGCTCGCGAGACCGTCGAGCCGGATGACCTGGACGAGCTCGGCGGGCTGCTGACCTTCCCGGCGGAGAAGGAGCTCTACTACCGGGTGGAGACGGAAGTCCTCCTCGGCCAGGGCGCCGCGGGCACGGCGACGGGCGCGGCCGCCGAGCAGGCGGTTGCCGCGTTCAGCGATCGTGATGCCCCGTATTGGGCGTTCGGTGACGAGGCCGGGGCCCGCTGCAATCTGGCGGGGTCCGTCTCCATGACGAGGAGCTCGACGGGGCCGTCGGTGCCCTGCGGCCGGTCCTGGACCTGCCGCCCGCGCAGCGCAGTCGCGGGGTCGTCGTCTCCGCCCAGCGAGTTCACCGCGCCCTCGCGCAGCCCGGTCCGGTCCTCGCTGCTCGCCCGGGAGCTCCGCGAGGAGATCACTCAGTATTCTCCGGCCGCTCTCCCGCCCGTCGCCCTGCGGCGCTGACCGTAGAGTCCAGCCATGTATCCGATCAGCCGTCACAGCCGGCGTCTCCACCTGCGCGAGCTCCGCCCCGATGACGCGGAGGGTGTGTTCGCGATCTACGGCGACGCCCGCGCGACCGAGCACATGAGCTTCGATCCGCGGACCCGCGAGGACGTCGAGGCGATCGTCGCCCGGTCGATCGCATCGGCGGCCGCGGACCCGCGCCAGGAGTACGCCCTGGCCGTCACCGGCACCGATGACGGGCGGCTGATCGGCTTCGGACGTCTCGCTCTGGACTCCCATCAGCCCCGGGGCGCGACCTTCGGCTTCGCGCTCAACCCCGGCACCTGGGGCAACGGCTTCGGCACCGAGACGGTACGGCTGCTGCTGGCCTGCGGCTTCGAGGACCTCGGCCTGCACCGGGTCTGGGGCGCCCGCTCCCCGCTCAACATAGCCTCCGCCCGCACCATGGAACGCGCCGGGTTCACCGAGGAGGGCTATATCCGTGAGCACGTCCAACGCGGCGGTCAGTGGAGCGACTCGGTCACCCACTCCATCCTCGACCACGAATACGCCGCCGTCGCACGGTGATCACGGTTCCGGGGCGGCTGGGGTGCGGCGTTCCCCCGAGGCGTCGCACCCCAGCCGTCACTGGCCGCGTTCGGTGGTGCGTCGCCGCCCGCGTGCGGGCGGGAGGGTGGCGGCTGCTTCGACTTCCTGCGGGGTCCCTTGCCGGTCGGGGTTGTCCGGGGCGGTGAGCCGGTTTCGCAGGGTGGTGTAGGTGACCGCGCACTCGCTCATCCGGCTGATCTGCGACAGGGTGTATCGGCCGCCGAAGACCTCGTACGTAGCGGCGGCGGGCCGGCCGGGGCCGCGCGTCGCGGGGGGTGTCCTGCGGGGTGACGCCGCGCTCGGGGCTCCGTCCTTCGACGCCGGGGCCGACGCGGGGGCCGCCTCTGGGTCCTCCCGCACGGCCCTGGCGCGGGTGGGGGCGGCCGCGCCCGCCGTCATGAACGTCGCGCGGAGCTTCACGCGACGGTCACGGTCCAGGGACTCGTCTCCAGGCTGGAGGGTGGGAAACGGCCGGGCGCGCCGCCGCACCACCGCCATCGTCCACGCCCGCGACATGGCGGTGAAGAACTCCACCCGCCGACTGCGCGTCTACGGCCTGGCCGGTACCGCCCGCCCGGTACCTCGACACGGGACCCGGCCGTCACGGGGAGGACCCGCGCTGATGCTCGACGCCCCCGCCCACACCCTGCGCCGCCGCCCCGGCCGGTCCGCCATCTCGGGACCACCCGCACCGGGGCCGTCCGCGCCAAAGCCACCTGCGGGGAGCTGGCCGATCTCGCCGACCGCTACACCGCCGCCCTCCTCTCGCGGGGCGTCGCGCCTGCCGGCGCGGTCGGTGTCACCGTCCGCCCGGGGCCGCGGGCCCTCGCGGTGATGCTCGCCGTGCACCGGCTCGGCGCACGGGCTGCGGTGCTCGACCCCGGTGCCGGGCCGGACGTGCTGCGCGCCCACCGCGCTCTGGCCCGCCCCGAATCTCCTCGCCGACGCCACCGCCCAGGCAGTCGCCGGATGGGNNNNCCGGCGACTGCCGGACCTCGCCGAGCTGGGGCCGGTCACCACGGTCGGGCCGCGGCTGCCCGGCTGCACCCCCGCCCTGGACGCCGATGTCCGGGCCGTAGCGCTTCCGGCCCCGGTCGACGGGGACCGCGACGCGGTCATCGTGTTCACCTCGGGCACTACCTCACGACCCCGCCCGGTGGTCCACACCCGCTCCTCGCTCGCCGCCTACCAAATTCGGCCAAATGTACGAATACTTGCGGCCGTTTTGACCACCTAGGCACGGATCTGCGATAGGCAGAGACGTTCGTGCCGGGCGTCGGCACGCGAATCGAGGAGGCCTCTTGTCTCGGATCCACTATCGCCATGCCCGCCACAGGCCACAGGTGTGGGCAGCCCTGGCTGCCGTAGCAGTACTGCCGTTGGGGATGCCCGGAAGCGCGTCAGCCGGCTCCAGCCCGGACAGGACGGAGATACACAACTACACGCTCCCGGCAGGGGCCACCGCCCCGTCCCTCAATACGCTGCAGCGCCAGGGGGAGAACTGGAAAGCCGTGCTGCCCGTAGCCGCCGGGGCACCCGGGCAGGCACCGGCCGAGGCAGTCACCCCGGCCAGCCTTCACCTGCGCAAGGCGCCGAACCCGTCAGGAAAGGTGACCGATACCGGCGGCCTGTCTCCGGCTGCGGCAACTTACCCCGAACCGTCACGGACCATGACAAGGGACGAGTGCAAAAAGGGCCTCCAAGGAGGCCAGCTGTTCGCCGTCAAATCCCGGTACGCCATGTGCACCGGAACGCAGTTCGTCCAGACCTGGGCACAGCGCGGTCGTCCTGTCGGGCAGAGCACGTTCACGCTGTGGGTGATCGAGACGGTTCCGAAGAAGGCGGACCGCACGGTGCAAGTGCAGTACTTGTTCACGGATTTCCACAAGAGCGGTAGCACGAAGACCAGCGGTCTGAAGGTCAACACCGACGGTGATGTGACCACGTGGCCCAAGACGGCGCAGAAGAAGTACGGCGGGCAGGTGCCGCCGACACTCAGTTTCGATGCGCTGAAGGCCAAGCCCGACTACACGCACACCGTGCTGGTGCAGGCGGGGCAGGGCACTGGCAAGGATGATGTGGTGCAGATGGCCTACGAGCCGTTCGTGCAGCTCTCCTTCCCCGCGCCCTACACCTCGCCGAACACCGACCGCACGAGCGTCGGCCTGCTGGTCGGCCGGTGGGATGCGGCAGCGTACCTGTTCAACAAGACCGGCGGCGGGGACAAGAAGAAGATCGGGGGTGCGGCGCTGCCTCTTATGGTCGAGCTCCCCTACAGCTCCAAGGCCGGCGCGTTGGAGGAAGCCGTCGCCGTGCACCTGAAGGACGCCCGTTCCAACCCGGGCGTCACCAAGCCGGTCAACACCAAGAAGTCGGTCCCCGGCTTCGACCTGAACAAGCCGCTGCACCGGCTGCACCATGACACCAGCCGCTACAACGCCAACCGGCGTGCCGCCATTGCCACCTGTGTGAAGTACTGGGGCCCCGACTATGCCACCAGCGTGCCCGGGGTGAACCGTGAGTGTGACGAGTATCCGTTCGCCAGCACCTACGAAGGTGCCGCGCAGCATGCCAAGGACAGCAGCAAGCCGAAGGACAACTACTCCGCACGGCCCTTGCCCAAGGCCGACAACGGAGCCGCCGGCAACATTCTGAAGGCGTTCATGGACCGCAACCGGATCCTGGACGGGTTCAACGGCCAGGAAGAGGTCGACGGCTACCTCGTGGCCGTCTCCTGAGCATCGCCTCTCCCCCGGATGTCCGCCGGGGGAGAGGCGGGACGGATCGGATTTACGCGGCGGCGGGCCAGAACTGCGCCAGGTAGCGCTCCACGCCCTCGGGAACCTCGACGGGAGCCCGCCGGGCGACCTCCGCCCGCCCCGCGCACGAGACCCGCACTTTCCACAGTCGGTCCGCGACGCCCAGGTCGAGGCGGGCGTCCCCCACCGCGGCCTCCACCGACAGCACTCCGGTCGAGGCGTAAACCTCCGCCTCGTCCCGCGCTTCCCAGGGCTCGCTGTCATCGGCGGGCGGCTCCCCCGTCCACACCTGCCAGACCAACACGGCCGTGTGAGTGTGGCCGGCGCTGCCGAAATCCAGGCGCCGCTCGAACACGGTCAGCAGCGGCGCCTCGTCCTCCATGTTCCGTTCTTCGGGAAAGGGGACGGGGACCGCCAGGTCATCCTCGTCCTGCAATGCGAACCCGTAGAAGTCCACGCACACATCGATGGTGTCCTGGGTGACCAACTCCGCCATGCAAACCCCTCCGGGCACCAGCCTCGTCGTCACGTCGCCGTAACTATACCGCCGCGGTCTCCTGGCGGGCCTGGGGCCCGCCGAACCGGTGGAGGCCGACGACCCCAAGCCCTCCGCCACCGGCACTACCACCCCGCCCGGGGCTCCCGGCGGGGCTCCGGACGGGGGCGGCTTGTCCCTCGCGGACGCCATCAAGAACATTCCCGTCGCCGAGGAGAAGCGCACCGGGTACGAGCGCGACTCCTTCAAGCACTGGGGCGACGAGGACGACGACGGCTGCCCGACCCGCCAGGAAGTCCTCATCGCCGAAGCGCTCACCGCCCCGGAGCAGGGCGCCCGGTGCACGCTCAGCGGCGGCAGCTGGCTGTCGTACTACGACGAGGCCGAGGTCACTGACGCGAAGAAGCTCGACATCGACCACATGGTCCCGCTCGCCGAGGCCTGGCACAGCGGCGCCAACCACTGGACGCCCGAACGACGCGAGGCCTACGCCAACGACCTCGACGCGGAGCGCTCCCTGGTCGCGGTGGGGTTCCGTATCCTGCCACGCTCGACGTCCCGCATGAGCTCGTCGAGCATGTCGCCTGGCTGCTGTACGAGCACCGCCGGACCCGTAACACCCGCTGGCGCAAGCTCGGCTGCTTCAAGCAGGCACTGCTCGCGCTGGTCCATCTGCGGAAGAACGAGACGTTCGCGCAGCTCGGAGCCGGTTTCGGGATATCGCAGGCCACCGCCTGGCGGTACGTGGACGAGGCCTTGGGCGTTCTGACCTCCTGGGCGCCCGGCCTTCATGAAGCCCTCACCGGCCTCGGTGAGGCGACTACGTCATCGTTGACGGCACCCTGATCCCGATCGACCGGATCCGCGCGGATGAGCCGTACTACTCGATGAAACACCGCAAGCACGGCATGAACGTGCAGGTCATTGCCCGTCCTGACGGCACCCCACTGTGGTTCTCCCGCGCAACACCCGGCCGCACCCACGACCTGACCGCGGCCCGTGCCCACGGCATCGTCCAAGCCTGCCTCACCCGGCAGATCCTCGTCCTCGCCAACCGCGCCTACCAGGGCGCCGGCGCCACCTTCCGCACCCCCTACTACCACCACCGCGAACAGCCCGAGCACAACCAGCAGTTCAACCGCGATCACGCCCGACTGCGAGCTCCGGGCGAACGCGCCTTCGCCCAGTTGAAGTCCTGGCGACTACTCCGGCGAGCAAGATGCTCCACCCGCCGCATCAGCACGATCGTCCAGGCCATCCATACGCTGCTGACCTGCAACTATTCAGGATGAAAGAGGTTCACTGACCGCAGCACTTCTGTGCTGTCCATCTGGTGTCCGGTACGAAGCGATGGGGAGGGCCATATTTCGGATGTATTCGAGTATAGAGCGTCACTCTCGCGCCGTTGACCTCATTCGTCGTGTGCGCACGGAAGTGGCATCGCAGAGTGTCCCTTTTCGCTTGTTCTCGCGGATTCCCGGGCGTGTGCATTCCTACTGCCCTCACCACGACGATCCGGTCGAACTGTTTCATACGTGCGGCAATCTCTGGGGCGGGGCGCTCGACACCCGCGAGGGTGTTCGATGCCACGGGGTCCCGCGCCAGGGCGATATCGACCAGGAGGCGGGTGCTGTCGGGTTCGGCGGCGGTCAGCGTCCGTTGCTGACCAGAAAGGTAGAGCAGCCCGTCGCCGGGGCGGCCTTCCGTGCGGACGGCAGCCCCGATGGCTGTGGCGTCGTTACTCCGGCTCTGGGGCGTCCTCAGCGAACTGCTCAACGGTGCGAGCGCGACCAGAGCCGCGGGCACCGCGACGTACACGGTCCAGGAGTATCGCGGCCGCCTGTGGACGTACTCCAGGAAGGCACCCAGCAGGAGGGCGAGCCCAATGTCGCTGAAGAGGACATAGCGGTCCACGAAGATCGGCTTGGCCAGGGAGACGATCAGCAGCAGAACTCCCGGAAGCACGAGAAGCGGCGCAGCAAGTGCGGTCAGCTGGATAGTCCCTTGGCTCCGCAGGGGTGCTCGTATGCACACGAGCCCGACAACCACCGCAACCAGCCAGGGGTAGGGGCGCACCGGTTCGCCGATCCAGGACACCTGCTCCGACTGCCCCGCGCTGACGATCGCCAGCGGCAACAGTGCTGCCACTACGCCGGCAGCGGTGGCGCTCCACGCCTTCAGCACTGCCTTCGAAGGGTGCGAGACGATCAGCGTGACACTGTGTGCGGCAAGGGCCAGAACCGCGAACTCGTGGAGCAGGCAGGCTAGGAGCATGGCGAAGCCATACACGGACCACCGCCAACGGCCGCGCCGTGACGAGCAGATCACCAGGGCACAGGTCGCCCAGGTGACCAGTGCGCAGACCATGGCGTAGGACCGGCCCTCCTGCGCGTACTTCTGCACCTGGGGGAGGAGAGCGAACACGAGCCCGGCCGAAACTCCGGCACGAGGTCCCGCCAGACGCAATCCGAGAAGACCCACTCCACCCGCCGCAGCTGCCATGGCCAGTACGGACGGGAACCGCAGGGAGAACAGCCCGGTGCCGAATACGTCGAAGACGACATGCATCACTGCGTAGTACAGAGCGTGGACGAGGTCGACCTGCTGCACCGTCTCCCACAACTGGTACAACTCGCGTTGCGCGAGCCCGTAGGTAACGGCCTCGTCCCCCCACATCGTGTTCTGCCTGCGGATGCCCCACAGCCCAAGAGCAAGGGACAGTGACGCGGGGGCGACGACGGCCACGGCCCTCACCGAGACGCAGGACAGCCGGGCAGCGGGCGGCCGCCCCGGAAACCCGGCGGCGGGGGCGAGGGCGGGCGCATGTACAGCGAGCGACATCGTCGGAAGGGCCTTTCAGGAGGCGTGGACACCGCCAGCGTGCCCGGCCCACTTGACCGACTGCTGACCCAACCTGACCGGCCGATCAGGAACGGCTCCGGGCCCTGTGCGAGGCTACGAAACATGCGCATCCTGGTGGTCGAAGACGAGGTGGACCTCGCCCGCACCCTGCATACCGGCCTGACGGCCGAGGGGTACAGCGTCGACCTCGCCCACGACGGGCGGCAGGGGCTGTGGATGGCCAGGACAGGCGCATACGCCGCTGTCGTCCTGGACTTGATGCTGCCCGGCCTCAACGGCTACAAGGTCTGCGCCCAGCTGCGCCGCGAACGCAACGCGACTCCGATCCTGGTGCTCACCGCCAAGAACGGGGAATGGGACCAGACGGAGGCACTGGACACGGGCGCCGACGACTACCTGGCCAAGCCCTTCTCCTACCTGGTGCTCGTCGCACGGCTCCGGGCCCTGGTCCGACGTGCCGCGGTCGTCGCCCCACCCGTCCTCGCCGTCGGGGACCTCTCGCTGGACGTCGCCGCCCGGGTCTGCCGCCGGGCCGGAGCCCGGGTGGACCTCACCGCGCGGGAGTTCGCCGTACTGGAACTGCTGGCCCGGCGGGCGGGGCAGGCCGTTTCAAAGGCGGACCTGCTCTACCACGCGTGGCCCGATGACGCCCTGGACCCGAATCTGGTGGAGGCGCGCGTCAGCGTTCTGCGCAAGAAGGTGGACGCCCCGTTCCACCGGCAGTCCCTGCAGACCGTGCGAGGCATCGGCTACCGGCTGGTTGACGACCGTGAACACGGCTGAGTCGCGACGGCGCTGGTGGCCCCGGTCCGTACGCTCCCGTACCGCTGTGACCGTTGCCTCGACCGTCGCAGCTCTCCTGGTCGCCATCGGCTGGTGGCTGCACCACGACGTCTACCGTCAAAGCGCCCAGATCGCCGAGGACCAGGCCCAAGCCCCGCTCCTCGCGCTCGCCGACCAACTACGGCAAGGAGTGGCCCCCAGCCCGAAGAGCGCCGTGCCGTACGAGGTCGTCGCCACCGGCCGCAGCACCCCCGTCGCGTCCGGAGGAGGGATGGACGCCTTCCCTCCCGGCAGCCACCATGTGCTTCCCGCGCCACCCGCCTCCTCCAGACCCATCGATGATGACGATGGGGGCTTCGGCTACGCGAGCTACGAACTGCGCGTCCCGGAGCGCCCCGACGCCACCTCGGCCGGCGGCTTCGACCTGGGCGGCGAAACCTACCCTGTACTCACCACCGACATCTGGGCCGGCGAACTGACCCGAGAGCAGGGAGACGCCCTAGGCGTATCCCCGGACGCCACCTTGCGTGTCTATGTGGTGGTACTCCCCCACACCGCCGACGCGATCACCGCCAACATCGATTTTCTGCTGCTGCGAGCCGCACTTGCCGGCCTGCTGCTGATCTCCACCGTCACCTACTTCACCGTACGCATCGCCCTGCGGCCGGTCGAAGCGATCCGCACCGCCACCGCCTCGGTCACCGCCGGCGACCCGAGAGAGCGGGTCACCGTGCCCGCCACAGGACACGAGATCACCGCCCTGGCCACCACCATCAACACCACCCTGCAACGCCTCGACGAGGCAGCAACCCGACAGAGACGCTTCGTCGCGGACGCCGCGCACGAACTCCGCAGCCCCCTCACCACCCTGCTGACCAGCCTGGAAGTAGCGCTCGCCTACCCCGAACGCACTGACTGGCCCGCCGCGGTCGACACCGCAGCGCGGCAGACCCGACGCCTTCAGAACCTCGCCGAGGATCTACTGCTCCTCGCCCGCCTCGACGCCCACACACCCACCGTGGACAGCGGTTCCACCGACCTGGCCGCCCTGGCCCACCGCCTCATCGAGCAGGACGAGTCACCGGACCGACCGGTGACCATCACGGCACACACCACCGCTCCCGCATACGTGTACGGCAGCCCCGGCGACCACGAACGACTCCTGCGCAATCTCATCGACAACGCCGCCCGCCACGCCACGAGCCGCGTCTGGATCACCGTCCGGAACCAGCTCGAACACGTCGAACTGACCGTCCACGACGACGGCCCGGGCATCCCCGCCGAAGAATCCGAGCGGATCTTCGAACGTTTCGTCCGGCTGGACGAAGCCCGGACCCGGGGCCACGGAGGCACCGGCCTCGGCCTCCCCCTCGCCCGCGAACTCGCCCACCGCCACCGCGGCAGCCTCGTCCTGGTCCCCTCGGACCTCGGAGCATGCTTCCATCTACACATCCCCCGAGTAACCCCGGGCCGTCCTGACGCCAGCACCCTCCGAAGAGACCGCCCTGACGGTGCGAGGACTGTCGACCGATCCACTCCGGACACTCCTGCGCGCTGACAGACCGACAACCACTGCACCCGATCGGCACACCCCGCCGACCCAGGCGCCGGAGAGCTCCCGCCCGGCGATACCACCGGCCCGCGGCTGCGCCAGTACGCCGACGACGTCGAAGGCGTCCGGTTTCTGTACTGGGTGACCGCGCTGAAGAGGGTGGTCGTGGTCGCCTTCATCGAGGTGTAGCAGCCGCCCACCACCCTCGTGCTGCTCGTGCTCCTGGCCGTGGTGCCCGGCGTCTTTCGGGAAGCCGCGCAGTATTTGCACGATCCGCTCGGCACAGGGGCGTCGGGCCTTGACCGGGACCTTGACTCCGGATCCTGGACACGGGTTGAGCGGCTGCTGCCACTGCGTGATGCCCGGGTCGGCCCGCGGCGGCACCGCGGCCTCGCGGTGCGCT
>NZ_JBBBEN010000070.1:0-35329 GCF_037137275.1 Streptomyces pratensis | reverse complement strand
CTCCAGGGCCAGCGCCATGGCGATCATGATGCGCTGGCGCATACCGCCGGAGAACTGGTGCGGGTAGTCCGAGATACGGGCCGCCGCCGCCGGGATCTTGACCTGGTCCATCAGATCGATGGCCTTGGCCTTGGCCGCCTTGCGGGAGATGCCCTGGTGGACCTGGAACATCTCGCCGAGCTGGTAGCCGACGGTGAGGACCGGGTTCAGCGAGGACAGCGCGTCCTGGAAGATCATCGCGATCTTGCTGCCGCGGATCTTCCGCCGCTCCTCGTTGGACATCTTCAGCATGTCCTGGCCGCGGAAGAGGATCTCCCCCTGGGTGATCTTCCCGGGCGGCATGTCGAGGATGCCCATGATGGTCTGCGCGGTCACGGACTTGCCGGAACCGGACTCGCCGAGCACCGCGAGGGTCTCTCCGGCGCTGACGGTGTAGTTCACACCGTTGACCGCCTTGGCGACACCGTCGCGGGTGTGGAACTCCACGTGCAGGTCGCGGACGTCGAGCAGTGGACCGTCGCCACTCGCGGACTCCCGCGGTGCGGGGACGTGAGCCGTCTTGTCGATGGTGGTCACGAACGCCTCCCTCAGCGCATCTTGGGGTCGAGGGCGTTGCGGACCGCATCGCCGAACATCAGGAAGGACAGCACCGTGACCGAGACCATCACCGAGGGGATGATCAGCACGTACGGCGCGTTGCGCAGCTGGTCCTTCGCGGCGGACACGTCGATGCCCCACGAGACCGTCGGCTCGGCGAGGCCGATGCCGAGGAACGACAGGGTCGCCTCGGCGGCGATGTAGCCGCCCAGAGCGATGGTCGCGACCACGATGACCGGAGCGATGGCGTTCGGCAGGATGTGCCGCGTCAGAATCCGGGTGGTGGAGGCGCCGAGCGCCTTGGCGGCGACCACGTAGTCGGACTGCTTGATCGTGATGACCGAACCGCGGGCGACACGGGCGATCGACGTCCAGCCGAGGAACGCCAGCGAGAGGATGACGACCCAGACGGAGCGCCGCTCGAAGCTGGTCAGGATGACCATGGCGCCGACGATGAAGGGAACGCCGAAGAAGACGTCGGTGACGCGGGACAGGAGGGTGTCGATCCAGCCGCCGAAGTAACCGGCGAGCATGCCGACCACCAGTCCGGTGAGGGTGACCGCGAGGGTCACGATGACACCGACCATGATGGAGGCGCGGGCCCCGTAGACGACGCGCGCGTAGATCGAGCGGCCCTGGCCGTCGTATCCGAGCCAGTCGGGGGCGAAGAAGTGCCCCCAGTTCGGGTGCTGGAGGTAGTGCTCGGCCAGGTTGGCGTCCCGCGGCGAGGCGCTGGTGAACAGGCTCGGGAAGATCGCCATCACGGCCAGCACCACGATCAGTGCCATCGAGACGAGGAACAGCGGGTTGCGGCGCAGGTCGTGCCAGGCGTCCGACCAGAGGCTGCGCGGCTTTCCGAGCGCGGGTCCGGCGTCCGCCACGGCGGGCGCTTCCACGGCGTCGGCCGGGGCCTTGGCGCTCTTGAGTGCGGTGGTGTCAGGCATACCGGATCCTCGGGTCCAGGACCGCGTAGAGCAGGTCGACGAGCAGGCTGCAGACGAGATAGACGATGACGAGCAGCGTCACGACGCCGACGACGGTCGCGCCTTCACGCTTGCCGAGAGCCTCGAACACCAGCGATCCGACGCCCTTGATGTTGAAGATGCCCTCGGTCACGATCGCGCCGCCCATCAGGGCGCCGATGTCGGTGCCGAGGAAGGTGACGACCGGGATGAGCGAGTTTCGCATCAGGTGGACGCCGATGACCCGGCGGCGCGGCAGGCCCTTGGCGACGGCCGTGCGCATGTAGTCGGCGCGCATGTTCTCGGCGACCGAGGTGCGCGTGAGGCGGGCCACGTAGGCGAGCGACAGCGACGCCAGCACCATGGCCGGCATGATCAGCTCGCTGTTGGTCGGCTCGATGCTCACGTTCGGCTTGGCGATGCCGAGCTGGAAAGCGAAGAAGTACTGGACGAGGAAGCCCAGCACGAAGGACGGCATGGAGATCAGCACCAGCGTCAGACCGAGCAGGCCGCGGTCCCGCAGGGACTCGGCCTTGAGGCCCGCGAGAATGCCGAGCGAGATCCCGGCGACGATCGTGAAGACGAAGGCGAAGATCGCCAGTCTGACGGTGATCGGGTAGGCGTCGGCGATGACTTCGGCGACCGGACGCTGCGTTCCGATCTGAGTGCCGAGGTCGCCCTGGAACAAGTTGCCCAGGTAGTTCAGATACTGCTGCCAGATCGGCTGGTCAAGGCCCAGCTCCGCCTTCATCGACGCGATCTGTGCCGCGTCCACGTGCTGTTCACCGGCAAGAGCTCTGACGGGGTCGCCGGGCAGTGCGTACATCATCAGGAAGACCAGCAGGGTCGAACCGATGAAGACCGGGATCATCTGGAGCAGTCGTCGTGCGACATAGCGCCCCATGGGTGCCTCCGTGTGGGGATAACTGCGGCGCGGGGGCCTCCTCTTCCCAGAGGCNGGCCCCCGCGCCTCCGACCGTGCTGAGGGACAGCACGGGCGGATGACGGCCAGGTGGGGAAATGACCCGCAGGCGTGTTACTTGGTGGTGACGCCCGTCAGCTCGTAGTCACCGTGGAAGTCGATCTTCACGTTGTCGACGTTCTTACCGTGGCCGCCGTTGATGGAGTAGAACCAGAGCGGAATGGCCGGCATCAGCTTGACCAGCTCCTTCTCGACCTCCTGGTAGGCCGCGACCGACTCCTCCAGCGAGTTGGCCTTGTCGCCCTTCGCCATCAGCTCGTCGATCTTCTTGTTGCTGAAGCGACCGTTGTTCGACTCCGCCTTGGAGTGGTAGAGCTCCTTGAGGAAGTTCACGTTGACCGGGTAGTCGGCGACCCATCCACCGCGGTACATGCCCTTGACCTGGTCGTTGTCACGAGCCTCGAGGTCGGTCGGGAAGTCCGGCTTGACGTCGCCCACGCAGTCGACCCCGGTGGCGTTGCGGATGGACTCGCAGACAGCGGTCACCCACTCCTTGTGCCCACCGTCGGCGTTGTACTGGATGAAGAACTTGTTCCCCGGGACACCGCCGCCGGCCTCGATGAGCTCCTTGGCCTTGGCCGGGTTGTACTTCAGGACGTCCGAGTCGAGGGTCTGGTTGCCCTTGACCTGCGGAGGCGTGAAGCTCGTCGCCGGGGTGCGCGTGCCGTTCAGGACGGTCTTCGTGATGGTCTCACGGTCGATCGCCATGGACAGGCCCTGGAGGACACGGGGGTCGATGTCCTTGAACGTGTCCGAGTAGAACGCCGGGTTCAGCGACTGGATCGCCGCGTACGGCTGGTCGATCGCGCCGTCGCCGAGGTCCGCCTTGTACTTCGGCAGGTCACGCGGGCCGACCTGCTTGATCATGTCCAGGTTGCCGGAGAGCACGTCCGAGTACGCGGCCTCGACGGTCGAGTAGTTCTTGAACTGGATGCCCTTGTTGGCGGCCTTGTTCGGGCCCTGGTACTCGTCCCAGGCCTTGACCTGGACGAGCTTCTTGTGGGTCCACTTCTCGAACGTGTACGGGCCGTTGCCGATCGGCTTCTGGCCGAACGCCTTCGGGTCGTCGTAGAAGACCTTGGGCAGCGGCGCGAACGTCGCGTAGCCCAGCTTGTAGTTGAAGTACGGGACCTTGTCGGTCAGCTCGATCGTGAACGTGGTGTCGTCCACGGCCGTCAGACCGGACATCTTGTCGGCCTTCGGGTCACCCTTCTCGGGGTGGACGTCCGCGTAGCCCTTGATGTCGGAGAACCAGAAGGCGTTCTGCTGGTTGTTCTTGACGTTGGCGTACCAGTTCCACGCGTCGATGTAGGACTGCGCGGTCACGTCCTCACCGTTGTGGAACTTCCAGCCCTTCTTGAGCTTGACGGTCCACGTCTTGGAGTCCTCGGTCTCGACGGACTCGGCGTTCGTGAGGACGATCTCGCCCTTGTCGTCGAAGTCCAGCAGCTGGGTGAACAGCGACTGGATGACGTAGGAGCCGTTGCTCTCGTTGGTGTCGGCCGGAATCAGCGGCTTCTGGGGCTCGCCGACGTCGATCGAGACGTAACCGGCGGGCTGGCCCGACGTGTTCTTCTTGTCACCGTCACCGCTGTCGCCGCCACAGGCCGTCGCGGCCAGGGCGATGACTGCCGCTCCCGCGACCCACTTGGCGCTCTTGGCACCGCGCATGGGTTTCCTCCTCATGAGTCCACTTTTTGACTACAAGAGGGGCACTGGAGAGATCCACCGACACCCCTGACGGTGATCGTTCAGTGCCCCGAGTGTGCTCGTGAGTCGGCACTCCCCACAGTGCGTGACCCATTGACCCGAGCTCAGTGGAGCCAACTATTGAGCACGGCCGGGCTGTAAACCACACTTACAGGGTCTCGTTTTGACAACATCAGTCCCCTCTGTGTGCCCGAAATCCGGACAAAGCGAGCCAGGACAGACACGCCCGAAACGGACTGTTAACACATGTTCCGGAGAGCGACCCCCGATATCCGGACACCCCGCCCGGGAAAAGCGATTGACGAAGGCCCGGTGCCCCACAGTCTCCGCGGGGGGCCGGGCCCGCTGTCAATGCCCTTGCTGACGGATCGTCCGACGGGCCCCGCGGCGCGGAGGGCTCCTCACATCCGGAGCGCACGGCTCCGACTCTCCGGCTCCCGGCTCCCGGCTCCCGGCTCCCGGCTCCCGGCTCCCGGCTCAGCACACAGGACCGCCCGGAAGCCCTCAGGGGCGACCGGGCGGTCCTCGGGGCCGTACGGGGGGCCGGATACCGGCCCCGTACGTACTACCGGGGCCGGACGTCAGCCGTGCCGGCCGGGCGGTGTCAGCCGTGCTTGGCGCGCGAGGCCGTGCGACCCCGCTGCTTGGCGTCCAGGACGACCTTGCGGATGCGCACGGTCTCCGGGGTCACCTCGATGCACTCGTCCTCGCGGCAGAACTCCAGGGACTGCTCCAGGGAGAGCTTGCGGGCCGGGACCACGTTCTCCGTGGTGTCCGCGGAGGCCGCGCGCATGTTGGTGAGCTTCTTCTCCTTGGTGATGTTCACGTCCATGTCGTCGGCGCGGGAGTTCTCGCCGACGATCATGCCCTCGTAGACCTCGGTGCCGGCCTCGGTGAAGATGACACCGCGCTCCTGGAGGTTGACCATCGCGAACGGCGTCACGGAGCCCGAACGGTCCGCGACCAGCGAGCCGTTGTGACGGGTGCGCAGCTCGCCGAACCACGGCTCGTGTCCCTCGAAGATCGAGTGCGCGATGCCGGTGCCGCGGGTCTGGGTCAGGAACTCCGTACGGAAGCCGATGAGGCCGCGCGAGGGCACGATCCACTCCATGCGGACCCAGCCGGAGCCGTGGTTCGTCATGGTCTCCATACGGCCCTTGCGGGTCGCCATGAGCTGCGTGATGGCGCCCAGGTGCTCCTCGGGGGAGTCGATCGTCATGCGCTCGATCGGCTCGTGGGTCTTGCCGTCGATCTGCTTGGTGACGACCTCGGGCTTGCCCACGGTGAGCTCGAAGCCCTCGCGGCGCATCTGCTCGACGAGGATGGCGAGCGCGAGCTCGCCGCGGCCCTGGACCTCCCAGGCGTCGGGGCGCTCGGTGTCCAGGACGCGGAGCGAGACGTTGCCGATCAGCTCGCGGTCCAGGCGGTCCTTCACCTGGCGGGCGGTGACCTTGTGGCCCTTGCCGCCCTTGCCGACGAGCGGCGAGGTGTTGGTGCCGATCGTCATCGAGATGGCGGGCTCGTCGACCGTGATCAGCGGCAGCGCGACCGGGTTCTCGGGGTCGGCCAGGGTCTCGCCGATCATGATGTCCGGGAAGCCGGCGACCGCGCAGATGTCGCCCGGACCGGCCTTCTCGGCCGGCTTGCGGGTGAGCGCCTCGGTCATCATCAGCTCGGTGATGCGGACGTTGGAGACGGTGCCGTCGCGCTTGATCCAGGCCACGGTCTGGCCCTTGCGCAGCTCGCCCTGCTCGACGCGGCAGAGCGCGATGCGGCCGAGGAAGTTGTCGGCGTCCAGGTTGGTGACGTGGGCCTGGAGCGGCGCCTCGTCGTCGTACTCCGGGGCGGGGACGTGCGACAGGATCGTGGAGAAGAACGGCTCCAGGTTCTCGCTGTCCGCCGGAACGGTCCCGTCCTCGGGCTTGGTCAGCGAGGCGACGCCGTCACGGGCGCAGGCGTAGACGATCGGGAACTCGATCTGGTCCTCGTCCGCGTCCAGGTCCAGGAACAGGTCGTACGTCTCGTCGACGACCTCGGCGATCCGGGAGTCCGGGCGGTCGGTCTTGTTGATGCACAGGATGACCGGCATCCTCGCGGCCAGCGCCTTGCGCAGCACGAAGCGGGTCTGGGGCAGCGGGCCTTCGGAGGCGTCGACGAGCAGCACGACCGCGTCCACCATCGACAGGCCGCGCTCGACCTCGCCGCCGAAGTCGGCGTGGCCCGGGGTGTCGATGATGTTGATCGTGATCGGGTCCCCACCGTCCTTGGGGTGGTACTTCACCGCCGTGTTCTTGGCGAGGATCGTGATGCCCTTCTCACGCTCCAGGTCGTTCGAGTCCATCATGCGATCGTCGAGGTGCTCTGCGGCATGGGCGGCGAACGCTCCGGCCTGCTTGAGCATGGCGTCGACCAGCGTGGTCTTGCCGTGGTCGACGTGGGCGACGATGGCTACGTTACGGATGTCGTGGCGCGTGGGCATGGGTGGCTTGCGCTTCTCTCGGATCGTGGGATCAGGCGTCTCAGTCGGTCTTCGAGTCCTCGTACGCCCGCCGGGCGGCACGCCACGGCTCGTACCATCGTACGGGCCGCGGGCACAGCGGGCTTCACGAGCCGATCCGCGGACGCGGTCTTCCCGTGTGATTCAGGCGATATTCAGCCCGCGTCAAGGTCTTTTCCGCCGGTCCGCGGAGGGCCGGGGGCGTCCGTCGGACCGGCTCCGGGACGGGGATGCGCGGTGCCGTGGTGCGCGACGCGGCGAACGTCCGTGCGAGCGTGCGGGACCTCGGAGCCCGGACTGGGCGGGAGGGGGGACGTCGGGCGCCGCCGGCCGGACGGGCGGCCGGATGCCGGGGGAACGGTGGGGGTGAGCAGCGGTGGAGCGAGGATGGGCCCGGGTCAGGGCAGAACCCACCTTGCCCGCCGGGCAAACCGGCGGGCAAGGGTTTTGAGGTGCATCTGAGCTTGGCCGCGGGAGCGCGCGGCGTTTGACCGCTACTTCTCCCGGTCTGCGGCAAAACCAGCGGCTTACCGGTTCCTGAACCCGATGTCCTGGTAGCGGGGGGCTGCGAAGCCGAAGGCGCCGACGTTCACGAGTTGCTTGTCGACCGCGACGAGCTGGGGGCGCTGGAAGAGCGGAATCGATCCGGCGGCGGCCCAGATCCGGGCGTCCGCCTGCTTCATCAGCTCGCGGGCGTCCTCCTCGTCCAGCTCGGCGACGGCCTGGTCGAACAGCTGGTCGATGTGGTCGGTGCCGACCCGGGTGTAGTTCTGCTCGACGAGGAGCGACCCGTCGGTGGCGGGCTCCGGCTTGGCGTAGATCGGGCGCCCGTCGGTGGCCGGGTAGGCGGTGGCGGGCCAGGAGTAGAGCGCGAGGTCGTAGTCGCCGGAGGCGATGTGGTCCTTGAAGTAGTCGGCGTCGGGGACCTTGGTGATCTCCGTGCCGATCCCGATCTTCTCCAGCATCCTCGCGATCTTGTCCCCGACGCTGCGCAGCGCCTGGGAGCCGGGCCCCGAGGGGAGCACGAAGCGGAGGGTGAGTGTCTTGCCGTCCTTGCCGAGCTGCCCCTTGGCGGCGGCGGGGGCCGGCGCGGGGGTCCCGGCGGGGGCGTACGCGCCGGCGGCTCCACCGGGCTTGTCCCGGGCGGCCACCCGCGAGGCGTCGGCGGGACCGCCCTCGGCGGCCGTACGGGCCTGGCGGAGCAGCGCCGCGCTCTGGGCGGCGGCCGTGCGGGCGGGGGCGAGGGCGTGGACCGCGGCGGGGACCCGGACGGGGCCGGCGGGCCGGCCGTCCTCTTCGGCGGTGGAGCCGGGCTTGTCGTCCTCGCCGACGATGTAGAGGCCCTCGTCTCGGGAGGCGGCGGTGTCCTCGGAGTCCCCGCCGGTCTTCTGCCGCCGGTCGGCGGCCGCCTCGTCCGCGCCGCCCTCCTGCTCGTCCGCCGTCTCGTCCCCGGCGTCCTCTTCGCTCTTCTCCTGGCCGTCCTTCTCCTTGGGGTCGGCCTTCTCCGCGTCCTTCTTCCGAGCCTTCTCCGCGCCGGCGTCGCCCTTGGTGTCCGCCTCGCTGCCCGCCTCGGTGTCCTCGGGCTCGTCGGCCGCGCCGCCCCGGGTCCAGCCGGCGTCGGCCAGCAGGGCGCGGGCCTCCTTGGTGTTCTGCTCGCCCAGCGCCCCGCTGCCGTCCCGGTAGCCGGGCTGCCCGGCGAGGGCGAGGTGGCTGCCGAGCGGCTTCGCCGGAAGCCCGAGCGGCCCCAGCACCGCCTCGGCCAGCTCCTGGCGGTCCAGGGCGCGGGCCACCGCCCGGCGGACCCGGTCGTCGGCGAGCGGACCGGACTCGCCGTTCAGGGCGAGCTGGGTGAAGGCGGGTTCCAGGGACTTGCGGACGTCGAAGTCGCGCAGCGCCTTCTGCTGGGCGCTGTACACGGCGACGGCCTTGCGGTTCTTCTCCCGGGCCGCCCGGGCGGCCTGCGCCTGGTCCTCGTCGGAGCCGTGGGCCAGCGCCCAGGAGCGCAGGGCGGACGCGGGCGTGATCTCGGAGCCGGGCCCGTGGGCGAGGGGCCCGCCGTCGCCGCCCCGGTCGCGGGCGGCGAGGGCGATGCGGTCGGCGGTGGCCGCGTCGACGTCGGCGACGTCCACCGTTCCCTCGGAGAGGGCCTTCGTACGGTCCTCGGCGGCGACGGCCCGGAAGACGAGGGTGTCCAGCTTGGCCCGGTCGCCCCACCAGCGCGGGCTGCGGGCCAGGGTGACCGTGCCCTCGGCCTTGTCGACGCCCCGCAGGAGGAAGGGTCCCGCGGTGTTCTTCAGCGTCGTGCGCGCGCCGTCGTTGAAGGCGTCCGGCGAGCCGGTGATCTCCTTCGGGTAGAGCGGCGAGAAGAGCGAGCGCCAGTCCGCGTAGGGCTTGGCGAAGGTGACCCGCACCTGGAGGTCGTCCGCGCCGCGCTCGATCTTCTCGATCCGCTCGTAACCGGCGTTGCGGGCGGTCCAGTACGCGGAGTCCTTGCCGCTGAGAGCCCGCCACTGGGCGACGAAGTCGGGGGCCCCGATCTCCCGCCCGTCGCTCCACACCGCCTGCTGGTTGAGCTTGTAGAGCACCACCTGCTTGGGCTCGCGCTCGATGGTCTTCGCGGACTCCAGGTAGTCCGGGTTGAGCTGGGGCCGGCCGTTCGCGTCCAGCGGGAAGAGGGTCGGCAGCAGCGCGCCGGTGATCCGGGCGGTGGCGCTGTCGGCGTCCGCCTGGAAGGCGTTGAAGGTGGCGGGCAGCGCGTCGACCGCCCAGTTCACCGTGGAGCCGTCGGCGACCGCGTCGCGGGCGACGGGGGCGATGTCCTGGGGGGCCGCCCGGGAGGCCTCCTGGGCGCCGGAGCTACAGCCCGCCAGCACCGGGATCGTGAGGATGCCCGTCGTGAGGAGCGCGAGCGATCGGCGCTTTCTGGCCGTCCCGCGCGGGACGCCGACGTGGGACATGGCTGGTACCTCCGGGGCCGGCCCGGACCACCCCGTACCGGAATGGACCGGATAGTGCGTATGTGGTGGCATTTGCAGTTGATCACACTGATTCCTTCCGTCCACTGAAAGCGCCCCCGCGCGAGAGCGGGCGCAGACACGGCGGCCGGGTCCGCAACCTCACCCGGCCGGGGGAACGGGAACGGCGCCCGGAAGCGGCGCGGCCCCGCCAACGCGCCCGCCAGGAGGGGTTGCGGCGGCCAATGCGCCTCCCGGGCGGCGGCCCCTGCGGCCGGCGCGCGCCTCAGACCGCCGTCAGCCGCTCCCCGAAGAACCGCGTCCGGTTCGCGTCCAGCTCCGCCGCCTGCGCCGTCATGCCCCGGTAGGCGAAGTGGCCGGCCGTCAGCACCTGGAGCTCGCGCTCCCCGGCCAGCGCGTTGTACACGGCGAACTGGCCCGGCGGCGGCACGGCCGGATCGAACAGCGCGGCCGCGACCAGTGTCGGCAGCGTCAGCCGGGTGGCCGCCGTCGCCGCGTCGAAGTAGCGCAGTACGTCGGTGACCTCGGGGTGCTCGCGGTGGTGCGCCCGCACCGCCTCTCCGCTGCCGACGCAGGGCAGGATCAGCCTCAGGGGGTGGTTGCCGAAGGTGGGGACCGTGAGCTGGGCGGCGCCGAAGCGGTCGTCCCAGGGCAGGGCGAGGGCTCCGAGCCCGCCGCCGAAGCTCTCCCCCAGATAGCCCAGGCGCGGCCCGCCGGGCCGCCCGGCCGCCGACAGTTCGGGGGCCAGTTCCGTCAGGGCGGAGGCGGCGCACCACAGGTCGGCCGCGCAGTCGCCGATGACGTACGTGTCACGGGAGCCGATGCCGTGCAGGACGTGGTCGGCCGCCAGGTCCGGCAGGCCGTCGACCCGGCCTCGCTCCCCCATGCCGCGGGCGCACGGCAGGATCGCGGCGGACCCGGGGAGCGGCGGCGGGAGGTCCCGGCCGGGGCCCTGGCGGCCGCCGTACCCGTGGCCGACGACGAATCCGTGCCGCACGGGCCCCTCGGCGGGCAGGGCGAGCCAGCCGCCGAGACGGACGCCGCCGACGGAGGTGTAGGCCACCCGGTGGACGCGCACACCGTCGCGTTCGTCCTCGACCGGCCCCAGCTCCGGCCGTGTGGCCACGGCGCGGGCACGGGCGTACCGCTCCCGCCAGAAGGCGTCGAAGTCCTCGGGGGCGGGCGGGGCGGGGACGCCCAGCAGGGTGTCCACGGAGCCGTGCCCGTAGGAGGGGTCGAACGGGAACGCATGGGAGAGCGCGACGGACGAGGCCATGCCGGGAGCGTAGAGGCCTGCGACAGCCGCCACCGGTGGCCCCGCGAC
The DNA here is from genome assembly GCF_037137275.1 of Streptomyces pratensis. GTDB lineage: Bacteria > Actinomycetota > Actinomycetes > Streptomycetales > Streptomycetaceae > Streptomyces > Streptomyces pratensis_B. The sequence goes on along the minus strand of NZ_JBBBEN010000070.1, from coordinate 24,282 downwards.
GGGGAGCCCGACGGCCGCCGGCTCCCGCGTCGCCCTTCGGGCGCGCCGGAAGGTGGGGCGCCGAGGGGAGCGCTGCGAACACGACGCTCCTCGCGACGGGGCGGCCGGTGGTGGCGGTGGTCTTCTTCGCCCTGGCCGGCCTCGGGATCGCGGCCTCCTCCCCCCTGGTCGTCAGCGCGGCCAGCCGCCTGCACACCGGATCGCCGGGCACCGCCGTGGCCACGGTCTCCACCACCGGCTACTTCGCCTTCCTGGCGGGCCCGCCCCTCATCGGTCTCCTCGCCTCGCAGAGCAGCGTCCGCGCCGCGCTGCTGGTGCTGCCCGCGCTCGCCGCGGTGACAGCGCTCCTGGCCGGTCTGCTGCGGGCGGAGAAGCGCTCCGTGACGACGAGGCGCCGATCCGCACCGCACTCCGCTTCCCAGCGGTGACCCCGGCCCGCCCACGGCAGGCGACGCTCGCCCGGTCCGACGCCCACCCGCCCCCTCGGTGCGCCCGGGGAGCGGGCGCGGGACCGTCGGGCCGCCGGGGTCACCGCCCGTCCTCGTCGGGGTCGTCCTGCGAGGCGAGCCGCTGGACCTCTTGACAGATGCGCTCGGCGATCAGCTCGCCGAGCGGATCGGTCACGGCCCAGGAGTGCGGGCCGGGGTGGCGGTTGAAGAACGCGCACGTCGTCACGGTGCGGGTGGCCAGGTCGCGGAGGCGGGCGGGGCACAGCGGCACGGTGTCGAGGCGGTGGACGCGGTGCGCGCCGGACCCGGACCAGAGGAACCACAGGTCCCGGTCGTCCGGTGTGCCGGCCGTCCACAGGTGGGCGGCGTGCTCGGCCGACTCGTCGTGCTCGGCCAGCTCGCACAGGAGGAAGTCGTCCCGGGCGAGGACACCGGGCGGGTGGTCGGGGCCGCCTTCCATGGTGGTGAGCGCCAGCAGGCACTCGGCGAGCGGTACGTCGGTCACGGCCGTGCATTGCAGCACGTCTGCCCTCCAGGGCTCGTCCGTGGCCCCTGCGTCGGACCGCCGGGGCGTAACGGGTGGCTGGTCGTGGTGCGCGCTGCGCCTGCGGGGCCGCTCGGCAGCCCGTCACAGCACTTCTCCTCGGCTGCGGGCGTTGAGCCGCGCTGTACGCGCCCGCAGCTGTTCCATGAGCAGGGCGGGACGGACATGGCGCGGCTCGACCTCCCATTCGCGCCCGCCGCCGACCGGGCGGAGCGACCAGTAAGGGCCGGCGACCCCCCGGAACTCCCCCACCCGGTCGCCCCGGCTGGTGTCCGTCCAGAGCGTGCCGGGGGCCGGGACGCGGGGAGGCTGTCGCGTATTCGGGCACGCGTTCTCACTGTCCACCGGTCGCTCCTCTCCGTAGCCGTTTGACTACCGGGACGACTCAGCGTGGCCTAGCGTGAGGAGGTCTTCAACGTTTCGTTACTGGGGGGTACGTTGGTAAACCGTAAGGAACTCAACCCTGACGCAGGCCCGGAGGCGGCGTTCGGCGCACGTCTGCGCAGTGTGCGGGAGGACCGGGGCTGGAAGCAGGACGACCTCGGTGGGCGGATCGGGTACACCGGGCGACATGTCTCCGGCGTGGAAACCTGCCATAAGTCCCCAACTCGCAAGTTCTCGATCGCGGTTGACGTCGCACTGGGGTTCGTGGGAACCGCCGAGTCGTTCGAGCGCGAGTGGCGCAAGATCAAGCACGGCGTGCTGTTGCAGGGCTTCCCCGAGTACGTGGGGCTGGAGGGCCGGGCGGCGGAGATCAGACTGTTCGAGGTGGGCGTCGTCCCGGGACTGCTCCAGACCCGGGAGTACGCGCAGGCGCTGGACGACGCGGCCGTCGAGCGAGGGGTCATCACCCCCGAACAGGCGGACCAGCGCGTCTCTTTCCTCATGGAGCGCCAGTCCGCGCTGCACCGCACGGCGCCGCCCATGCTGATCGCGGTGCTGGACGAGAGCTGCGTCCGTCGCCCGGTCGGAGGCCCGGCCGTGATGGAGGCGCAGTTGCGGAGTCTGGTCGGCTTCGCCGGGCAGTCCAACACCATGCTGCAAATCGCCCCCTTCAGCATCGGCGAACGCCGGCCGTTCAACCGGTCGGTGAATCTGCTGACGCTCCAGGACCGGTCCCTGGTCTCCTACGTCGAGTCCGAGACGCAGGGCCATCTGGACCGCGAACTCAGCTCTGTGCTACCGCTGATGAGGGCCTACCATCAGTTGCAGGCCGTGTCTCTGTCGCAGACAGATTCCGTGGAGACGATCCGCCAGCTTCGAAAGGGCACCCCGTGACGAACGAATCCACGACCCAGGAGTGGGTCAAGTCCTCCTACAGCGGCAACGGCGGCACCTGCGTCGAGTGGGCCCCCCGCGCCGCGACTGCCACCGGCATCGTCCCCGTACGCGACTCGAAGAATCCAGGCGGCCCGGTGCTCAGCGTCCCCGCCGCCGCTTTCTCCGCCTTCGTGGCCGGCGTCCGGACCGGGGGCTTCGGCCCCGCCTGAACGACCGCCCCGACTCCGCCCCACCGTGCCGAGCACGGTGGGGCGTTCCGTCGGCCCCCTCCGCCCGAGCGCGGCCCCGTGAGGGCCGGGCCGGACGCGCGGCGCCGACCGGGACCCGCGCCGCACGCGGGGACATGACCGGAGAGCCGTCCCCTCGGGCCTCGCCCCGGGCGCGCGACGGCAGGCGTGAGGGGGCGGCGCCCCCAACCGGTCCGGCGGCTCGTCACGGCGCGGGGCCCGCTCGCCGGCCGCGACACGCACGCTCCACGGGCCTGGCGCGTCACCGTCGGTCGAGGCTCACCGCGAGGGTGGCCATGTCGTCGACGCGCTGACCACCGGTCCACCGTCGGACGGCGTCGGCCAGAGCGTCGAGCACTTCGGCGGGGGCCGGGGCGTCACCGGGGACGCTGAGCCGGGCGGGGTCGTAGAAGGCTCCCTCGGGGCTGCGGGCCTCGGTGACCCCGTCGGTGACGAAGAGCAGCACGTCGCCTTCCGACAGGGGGTAGGCGTCGGGAGCGGCGTGGTGGGAGGTGAGACCGCCCATTCCCAGAGGCAGGTCGGGCGTGGTGGCGGAGAGTTCGGCAGTCCGGCCGCCGCGGATCAGATAGGGGGCGGGGTGCCCCCGGTTGAGCACGCGCAGGGTGCGCCCCCCGGGGTCGATCTCGGCGAAAAGGGCGGTCGTGAACTCCTCGTCCTCGTCGACGCGGGGATGCTGGGCCCGGTCGCGTTCGAGGGACTGTTCCAACCGCATCGCGAGCTCCTCCAGACTGGGCACGTAGTGGGCGGCTTCGCGGAAGGCCCCGATCAGTGTGGACGTGCTGGCGACAGCCGCCATGCCCTTCCCCCGGACGTCCCCCATGAGGACACGGACCCCGAAGGGGGTGTCCTGGATGGCATACGCGTCCCCGCCGACCTGGGCTTCGGCGTCCGCCGCCTCGTAGCGGGCCGCCACCCCGAGCGGGCCGAGCCGGTGGGGCGGGGAGGGCAGTACGGCGTGCTGGAGCGCCCCGACCACGGACCGGGCGGCGGCCAGCCCGCGGTCCCGCCGGCCGAGCATCCCGTGCACGTCCAGGCCGATCAGCACGGAGGCCACCACGGAGAACTCCCTCGACCAGCCCGTCCCGCTGTGCAGGGCACCGGCCCGCCAGTCCAGGAGGACGGTGAAGACCAGTGCGAGCACCCCCAACCACGCCGTGGCGCGGAAGGACATCGTCACACCGGCCAGTACGCATGCCGCCGCGATCAGGGGAACCCAGGTGTAGGCGATCGGCGTCAGCGCGTCACCGGTCGCGGCGGCGACGACCAGGGTTGGAGGGAGCCACCGCGCGGGGGGCCAGCGGGCGACCAGGCGATCCATCCTTCTATCCCCACAAGCGTTGACGACAGGCGCCCCCACCGCTCCCAGTCCTAACCACGCCCTCCTCCGGCTAAACCAGGCCCACGAGGCGCTCCCCACGGGTGGCGGGGCCCTCGGCCCGTGCCGGGCCCCGGCTGCGGACGCGGCTCACAGGCGCAGGGGCTCAGCGGCTCAGGGGTTCCTCGCCCCGTCCGTGACCCGCTCGAGCCGGTAGAAGTCGGCGACGCACCCGCCGGGCCAGTAGCTGCGGCCCCCCTGGCTGAACGGTTCCAGCATGCCGCTGACGACCAGCCGTTCGTAGGGCAGGACCCGCTCGCCGGCCGCCGCGCCCTCCCGCAGCCGCCGGTCCTGGGCGTCCCACTTCTCGGCCCGCGCGGCCATGTTCGCGTCCAGGCGGGTGAGCGAGACCGCCGGGCCGAAGCAGACCAGGACACAGAGCGCCGCGCACACGGCCTTCGCCGGGGCGGTGCGCCGGACGTGCCGCCGGACGGCTAGGCCCAGGAGCGCCCCGGCTCCGGTGAGGAGGAGCACGTACAGCAGGAGGTAGTCGTTCCAGAGCCGGTTGGCCCCGGGGTCGCTCACGCGGTCCTCGAACACCGGGTAGGCGATGACCGTGCAGAGGTAGCCGGAGACCAGGAGGGCGAGCGCTCCGGCCCCGGCCAGCAGGGGCCAGTGCGCGGGCGGGCGCGGGGGCCTGCCGTCCGCTCGCGTGCACAGCAGGCCCAGGAGCACCCCGGCGGCGACCGCGCCCGCGTACTGCCAGGTGGTGGCCACGGTGACGGTGATCTCGGCGAAGCCGCGCAGTGCGGCGGCGAGCGAGTCCGGTGCGAGGAGGGACGTGGTCTCCGCCCCGAACCGTTCCCGGCGGCGCGTGGAGCCGGGCGAGGTGATCAGGACGAGGGCGCCGGCCGCCGTTCCGGCGATGCCGGCGGCGCACCAGAGACGCACGAAGCGCCGGTCGGGGCGGGGGACGGCCCGGCCGCTGAGGAGGAGCGCGGTGGCCAGCACCACCACGACGACGATGGCCGTCTCCTCGGACAGCGTGGCGAGGAACGCGCTCATGAGCACCGCGACGGCGAGCGCGAAGCCCCGGCCCCGCCGGGATCGGGCGAGCAGCAGCGGGATCAGCGCGGCGCAGGCCAGGACCGGCGGCAGGGTGTGCGAGACGGAGGCGGCGGGCCAGTAGAACGTCTTGTACGTGTTCGGCGTGACGAACAGGAAGAGCGCGGTGGCCATGGCCGCGAGCAGGAGCGGCAGCCCGCGCGGGGTGAGGAGCCGGGCCCGGCGCAGCGCCACGACGGCCAGCGCCCACAGGACCGCGAGCACCAGGGCCCCGCTGACCAGGGGGAACCACTGGTGCCCGGCAACCTGGAACTTCGCGTACGCACCGACCAGCAGGGCGTTGGCGACCCGTCCGTTGTCGTCGAGGTAGAACTTCCCGACCAGCCCCGTGATGCCGTCGTCGCGGACGGCGGGCAGGAAGCACCAGTCGTCCGCACTGGGCCGGACGTGCCGCCCGAACCAGACGGCGGCGGCGAGCAGGGCCAGGGGCGGGACCGCGAGGGCGCTCACCCACAGGGCGGTCCAGGGGCGGGCGCCCTGTGGGTGAGCGCCCTCGCGGGCGGCTGCCCCGTCCTCTCGTTTCCCGGCGGCGGTCCCGGCAGGCTGGTCGGCCATCGGGTCACCGGTCCTGCGGCGAGCGGGTGGACAGCGGGGCGCGCACCGGCTCCCCGGTCGGCGGCCCGGCCGGGCCGTCCGGGCACGGGGGTGCGGCGGCGGCCCCGCTCCGGCCGGAGGTGATCGCCCAGCGTGCCAGGAGGAAGGAGACGGGGGTGACGAGGACGCCCGCGGCGAGGGCGGCGAGGTTCTTGTCCATGCCGAGCCCGCTGACCGCCCCGTAGAGCAGGGCGCCGGAGGCGACGAGGTTGACGAGGCTGGAGAGCGGATAGCGCAGCAGGGCGCGCCAGGTCGGCTTCGTACGGCAGGTGACGTAGGAGTTGAGCAGGAACGAGCAGAGGATGCTGACCGTGAAGCCGATGACATGGGCGGTCAGGTAGGGAATCCAGCGGTTGAGCGAGGCGTAGACCCCGAGGTAGACGGCGGTGTTCAGGCACCCGATGACGATGAAGCTGCCGAACTGGCGGGCCGTACGGGACCGGTCGGGGGCGGGCTCCGGGCCCCCGGGCGGCCGGAGCGGCGGTGGCGGGGCGTCGGGCAGGGAGCGGCAGGTCGTGTCGGTCTCCCGCACCACGTAGGGCGGGCGGTGTTTCGCCTCGTGGTAGATGCGGCCGACGTACTCGCCGATGACGCCGAGCGTGACCAGCTGGATGCCGCTGAGTGCGACGACGGCGGTGAGCAGGGTGGCGTAGCCGGGGGTGTCCGCCCCGTGCAGGACGACGGTCACGACGGTCCACAGGGCGTATGCCAGTGCCGAGACGAAGACCCAGAAGCCGGTGTAGATGGCGAGGCGGAGCGGTCGGTTGTTGAAGGAGAGGAGACCGTCGATGCCGTAGTTGAGCAGCCGCCTGCTGCCCCATTTGGACTGCCCGGCCACTCGTTGGCTGTTGCGGTAGCGGAAGCTGACCGTGTCGAAGCCGATCCAGGAGAAGATGCCCTTGGAGAAGCGGTTGCTCTCGGGCAGGGACAGGACGCTCTCCACCGCCCGCCGCGACAGCAGCCTGAAGTCCCCCGACCCGTCGATGAGTTCGACGTCCATGCAGCGCCGCACGAGGGCGTAGTAGGTGTGGCTGAGCGTGCTGCGCAGCATGCCCTCGCCGGAGCGGTCGCGGCGCGGGATGACCTGGTCGTAGCCGTGCCGGTGCAGTTCGAGCATGCGGGGGATCAGTTCGGGCGGGTGCTGGAGGTCGGCATCCATGATCACTACGGCCGCGCCGCGCGACATGCGGAGGCCGGCGAGCATGGCGGCCTCCTTGCCGAAGTTGCGGCTGAAGGCGGTGTAGTGGACCCGCGCGTCCCGGGCGGCGAGGGCGTGCAGCAGAATCCGGGTGCGGTCGCTGCTGCCGTCGTCGACGTAGCAGACCTCGAAGGTGGCGCCGAGCGGGTCCAGGACGGCGAGCAGGGCGGCGTGGAAGGACTCGATCACCTCTGCCTCGTTGAAGCACGGCACGACGACCGACAGCTGAAGGTCTGCCACTCGTCGCCTCCGGACTTCGGGCGGTCCTGTGCCCAGGACCCGGTCGTGGGATGCGCTGCATCCGCCCCATAGGACGACGGCGGGACCCCTGCGCCGCTTTGCACACGCGCACGGGCGTCGCTTTTCCTACGAACAGCCCATGCGGACGGCGGGAGGCCGGGGGCGGGGCGGTGGCGGGACCGGGTGGTGGCGGGATGCGGCGGTGGCGGGGGCGGCGGCGGGGGCGGCGGGGCGGCGCACCGACGTCTCCCGCCACCCGGCCCGGACGGGGGGCGGGGAGCGCCGGGGCGCGGGACGCACGGAGCACCGCGGTGCGGGTCGGCGCCCGCGCCGGGGTGCGGGTCGGCGCGCGCTCCGGGGTGCGGGTCGGCGAGGAAGGGCCGGGGGGCGGGGGGCGAGGCCCGTGCGGTGCCCTGGGCGGGGCTCAGTACATGCTGAGGAGCTGTTCCACGGAGAGCTCGGCGGGCGGGGCTCCGTCCGGCAGGGCCAGTTCGAACCAGACGGTCTTGCCGCGCGGGGTGCGGCGCGAGCCCCAGGCGGCGCTGAGCAGCCCGACCAGCTGGAGCCCCCGGCCGCCCTCGTCGGTGTCCCGGGCGCGGCGGCGGCGGGGCTGGACGAGCCCGGCGTCCCACACCTCGCAGACCAGGGTGCGGTCGCGCAGCAGCCGGAGCCGGATCTCGCCCTCGCCGTAGCGCAGGGCGTTGGTGACCAGCTCGCTGACGAGGAGTTCCGTGGTGTCCACCAGGTCGTCGAGGTCCCAGGCGAGCAGCTGGGAGCGGGCCAGCTCGCGCGCGCGCCCCACGGAACGGGGTTCGCGCGGCAGCCGCCAGTCCCCCACGGCCTCCGTCGGCAGACCCTGAATCCGGGCCATCAGCAGGGCGATGTCGTCCTCGCCGTGCCGGGTGTCCAGGGTCGACAGGACGTGATCGCAGGCGTCCTCCAGCGGCATCTGCGGACCGGTGAGCACGGTACGCAGCGCGTCCAGGCCCTCGTCCAGCGGGTGGTGCCGCGACTCCACCAGACCGTCGGTGTAGAGGGTGAGCAGGGCGTTCTCCGCCAGCTCGACCTCGACCTCCTCGAACGGCTCGCCGCCGACGCCCAGCGGCATGCCCGGCGGTACGTCGATGAGCCGGGCCGTCCGGCCGGGCTCGACGACGGCCGGAGGGAGATGGCCGGCGTTGGCGAACGTACACCGCCGGGTGACCGGGTCGTAGACCGCGTACACGCAGGTCGCGAGGTAGACCTCGGAGAGGTCCGCCTCACGGGACTTCTGCGCCGCGCGGGAGGGCCACTGGGCTCCCCCGCTGCCGCCGAGGCCCTCGCTGCGCTCACCGCCGCCCGGGGAGCCGAGCCCGCGCGCCACCTCGTCGAGGGCGGAGAGCACCTCGGCCGGCTCCAGGTCGAGGAGGGCCAGGGTGCGCACGGCGGTACGCAGTTCGCCCATGGCGACGGCGGCCCTCAGCCCGCGCCCCATGACGTCGCCGACGACGAGGGCGGTGCGGTGGCCGGGCAGTTCGATCACGTCGAACCAGTCGCCGCCGACCTCGGTGGCGGTGTTGCCGGGCAGGTACCGGCAGGCGATGTCGAGCCCGGCAGCCTCGGGGTCGCCGGGGGGCAGCAGGCTGCGCTGGAGGATCAGGGCCCGTTCGTGCTCGCGGCGGTAGAGCCGGGCGTTGTCGATGCAGACGGCGGCGCGGGCGGCCAGCTCGGTGGCGAGTGCCCGGTCCCGCTCCCTGAAGGGCTCGCTGCCCTTCGTCCGGGAGAACTGGACGAGTCCGACGACCGTGTCGTGCGCGACCATCGGCACGGCGAGCGTCGACTGCACGAAGCCCATCTCGTCGCCGGGGACGTCCTCGACCCGGCCGGAGCGCAGCGCCACGGCGCAGGGCGAGCCGAAGGGGAAGCGGTGGACGGAGCCCAGCTCGGGTGGCAGGTCCTCCGGCCCCGGGGCCCCGCCGCCCGCCACGGCGGTCGGCAGCGCGTCGGACACGGCGCTGGCGTGTGCCACCCGGCGCAGCTCCGCGGAGCCGCCTCCGGACTCGCGGCGCGGGGGGGCCCACCGACCGGGCGCGGCCTCCTCACCGGAGAGGAGGCCCTGGTAGAGGTCGACGGAGGCGAGGTCGCAGAAGCCGGGGACGGCCACGTCGAGCAGTTCGCGGGCGGTGGTCTCCAGATCGAGGGAGTTGCCGATGCGGGCGCTGGCCTCGTTGAGGAGGGCCAGGTTGCGGCGGGCGCTGGCGGCCTCGCGGGCGGCGATGTGGCGGCGGGTGACGTCGGTGGCCAGTCCGGCGATGCCGACGGGGCGGCCTGCCCCGTTGTGCACCCGGTAGAGGTTCATCGACCAGTGGCGGCGGTCCGGGCCGCCGGGGACGGTGCCGACCAGCTGGAGGTCGGTGACGGCCTCGCCGGTCTCCAGGACCCGCTTCAGGGTGGCGGACAGCCGCTCGGCCTCCGGCCGGGGCAGGTAGTCCTCGACGGTGCGGCCCCGGTGGTCCTCGGCCGTGCCGCCGAAGACGGTGGCGAAGCGCTGGTTGGCCCGAACGACGGTGAAGTCCGTGCCGAACAGCACGAAGCCGAAGGGAGATTGTCCGAATATGGCCTGTGAAGCGGCGAGGTCCGTCTCGATGCGGCGCAGTACCTGGACGTCCACGACGATGCAGAGGGCCCCGCGCTCCCCGCCTTCCGTCAGGCTCGGCATCACGAAGACCTCGGCGACGCCGTGCGTGCGGTCGGCCCCGGGCGTCCGGTCGTCGTCCGGAGTCCGGAACGGGACGAGGCCCGTCCACTCCCTGCCGTCGAGGATCTCGCCGACCCGCCGGTGGCCGTCCCGGCGCAGCTCGTCGGGCATGAACGCCTCGACCGGGTCGCGGCCGACCGCCTCGTCGGAGGTCATGCCGAACAGACCGGCGGCCCGGCTGCTCCACTGCTCGATCAGACCGTCGGGGCCGATCGAGAAGGAGGCGACCCTGATGTGGTCGTAGATCGAGCCGGGCGGGCTGCTCTGCCACACGACGTCGCCTGTTGTCCCAGGTATTTCGCTCACGCGACCGTCCCCTCCAGCTCACACACCGGACCGGTCAATGCCCGCAGTATTCAGCACTACGGCCCCGACCGACACGGCGTTCACGATCACAGCACGGTCTCAGTCCCTTTCAGCCAGGTTCTGCCCGACCTCTGGTGATCGCTGTGCGTCCCTCCCCACTCCTAACCAGGGAGAGCCAGCTCGAACCACACCGTCTTGCCACTCTTTCCGCGGCGGGTCCCCCAGCGGCGTGCGGAACAGGCCACGAGCTGCAGCCCCCGGCCGCCTTCGTCGCTGGGCCCCGCACTGCGTTCGGTGGGCGGGTCCGGGAGCGGATCGGAGACTTCCACCAGCAGCCCCGGTGCGGCGGGCGGCCGGCCGTCGACCCGGACGGCGGTGGAGAGGTCCCCGGTCAGCCTCCCGGACCCGTTGCCGGGGCCGCCCGGCCGGTCCCGGACCAGGCGTACGCCGATGGGCCCGGAGGCGTAGCGCAGGGAGTTGGTCACCAGCTCGCTCACGAGCAGCACGGTCATGTCACCGACCGCGGTATCGAGCCCCCAGGAGCCCAACGCGTCCCGGACGGCGTGCCGGGCGCTGCGCACGGAACCGGGTTCCGCGGGAAAGGTCCACTCGGCGCAGTCGCCTTCGGTCTCGATCACGCCGATCACTTCCCAGGGAGGAGCACGGGCGCACCCCACACAAATGGGGGCTAAACGTCCCATACCCACCAGAGATTGCCCGCTACCGCGCAAGGGGATGTTTGGCGCATACGGACGCACGGGCGGCAGAGAGCCGCCGCCTCCGGCCTTCCGACGCGCCCGCCAGAGCAGCCCGGCGCTCGTCAGACCAGCTCGCCCGCCGCCTTGAGGTCGTCGAAGAGCAGGCGGTCCACGGGCGGGACGAGAGGCCGGTCGGCGAAGGAGAACCAGGCGACCTCCTCGATCTCACTGCTCGCCGCGAGCGTGCCGCGGTAGTCGCCGTAGTAGCAGCTCATCCGCACGACAGCGGCGTCGGGAGCGTCGTCGACGGGGGCCTCGTACGTCCCGGCGTGGACGACGGTCTCCCGGACCAGGCCGACCGTCAGCTCCTCCTCGACCTCGCGCAGGAGGGTCTGCAGATCGCTCTCGGCCCCCTCGCGCTTGCCGCCCGGAATGTAGAAGACGTCCTTGCCCCGGGGCCGCGCGCAGAGAATCCGTCCGCCCTCGATCCGCACCCACGCCACCGTGTCGATCAGCACCGCCGCCACCTCGCCTCTTCATCCGCACCCCGGCGGCTCCCCACCCCAGCGGTGTCCACGCCCCGGGGCCCGGCAGGACCCTACCGCCCGGCAAGGGCCCGCCCGTCGCCGCTCCCCTACCGCCGGACTGCCGCCTCCGCCTCCGCCTCGGTGGGGTACGCGGTGGCGGGCGGGGGGCCGGCCAGCGGGTCGTTCTCGCACTCCAAAATTTCTGCGGTATTTCGAGATACGAGATGCAGGAACGAGAACCGGCGATCCTTATCTGCTTGATCGAACTCAGAACTATCCTTCAGAGTGTTCGAGACGACGCCCTGGAGCACCATGCTGCGCGAAGCCTCTTCGGCGTCGCCAGAGAGGCGACAATCGAACCGGAGGCGTGAGATAAATGCACTGCTTTCACCCTGCGCGCCCGCCGTCGCGTAGTGGCTGTCTCCACCTCTCAACTCTTTCCTTGCAGGACCGCTATCGCTGCGCGGAACCCATTCGAACTCCACTCTGACCCTCTGGACTCCTGAATAATCCTTCGGGTAGAAGGCGCATGCCGCAAGGGGATGGCCGGCCCCTTGAGAGGCATCGCCGATGACACGCGCCCGCATTTTTTCCACGAACCTCCGATCGCCACTGAACGTGTCGACCCCGACATCCTTGGACCCCAAAATTCGTCGTAGCACCTCCCCCCGGTCGGATGACGCCGCTACGTCACAGTTTCGATCCTCCACTTGACCATCGGCGCCCGACGAGCAGCCGACCACGAACAGAAACAGAGCAGTGACCGCGAACAACCCCCGCGCACCTCGGAACTGTGCATCAGAGATGCGCTGCGGCAGCCGCTCTGCCTCCGACATATCCGTCCATGGCGGAATTTTGGGCCGCGTCAAAGTCCTCAGTCTCACGCTCATTTCCCCTCTCCCCCCACTTTCCCATTAGCTGGTTCATCCCATCGGCGCCTTGCGTATAGTTTTCACTGGAATCTTGCTTCCCCTGCTCGTCGGCCGCCTCAACGACGTCCTTCGCCCAGTCATACTTGATGGAATCAATCAACGCGCCACCCACAGTACCCACGACGGGAATCTCTCCGATCAGACCGTTACCCCCGATAGCCGCATACTCTGCGGTGTCCGCAGCCCACTCAGCCTTGTCGTCCTTCTTGTCTTTGTAAACGTCAGCGCCGATTCCGTTCAAAGCACCCACTGCTGCGCCGATGTCATGACTACGGTTACTCCAGACCTTGGCCGTGTCGGGGTCCTCCATATCGGTGGACATACCGGCCAGCACATCCGCCGCATAGGCCCGCTCGGCCTCGACCAGCAGGGCGTACGATCCCGCGTCGTCCGAGACTCCCCGCATGACGCGTACCAGGCTCCCCTGGCCCACCGCGATGTGGGACTCGTCGCCCGACCCTCCGATGGAGTCCAGCCCTCCGGAGCCTCCGTAGGCGGATTCCTGCCCCTTGAGAATGATGTGCGTGTCCGGGACGTAGTCGGCCATGGCCTTGGCCATCGGTTGGCGAAGGTTCTCCAGGTGCTCGGGGAACTCGTCGCCCTTCATCTCGGTGTCCAGGAATCGGATGGCGCTGTGCATCACCCGCGCCTGCCCCTCGGTGTGGAGGCCCGCCTCGCCGAGCTTCTCACCGGGCGCGTGGCCGGTGGTGGCAGCCTGGAGTGCGGCGCCCAGGCCCATGGCCTTGCCGGGGTTCTCGAACTCGGTGATCCTGCCGGGTCCGGAGAAGTACTCGTCGGGCCAGTCCTCGCGTTGGGTGAGCAGGTACTCGAGGTGGTCGTTCCTGTTGGCCTCGGCTTCCGGATCGAGGAAATACGTGGCAGCTTCCGGGTCCTTGCTCATGACCTGAAGGACACCGTCCAGTGGATCGACCGCCAGATCGGGCCGGCTTGGGTCGACGTGATGCAGCCAGGGCTCCGTCTTCCCCTTCTCCGCGTCGATGATGCCGTTTCCGACGTCGTTGAGGAACTCCTTCCCGTAACCATCGCCCTGTTGCATGAGGGTGACCAGGATCGGATAGCCGTTGACCGGCCTCGTATTGCTCCCGAGATTTTCCGTGCCGGCGCTCTTCAGCCCTTCGACAAAGGATCGGTACGCGTAACCGTTCGCGTCCTTGGTGCCGGACGCCACCGTGTCGGCAAGACTGGCGGTGATCGATGGGTAGAACTTCTGTTCCTGCTGGGACACGCCTCGCTCATGGGCGGCGAGATGCATCTGGTCAGCCAGAGCCAGCGTTCCCCTGCCGCCGAGTGCGTTGATGTACGCCTGAGCGAAGTGCTCGTCCTCGGCGTTCGCCCGCATGACGTCCCGGTAGCGTCGTAGCTCCCTCTCCGACGCCTCCCCGGAGCGAACCCTCTCCGTCAGGTTCAGCGCTTCCACGGCCTCGACGTCGTTGACCGGCTTGGGGTTGAATCCGAACAGACCGCCCTGGTCCGCTCCCGACGCACTGATCAGGGCCACCTTGATGTCCTGGTCGTACTCGGTGACCGCCTTCACCGCATCAGAGATCTTCTTCGTATAGGAGTCCTCGACATGCGCGAGCTCCGGATCGTGCTGGACAGCGATCTTCATCTGCGCGTCGGTCCTGCTGAAGTCGTAGACGGCGACACCATGGGCCGAGACCTTCATACCGGCCCCCTCGGCCTCCGCCACCGCGGACGTGACCCGACCGACCAGGTCGACCAGTTGAGCATGTGCGTCGCGAAGAAGAGATTCCATGGCGAGCGCCTGCTTCTGCGCGGAATCGTACTCCTTGCGCGTGACCGAGAATTTCACCGTGGAGACGGTGGCACTCTCCCCGACCCACACGCCCTTTTTCGAGATGCTTTGAACATCCCTCTCGTAGATGTCCTCCAGAATCTTGAACTTGCGTGCCATCTCCTTCCAGCCGTCGGCTGCCGTGGCAAGCGCCGACAACCTGGTGTGCGTGATCTCGTGATAGGTCGGCATGACTCCCCTAGACCCCGTCGATCCGAGATCTCACTGGCCGAAAGTCGGCTTCCAGGTCCAGCTCGTGGTGGGAGAAGCTCACCGCAGTGGCCCGCAGGCTCGCCTTCTCGTGATGGAGGCGGGCCATGAGGCGATTCACCTGACTGTCCCAGTGACTGTGGGCCTTCTTGAGTCCGGCGGCCGTGTCCCACCCTCCGAACTCCGAGATGGCGCCGCGTGTGCCCTCGTCGGCGGCGTCGGCGGCCGTGACGGTCCCGCCCTCAAGGTTCTTCTCGATGCTGTCGGCCGCGGCCGACTTCTTCGCAGGCGTGGCGGCCAGGTCGGGGGAGGCGCCGCCCAACAGGGGTGGCGGAGAGCCCCCTCCGCCCTCTCCCGACGACTGGTTCAGCCGCGTCTGCGACGACTGACGCTCGGCCGCGGCACTCTTCTGCTGGGCCCATTCATCGTCGAACGACACTGCTCCCCCTGCTGACTCGGCCGGCTCGGCGGCGAAGCGCACCGCCTTCTCCCTGTGGCCCGCCACACCGTACAGAGGGCTGGTCAGGCCGCCCGGCGAAACCGATGGGTGTAACGAAGCCCGCCTCGGCGACGCGCAGGGCGATCTGACAGACGGGGCGGGACGAGCCATCGGAACGGGCTTCCGGTCGGCGCCCTCCCGAGGCCCCGGCGCCCCCGGTCCCCGCCGCGGCCCATCGGCCGACCCCTCCGGCCGATGGGCCTTGGCGCGGCCGCGGCGACGTCAGGGCCGACTGGCCTGCCCCACCCGCTCCACCCGGTAGACCTGCTGGTGGCGGCGGTCGTCGAGGCCGTCGGCGACCCGCTGGGCCTCGGCCTGCGTGGCATACCTGCCGACGCGGTAGCGGTTGCCGGTGTCGTCCTGCCGTATCACCTGCCAAGGGAGCGCGGCACCGCTGTCGCTCATCGTGTCGCTCCCCCGCATATCGCCCCTCTCCCCACCGGCGTGCACGTCTCTAAGGAACCCCAGGAAACCGCAGTACGCATATGCCCGAGCGTACGCCCGACCTTCACGCAGCGCAGGCGGATTTGCACAAAGAGATACGCATCCGGCCATCACGAAAGGGGCGCATCCGCAGAATGCGCCCCTCGCGCCCCGTCAGCCCCGCTGCGGACGGCCGCGGCGGGGCTGACGGAAGGCCGGCTCAGCGGACCGGCAGGTGGTAGGCGATGCGATACCGGTCCGCCGGGACGACGATGTCGGCCGTCTCGACGGCCCGGCCGGAGGCGTAGTACGTACGCCCGATGACGATCACCACGTGACCGGGCACACCGCCGAGCGCCAGGAGCTCCTCCGCGAGCCCCGGGCGCGCGCCGACCTCCTCGGCCACGTTGTCCACCACGACGTCGATCGCGGCCATCCGGTCGACCACCCCGCAGCCGCCCAGCGGCCCCTCCTCCGGGAGCATCACCGGGGTCCGCCCGGTGACGGCGAGCGGCTCCCAGGAGGTCGAGAGCATGATGGGCTCTCCCGCCTCCCGGAAGACGTAGTGGGTGCGCATCACCCGGTCGCCCGGCTCGATGCCCAGCCGCTCGGCGGTCTCGGGGCTCGCGCCCTCCTGCTCGCTGCGGGACTCCCAGGTCCCGCGCGCGCCCTCGGCCGTCTGCTCCTGCCGGAACGGGCTGGCCCCCTTGTCCGGTCGGTAGCCGGAGCGGGCGATCCTGCGGGGGACGGGGCGCTCGCGCACGTACGTCCCCGAGCCGGAGCGCCCTTCGACCAGCCCCTCCGCCATCAGGACCTTCCGCGCCTCCAGGGCGACGGTGTCCGAAACCCCGTACTCCTCCCGGATACGAGCCTGCGAGGGCAGGCGGGTATGGGGCGGCAGCGCGCCGTTGGCGATCTTCTCCCTGAGGTCGCTCGCCACGCGCAGATAGGCGGGCTGCTCACCGAAAGTCACTGGCCACTCCCAACAGGTTGACAGTCTGCGACAGCCTGACAACCGTGGGTTGTACACCGCAAGCATAGGCCAGTTCTTCACTCAAGGTGATGAAGCCGTGGCGGCCCGCGCATAACCCACGCGTGAGCACCAGTGCGTCACCGGACGTTCTCTGCCCAGGAACCCGCTGGCCGACACCGCCGCGCCCTCTCAACTCCTGGACCCTTGACCATTTTTGGTACAGACCAATACCTTCCTCAGCACAGCACGGCTCTCCACTCCCTCCTTCACCGGATCACGCACAGGAACGAGCCCCATGCGTCGAAGCAACCTGTCCCGAATCACCGTCGCCGGCGTCGCCGTCGCTCTGCTGGCAGGCGCAGCGCCCGCGGCCACGGCCGTCTCCGACCGCGGCGCCGGCCCCGACCGCGGCAAGGGCCACCAGCGCCCCGCCTACAAGAGCGTCGGCTACTTCACCCAGTGGGGCGTCTACGGGCGCGACTTCCAGGTCAAGGACCTGGACACCAGCGGGGCCGCCGCCAAGCTGACCCACATCAACTACGCCTTCGGCAACATCAGCGCCGAGGGCACGTGCTTCACCGGCAACGTCCCCGGCCAGGCCGACGCCTGGGCGGACTACGCCCGCCCGCTCGACGCGGCGGACTCGGTGGACGGCGTCGCCGACACCGCCGACCAGCCTCTCGCGGGCAACTTCAACCAGCTGCGCGAGCTGAAGGCCAAGCACCCCGGCCTCAAGGTCATGATCTCGCTCGGCGGCTGGAGCTGGTCCACCCACTTCTCCGACGCGGTCCGCACCGCGGCCTCCCGCAAGGCCCTCGTCGCCTCCTGCATCGACCTGTACATCAAGGGCAACCTCCCGGTGGACGGGTCGCGCGGCGGCGAGGGCGCGGCGGCCGGGCTCTTCGACGGGATCGACGTCGACTGGGAGTGGCCCGGCTCCGAGGGGAACGCGGGCACCGTCTTCCGCCCGGAGGACAAGCGGAACTTCACCGCGCTGATCCACGAGTTCCGCACTCAGCTCGACGCCCACGCGAAGCGTTCGGCGAAGTTGGGGAAGGACCGGGGGCGCGGCCACGGCAAGCCGAAGCCCCGGCACTACGACCTGTCGGCGTACGTCCCGGCCGATCCGGCCAAGATCGATGCGGGCTTCGACGTCAAACGGCTCATGCGGGACTTCGACTTCGTCAATCTCCAGGGGTACGACTTCCACGTGTCGGGCGAGAAGAGGACCGCCCAGCAGTCGGCGCTCCGCGCGCGGGACGACTTCAGCGTGGAGGGGACCGTGCGCGACTGGACCCGGCGCGGCGCCCCCAAGCACAAGCTGGTGGTGGGCATGCCGTTCTACGGCCAGGGCTGGACGGGGGTGAGCGGCGGCGGTGACGGTATGGGGCAGCCGGCGGCAGCCCCGGCCCCCGCCACGTACGCGGACGGCTACGAGGACTACAAGGCCCTCAAGAAGCTGGCCGAATCCGGCGCGTACAGGGTGCACCGGGACACCGCGAACGGCCACGCGTGGCTGTTCGACGGCAGCACCCTGTGGACGTACGACGATCCGCAGGTGCTGCGCGCCAAGGCCGCGTACGTCCGGGAGGAGGGGCTCGGCGGAGCGATGTTCTGGTCGCTCGACGGGGACACGGAGAACGGCGAGCTGATCACCGCGGTCGACCGCGGACTCAACCGCCGCTAGTAACACGGAGGCTGGGGCGGTCGAGTGACACTCGACCGCCCCAGCCCCTTCATGTCAGTGGTTCACCGGTGCTGCCTTCCGGTCAGAACTGCAGCGCCCAGCCGTTGACGCGGCCGGTGTCGTAGGTCGCGTTGTCGCTGACCCGGAGCTTCCAGGTGCCGTTGGCGGCCTCGGAGGAGGCGTTGACGGTGTACGTGGTGACCACGTCGTTGCTGCTTCCGCCGGAACCGTAGGCCTTCATGTTGTAGACCGAGCCGTCGGGCGCGACCAGGTCGATCCTCAGGTCACCGATGTAGGTGTGGGAGATGTCGACGGGGACGCTCAGCGTGGCCGGGGCGTTGCCGGAGACCCCGCTGACGGTGATGGGCGACTCGACGGTGGAGTTGTCGTTGATCGCGTAGTCGGTGGTGTTCTCGAACCGGTCGCCGGGCGGGGGCGGCGGAGTGGTGCCGCCCTGGCCCACGTTCAGCAGGCGGTTGGGCGAGCCACTGCCCGGGTTACCCACGACGCCGGTGCTGGCGGCCGCGACGAGGCCGGAGGAGACCTGCGCCGGGGTCGAGCCCGGGTTCTCGGCGAGATACAGGGCGGCCGCGCCGGCGACGTGCGGGCTGGCCATCGACGTGCCGGAGATGGTGTTCGTCGAGTTGTCGCCGGAGTTCCACGCCGAGGTGATCGAGGAGCCCGGCGCGAAGATGTCGACGACCGAACCGTAGTTGGAGAAGCTGGAGCGGGCGTCGCTGCTGGTCGTGGAGCCGACCGTGATGGCCTCGCCGACACGCGCCGGGGACTTGGTGGAGGCGTTCGTCGACTCGTTGCCCGCGGCGACGGCGTAGGTGACGCCGGAGGCGATGGACCGGCGCACGGCGGCGTCGAGCACCGAGTCCGCGCCGCCGCCGAGGCTCATGTTGGCGACCGCGGGCTTGACGGCGTTGGCCGTGACCCAGTCGATGCCGGCGACGACCCCTGCGGTGGTCCCGGAGCCGTTGTTGTCCAGCACCCGGACGCCGACGATCTTCGCCTTCTTGGCGACGCCGTAGGCGGTGCCCGCGACGGTGCCCGCCACGTGGGTGCCGTGGCCGTGGCCGTCCTGCGCGACGTTGTCGTTGTCGACGGCGTCGTAGCCGTTGAAGGCCCGCCCGCCGAAGTCGCTGTGGCTGATCCGGACGCCGGTGTCGATGACGTAGGCGGTGACGCCCTGGCCGGCGGAGTCCGGGTAGGTGTAGCGCTGGTCCAGCGGGAGGTTCTTCTGGTCGATCCGGTCCAGGCCCCAGGAGGGCGGGTTGTTCTGGGTGGCGGAGACCGTGAAGGTGCGGTTCTGGGAGACGGACGCCACGGCCGGGTCGGCGGCGAACTTCCGGGCCTGCGCGGCGGAGAGCTCGACCGCGTAGCCGTTGAGGGCCGACCGGTAGGTGCGCTCGATGCTCGCCCCGTACTTCTTCGCGAGGGCCTTGCCCTTCGCGGTGTGGGACTTGGGCGCGTCGTCGTTGAGGGTCACGATGTAGCTGCCGCTGATGGCGTCCGGAGCGCCTTCGTTGGCGATCACGCCTTCGGGCGCCCGCTCGCTCGCGGTCGCCGGGAGCGCGGCCGCGGTGGAGAGCGCGACGGCGGCCGCCGCGATGACGCTCGCCGTGGCGAGTCTTCGCCGGGCATGGGGGGTGTGGCGCGTCACTGACATGTGAGGGGTCCTCCTCATAGGCGGTGCTCTGGGGGGTGCCGGAGCCTCATGCCGCACGACGACTCCGGGCAGGGGCATGACAATTCCCCCGTCCGGCGCCCCGTTTTCTGCGCCGTACGCGAGCGGCGTACCCTGCTGCCAGCGAAAGATTGACCGATGCATGGCAAACCCACAAGGGTGCCTGTACGTGCGCCATTCACCTTCTCCTCGCCTGACAGACCGGATTACATGCCGGGCAGGCCCTGCCCCACGGACGGGCCCCAGGTCCAGAATCACCGCCATGACCTGGCGCTTTCCCGTCTGCCTGAGCCCCGGAACCCCGACTTCTCCCCCCTCTGGGGGCGCGGCGGCGACGCGCTCGCCGGGCGGATCAATTAACTCCGTCGTTACCGAGAAAGCTCCCGCGCACGCCTCCGCGGACCCGGCGAGGGCCGCACCCCGCTCCGGACTCCCGCCGCGCCCCGCCCCTGCTCCATCCGGCGGGCAGACGGGCGCCGGGCACGGGGCGGACGCGCGCCGCGGCGGCCCGCCGCACGGCCGCGTCCCTACCTTCGTCCTGTGAGCCTCTCGCGCATCTCCCTTCTCGCCCCCCTGGTCACGGCCGCGCTCATCGCCCCGCCGCCGCTTCCCGGCCACGCCGACGCTCCCCCGCCGGAGCGGCGCACGACCCCGCCCGCGTGCGGCCGGACGGACGGTCAAAACGACCCCTGGGCCCCGGCGTCCACCCGCTTCGGCGAGGCCGGCGGCTACGACCCGTACGTGGGCAACGGCTATCTCGGGCACCGCGTCCCCGCCACCGGCTCGGGCTACGCGAGCACCGGCGAGGAGACCGGCTGGCCCCTCTACACCCCCCGCTACGACGGCGCGTTCGTCTCCGGGCTCTACGCGAGGGACGAGGCCGTCGCCGGGGGCCGCGAGGTGATCGCCGCGCTCCCGAGCTGGACCACCGTCGACGTGCGCGTCGGCGGGGAGACCTTCGGCACGGGCACCCCGGCCGACCGGATCTCCCGGTACCGGCAGACGGTCTTCCTCGGCTGCGGCCTCGTCCGCACCTCGCTGCGCTGGACGACCGCCGACGGGCGGGCCACCGACCTGGTGTACGACGTGCTCGCCGACCGCTCGGACGTGCACACCGGGGCCGTACGGCTGCGGATGACCCCGCACTGGAGCGGCACGGCGACCGTCGCCGGCCGGCTCGACGAGCGGGGCGCACGCCGGATCACGCTCCGCGAGGACGGCACGTTCACCACCCTGGGCACCGGGATCGAGGGGGCGATCGTCCAGGTGGTGCGGGACGGCTCCGGGGCCGTCGGGACGCCGGCCGGCTCCCGGACGCCCCCGAGGACCGAGGCCGTCCGGGCGGGGAGGACGTACACCTTCGAGAAGTACGTCGGCGTCGACACCGCCCTCACCTCCCGCACCCCGGCCGAGGACGCCCGCCGGGCCGCGCACCGGGCGGCGCGGCGCGGTTGGGGGCGCGTCTTCGCGGCCAACGCGTCCGCCTGGCGCGCGGACTGGTCGGCGGACGTGCTGGTCCCCGGCCGCCCCGAGCTCCAGGGCTGGCTGCGCTCAGCCCAGTACGGGCTGCTCGCGAGCACCCGGCGCGGCTCCTTTGACAGCATCGCCCCGGCCGGGCTGACCAGCGACAACTACGCGGGCATGGTGTTCTGGGACGCGGAGACGTGGATGTTCCCCGGGCTGCTCGCCACCCGCCCGGAACTGGCCCGCTCGGTCGTCGAGTACCGCTACCGCACCCGCGACGCCGCCCGCGCGAACGCGCGGAAGCTGGGCCACAGCGGCCTGTTCTACCCCTGGACCAGTGCGAGCCGCGGCCGGCTCGCATCCGAGTGCCAGAGCTGGGACCCACCGCACTGCCTGACCCAGGTGCACCTTCAGGGCGACGTCTCGCTCGCCGTGTGGCAGTACTACCTCGCCACCGGCGACCGGGGCTGGCTGGCCGGACGCGGCTGGCCGCTGCTGAAGGGCATCGCGGAGTTCTGGCAGTCGCGCGCCACCGGCAACGCGGACGGCAGTTACTCGATCGAGGACGTCGCGGGGCCCGACGAGTACAGCAACGGCGTCGACGACGGGGTCTTCACCAACGCGGTCGCGGCCACCGCCCTGCGCAACGCGGCCCGCGCCGCCCGTCTCCTCGGCCACCGCCCGCCCGCCGCCTGGCAGCGGGTCGCGGACGGGCTCCGCATCCCGTACGACCCCGAGCGGAAGGTCTTCCTCCAGTACGCCGGGTACAACGGCTCGATGATCAAGCAGGCGGACGCCGTCCTGCTGACGTACCCGCTGGAGTGGCCGATGGAGCCCGGCGCGGCGGCCGCCACCCTCGACTACTACGCGGCCCGCACCGACCCGGACGGCCCGGCGATGACGGACTCCGTGCACGCGATCGACGCCGCGGTCGTCGGAGAGCCGGGGTGCTCGGTCCACACGTATCTCCAGCGCGCGGTACGCCCCTTCATGCGCGGCCCGTTCGACCTGTTCTCCGAGGCCCGGGGCGACAAGGCGGGTGCGCAGGACCCGCTGTCCGGTTTTCCGGCCGACGACTTCCTGACCGGGAAGGGCGGGTTCCTCCAGGTGTTCACGCACGGTCTGACGGGGCTTCGGCTCCGCGAGGACGGGGTGCGCCTCGACCCGATGCTGCCGCCGCAGCTGCACGAGGGCGTCACGCTGACGGGGCTGCGCTACCGGGGCCGGACGTACGACGTGGCGATCGGCGGCCGGACGAGCACGGTCCGGCTCACCTCGGGCGCGCCGTTCACCGTGCACACGCCCCAGGGCCCGCGCCGGCTGTCCGACACGCTCACCCTGACCACCCGCCGCCCGGACCTGGTCCCGACGGCCGACGCGGCGCGCTGCCGTCCGGTGACGGCGACGTCCGCGACGCCCGGCCTGTACGCGGAGGCGGCGGTGGACGGCAGCCCGGCGACGTCCTGGTCCCCGGACGGCGCGACGGGGTCCCTGACGGTGGACCTGGGGGCCCGGCCGCTCCGCGTCGTCTCCGTCTCCCCGCGCTGGAGCGATGCCGCCCCTGCCGCGCACACCGTGGAGACCTCCCTCGACGGCCGTTTCTGGCGTCCCTACCTGGCGGGCGACACGGCCCGCAAGGTGCGGGTGTCGGTCCGCGCGGAGGACCCGGAGAAGCCCGCCGGACTCGCGGAACTGCGAGTGGAGACGGGCCGCTAACTTGATCTTTAACCTCGAAGGTCCGAACGGCTCGTCGTACTTGATCACTCGGACTGGTAACTGCGGTACATGCGGGCGGCCTTCGGCTGAGCATGTGATCCGACCAAGGAACACACAACGCTCAGCACGAAGGCCGTGGGGATGAGTCTGTCGCATCACGTCGTCCGGCAGGATCCGATTGCGGGACTGTCACGCTTCCGGGGTGAGTTCTACTCCTGTCTGACCAGGCGTGCGGATGGACTGTTCGAACTCGTGGACGCGGTGTTGTGCGCGGACGGGCCGGTCCGGTCCCTGGTGGAACTGTCACTGGTCGGCGAACACCGGCGGGGACACGGCGGGCTCTACGACGCCCTGGCCGCGGGCCGGGTCGACGTCGCCCGGCTGCGACGGGCCCTGGCCACGGTCCCGCTGCCGAGGGCGGCGGACGGCCGGCTGGTCCTTGCCGCCGACCTCACTTGCTGGCTGCGGCCCAGCGCCCACACCTCACCGCAGCGAATCCTGTGCCACACCTACGGACGGGGCAAGGATCAGCACATCCCGGTTCCCGGCTGGCCCTACTCGGTGATCTGCGCGCTGGAGAGCGGCCGAAGTTCCTGGACCGCACCACTGGACGCACTACGTCTGGCACCGGGTGACGACGCCGCCACCGTCACAGCCAGGCAGATGCGCGAGCTCGTCGAACGGCTCATCACAGCCGGCCAGTGGAAAGACGCCGACCCGGAGATCCTGATCGTGGTGGACGCCGGCTACGACGTGCCACGTCTGGCCTTCCTGCTGGAGGATCTGCCGGTGCAGGTGCTGGGCCGGATGCGCTCGGACCGCGTACTGCGACGCGCAATCCCACCCCGTGAGCCCGGTCTCCGAGGGCGGCCGCCCCGCCACGGCGGCGAGTTCGTCTTCGGTGACCCGGCCACCTGGAACACACCCGACACCCAGACGGTGACCGCGACCCGCCTTTACGGCACCGCCACCGCACGCGCCTGGGACCGGCTCCACCCGAGACTGACCCACCGCTCGGCCTGGACCGCCGAGCTGGGTGCCCTGCCGGTCATCGAGGGCACCGTGATCCGTCTGCAGGTCGAGCACCTGCCCAGCGGCGCGACACCGAAGCCGGTCTGGCTGTGGTGGTCGGGCACCGACGCCACCGAAACCACCGTCGACCTGCTCTGGCAGGCATTCCTGCGACGCTTCGACATCGAACACACCTTCCGGCTCTTCAAACAGACCCTGGGCTGGACCTGCCCGAAGATCCGCAGCCCCGAAGCCGCCGATCGCTGGACCTGGCTGATCCTCGCCGCTTTCACCCAGCTCCGGCTCGCACGCCCACTGGCGGCAGACCTCCGCAGACCGTGGGAGAAGCCGGCCCCGCCCGACAGGCTCACCCCCGCACGAGTCCGCCGCGACTTTCGGCACCTCCGCACCAAGGCCGCCTGCCCAGCCGGAGCACCGAAAACCGCCCGACCCGGCCCAGGACGCCCACCCGGCCGCAGGAACGACCAGCCCACTGCCCGCTATGACGTGCACACAGTTGGCAGACCAGGCTCCGCGAAGCCACGCACGAAGAAGTCAACGACCCCGCGTCCACGCCGCACAGGTTAAAGATCAAG
>NZ_JBBBEN010000069.1:0-13552 GCF_037137275.1 Streptomyces pratensis | reverse complement strand
GCGCGCTGACGCCGGTAGATACCACTAGGAGGAGATGCAACTCATGACAGACGCACTCAAGCGCCTCTCCGACGAGGGCGTGGCGATCTGGCTCGACGACCTGTCGCGCAAGCGGATCACCTCGGGCAACCTGGCCGAGCTGATCGATCAGAGTCATGTCGTCGGTGTCACCACCAACCCGTCGATCTTCCAGAAGGCGATCTCCTCGGGCGACGGGTACGAGCAGCAGCTCACCGACCTCGCCGCCCGCGGGGTCACCGTCGAGGAAGCCCTGCGGATGATCACGACGGCGGACGTCCGTGACGCCGCCGACATCCTGCGCCCGGTCTTCGAGGCGACCGGCGGCCAGGACGGCCGGGTCTCCATCGAGGTGGACCCGCGCCTGGCCCACAACACCCGCTCCACCGTCGCCGAGGCCAGGCAGCTGGCCTGGCTGGTCGACCGGCCCAACACCCTCATCAAGATCCCGGCCACCGAGGCGGGTCTCCCCGCGATCACCGAGACGATCGGCCGGGGCATCAGCGTCAACGTGACGCTGATCTTCTCCCTCGAGCGCTACCGCGCGGTCATGGACGCCTACCTCGCGGGCCTGGAGAAGGCGAAGGCCGCGGGCCTGGACCTCTCCGCCATCCACTCGGTGGCCTCCTTCTTCGTGTCCCGCGTGGACACCGAGATCGACAAGCGCCTGGACGCCATCGGCTCCCAGGAGGCCAAGGCCGCCAAGGGCAAGGCCGCCCTGGCCAACGCCCGCCTGGCCTACGAGGCCTACGAAGAGGTCTTCGCGGGCGACCGCTGGGCCGCCCTGGACAAGGCACAGGCCAACAAGCAGCGCCCGCTGTGGGCCTCCACCGGCGTCAAGGACCCCTCCCTCAAGGACACCCTGTACGTCGAGGACCTGGTCGCCCCCAACACGGTCAACACCATGCCGGAAGCGACCCTGGAAGCGGTCGCCGACCACGGCGAGATCACCGGCGACACCGTCGCCGGCGGCTACGACCAGGCCCGCACCGACCTCGACACCCTCAAGAACCTCGGCGTCTCCTACGACGAAGTCGTCCAGCTACTGGAAGACGAAGGCGTCGACAAGTTCGAAGCGGCCTGGAACGACCTGCTCAAGTCGACCCAGGCAGAGCTCCAGCGCCTCACCCCCTCGGAGGACTGACCACGTCAGGGCAGGAGTCGGGGCCCGTCGGCCTTGCTGCGCACCCCGTCCACGACAACCCCCGGTGGCTGCCGGCCGAGCGGCAGCCACCGGGGTTCATGTCGCTGAGGGCAGACGGTCCTGCCGACGGGGCACGGGCGCTGAGCCGGGGGAACCAGCGATCAGCTGATGCTCCACTGCTGAGCGTTGTTCCCGTTGCAGGTCCACTGCCGGACCTCAGCGCCGGGTGCGGTCCCCCAGTTGTAGTTGTCCAGGCACAGACCACTGTGCCGGTTGCTGAGCGTGGAGAAGCCCTCCCCCACCGCACTGACGCGCCACTGTTGAGCGTTGTTCCCGTTGCAGGTCCACTGCCGGACCTCAGCGCCCGGTGCGGTCCCCCAGTTGTAGTTGTCCAGGCACAGACCACTGTGCCGGTTGCGGATCTGGTAGTAGCCGCCGCTCACCGGCGTCATGGCCCAGTCCTGTACCGCCGACCCGTTGCAGGTCCACTGCTGTACGGCAGCCCCGGGCGCGGTCGCCCAGTCACGGTCGTCCAGGCACAGGCGGCTGTGCCTGTTGCGGAGTTCGACCGGCGTCGCGGCGGCGCCCGCCTCGCCGGACGGCCCCTGGACGACGGTCGACGTGGACACCGGGGTGCCGAGATCGGGTGTGCCGTCCGCATTCCAGGAGATCTTCTGCACGCGGGTCGTCCGCGAAGTGCCGCAGCCCTGACTGGCCGAGGAGTTCGCGTGGTAGGCGATCCAGGTCTCGCTGCCGTCGGGAGAGGAGAAGAACGAGTGGTGTCCCGGCCCGAAGACGCCTGCGGCGTCGTCGCGCTGGAATATGGGTTCGGTGTGCTTGGTCCACGACGCGGCGGCGAGAGGACTGCCTCCCCGGTACTCCAGCATGCCCAGCTTGTAGTTGGGGCCGTTGCAGTGACTGGCCGAGTACGTGAGGAAGGTACGCCCGTCACGCTGCAGGGCGAACGACCCCTCGTTGACCGCTCCGTCCTGCCGTTCCCAAGCCAGGGTCGGGGCCGATATCCGCGTCCCGGTCGCCGCGGCGGTCCACGGGTTCGCCATGGGCGCGATGTAGAGCGACTGCAGATTGTCCTGCGGGGCGAATGCCGAGAACGTCATGTAGAGGCTGCCGTTGAGCTTGAGCAGACTCGCGTCGATGGCCCAGCCGTTGTCGGGCATGAGGTCGATGATGCCGCGGTCGGTGTACGGCCCCAGCGGGTCGCGCCCGGAACTCTCCAGAACGTGCGTTCTCCGGGGCCCGCCGCTCTGCTCGATCGAGTAATACAGGTACCAGCGGTCACCGACCATCTCCAGGTGCGGCGCCCACATAGCGGTCCCGCCGGTGCGGAAGACCAGGCGCTCCGGGGCGTCGCGCAGACCGGCCAGCGTCGGCGACCGGCGCATGACGATGTCGGACGACCACGTGGTGGCGACGTAGTAGTAGAAGCCCTCGTGGTACACCAGGGTCGGGTCGGCGCTGTTCGGCGTGCCGACCGCAGGATTGGTGAAGGAGGGGCCGGGCGCCGCCTCGGACCGGGCGGAACCGATGAGGTTGATGCTCATGATGGTGACGAGAGCCACCGCGAACAGGAGAAGTCGTCCTGCCGATGTTCGTTGTCGAGCGAATGACACCGTGCCTCCTGGGGGCGTCGGTCGTGCTGGCGGGAAGGGCAAAAGGAGCGGGAAAGCGGTCAGGGGCGAGCACCGGGGCGTTCCCCGCGCAGACCACGCGCGAGGTACGGCCCAGGGTCGGCCCCTCGCGGATCGGTGAAAGGTCAGTACCCGACGCGGAAGGTCGCGTCGGAACGGTCGCCGGCGCTCACCGCCTCATCGATGCGCAGGGCGAAGTCCGCGTGCCGGAGATGGCGTGCGGGGTGGTTGAGGGAGCGGAAGGACGACCAGTTCGGGTCCGCCAGACCGGGCTCACGACGGAATGTGGCGTCCTGCGCGAACTGTGCCGTTCCGTCGTCGCGGAGAAGTCCGACCTGGAACCCCTGGTGCCGGAGGTAGTGGCCGGGGAAGCTCACGGACTCGAACGAGACGCCCCCGGCGTCGGCCAGACCCGGCGTCAGGCGCCATACGGAGTCGAGGTGGGGCTCCGACGGCTGTTCGGCGATCCCGGCGTCGAAGTCGACGTGCCGGATGTAGTGGCCCGGGAAGTTGTACGACTTCAGCCGCCTTCCCTCCGTGCCGCCGTACGTCCGCAGCAGCCGGTCGTACTCCGCGGCGGTCACGGGCTGGATCGTGTTGTGCTTCGCGTTCAACGGCGCGGTGTACCGCCTGCGGTCGAGCTTCGTCCAGGAACCGGACGCCAGGTCCCCCTCCCAGACATCGAACCTCGCGTTCGGGCAGAAGGTGTCGCCCCAGACCTGCCACGTGCCGGACGTCAGGGACTCAACCACGGTCGGGGCCTCGGTGCACGGGTTCTCGGCGAGAGTGCCGCCGTAGCGTCTGAAGCTGCCCGGGGCCGACGAGGCCGACCGGGCGCCGACGAGTCCGCCGGTCGCGTGGTCCTTGTAGTACAGGTAGTTCATGCCGTTGACGTCGGTCACCACATGCGAGTCGATGACGCCCGCCGGGCCGCCGTCGAAGAAGGTCGTGGGCGCGGTGGTGGTGCGGAAGTCGGTGGTGTACGCGACCGCGATGACCGAGTACCCGCTGCCCTCGGGGACCGTCGAGTAGGTGATTCCGTACGCCTGCCGGCTCCGGTCCCAGTGAACGGCAGGCGCCCAGCTGTAGGAGCCCGGGTTGGTCCGGTTGACGTTGAGCAACCGGTCGGCGGACCAGTTCACCAGGTCCGGGGAGGTCCAGACGTGGATGTTCGGGTTGGGCGCGGCGAAGTCGCCACCTCGGGAAATGTCCGTCGCCACGGCCACCCACGTACCGTCGTTGAGCCGGTACAGGAAGGGATCGCGGAGGCCCTTGGCGCCGGCCGTGGGGGTCAGCACCGCCTTGTTGTCGTTGAGTGGCGTCCACTCCAGGCCATCGGTGCTCAGGGCCAGATGGAGGGCGTTCACGTCGCCCGATCCGTTGAGGGACTCCTTGAAGTAGCCCATGACGTAGCCCGCGTCGTCGGCGGCCACAGTCGCGTTGCTTGCCGCGTCGATGGGCGGGGACGCGTGTGCGGGCGCGGCGACCACAGCGGCGGCGAGCGATGCCGCGGCGCGCCAGCGGGCGAACCGTCTCCGACGAGGTCTTCTCATGAGGAATCCATTCGCGTGGGGGGCGGACGGGCACAGGGAGGCGGGGATGTCCGTGCCTGCTTTCCCCAGGGACATCAGGCACGGCCTTCTGCGAGGCGGTCAATGCGCTGAGGCAGGCAGGGCGAAGAGATCATGCGTGTGCGCGGCACGACGCCGTGGAGCAGCGATGTTTCCGGGCTCGCCGACCTGGACCCGTCGTTCTCGCGATCGCCGAGAAAGCGCCCGGTGTCCGTCACCCGGCAGCGACGGTTGCGCTGACCGGCCCGACGCGGTCAACCGCGAACACCCCTCGTGAGCAGCTTGCCTGCGTTTCGGTGCGAACGCCGGACCCGACGGCGGTGAGCAGCACGTAACGTAGCTCACACGTCCGCCACCGACAAGCCCCTCTGTTATCGATAACACTCCGGGGGTGGTCGGTAGCTCACCTTCCCTGACGCCTGAACAGGCAGAGCGCGGGACCACCCTCCTCCACCACGTCGCCTCGCCGTTGACGCAGCCGATGCTGATATTTAGTGATATTCGATGACTGCGACGAGTCGACCAAGGGCAGGCCCGGCGACCGGGAGCCGTCCGCCGCGAGGGAGAGCCGACGCGAGGAGTTGTTTCCGGGGCATTGAGCCGACGAACGAGCGCTGTTAACGTTCACACCGATCGCAGCCTCCTTCGGCCGCTCGTCGGTGATGGCCGGGCCGATCCCACCCCGTACCCGCCCTACTCGTTCTCGGGAGGAGCCGTGTCGTCAGAAAAGGGCCGCCGTGACCGCGCCGTCCTCCAAGAGCCGCTGTCAGGCCGACCGCCGAGCGGACGGCTGCACGGCTCGTAGCAGCAACTCCCCCGACGCCTCCGTTTTCCGCGCACGCAGGCATGGCCGCACCTTCCGCACTCGCACTCCCCTCGCCCAAGGCGAGCGCCAGAGACCGATCTGCTGCCCTCTTCGCATCATCGACGAAGGAGAATCCCGTGAGGCAACCCAGAACGCGCGGACTGTTCACCGCGTCGGCCGCCCTGGCCGTGTTGTCGGTCGGCATACCCGTTCCCGCTGCGGCGGCTCCTCCCGCCCCCGCGGCCACCTTCGTCAATCCGATCGCCCAGCAGCGCGCCGATCCGCACATCTACAAGCACACGGACGGCTTCTACTACTACACCGCGACCGTCCCCGCCTACGACCGCATCATTCTGCGCCGCGCCACCACTCTGCAAGGGCTGTCGACCGCCTCGGAGACGACGATCTGGACCAAGCACGCCAGCGGCGACATGGGCGCGCACATCTGGGCTCCGGAGATCCACTTCATCGACGGCAAGTGGTACGTCTACTTCGCCGCGGCCCCGGCCGACGACCCGTGGGCGATCCGTCCGTACGTTCTCGAGTCGGGGGCCGCCAATCCGCTCACCGGCGCCTGGAGCGAGAAGGGCCGGATCAACCTGCCGCTGAACACGTTCTCCCTGGACGCCACCACCTTCGTGCACAACGGCACCCGCTACCTGAGCTGGGCGCAGGCCGACCCCGCGGTGGGCGAGGGCACTGGCATCTACATCGCCCGGCTGGCCAACCCCTGGACCATCAGCGGCAGCCCCGCCAGGATCGCCTCGCCCACCCACGCGTGGGAGACCATAGGCCACCGGGTCAACGAGGGGCCGGCGTTCATCAGCAAGGGCGACAAGGTCTTCATGACCTTCTCCGCCAGTGCTACCGACAGCAACTACTCCCTCGGGCTCCTGACGGCCGACCGAACCTCCGATCTGATGAAGCCCGCCTCCTGGTCCAAGAAGCCCACCCCCGTCTTCACCAGCAACACGGCGACGAGCCAGTACGGCCCGGGCCACAACTCCTTCACCGTCTCCGAGGACGGAGCGTCGGACATCCTGGTCTACCACTCCCGCACCTATCGGGACATCGTCGGTGACCCGTTGAACGATCCCAACCGGCAGACGCGGATGCAGAAGCTGTACTGGAACAGCGACGGCACCCCCAACTTCGGCGTGCCCGTCGCCGAAGGCCCGACGCCCGTCCGGCTGTCCTCGTTCAACTTCCCCGACCGGTACATCCGGCACTCCGGTCTCCGGGCACGCGTCGAGCCGGACGTCACCAACCTCGCCGACTCGCAGTTCCGCATCGTCAGCGGCCTGGCCGGCAACGGCACCGTCTCTCTGGAGTCAGCGAACTTCCCCGGGCACTACCTGCGCCACAAGGGCTTCGAGGTCTGGCTGGAGCGGAACGACGGGTCCGCTCTCTTCTCCGGTGACGCATCGTTCCACCGCAGGCCGGGCCTGGCCGACACGTCGGCCGGCCTCTCCTTCGAGTCGTCCAACTACCCCGGCCGCTATCTGCGGCACTACGACAGTCTTCTGCAGCTGCAGCCGGTGAAGTCGGCGCTGGACCGGGCCGACGCGACCTACTTCACCGAGTAGGCCCCCACCCCGGTCCCATCCGGCAGGACCCGACGCACCGGCCCCGGCTCACGCTTCGGTCGGGATCACATCCGCTGGGCAAGCCGGTGGTACGCCTGGTTCCAGCGGAGACGGTCCGCGAAGTCGTGGGCCGTCGTACTGTCGTCGATCATCACCAGTTCGGTGCCGGCCATCTGGGCGAAGTCACGCAGCACGTCCGACCCCACCGTGGTGAGGACCGTGTGGTGCGGGCCGCCGGCCATCAGCCAGCATTCGGCCGATGTGGACAGAGAGGGTCGCGGCTCCCACACCGCCCGGGCCACCGGCAGGCACGGCAGCGGCTCATCGGGCATGACGACATCGATGTCGTTGGCCACGAGGCGGAAACGGTCGCCCATGTCGGCCAGGCCGATCACCGTCGCGGGGCCGGGCGCGGCGTCGAAGACCAGACGCACAGGGTCCTCACGCCCTCCGATCGACAGTGGGTGGATCTCGCAGGACGGCTGGGCGTCACCGATGGAGGGGCACACCTCGAGCATGTGGGCGCCGAGAGTCCTGGGCGTGCCGGGCCCGAAATGGTAGGTGTAATCCTCCATGAACGAGGCCCGCGCGCCCATGGCCTTCACGGAGGCGAGCAGCGCGGAGGTCTTCCAGTCGCCCTCGCCGCCGAAACCGTATCCGTCGGCCATCAGGCGCTGGACGGCCAAACCGGGGAGCTGGCGCAGGCCGCCGAGATCCTCGAAGTTGGTGGTGAAGGCGCCGAAGCCGCCCCGGACGAGGAACTGGCGCAGGCCGGCCTCGATGGCGGCCGCGTGGCGGAGTGAGGAGTGCCGATCTCCGCCCCGCATCAACTCCGGTGCCAGTCGGTAGAGTTCGGAGTACTCTCCGACGAGTTCATCGATCTCCGCTGCGGTCACGGCGTCGACGAGCTCGACGAGGTCGTTGACGCCATAGGTGTTGACACTGACGCCGAACCGGAGCTCCGCCTCCACCTTGTCGCCCTCGGTCACGGCAACGTCGCGCATGTTGTCGCCGAAGCGGGCCAGGCGGAGGTGGCGCATGCTGTGGAGGCCGATGGCCGCACGGACCCAGTCATCGACCCGCTTGACGACCTCCGGGTTGGACACATGGCCCACGACGGTCTTGCGGTCCACCCCGATGCGGGTCTGTATGTAGCCGAACTCGCGGTCGCCGTGAGCGGCCTGGTTGAGGTTCATGAAGTCCATGTCGATGGACGACCACGGCAGTTCCCGGTTGAGCTGCGTGTGCAGGTGCAGCAGTGGCTTGCGCAGCGCGTCGAGCCCGGAGATCCACATCTTCGCGGGAGAGAAGGTGTGCATCCACGCGATCACCCCGACACAGGCCGGGTCGGTGTTGGCCGCCTCCAGTGTCCGCCTGATGGCGGACGCCTCGGTCAGGACCGGCTTTCCCACGATGCCGGCGCCGATCCGTCCGGAGTCGGCCAGCATCTCCTGAATCCTGGCCGACTGCTCCGCGACCTGGTTCAGGGTCTCGGCACCGTAAAGATGCTGGCTGCCCGTCAGGAACCAGACCTGCGGCTGGGTTGTGTCGTTCATCGGTCTTCCCCTCGTGGGATCACTGGCCGTAGACGTTCTGGTAGCGCTCGTAGAGCCGGTCCACGGAGGCCGCGTCGATGGCTTCCGGGGTACCGAGCTGGTGGGCGAAGTGGACGGTGCGGGCCACGTCCTCGACCATGACGGCCGCCTTCACGGCCGAGCGGGCGTCGCGGCCGACGGTGAAGGGGCCGTGGTTGCGCATGAGGACGGCGGGCGAACGGCTGTCACGCAGGGTGTCCACGATGCCGCGGCCGATGGAGTCGTCGCCGATGAGCGCGAAGGGGCCGACCGGGATCTCGCCGCCGAACTCGTCGGCGATCATGGTCAGGACGCACGGGACGGGCTCGCCGCGCGCGGCCCAGGCGGTGGCGTAGGGCGAATGGGTGTGGACCACGCCGCCGACCTCGGGCATGTGCCGGTAGACGTAGGCGTGGGCGGCGGTGTCAGAGGACGGCGCCAGATCGCCTTCGACCAGGTTGCCGTGCAGGTCGGTCACGACCATGGCCTCCGGGCCCAGGTCGTCGTAGGACACGCCGGAGGGCTTGATGACCATGAGGTCCTCCCCCGGGACGCGGGCCGAGACGTTTCCGGCGGTCCAGATCACCAGCCCGTAGCGCGTCAGTTCGCGGTGCAGGTCGGCGACGGTCTGCCGGAGGTTCTTCACGATGTCGGCGGTGCCCATCACTTCTCCTTGGATTCGATGGCGGAGCGGCGCATGGCGCGAAGTCTGCGCATCACGTCGTTGCCGCCCCGGCCGAAGTGGTCGTGCAGGGCCACGTACTCGGCGAAGAGCCGGTCGTACGCGTCGGCCTCCGCGGGGCGGGGCCGGTAGACGGCTCGGTCGACCGAGCCCATGGCGGTCGCGGCGGCTCGGACGTCGAGGTGCGCACCCGCGGCCACCGCCGCGTGGAGCGCCGACCCGAGGGCGGGTCCCTGGGCGGACCGGATGATCGACAACGGCAGGCCGAGGACGTCGGAGTAGAGCTGCATCAGGAACGGGTTGCGCACCAGACCGCCGGCGATGATGAGTTCGTCGACGGGTACGCCCGCAGCGGTGAAGGTCTCCACGATCGTGCGGGTGCCGAACGCGGTCGCTTCCAACAGGGCTCGGTAGACGTCCTCGGGCCGGGTGGACAGCGTCTGTCCCAGCACCAGTCCGGACAGCTCGTGGTCGACGAGCACCGAGCGGTTGCCGCTGTGCCAGTCGAGGGCGATCAGTCCGTGCTCCCCGACCTTCTGCGTAGCGGCCAGTTCGGTGAGCAGTTCGTGGACGGAGACGCCGCGTTCACGGGCCTGAACGTGGTAGCTCTCGGGGACCTGGTGGTCGATGTACCAGGCGAAGATGTCCCCCACCCCGCTCTGCCCGGCCTCGTAACCCCACAGCCCGTCGACGATGCCGCCGTCGACCGCGCCGCACATGCCGGGGACCTCGCGCAGTGCGTCGCCGTTGAGGACGTGGCAGGTGGAGGTGCCCATGATCGCGACCAGTTGACCGGCCTCCACGGCGCCGGCAGCCGGTGCGGTGACGTGTGCGTCGACGTTCCCGACGGCGACCGCGATCCCCTGGGGCAGTCCGGTCCAGGCCGCGGCCTCGGCGCTCAGGCCGCCGGCCCGGTCACCGAGCCGCGCGATGGGCTGATCCAGCTTCTCCGTCACGAAGTCGGCGAAGGCCGGGTTCAGTTCGGCGAGGAAGTCCGTGGCAGGGTACTCGCCGTCCTGGTACATCCCCTTGTAGCCGGCACTGCAGGCGTTGCGCACGTACACCCCGGTGAGACGCCAGACGATCCAGTCGGCGGCTTCCACCCACCGTTCCATGGCGGCGTACGCCTCGGGGGCCTCCTCCAGCATCTGGAGCGCCTTGGCGAACTCCCACTCCGAGGAGATCAGGCCTCCGTACCGCGGCAGCCACTTCTCCCCGCGCGCCCGGGCCAGGTCATTGATCCTGTCGGCCTGCGGCTGGGCGGCGTGGTGGCGCCAGAGCTTGACGTAGGCGTGCGGATTCCCGGCGAACTCGGGCAGGTCGCACAGCGGGGTTCCGTCGCCGGTGGTCGGCACCATCGTGCAGGCGGTGAAGTCGGTCCCGATCCCGATCACCTGGGCCGGATCGACCCCGGCGTCCGCGATCGCGGCCGGTACGGCGATCCGCAGCACGTCGAGGTAGTCCTCGGGAACCTGCAGCGCCCAGTCCGGCGGCAAGGCCTGCCCCGTCGCGGGGAGGGTCCGGTCGATGACGCCGTGACGGTAGGCATGGACACCCGTGCCCAGCTCGGCGCCGTCCCGGACCCGCACCACTACGGCGCGTCCGGACAGCGTGCCGTAGTCGACACCGACTACGAGGGAGTCAGGTTCGTCGGCCATGAAGCCACCTTTGATCGTTCGTAGAAGGACACCCGAAGTGTTATCGCTAACAATCTGCGCGTCAAGACATCCACACCGGGGAATGCCTCAGTATGTGAGCGTGCTCAGGCCGGGTGCCCTAAAGACCGGACGAGGGCTCGGCTCAGCCGCGCGGAGCCGCGACGCTCTCCCGGGGGATGAGCGTGGGGTTGAGAGTGCGCAGCGAGGGCCCCGTCTCGCCCTCGATCCGGGCCAGCAGAAGACTGAGGGTCTCGGCGGCCACTCCGTCGAAGTCGGGGCGCACCGTGGTCAGCGGGGGCGAGAAGAACTCGGCCTCGGGCACGTCGTCGAAACCGACGATGCTCACGTCGTGAGGGACGCTACGGCCCCGCTCGGCCATGGCGCGGATGGCGCCGAGGGCCAGGTGATCGTTGGCCGCGAACACAGCGGTCACGTCCGGCATGCGGGCCAGCATCTGGCCCGCACGGTAGCCGGAGGACGCACTCCAGTCCGCGGAGCTGACGGGCGGGATCTCCGCACCGGCCTCCTGCAGAGCGCGCTGCCACCCCCGGGCCCGGCCTGCGGCGTCGAACCAGTCCGGCGGGCCCGAGATGTGCCACACGGTCTGGTGCCCCGCGTCCAGCAGATGCCGTGTGGCGGCGAAGGCGCCCGCCTCCTGGTCGACCGTGACCAGCGCACCGCCCCGGCCGGGGTCCCCGTCGACGGCCACCAGGGGGACGTCGGCCGGGATCTCGGCCAGCGCCTCGTCGGCCGAGGCGGTGGGGGCGATGACCACGATGCCGGCGACCCGCTGGTCGCGGTGGTGCTCCACCGCCGCGGCGATGGACGAGCGGTCGAGGACCCGCACCCGCCGCACGCTCACCGCGAACCCCCGGGTCGCGGCTGCCAGCTCGAAGGCGGCCAGCATCGAGGTGGGTCCGTACAGAGTCGAGTTCTGCGCCACGACGCCGATCTGCTGGGACCGGCCGGTCACCAGGGTGCGCGCGGCGCGGTTGGGCCGGTACCCCAGCTCGGCGATGGCGGCGCGCACGCGCAGTCGCGTCTGCTCCCGCACGTTGGGGTGCCCGTTGAGGACGCGGGAGACCGTCTGGTGGGAGACCCCGGCGAGCCGTGCCACATCCGTCATCGCCGGCTCGCGTACCCGGGTAGCCGCCGAGGTGTCCTCCACCTGCATCTCCTGACTCCGCCGTTTCTGCCTGCCCGAGACCTGTGAGCGACCACGCAGGGACGCGGCACCTCGAACCTTAATCCAGGCTAACTTGATCTTTAACCTCGAAGGTCCGAACGGCTCGTCGTACTTGATCACTCGGACTGGTAACTGCGGTACATGCGGGCGGCCTTCGGCTGAGCATGTGATCCGACCAAGGAACACACAACGCTCAGCACGAAGGCCGTGGGGATGAGTCTGTCGCATCACGTCGTCCGGCAGGATCCGATTGCGGGACTGTCACGCTTCCGGGGTGAGTTCTACTCCTGTCTGACCAGGCGTGCGGATGGACTGTTCGAACTCGTGGACGCGGTGTTGTGCGCGGACGGGCCGGTCCGGTCCCTGGTGGAACTGTCACTGGTCGGCGAACACCGGCGGGGACACGGCGGGCTCTACGACGCCCTGGCCGCGGGCCGGGTCGACGTCGCCCGGCTGCGACGGGCCCTGGCCACGGTCCCGCTGCCGAGGGCGGCGGACGGCCGGCTGGTCCTTGCCGCCGACCTCACTTGCTGGCTGCGGCCCAGCGCCCACACCTCACCGCAGCGAATCCTGTGCCACACCTACGGACGGGGCAAGGATCAGCACATCCCGGTTCCCGGCTGGCCCTACTCGGTGATCTGCGCGCTGGAGAGCGGCCGAAGTTCCTGGACCGCACCACTGGACGCACTACGTCTGGCACCGGGTGACGACGCCGCCACCGTCACAGCCAGGCAGATGCGCGAGCTCGTCGAACGGCTCATCACAGCCGGCCAGTGGAAAGACGCCGACCCGGAGATCCTGATCGTGGTGGACGCCGGCTACGACGTGCCACGTCTGGCCTTCCTGCTGGAGGATCTGCCGGTGCAGGTGCTGGGCCGGATGCGCTCGGACCGCGTACTGCGACGCGCAATCCCACCCCGTGAGCCCGGTCTCCGAGGGCGGCCGCCCCGCCACGGCGGCGAGTTCGTCTTCGGTGACCCGGCCACCTGGAACACACCCGACACCCAGACGGTGACCGCGACCCGCCTTTACGGCACCGCCACCGCACGCGCCTGGGACCGGCTCCACCCGAGACTGACCCACCGCTCGGCCTGGACCGCCGAGCTGGGTGCCCTGCCGGTCATCGAGGGCACCGTGATCCGTCTGCAGGTCGAGCACCTGCCCAGCGGCGCGACACCGAAGCCGGTCTGGCTGTGGTGGTCGGGCACCGACGCCACCGAAACCACCGTCGACCTGCTCTGGCAGGCATTCCTGCGACGCTTCGACATCGAACACACCTTCCGGCTCTTCAAACAGACCCTGGGCTGGACCTGCCCGAAGATCCGCAGCCCCGAAGCCGCCGATCGCTGGACCTGGCTGATCCTCGCCGCTTTCACCCAGCTCCGGCTCGCACGCCCACTGGCGGCAGACCTCCGCAGACCGTGGGAGAAGCCGGCCCCGCCCGACAGGCTCACCCCCGCACGAGTCCGCCGCGACTTTCGGCACCTCCGCACCAAGGCCGCCTGCCCAGCCGGAGCACCGAAAACCGCCCGACCCGGCCCAGGACGCCCACCCGGCCGCAGGAACGACCAGCCCACTGCCCGCTATGACGTGCACACAGTTGGCAGACCAGGCTCCGCGAAGCCACGCACGAAGAAGTCAACGACCCCGCGTCCACGCCGCACAGGTTAAAGATCAAG
>NZ_JBBBEN010000068.1:6444-100246 GCF_037137275.1 Streptomyces pratensis | reverse complement strand
CGCCCGAGCTCCGTCACGTAGTCGTTGGCCGCCCCGGGACCGAAGGAACCGGCCCCCGGGAAGTGCTGAGAGGAAGACCCCGTCGGCTGGCCGAACAGCCTGGCCCAGGTGTACGGGCCGGGGTAGCCGTTCGCGTCGTTGCCGGTCCACCCCTGGGCCAGCTGGAAGTCCCGCACGTTGAGGCGGTCGGCCTCCGACCACCGGGGGCCGGGGCCCGAGGTGTAGTGCCCCCCGTACCCCTCGGCCACCAGCTGCCGGCCCAGCAGGGTGACGTAGTCGTTGTGGGAACCGGGCAGGAAGTACTCCGCCCCGGGATAGGCGTTCCCGGAAGCCGGCTGGATGTCGTTCCCGGTCCCGGCCACCAGCAGGCGCCAGGTGCCGGAGCCGGGGAGGCCGTCGGCGTCGGAACCGCTCCACCCCTGGGCCTCCTGGAACGCCTTGGTGGCCCGCAGATCGGCGTCACTCCACACCGGGCCCGGGCCCACTTCGTAGAAGCGCGCTCCGCCCCGGGCCACCAGCGCGCGCCCGAGCTGCGTCACGTGGTCGTTGTTCGCCCCGGAACCGAAGAAGCCGGACCCCGGGAAGACGTCGGCGATCCCGTCCGAGCCGCCCTGCGGGGAGAGGCCGCCCTCCCCGGCCGGCAGACCGAGCCCGCCATGGAGCCAGCCGTACGGCCAGTGGTTCCGGTAGCCGGACGGCACCCCCTCGCCGAGATCCTCCGCATACAGCGGGCAGCCCGCCTCGACCCAGCTGTAGGCAGCCGTCCCCGGGCACGCCGTCGCGATGTGGTCGCGGTGCCCGTTGAGCGCCCCGCCGGCGCCGTTCTGCCGCAGGTAGTCGATCGCGTCGACGCCGCCCCTGGCGAGCGCGGGCCGGAACAGGGTGTTCGTTCCGATGAGGAGACAGACGGAGTAGTAGCTGCGGTTCGCGCTCGCGGTGCCGTTCGCTCCGGACCGTATGTGCAGGCCACGCCCCTCGAAGACGGAACCGTGCACACAGACCAGGAACGAGTAGGCGATGTCGTCGTAGTCCTCGGTCGGGTGGTCGAGGTGCATCCGCTGAATGTTCCGGACGGTGCTCGCACAGGTGCTGTGATCGGGGACGCCGGCCGACGCGGGCACCCCTTCGTAGTGGAAGGTGACGCCCTGCGGCTCGAAGTCGGTGCTGGTCCCGCGAGGCGGAAGTGCGCCCCACTCTTCTCGGGTCACCAGGTGCATGGTTCGCCCTTTCCAGGAGTTCTCGCATCACTGACGGAACATGAAGAAGGGCCTCCGGTGAGGTTCACCGGAGGCCCACGCACACGGAACGGAAGCGAGGCACACACCTGGCGGCCGCCCAGCCCAGGACCCAGGGCCGGCCCCCGCGCCGCGCCGGAAACGACTGCGGTGAGCGGGGGAAGCGGACGGCAGGGGTCGCGGATCGCCGGGGCGGTGGATCGCCGGGTGTGCGGGCGCGCTTCGGTTCCGAGGAGGCGGCAGTGCGAGGAGGGGACACGCTCCCGCCGGAGTACACACCCGGTCGGGACGCAGCTCCGCCGCTGCCGCAACTGTGACAGTTATCGCGCTCGCGCGCAACAAGGGTCGCGACGCCCTCGCGGAGGCCAAGCGGCATTGGGCGAGGCGGCAGCGGCCTCCGCGTATGGGAGGCGGGCCCCTGGGTGCGCGTCCGCAACACGCAGCACGGGGCGGCCTCTGTGCGTCAGGGGCCGTCCGGCATGTCCCGGTCCCGTCGCACCTCCTGCCGGATGCGCTCGGCCATCAGGTCCGCGAGCGGGTCCCGCACCTCCCAGGAGTGCGCGGCGGGATGCCGGTCGTACAGGACGCACGCCTCCCCCTCCCTGACGGAGAGCCGGTGGATCACGGCGGGACACGGAAGCAGTTCAGCGAAACGGAACTTCCGGCGCGCACCGGCAGCGGCGGCAGCGCTCGGGGCACCACCGGGGCCGGGGCCAGGGTCGGGGCCGACGCCGAAGCCCGGGTCAGGGTCGGGGCCGGCGCCGAGGCCCGGAACGGCGTGGGGGCCAGTGTCGGTGTCGATGTCGGTGTCGGCGTCGGTCCAGAACATCCACAGGTCCCGCGTGGCGGGTTTCCCGGCCGACCAGAGCTGGGCCGCGTGCTCGGTGTCCCCGTCGTGCTCCCCGAGTTCGCAGAGCAGGAAGTCGTCCGGGGCGCAGGCGCCCGACGTCGGGTCGGGTCCGCTCTCCAGGGCCATCAGCGCGACGCGCGCGCCCATCATGGGAAGTGCGGTGTAGGCGGTGCACTGCAACACGTCGCTTCATCCTTCACGGCAGGGAGCGGGAGGGGCACGAGAGGAGGGACGCCGCGGCTCGCCGGGGCGGCCAGAGGCCGCACGACGAGCCCGTACCAGGCCAGGGCGTCCCGCGCGACGAACTCGTACGGCAGCCCGGCCGCGAGCCGCAGCAGTACGTAGTCGTGTTCGCGGAGACTGTCCGCCCAGCGACGGAGTTCGGCCGGTGCGTCGCGGTGCGCTCCGGCGACGGGGTGCACCGCGCGGGACGGCAGCCAGGGGGCGTACGGGTCCGGGTCCAGCGCGTCCGCGCACCGCCGCGCCTGCCGCCGGAGCCACCGGAGCGCGAGCCGCCGTGTCGGGGTGACGGTCCCCCCGAGCCGGACCGTCCTCGCCGCGTCGCCTCCATGGCTCTCCGCGGCGTACCAGCCGACGTGCGGGCGGCCCGGGTTCACAGGACCTCACCCCGACTGCGCGCGTTGAGCCGCGCGGTCCTGGCCCGGAGTTGCTCCATGAGGAGCGCGGGTCGCACACGGTGGGGCGCCGCCTCCCACTCCGCCCCGCCGCCCACGGGCCGGAGCGACCAGTAGGGGCCGGCGACCCCTCGGAACTCCCCCACGCGGTCGCCTCGGGCTGTGTCCACCATGAGCGTTCCGGGGGCGGGAGGGTCGGGAGGTTCCTGTGCATTCGGGCAGGCGTTCTGGCCGTACACCTATCGCTCCTCTCTGTAGCCGTACGACTACCGGGGCGACTCAGCGTGGCCTACGGTGGGAAGCCGTTCAACTTGTCGGTTCGGCACGGAAGATTGGGTGCGAGGCCCTTGAACGTCAAGGAGTTGAACCCGGAGAGTTCCGCGAAGGCCGCCTACGGCGCACGTCTGCGCGGTCTGCGGCAGGAGCGGGGCTGGACGCAGGAGGGGCTAGGCGATCGGATCGGCTACTCCAGCACGCACATCTCGTCGGTGGAAGTCGGCCGCAAGCTTGCTACCTTGCGCTTTTCGCGCAGTACGGACCGGGTGCTGGGACTCACCGCGACCGAGGCCTCGTTCGAGCGCGAGTTGGGCCGGATCAAGCACGGCAGCCTGCTGGAGGGTTTCCCGGAGTTCCTCGGCTACGAGGGCCGGGCGGCGGAGATCCGGCTGTACGAGGTGGGCGTGATGCCGGGCCTGCTCCAGACCCCGGAGTACGCCACGGTCCTGGCCGAGAGCGCCGTCAGGCGGGGCGCGATCACCGCGGACCAGGCCCAGGAGCGCGTCTCGCTGGTCGCGGAGCGCCAGGCGGCCCTCGTCCGGGAGAAGCCGCCG
Source organism: Streptomyces pratensis (assembly GCF_037137275.1). Classification (GTDB taxonomy): domain Bacteria; phylum Actinomycetota; class Actinomycetes; order Streptomycetales; family Streptomycetaceae; genus Streptomyces; species Streptomyces pratensis_B. The sequence continues at coordinate 96,696 of NZ_JBBBEN010000068.1, read as the reverse complement.
CTGATCTTCGCCTTGCTGGACGAGAGCTGCCTCCGGCGGCCCGTCGGCGGGCCCGCCGTCATGAAGGCGCAGATGGAACGCCTCATCGAGTTCGCCGAGCTGCCCAACACGGTGCTTCAGGTGGTGCCGTTCACCATGGGAGAGCACCGCCCGTTCAGTCTGCCGCTCTACATCCTGACCATGCCCGACCGCTCGCTCATGGCGTACGCGGAGTCCGCCCAACAGGGCTATCTCGAAAGGGAAAGCGGCTCGGTGCTGCCCCTGCTGACGGCCTACCATCAGATGCAGGCCGTAGCCCCTTCCCAGGCAGCGTCCGTTGACATGTTCAGGCAGTTGCGAAAGGGCACCCCGTGACAACCGAGACCCCCCGTTGGTTCACGTCCTCCTACAGCGAAAACGGCGGCGCGTGCGTCGAGATCGCCACCAACCTCGCCACCCCGCACGGCATCGTCCCCGTCCGCGACTCCAAGAACGTGAACGGGCCCGTCCTCGACATCCCCGCCGACGCGTTCATCACCTTCGTCGCGGACGTCCGGGCCGGAGGCTTCGGCGCCGTCTGAGCCACCTGTGCAACCTGTGCAACCTGTGCAACCTGTGCAACCGCCCCACCGTGCACGCACGGTGGGGTTTCGCGGGTGCGGGCCCGGTTTCGCGCTGCGGAAATCGCGACCTCTTGCCTCGGGGCGGCCCGGCTCGCCACGTTCGAGAGGCCATCCCACGACGGAGGGCGGGCGGTGGAGCTGAGCCGGATCAACGACACGGCGACTCCAGGGGCGTGATCACCGGCTGCGGCTGCTGATTCAGGCGGCGAGCCTGGCAATTTTCGTCGACCTGGAGGAAATCGACGACATTGTCCTTCTCGACGTCGGCGATCAGAATCCGCTCCGGAGCGATGCCGGTATCCGCCATGATCCTACGGGGCTTCTCGGAGAAAGCACCGGCCCCTTCGGCTTCCCATACCAGGACTCCTCCCCGAGGGGTAATAAGGACCCTGTCCACAAATTTACTACCGCTCACATGGACGAACCTGATATCGCCTTCTTGCCTAACAGGCTTGCCGATATCCTTGGGGGGGTCCCATTTCACGTACGTCTGACCGTTTCTGCCCGTGCTTCTGTTGCGCCAGACGGTCGCCCTTCCGTCCGGTCTGATGCGCAGGTAATCGGCCGCCTCGTCCCCGTCGATGTCGGCGAACTGGATCTCTTTCAAATCTTTGACGTCGTCGAGGTGACCGCCCGGAAGGGGGCCGGCGGTTCCGGCGGGCCTTTGCATGCACATGCGGCTGCCATCGGGGGCTTCGGCGACCCACGTGCGGACCGTCACTCCACCGTCCTCATCGACGACGATACAGTCGGGCAGCTCGTCACCATCGATGTCGGCGAAGCGCAAGGCGGCGCCTGTCGCACCGCCATCGGGCTGGTATGAGTTCTTCCCCGCCCCGTCGTCAACCAAGAGGCCTTCTTCGTTGAACCTGGTGTTCCACTGGTAAGTGAATGTCTGGTCCGCATACACATGCACGAATTCAGCCGCATCCTTCACACCGATGTCGAAAACAAAGAACCTCTCTCCTTTCTCATACCAATGCGGCACTTTCGGGCGGCTCCGCTCCGGGCCCCGGGCCTTCGCGTCGGCGCTCGATTCCCAGGGCATCGGAGCGATATACAGGACGGAGGCAACGGCCGCCAGGGCCGCGACCGAGGACATCGCGATCACCCGACGCCGCCGCCTGCCGGGCTGCCTCTCCGGGGCCGGGGGGAGGAGCGGGCTGGGCTCCGTCGGCCCGGGGCCGGCCTCCGGCCCGGGTACATACGGTTCGTTGCGCGTGGCGAGGATGAGACGGCGAAGCGCGGTGAACGTCCGGTGCTGGGGCGAGTCGGCCTTGAGGATGCTGAAGTGGTCGCCCGGCAGGGCGGAGCTGTCGGGGAAGACGGACTGTGCCGAGGCCCGGGACACCACGCCGTCACTCTCGCCCGCGTACACCGACACCGGGATGGGACAGGTGCGGTCGGTGACCTCGGTGGCGTGCACGACATCACGCACGATGGTGCGCAGGGTCATGTTGACCTGGTCGTTCAGCGGGCGGAGGCCCGCCTCTTGGGGATGGCGCCCGCCCAGTGCACGCCGCCGCAGAGAGAGCAGCAATTCCGAGCCGTTACTGGGACACGCCAGCATGACGAGGCGCTGGATTCGGACAAGTTCACCGCCTCGGCCGTCATGGAGCATACGAGCCAAGTAGCGCTGGGCCACCAGCCCGCCCTGACTGTGGGTGACCAGGAGCAGCTGGTCAAACGCACCGGCTTCCGTGGCCAGGTACTCCTTGAGGCTGTCGGCGACCGTGTCGATCGACGGGAAGACCTGTAACGGATTGACCGAAAGCAACCCGGTCGCATAAGCGAACGACAACGGCTCGACAAATCCGAGACTTCGGTCCGCGGCGATCTGCTCGCGCAGCGGCTCCCATGTCTTCGGCCCGGACATCAGCCCATGGATCATCACGAGCCCCAGTCGACTGTCCCCCACGACACCGAATCCTCTCCCCGAAACATGGAACATTCACCCTAGCCCCTCCCCCGGAGGGTTTCCACGCCCATGAGGATTCCCATGAAATGAGGGGTGCGGAGCGTTGAATTCCCTGTCCGGCCTCTTGGTGATCACCCGGCCGGCGGGACTGAGGCGTTTCCCCTCCGCAGGGCCGTCACGGCCTGTCCGGGCCGGGAGGCGCGAGCGGTCGGCAGGTCGACGGCCTCACCTGCGTATCGTAGGACGCGTCGTGATCCCGGCCCTGGGGACCTGCCGCGAGGCGGGCGCAGGGGCCGCCCGTATCTCGCATTACCGGTTCGGAGAGCAACCCCAGAAAAAGGACTCCCCAGGTCGATCCATCCGGGACCAGTTTTCCCACGAACGGGAGACCGGAGGGAAACCCGCCCCTGACCACAGTCCCTCTACCCGACCCCTCCCCGTGTGCGCAAGCGGCCATCCGGGGCCTTCTAGGCTGGGCCCCATGCCCCCTCGCCCCGCATACGCCCTCGTCGCCACGGACCTGGACGGCACGCTGCTGCGCCCGGACAACACCGTGAGCGCCCGTTCCCGCGCCGCGCTCGCCCTGGCCGCCGCCGCAGGTGCTCGGCACCTCGTCGTCACCGGGCGGCCCGCCCCCGGCGTACGGGGCGTCCTCGACGGCCTGGCGTACACCGGGCTCGCCGTCTGCGGGCAGGGAGCCCAGCTCTACGCGGCCGAGCGGGGCGGCGGGCGGTTGGTGCGGTCGGTCACCCTGGACCGTAAGTGTGCCGACACGGCGCTGGGGAAGATCGAGGCGGAGGTCGGGCCGGTGTTCGCCGCCGTGGACCAGGACGGCGTCGACGGGGTGACCCTGACCGAGGCCGGGTACCGGATGCCGAACCCGGCGCTTCCCGCCCAGCGCGTGGACTCCCGCGACGCCCTGTGGGAGCGGCCCGTGATCAAGGTCCTGGTGCGCCACCCGGAGTTGGGCGACGACGCGTTGGCCGCCGCCGCGCGGGGGGCCGTGGGCGATCTGGCGACGGTCACCCTGGCGGGGCCCGCCACGGTGGAGCTGGCGCCGCGCGGGGTGGACAAGGGCGCCGGGCTCGCGCTGGCCGCCGAGCTGCTGGGCATCGGGGCCGAGCGGACGATCGCGTTCGGGGACATGCCGAACGACCTGCCGATGTTCGGCGGCGCGGGGCGCCGGGTGGCGATGGGCAACGCCCATCCGGAGCTGCGGGCGGCGGCCGACGAGGTGACGCTGTCGAACGCGGAGGACGGCGTCGCGGTGGTCCTGGAGCGGCTGTTCGGCTGAGCCGCCCCGGCTGTCCCCCCGAACCGCCCCGCCTGTCCTCTCACGTACCGCCCCGGCTGCCCCCACAAACCGCCCCGCCCGTCCTCACGAGTCGCCCCGCCGACCTCACGAGCCGCCCCCCGCCCCCACGAACCGCCCCGCCGGCCGCACGAGCCCCTGCCGCTCGGGGTCAGCCCTCCTCGCTCCCGCCCCCTTCGCCCCCGTCGCCCCCGTCGTCCTCCGTACGCTCCTCGCCTCCGGGAAGCTCCTGTTCGGTCCAGAGCACCTTGCCGTCGGGCCCGTGGCGCGCTCCCCAGTGGGCGGCGAGCCGGGAGACGATGAACAGGCCCCGGCCGCCCTCGTCCACGCTCCCCGCGTGCCGCAGGTGCGGGGCGGCGGTGCTGCCGTCGTGGACCTCGCAGGTGAGCGTCGAGTCCAGCAGCAGGCGCAGCCGCAGCGGTGGAGAGCCGTAGCGGACTGCGTTGGTGACCAGCTCGCTGACGATCAGTTCCGCCGCGTCGACGGTGTCCTCGTCGAGCCCCCAGCCCTGGAGCCGGTCGCGGGCGAGGTCGCGGGCCGTGGCGGGCGTCGTCGGCTCCTGCGGCAGCTTCCAGGTGGCGACCCGGTGCTCGGCGACCGTGCCGGTGCGGGCCAGGAGCAGCGCCGCCCCGGCGGACAGGGCGTCGTCGGGCAGCTCGTAGACGATGTCGTCGCCCATCTGCCGGAGGCTCCGGCCCTTCCGGGCGAGGGCTCCCGTGATGCGTTGCGCGGCATGGTCGCCGGAGAGCAGCTCGTCCGAGCAGAACGCGAGGACGCTGCCCTCCTCCAGGGTGATGGTGGCGGGCGCGAAGGGGGAGTCGTCGGCGGAGAACAGATCGGGGCCCTCCGGTACGTCGAGGGCGAGCGTCCGGCCGTCGGGGCCGACGGCCAGCGGCGCGGGGTGCCCGGCGCGCGCCACGGTGCAGGTCCGGGTGAACGGGTCGTAGACCCCGTACACGCAGCCGGCGGTGAGGCGTTCGCTCCGGAGGGCGTCGCCCACGGGCAGGGCGGCGCGTTCGTCGGCCAGCCGGCGCGCGGTCTCCTTGAGCCGGGCCAGCACCTCCTCCGGCTCCAGGTCGAGGCCGGCCAGCGCCTGGATGACCGTACGCAGCTGGCCCATGGCGATGGCCGACTGGAGGCCCTGGCCAGCGACGCCGCCCACCACCAGAGCCGTTCGCGCGCCGGACAGGGCGATGGCGTCGAACCAGCAGCCGCTGTCCCGGCCGGGCAGCAGCACATGGGCGGTGTCGACGGCCGCCTGCTGCCGCTCGGTCTGCGGGAGCAGCCGCCGCTGGACCGTCGAGGCGATCACGTGCTCGCGCTCGAAGCGGCGGGCGTTGTCGATGCTGAGGGCCGCGCGCGTCGTCGCCGCGCGGGCGAGGGAGAGATCCTGCTCGTCGTACGGCTGGGAGGTTCCGCAGCGGTAGAGGCTGACCAGCCCGAGAACCGCGCCCCGCAGGGTGAGGGGGACGACGATCAGGGAGTGGGCTCCGGTCTCCGCGATGGTGCGCGCGTTTTCCGGGTCGGCGTCCAGCCACGGCGGGTCGGGGTGGAGCGGGACGAGCCGGGGCTCCAGGTCGCCCACGGAGAGCGCGTACGGCGTACGAAGCTGGAGCCGGCGGGTCCCGCCCGACGACCGGCCCCCGGCCCCCTCCCCGTCGACGTCCCGCAAGGCGTCGCACCGGCCGCTCGCCGCGCGGCGCAGCGAGGCGTCGGGCGGCAGCGATCCCACCGGCGGATCGGCTCCGCGCAGGACCTCGTCCACCACCTCGATGACCGCCAGGTCGGCGAAGCCCGGCACGAGGGCCTCGATGAAGGCGCTACAGGTGGCGGCGACGTCCAGGGAACCGCCCACCGCGTCCCGCACGGCGGCGAGCGCGGCCTCCCGGGCGCGGGCCCGCTCCCGTTCGGTGACGTCGACGACCGCGGCCAGCAGGCCGAGGGCGGTGCCGTCGGGGCTCTCCAGCCGGTAGGCCGAGACGAGGAAGGCCCGGTCGCCGGGGATCTGCCGCAGCCTGCCCCGTACGAGGTGATCGCAGATCGCGTCCTCGCCGGCGAGGACGCCGTTCAGGAGGTCCGCGGCCCCCTCGGGGTCGTCGAGCCGGAAGACATCGTGGAACCGGCGTCCGATCAGTTCGCCTGTCTCCACACCCTCCATGCGGGCGTTGGCCCGTACGAGTCTGAGGCGCGGGTCGAGCACGACGAGGACCACCGCGGACTGCGTGAACAGCGCTCTCAGCAACGCCTCGTCCAGGTCGTCCTCGGACATTGCGGTACCGGGCGCCCTTCCGGGCCCGGCCGGGGTATCGGCGTCCGACACGGCTCCACCCACCTCAAGGCTCCGGCGTGCCGGTGCACCGGCACGTGCCGGACCAGCATCACCCGCCGCGCCGGGCCCGGCCACCGGGGCGCGGCCGGGCGGGGACTGGGGCGGGACGCGGCCGGTCAGTCCTCCCGCGGTTCCCGGCCCGCTTCAGGTGACCGGGTGGCGGCGTCATGGTGGATGTTCAGCTCGCCCCTCATGACGGTGTAGGCGGTCCCGTGGTCCCGGACGGTGGTCTTCTGGGACGGCCCGGAACCGGCCTCGGCCTCACGGGGCCGGTGCACCTCGACCGTGTTCTCGTGACCGGCCACGACGGGGGCCGAGGAGTCACCGCCGATGCTGATCGTGAACTGGTCGCCGGTGCCGCGGGGCGTGCGGGCGGCGTCGGTGTCGTCTGTCGAGGACATGGTGTTCTCCTGTCGGTTCTGCTGGGGATCGCTCGGACGTCGTCGCATCAGGAAAGCCGGGTCCAGGTGCCCGTCCCGCAGTTGGAGCACTCCCACTTCCCGTTCGCAGGCGCGGTCGTGACGACCCGGGCGCGTGACCCGTCGGAGGCGACGTCGATCGACAGCTCCAGCTCTCCCAGAATCTCGCCGCAGGCCGACTCGTCCCACACCGGCATCCTTCCGCTGTAGTCGCCGGTGCGTCCGGTGACCGTCACGGTCCTGGTGTCACCGCAGGTCCCCGCGGTCCTGAACCGGTAGGAGCCCTGCCCGGAGGCGGCGATCACGAAGACGTTCCCTTCTCCGTCCCGCCAGACCCCCGCGAGCTCGTCGGCGGGGGCGGGGGACGTGGAGGGGTCAGGAGTCGACCCCGTGACCGGACGCGAGGCCGAGCCCGAAACCTCCCGCAGACTCGTGGGGCGATGGTCGTCCGAGGTCCGGTTCGCGTAGACGACCGCCCCTATGGCGACCGCGGCCACCACGCCCACGGCGAGGGCGATCAGGCCCGCCCACAGAGCCCCGGCCCCGACGGCGGCGGGGGCGCCCCCCGTCGTGACGGCGCCGACGGTGCTCGCGCCCACCGTCCCGGAGGAGTGGGCGGCGGCCTGCGTGACGGGGTCCGCCGCTGTGTTCGGGGCGGCCCAGGGGTCCGCGCCGGAGGACCAGCCGGTGTCCGTGCCGGAGGACCAGCCGGTGTCCCCGCCGGGCCGTGCGCCCGCGTCGGCGGCCGAGGCCGCGCCGTGGTCGTTCGCGGGTGTCGTGCCGAGGTCGTGGCCGGGAGCCGCGGGGGCGTCCGCCGGGGACGCGGGGGCGGGGGCGTGTCCGGGGGGCGGGCCGAGGTCGTAGCCGGGCACGGAGCCGAGATCCGTCGCGGGCAGGGAGCCGGGGTCGTAACCAGGGGCCGTACCGGGGTCGTACGCCGGGGCCGTACCCGGGTCGTACGCCGGGGCCGTACCCGGCTCGTGCCCCGGAGCCCAGCCGGAGTCGTGTCCGGGGGCCGGGCCGGCGTCCGTCGCGGGCGCGCCGCCGGGGCCGGCCTCCGGGACGGCGGGGCCGTCGCCGAACGGCGTCCCCAGCCCGTCCCCCGGCGGCTGGGCGTCCGGGGCCGGTGGGGAGAGCGGCGGGGTGTACTGCTGGGCGTTGAGCGCGGCGTCGACGCCCGCTTCGTCGCCCAGCTGGTGCCACAGCACCACCGCCTCGGCCAGGAGCACCGCCGCCACCACGCGTTGGCCGACCAGGAGGCACCGGATGGCCTTCTCGTGGGTGAAGTAGGCGTGGGCCGTCGGGTCGTCCGCCTGGCGCGCGGCGCTCTGGCCCTGGTCGAGCAGTCGGCCCCACACGCCGAACCGCAGGGACTGTGGGAGGAAGGGCGACACCGCCCGAGCCAGCTGGACGGCGAGGTCGGGGCGGCCGCAGCGCTCGGCCATCGCGGCTGCCGTCTCCAGAGCACGTCCGTGGTCGGCGATCTGGGCCGGTGTGGTGGTCGGCAGCGCGGCCCAGCGGGCGAAGTGGTCGCACAGCCGGTCGGCGGGGAACGGAGCCGGGAACCTGCGCCGCACCTCCGGCAGCACGTCGGCGACGCCGCGGTAGCCGCGCTCCGTGACCGACACCAGGCCCAGCTCGGCCAGTCGGCCGCACACCCCGGCCGGGTCGGGCACCTCGCACAGGGCGCCGACGTGCGCCGGGTCCACCTCCGCGTCCCGCAGCGTCGCGAGCAGGTGCAGGACGTCGGCGGCCGCCGGGTCGAGGCGGTCGAAGAGCAACGGCACGAGACCGTCGACCCCGGCCGGAGGAGGCAGCCTGGACTGTCCCCGGGCATCCGGCCGGGCGAGACCGGCCGCGCGCAGCAGCAGCAGGGGCCGGCCCAGCGCCACCGCGCACAGCTCCTCCGCCGCGGCGCGCTCGCCCTGCCGCAGCGACCGGCCCAACGCGCGCCCCAGCAGGTCGAGTCCGGCCGCGCGGCCCAGCCCGCGCAGCTCCAGGGCCCCGCCCTCCCCGAGCAGGGAGCGCTCCCGGCTCGCGAGGACGAACGTCGCGTCGGGCGCGGCGTCCGTGAGCAGCCGCAGCTTCTCCGGTTCCAGGTCCGCGTCGTCGACGTACACCGTGACCTCGACGCCGGCCATCAGCCGGCGCAGCTCGGGCCCGGTCGGCGCGTAGCCCGGGGCCTCGTAACAGGCCTCGAAGATCTCCTGGGCGAGGTCCTCCGCCTCACGGCGGGCGCCGTCGAGGAACAGCACCCCGTCCGGGCCGGGCTCCAGGCAGCGGGCCGCATGCCGCAGCAGGGTGCTCTTGCCGACACCGGGCGGCCCCCACAGCTGGACCACCCCGTGCCCGCGCAGGGCCTCCCGCAACTCCTCCAGGTCCGCCTCGCGGCCGACGGGGTCGCGCTGCCGCCGGGGAACGAGTGCGACCCGTCGCCGGCGCACCGGCCGGGGGCGCTCGCGGGGCGGCAGCAGGTTCACCGTGGAGCCGTGGGCGTCGATCACCACGTTGTGGTTGCCCGCGATCACCGGGGCCGACGCGTCCCCGGCGATGTCGACGCGGTGGCTGCCGTACACGGGCGCGCCGCCCCCGTCGGGCCCGGGGCCCTGTGGCTCCCGCACGGTGTCGTCCAGCTCTGCCATGGTCCACCACTCCTCCCGCTCGTGGAGCGCGGCCACGCCTGCCGGCGCCCAGCGGCCTGTCGTGTGGCTGCCTGCGAACTACTTTGCGTCACAGGTGAGTTGGGCGTCCAGGTGCGTTCCGTGCTCCGCCTCACGATGGTGAGGTTAGCGAGCGTCGCGGGGGCGGAAACCGTCGTACGACGGTTTCCGCCGAGATGCGCCACCCTCGGCCGGGCGGGTTCCGCCCCGGGCGGACGCCGTCCCCGGCCGCTCGGGGCCGGGGGCGGTTCAGGGCCGGGCCGGACCGGACTCCGGGCGGGCCGGGGGCGGTTGCTCGCCGAAGGCGATGCTCCTCAGCCGGTCGAGGTCCTCCACCCGGACGGTGCGGTAGCCGGTGAAGACCACCCCCGTCTCGCGCAGCCTGCGCAGCGCCTTCTGCACCGTGGGCTCGGCGGCGCCGGCCAGGGTCGCCAGCTCCGGCTGGGTGATCGGCCAGGGGATCACCGCGCCCGCGCCGGACCGTTCGCCGTGGGTCATCACGATCTGGTGCAGGACGCGGGCCAGCCGGGTGGGGGCGTCGCAGCCGGTGAAGTCGACGCGATGGGTGTTGGCGGCCCGGAGCTTCGCGACCACGGCCGCGTTGACCGCGTGGGCGATGCCGGAGTCGTCGCGGGTGCAGGCGAGGAACGCGTCACGGCCGACGGCCCGGGCGACCACCGCCCCGCAGGTGGTGACCGTCGCCGAGCGGGGGCCTCCGTCCGCGGCGGCGAACTCCCCGACGAGGTCCCCTCCCATACGGACCGCCAGGAGGGCGTCCCGGCCGTCCGGGGTGCGCCCGGTCGCCTTGACCACGCCGTGCAGGAGGACGAGGACGAACCCGGTCCGCTCCCCTTCGCGCATCAGTACGCGGCCGGCCCCGTACCGCCTGGCCGCACCCAGCGCGAGAAGGCGCCCCCGGGCGGGCGCAGCGAGGGAGCCGAGCAGGCTCGCCCGGGGCCAGTCCCCAGCATCCTCAGCCCGGGGCCAGACCCCCGCGTCCGTCGGGCCACGGCCGGCCGCTCCCCGGCCCTGCGGCGCTCCGTCCATGCCGTCCTCGCCTCCCGTCACCCCAGGGCGCCGACGCGGCCAGGGCCTGAACGACCCTTCCTCCCCAGGGTTTTGGCTGCACCGACGTGTGATGTCGAGCCGATCCAGTATGACGACGGGTTCTTGCCCGTTCAATCGAGTCACCCTGGCGGAACGAGGCACAGTGGAACCCGCACAGGACCGAGGGCACGGTCACGCCCACACGCCGGCGCCGCACCCGTCGGCCGGTGACGCACCGAACGGCGGTGAGGCCGGAGCGTGCCGTACGACCAGGAGGACCGCATGGAGACAGCGCCGGAGTACCGGGCCTTGCTCGCCGTGGACATCGCGGACTCGGCGGGGCGCGGCGACGTGGCCCTCGAGCTCATCCGCCGGGAGCTGGCCACCGCGCTCCGCGCCTCGTTCGCACGGAGCGGCGTCGACTGGGACGCGTGCCTGCGCCACGACCTCGGCGACGGCATGCGGGTCGCGGCCCCCGCGGGGACGCCCAAGGCCGCCCTGATCCATCCGCTGCTCCACGAACTGACGGCGCGCCTGCGGGCGCACAACCTGCTGGCAGGGCCGCCCACCCGCGTACGCGTCCGGGTGGCCCTGCACGCGGGGGAGATCCGCGTCGGCGCGGACGGCTCGGCCATCGGCCGCCCCCTCGAGGTCCTCGCCCGACTGCTCGACGCCGAGCCGGCCCGCGCCGCACTGGCGCGGGACCCGGAGGTGACGGCAGCCGTCCTCGTCTCCCAGCACTTTCACGAGGAGACGGTGTGGGAGGGCCGGCCCGGCATCGACCCGGCCGCCTTCCGCGAGGTCGCCGTGCGGGTGAAGAAGTTCGCCGCGCCCGCCTGGCTGCACGTGCCCCTGAGCGCCGCACCGGGGGCCGCGGAGCCCGGCGGCGCGGGCGCGGGCCCCGGGGAGCCCGAGGACGCCCGGGGGCGGACGCCCGACGACGGCCGCGCCGGCACCGCGAGGATGACCAGCAAGGCGTCGGGGCACGGCGTCGTCTACGCCGTGGGGAACGGCGTCATCAACATCAACAGGAGAGAGTGAGGGGCCCACGGCCGGCCCGACGCCCTCCGCTCCGTTCCGCTCACGACGCCACCTCCGGGCCCTCTCGCATCGCGATGCCGCGACGGACCCTCGCAGATCCCCGGCACCGCAAGGCGCAGCCCGGCAGCCCGGCACCGTAAGGCGCAGCCCGGCACCGCATGGCGCAACCCGGCACCGAATGGCATCGAATGGCACCGATAAACGCCATCCGGCGCCATACCCCGGGCGGACAGCACACGTGACGCCATGGCACCACACCCTCACCACCCCCCATAACCGCAGGTCAATGCCGCCAGACCCGGAGAGAACTCGACGCGACACCATCGAAGGTTGCGTGCGGTGCCACCGTGGTGCCATAGTGGCGTCATGGACCTCACCCCGTATGTCGACACCCTCCGCCGTGAACTCGCGGTGGCCGCCGAAGCCGGCGGCGACGAAGCCCGCGAGCTGGCCGAGCGGCTCACCGCTCCCCTGGAGTCGGCGACCCGGCTGACCCTGCTCAACGTGCTCTCCGCCGCGATGGACGAGATCACCCGCGAACTCGCCCCCGGCTCGGTCGACGTACGGCTGCGCGGGCTCGACCCCGACTTCGTGGTGACCCTGCCGCCCGCCGACAGCGGTGGCACCGAGGAGCCGCCCCCGCCCGTCGAAGCGCTCAGGGCCCCGGCCGACGGCGACGAGGGCGGCACCGCCCGCGTCAACCTGCGCATGCCGGCCCACCTCAAGGCCCGCGCCGAGGAGGCCGCGGCCCGCGAGGGGCTCTCGGTCAACGCGTGGCTCGTGCGCGCCGTGTCGGCCGCGGCCGACGGCGAGGCCCGGCCGCGCACGGCGGAGCGGACCCGGACCGTCGGACAGAGCTTCACGGGCTGGGTGCGCTGACCGCACACCGCCCGCTCCACTCCACCCACACCACGTCCCACCAGCAGGGACGCGCCACAGACCACAGAGGACGGGACAGCCATGCCTTCTTTCGACACCCCCGCGCCCATCTCGGCCACGACACACGTGGAGGCCGGCTCCATCCAGTTCGTCGCCGCCGACCGCCCCGACACGGTCGTCGACGTGCGCCCCCGCGACCCCAAGAAGGACCTGGACGTGCGGACGGCCGAGGAGACCCACGTCTCGTACGCGAACGGCGCACTGACCATCAGGACGCCCAAGCCCAACCTGTTCGGCCGCACCGGCACCGTGGACGTGACCGTCGACCTGCCCACGGGCTCCCACGTCGACGTGACCGGCGCCTGGGCCCAGGTGCTCGGCGACGGCCGGCTCGGCGAGGTCCGCGTGAAGACCTCCTCCGGCGACGTCCGCCTCGACGCGACGGGGCCGCTCCACCTGAAGGCGTCGCACGGTTCGATCAGCGTGGACCGCGTCGAGGGGGCGGCCGAGATCACCACCAGCTCCGGCAGTCTGCGCGTCGGCGTCCTCGACGGCCCCGGCGTCCTGAAGAACTCGCACGGCACCACGACCGTGGCCACCGCGACCGGTGAGCTGCGGGTGCGGGGCGCCAACGGCGACATCGAGATCCGGCGCACCGAGGACTCGGTCACCGCGATCACCGCCCACGGCACCCTGCGCGTGGGCGAGGTGGCCCGCGGCACCGCGCAGCTGGAGACCTCGTACGGCGCCATCGAGGTCGGCGTCCGCGAGGGCACGGCCGCCTGGCTGGACGCCAGTTCGAGCTCCGGTCAGGTGCGCAACACGCTCACCGCGTCGCAGGCTCCGGAGCAGGCGGAGGACACCGTCAAGATCCGCGCCCGCACCCGCTACGGCAACATCGACGTCCGCCGCGCGAAGCCCTGAGCCCCGCCGCCGCCCGCACACGCCCCACCCCCCGCCCCGCCCACCGCACCTCTCGAACGGAGGGCTCCATGCCTTCTTCTGTCATGTCCACGTCTACCTTGGGTGGCGGCGCCACCACGCCGATCGCCGTCTCCGCCGTCGGTCTGCGCAAGTCCTACGGCGACAAGGCCGTCCTCGACGGCATCGACCTGCGCATCCCCGCCGGTTCCGTGTTCGCGCTGCTCGGCCCCAACGGCGCCGGCAAGACCACCGTCGTGAAGATCCTCTCCACCCTCATCACCGCCGACGGCGGACAGGCCCAGGTCGCGGGCCACGACGTCACCGCCTCGCCGGACGGGGTGCGGGCGGCGATCGGCGTCACCGGGCAGTTCTCCGCCGTCGACGGGCTGATCACCGGGGAGGAGAACATGCTCCTGATGGCGGACCTGCACCACCTGCCCCGGCGCGAAGGGCGCCGCGTCGCCGCCGAGCTGCTGGAGCGGTTCGAACTCACCGAGGCCGCGCGGAAGCCCGCCCAGAGCTACTCCGGCGGCATGAGGCGCCGCCTCGACATCGCGATGACCCTCGTCGGCGCCCCGCGGATCATCTTCCTCGACGAGCCGACCACCGGCCTCGACCCCCGCTCCCGCCACACCATGTGGCAGATCATCCGCGGGCTGGTCTCCGAGGGCGTGACCGTCTTCCTCACCACCCAGTATCTGGAGGAGGCCGACCAGCTCGCCGACCGCATCGCCGTGCTCAACGACGGCAGGATCGCCGCAGAGGGCTCCGCCGACGAGCTGAAGCGGCTCGTCCCCGGCGGACACGTCCGGCTCCGCTTCTCCGCACCGTCCGCCTACGGGAGGGCCGCCGACGCGCTGCGCGAGGGGGCCCGCGACGACGAGGCGCTGTCGTTGCAGATCCCCAGCGGGGGCAGCCAGCGTGAGCTGCGACTGCTCCTGGACCGGCTCCACGCCGCCGACATCGAGGCGGACGAGCTGACCGTGCACACACCCGACCTGGACGACGTGTTCTTCGCGCTGACCGGCTCGGAGACCGGCTCCGGCACACCCGCCCGGGCCGACCGGAGCGGCCAGGCGGACCGGACCGCCGACCAGACCGACCGGACCGACCAGACCGACCAGACCGACCAGACCCAGGGGACCGTCCGATGAGCGCCCTCTCCCTCGCCGTGCGGGACTCCTCCACCATGGTGCGCCGCAATCTGCTGCACGCGCGGCGCTACCCGTCCATGACGCTGAACCTGCTGCTCACGCCGGTCGTCCTGCTGCTGCTCTTCGTCTACATCTTCGGCGACGTGATGAGCGCCGGGATCGGGGGCGGCGACGTCGGCCGGTCCACCTACCTCGCCTACGTCGTCCCCGGCATCCTGATGCTGACCATCGGCGGCACCACCATCGGCACCGCGGTGTCCGTCGCCACGGACATGACCGAGGGCATCATCGCCCGTTTCCGCACGATGGCGATCCACCGCGGGTCCGTACTCGTCGGCCACGTGGCCGGCAGCGTGCTCCAGTGCGTGATGAGCGTGGTGCTCGTCGGGGCCGTCGCCGTCGCGATCGGGTTCCGGTCCACGGACGCCACCGCCCTGGAATGGGTCCTGGCCTTCGGGCTGCTCGCGCTCGTCTCCCTGGCGCTGACGTGGATCGCGGTGGGGATGGGCCTGTCCAGCCCGAACGCAGAGGCGGCCGGCAACAACGCCATGCCGCTGATGCTCCTGCCGTTCCTGTCCAGCGCCTTCGTCCCGGTGGCCGCGATGCCGGGCTGGTTCAGGCCGATCGCCGAGTACCAGCCGTTCACCCCGGTCATCGAGACGCTGCGCGGTCTGCTGCTCGGCACGGAGATCGGCCACAACGCCTGGCTGGCCGTCGCCTGGTGCCTGGGCCTGACCCTGCTCGGCTCCCTGTGGTCCAGGTCGCTGTTCGGCCGCGACCCGAAGTAGGCGCCACGGGCCGGGCGGCCTCCACGGGGCCGTCCGGCCCGCCCGGTGCGGCGTACTCCGGCACAGCGTCGGCGTACGCCGCAGTCGTGCGCCGCCCCTGGCCCGCTCGCCCGTTCACCCGGGGGCCGGAGGGGCCGGAGGGGCGGGCGCCTGACGCCGGGACCGCTCTGCTCGACCAGGTCGCCGCCGGCCACCCGGGCACCCGCAAGGTGCCGGCGGCTACCGTCGGCGCCTCGTCGAGCCTGCCGCCCCCCTCGGCGTCGACATGGAGATCACCGCCCGCAAGCCCGGGAGCAGAGGCTTCGCCCCGGTCCCGAAGCGCTGGGCGGTCGAGCGAACCTTCAGCTGACGCAACCATCGGCGCAGAGCCCCCCGCACCCACTTGCTCCACTACTGGCCCGCGACCGCGGATCGCGTATTCCGGATGGCAACCCCGTAGCTATGCACCGCGTCTATACATCATGTGTATAGTGCGCTGAGTCCGACTGCGGCAAGTCCAACGATGAATACGGAGGCCGACATGGCGACGACCGACGCCCCTGCGGAGCTGGCGGAACCCGGCAGTGCCACCGGCGCCAGCGGGCGGAGTGCCGCTCCGGCAGCCGCAGCAGCAGGTGGGCTGCTGCTGGGAGTCCTCACCAACCTGGCCCAAGGATGGCTTCCGGGAGCCTGGAACCAGCTCGCCAACTCCGGCGCCATATGGTCCGCCTCGGCTTTCGTCGCCGGAGCCCTGCTCGCGCGCCGAAACACTCTGCTCCAGGCCGCGGTCGGCGGGCTGGCCGCGGAGGCCGGACTCGTCGTGGGGTACTACGGCTATGCCGAGTTCGGCCGCGAGGGCATGGGCTCGCCGCTCTTCCCGCTGATCTGGCTCGCCATGGCATGTGTGGCGGGGCCGCTGTTCGGCGTCGCGGGACAGTGGTGGCGATGCGGCAAGGACGTGCGGCGCCGCGTCGTCGGCCTCGCTGCGCTCGCGGGGCTCTTCGGGATGGAAGGAGTCATGTACGCCTGGGACCTGCACTACACACCCCAGGCGGTGGCCTGCTTCGCGACCTTCGCTCTCATCCCGCTGGTCATGGCCCGAACGCACCGGGAGCGTGCCCTCACCCTGATGACAGCGGCGCCTTGTGCGCTCCTCGCTTACTCGGTCGTCATATTGCCCCTCCAAGCGGTTTCCGGCTAAGTGAGCGTTCGGTTCTCCGATGACTGTTTCATCTGGTCCAGCTGTCGGGCCGGTCGAGGGTGGTCTCGTGGGTGGGGCGGCAGGGCATGAGGTTGGCGCCGGCCACCGGGCCACGGGGCCACAGACCCGCATGAACCAGGCAGCCGAACACCCGATATGCGAGCCGAATGCTCACTCAGTACCCCGGCGCCCTCAGCGCGCGCAGCACGTGGTCCACGAGCGCGGCGACCGTCTCCTCGTCCTGGACCGGTTTGCCCAGTACGTGGCGGTAGTAGACGGGTCCGTAGAGCATCTCCACGGCCAGCGGGAGGTTGGCGCCGGGAGGGATCTGGCCCTGGTCCTGGGCGCCGCGCAGCCGGCCCACCGCCTCCTCGACGCGCGGGTCGACCAGTTGCTCACGCACAGCGCGCGCCAGGGTGTCGTCGTGGTGCAGCTCGGAGA
Organism: Streptomyces pratensis; assembly: GCF_037137275.1. Classification (GTDB taxonomy): domain Bacteria; phylum Actinomycetota; class Actinomycetes; order Streptomycetales; family Streptomycetaceae; genus Streptomyces; species Streptomyces pratensis_B. The sequence goes on along the minus strand of NZ_JBBBEN010000068.1, from coordinate 80,002 downwards.
GGATGCCCGCGTAGGCGGGGCCGAACGGCGGGACGGAGAGCACCCTCACCGCGCCGGCGACGTGGGCGCGCAGATCGGCGCCGATGTCACCGGTGTCCACGAAGGGGGTGGCGTCGACCAGGACGTCGGCGAACGCCTCCAGCAGCACGGCCCCCTTCGACGGCCACCAGCGGTAGATCGTCTTCTTGCTGACCCCGGCGCGGGCCGCGATGGCCTCCACCGTGACGCGCCCGTATCCCCGCTCCGTGCAGAGGTCGAGCGAGGCCCGCAGGATGGCGCGGCGTGATCGCTCGCTGCGGCGAAGGCTACTCGGCGATGTGATCATTCGGTGAGCATAGGGCTGATCAAGCCAATCTCTTGTTGACAGGTCGTCGTCAGAGGCCGAACAATACCCAAGCGGAAACGGAACGTACCGTGTCGTACAGTTCCCTTTGTTCGCACCGTTCGTGCCGTTGGCGCCGCGACGAGCCGATCGGGGGACGGCTCGCCCGGCCGACGGCGCGGACGGGCCGCTCATCGATCCGATCCGGCCATGGGGCCGTCACCCGCCCCGCCCCCGCGACTCTCGGGCCGTGATGTCCTTGGCTGCGGTTCCCCGGGTCGGGGCGATGAGGCCCATCAGCATCCGGATCGTGGTCGTCTTCCCGCAGCCGTTGGGGCCGAGGAAGCCGAAGACGCTGCCGACCGGCACGGTAGGGCCGAGGCCGTCCACGGCGAGCTGACCGCCGCGGTACCGCTCGGTCAGGCCCCGGGTGCGGATCACGAAGGGGGCGTCCACCCCGCCCGCCGCACGCCCGGCCGTCGTCCTCGTCATCCCGCTCGCACCTCTCCCCGGGCGTCGCCCCTCGCGGCGGGGCCAGCGCCCCGGCCCCGCCGCACGGGTGCGCGGCGGGGCCGGGGCGGTCCGTCCGGCAGCGGCTACCGAGCGGCGTCGGCGGCGCGCACCAGCGCGTCCTTCGTCACCGCTCCGACGTACACCTTGCCGTCGTCCGTCAGCAGGGCGTTGACCAGGCGCGTCGAGAAGACCGTGCCGGAGCCGAACTTCCCGGAGACCTTGTCGCCGAGCGCGTCGAGGAAGCCCTGCGCCTCGGCCGGGACGTCGTCAGAGCCCGCCGCGGGGAGGCCCGTGCCGCCGGGCGTCCTGATCTCGGCGATCGAGGTCCAGCCCTCACCGATGACGTTGACGCCGTCGAAGCCGTCCAGCTCGGCGAGCTGCCCGGGGAGCGCCTTGTGCGCCGCGCCGTGCTCGTCCTCGCCGGTCTCCAGCTCGTCGGCCTCGGTCACCTTGGCGCCCTTGGGCGGGGCGAAGGCGAACGTGGAAGCGGCGGGCCGGGAGAAGTCGACCTTGGTGAACCCGGCGTCGACCACGGCCTTGCCGCCGCTCGCCGCGGACAGGGTGAACTTCAGCGGTACGCCGTTCTCGGCGTCCACGGCGATGCGGACCGAGCCGATCGTCGAACCGGACTGCTTCGGCTTGATCAGCAGCTGGTAGGCGTCCCGCCCGGCCACCTGCGCCGTGCCGTCCACGGTGACCGAGGTGGTGTCGCCGGCCGCCGCGAGCGCCTGTTCGGCGAACTCCTTCGGGGTGGCCGGTGCGCCCTCGGAAGCCTTCGGGCCCTTCTCGGCGCTGCCGCGGCCCTCTGGAGCCTCGGCGTGGTAGGCCTCGCCGGACGCGCTGTCGTACGCCCAGACCTCGCCCTGGTTGTGGATGACGCTGTACTCCGCGCCCTCCCCGAGGACGGAGAGCTTCTGCCGGTCGGGGCCGTCGGCGGCCACGCGCAGGGTGTGCGTGCCGGAGGTCAGCTCCATGAGCTTGTCCTGCGGCGCGGCCGTGCCGCCGCCCTCGTTCCCGCCGCTCGGCAGGAGCGAGCCCGCGAGGCCGTCGAGGGGCAGGCCGAGGTCGGTGCTGATCTTGAGCGTGCCGGAGAGCTGCTCCTCGTCGGAGGCGGCGATCCGCTCGACGAGTTCCTGTGCGCTGATCGTGGGAAGGTCCGGGTCGCCGGAGTCGGCGAGTGCCGGGACCAGTCCGATGGTCGCGGCCGCCACCCCCGCGACCGCGACGGGGACGATGTAGCGCGCCGCTTTCCTGCGGCCCACGACGGTGCCGGTGGCCCCGCCGGTGGTCTCTGCGCTGTCGTTCGGTGCCATGTGTGCCCTACCTCCGTGGTCGGCGGCTTCCGTCCGGTTGCTCGCCCACTCCCCGCCGCCCTTCTCACCCGATGGGGTCAGGAGTGGTTGACATCCATCTGACCAAATCGGGCGGCTCGAAGCGTCAGCCCGGGGGATCAACTCCACCTACTGCTCCGGTATGACAACCCGATCGGGTGGGTGGGCCGTCCAGTAGGGGTGGCGCCGCTCCGGGCACCGGGCTCCAGGAGCCGTGTACCGGTCCGCGCCTCAGCCCGCGCGGTGCACCACGGCGTCGCACAGCTCCGCCAGCGCGGACTTCGCGTACCCCTCGGGCAGCGGCGCGAGCGTGGCGCGTGCCTCCTGGGCGTAGCGCACGGTGTCCTGGCGGGCCCGCTCCAGCGCCGGGTGGGCGCGCAGCCGGCGCAGCGCCTCGGCGAGGCGCCCGTCGTCGCCGAGGTCGCCGTCGAGCATCTCGACGAGCTCCAGGTCGTCGGGCTTCCCCTCCGCGGCGGCCTGGGCGCGCAGCCGCAGGACCGGGAGCGTGGGGATGCCCTCGCGCAGGTCGGTGCCGGGGGTCTTGCCGGACTCGTGGGAGTCGGAGGCGATGTCCAGGACGTCGTCGGCGAGCTGGAAGGCGATGCCGAGCCGCTCCCCGTACTGGGTGAGGATGTCCACGGTCCGCTCGTCGGCCCCGGACATCATCGCGCCGAACCGGCCGGAGACGGCGACCAGCGAGCCGGTCTTGCCGCTGAGGACGTCCAGGTAGTGGTCGACCGGGTCGCGGCCGTCGCGCGGGCCGGCGGTCTCCAGGATCTGGCCGGTGACGAGCCGTTCGAAGGCCTCCGCCTGGATGCGGACGGCCTCCGGGCCCAGGTCGGCCAGGATGTGGGAGGCGCGGGCGAAGAGGAAGTCGCCCGTCAGGACGGCGACGGAGTTGCCCCAGCGGACGTTGGCGCTGGGCACGCCGCGTCGCACGTCGGCCTCGTCCATCACGTCGTCGTGGTACAGCGTGGCCAGGTGGGTCAGCTCGACGACGACCGCGGAGGGGACGACGCCCGGCGCGTCCGGATCGCCGAATTGTGACGCGAGCATGACCAGCAGAGGGCGGAACCGCTTGCCGCCCGCGCGCACGAGGTGCTGGGCGGCCTCCGTGATGAAGGGCACCCCGCTCTTGGTAGCTTCGAGCAGCCCCGCTTCGACAGCGGCCAGGCCCGACTGGACATCGGCCTCAAGAGCCTGGTCCCGCACGTGCAGTCCGAACGGCCCGACGACGGTCACGGGGACATCTCCTGTCTGCTGACGATCACACGCAATGTCGATGTGTCGCTGTCTCGAATCAACTTCAGCGTATCCGGTCCCCTCTGGATCACCGTGGGCGGCTTCCCGCGACCGCCGGTATGTTCGAAATCAGCTCATAAGAACAGGAGTCTCCTTTTTGTCCGACACCACGGCCGGCGCCGGGCCCTCCCCTCCACCGCCCGGGGAGCGGCTCTCGTTCCTCGGCGTGCGGGCGGCCCCGGGCTGCTCCTCGCCGGCGCGGTGGCGGCCTGCGGGGCGGTGGCACTCGCCGCCCCCTGGCCGGGACGCACGACGCGCCCCGCCCGCCGGACGCCGCCACGGCGCCGCCGTCGTCCCCCGAGGTGACCCATGAACATCGCGACCGCGTTCCCCTACGGGACGACCCACGAGGACGTGTACATCCCGCTGCCCGACGGCACCCGCCTCTACGCCCGGATCTGGCGGCCGCTGACCGACGAGCCGGTCCCCGCCCTGCTGGAGTACCTGCCCCACCGGCTCAGCGACTGGACCGCGCCCCGCGACCGGCAGCGGCACCCCTGGTACGCGGGCCACGGTTACGCCTCCGTACGGGTCGACGTGCGCGGGCACGGCAACAGCGAGGGGCTGCCGGGCGACGCGCACGACGCACAGGAGCTCAAGGACGGGGTCGACGTCATCCACTGGCTGGCCCAGCAGGAGTGGTGCTCCGGCCGGGTCGGGATGTTCGGCATCTCCTGGGGCGGCTGCACCTCGCTCCAGATCGCCGCGCTCGCCCCCGAGCCACTGAAGGCGGTCGTCGCCGTCTGCTCGACCGACGACCGCTACGACAACGGCGGCCACTACATGGGCGGCTCCGTCCTCGCCGTGGAGATGCACGCCTGGGCCGCCGCCATGCTCGCCTTCGTCTGCCGCCCGCCGGACCCGGCCCGGGCCGGGTCCGGCTGGAAGGAGATGTGGCTGAAACGGCTGGAGGCCGTCGACCCCCTCGTCCACACCTGGCTCGCCCACCAGAGCCGCGACGCCTACTGGAGGCACGGCAGCGTCCGCGAGGACTACGGGGCCATCACGGCGCCCGTCCTCGCGGTCGGCGGCTGGCACGACCCGTACCGCGACACAGTCCTGCGCGTCGTGGAACACCTCGATCCGGAGCGGGTGCGCGGGATCATCGGCCCGTGGTCGCACCAGTACCCGGACCGCGGGCAGCCGCCCGGCCCCGCCATCGGCTTCCTCCAGGAGACCCTGCGCTGGTGGGACCAGCACCTCAAGGGCGAGGAGACCGGGGTGATGCGGGAACCGTTGCTGCGGTCCTGGATCAGCGGCTCGCACCCGCCCGCCACCGTGTACGACACGCTGCCCGGCCGCTGGGTCGGGGACCGGAACTGGCCCCCGGAGAACGTGACTCCGGTGGCGTACGCCCTGAGGGGCGGCGAACGGCTCGTCGCCTCGCCGCAGCACACCGGGGTGGACGCGGGCCGCTTCTGCCCGTCCGGCGCCGACGCGGACCTGCCGCCGGACCAGCGCGAGGAGGACGCCAAGTCGGTGGCCTTCGAGTTCCCCGTGGAGGACGCGCCCATCGAGATCCTCGGCCGCCCCCGGGTGCGGCTCCGCATCCGGATGGACGTCCCGCGCGGCCAGGCCGTCGCCCGCCTCTGCGACGTCGCCCCCGACGGCTCCTCCACCCTGGTCACCCGGGGCGTCCTCAACCTCGCCGCCCGGCACGGCCGCGACCGCGCCGACGACTGGACCCCCGGCGAGAGCGAGAACGTCGTCTTCGACCTCCACGGCATCGGGCACACCTTCGAGCCCGGCCACCGCATCCGGCTCGCGGTCTCCTCCTCGTACTGGCCCTGGATCTGGCCGCAGGCCGGCTCCTCGGGCTTCGTCCTCGACGCGGGCGGCAGCCTGGTCGAACTGCCGGTGCGCCGCCACACCGAGCACCCGGCGATCGCCTTCGAGGAGCCCGAGCAGTCCGAACCGCTCGGCGTCGTCCAGCCCGTCACCCTGTACGGGGAGCGCCCGGAACGCCTCGTCGTCCGCGACGTCGCCACGGGCGAGTGGCGCGTGGAGGTCGCCCCCCGCTACGGCGGCGCCCGCGTCCATCCCGACGGCCTCGAAATCACCGAGGACGCCCGGGAGACCTGCACCGTCCAGCAGGACGACCCGCTCTCCGCGCGGACCCGCTCCGACCGGACGATCCGGCTCCACCGGCCCGAGACGGCCTGGGACGTGGAGATCGAGACCCGCTCCGAGATCGCCGCCGACGCCCACGACTTCCTCACCTCCAACGAGGTGGTCTGCAAGGACGGCGGCGAGGTCGTCTTCCACCGCACCTGGGAGAAACGCATCCCGCGCACGGCGGGCTGAGGGGCCCGCAGCGCGCCCGAGGGCCCTCCGGTTTCCCGGGGCCCTCATGAACTTTCCGGGCAATAAGCACAGTTGGGCACAGCCGGGGCACTGCCGCAGGGCAGGAGCCCCGACGTAACGTGTCCCTCACGCGACCTGGAAAGCGAGGCAGCAACCCATGCCCGAGCAGAGCAGCCCGCTCGATCTGGCCGAGGGCGACCCCTTCGGCCCGCACAACCTTCCGTACGGTGTGTTCTCCACCCCCGGCCACCCCGACGACCGCCGGGTCGGCGTCCGCATCGGCGACCACGTCCTGGACGCCGGGGCCGCCGCCCACGCGCTGGGCTCCCCCTACGCGGGTCTGCTCGCGCAGCCGAGCCTGACCCCGCTGCTGGCGGCGGGCCGCACCGCCTGGCGGGACGTGCGCCGCGCGCTCACCGCCTGGCTCACGGTCCCGGGCCACCGCGCGGACATCGAGCCGCTGCTGCACCCGGTGGACGAGGTGACCCTGCACCTGCCGTACGAGGTCGCCGACTACGTCGACTTCTACGCCAGCGAGCACCACGCCACCAACGTCGGGCAGATCTTCCGCCCGGACGGCGACGCGCTCACCCCGAACTGGAAGCACCTGCCGATCGGCTACCACGGCCGCTCCGGCACCGTCGTCGTCTCGGGCACGGACGTGGTGCGCCCCAGCGGCCAGCGCAAGGCCCCCACCGACCCGGCCCCCGTCTTCGGGCCCTCGGTGAAGCTGGACATCGAGGCCGAGGTCGGATTCGTCGTCGGCGTCCCGTCCGCCCACGGCTCCCCGGTCGCGCTCGCCGACTTCCGCGAGCACGTCTTCGGGCTCTCGCTCCTCAACGACTGGTCCGCGCGCGACCTCCAGGCCTGGGAGTACGTGCCGCTCGGCCCGTTCCTCGGCAAGTCCTTCGCCACCTCCGTCTCCGCCTGGGTCACCCCGCTGGAGGCCCTGGACGCGGCCCGCACCGCGCCGCCCGCCCGGGACGTCCCGCTCCTGCCCTACCTCGACGACTCCCGGGACGAGGAGCCGGGCGGCTTCGACCTGCGGATCTCCGTGGAGATCAACGGCCAGGTGGTCGCAGAGCCGCCGTTCGCCTCGATGTACTGGACGGCGGCCCAGCAGCTCGCCCACATGACGGTGAACGGCGCCTCGCTGCGCACCGGCGACCTGTACGGCTCCGGCACGGTCAGCGGCCCCGAGCCCGCCCAGCGCGGCTCCCTGCTGGAACTCACCTGGAACGGCCGGGACCCGCTGGAGCTGCCCGAGGGCAAGCGCACGTTCCTGGAGGACGGCGACACGGTCACGCTCACCGCTTGGGCCCCCGGCCCGCACGGCACCCGCGTCGGCCTCGGCGACGTGACCGGCCGGATCGTCACCGCGCCGTGACCCGCCCCGCCCCCGCGACGACGCTGCCCGAGGAGATCCTGCTGCTCGGGCTGGACCCCCGGCGCGGGTCGGCGCTCCGCACCCGCGCCTTCCTCCGGTATGCGACGGCGGGAGCGGTCCTGGCCGAGCTGGAGCTCCAGGGACGGGTACGCGAGGAGGGCGGCCGGGTCCACGTGGTCGGCCCGCTCGGCCCGGCCGACCCGCTGCTCGCCGCCCTGCTGCGGACCCTGGACCCGCCGGGAAAGAGCCGCCTGCGCTCGGGGACCAGCGCCAAGGGCTGGGTGCGGCGGCACGCCCGGGGCGCGGAGGAGGGCCACCTCGACGCCCTCGTCCAGCGCGGCGTCCTGCGCCGCGAGACCCGCCGCTTCCTGGGCCTGTTCCCCTTTCAGCGCCACTTCCCGGGCGACCCCGACCCGGTCGGGGCGGCCCGGCGGCGTTTCACCCGGGCAGAGGAGCAGGGCTTCCCGGACCACCGCAGCCGCGTGCTCGCCGCTCTGGTCGCCGCCGCCGGTCTCGCCGGCGCCCTGAGCGGCCGGGGCCGCGAGGGCGCATCCGCGATGAAGCTCCTGCGCCGCGCCCAGTGGACCGCCCGTGCGGTCCACCGCAACGTCAAGCAGGACCGCTCCAGCTCAGGAGGCGGCGGGGACGGCGGCAGCTGGAGCGACGGCGGGGACGGCAGCGGGGGCGGGGACTGAGGCAGCAGTCACGGGGGCGAGGGCCCCGGGGGAACAGCACGGCGCGGCTCCGGTCAGCAGTGCGCCCCTCGTTCACACGCCTGGGGGAGGCCTGACCCGGTTCCCGGCGGATACGCTGGTCAGGCCCGCGAGACTCCTCCCCATGGGAGCAACGATGAGCGTCGAACCCGAGGCCTGCGAGCCGCGGTGGGCGGTCCCGCCAGAAGGCGGCTGGACCGCCGATGACCTGGACACACTCCCGAATCTGCCTCCGCACACGGAGCTGATCGACGGGAGCCTCGTGTTCGTGAGTCCGCAGACCCTGTTCCATTCACGCGCGGTCGACTTCTTCAACTGGCAGTTGCAGTCCCTGGCCCCGCCCGAGCTGGAGGTCGTGCGCGAGTTCACCATCGACATCGACCGCTACAACCGGCCGGAACCCGATGTGATCGTCATCGACGGTGGCATCGTCCAGGACCCGGACCAGACCCGGTTCCCCGCCGAGTCGGTGCGCCTCGCCATCGAGGTCGTGTCCCCCGAGTCCCGGTCCCGCGACCGGGAGACCAAGCCCGTGAAGTACGCCCGGGCCGCCATCCCCCACTACTGGCGGGTGGAGAACCACGACGGGCGTGCCGTGGTGTACGTCTTCGAGCGGGAGCCGGCCACCGGTGCGTACACCTCGACGGGGATCTTCCACGACCGGATGAAGGTGTCGGTGCCCTTCCCCGTCGATCTCGACCTCACGGCGGTCACACCTCGCCGCCGGGCGGCGGACCTGGGGCAGGACCTGGGGTAGGTCCGCCGCTGTTCCCACCGCCCGGTGCGCCCCTCACTCGTACTCGGGCGGTTCCTCGTCCCAGCCGAACTCGGGGTCGCTGTGCTGCTGGGCCGGGGCGGGGCGCGCCGCGGCGGAAGCGGGCGGGGCCACGGCGGCGGCCTGGGCTCCCGACGGCGACGGCGCCGGGGCCGTGACTCCCGGCATCTGCGACAGGACCTCCAGCACGCCTTCCCCGTAGGTCGCGAGCTTCTTCTCACCCAGCCCGCTGACCCCGCCCAGCTCGGCGAGCGAGGCCGGGTGCAGCGTCGCGATCTCCCGGAGCGTGGCGTCGTGGAAGATGACGTACGCCGGGACGCCCTGCTCCTTCGCCGTCGCCCCGCGCCAGGCGCGCAGCGCCTCGAAGACCGGGACCGCGGACTCCGGAAGGTCGGCGGCGGCCGCCTTGGCCTTGCCGCCCCTGGCCGAGGACGACGACCGGGACGCGGGCTTCCTGGGCTCCTTGCGGAGCAGCACGTCCCGCTCCCGACCCAGGACGGAGGCGCTGTCCTCGGTGAGGACCAGCGTGCCGTACTCCCCCTCGACCGCGAGCAGACCCTGCGCGAGCAGTTGGCGCACCACGCCGCGCCATTCCGCCTCGGCCAGCTCCTCGCCGATGCCGAAGACGGAGAGCTGGTCGTGGTCGAACTGGATGACCTTGGCCGTCTTGCGGCCCAGCAGGATGTCGATGATCTGGCCCGCGCCGAACTTCTGGTTCCGCTCGCGCTTGAGGCGGACGACCGTGGAGAGCAGCTTCTGCGCGACGACCGTGCCGTCCCAGGTCTCCGGCGGATTCAGACAGGTGTCGCAGTTGCCGCAGGAGGCGGCCGCCGGGTCCTGGCCGAAGTAGGTGAGGAGCTGGGCGCGGCGGCACTGGACCGTCTCGCACAGGGCCAGCATCGAGTCCAGGTGGGCGGCGGCGCGGCGGCGGAACGCCTCGTCGCCCTCGCCGCCCTGGATGAGCTTGCGCTGCTGGACGACGTCCTGGAGGCCGTACGCCATCCAGGCCGTCGACGGCTCCCCGTCCCGGCCCGCGCGGCCGGTCTCCTGGTAGTAGCCCTCGACGGACTTCGGGAGGTCGAGGTGGGCGACGAAGCGGACGTCCGGCTTGTCGATGCCCATGCCGAAGGCGATGGTCGCGACGACGACGAGGCCCTCCTCGCGCAGGAAACGCGCCTGGTGGGTCGCGCGCGTCGAGGCGTCCAGCCCCGCGTGGTACGGAACGGCCTCGATGCCGTTGCGGCAGAGGTACTCCGCGATCTTCTCGGTGGAGTTGCGCGAGAGGCAGTAGACGATGCCCGCGTCCTTGGGGTGCTCCTCCTGGAGGAAGGTCAGGAGCTGCTTCTTGGGGTCGGACTTCGGCACGATGCGGTACTGGATGTTCGGCCGGTCGAAGCTCGCGACGAAGTGCTTCGCGTCCGGCATGCCGAGGCGGCGGGTGATCTCCTCGTGCGTGGCGTGCGTCGCGGTGGCCGTCAGGGCGATGCGGGGGACGTCGGGCCAGCGCTCGCCGAGCACGGACAGGGCCAGGTAGTCGGGGCGGAAGTCGTGGCCCCACTGGGCGACGCAGTGCGCCTCGTCGATCGCGAAGACGGAGATCTCGCCGCGGGCCAGCAACGACAGCGTGGAGTCCAGCCGCAGCCGCTCGGGGGCGAGATAGAGCACGTCCAGCTCGCCCGCGAGGAACTGCGCCTCCATCGAGCGGCGCTCGTCGAAGTCCTGCGTGGAGTTCATGAACCCGGCCCGGACGCCGAGCGCCCGCAGGGCGTCGACCTGGTCCTGCATGAGGGCGATGAGCGGCGAGACGACGACGCCGGTGCCACGGCGGACCAGGGACGGGATCTGGTAGCAGAGGGACTTGCCGCCGCCGGTCGGCATGAGCACGACGGCGTCGCCGCCGGCCACCACATGCTCGATGACCGCGCCCTGCTCGCCGCGGAACGACTCGTAGCCGAAGACGCGGTGCAGCGTCCGCCGCGCCTCGCTCTCGACGCCCGTGTCGGTGTCGGTCACCGTCCCGGTCACCTCCATGGCCCCACCTCATGCTCTGTCCCCCGAGGTCCGCACGCCCCGGCCCTGCCTGTCCTGACCCGTCCCCGACCACGATAGGCGGCTCCTACGACAGCGCCGGACGGCCCTGTGGATATCGGACCGTCCGGCGCTGCCGTCACCTCTGCCGCGCGGGCTACCGCACGAAGACCCCCGCCTGGCTCGCCAGGTCCAGGAAGTACTGCGGGGCCAGGCCCAGCACCAGGGTGACGGCGACGCCGACCGCGATCGTCGTCATGGTCAGCGGGGACGGGACGGCGACCGTGGGGCCGTCCGCCTTCGGCTCGCTGAAGAACATGAGGACGATCACACGGACGTAGAAGAACGCGGCGACGGCCGAGGAGAGCACACCGACGACGACGAGCCCGCCGGCCCCGCCCTCCGCGGCCGCCTTGAACACCGCGAACTTCCCGGAGAACCCGGAGGTCAGCGGGATGCCGGCGAAGGCCAGCAAGAACACCGCGAAGACCGCCGCGACCAGCGGCGAGCGGCGGCCGAGCCCGGCCCACTTCGACAGGTGCGTGGCCTCGCCGCCCGCGTCCCGCACCAGCGTGACGACGGCGAACGCGCCGACGGTCACGAAGGAGTAGGCCGCGAGGTAGAAGAGGACCGAGGAGATGCCCTCCGGGCTGGCCGCGATGACGCCCGCGAGGATGAAGCCCGCGTGCGCGATCGAGGAGTAGGCCAGCAGCCGCTTGATGTCGGTCTGGGTGATCGCGACGATCGCGCCGCCCAGCATCGTGACGATGGCCACCGCCCACATCACCGGCCGCAGGTCCCAGGTGAGGCCCGGCAGCGCCACGTACAGCAGACGCAGCAGGGCGCCGAACGCGGCGACCTTCGTCGCCGCGGCCATGAAGCCGGTGACCGGGGTCGGAGCGCCCTGGTAGACGTCGGGGGTCCACATGTGGAACGGGACAGCGCCGACCTTGAAGAGCAGGCCGGTCAGGATCATCGCCCCGCCGATGAGCAGCAGCGCGTCGTTGCCCATGGTGTCGGCGAGGGCCGGGTCGATCTCCAGGACCGAGCCGTCGACGACGTTGGCGATGGTGGCGTACGACAGGGAGCCCGCGTAGCCGTAGAGGAGGGCGATCCCGAAGAGCAGGAACGCCGAGGAGAACGCGCCGAGCAGGAAGTACTTCACGGCCGCCTCCTGCGACATCAGCCGCTTGCGGCGGGCGACGGCGCACAGGAGGTAGAGCGGGAGCGAGAAGACCTCCAGCGCGATGAAGAGGGTCAGCAGGTCGTTGGCGGCCGGGAATACCAGCAGACCCGCCACCGAGAAGAGGAGGAGCGGGAAGACCTCGGTGGTGGCGAAACCGGCCCGGACGGCGGCCTTCTCGCTCTCGCTGCCGGGCACGGCCCCCGGCTGGGCCGCGAAGGAGTCGACCCGCCTGCCGTGGGCAGTGGGGTCGAGCCGGCGCTCGGCGAAGGTGAAGACCGCCACCATGGCGACCAGCAGGATGGTGCCCTGGAGGAAGAGGGTGGGACCGTCGATCGCGATGGCGCCCATGGCCGCGATCTGCGCCTTGGTGGTGCCGTATCCTCCGGCCGCGAGGCCGACGATCGCGGCGAACGCGGCGGCGATCGCCACCACGGTCATGACGAGCTGGGTGTGGTAGCGGGCCCGGCGCGGCACGAAGGCCTCGGCCAGGATGCCCAGGACGGCGACGCCCACGATGATCAGGACGGGCGCGAGCTGGGCGTACTCGATCTTCGGCGCCGAGAACGAGTCGCCCGGCGCCGCCGATGTCACCCCGCTCGCCGTCGTCCACAGACTGTGGACAGCTGTTGCGCTCACTTGGCGGCCTCCACCTCGGGCTGGGGGTCCTTCTTCTGTACGTCGGACATGGTGTGCTCCACCGCCGGGTTGACGACCTCGGTGAGCGGCTTCGGGAAGACGCCCAGGAAGATCAGCACGGCGATCAGCGGAAGCGCGACCGCCAGCTCCCGGGCCTTGAGGTCCGGCATGCCCTGGACCGGGGCCTGCACCGGCCCGGTCATCGTGCGCTGGTAGAGGACCAGGACGTAGATCGCGGCGAGCACGATGCCGGAGGTGGCGATGACACCGGCCACCGGATAGGCGCTGAACGTGCCGACCAGGACCAGGAACTCACTGACGAACGGGGCGAGTCCCGGCAGCGACAGCGTGGCGAGCCCGCCGATGAGGAACGTCCCGGCCAGCACCGGGGCGACCTTCTGCACCCCGCCGTAGTCCGCGATGAGCCGCGAACCGCGCCGGGTGATGAGGAATCCGGCGACCAGCAGCAGTGCGGCCGTCGAGATGCCGTGGTTGACCATGTAGAGCGTGGCGCCCGACTGGCCCTGGCTGGTCATCGCGAAGATGCCCAGGACGATGAAGCCGAAGTGCGAGATCGAGGCGTAGGCGATGAGCCGCTTGATGTCGCGCTGACCGATCGCCAGCAGCGCCCCGTACACGATGGAGACCAGGGCCAGGGCGATGATCACCGGGGTGGCCCAGGTGCTGGCCTCCGGGAAGAGGCCGAGGCAGAAGCGGAGCATCGCGAACGTGCCGACCTTGTCGACGATCGCGGTGATCAGCACCGCGACGGGGGCGGTGGTCTCGCCCATCGCGTTGGGCAGCCAGGTGTGCAGCGGCCACAGCGGGGCCTTCACCGCGAAGGCGAAGAAGAACCCGAGGAACAGCCACCGCTCGGTGCTGGTCGCCATCTCCAGGGAACCGTCGGCGCGGGCCTCGACGATCTCGGAGAGCGAGAAGCTGCCCGCGACCACATAGAGGCCGATGACCGCGGCCAGCATGATCAGCCCGCCGGCCAGGTTGTACAGGAGGAACTTGACCGCCGCGTACGAGCGCTGCGCCGCGGCGTTCTCGTCGGTGCCCGCGTGGGCCCGGTCGCCGAAGCCGCCGATGAGGAAGTACATCGGGATGAGCATGGCTTCGAACAGGATGTAGAAGAGGAACACGTCGGTCGCGACGAACGACAGGATCACCATGGCCTCGACCATGAGGATCAGGGCGAAGAACCCCTGGGTCGGACGCCAGCGCGAGGACGCGGTCTCCTGGGGGTCGGCGTCGTGCCAGCCCGCCACGATGACGAACGGGATCAGCAGGGCGGTGAGGCCGAGGAGGGCCACCCCGATGCCGTCGACGCCGAGCTCGTAGCGGACGCCGAAGTCGGCGATCCAGGCACGGGACTCGGTGAGCTGGTAGCGGTCGCCGCCCGGTTCGAAGCGGGCGAAGACGATGCCCGCCAGGACGAGCGTGCCCAGCGAGAAGGCCAGCGCGAGCCATTTGGCGACGGTGCGCCGCGCCGCGGGGACGGCGGCCGTGGCGATGGCCCCGAGAGCCGGGAGCGCCGCCGTCGCGGTCAGGAGGGGAAAGGACATGGGATCAGACCGCCCTCATCAGCAGGGTCGCGGCGATGACGACCGCCGCACCGCCGAACATCGAGACCGCGTAGGTGCGGGCGTAGCCGGTCTGCAGCTTGCGCAGCCGGCCGGAGAGCCCGCCGACCGAAGCGGCCGTGCCGTTGACGACGCCGTCGACCAGGGAGTGGTCCACGTAGACCAGCGAGCGGGTGAGGTGCTCGCCGCCGCGGACCAGTACCACGTGGTTGACGTCGTCCTGGAGAAGATCGCGGCGGGCGGCCCGGGTGAGGACCGAGCCGCGCGGGGCGACAGCCGGCACGGGCTTGCGCCCGTACATCGACCAGGCGATCGCGACGCCGACGACGAGGGCCACCACGGTGGCTCCGGTGACCGCCGCCGCGCTCAGCGGGGCGTGTCCGTGGTCGTATCCCGTGACGGGCTCCAGCCAGGTGACGAAGCGGTCGCCGATCGCGAAGAAGCCGCCGGCGAACACCGAGCCCACGGCCAGCACGATCATCGGGATCGTCATCGACTTCGGGGACTCGTGCGGATGCGGCTCACGGCCCTCGGCGTCGGGCTGCCAGCGCTTCTCGCCGAAGAACGTCATCAGCATCACGCGCGTCATGTAGAAGGCGGTGATCGCGGCGCCCAGCAGGGCCACGGAGCCGAGAATCCAGCCCTCGGTCCCGCCCTTGGCGAAGGCCGCCTCGATGATCTTGTCCTTGGAGAAGAACCCGGAGAGGCCGGGGAAGCCGATGATCGCCAGATAGCCGAGGCCGAACGTGACGAAGGTGACCGGCAGGTACTTCCGCAGGCCGCCGTACCTGCGCATGTCGACCTCGTCGTTCATGCCGTGCATGACGGACCCCGCGCCGAGGAAGAGCCCGGCCTTGAAGAAGCCGTGCGTCACCAGGTGCATGATCGCGAAGGCGTAGCCGATGGGGCCGAGGCCCGCGGCCAGGATCATGTAGCCGATCTGCGACATCGTGGAGCCGGCCAGCGCCTTCTTGATGTCGTCCTTGGCGCAACCGACGACCGCACCGAAGATCAACGTGACCGCGCCGACGATGACGACGACGAGCTGGGCGTCCGGAGCGCCGTTGAAGATGGCGCCGGAGCGGACGATCAGATACACGCCGGCGGTGACCATGGTCGCGGCGTGGATGAGGGCGGAGACCGGGGTCGGGCCCTCCATCGCGTCGCCGAGCCAGGACTGGAGCGGCACCTGGGCCGACTTGCCGCAGGCGGCCAGCAGCAGCATCAGGCCGATGGCCGTGAGCTTGCCCTCGCCCGCCTCGCCGGCCGACTCCAGCACCGGCCCGAAGGCGAAGGTGCCGAAGGTGGTGAACATCAGCATGATCGCGATCGACAGGCCCACGTCGCCGACCCGGTTGACCAGGAAGGCCTTCTTCGCGGCGGTGGCCGCGCTGGGCTTGTGCTGCCAGAAGCCGATGAGCAGGTACGACGCCAGGCCGACGCCCTCCCACCCGACGTACAGCAGGAGGTAGTTGTCGGCGATGACCAGGATCAGCATCGCCGCGAGGAACAGGTTGAGGTAGCCGAAGAAGCGGCGCCTGCGCTCGTCGTGCTCCATGTAGCCGATGGAGTACAGGTGGATCAGCGTGCCCACACCGGTGATGAGCAGGACGAACGTCATCGACAGCTGGTCGAGCTGGAAGGCGATGTCGGCCTGGAAGCCCTCCACCGGAATCCAGCTGAACAGGTGCTGGTGCAGGGCGCGGTCCTCCGCGCCCTTCCCCAGCATGTCGGCGAACAGGACGAGGCCGACGGCGAAGGAGGCGGCGGCGAGGACGGTGCCGATCCAGTGTCCGGCCGCGTCCAGCCGGCGTCCGCCGGAGAGCAGCACCGCCGCTCCGAGCAGGGGCGCCGCGACGAGCAGCGCAATCAGGTTCTCCACGTTTCCGACCCCTTACAGCTTCATCAGGCTGGCGTCGTCGACCGAGGCCGAGTGGCGGGAGCGGAACAGCGACACGATGATCGCGAGTCCGACGACGACTTCCGCGGCGGCGACGACCATCGTGAAGAACGCGACGATCTGCCCGTCGAGGTTGCCGTGCATCCGGGAGAACGTGACGAGCGCCAGATTGCAGGCGTTGAGCATCAGCTCGACGCACATGAACACCACGATCGCGTTCCGCCGGATCAGCACCCCGGAGGCGCCGATCGCGAACAGCAGGGCCGCGAGGTAGAGGTAGTTGACCGGGTTCACTGAGCGGCCTCCGAGTTCTCCGCCGCGGGACCGGGGGCGGCGCCCCGGGCCACGACGTCCGCGTCCTCACGGTCGAGCCGCTCCCCGGAGCGCTGCTCCAGGGCCTTGAGGTCGGCGAGGGACTTCTGCGAGACGTCGCGGATCTGGCCGCGCTCGCGCAGGGTCTTCATGACGGTCAGCTCGGACGCCGTGCCGTCGGGCAGCAGCCCCGCGATGTCCACCGCGTTGTGCCGGGCGTAGACGCCGGGGGCGGGCAGCGGCGGGAGGTGCTTGCCGCGGACGCGCTCCTCGGACATCTCTCGCTGGGTCTTGGCCCGCTCGGTGCGTTCCCGGTGGGTGAGCACCATCGCGCCGACGGTCGCGGTGATGAGGAGGGCGCCGGTGATCTCGAACGCGAAGACGTACTTCGTGAAGATGAGGTTGGCGAGGCCCTCGACGTTGCCGCCGTGCCGGGCGTTGGCCGCTCCGAGCCCGTTGAACGTGGACAGGGAGGCGTTGCCGATGCCCGCGATCAGCAGGATGCCGAAGCCGAGGGCACAGCCCAGGGCCATCCAGCGCTGCCCCTTGAGGGTCTCCTTGAGGGAGTCCGCCGCGGTGACGCCGACGAGCATGACGACGAAGAGGAACAGCATCATGATGGCGCCGGTGTAGACGACGACCTGGACGATGCCGAGGAAGTACGCCCCGTTGGCGAGGTAGAAGACGGCCAGGACCACCATGGTCCCGGCGAGCGACAGGGCGCTGTGCACGGACTTCTTCATCAGGACCGTGGAGAGCGCGCCGATCACGGCGACGGTGCCCAGAATCCAGAACTGGACGGCCTCGCCGGTCGAGGTGGCGGTGGCTGCGGCCAGCGTGTTCACGCGCCCACCCCCTTGTCCTGCCGGGCGTTCCCGTCCTCGGTGATGACCACGGAGGCTTCGGGCTCCTCGCCCTCGCCCTCCCCCTTGGACACGGCCCTCTGGCGAGCCGTGCCGGGGGCGGCCTCGGTGACCACGCCCCGGTAGTAGTCCTGTTCGTCCATGCCCGGGTAGATCGCGTGCGGGCTGTCGACCATGCCTTCCTCCAGGCCCGCGAGCAGCTCGTCCTTGGTGTAGATGAGGCTTTCGCGGGTGGTGTTGGCCAGCTCGAACTCGTTGGTCATCGTCAGCGCCCGGGTGGGGCACGCCTCGATGCACAGACCGCACAGGATGCAGCGCGCGTAGTTGATCTGGTAGACGCGGCCGTAGCGCTCGCCCGGGGAGTAGCGCTCCTCCTCGGTGTTGTCCGCGCCCTCCACGTAGATGGCGTCCGCCGGGCAGGCCCAGGCGCACAGCTCGCAGCCGACGCACTTCTCCAGGCCGTCCGGATGACGGTTGAGCTGGTGGCGGCCGTGGAAGCGGGGCGCCGTGACCTTCGGCGTCTCCGGATACTGCTCGGTGAGCCGCTTCTTGAACATGGCCTTGAAGGTCACGCCGAAGCCGGCCACGGGGTTCTGGAACTTCTCCCCCGGCTCCCCCGAGGCTCCAGCGGACCCCGATGAGCCCGTGAGCTCTGGTTTCTCAGACACCGCCGGCCTCCTTTCCGTCACTCGCGTTTCCGTCACTCTGAGTATCCGGCCCACCACTGACAACGAGCTCCCGCTCCCGCCGCGGGCTGCGCCTGGGCACCGGGGGCAGGGTCTGTCCGGGCAGCGGGGGCACCGGGAACCCGCCCGCCATGGGGTCGAAGGCCGGTTCGGGTCCGGCCGCTTCCGTCTCGGCCCGGGACCTGCGGTCGCGGAACATGTCGACGAGGAAGGAGACCAGCAGGACCGCGATCACGGCCGCGCCGACGTACAGGACGATCCGGGAGAAGTCGTAGCCCTCGTTGCGCAGGGCCCGCACGGTGGCCACGAGCATCAGCCAGACCACCGAGACCGGGATGAGGACCTTCCAGCCGAGCTTCATCAGCTGGTCGTAGCGGACCCGCGGCAGGGTGCCGCGCAGCCAGATGAAGAAGAAGATGAGCACCTGGAGCTTGAGGAAGAACCACAGCATCGGCCACCAGCCGTGGTTCGCCCCCTCCCAGAACGCGGAGACCGGGTACGGGGCCCGCCAGCCGCCCAGGAACATCGTCACCGCGATCATCGACACGGTCACCATGTGGATGTACTCGGCGAGCATGAACATCGCGAACTTGATGGAGCTGTACTCGGTGTTGAAGCCGCCGACCAGGTCGCCCTCGGACTCCGGCATGTCGAACGGGGCCCGGCTCGCCTCGCCGACCATCGTCACCATGTAGATGATGAAGGAGAGCGGCAGCAGGATGACGTACCAGCGGTCCGCCTGCGCCTCGACGATCGCCGAGGTCGACATCGTCCCGGAGTAGAGGAACACCGAGGCGAAGGCGGCGCCCATGGCGATCTCGTAGCTGATCATCTGGGCACAGGAGCGGATGCCGCCGAGCAGCGGGTACGTCGATCCGGAGGACCAGCCTCCGAGGACGAACCCGTACACCCCGACCGCGCCGACGGCGAGGATGTAGAGCGCGGCGATCGGCAGGTCGGTCAGCTGCATCGTGGTGCGCTGGCCGAAGATCGAGACCTCGTTGCCCGCCGGGCCGAAGGGGATGACCGCGACGGCCATGAAGGCGGGGATCGCCGCCAGGATCGGCGCGAGGACGTAGACCGCCTTGTCCGCGCGCTTGACGATCACATCCTCCTTCAGCATCAGCTTGACGCCGTCGGCGAGCGACTGGAGCAGGCCCCAGGGGCCGTGCCGGTTGGGGCCGACCCGCAGCTGCATCCAGGCGACGACCTTGCGCTCCCACACGATGGAGAACAGCACGATCAGCATCAGGAAGGCGAAGCAGAAGACCGCCTTGACGAGGACGAGCCACCAGGGGTCGGTGCCGAACATCGAGAGATCCTCGGCGGCGAGGACGGCGCGTTCGGGCGCCGTCGTGAGTGCGGTGAGGCCAGTCACGCTCGTACCTCCGATGGGACGACGGGAGCACCCGGTGCGGCGGCGGGGCCGATCCGTACCAGGCCGCCGGGGTTCGCGCCGGTGTCGGCGGGGATGCCGCGCCCGACCGAGTTCAGCGGCACCCAGACCACCCGGTCCGGCATGTCGCTGACCACGAGGGGGAGTTCGACGGTGCCGGCCGGCCCGGTGACGGCGAGCAGTTCGCCGTCCCGGACGCCGGACTCGGCGGCGGTGGCGGCCGAGAGCCGGGCGACGGCCGCGTGCCGGGTCCCGGCGAGGGCGGTGTCGCCCTCCTGGAGCCGGCCGAGGTCGAGCAGCATCCGGTGGCCGGCGAGGACCGCCTCGCCGTCACCGGGCCGGGGCAGCGGCCGCGCCGCTTCGCGCGGGTCGTCCGCGTGCCCGCCCGCCCAGCCGCCGAGCCGGTCCAGCTCGCGACGGGCGGCGGTCAGGTCCGGCAGCGCGAAGTGCACGTCCATGGCGTCGGCCAGCATGTGCAGCACACGGGAGTCCGTCGGCGCGAGCGTCCGGGGCATCTGCTCGGGCTTCAGCGCGGCCCGGAACATCCGGGCCCGGCCCTCCCAGTTGAGGAAGGTGCCGGACTTCTCCGGGACCGCGGCGACCGGGAAGACCACGTCGGCCCGGTCGGTGACCTCGCTCGGCCGCAGCTCCAGCGAGACCAGGAAGCCGACCCCGTCCAGGGCCTCCCGTGCGCGGGCCGGGTCCGGCAGGTCGTCGACCCCGACACCGGCGACCAGCAGCGCGCCCAGCTCGCCGGTGGCGGCGGCCTCGACGATCTGGCCGGTGTCGCGGCCGTGGCGGGAGGGCAGCTCGGCGACGCGCCACAGCTGCGCCACCTCGTCCCGGGCCCGCGGGTCGGTGGCCGGACGGCCGCCCGGCAGCAGCGAGGGCAGCGCGCCGGTCTCCACCGCGCCCCGGTCGCCGGCCCGGCGCGGAATCCACACCAGGCGTGCGCCGGTGGCGGCGGCCGTACGCACGGCGGCGGACAGGGCTCCGGGAACCCCGGCCAGCCGCTCACCGACGATGATCAGGGAGTTCTCCGCGCGCAGGGCGTCGGCGGCCGCGGCCCCCTCGGCCTCCAGGCCGACGCCGCCCGCGAGCGCGTCCAGCCACTCGGTCTCGGTGCCGGGGGCGGCGGGCAGCAGCGTGCCGCCCGCCTTCACCAGGCCGCGCGTGGCGTGCGAGGCGAGCGAGAAGGTCCGCTGTCCGCTCTTGCGGTGGGCCTTGCGCAGCCGCAGGAAGACCCCGGGGGCCTCTTCCTCCGACTCGAACCCGACGAGCAGGACCGCGGGAGCCTTCTCCAGCGCGGTGTAGGTGACCCCCTCGCCGTCCAGGTCCCGGCCGCGTCCGGCGACGCGGGCGGCCAGGAAGTCGGCCTCCTCCGCGCTGTGGACCCTGGAGCGGAAGTCGATGTCGTTGGTGTCGAGGGCGACCCGCGCGAACTTGCTGTACGCGTAGGAGTCCTCGACGGTCAGCCGGCCGCCGGTCAGGACGCCGGTACGGCCGCGGGCGGCGAGGAGCCCGGCCGCGGCGGCGGCCAGCGCCTCGGGCCAGCTCGCCGGCTCCAGGACGCCGTCGGCGCCCCGGACCAGCGGGGTGGTGAGGCGGTCACGCTGCTGGGCGTAACGGAAGCCGAACCTCCCCTTGTCGCAGATCCACTCCTCGTTGACCTCGGGGTCGTTGGCCGCCAGGCGGCGCATGACCTTGCCGCGCCGGTGGTCGGTCCGGGTGGCGCAGCCGCCCGCGCAGTGCTCGCACACCGAGGGGGTGGAGACCAGGTCGAAGGGGCGGGAGCGGAAGCGGTACGCCGCAGAGGTCAGCGCGCCGACCGGGCAGATCTGGATGGTGTTGCCGGAGAAGTACGACTCGAAGGGGTCGCCCACACCGGTGCCGACCTGCTGGAGCGCGCCGCGCTCGATCAGCTCGATCATCGGGTCGCCCGCCACCTGGTTGGAGAACCGGGTGCAGCGCGCGCACAGCACGCACCGCTCGCGGTCCAGCAGCACCTGGGTGGAGATCGGCACGGGCTTCTCGAAGGTCCGCTTCTTGCCGTCGAAGCGGGAGTCGGAGCCGCCGTGCGACATCGCCTGGTTCTGCAGCGGGCACTCGCCGCCCTTGTCGCAGACGGGGCAGTCCAGCGGGTGGTTGATCAGCAGCAGCTCCATCACGCCCTTCTGCGCCTTCTCGGCGACGGGCGAGGTGATCTGCGACTTGACGACCATGCCGTCGGTGCAGGTGATGGTGCAGGAGGCCATCGGCTTGCGCTGGCCCTCGACCTCGACGATGCACTGCCGGCAGGCGCCGGCCGGGTCGAGGAGCGGATGGTCGCAGAAGCGCGGGATCTCGATGCCCAGGAGCTCGGCGGCCCGGATGACCAGGGTTCCCTTGGGGACGCTGATCTCGACGCCGTCGATGGTCAGCGTGACGAGGTCCTCGGGCGGAACGGCCGCCTCGCCGCCCCCGGAGGGCGCACTCGTGGTGACTGTCATGCGTTCACCCCCCGGTGAGCGTTCTTGTCGTCGGCCCAGGCCGTGGACCGGGCGGGGTCGAAGGGGCAGCCCTTGCCGGTGATGTGCTGCTCGTACTCCTCGCGGAAGTACATGAGCGAGGAGAAGATCGGCGAGGCCGCTCCGTCTCCGAGGGCGCAGAAGGACTTGCCGTTGATGTTGTCGGCGATGTCGTTGAGCTTGTCGAGGTCGGCCATCTCTCCCTTGCCGGCCTCGATGTCACGGAGCAACTGGACCAGCCAGTAGGTCCCCTCGCGACAGGGTGTGCACTTGCCGCAGGACTCGTGGGCGTAGAACTCGGTCCAGCGGGTGACGGCCCGCACGACGCAGGTCGTCTCGTCGAAGCACTGGAGCGCCTTGGTGCCGAGCATCGACCCGGCCGCCCCGACGCCCTCGTAGTCGAGGGGGATGTCGAGGTGCTCCTCTGTGAGCATCGGGGTGGAGGAGCCGCCCGGGGTCCAGAACTTGAGCCGGTGCCCGGCCCGGATGCCGCCGCTCATCTCCAGGAGCTGGCGGAGCGTGATGCCGAGAGGGGCCTCGTACTGGCCGGGGCTGGTGACGTGGCCGCTGAGCGAGTAGAGCGTGAAGCCCGGGGACTTCTCGCTGCCCATGGACCTGAACCAGTCCTTGCCCTTGTTCAGGATCGCGGGAACCGAGGCGATGGACTCGACGTTGTTCACCACAGTGGGGCAGGCGTACAGACCGGCGACCGCGGGGAAGGGGGGCCGCAGCCGGGGCTGGCCACGCCGCCCTTCGAGGGAGTCGAGCAGCGCCGTCTCCTCACCGCAGATGTAGGCGCCGGCGCCGGCGTGCACGGTGAGTTCCAGGTCGAGCCCTGAGCCGAGGATGTCCGTCCCCAGGTAGCCCGCCTCGTATGCCTCGCGGACGGCCTCGTGCAGACGTCGCAGCACGGGGACGACCTCGCCGCGCAGGTAGATGAAGGCGTGCGACGAGCGGATCGCGTAGCAGGCGATCACGATGCCCTCGATGAGGCTGTGCGGGTTGGCGAAGAGGAGCGGGATGTCCTTGCAGGTCCCCGGCTCCGACTCGTCGGCGTTGACGACCAGGTAGTGCGGTTTGCCGTCGCCCTGCGGGATGAACTGCCACTTCATCCCGGTCGGGAAGCCCGCGCCGCCGCGTCCGCGCAGACCGGAGTCCTTGACGTACGCGATGAGGTCGTCGGGGTCCATGGCGAGCGCCTTGCGCAGGCCCTCGTAGCCCTCGTGGCGGCGGTAGGTGTCCAGCGTCCAGGACTCGGGCTGGTCCCAGAAGGAGGACAGGACGGGCGAGAGCAGCTTCTCGGGGCTCGTCCCGTTGTGGTCGATCTCGGCGGCCAAGGTCATCACTCCCCCTCCTCGGCTGCGGGCCCGGCCGGGTGCTCCGGGTCGGAGGCCGAGGTCTGCTGCGGTGCGTCGTGCGAGCTGAGGTGCTCGGACGGCGAAGGATCGTGCGGCTGCGGTTCGTTCACGCGTTCGCCGCGCGGAGAGACGACGCGGGTGCGGGGCGACGCCTCGCCCTTGGCGAGCTTCAGCCCGACGAGGGAGGCGGGGCCCGCGCCGCCGGACGCCTCGACGGCTCCGGGGCGCTCGTCGGGGAAGCCGGCCAGGATGCGGGCGGTCTCCTTGTACGAGCAGAGCGGGGCGCCGCGGGTGGGCTCGACGGTCCGGCCGGCGATCAGGTCGTCGACGAGCCGCGTGGCGCTCTCGGGCGTCTGGTTGTCGAAGAACTCCCAGTTGACCATGACGACGGGGGCGAAGTCGCAGGCCGCGTTGCACTCGATGTGTTCGAGGGTGACCTTGCCGTCCTCGGTCGTCTCGTCGTTGCCGACCCCGAGGTGCTCCTTGAGCGTGTCGAAGATGGCGTCGCCGCCCATCACCGCGCACAGGGTGTTGGTGCAGACGCCGACCTGGTAGTCGCCGCCGGCCCTGCGCCGGTACATGGTGTAGAAGGTCGCGACGGCCGTGACCTCCGCGGTGGTGAGGTCGAGCGTCTCCGCGCAGAAGGCGATGCCCGTACGGGAGACGTACCCCTCCTCCGACTGCACGAGGTGCAGCAGCGGCAGGAGGGCGGAGCGGCTGCCGGGGTAGCGGGCGAGCACCTCCTTCGCGTCCGCGTCGAGCCGGGCGCGCACCTCGGCCGGGTAGGGGGCGGGGGGGAGCTGCGGCATCCCCAGACTGACGTCTTGGCGTGATGCGGTCACCGGTCGACGCCTCCCATCACGGGGTCGATGGACGCGACGGCGACGATGACGTCGGCGACCTGGCCGCCTTCGCACATCGCCGCCATGGCCTGGAGGTTGGTGAAGGACGGGTCGCGGAAGTGGACCCGGTAGGGGCGGGTGCCGCCGTCGGACACGACGTGCACGCCGAGTTCGCCCTTGGGGGACTCGAGGGCGGTGTACACCTGCCCGACCGGGACCCGGAAGCCCTCGGTCACCAGCTTGAAGTGGTGGATCAGGGCTTCCATGGAGGTGCCCATGATGTTCCTGATGTGGTCGAGCGAGTTGCCGAGGCCGTCCGGCCCCAGGGCGAGCTGGGCGGGCCAGGCGATCTTCTTGTCGGCGACCATGACCGGGCCGGGCTCCAGCCGGTCGATGCACTGCTCGATGATCCGCAGCGACTGGCGCATCTCCTCCAGCCGGACGAGGAAGCGCCCGTAGGAGTCGCAGGTGTCGGCGGTGGGGACCTCGAAGTCGTAGGTCTCGTAGCCGCAGTACGGGTTGCTCTTGCGCAGGTCGTGCGGCAGGCCGGCGGAGCGCAGCACCGGGCCGGTCGCGCCCAGCGCCATGCAGCCGGTGAGGTCGAGGTAGCCGACGTCCTGCATCCGGGCCTTGAAGATGGGGTTGCCGGTGGCGAGCTTGTCGTACTCCGGCAGGTTCTTCTTCATGGTCCTGACGAACTCGCGCAGCTGGTCGACCGTCCCGGGAGGCAGGTCCTGGGCGAGGCCGCCGGGGCGGACGAACGCGTGGTTCATCCGCAGTCCGGTGATCAGCTCGAAGAGGTCGAGGACGAGTTCGCGGTCGCGGAAGCCGTAGATCATGATCGTGGTCGCGCCGAGCTCCATGCCGCCGGTGGCGACGCACACCAGGTGCGAGGCGAGCCGGTTGAGCTCCATGAGCAGGACGCGCAGGACGGTGGCCCGCTCGGGGACCTGGTCCTCGATGCCGAGAAGCTTCTCCACGCCCAGGCAGTACGCCGTCTCGTTGAAGAACGGCGTCAGGTAGTCCATCCGCGTGACGAAGGTGGTGCCCTGCGTCCAGTTGCGGAATTCGAGGTTCTTCTCGATGCCGGTGTGGAGGTAGCCGATGCCGCAGCGGGCCTCGGTGACCGTCTCGCCGTCGATCTCCAGGATCAGCCGCAGCACGCCGTGGGTGGACGGGTGCTGCGGGCCCATGTTGACGATGATGCGCTCGTCGTCGGACTTGGCGGCGGATTCGACGACCTCGTCCCAGTCGCCGCCGGTGACGGTGTAGACGGTCCCCTCGGTCGTGGCACGGGGTGTTGCACGGGGAGTGGTCATCAGGAGTACGACCTCCGCTGGTCCGGAGCCGGGATCTGGGCGCCCTTGTACTCGACGGCGATGCCGCCGAGCGGGTAGTCCTTGCGCTGCGGGAAGCCCTGCCAGTCGTCCGGCATCATGATCCGGGTCAGGGCCGGGTGCCCGTCGAAGACGAGCCCGAAGAAGTCGTACGCCTCGCGCTCGTGCCAGTCGTTGGTCGGGTAGACCTCGACGAGGGACGGCACGTGCGGGTCGCTGTCCGGAGCGGACACCTCCACCCGGATCAGCCGTCCGTGGGTGAGGGAGCGCAGGTGGTAGACCGCGTGCAGCTCGCGGCCCTTGTCCCCGGGGAAGTGGACCCCGCTGACGCCCGTGCAGAGCTCGAAGCGCAGCGCGGGGTCGTCGCGCAGGGTTCGGGCGACCTGGACCAGGTGCTCGCGGGCGATGTGGAAGGTCAGCTCGTCGCGGTCGACGACCGTCTTCTCGATGGCGTTCTCGGGGAGCAGGTCCTGTTCCTCCAGGGCCCCTTCGAGCTCGTCGGCCACCTCGTCGAACCAGCCGCCGTAGGGCCGGGAGGAGGCGCCCGGCAGGGCGACGGTGCGCACGAGTCCGCCGTAGCCGGAGGTGTCGCCGCCGTTGTTCGCGCCGAACATGCCCCTGCGTACGCCGATGACCTCGCCGGAGGTCTCGCGCGGGGCGGGTACGGCGTTGTCGTCGCGCTCGTCGCCGTGGTTCTGGTCGTTCACCGCAGCAGCCCCTTCATCTCGATCAGGGGCAGCGCCTTGAGGGCGGCTTCCTCCGCCTCGCGGGCGGCCTCCTCCGCGTTGACCCCGAGCTTGGAGTCCTGGATCTTCTGGTGGAGCTTGAGGATGGCGTCCAGCAGCATCTCGGGGCGCGGCGGACAGCCCGGCAGATAGATGTCGACCGGGACGATGTGGTCGACGCCCTGCACGATGGCGTAGTTGTTGAACATGCCGCCCGAAGACGCGCACACCCCCATGGAGATGACCCACTTGGGGTTCGGCATCTGGTCGTAGACCTGCCGCAGGACGGGCGCCATCTTCTGGCTCACCCGTCCCGCGACGATCATCAGGTCCGCCTGCCGCGGCGATCCGCGGAAGACCTCCATCCCGAACCGGGCCAGGTCGTAGCGGCCCGCGCCGGTCGTCATCATCTCGATGGCGCAGCAGGCGAGTCCGAACGTGGCCGGGAAGACGGAGGACTTCCGCACCCAGCCCGCGGCCTGTTCGACCGTGGTCAGAACGAAGCCGCTCGGCAGTTTCTCTTCGAGTCCCATGGTGTGCCCCTCAGCCCCTCAGTCCCATTCCAGGCCGCCGCGACGCCAGACGTACGCGTAGGCGACGAAGACGGTGAGCACGAAGAGCAGCATCTCCACGAGCCCGAAAATCCCCAGGGCGTCGAAGGAGACCGCCCAGGGATAGAGGAAGACGATCTCGATGTCGAAGACGATGAAAAGCATCGCCGTCAGGTAGTACTTGATGGGAAAGCGGCCGCCTCCGGCCGGCGTCGGCGTGGGTTCGATACCGCACTCGTACGCTTCCAGCTTTGCCCGGTTGTACCGCTTGGGGCCGATAAGCGTGGCCATGACCACGGAAAAGATCGCAAACCCTGCCCCGAGGGCGCCGAGCACGAGGATGGGCGCGTAAGCATTCACGCTCCTCGCTCCTTCCAGTCGTCCTTGACCGTTGGACCGCATCGGGCGACCGGCTCGCCACCTCACCAAGATCGTGCACATGTGAGGCAGTTCACAAGCCCGACTGCCCCGCATCCTATGCCCGTCACCCTGTGATCTGCGACACGGGGTGCGACAACGTCTTTGTGATCTCCACCACCTGACGAAGGATCATGAAGTCGTATGAGCGGTGATCTTCGTACGCGAAGCGGCCGAGTGATCACGAGACGTGACATTCGACGGCGTTACCGCTGGTCAAAGACGTGGTGCGCTATCAATAGGAGGCCCGTACAAGCAAATTCGCGGTGGATGCGCCGGGGATGATATGGCCACCGCCCCTCGCCCGGCAGGCCCCCGGCCCCGGCCGGGACCGCCGTCGAAACCTCACCCGGACGAGGGGCGCCGAGAGCCGAGGGGGACATGTGCACGCATTCACGAACTTCCGGATCACGCTCCGGACCCACCCCGGACCGACCGCCGCCCGCCCCGCCGCCCCGACCCGTCGCGCGCCGGAACGCGACGCCGCACACGGCCGCGAGGGTTGCCTGCCACGACGGACCCGCACTGTGACCTGCGCCACAGCTGTCACCCCCTCAGAAAATGGGGCTTGGCCATCGGTGTGAACAGATGGTAAGCGGCGGGCAATTCGGGCGTATTGCCGAAAGGCCGTGATCACGGGCCTGGTCAGACCTGCCCGTTTTGCCCGTTACGGCGTCAATAAGGGGCCCTGGAAAGCGGATTCGGAGATTCCGAACGTAACTGTGTCGCAACACACGTTTCTTGATGGGACCCCTACACCCCTGATAGCGCTAGTACTCATGTCCCACACCGCTCACATACCCAGCCACCGGAAGCCCCGTCAGCGCACCTCGACATCGACGCTGCGCGCCGGAGTCGCCGGTGGCGTCCTCAGCACCATCGCCGTCGCGGGCGCGGCCGGTCCGGCTCAGGCCGAGCCGGTGGCCCAGACGCTGGAGATGCCCACCATCACCTCGGGGCTCTCCACCGCCGTGGCCGCCTCCGCGCAGGCCACGCACCAGGTCGCCCTCGACCTGGAGACCCAGGCCGAGCAGGACGCCGCGGCCGAGAGCGCCGCGAAGAAGGCCAAGAAGGCGAAGGCCGAGGCCGTCCGCAAGGCCGAGGCCCAGAAGAAGGCCGAAGCCGCCGCCAAGGCCCGCGCGGAAGCGCAGGCGAAGGCGGAGGCAGAGGAGCGTGCCGAGCGCGCCTCCCGCACCGCCGCGCGCACCACGCTCAGCGCCTCCTCCGGCTCCGCGGGCGCCTCCTCGGGCAGCTCCTCCTCGAGCAGCTCCGCCTCCGCTCCCTCGTCCGCACCCTCGTCCTCGAACGCCACCGGCGCCGCGGCATCGGTCGTGGCGTTCGCCAAGGCCCAGGTCGGCGACGCGTACGTGTCCGGTGGCACCGGCCCCAACGCGTGGGACTGCTCCGGCCTGGTCCAGGCCGCGTACCGCTCGGTGGGCGTCGACCTTCCGCGCGTCTCGCAGTCCCAGTCGACCGCCGGCGCCCAGGTCTCCCTGAACAACCTCCAGCCCGGCGACATCCTGTACTGGGGCGGCGCGGGCAGCGCGTACCACGTGGCGATCTACGTGGGCGGCGGCCAGTTCGTCGGTGCGCAGAACTCCAGCACCGGCACGGTGCAGCGCTCGATGGACTACGACCGGCCCTCCGGCGCGGTCCGCGTTCTCTGACGCACCCGCACATGTCTCCGGCTCACGGGCGCCTGCGGGCGCCCGTGGCCTCGGCCGAGGGCCGCCGCTCCCCCGCTCGGGAGCGGCGGCCCTCCGTCGTTCCCGCGGCGAGAAGGAGCGCGAGGGCCGTCAGCAGGGCGCTGACCCAGGCGGGCGCCCGGAAGCCCAGCCCCGCGTCCAGGGCCAGCCCGCCCGCCCACGGGCCCGCCGCCGCCCCCAGGTTGAACGCGGTCGTGCAGAACGCGCCGGCCAGCGTCGGCGCTCCGGGGGCCAGCCCGAGGACCCGGGTGATGAGCGCGGTGCCCGTCCCGAAGGCGAGCATGCCGAGAACCGGGATCAGGGCCAGCGCCAGGAGCGGGCTGCCCGCCGTCCGAGCGAGCGCGGCCCACCCGAGGGCGAGGGCGGTCATGCCCACCGCGATGACGGCCGCCGGACGCGCGTCGGCGAACCGGCCCGCCACCGTGACCCCGAGGAACGAGCCCGCCCCGAAAAGCGCCAGGGCCGCCGGCACCCACCCCGCGCCCAGCCCGGTCTCCCGGGTGAGGAGCGGTTGCAGATAGGAGAAGGTGCAGAAGGTCGCCCCCTGGACGAGGGCCATCGTGACCAGGGTCGGCCGCAGTCGCGGACCGGTGAGCGCGCGCAGCTCGTCCCGTACGGGGGCGGGCCCGGTCCCGGCCCCCCGGCCGCCCGGGACGCCGAGGAGGATCGCGAGGGCGGCGGGGAGGGAGACCAGGGCGACCGCCCAGAACGCCGACCGCCACCCCCACTGCTCTCCCAGCACCGCGCCGGCCGGCACGCCCACCACGCAGGCGACCGTGACCCCGCCGACCACCACGGCGGTGGCCCGGCCCTTCAGCCCGGCGGGGACGAGCGCGACCGCCGTCGTCAGGGCCACCGCCCAGAAGCCCGCGTTGGCCAGGGCCCCGACGAGCCGGGTCGCCAGGAGGACGCCGTAGTGCGGGGTGAGCGCTCCGGTCACATGGACGGCGACGAACACCCCGAGGAAGACCAGCAGCGCCCGTCGGCGCGGCCAGGTGCGGCTGGAGAGCGCCATCAGGGGCGCGCCGACGACCATCCCGACCGCGAAGGCGGAGGTGAGGAGGCCGGCGGCGGAGAGGGAGACGTTCAGGTCTGCGGCGATGCCCGAGACGAGCCCGGACAGCATGAACTCCGAGGTGCCCTGGGCGAAGACCGCGAGCCCGAGGACGTAGACAGCGAATGGCATGGGTGTGAAGCCCCTTGGACGACAACCGTCGGTGGACAGACAGGCCGAAGTGCGGGGATGCGGGCCGCGCGGGCCCGTCGGCCGGGGCCGGCGGGGAGCGACGCGGAGGAGTGCCCGGCCGTCGTCGGCGGGGGCACGGACCCCGCGTACGGCGGTGTGTCAGCGCGTACGCGAGGGGGAACGGCCCGGAACCCGCGGTGATCCGGCGGCAGAACCGTACGAAGGGCGGCCGGCGGCCCCGAAGGGCGGTCGGCGACGCTCACTCAGCAGGAACACGGCCGCCGGCGCACCGGCGGCCGGAGTCTGTCGGACTCGGGGCTGGACATGGCGGGGAGCCTACCGGTGGGGCCGCGCGGGCTCCACCGGTTTTCCGGGCGCGGGGGTCAGCGGCGGCGGGGGCGGCGGTTCGTCCGCTCGGGCTCCCTGGCAGAGGTGGTGGGGGCGGGCGGCGCGTCGTACGGGAACTCCAGGTCCTCGTCGTCGTCCGTCGCCGTCGGGTCCGCGGCGAAGCTGGGCTCCAGGAAGAGCCCGTGGTGCTGGGGCGCCGCGGCGGCGTCCGGGACGGCCGTCTCCGGGCGTGCGGACTTCCGGGGCAGGGATGCGGTGGTCATGGCTGTCTGTCCTTGGGGTCGAGCAGCGCTGTATCGGCTTGTTCCGTACCCCGCTGGCCTGCGTTCGGGTGAGCGTGCGTCAAGAGAATTCGTACGCGCCGCGTGCCGCCGCTGGGGGCGGGGCGGGGCGCGGGCCCGGTCCGGGAACAGCCCGACGACCGGGGGAGACGCACAAATCATCGCACACGATCACGTGCGGGGCCGAGGATTACGCCCCGGCCGGGGCGGGAGCGGGGTCGCGCGGGGCGGCACGGAGGGGGCCGGGGAGCCGCCGGACGGCCCCGTCCTGCGCGGCGGGCGGCCCGGGGCGGGCGGGCCGCCGCGCGCCCGCCCGTACGGCGGCCCGGAGGGGGCCGCGCCGCCCCCCGCGCGCCGCACGTACGGGTCAGGCCTTGGGGGCGACCTTCGAGAGGCCGTTGATGATGCGGTCCATGGCGTCGCCGCCCGTCGGGTCGGTCAGGTTGGCCAGCATCTTGAGCGTGAACTTCATCAACAGCGGGTGGGTCAGGCCGCGCTGGGTGGCAACCTTCATGACCTTCGGGTTGCCGATCAGCTTCACGAAGGCGCGGCCCATCGTGTAGTAGCCGCCGTAGGTCTCCTTGAGGACCTTCGGGTAGTTGTTCAGGGCCAGTTCGCGCTGCGCGGGGGTGGCGCGGGCGTGGGCCTGGACGATGACGTCGGCGGCGATCTGGCCCGACTCCATGGCGTACGCGATGCCCTCGCCGTTGAACGGGTTGACCATGCCGCCCGCGTCGCCGACCAGCAGCAGGCCCTTGGTGTAGTGCGGCTGCCGGTTGAAGGCCATCGGGAGCGCCGCGCCGCGGATCGGCATCGTCATGTTCTCCGGGGTGTACCCCCACTCCTCCGGCATCGAGGCGCACCAGGCCTTGAGCACCTCGCGCCAGTCCAGCTCCTTGAAGGCGGAGGAGGAGTTGAGGATGCCGAGGCCGACGTTGGAGGTGCCGTCGCCCATGCCGAAGATCCAGCCGTAGCCGGGCAGCAGCCGGTCCTCGGCCCCGCGCCGGTCCCACAGCTCCAGCCAGGACTCCAGGTAGTCGTCGTCGTGGCGGGGCGAGGTGAAGTACGTCCGCACGGCGACGCCCATGGGGCGGTCCTCGCGGCGGTGCAGCCCCATCGCGAGGGAGAGCCGGGTGGAGTTGCCGTCGGCGGCGACGACGAGGGGGGCGTGGAAGGTGACCGGGGTCTTCTCCTCGCCGAGCCTGGCCTCGACGCCGATGATGCGGCCGGTGCGCTCGTCCTTGACGGGCGCGCCCACGTTGCAGCGCTCGTACAGCCGGGCCCCGGCCTTCTGCGCCTGGCGGGCCAGCTGCTCGTCGAAGTCGTCGCGCTTGCGGACCAGCCCGTAGTCCGGGTAGGAGGCGAGTTCCGGCCAGTCCAACTGGAGCCGTACGCCGCCGCCGATGATGCGCAGGCCCTTGTTCCGCAGCCAGCCGGCCTCCTCGGAGATGTCGATCCCCATGGCGACGAGCTGCTTGGTGGCGCGGGGGGTGAGACCGTCGCCGCAGACCTTCTCCCGCGGAAAGGCGGTCTTCTCCAGCAGCAGGACGTCGAGTCCCGCGTTGGCGAGGTGGTACGCGGTCGCGGAGCCGGCTGGGCCCGCTCCGACGACGATCACGTCCGCGCTGTGCTCGGAGAGGGGCTCGCTCACGGTCGGATCTCCCGAAGACTCGAATTCGCATGCCGCGCGGCACCGGACCCGTGCAGTCTATGGGGGCCTGCAGACCAACCCTCGAAGGGCTCCCTCATGTCGACAGCACCTGTCTCGCCTCCCGCCTCGGCCCCCGCGATACGCCTGCGCGTTCCGACGGACGAGGACGCCCTGACCTGGCATCGGACGTTCGACGACCCGGAGGTCATGGAGTACTTCGGCGGGCGCAGCTCCGAACTCTCCGCGTACGAGGAGCTCACCGCACGGCAGCGGCGGCACGACGCGGAGCTCGGCTACTGCCTGTGGACCGTCACGGACGAGCGGGACACCGTGCTCGGTTTCACCGGTGCGCAGCCGTGGCCGCACACGCACTACGGGCCGGTGGGCGCCACCGAGATCGGCTGGCGGCTGGGGCGGGCGGCGTGGGGACGCGGGTACGCCACCGCCGCCGCGCGCACCACGCTGGAGCGGGTGCGGGCGGCCGGGGTGAGCGAGGTCGTCGCGCTGGTCGACGTCCGTAACGCCCGGTCGATCGCGGTCGCGGAACGGCTCGGGATGCGGCGGGCCGAGTCGTACGCCACGCCGCGCGGGCGGGAGGCGTGCTGCTTCCGGCTGGAGCTCTGAGCCGCCGGACGTGCGTCAGGCGCGGGTGGCCCGGTGCAGGGCCACCACGCCGCCGGTCAGGTTGCGCCAGGCCACCTTCGACCAGCCGGCCTTCTGGAGCAGTGCGGCGAGGGCGCTCTGGTCGGGCCATTCCCGGATCGACTCGGCGAGGTAGACGTAGGCGTCCGGGTTGGACGACACCGCGCGGGCGGTCGGCGGCAGCGCCCGCATGAGGTACTCCGTGTAGACCGTGCGGAACGGGGCCCAGGTGGGCTGGGAGAACTCGCAGATGACGACCCGGCCGCCGGGCTTCGTCACCCGGTACAGCTCGCGCAGCGCGGCGTCGGTGTCCTGGATGTTGCGCAGCCCGAAGGAGATCGTGACCGTGTCGAAGGTCTCGTCCCTGAACGGCAGCTTCGTCCCGTCGCCGGCGGTGAACGGCATCCACGGGTGGCGTTCCTTGCCGACCCTGAGCATGCCGAGCGAGAAGTCGCACGGCACCACGTAGGCGCCCGCCCGCACGAAGGGCTGCGAGGAGGTGGCGGTGCCCGCGGCCAGGTCCAGGATCTTCTGGGCGGGGCGGGCGTCGACCGCCGCCGCGACCGCCTTGCGCCACAGCCGGGCCTGGCCGAGCGAGAGCACGTCGTTGGTCAGGTCGTAGTTGGCCGCCACGTCGTCGAACATCGAGGCGACTTCGTGCGGCTGCTTGTCCAGGGAGGCTCGGGTCACCCTCCCATTCAAGCAGCCCGGCCCCGGCCGGCCCCGCCCGGTGGCGGTGCGCGTCAGCGGGGGCGGAGCCCACCACGGAGAGCGTGTTCGAGACCGCCGCGCAGGCAGTCGAACTGATCTTTACTATTCTTCAACCTTTTCGGCACACGCTTGCTCAGTAAGAGGTGGGGACCGCCCAGGGGCGGCCACCGCGCCCTTCCCGGAACCGACGGAGCCACGGACCGCCATGCCCAGCCCCACCGCCGCATCTTCCCCGCCGCCGACCGAGGCCGAGCGGACCGAACCGCCCGGTGGTGCGGCGCCCCTCCCCCGGCCGCCGCACCACGGCCCCGGGGAGGCCCGGCGCCCGCCGTCCCGCCGGCAGACCGTCGGCGGGAGGCCGGGCCCGCCGGCCGCCCGGGGTCCGCGGCGCGGGGAGCCGCCCGCTCGCACCGGAGCCCGCCCTGAGCCGCGGAGCGGGGCCGCCTCATGACGCGCCGCCGCCCCACGGGCACCCTGCCGCCGGGGCACGGAGAGCCGGAGCGGGACGAGGAGACCTTCCGGCTGCGCGTGCTGTCCAGGACCGCGGGCCCCTCCCACGACGGCTCTCCCGACGGCCGGACGCGAAACCGGTCCCGCTCGCGGTCCCGAATACGGCGCAGACGGCGACAGCGCCGCCGCACGGCCGGTCTCGCCGTCCTGGCGATGACGCTCGTGGCGGGCGCGGCCCTGCTGGTCGCACGCCCCTGGCAGGAGGCGGGCGGCCCGGCGGCCGCCACGCCCGCAGAGGCCCGTACGGCGCCGGAGGAGAAGCCGGCACAGCCTTCGAAGCCCCCGGTCTCCCCGTCCCCGTCGGCGTCCCCCTCCGCGTCCCCGACCCCCTCCCCCTCCGCCTCTGCGGAGACGGGCCCACCGCGGCCCGAGGACGTGCCCGCCTACGGGCCCGGCACGTTCACCGTCGCCCGGGAGGGGGCCACCGGCTCCGGCAGGGGCAGCGCCTACCGGGTCGAGGTGGAGGACGGCACCGGCGTCGACCCCGACCGGGCCGCCGAGGTCATCGCCGCCATCCTGGCCGACCCGCGCGGCTGGAGCCATGACGGCGCACACGCGTTCCGCCAGGTCTCCGACAGTTCGGCGGGGATGGTGATCCGGATCGCGACTCCGGCGACCACGGACCGGATCTGCGGCCAGTACGGCCTGAACACCGGGGGCGAGGTCAACTGCCGGGGCGGCGAGAAGGTCATGGTCAACCTGCGGCGCTGGCTGCTCGGCTCCCCGCAGTTCGACGGTCCCGTCGCCGAGTACCAGGCCCTGATCATCAACCACGAGGTGGGCCACTGGCTCGGCCGCGGCCATGAGACCTGCCCCGGTCCGGGCCGCCCCGCACCCGCGATGATGCAGCAGATCAAGGGGCTGAAGGGGTGCGTCGCCAACGCCTGGCCGTACGACCGCCGGGGACGCTACCTGGGCGGCCCCTCGGTCCCCTGACGCCCCCCGGCGCCGGCCGGAGGAGCCCGGCGCGAGCGGAGGAGCTCAGCGGGAGCGGTGCACGAGCCGCCCCGCGAGCACCGTCGCCACACACGTCCGCGCCCCGGCCCTGCACAGCGCCGCCTCGTCGGGCACGTCGAAGACCGCGAAGTCCGCGCGGCCCCCGACCGACAGCGGGCCGTGCGCCGTACGGGCCAGGCCTCCGCCCGACGCGAAGGGGTCCAGGTCCGGCGGGGCCAAGGGGCCGGGCGGGGGCGGGAGCTGGATCAGTCCGGACCGGGCGACGGCCGCGGCGAGCGCGGGGTCGTGCGCGTCGAGGGGGCCCGCCAGGTGCGTGGTGCCGTGGCGCAGCATCCGCTGGAGCCCCCGCCGTATGCTGCCGGCCCGCCGGGCCGCGTCCATGGAGGCGGCGAGTCGCTCGAAGGCCTCGCCGGAGAGCGGGAGTTCGCCCAGCTCGTCGGCTTCTCGGGGGTCGGGGTGGTAGCAGCGGGTGAGCAGCGCGCCGGCCCGGTCCTGCCGCAGCGAGGGCGTGAGGAGGCCCGGCCAGCGGCGGACCCGGGCGGCCGGGTGGGCGGCGGCGACCTCCTCGTACGGGCCGAGGGCGGCGACGCGGTCGCCGTCCACGGCCACCGCGCCGTCCGCCACGGCCGCCGCGCCGAGGGGAAGGACCAGCGGCGCGGCGTGGATCGTCAGCACGGGGACGCTAGTTGGCGCCCAGGAGCTTCAGCTCCGGGTGCGCGGTGCCGCCCTTGATCGCGGTGGAGGAGATGTGCGAGACGACCCGCTCGTCCACCGGGTCCAGCGCCGGGTCCTCGTGCACGACGAGGTGCTCGTAGGTGGTGGCGCGCTGGGCGGGGACCCGGTCCGCCTTGCGGATCAGGTCGATGATCTCCAGCCGGTTGGAGCGGTGCTTGGCGCCGGCGGAGGAGACGACGTTCTCCTCCAGCATGATCGAGCCGAGGTCGTCCGCGCCGTAGTGCAGGGAGAGCTGGCCGACCTCCTTGCCGGTGGTGAGCCAGGAGCCCTGGATATGGGCGACGTTGTCGAGGAACAGCCGGGCGATGGAGATCATCCGCAGGTACTCGAAGAGCGTGGCCTGCGTCTGCCCCTTCAGCTTGTTGTTCTCCGGCTGGTAGGTGTACGGGATGAAGGCGCGGAAGCCGCCCGAGCGGTCCTGGACGTCACGGATCATGCTCAGGTGCTCGATGCGCTCGGCGTTGGTCTCGCCGGTGCCCATCAGCATGGTGGAGGTGGACTCGACGCCGAGGCGGTGCGCGATCTCCATGATCTCCAGCCAGCGCTCGCCGGACTCCTTGAGCGGGGCGATGGCGGTGCGCGGGCGGGCCGGCAGCAGCTCGGCGCCCGCACCGGCGAAGGAGTCGAGGCCGGCGGCGTGGATACGGCTGATCGCCTCCTCCGCGGACACCTGGGAGATCCGGGCCATGTGCTCGATCTCGGACGCGCCCAGCGAGTGGATGACCAGCTGCGGGAACGCCTTCTTGATCGCGGAGAAGTGCTCCTCGTAGTACTCGACGCCGTAGTCCGGGTGGTGGCCGCCCTGGAACATGATCTGGGTGCCGCCCAGCTCCACGGTCTCCGCGCACCTGCGCAGGATGTCGTCGAGGTCGCGGGACCAGCCCTTGGCGGTGTCCTTGGGCGGCGCGTAGAAGGCGCAGAACTTGCAGGCCGTCACACACACGTTGGTGTAGTTGATGTTGCGCTCGATGATGTACGTCGCGATGTGCTCCGTGCCGGCGTACCGGCGGCGGCGTACGGCGTCGGCGGCGGCGCCCAGGGCGTGCAGCGGCGCGGACCGGTAGAGGTCGAGCGCCTCCTTCGGGGTGATCCGACCGCCCTCGGCGGCTCGGTCGAGGACGGGCTGAAGGTCGGCCTTCTCGGTCACCGGGCTGTCACCTTTCGGCGGTTTTGCTGACGTTCCTCGGACCGATCCAGCCTACGCCAGCCCCTCGCCCGGTCAGCCGCCGGACCGGGCGAGGTTCCCGTAGGGCAGACCGGCGGCGCGCTCCTTGGAGCGGTAGTCGAGCGTGCCGTCGTCGGCGAGGCGGAAGACCAGGTCCGCCTCCGCGCTGGTGCACAGGCCCGGTGTGCTGGGGCGGTCCGGGTCGGTGCGCTCGCGGATGTTCAGCTCCTTCGCGGTGCCGGAGGCGAGGGCGCCGACGCTGTTGCAGGTGACGGTGAGGCCGAGCCGGGAGATGGTCGTGCTCATCCGGACGACTTGGGTCCCCTTCTTCCCCCCGGTGAAGACGGCGGTGAGGGTGCCGTGCGGCTGGCCGGTCGTCTTCTCCGTCACCGGGCCCTTCCAGGTGCCGAGGTACGCCTTCGGCACCTCGTCCACCGGGGCCCCGGTGGCGTCGGCGGGGCCGTCGGAGGCGGCGGGCGCCGGTCCGCCCGGGACGGACGCGGAAGCCGACGGCCCGGGGGCCGCGCTGCCGTTCCCCTCGCGCCCGTCGGCGCCGCCGCCCGGCAGGAGGCCGTCGAGCAGCCCCGTGCCGAGGGTGACGGCCGCCAGTGCGCCCGCGACGGCCAGGGCGACCGTGCAGCTCACCCGGCGGCTCCGGCGCGCCCGGCCTTCTTCCGCGCCGACGGTCATGGCGAACCGGGGGCCGCCGTTCCCCAGCTGCCCCGGGAGCCCGCCCGCGCCGGGGCCGGGGGCGGGAGCGCCGGGGCCGGGGGCGTCGGGGCCGGGGGCGTCGACGCCTCCCGCGCTCCCCGTGCCGCCCCCGCCGGCCGGAGCGCCGAAGGGCGGGTGGCGCGGGGGCGCCACCCAGGGCCCGAAGGCCCCGGGTGCCCCGGCCCCGCCCCCAAGGCCGCGCTGGCCGCCTGCCGGAGGGCGTCCGTCCCCGGTCGCGGGTCCGCTGACGGCGCCCGGTTCCGTCGCGGGCCCGCACTCCGCGTCAGAGACGGCCGCACCCAGCGACGCGCTGCTGAAGGGCACCGGCCCGGACAGCACCGGCGCGTCCTGCGGCTCCATGTCCAGCAGCGCCACCGCGGACCGGCTCACCTCGCGCACCAGCCCGCCGGGCAGCCAGCCGCCCGCCACCAGCGCGGCCGCGCCGCCGGGAGCGAGCGTGCGGGCGAGGTCGGCCGGGGCGGGGCGGGAGTCCGGGTCCTTGGCGAGGCAGCTCGCGACCACCTCGCGCAGCTCGCCCTCCAGGTCGCCCAGTTCCGGTTCCTCGTGGACGACCTTGTAGAGGAGCACGGCGGAGGAGTCGCCGGAGAAGGGGGCCGCGCCCGTCGCCGCGTACGCGAGGACGGCGCCCAGCGAGAAGACGTCCGCGGCGCCCGAGACGTCCTGGCCCCTGATCTGTTCGGGCGCCATGTAGCCGGGTGAGCCGACGGAGACCCCGGTGGAGGTGAGCGAGACGGTCGCGCCGAGCGCGCGGGCGATGCCGAAGTCGATCAGCCGAGGGCCGTCGAGGGCGAGCAGCACGTTGGACGGTTTCACGTCGCGGTGGACGATGTCCTGGCCGTGGACGGCCGCGAGGGCCTCGGCCAGCCCCGCGCCCAGGGCGCGTACGGCGTGCTCGGGCAGCGGCCCGTGCTCGGTGACCGCTTGGGAGAGGGGCGGCCCGGCCACGTAACCGGTCGCCACCCACGGCACCGGGGCGTCCGGGTCCGCGTCCAGGACGGGGGCCGTCCACTGCGCGCCGATCCGGCGGGCGGACTCGACCTCGCGCCGGAATCTGGCGCGGAACTGCTCGTCGAGGGCGAAATGGGGGTGGACGACCTTGACCGCGACCGTCCGGCCTCCGGCGCTGCGGCCGAGGTAGACCCGGCCCATGCCGCCCGCGCCGAGCCTTCCCAGCAGCCGGTAGGAACCGACGGTGTGCGGTTCGCCCGCTTCCAACGGCTGCATATGGCTCCCCCTGTGAACCCCGTGGACGGCCCGGACCCGGACCGAAGCCTAAGGGCTGTCCCGGGCGCCATCGGTGCGGACATCGGGAAACGACCGGACCATTCCCCTTCTCCCGCCGTCACGGGATGCCTCACCGCGGAAAAGAGCGTGAACGGGGCGTTCGGCGGAGTTCGTCGGAGGCTCACGGCGTTCAACGGTTCGCCGCCCACACGCCCTCTGCTATTCCGCTCACGGCCCCGGCAAAGGGGAGCGGGGAACGGGGCGGTGGGCGCGGGAAGGCACAGGCCCATTCGCTCTCGGCATTTCCCGTGGATTCGCCCCATTCCGCGCGGGGCCGCCGGATCAGCCGCCGAGCAGCTCCACGTGGACGTCCTGCGGATAGCCGGTGTCCCGGCCGGTCCGGCGGGCGAACTCGCGGACCCCGGCCAGCTGGTCGGGGCCGAACCGGAAGTCCAGCGTCGTGAAGTACCGTTCCAGCACCTTCGCGTCGAAGGACTCCCAGCGGGCCGCCTGCTCCGCGACCTTGGCGACCTCTTCGAGGGAGAGGTCGCGGGAGGCGAGGAACGCCTCGTGGACCTGGGCCGTCTGCTCGGGCCGGTCGGCCAGGAAGTCCTTGCGGGCCGCCCAGACGGCGAAGACGAACGGCAGCCCCGTCCACTCCTTCCACATCCGGCCCAGGTCGTGGACCTGGAGCCCGAGCCGGGGGGCGTCGTGCAGGTTGGCGCGCAGGGCGGCGTCGCCGATGAGCACGGCGGCGTCGGCCTCCTGCATCATCAGCCCCAGGTCGGGCGGGCAGGTGTAGTAGTCCGGCCGGACCCGGTAGCGCTCGGCGAGCAGCAGCTGGGCCAGGCGGACGGAGGTGCGGGAGGTCGAGCCGAGCGCCACCCTCGCCCGGTCGAGCTGTTCCAGCGGAAGCTGCGAGACGATCACGCAGGACATGACAGGGCCGTCGCAGCCGACCGCGATGTCGGGGAAGGCCACCAGGTCGTCGGCGTTGCGCAGGTACTCCACGAGGGTGACCGGACCGATGTCCAGGTCGCCCCTGACCAGCTGCTCGCTGAGCCGCTCCGGGGTGTCCTTGGAGAGCTCCAGGTCCAGCAGGGTCCCCGTCCGCGCCAGGCCCCAGTACAGCGGGAGGCAGTTCAGGAACTGGATGTGGCCGACGCGGGGCCGGCGGCGACGGTCGTCGTCGCCTTCACGGGGGGAGACGGTTGAATTGTCCACATCGTGAGGCTAGACCCGGCCCCGTGGGCCGGCACCACCGGGGCGTCGCGGGGGTTTGCGGGGCCCTCCCCGCGGACCGCTCGGCAGGGGAATCAAACCTTCGGGTGAAGTGATCTTTCCCTCTACCGCTCTCCAGAGACTGCGTGCTAGGCTCGTTCGCAAGTTGCAGTTTGGTTTCCCTTGCAGTACAAAGCCTGCGGAGCATGTAACCCGCAGGCTTTTGTAGTTTTCAGACTTGTTTGCAGGTTCTGGAGCAGGGCAACCCTTTGGCCCAAGGAGGGCTTATGGCTACCGGAACCGTCAAGTGGTTCAACGCTGAAAAGGGCTTCGGCTTCATCGCCCAGGACGGCGGCGGCCCGGATGTCTTCGTTCACTACTCCGCGATCAACGCGTCCGGGTTCCGCTCCCTCGAGGAGAACCAGGTCGTGAACTTCGACGTCACTCAGGGGCCCAAGGGTCCGCAGGCTGAGAACGTCACCCCGGCCTAGTTGCCCGGGTCGGCCGATCGCGGCCGCACATAGCAGTACCCAAGGAGCCCCGCTCCCCCGCCACGGCGGAGGAACGGGGCTCCTGCCTGTGCCCGCCCGCGCCCCCCGGGGCCGGCCCCGGGGCGCCCCTTGGGGGGGCGGCCGCGCCCCAAGGGCCGGGCGGGGACCGGCCCCACCGCCCCGACGCCCACCGCCGAACTGACGCGCCGTCGACCCCTCGGCGCCCGAACGTGTGGTGCGGTTCCCGCATCGTTGTCGAGGGCTTGTGCAGAGCGTCACCCACTGCTGACGAGTCCGCCCGCGACAAGGCAGACTGTTGAGCGTGATACCAGCGGTACCGAGCAGTCCGGACGCATCCCGCCCTCGCCGCGCGGGCGGCCGTCCGGACGTCGGCAGCACCGGCAGGACCCGCAGACGAGCGGGGCCGGCAGGCGAGCAGGACAGGGGGCATCAATGGACCGTGACAGCGGGCCACGCGTGCGCGTACCGGAGCAGCGTGCTCCAGAGAAACCGGGTACGGCCGACGCCCTGAGATTCACCGTGCTGGGCCCCGTACGGGCCTGGCGCGGCGCGGAGTTGCTCTCGTCCGGCTCGCCTCAGCAGCGCGCCCTGCTGACCGCGCTGCTGCTGCGCGAGGGCCGGACGGCCACCGCGGGCGAGCTGATCGACGCGTTCTGGGGCGCGGACCCGCCCTCGCAGGCGCTGGCCACGATCCGGACGTACGCCTCCCGGCTGCGCAAGATCCTGGGGCAGGACACCCTGGTCAGCGAGTCGGGCGGCTACGCGATCCGGATCGGCCGCGGCGCGCTCGACCTCACGCTGGCCCAGGACCTGGCCGCGGAGGCGGAGAAGGCCCGCGCCAGCGGCGACCGCTGCCAGGCGCGCACCCTGGTCAACAAGGTGCTGGAGCTGTGGGACGGCGAGGCGCTGGCCTCTGTGCCGGGTCCGTACGCGGAGAACCAGCGCGCCCGGCTGGAGGAGTGGCGGCTCACCCTCACCGAGACCCGGCTCGATCTGGACCTGGAGGTCGGCAGCCACGCGGAGGCGGTCTCCGAGCTCACCGCGCTCACCGCCGCGCACCCGCTGCGCGAACGGCTGCGCGAGCTGCTGATGGTGGCCCTGTACCGCAGTGGCCGGCAGGCAGAGGCGCTGGCCGTGTACGCCGACACCCGCCGGCTCCTCGCGGAGGAGCTGGGCGTCGACCCCCGCCCCGAGCTGGCCCGGCTCCAGCAGCGCATCCTGCGGGCCGACGACGAGCTGGCGCGCCCCGACGGCGCGCCGGCCCCCGCGGCCGCCCCGCTGCGCCCCGCCCAGCTCCCGGCCACGGTGCCCGACTTCACGGGCCGGTCCGCCTTCGTGGCCGAGCTGGGCAACCGGCTCTCCACAGCCGGGAGTTCGGTGATGGCCGTCTCCGCGGTGGCCGGCATCGGCGGCGTCGGCAAGACGACGCTCGCCGTGCACGTCGCCCACCAGGCCCGCCCGCACTTCCCCGACGGCCAGCTCTACGTCGACCTCCAGGGCGCGGGCTCCCGCGCCGCCGAGCCGGAGACGGTGCTCGGCTCGTTCCTGCGCGCGCTCGGGACGACGGACTCGGCGATCCCGGACACCCTCGACGAGCGGGCCGCCCTGTACCGCTCGACGCTGGACGGCCGCCGCGTCCTGGTCCTCCTCGACAACGCCCACGACGCCGCCCAGATCCGCCCGCTGCTGCCCGGTACACCGGGGTGCGCGGCGCTCGTCACGAGCCGGGTGCGGATGGTCGATCTGGCCGGGGCGCACCTGGTGGACCTGGACGTGATGTCACCGGAGGAGGCGCTTCAGCTCTTCACCCGCATCGTCGGCCAGGAGCGCGTCAGCTCCGAGCGAGAGGCGGCGCTCGACGTGGTGGCCGCGTGCGGCTTCCTCCCCCTCGCCATCCGCATCGCCGCCTCCCGGCTGGCGGCCCGCCGCACCTGGACGGTCTCCGTCCTCGCCGCCAAGCTCGCGGACGAACGCCGCCGGCTGGACGAGCTCCAGGCGGGGGACCTCGCGGTCAAGGCCACCTTCGAACTGGGCTACGGCCAGCTGGAGCCGGCCCAGGCCCGCGCCTTCCGCCTGCTGGGCCTCGCCGACGGCCCCGACATCTCCCTCGCCGCGGCGGCGGCCCTCCTGGACCGGGAGCCCCACGCCACGGAGGACCTGCTGGAGGCGCTGGTCGACACGAGCCTGGTGGAATCCGCCGCTCCGGGCCGCTACCGCTACCACGACCTCGTACGGCTCTACGCGCGTGCGTGCGCGGAACGGGACGAGCAGCGGCAGGAGCGGGAGCTGGCGCTGTCGCGGCTGCTGGACTTCTACCTGGCGACGGCAGCGGGGGTGTACGCGCTGGAGCGGCCGGGGGACCGGCTGGTGGACCACCTGGAGCCCACGGAGCACGCGGGGCTCGCGTTCGGCGACCGGCACACGGCCCTGGACTGGCTGTACACCGAGGCGACCAACCTCCTGGCCTGCGTACGCCAGGTGGCGCGGCCCGCCACCCTGCGCCGCGCGGTGGACCTGCTGTACGCCGCCCTGGACCTGGGCGAGTCGGGCGCGAACGCCAAGCAGTACGAGGCGGCGGCCGTGACGGTGCGCGAGGCCGCCCGGGAGTGCGACGACCCGCGGGCGGAGAGCCGCGCCGTCATGTCCCTCGCCAACGCGCACCAGCTGGCGGGCCGGTTCGACCACGCGGACCGGGAGGCCGACGAGGCGATGCGGTTGGCCGAGGCCGCCGGGGACCTGCTGGCGGGCAGCTGGGCGGCCAACGCCCGCGGCATCATCGCGCTGTACCACAATCGCCATCAGGACGGGGAGGCCTTCCTGAGCCAGGCGATCGAGGCGTTCCGCAGCGACGGGAACCGTCCGGGCGAGGCGAGCGCGCTGTGCAACCTCTCCCGCATCCACCTCGCCACGGGCCGCACCGGCAGCGCGATCACCCTGGCCCGTTCCGGCATCGAGATCTATGACGTCCTCGGCCACGCCCTGCGCGGCGCGAACGGCCGCTACGCCCTGGGGATGGCTCTGACCCAGAGCGGGGAGTTCTCGGCCGCCACCGCGAAGCTGACCGAGGCGCTGGAGATATTCCGGGACAGCCGCCAGCGGCTGTGGGAGGGCATGAGCCTGTTCCGGCTGGCCGAGGTGGAGATCGCGTCGGGCCGTCCCGCGCAGGCCGCCCAGTACGCGGAGTCGGCGCTGAGCGTCCTGCGGGGCATCGGCGGCGAGTGGCGGCGCGGCAACGTGCTGACCGTGCTGGGGCGGGCGCTTTCCGGGATCGGCCAGACCGGGCGTGCCCAGGTCTGCTGGCACGAGGCGCTGGCCATCTACGACGAGCTCGGCTCTCCGGAGGCGGCCGACGTCCGGTCGCTGCTGAGGACGGCCACCAGGTCCTGAGGACGGCCGCGTTCATCGTTCGTTTATCGCCGCCCGGCATGCTCGGCTCTGTCGATCCGTCGCGTCGGGGGGCAGACGGGGGCGACATCGGCCGCGCTACTAAGGTGAGCGGCCCCACGAGGCCCGTCCGGCCGTCCACGGGGGAACAGCCGGACGGGCCTCGCCAGCCGACTGCGTACGTATCGCACGAAGAGAAGGAGTTGACCGCCATGGCCGACGCCACGAAGAAGGACCCGGTCTTCAAGCCCGCTGACCAGCACGCCACCGGCGAGCCGACGACGCTGGACCAGCACGCGACCGGCGAACCGGCGATCACGACGCAGGACCAGCACGCCACGTCCGAGCCGTTCAAGCCGGCCCAGTAGACCTTCCCGACGGGGGAAGCGGGGGGAGCGGGCACGACGACGCCGAGGGGGAGTCGTCGCGCCCGTCGTACGGGGGGATGTGTGAGGGGCCCGAGCCGGGGGACATGCTCGGGCCCCTCCCGCGTGTCCGGGGGCGTTCGCGGGCCACGCGCCGCGCGCCGCGGCGCGCACGACGGGCGCGGGCCGTCCGCGCGGGGCGAATGCGGGCCGTCCGCGCGGGGCGGGAAGCGGGCCGCCGGGGACCGCCCGGCGGCCGGGCTCAGAGCGCCCGGGCGGTCACTTCGCA
The DNA here is from genome assembly GCF_037137275.1 of Streptomyces pratensis. Lineage (GTDB taxonomy): Bacteria > Actinomycetota > Actinomycetes > Streptomycetales > Streptomycetaceae > Streptomyces > Streptomyces pratensis_B. The sequence goes on along the minus strand of NZ_JBBBEN010000068.1, from coordinate 35,406 downwards.
GCGCTTGACCCGGGCCACCTTGCCGGGGCTCTCCATCCGCAGCGTCAGCGTGCTGGCCTCGCCGCCGTCGAGCTCCGTGGTCGTCTCCGCGGTGTCCACGGTCTTGCCGAGGGCGTCGAGGAACCGCACGTCGATCTCGTACGCCTGCGAGCCCGGCTCGTTCGCCCGCAGCTCGACCACGGACGAGGTGACGGCCCTGCGCTTGCCCTTGCGCGGCTGGGCGCAGCGCAGGACGCGGACGACGGGCGCGTCGGAGGCGGTGGGCGCGGGCGAGCCGTAGGAGGAGCCGGTGGAACCCGAAGAGGCGTCGTCAGAACCGTAGGCGTCGTGATCGGTGTCGCGGTAGCCGTTGTTGCTCTTCTTCGAACTGGAGCAGCCGCCGCCCGAGCTGCTGCTCTTGCCGTTGCGGCTCTTGCCGCCGCTGGTGGAGGTCGAGAATCCGGTGAGCGCGAGCACCACCACGACCAGGACCGCCGCGAACCTCGTCTGTCGCCGCATCATCGACGCAGCCCCCCTTGTTCGTCTCTGTTCGTCGTCTCTGCCACGCGCCGCCTGCCGACGCCGTCGACAGGTGCTCCGTCGCACCGGCGGCGGGCGGCCGCCCCCAGCATGCCGGGCGCGGCCCCTTTGCCGGGTCATGACCCTGTCACGATCCGGTCATGATCTGCGTGGCGGGGGTGAGCGTGCGGGCGTAGCGTCACAAGCAGGGGGATGTCCGCGCAGGCCCTTGGAGGCTGACGATGATCCGCAACGTCCTCGGAGCCCTCGTCGCCCTCGCCGGTGCGGCGGCGGCCGTGCTGAGTCCGTTCCGCGACTGGTACGCCGGGCGGCAGGGGAGCGACTACCGGGTGCGGGACCTCTTCACGGGGATCACCGGTACGGAGTCGGACGTGCTGGTCTCGATCCTGCTGCCGTTCCTGGTCGCCGCGCTGCTGGTGATCGCCGGGGTGGTGCTGCGTTCGCGGGCGGCAGTCGCGCTGGCGGGGCTGCTGACGCTGGGCTTCACGATCCTGTGGATGGTCCGCCAGGGGCAGGCGGCGGGCTCCCTCGTGGTGGACGGCAGCGGGTCCGGGCTCCAGACGGGCGTGGCGGCCGCCCTGGCCGGCGGGGTGCTGATGCTGATCGGCGCGCTGCTGATGAGCGGGCGCGACCGCGGGCGGCGGCGAGCCCTGCGGGGCCGGAGGCGGAGGCGGGGCGGGCGAGCCGGACACGAGTCGGCCGAGCCGTACGCGGCGCCCGGAGCGGGCCGCGCGGACACCTGGCCGCCCACGCAGGAGCCGGGGATGTCGGCGCACACGTCGCCGGGTCCGGAGCCGGAACCCGACCCGTACACGGGACCCGGCCCCCGCGACCCCGGCGCGCGGCCCTCTCCGCCGGCCTCCGCGGCGGAGGCCGACCCCCGGGACCCCGTGCACCCGCCGCCCCGGCAGGAGTGACGCGGGGGCCGGGCGGCCGGGGGCGGCTCAGGTCCGGGCCCGGTTCCCCGTGCCCGTGCCCTTCAGCGCGTCCAGGGCGTAGACGCAGCGGTCCTTGCTGCACGCGTAGACGACGCCCGCCTGGGCGACCGGGGAGCCCGTGATCTCGCCGCCCGTGGCGAGCTTCCACCGCAGCTGGCCGCCCGCCGCGTCCAGGGTGTACAGGACGTGGTCCGCGGAGCCGAAGTGCACCCGGCCGTCTGCCACGACCGGAGAGCCGACCACGTCGCCGCCCGCCGCGAAACGCCACTTCGGGGTGCCGGTGACCGCGTCCAGGGTGTAGAGCGCGCTGCCACTGCCGACGTGCACGTTGCCCACCGCGACCAGCACCGGCTCGATGGAGGACCGGGCCTCCGTGGCGATCCGCCAGCGGTCCTTGCCGGTCGTCGCGTCCAGCGCGTACACCGTGCCGAGGTAGTCCGCGAGATACACCCCGCCGCCGGTCACCGCGGGACCGGGCGCGAAGGCGGGCGGCGACAGGAAGACCGCCGGGGACTCGAAGTGCCAGCGCACCAGGCCCGACCCGGCCTCCACCGCCAGCACCCGGGTGCCCGCCGCGATGTAGACGTAGCCGTCGGGGGCCGGGGTGACCCGGACGGGGACGCCGCCGCAGGAGGCCGCGTCACCGATGGGGTACGACCAGCGCTCCCTGCCCGTCCGGGCGTCCAGCGCGCGGAGCCGGGCGTCCTGCCAGACGTACACCGCGCCGTCGTGGAGGACCGGACCGGCCTCCGGGGTCTCGAAGTCGCTCTGCACACCGGTGACTTCCCACAGCATGTCACCGTTGGACGCCTCCCGCCCCTGGACGCCGCCGCCCCGCGTCGCGGTCACGACCGTGCCCCGGTCGGCCTTGAGCGCGTACACCCAGGCGTCGGTCCGCAGCCGCCACTGGTCGGCGCCGGAAGCGGCGTCCAGGGCGTAGAGCGAGGGGCCGTCCGACGCGTGAATCCGGCCGCCGTCGACGGCCATCGACCAGGCCACGTCGCGGGTCTTGAACTGACGCCGTCCGTTGCCCACGTCCAGCGCGTGGACCTCGAAGGACGTCACGTACAGCAGATCGCCGGAGACGACGGGCGTCCCCCACACGTCGTTGGACATGCGGAAGCGCCAGGGCCGCCAGCGGTCGGGGGCGGCGGGTGCGGCGTCGGGGGCGGGCCCCGGGGCCGGGACGGGTACGGCGGGGGCCGGCGCGGCCGGGCCGTGCGGGCCGCCGGGCGGCCGGACCCAGCCGGTGGCGGCGGCGGGGTGGGCGGCGGCGGCCCCGCGCCCCTCCCCCGCACGGGGGCCGGGCCCGATCGGCGCCTTGGCCCCGGGCAGATGCACGGGCCCGCCGTCGGGCGCCCCGGCGGACGGCGGGGCGGACGGGCCGGACAGCGGTGAGGGCGAGGCGAGCGGCGAGGGCGAACGCAGATCGGCCCCGCTGCGCCAGGCGGTGTCCCGGTCCGGGGCCCTGGGCGGCTGCGGCGGGGGCGGAGGCGCGTGTGGGACGGGCGGGGCGGTACGGCCGCCGCCCCTGCGCCGCTCGATCATCGCGGTCGCGGAGAGCGGCAGCCAGGCGGAGGCCGTCCCGCTGTCGTCGCCGCCGGAGGCGAAGAGGTGCGGGGAGAGCTGGGCCTGGAGGTCGGCGGGGGTGGGGCGGTGGGCGGCGTCCATCTGCATGCAGGACTCGATCAGCGGCCGCAGGTCGTCGGGCAGCCCCTCGGTGTCGGGGCCCTCGCGCAGCAGCATGAACACCGTCTCGACCGGGTTGGCCCCGTGGAAGGGGGCGTGCCCGGTCGCGGCGAAGACCAGCGTGGAGCCCAGCGAGAAGATGTCGCTGGCCCCGGTGACACTGCGGGAGTCCCGGGCCTGCTCGGGCGACATGTAGGCGGGCGTGCCGACGGCGACGTTCGTCATCGTCAGACGGGTGTTGGAGACCCCGGACGCGATGCCGAAGTCGATCACCCGCGGGCCGTCCTCGACGACGAGGACGTTGGACGGCTTCAGGTCGCGGTGGACGAGGCCGGCGCCGTGGATGGACTGGAGGGCCTCGGCGATGCCGGCGGCGAGCCAGCGCACGGCCTGGGTCGGCATCGGCCCGCACTCGTTCACTATCTCTTCGAGCGAGGGCGCGGGCACATAGGCGGTGGCGAGCCACGGCACGGCGGCACGCGGGTCGGCGTCGACCACGGCGGCGGTGTAGAAACCGCTGACCGCGCGGGCGGCCTCGACCTCGCGGGTGAAACGGACCCGGAACAGCTGGTCCTCCGCCAGTTCGGTCCGCACCGTCTTGATCGCCACCCGTCGGCCGGACGCCGAACGGGCGAGATAGACCAGCCCCATGCCGCCGGCCCCGAGCCGCCCCAACACCTCGAACGGGCCGATTCGTCTCGGGTCGTGCTGCGTCAGCTGCTCCACCACTTGCCTGCCACCTCCCCCTACGGACCTCGGCGACGAGGTCCGCGCATTACCGCCCGGTCGATTCCCGCCCTGCTCAGCGTCTCACCACCGGGCATCACCTGGCGGCGCGCACCCTGATTCTTCCTGGCGCGGGCGTCGGTGGCTAACCGGGGGGCGGACGTGGGTGTCTCGTCACACGTCGGCCGGAATCCGCCCACAACGGTTCACGGAAGCAGTTCGGCGGGTTGCAGTACGGCGAAGGCGGCCCCTTGGTCGTCGTGCAGGAGCGCCATCCGGCCGTAGGGGATGTCGAAGGGCGGCTGGGTGATCCGCCCGCCGAGCCGCACGGCGAGTTCGGCGGCCGCGTCGCAGTCGGCGACGGCGAAGTACACGAGGAAGTGGCTCGGCATCTCGGCCGGGAACGCGTCTGTGATGACGCTGCGGCCGCCCACCGCCGTGTCCGGGCCCGGCTCGGTCCCTTCGGGGGACCACATCCGGAAGTCGACGAACGCCTCCGCGTCGCCGGAGACGTCGTGGCCGGCCTCGTCCAGGTCGGTGCCGCGGAAGCCGAAGACGCTCTCGTAGAAGGGGTCCACCCGTTCCGGTCGGCGGGTGTAGACCTCGGCCCAGCAGAAGGAGCCCGGTTGGTTCTGCTTCTCGAAGCCCTCGCGTTCCTCCGCCTGCCAGAGGCCGAAGACCGCGCCTGCGGGGTCGGCCGCCTGGGCCAGGACGCCGGCCCGCCCTGCCCGTACCGGATCGGTGATGACCTGCCCTCCGTGCTCGCGGATGGCGGTGACGGTGGCCCGGATGTCGTCGGTGGAGAAGTAGACGCCCCAGGCCGTGGGCATCCGGCCGTCCTTCTTGGCGGCGAGCGCGGCGACCGCCCGGCCGTCGCTGAACGCGTCCGCGAAGGGCATGCCGTCGCCGGCCCGGAACGTCCAGCCGAAGAGCCCGCCGTAGAAGCGCTTGCCCGCTTCGAGGTCGGAGAGCTGCACGTCCGCCCAGCACGGCGCGGAATGCGCGAATGCGGCCATGGACCCGATCCTTCCGTCGCGGTGATGCCCGTACTGGTCAACGTAACGTCGTGCCCCGCCCCGCGCGCTCCGGCGCACACCGGACGCACGCCGGACGCACGGGAAGGGGACACCCGGGGAACGTGTGTCCGAACAGTGAAGGATGAATCACCATGTGGACGAAAGTTGTCCACCGACGTTGTCCACAGGCTGTTGATAACACTTACGGGGCGCCGCGCTCCCGGCTCCCTCGGCCGCGCAGGCCTTGGCCGAAAAGCATCGCCCTCACCTGCGCGCACCCCGCCAATCCTAGGGCGATCCCCATTTGCAGTCGGCCGAATCGCGCTCCCACCCCCCGTCGGTAAGCTGACGGCATGACAGGACAAGTACGCACTGTCGACGGCCGCGTGGCCGGTCGACGCGGTCAGGCGACGCGGCAGAAACTGCTCGACTGCCTCAGCGAGATGCTCAGCTCCTCGCCGTACCGGGACGTCAAAGTCATCGACGTCGCCCGGAAGGCCGGGACTTCACCCGCGACTTTCTACCAGTACTTCCCCGATGTGGAGGGCGCCGTCCTCGAAATCGCCGAGGAGGTCGCCAAGGAGGGGGCCGGCCTGACGGAGCTGGTCGCCGGCCGCTCCTGGATCGGCAAAGCCGGCCGGCAGACGTCCGAGCAACTGGTCGATGGATTCCTCGACTTCTGGCGGCACAACGACGCGATCCTCCGCGTGATCGACCTCGGCGCGGCCGAGGGGGACAAACGGTTCTACAAGATCCGCATGAGGATTCTGAACTCGGTGACCGCCTCCCTCACGGACGCGGTCAAGGAGCTCCAGAGCAAGGGCAAGGTCGACGCGGACGTCAGCCCGGCGGCGATGGCGGGCTCCCTGGTCGTGATGCTGGCCGCAGCCGCCTCGCACCAGAAGGGCTTCACCGCCTGGGGCGTGAAGCAGGCCGAGCTGAAGCCCAACCTGGCCCTGCTGGTCCACCTCGGCATCACCGGCAAGAAGCCGCCGAAGTAGTCCGTCGGCATCCGACACCGCTCATCGCCGGGCGGGCACACCCCCACCCGGACACCCCTCGTCCTGTCTCACCGACGGCGGGCCACCGCGCACGCGCCGCCGGTGGCCCGCCGTCGGTGTTCCCGGACGCCGGGCGCCAGGACGCCCCCGGCCACCGCTGAGGGGCCGCGCACCGCCTCCGCACCACCCGGGACGCCCGCACCACCCGCGAGGCCCGGAGCGCCCGGACCGCTTCCCGGACCGGCCGGAGAGACCCCGGACCGCCCGGAGCTGCCGGAGCTGCCAGAGCTGCCGGAGCTGCCAGAGCTGCCAGCGAGACCGGACCGGCCAAAGCCGCCGCCCCACGCGCTCCTGATACCAAGGGGCCATGAGCGATACCCCCGGCCACCACGCCTTCCTCTCCCTCCTGCACGCCCAGCGCGTCTGGGACACCGATCTCCCCGGCTTCGACCCGGCCGCCGCACCGCCGCGGCCCCTCCCCCTGTTCCACGCCTGGTTCGCCGACGCGGTCGCCGCCGGGCAGAGCGAGCCGCACACCATGTCCCTCGCCACCGTCGACACCGCGAACCGCCCCGACGTACGGACGCTGATGCTGCACGACGCGGACGAGCGGGGCTGGCACTTCGCCACCCACGCCACCAGCGCCAAGGGCCGCCAGCTCGCAGCCGGCCCGTACGCCGCGCTCGGCTTCTACTGGGCGGCGCGGGGCAGGCAGGTGAGAGTGCGGGGCCCGGTCACCCGCTGCACCCCCGCCGAGAGCAGCGCCGATCTGCACGCCCGCTCCACCGGGGCCCTGGCCGCCGCCCTGACCGGGTCGCAGAGCGAGACCGTCGGCTCGGTGGCCGAGCTGCACCGGGCGGCGGACGCCGCCCTGGAGCGGGCGCGGGAGCAACCGGACGCCGAGGCTCCGACGTGGACGCGGTATGTGGTCGAGCCGGCGGAGGTGGAGTTCTTCCAGGGCGACGCCCGGCGTCGGCACATCCGGCTCCGCTACCGCCGCACGGAAGCGGGCGACTGGGCGCGCGACCTGCTCTGGCCCTGAGCACGGACAGCAGTTTCCGCCGGTTTCACCGAGAAAGGGGCACTATGGGAGACAGGTGACGAGTGACAGGTGAGCTGTTGGGAGGAGCCCCATGCCACGAGCCCGTTCCCGTTACGCCCCCGACCGGGGCCTCACCGGCCGCATGGTCACCACCATGTTCCTGATCGGTCTGCTGTACGTCGTCTTCGTGGGCGTTCTCCTGGCCGCCCTGCAAGGCTCCTGGCCGATCATCCTCGTCATCGCGGGCGGGCTGTTCATCGCCCAGTTCTGGTTCAGCGACCGCATCGCCGCCTACGGCATGGGGGCCCGCGAGGTCACGCCGGAGGAGGCCCCCGAGCTGCACGGGGCCATCGACCGGATCTGCGCGCTGGCGGACATGCCGAAACCCAGGGTGGCCATCTCCCGCAGTGACGTGCCGAACGCGTTCGCCACCGGGCGCAGCGAGAAGACCGCCCTGGTCTGCGCGACGACGGGCCTGCTGCGCAGACTGGAGCCCGCGGAGCTGGAGGGGGTCCTCGCCCACGAGATGTCGCACGTCGCGCACCGGGACGTCGCCGTCATGACGATCGCCTCGTTCCTCGGCGTGCTGGCGGGGATCATCACCCGGGTGGCCCTGTGGGGCGGCTTCGCCCGCACCCGGCCCGGCAACGACCCGGCGGGCATCCTCCTGCTGCTGATCCCGCTGATCAGCGCCGTCGTGTACGCGATCAGCTTCCTGCTCACCCGGCTGCTCTCCCGCTATCGCGAACTGTCCGCCGACCGCGCCGCCGCCCTGCTCACCGGCCGGCCCTCCGCGCTTTCCTCCGCCCTGACGAAGGTCAGCGGGCAGATGGCCCGCATCCCGACCGAGGACCTGCGGAAGGCGGAGCCGTACAACGCCTTCTACTTCGTTCCCGCGTTCTCCTCCAAGGAGAGCCTGGGCCGGCTGTTCTCCTCGCACCCGACGCTGGAACGGCGCCTGGACCAGCTGGCCCGCATCTCCGCCGACCTGTCACGCTAAGGAGTCGTCACCCGTGGGCCTGCTCGACGTGATCCTCGGCCGGAGCAAACCGGTCCGCCCCGACCTCGACCAGCTCTTCGCCGTGCCCTCCGCCGCCCTGACCCTCCAGGCGGCCACCGGCCTCACCCCGACCGGCCGGGGCTCGGTGTGCTTCGCGGGCGTCGAGGGCGGCGGCTTCGCCCGGCTCCAGGAGGACGTACGGGAGCTTCTGGACGCGGACACCGGCCGCGGGGGCGTCCCGGTGGAGTTCAGCCGGGACGCGTACGGCTACACCTGGCTGCTCGCCAGCCACCCGGCGGACGACTCGGCCGCCCTGGTCAACGACCTGCACGCGGTCAACACGCTGCTCCAGGACGGCGGCTTCGGCCCGCACCTGCTCTGCTCGCTGATCGGCTTCCGGGACGCGGAGGGGCGTGCGCTGGCGTTGGTGTACCTCTACAAGCGCGGCACGTTCTACCCGTTCGCCCCGCTGCCCGGCGACGTCGAGAAGCGGGACAACCAGCTGGAGCTCCAGGTCAGGGGGGTCCTCGGCGACGACCTCCGGGTGGAGAAGGACCTGTCCCGGTGGTTCCCGGTGTGGGGCGCGCCGGGGCTGTGATCAGCCGCTGACGGTGGCAGCGGTGGCGGCGTGGTCCAGGAACGCGTCCCAGGCGGCCGGGGCGACGGCGAAGGTGGGCCCGTCGGTGACCTTGGAGTCGCGGACGTGGACCGTGTGGGGGCAGGTGGCGACCTCCACGCAGGCAGCGCCCTCGTTGCTGCTGTAACTGGACTTGCGCCAGTCGTAGGCGACTTCGATGCACTCTCCGCCCTCGTTGTTGCTGTAGCTGGACTTGAACCAGAACAGTTCGGGCCCTGTCTTCACAGTTCTGCCACCTTCTTCTCGATGAACTCGGCAGACTCCCAGGGGTTGAGCGCCTGCGCACGCAGGGTGCCGAAGAGGTCGAAGAGGTCGCTGACCCGTTCGGGCTTGGAGATCAACGTAGCGCCCCCTTGCCCCTCCTGATACACGAGGTGGCGGCCTTCCTCCGTGGCCATCAGCTTCATCGGCCCGTTCAGACCGGCATGGGTAGGGCGGCGGGTCGGCATCACCTGCAGGGTCAGGTGATTCATCGTGCGCATGCACTCCAGTAGGTGTCGAAGCTGGTCCTTGAGCACCGCCTCGCCGCCGAGGGGGCGTTCCAGGATCGCTTCCTCGATGACGTACCCCACACGTGGCGGCGTTTTCCGGGTGAGCACCGCGCCGCGCTCCATCCGGGCTTCGACGTGCCGCACGATCTCCTGCTCCGTGTACGCCGGAACTCGCGCCTCGTACAGTGCCCGCGCGTACCCCTCGGTCTGGAGCAGTCCCGGGATCACCATCGTCTCGTACGCACTGATGACGCGCGCCAGACGCTCCAGTCGTACCCAGTCCAGGATCTTTGCGGGGTACTTCTCCTCGTCCACCAGATCGCAGCACGCCTCCAGCGCCCCGTCCGCACCGAACGCCCGCTCCGCGTCCATCAGCAGGTCGCGCGAGGGGATGCGCTCCGCCCGCTCGACCGCGCCCATCAGCGACTCCGAGATCAGCAGTTGATCCGCCGCCGCCTTCTGCGTGAGCCCGGCCCGTGCCCGGTGGATACGGATCAGCTCCCCCACGAGCCGCCGTCCGTGCGTCAGCTCACCACTCGTCCCCACAGCCATCACCACCCTCCCCACATCACGTCGATGTGGACCGTGTCCTGCTGGTCACGCTACGCAGTCGGCGGAATGCTCGTAGCCATGACGAGCAAGAAGCACCCCGAATGGGTACCCACCGCCGGGCACCGACTGCACCTCTCCGGCATCCACTTCGACGCCATCCGGCTCCGGGGCGTCCGGGGCGAGGCCGTGCTCCAGCATCTGGCCACCCTGACGGAGGGCGAACCGGGCCCGGTGGTGCGGGAGATGGCGGGGGCGCGGTGGACGTACTTCCTGATCCCGCCGGGGTCGAGCGACGGATACGACTGGCCGCCGGGCGCGACCTGTTTCGGGCCGGCCGCGCGCGACCAGTGGGTGGGCATTCCCGCCCCGGACGGCAACACCTATCCGCTGAGCTGGCGGTGCGGGGCGCCGGAGGAGGACGAGTTCGTGGACGCGGAGCTGCTGCACGGGTTGGTGCTGGCCCAGCTGGCCCCGGCGGCGGACGACGCGTGACCGCTGCGGGGCCGCGACCCGTACAGGTGGGGTGAGCCGTCCGTACGAGCCGGGTGAGCCGTCCGTACCGGGGAGGGGATGGGCGCTTCCTTACGAGTGAGTGAGGGCGCCCGAAGCCCGAGAGCCGAAGCGCCGATCGCGACCTTGAGGGGTGCCGACCCCCTCCCGTGATCAATTCGCAATCGATTTCCCTCTTGACCGAGACTCATCAACCGTGCGGGCGATTACGCTCCGAACCATGCTCAACAGCCCCTCCACCGCAGGCACCGACGACGCCATCGCCCTCACCGACCGTACGGACGACCGGCCCGTCTACGTCATCGGCGGCGGCCCCGGAGGCCTCGCCGCCGCCGCCGCGCTCCGCGCGCGGGGCGTACGGGTGGTGGTCCTGGAGAAATCGGACCGGGTCGGCGCCTCCTGGCGCCGCCACTACGACCGGCTGCGACTGCACACCACCCGCCGTTGGTCCGCGCTGCCCGGGCTGAAGATGCCGCGCCGGTTCGGACGGTGGGTGAAGCGGGACGACGTGGTGCGGTACCTGGAGAAGTACACCGAGCACCACGAGCTGGAGGTGGTCACCGGCGTCCGGGTGACCCGGATCGACCGCGCCCCCGACGGCTCCGGCGACTGGCAGCTCACCGCCACCGGCGGCCGGGTCATGCGGGGCCGCGCGATCGTCGTCGCCACCGGCTACAACCACACCCCGCGCATCCCCGAATGGCCGGGGCGCGACACGTTCACCGGCACGCTGGTGCACGCCGCGGAGTACCGCGACCCGGCCCCGTACGCGGGCCGGGACGTCCTGGTCGTCGGCATCGGCAACACGGGCGCGGAGATCGCCGCGGACCTGGCGGAGGGCGGCGCGTCCCGGGTACGCATCGCGGTCCGCACCGCCCCGCACATCGTCCGCCGCTCCACCGCGGGCTGGCCGGCCCAGGCGACCGCCATCCTGGTGCGCCGCCTCCCGGCGTGGCTCGTCGACCGCGCGGCGGCCGTCCTGGCCCGGATCGCCGTGCCCGACCTGTCCGCCCAGGGCCTCCCCCGCCCCGCCACGGGCCTGTACTCCCGCGTCCGGCAGGGCGCGATCCCGGTCCAGGACGTGGGCCTCATCGACGCGGTACGGGCCGGCACGGTGACCCCGGTCGCGGCCGTCTCCTCCTTCGACGGGGACGCGGTGGTCCTGGCCGACGGCTCCCGGATCACCCCGGACGCCGTCATAGCCGCCACGGGCTACGACCGCGCCCTGGAGCCCCTGCTCGGCCACTTGGACGTCCTGGACGCCCGGGGCCGCCCGCTCACCCACGCCGGCCGTCCCCCGAAGCACGCCCCCGGCCTCTACTTCACCGGCTTCACCAATCCGATCAGCGGAATGCTCCGCGAGATGGCCCGGGACGCCGAGAAGATCGCCAAGCGGGTGGCCCGCTCACCACGCTGACCCCTGCCCGCCCCGGCCCCTGCCCCGAACACCACGCCCCCGTGGATCAGCCGCCCCCCGGCACCGCGGAGGGCACCGGCGTGGCGACCGACCAGAAGTCGGACCGCACGTTGGGCCGGGGAATCTCGACGTTCTCGTACGCGGGGCCGTTGGGCGGGGTGGAGGGGGCGGCCACTTCGGACTTCTCCACGCAGGGTGTGTTGACCTCAAAGTGAGCCTGGCCCTGGTCGGCGATCTCCACGTTGATACCGAATCCATCAGGAGTTCGGGCAAAAATCGCTGGGTACTTCTGGCTGGCATTTACTGAAACAATCTCGTAACCACTCTCTCTCCAGAACCTCTCGACCGTCCCCAGAAAGCTGCCGCGGCGTGCCTCCGAGATATCAGTCATCACGGCACGGCGACGAGTAAGGTCGCAGCTCCCGCTCGTCGTATCGTCGTGCGCCCACTGGACGCTCGGGTTAATGGCATTAAACGTTGAATCCAGCAGGGCGTCCGAGCGTTCAGCCGCTTGTTGCATATTCATGTTTCCCCCTCTTTCCGACTCCCCCGCGACTCCACATCCGACGATCAACCCGCTTGCCAGGAAGGCACTCGACACTGATCTGACAGGCCGGTTCATCGCCACTCCGTCGACTTGATTTCATTTGAGTTACCGGAAATTACCAAGGCAATATTTCGTGCGGACACAGCGTCCTTCTCCGGCGTGAAGTACTGAGAATGGGCGTCGAACGCCCCTCCGTCACGAAGGGGCCTCGGTCCGTCACCGACTTCGAAGCGACGCCCGCCAAAGGCCTTGCTCGCCGGGTCCTTGCCGAAGTAGAGGTCGTCGTCATCCCTGTCCGCAATCTCGCCTGCGACATACATGGGAAGCGGCCCGGCCAGCAGCAATGGGGCAGCTACTACAGCTTGCTGTTTGGAGGGCAGCTTGGTCACGGGATCGTTCTCGGCTGCTCCGACGAAGACGTGGTCCTTACCGACGCCCAGTTCTTCGGCCCTGTCCACACCGGTACCCGGGCTGCCCAGCAGGATGATGTCGTCCGCGCCCGGAATCCCGCTGGCCTGCTGAGTCGCGGTGCCCACCGTCAGGGAGCCGTAGGAGTGCCCGATCGCCGTCAGATGGGGGTCTTCGTTGTCATTCGTCGCCACCAGCCCCCTCATGAAGTCGTTGTATGCGACAGCTCCTTTCCGCGCATCGCCCGCGCCCACGACGTCCACGTCTTGCGGCGCGTCATAACCGAGCCACACGACAGCCGCGCTCGACTGGTCCAGCCTTCGCGCGCCCTTGGCCGTGTCCAGCCCCCGCTGCAAAGTACTGTCAACGAATTCCTTGTCGAGCCTGGTACCGAGCCCCGGAACGTAGGCCGAGACGTTCTTGGACGTATCGGGGTTTCCGTAGGCGACGATGGCGCGCCCGTTTCCCTCGTCCCCGATGCCCAACAGGAGCATCGGCACTCTGCTGGGCTCGTTCAGCTTGGTCCGGAGCTCCCGCAGCGCGTCCAGCTTGGTCCGGGCGTCGTCGTCGCCCCGTCGTTCCAGTTCAGCGATCAGCACCGGCAACTGGTTGCGGTTCGCCTCGTCGCGCGCCGCGGCCGGAATTCCGTCGAGGTTGCCGATCAGGTCGGGTGCGACTTCCAGGTACTCGCGGCGCTGCTCCGCACTCAGCCCGTCCCACCAGGCCTTGCGTCCAGCAGCCGACGCGCCCCAGGGGACCCCGTCCCTCAGGTGGCTTCCCGCCGTGGAGCGGACCGCCGCCGCGTCCCGGGCCGTGTCCTCCACGGCCGCCGTCGTGACGTCGAGGCCGTCGGCGGCCTTGAGCTTGCTCAGTACCTTCGCGTATCTCGCGTCGATCTCCGCTGCCGTACGCACCGCACGCGCGATGGTGTCCGCGATGGTCCGGGCCTTCGCCGCGTTCGGGTTGGGCTCGAAGGGCGCGCCGGGGAATCCGGGTCGCTCATCGAGTCCGGGAGGCTCCAGAGGGAGCCGCGCGCTGCCCCGGGCCGTGCCGCCCGGTTCCTCCCTCTCGCCCAGCAGGGTCCCGGCGACAGCGGCCGGGTAGCTGACCGAACCGTCCTCGTGGACGGTGAACCTCAGGCAGGCCGCGTCCTCCAGTGCGTCCAGGAGCTGTTTACGGGGCGCGGCCAGTTCGGATGCCAGACCGTTCAGCGCCGTACGGATGAGACCGGCTTCCACGTGCACATAGCGAAAGTTTCGGCTCAAGCGCTCCAGCCTGGAGACGGCCGCGTCGGCCGCGTCGCTCTCCTGGGTCTCCCGCAGCTTCGCCGCCATCGCCCTGTCGGTCCTCGCCCGGTCGGAGCCGGCCCGGCCGGAAACCTCGTGCCAGCCGTCGCCCGCGTTCTCGAACTCCCCCGGTTTCAGGTCCCGCAGAAGCCGCCAGGTCAAGGTGGCGCCGGTCACCGGGGTTCGCCCTGCTTCACGACACCGAAGGACCTTTCGACAGCGGAGTCCGTCTCGCCCATCTCCTTGGCGACCTTGAGCAGAGCCCCGCTCAGGTAGCCGCACTCACCGCGCACTGCCGTCAGCCGCGCCTCCCAGGACTCCCTGACGTCTTTCAGCACGGCCAGCGACGCGAGTCCCCGGCCGCCGGAGACGACGCCTTCATGCGCGACGCCGAGCCGGCCGCGGCTGATCTCGGTGCTGATGCGCAAGGCGTCGGCGGTCCCTGACGCCTTCGTCCAGGGGCCGCCCCGGTGGCTCAAGCCGCCCCGGGCACCGCCCTCCTCCCGGCCTGTGCGGGGCCCGGAGCCGTCGGTTGCGAACGAAGCCGGTGACCTGCGCGGTGCGGTGTCTCCCTGCTCCGGGGTTCTGGGCCTGCCCGCCAGCTCGAACAATTCCCGCCACTGTCCAGAATGCTGCACAGCCCCGCCCCGCCTTTGCTTCTTCCGCCCCTGGCTTTCTCAGCAGGTGACGCTACAGCGCAGAATGCATCGGCACACAAGCGAAAGGGAAAGGAAAGCGGAGAAACACTCTTGCGCGCGCATTCCCCGAAAAGGTCATCACACAAAAATAAGGACGCCCTGCCCCCGCAGGGCTGATGCTTTTCCGACTGCGGGATGCAGCAGCAGGTCGAGCATGCGCTCGGTCCATGGCCGACCGTGACCGGCGGCAGCGATGAGGCCCGCCTCGTCGGCTTGGTGAAACCGCCCGTCAGCCGCCGGTCGGGTGAGCGCGGTGGCGGGGCGCAATCCGCCGGCGACGGCCCTCGCCTTCTTCGCCACGAGGCGCCACACGGCGGGCCCCTCGCTCGCCTGCGTCGTCCCCGGGATGACGCAGGCGCCGACCGGCTCCTCTGCCGGCCGCCGCCGTGCGGACCGCTCCACCGAGGGGCGCGCCCAGGCCGTCGCCGTGACGGCTCTGACGCGGGGCTACGGTCGGGAGGAGGACCTGACACCCAGCGCCCCGAAGTCGGCGCCGGCCGGGTCTTCAGGTGCAGGCCCTTCTCTCCGGGAGTCCGTGGTGACCGTTCGCCGTGTCGTGCCCAACATCCAGACCGAGGCCGTGGAGGAGAGCCGGGAGTTCTACGGCCTGCTCGGCTTCGAGGAGGTCATGAACCTCGGCTGGATCACCACTCTCGCTTCGCCGACCCGGCCGCAGGAACAAGTCAGTTTGCTGACCCACGACCTGACCGCCCCGGCCGTCCCCGATCTGAGCATCGAGGTGGACGACGTGGAAGCGGCCTACGCGGCCGTACGGCAGAGCGGTGCGGAGATCGTGCACCCGCTCCAGGACGAGGAGTGGGGTGTGCGGCGGTTCTTCGTCCGCGATCCCAACGGCCGGGTGGTCAACGTGCTCGGCCACCGCTGACGTCGGCCCCGGGGGGCCCGGGCCCCGGGGCTCCGGACCCGGGGGGCCACCGTGGGTGCGAGGGCCGGGCTCCGATGGACGCCGTGGGTGCGAGGGCCGTGGGTGTGGCGGCCGTGCGTGCGAGACCCGTTGGTGTGGGGGCCGTTGTGGTGTGGGGGCCGTCACTCCCGCCGGTGTCACGTTCCACCGAGCCGGTTCCGTCCTGTGTGTGCAAGCACTGACGACAGCGAAGGAGCCAACCATGAACGCCCGACTCAACGCCTTCACCAGCCCGACCGCCGGGAAGATCATCAAGCACCTCGTCTCGGTGGGCGCGGTGGCTGACCGAGCAGGGCACCCGTATCGCCGACGCGGCGGGCGGGGTCCCGGACGACGTCCGGGCGCGCGGCCGAGCACTACGACGAGGAGCAGCTCGTCGCCCTGGTGTCACTGCTCGCATCCTGGGAGGACCGGCCGAGCACGCCGACCTGGTAGCCACCGGCCGGCTGCTGGACGATGACGTTGAGCCGGTTGAAGGTGTTGTTCAGGGCGACGTGTCTCAGAAGTGGATCAAGGCATGCACTGCTCGCCGATCGTGTAAGTGCTGGCTATGATGCGGCATCGCTGGTGCTGGTCAGCTTCGCTGGTTGGTGGAGACGTTGGAAGGGCCGTTCGGTAGATGGTCGCCGCAGGTGCAGCCGACTCATGGCAGGCAACGTTCGCTTCCTTGGTCCGGGAGGTTGCTGCTTCCCATCCCGGCGGCGCGGCAGGTGGAGCCCTGCGTTCAACGCTCGGCATGGCGCAGAACGCCGAGGAGGAGTTGGCCGTCGACGACCTGTGTCACGTCATCGAGTACTTCCATCTCTCGATCAGCCGTACCCAGTACGAGAGGCTGACCGAGCTGGCTGGCCAGCTCGGAGTGGCGGACCTTCCTCAGTTGATCGACCTGGAGCCGTCCCTGGGGGATTGACTCTGCTGGCCCTGCGACACGGCCCGCACCGGAGCGCCTGCGGTCGTCCATCCGTTTCCGTCCCCGTGTCGACCGGGGCAGCAACGGCAGCACGAACTCCCGTTCCGGCTCGGCAAGTTCATGGCGACCTGTCACGTGATCATGATCCAGCACCCAGGGCTCCTGAGGGCGGGGACTGGTAACGAGGCCTGCGGCGGCGTCCGCCCCGTGGTGGGGTCAGGTCGCGGTGACGGTTTTGATGATCCGGCTGGGGTGGCCGAGAGCTGCCCGCGATTCGGGGAGTCGTGGGAGGCCGACGAAGACGTGGAAGGCATCGGGATAGAGGTGCATCTCAGCGCCGGTGCCGGCGGCCTTGGCCTTGGCGACCATCTTCTTGGCGTCGGGGCACAGAATGTCGCGTTCGCCGTGGAAGACGCGGATGCGGGGCAGTGCGCGCAGGCTGTCGTTGAGCGGGCTGAGCCAGGGGTGTCGCAGGGGGCGGCCCCCGGCCCAGCGGCGCATGGCCCATCGCGCTCCTTCGCTGCCGACCATGGGGTCTCGCGGCTCGATGACGGGGATGTCGGGGTTGGTCAGGGTCGCGTCTGTACAGGGCGAGAACAACAGGACCGCGTCGGGAAGAGGACAGTGTTCGTCCCGGGCCCGGATGGTGAGCGCCATCGCGAGGGCGCCGCCCGCTGAATCGCCCGCGGCGATCACCGGCAACCCGGATTCGGTCAGGCCGTCGTAGAGCTTGTGGAGCTTGGGGTAGGCCTCGTCGCCGGTGTGCTCGGGGGCGAGCGCGTACACAGGGACAGTCACGCGCAGCGGGGTGGCAAGCCCTAGGTTTCCGATGATGGGCCAGTGCGGTGTGACCAGCGGGTGCACGTACGCACCACCGTGCGTATAGAGCAGTTCCCCCACGGGACGAACACCCTTCGGAGTGAGCGTGCTGTGCAGCCCGTGCAGGCCGTCCGCGCCGGGCGGGCCGTCCGCGCCGGGCGGGCTGGGCGATCGGCCGAACACGCCGCCGTTTCCTGCATATCGTGGCCCCATGGACGTGTTCGACGAACTGTTGCGGGGCGTGCGAGGCAAGGGTGCGGTG
This sequence comes from Streptomyces pratensis, assembly GCF_037137275.1. Classification (GTDB taxonomy): domain Bacteria; phylum Actinomycetota; class Actinomycetes; order Streptomycetales; family Streptomycetaceae; genus Streptomyces; species Streptomyces pratensis_B. Next base: position 18,013 of record NZ_JBBBEN010000068.1, on the reverse strand, counting down.
TTCGGCCGCTCGGTGCTGTGGGCGCCGTGGTCCCTGCGGTTCTCGGACGGGGCGTATCTGACCCTGTGCGTACCGCTGCGAGGGGCGGGCTGGATCGTGCCCGAGGGCGGCGAGCCGCTGCGCGTGGGACTCGGCGAGGCCGCGGTCGTGCGGGGGCCGGCGCCGTTCGTCTTCACGGACGACCCGGCGAACAGCACGGGGCCGGGGCAGGTCATCGGCGTACGGGAGGTCAGTTGGGGGATCGGCCGGAACCCGGTCCTCGCTCCGGACGGCGGTCCGGAACTGGACGGCCCCACCGTGCTGTTGGTCGCCTCCTTTGACGTACAGGAACAAGTCCCCCAACGGCTCCTGCGGGCGCTGCCGCCCGTCCTCGTCGTCCCCGACGACCACGACTGCACCCAGATGCGGGACTATCTCGCGGCGCAGATCAGCGGCGGGCGGCCGGGGCACCAGATCGTGCTCGACCGGCTTCTGGACTGGCTGCTGGTGTGCACGCTGCGGGACTGGTTCGCCCGCCCAGAGGCCAACCCGCCGGGGTGGTACGGAGCGCTCGGGGACGACGTGGCGGGTCCGGCCCTGCGGGCGATGCACGAGAACCCCGCGCACCCCTGGACGACGGCGGAGCTGGCGGGCCGGGCCGGGGTGTCGCGGACGACCCTGGCGAAGCGGTTCACGGAACTCGTCGGCGACGGCCCTGTGGCCTATCTGACCGAGTGGCGGATGACCCTCGCCGCCGACCTGCTGACCCGTCCGGAGCTGACCGTGGCGGCCGTGGCCAGGCAGGTCGGTTACGCCGACGCCTTCGGCTTCAGCGCGGCGTTCAAGCGGGTGCGCGGCGAGAGCCCGAGTGCCTATCGCCGCGAGACCGTGGCGTCCGACGCGGCGGGATGAGCGGGGGACGGCCCCGTACGACCACGGAGCCGCCCCGTACGCCCGGGGCGCGGGGGCGGCCGCGCAAGGTGACGGAGAGGGGCTCCGTGCGGGCCGCCCCTCCCCGGCTCACCTCTGCGTCACCCCCACGCGCCGTTCGCCGCCGCTTCCCGGACGACGTCGGCGAGGTCGCGCGGCTCCCGGCCGAGCGCCCGCCGTACGCCGTCCAGCACCGGCGCCTCCCGGCTCGTGGCGATCGGCCGCAGCACCTCGGCCCAGAGCGCGGCAGCCGACTCCGGGACGCCACGGGCCACCAGGCCGGCCCGGAAGGTGGGCTCGTCGATCGGGAGGTAGGAGGCGCGCACCCCGGCGGCCCGGCCGATCTCCTCCAGGACCTCCGCGACGCTGAGCGCCCTGGGGCCGGACAGCTCGTACACCTCGCCCGCGTGGCCGTCCTCTGTGAGCGCGGCGGCGGCCACCGCGGCGATGTCGTCGGCATCGACGTACGCGGCCCTGCCGTCTCCGGTGGGCAGGGCCAGCCGGCCGCCGCGTATGCCCTCCAGGAAGTCGCCCTCGGTGAAGTTCTGGGCGAACCACCCGGGCCGCAGGATCGTCCACGGCGCCCCGGAGGCCCGTACGGCACGCTCCCCCTGGGCGTGCGGGGTGTCGCCGTCGTGGTCGGGGCCGAAGTAACCGGGTACGCCCGTGCCCCGCGCCGACAGCAGCACGATCCGCTGCACCCCGCTCGCCACGGCCTGCTCGACGAAGGCGGGGGTCAGGGAGGGCGAGATGTCGAGCGGAACGATGTACACGGCCGCGGCACCGTCCAGGGCCGTCTTCCATGTGGTCCGGTCCGCCCAGTCGAACGGGGTGTCGCCGGACCGCGAGGCCGCGCGGGTCTCCACGCCCCGCTCGCGGAGGAGGGCCACGACCCTGCGGCCGGTCTTGCCGGTACCGCCGACCACCAGCACGGGGCCCTGTGTCGGCGTTGCGTCTGTCTGTGTCATGGCCCCAGCGTCGCCCGGCCGGAGGCCCGCCGCCCATGGCTCAGCGTCCGGGAAGGATGTCCGAGCGTCCGCGCGCCGCCGACCGGGGGCGGGGACCGAAGGCGGGAACGGGGGCCGAAGGCGGGAGCGGGGGCCGGGGAAGCCGGGCCTCCGGGAGACGCGACTGAGGCCCGAATCCAGGAGATCCGGGCCTCAGTCGTCTTCATCAGTAGCGGGGACAGGATTTGAACCTGCGACCTCTGGGTTATGAGCCCAGCGAGCTACCGAGCTGCTCCACCCCGCGTCGTGGACACCACTCTACGCCACGGAACGCCCCTTCATGACCACATGGTCCCGCGCCCGGTCGGCCGCTCCCGGGGCGGCGACCGACCGAAGGCTTGACGCTGCGTCAGCCGCACGTTGTCCACACGGTGTTGTGTCGTGGAGCCGCCGAGATGGGCCGGGCGCGCGACAGCGGATTCGATGTGCGGCGCCCCGTCACCGGCCCATCCGCAGTGACGCCGCGCGGGCCCCGGGGCGCCCGGACCCCGGACACCGGGGCGGCCCGGGGGTCAGCCGGCGGCCGGGGGGTTGAACCGGGAAAGCGCAGGCTCCGACCAGCGCAGCGGGGAGGCGGCGGAGATCTCCCGTACGGCGTCGATCTCGAACTCCACGAGGCGCTCCGCCCCCGGGGTGCGGTCCACCGCCTCCCCGCTCCACACCGTGCGGGCCCATCCGGAGAGGTGCAGGGCCGTCCCGGTGTCCCAGCCGGGCAGCAGCAGGCCGGCGGCCGGGTTGAGTTCGAGGTTGCCCAGGGTCAGGAACATGGCGTTGCCGCGGTAGTCGGGCCAGCGCAGCAGCCGGGGCGAGAGCACCTCGACGAAGCCCGGATCGCCGCCGCGGTGCGAGGCGTCGGCGTCGCCCCGGTCGGAGGCGGTGGCGACGAAGAAGGTGTCGGCGACCCGCAGGGCCTGCTGCTGCGCGGGGGTCAGCGCGGTGCTGTCGGTGACTGTGCGGCGCTCCGTCGCGCGTTCCCGCGGAGGGAGTTCACGGTGATGACGCTGCTGGATGTACTTGGGGCAGTTGGAGATCACCTGGTCGAGATCGACTCGGAGCCGGCCGCCGTCACGGACCGCCCGGCCGTTCATCCGCATCCGGCGGCGGGCGGCCGGGGCGATGGCGATCATGCCGATCCGGGCGGGACCGGCGACCCCGGCGCCGGTGCCGGTCAGCAGGCCGGCCAGCGGGTCGCCGGGCTGCGGCAGCGCGTCGACGAGCAGGGTGTGCGGCGCGGGAACCTTCAGGAATCCCGGCTCGCCGAGGAGTTGGGTCGCCCACACCCGGCCCCCCTCGTCCGTGCCGCCCACCACCAGGAAGGGCTGCTCCGCGAGGAAGTCCGCCGCCACCGCGGGGACCGTGTCACGGATGACGGGCTGCGCGTGCGCCGCCTGCCGGGCGAGCCCCGCCCGCTCCTGCGCGGCGATCTCACCTCGGTGGTAGCCGCTCATGGCCACCCCCTTCCCTTCCGTCGTGCCTGCCCGGCGGGCCGGGCAGGGGGGTGCGTTCTAGAAGAAACCACAGGTGGGAGCACCGGCTGTCGGGGCGTCTGCCGGGTCGGCCCCGGTGGGCGCGTAGATCTCCAGGCGGATGCCGTCGGGGTCGGTGAAGAAGATGCCGCCCGAGGCGCCGTTCTCGCCGTGCGGCACCACGCCGTCATAGCTGAACGCGGCTCCCAGCCCGCGCAGGACCTCCTCCGTGGCCCGCACCTCCTCGACGGAGTCCACCTGGAAGGACAGGTGGTGGAGGCCGGGCCGGTCGGTCGCGAACGCCCCCGCGCTCTGCTCCCACAGGGTCACCAGAAGCCGTGAGCCGCGCCCCAGGAAGACCCAGCGGCGGTCGGCGTCCTTGCCCTCGGCCAGCACCTCGAAGTCGAAGACCTCGCGATAGAAGGCCAGCGAGCGGGACAGGTCGGTGACGTTGAGGCCGACGTGACCGGTCTGGAGGTTCTTGGCCTTGCTCATGTTCGATCCCCATGCCTTCGGTCGGGGTCACGAGCCGTCCTCGTAACCACTCACACGCAGTTTGGCGGTTAGACGCACGGGAGGTCAACCGGTGATCTTCATTTGGCTGGTTACCATTGACAGAGCATCCGCCCACCCGCGTGACGGAAGGAGCCCAGCCGTGCCGCAGCCCCCCGGGCCCGATCCCCGGCCTCTCACCGGCGAGCCGCTCGCCCTCGACCTCCTCAACACCCGGTGGATCGACGGGGGCGGGCCGCACGACCTGCTCGACTCCGTGGCCGGTCTGGCGGTCTGGCTGGACAGCGCCCCGGTACGCACCCACCTCGGGCTGCCCGACGGCGTTCCGGCCGCCGACCGCACCACGCTGGACCGGCTGCTGTACGCCCGCGCGGCGCTGGACGCACTGGCCGCCCCGGCCGCCCGACGCGATCCGGCCATCCTCGACGGCGCGACCCAGCTCAACGAGGTGCTCTCACACGGGCGCGTCCGGCGCGAGCTGGGGCCCGACGGGCTTCCGGCGTCCGTGGTCGAGACGGACGCGCCGTCCTGGGGCCCCGCCTGGTATGCGGCGGAGAGCTGGCTCAGCCTCGTGGCGGACCGCCCCGACCGCATCCGCCCCTGCGCCAACGAGGCCTGCGTCCTGCACTTCTACGACGTCTCCAAGAACGGGACGCGCCGCTGGTGCTCCATGGCCGGCTGCGGCAACCGCGCGAAAGCCAAGCGCCACCACGCCCGCCGCTCCGGCATCTGACGCCTGACACCCCCCGGCCGCCCCGCACACCGCCCCGGCGACGGCGACGACGCCATGGGACGCGCCCGCCCCGGCCCCGCACACCCGCGAAGCCCGCACGCATCACGCCATACCCGCCACGCCCTGCCCATCACGTCGCGTGCGCCGCGCCCCGGCCTCGCTCCGCACACCTCGCCCCGCCCGAACGACCGCCCCCGCCTGCGGTGCCAGTCGCGCCCCCCGGCAGTCGCGCGCTACGCCTCCCCCGCCGCCCCGCCGGCCCGTGCGCGCCTGCTGTGGCGGGCGACCCGCACGCGGTTGCCGCAGCCCACCGTGCACCACTCGCGCCGGGCGTGGGTCCGGACGAAGTAGAGGATGCAGCCAGGGGCCGGGCAGGCCCGGAGCCGGTCCGCGGCCGGGCCCGTGAACAGGTCCACGGCGGCTGCGGCGATCTCTCCGAGGGCCGCCCCGCCGACGTCGTCCGCAGCGGTGCGGACGACGGAACGGAAGCCGGACCCCGCCACCAACTCCGGCCAGTGGGCGGCCGACCGTGCGCGGGCGTTCACGACGGCGAGCGGGCCGGTCTCGGGGTCCTCCCCAGAAGTGCGTGCCGCGGCCAGCGACCGCAGCGCCCCGCGCAGCTCCAGGAACTCCCGGTAGCGCGCGGGGTCGATGGGCCCGGCCTCGCTCAACCGGTCCGCCAGCACAGGCGAGAAACGGCCGCGCCGCGCGGCCAGCCAGACGTCCACGGCCTGCGGTCCGGCGGCGAACGCGTCCACCAGCCGCCCTCGCACCCCTCCCCTGATGTACGTGGTGTTGACCAGGTCAAGTGGCAACGGTTCGCCGGACAAGGGCAGTTCATCGGCCGCCGACGGCTCCAGCTCCTCGGTCACCGGCCGCTCCCGTCCGTCCCCGACACTCTTGGCCATGCCCCCATCCTGCCCCGGCCGCCTCCGGTGAGCGCGGGAGGCCCCGGCCCCGGAGGAGCACCCGCGTCCCGTTCCCGGGACACGCCACCTTGCTAATGCAAGAATAGCGATTCACGCGTTAGCTGATTGTCGAGGAAGGAACCCCGTGTCCGAGGCCCCCGTGTCCGAGGTCCCCGCCCCCGAGCTCGCCGCCCCTCGCCCGCCCGCCCCGCCCCGGGGCCCCTCCACGGCGGGCCGTTTCGCCTCCGCCGTACGCCGTGCCGTGGCGCTGCCGGCGAGCAAGGCCCCCGCGCGCCCGCCCCTCCCCGTCGTCATCCGGGCGACGCTCTGCGGCTCGGTCGCGCTGGTCCTGCTGGTGGCCGTCGGCGGCCTGCTGGACGAGCCGGTACTCATACCGCCGCTCGCGGCCAGCGCCGCCCTGGTCTTCGCCGCGCCCGCGCTGCCCCTGGCCCAGCCGCGCAGCGTGATCGGCGGGCAGGCGGTCTCGGCGATCGTGGGTTTCCTGACGCTCGCCGTCGCGGGCGGCTCGACCTGGGCCGCCGCGGTCGCGGGCGGCCTCGCCATCGGGGCGATGGCGCTCACCCGCACCGCGCACTCCCCCGCCGCGGCGACCGCGGTCATCGTCGTGGTGGCCCAGCCCCCGGCCGTGACGTTCCTCCCCCTGCTGCTTCTCGCCACCGTCCTGATCACGGGCGTCGGCTTTCTGGCCGACCGGGTGGGCGGCCCCGGTAGAGGCGGCTCCGGGGCGGCCCCCTACCCGACCCACTGGTGGTAGGCGCCAACCAGGGTCGTAAGCCCGCCTGGTGATTGTGCGCCACCACTCCGTTTCCGCCCGGCGTCCGCGCGCCGGGTACGTGCCGGCCCGCACGTACCGGCCCGCACGTACCGGTCGGGCTCCGGCCGGATCAGCGGCCGGTCCCGCCCTCCGCCACGGCGTCCGCCGGCTCCCGGACGCGACGGATCACGAGGGCCATCAGCGCCGCCATCGCGCACAGCGCCCCCGAGGCGTACCAGACCACGTCGTAGCTGCCGAACACGTCTCGCGCCACTCCTCCGAGGAACGCCACCACCGCCGCGCCCACCTGGTGCGAGGCCAGCACCCAGCCGAAGACGATCGCGCTGTCGTCGCCGTACTGCTCGCGGCACAGCGCCAGCGTGGGCGGGACCGTGGCGACCCAGTCCAGCCCGTAGAACACGATGAAGAAGACCATCGGCGGCCGCACTTCGGGCGCCATCAGCATCGGCAGGAACAGCAGCGAGATCCCCCGCAGCGCGTAGTAGACGGCGAGGAGCCTGCGGGCGTCGTAACGGTCGGTCAGCCAGCCGGAGAAGACCGTGCCGACGATGTCGAAGACCCCGATCACCGCGAGCAGCGAGGCCGCCGCCGTCACCGGCATGCCGTGGTCGTGGGCGGACGGGACGAAGTGGGTGCGGATCAGGCCGTTGGTGGACGCCCCGCAGATCGCGAACGAGCCCGCCAGCAGCCAGAACGGGCCGGTGCGCGCCGCGTCCGCCAACACCCGCACCGCCCTGCCCGCGGCGCCGCGCACGGGCGCGGGCTTGGGCGCGTACGTCCCGCCGTACGGGGCGAGGCCCACGTCGGCCGGGTGGTCGCGCATCAGCAGCCAGACGAACGGGACGACGACGAGGGCCGCCAGGGAGACGGTGACCGAGGCGGGCCGCCAGCCGTGCTCGACGACGATCCAGGCGCAGAGCGGGAGGAAGACCAGTTGCCCGGAGGCCCCCGCCGCGGTGAGGATGCCGGTCACCAGGCCCCGGCGGGCCACGAACCAGCGCTGGGTGACCGTCGCGGAGAACGCCATCGCCATGGACCCGGTACCGAGGCCGACGAGCAGCCCCCAGTAGAGCATCAGCTGCCAGGAGGCCGTCATCCAGACGCTGGCCAGCGCCCCGGCGGCCACGGCGGTCAGCGCCACCGCGACGACGCGCCGGATGCCGAAGCGGTCCATCAGGGCGGCGGCGAACGGGGCCATCAGCCCGTAGAGCGCCATGTCGATGGAGACGGCCAGCCCGATCTCCCCGCGCGACCACCCGAACTCGGTGTGGAGCGGGTCGATGAGCAGACCGGGCAGGGAGTTGAACGCCGCGCCGCCGATGATCGTCACGAAGGTGACAGCGGCGACGATCCACGCCCGGTGGACGGCGAACGGGGAACGGCGGCGGGGGCGGGGGCAGTCCGGAACGCTTCCGGGGACGGCGGGCCTGGTTGTCTGGGTCACGTCCACCAGGGTCGGGGGGCGGCCGGGGGCGATCGAGTGGCCCGAAGGACACGGTTCGCAGGGATCGGGCCAAGCGCGGCCAGGGTCTCACGGTGCGGTCCGGCCCGCGTGCCGACCCGGGGCCCTCGCGTCCCGTGACAACGGGCGTACCGACGCCGGGACGGCGGGCGTACCGAGCCCGGGACAACGGGCGTACCGAGCCCGGGACGGCGGGCATGCCGACGCCGGGGCGCCGGGCCGCCCCCGGCTCAGCCGTCCGCTGACGCCCCCGCGCACCGCCTCTCCTCCCCCACCCCTCCGCCGGGCAGGCCTGGACAGGGCCCTCAACGCGCCCGCCACCGCTCCCCGTCCCGGAACCCCGCCCGGGCGAGGCACGCCCACGCGAGGCCCGCGCCCACCGCGTACCAGAGCAGGTCCGGGGCGTTGAAGGTCGAGCCGAGCACCAGCCGGGCCGCCATGCTGTGCGCCGCCAGCTCGGCGGGTACGCCGGTGAGCTGGGCGAACTCCACCGCCCAGCTCAGCGCCAGGGCCAGCCCCGCGGCGACGGCCGGGCGGCGGCCCAGGCGCGGGGCGACGAGCACCACCAGGGCGCACAGCAGCACGGTGTAGAGCGCGTCCCCGGCGTACTCAGCGACGGCCCCCGCGACCGCGGCCCGGGCCCCGAGCCCGGCGGCGATCGTCAGGGCGGCGGCCACCAGCGCCACGAGCCGCACCCGGGACGCGCTCAGGGGCCGCGTCCGGTCCGGAGCCCCGGCCGCCTCCGCCGCCCGCCGGCCCCCCGCACGGTCCGGGCCGTCCGTGCGGGCGGCCCCCGACGCGCCCGTCACCCGGCACGCCCCTCACCGTGAACCGGCCAGGCCGACCACCACACCGCCACCACCCCCAGGTCGATCGTCACCGCCGACGGCGACTCCGCAGCCCTCACCGCCTCCACGCCCCGCCCGGCCCGGGGCGCGGCCCGCCCCGACCAGCCGGAGCGGACCCGCCACATCGTAGGCGTACAGGCGGTCGAGGACCTCCGGCGGGACGTGGGGCCGGGCCGCCTCGGACCACGCCCTCAGCCGGAAACCCGCCGCACCGCCCACCGGAACCCGCCGCACCGCCCAACGAGACCCGCCCCGCCGCAGGGAACGGCGGGCGGCGGGCGGGAGTCACGAGCCGCGTCGGGAATGAACACGCTCCCTGTCGGCTTCTCCCCCACGTCGGTACCCTCGGTCAGCACGTGGTCTATACCAGCCACAGGGTTCGCCGACAGGCTCCGCCGGGCGTTCCACCGCCCGGGGGCCCGCGCATCACCGAGGAGGCCGTCATGCCGCACCGCGTCGTCGTCCTGGCCCTGGACGGACTGCTCCCCTTCGAGCTCGGCATCCCGCAGCGGATCTTCGGCCGTTCGCTGGGCTCGACGGCGGACGCCAGGGGGACGAGGCTTTACGACGTCGTGACCTGCTCGGTCCGGCCGCCGGGGCCGGTCAGGACCGACGCGGACTTCTCCGTCCTCGTCGAGCACGGCCCCGAGGCCCTCGCGACCGCCGACACGGTGGTGGTCCCCGCCTCCTACGAACTGGGGCCGGTGTTCGAAGAGGGCAGGCTCACCGAGGAGTTGGCGGCAGCTCTCGCCCACGTCCGGCCGGGCACCCGGATGGTCTCCATCTGCACCGGCAGCTACGTCCTGGCCGCGGCCGGGTATCTGGACGGCCGGCCCGCCACCACGCACTGGTCCTCCGCCGACCACTTCCAGCGGACCTTCCCGCGGGTGCGCGTCGACCCGGACGTCCTGTTCATCGACGACGGCGACGTCCTCACCTCCGCCGGAGTCGCCGCCGGCATCGACCTCTGTCTGCACCTGGTGCGGCGCGACCACGGGACGGCCGTGGCGAACGAGATCGCCCGCCGCACCGTCGTCCCCCCGCACCGGGACGGCGGACAGGCGCAGTACATCCACCGCCCCCTGCCCGACCCGCAGTTCGCGACCACCAGCGCCGCACGCGCCTGGGCGCTGGCCCGCCTGGAGCGGCCGATCCTGCTGCGGGAGATGGCGGAACAGGAGGCGATGAGCGTACGGACGTTCACCCGCCGCTTCCGTGAGGAGGTCGGCATCAGCCCCGGCCAGTGGCTCACCCAGCAGCGGGTGGAGCGGGCCAGGCACCTGCTGGAGTCGACGGACCTGTCGATCGACCAGGTGGCCCGGGACGCGGGCTTCGGCACGGCGACCTCCCTGCGCCAGCACCTCCAGGCGGCCCTGGGCGTGCCGCCGACGGTCTACCGGCGTACGTTCCGGTCCTCGGCGGACGCCACTTCCCAGGCCGTGTCCGACAAGCGCTCGCGAGCGAGAGGGCTTGTCGTAGCGGAGGGGGACCCGTCGTTCTGAGGGCCGAGCCGTCCCGGTCGCCCTGTCTCTCAGCTCACCACGACCCACCACGAGATCGATGATCAGCCAGGCCCTGGGCCGCGTCGTGGACCGCCGGAAGCCCGAGAGCCGTTCGCCGGGGGGCGGCCCGAACCGCGGTCCCGTCCCCGCGCTCCCCGAGTCGCGGCTCCCGCTCCCCGCTCCCCATTCCCCGCGCTACGGGTGCGAGGAGCGGGCCCGCCCCCGCGCCGCCCAGGTCAGACGGTGAAGAGACGGGGCGCCGGCTCGCGGGTCTCGCCGCCCTGGGGGACGACCGGCGGCACCCGCCGGGGGCGCACCGGGCCGCGCCGGTCGACCTCGCACCAGATCTGCTTCCCGACACCCTCCGGCTGCCAGCCCCAGCGGTCCGCGAGGCCGTCCACCAGCTCCAGGCCCCGGCCGTTGGTCTCGTCGCCGTCCGCGTGGCGCTGGAGCGGCGGGCGGTCGCTGGCGTCCGCGACCTCGACCCGGACGGTCCCGGTCACTCCGCCTGCCGCGCCGAACAGCATCCGCAGCACGGCCGGACAGCCCGTGTGGACGACCGCGTTGGTGACCAGCTCCGAGATCAGCAGGATGAGCGTTTCAGCGAGCGGCTCGTCCTCCCCTATCCCCGATCCGGCCAGGCGCGACCGCGCCCACCTACGGGCCCGTCCCACCTCCGCGGGATCTGGACCGACCTCCAGCTGAACCTGAAGCACCTGCACCGCTCACACCATCCGAACCGGCGGGCACATCGCCTCGCGCCTCCTCGGGGTCACGGAACGTGACTCCCTGACCCGACAGCATGGTTGACGTACAGTCACCGCAACAACCACTTCGGGCATATTCCAGCGCGAAGGAGTACGCGCGGTACATACTGTGCGACGCACGCTGCGGGGAGTCGAACGGGAGCGCGCCGCCCGCAGGGGAATCGCTTCCCGGGCCGGGCCGGCCCCTCTCCCGCGCGAGCCCTCGGTCCGGACCGGAGCCGCCGCACAGGCCGCCCCCGGTTCGTCCGGTTCCAGAACCACTCGCATGCCACGGAGGGTACCCGAGCCGACCGCCGGCTCCGCCCGGTGACGAACCGCACAAAGGGCGCAAGCCCCTGTGGCCACCGGCCGCATGCGCCGAGTCACCCTCCGCCCTCGGCTTCCGTCGTCCCGGCCGCCGCACCCCCGCAGAGCCGCCCGGAAGCGACCGGCCGGGGCCCGGACCGGCCACAGGGTCGCCCGCGCCGGCCGCCCCGGCGAGCCGGAACACGGGCCGGGGCCCCGGCCCGTGCACGGGGCAGGTGGACGTCTGCCTCCCAGGTGAAGCGCGTGCCGCCGCGGGAACGGAGGCAGCCTCGCCCATCGGCCGCGCCGCGTCGTGGGCGAACGGTTCCGCCCCGGCCGCTCCGCGCCGGAACTCCGGCCACCACCGGCCCGC
>NZ_JBBBEN010000068.1:0-6409 GCF_037137275.1 Streptomyces pratensis | reverse complement strand
CCGGGCGCGCGTCGCCGTGTGCGGGAGGGTCGGCCGCGCGGAGCCCTCGCGGCGGGCGGGGCGGAACCGTTCGCGCGGGCGGGCGTGTTGCCCGGCCGTTTCGGCGGCGCGCCCCCCTCGGCCCGGCCCACCGGGCCACCGCGCTCCTCGCGGTCCCGGCGCCTCCTACGCGTCCGGCTCGATCACCGTGAAGTACGCGGCGAACGCGGCCATCACATCGTTCTCCGCGATCTGCCCGTCCCGGTCCGTGTCCAGGCTCTGGGCCGCGACGCCCGCGACGTCGGTTTCCGCTCCGAGAACCCGGAGCGCCCGCTCCACCGCGGCCACCGACGCCCGGCCGCCGTTCTCGCTGTCCGCGACCGCGATGGCCGCCCGGAGGAACGGCCGGGCGATCTCCGCGAAACGCTCCGGGTTGTCCCGCAGCCGCTTCACCGCCCCGCCGACGAACTCCCCCCGGGTGACCCGCTGGTCCCCGTCCACGTCCGCGATCCCGGCCATGCCCTGCCAGAACGCCTCGGCCCCGGTGTAGAGGGCCTGGCCCTTGTCGCAGCGGGCCGTCGTCCCGAACTCCGTGAGCAGGCGGGCGGCTGCGGCATTGAAATCGGCGCGATCGATGTAGCCGTTGCCGTCCTGGTCGAAGGCGGCGAAGCGGTGCGCGATCTTTCGCTCGTACTCTGCGCTGTCCATGCGGGGAGCGTACGACGCCCGGAGCGTTCACGTGTCACCGAGGACTGCTTCCGGTGTGACGTCCTCGTTTCTCGCCTCGCGTCAGACGCTCAGCGGCCTGCTCTGCTCGTCGATCGCGGACAGCGCGTCCGGATACACGTCGAAGAGGCGGCGCACGCCGAGCGCGCCGAGCACTTTGTTGACGTGCGAGCCGTCTTCCGCGCCCCGGGCAGGGAGGATCAGCCGGAGCCGGCCGCCGCAGGACTTCATCAGCCGCCGCGAGGCGATCAGCACGCCGACACCGCTGGAGTCGCAGAAGAAGACGTCGGAGAGATCGAGCACCACGTCGTGCTGCCCCTCGGCGACGGCCTCGTGGACGGACTGACGGACGACGGGTGACGTGACCAGATCGAGTTCACCCCGTATCCGGAGCACGGTCCAGGCGCCCTGCTCCGTCTCGTCCACTTTCAGCGTCACGCGACTGGACCTCTCGTTCCGAGGCTCCCGGCAATCCGGAAGTTTCCGTTCCTTCTCGCGGCTGCCCCACCGCTCCCCCATGAAACACCGACGCGGCCGCGAGGCGCAGGAGGTTTCCGTAGGAAATGATCACTTCGGCCCGTTTGCCGCTCCCCCGGGCGGTGAAGAAGGACGTTGCGGACGGGGAAGGGGGGGAAGAACGGCGAAGAAGCATCCGCGGCGGACATGCACTACCGTCTACGGCCACGCTGGGCGGAGACGGAGTTGAGGCAAAGGCGCGTACGCCGTCCGCCGCCGGACTACATTCGGTCCCCACGGGCAGAGGCTGCGGCACGGAGCTGGGCACGGGACCGGAGCTGGGGGTTGCATGGTGAAGGACACACCGCCCCGCTGGGACCGCAGGATGCAGCAGAGGCTGGCACGCGGCGAGGCGGCGGCGCTCGGCGAGCTCTACGACCGGTTCGCCTCGCTCGTCCACAGCCAGGCGCACCGCATGCTCGACGACGAGGACGCCGCGGACCTGGTGACCCGCGAGGTCTTCGTCCAGATATGGGAGGACCCGGAGGCCTACGACCCCCAGCAGGGCTCGATGCGCTCCTGGGTGGCCCGGCTCGCGCACCGCCAGTCCGTGCGCCGGCTGCGCGGGGAGGCGGCCTCCTCCTACGAGGCGGAGCACGGCGAAGGGGCCGTCCCCGACCCCGAGGAGGTGGAACGGCGGGTGCGCAGCGCCACGGCGGCCGCCCGCGCCGACTACATCGTCTCCTCGATGCCCGCCCCGCTGCGGCGGGCCCTGGAGCTGGCGTACACCCAGCGCCGCGACTACCGGCAGGCCGCCGCCGATCTCGGGGTCACGGAGGACGAGGCCCGCCGCCGCCTCCGGCTGGGGCTCCAGCTGCTCTCCACCGCGAACGCCGACCCGCTCGAAGGGGCCGCACCGCCCGGTTACGGGCGGGCCCGGTGACCGGCGGCGGGCGCGCGAGCGACGGGCCCGACGACGGGGTGCGGGACGCGCGCCGCATACCGGGCCCGCGCGGCGCGGCGGACGACCTGGACCCCCGGTCCACGCCGGCGCCGTCGCCCCCGCCGCCCGGCGGAGCACCACCGGACACACCCGTGCCCGCACAGTCGGAGCCGGACGAGGCGGTGGCGGTGCCGGGCGCCCCCGTGCGGGACGAGGGCGCGGCGGAGGGCCCCGTGCCCGTTCTCTCGCACCGGGTCCTGAAGGCCCTCCTCGGGGCCTGGGCGCTGGCCGCCTGCTCGGGGGAGGAGACCGCCGCCGTGGAGGACCACCTCACCGAGTGCGCCCCGTGCGCGGAGGAGGCTCTGCGGCTGCGGGACGCGGTGGGGCTGCTGCACACCGGCGGCTCCCTGGACCTCGATCCGACGCTGCGGAACCGGGTGCTGGACGGCTGTCTGGGCCGCCGCCCGGCCCGGATTCCGGTGCCGGGGTGGGCCGCTCCGTACGACGCGGAGACCGCCCGGCTGGACGCCCTGCTCCGCGACATCGGCGACGCCGAATGGCATGCGCCGGTGCGCCTGCGGTGGTTCGAGCAGGAGCGCGCGACCAGCCGCAGGACGACGGTCGCCGGGGTGATCGCCCATCTGACGGCGGTCGACGGGCTGCTGTCCGCCGCACTCGGCCTCGACGACCCGCTCGTCGGCGGCGAAGCGCCGCTGGACCCCGCCGAGCGCACCGAACGGTACTGGTCGGCGACGCGTCCGCCGAGCACCCGGGCCGTCCGTGAGCCCTGGCGGGACCAGAGCCACGAGCTGATCCGCACCGCGTCCTTCGCCGGGCGGAACGTCGCCGAGCTGTCCGTCTCCTACGGGCACTTCGCGCTGCCGCTCCAGGACGCGCTGCTGGACCGGTCCTTCGAGTGCTGGGTGCACGGCGGGGACATCGCCGACGCCGTCGACTATCCGTACGAGGCCCCGTCCGCCGCCCATCTGCACCGGATGATCGACCTCGCGGCCCGACTGCTCCCGGCCGCCCTGGCGGGCCGCCGCCGCACCGGGCTGGCCGGTCCGGCCCGGGAGCTGGTCACGCCCGGCGCGCCGGGCCGCTCCCTGCATCTGGAGATCGAGGGGCACGGCGGCGGCGACTGGTACATCGCGCTGGACTCCCCGGCCGCCGTCGGCTCGCCCGACCGCGCGGTGGCGCAGGTGGCGCTGGACGGGGTGGAGTTCTGCCGGCTGGCGGCGGGCCACGTGCCGCCGGTGGAAGCGGCGGCGGGCCAGGAGGGCGACCGGGAGGCCATCCGCGACGTCCTGTTCGCGGCGGCCTCACTCAGTCGGCTGTGACGGGACGCCCAGGGGCCCGGGGCGCCCCTCGGGTCAGGCGAAGACCACCGTACGGCGGCCGTTGAGCAGGATGCGCCGCTCCGCGTGCCACTTCACCGCGCGGGCCAGCGCCTGGCACTCCACGTCCCGGCCGATGGCGACCAGCTGGTCCGGCGTGACGCCGTGGCCGACCCGCTCGACCTCCTGCTCGATGATCGGACCCTCGTCGAGGTCGGCGGTGACGTAGTGCGCGGTCGCGCCGATGAGCTTCACCCCGCGCGCGTGCGCCTGGTGGTAGGGCTTGGCGCCCTTGAAGCTCGGCAGGAACGAGTGGTGGATGTTGATGATCCGGCCGCTCAGCCGCTTGCACAGGTCGTCGGAGAGCACCTGCATGTAGCGGGCGAGGACGACCAGCTCGACGTCCTCCTCGCGGACCAGCTCCAGGAGCCTCGCCTCCGCCTCCGGCTTGGTGTCCTTGGTCACCGGAAGGTGGCGGAAGGGGACGCCGTACGAGGCGACGAGCTCGGCGAAGTCCGTGTGGTTGGACACGACGGCCGCGATCTCGACCGGGAGCGCCCCGGTGCGGGAGCGGAACAGCAGGTCGTTGAGGCAGTGCCCGAACCTGCTGACCATCAGCACGACCCGCATCCGCTCCGCCGACCGGTGGATCTGCCACTCCATCCGGAAGGCCTCCCCGACCGCGGCGAAGCTGGCGCGCAGCTTGTCCACCGTCACCGTGGCGTCCGCCGAGAAGTGGACGCGCATGAAGAACAGGCCCGTGTCGTGGTCCCCGAACTGCTGGCTGTCCTCGATGTTGCAGCCGGTCATGAAGAGGAAGCTCGACACGGCGTGCACGATGCCCTGTTTGTCGGGGCAGGAGAGCGTGAGGACGTACTGCTCGGACGCGGCGGCGTCCGAGACGGCGGGGGCGGGCTGCGGCACGGTCATGCCCGTAGGGTGCCACACCCGCCCAGGGTCAGGCGGCCCTGGTCATGATGCGGATGGCGTCCAGCGAGCGCGGCGGTATGTCCGGATCGTCCGCGTCGTTGACTGCGAGCAGCACATGCGCCTCGCGCGCCGCCCGGACGGCTTCCGGCCAGCCGTGGTGCTCCAGATAGGCGGACACGGGAGCGTCGGCGCCGACCTGGTGCATGATGCGCAGCACCCCCAGGGCGGCGGCGTCCACGGCGGCGGCCTCCGCGGAGTCCCTGAAGATCGTGCCGACGTACTTCTCGGCCGACCAGTTGTCGAGCCAGGTGTCCTCGACCAGGCGGTACACGGCGTCGGTGACGTCCCCGTACCCTTCCTGGCCGGCGAGCCAGCACGTGCGGTGGAAGACGGGGTCGGAGAGCATGTGCAGCGCCGAGCGCACGTTGGCGCGCCAACGCCACCACGGCATGTCAGTGAGCGGCATGCCGCCCATGGTGGAGGAGCGACGGCCGCGACGGGAAGTGTTCTCCGAACCTTGCTGCACGGTCGTCGATCGTACGTTCCTTCACACGGCCCCCGCACGGGCCCCCGTAATTCACCTGGAGGTCACCGTGCGTTGAACACCGCACAGCGTGCCGTTACCCGGAACCCGGAAGGGTCCCTGTCCATGACCGGACGGCTGCGCCCCACCTCTCCCCGCCCCTTCCCGCGCGTGATCGGTGCAGTGGCGGCCGGGGCGCTGCTGCTGACCGGCTGCGGGATACTCCCCGGTTCGTCGGGGGGCTCCGGGGGGCCCGTGACCGTGATGACCTGGGCGCCGGACCGCTCCGCCGACATCAACGCCGTGAAGATGGCCGGCGTGCCCGCGATGGCCCGGACCTACGCCCGCTGGGTCAACGACACCGGAGGCATCGACGGGCGCGAACTGCGGGTGCTCGTGTGCGACGAGGGCGACACCGCGCTCGGCGCGGAGCGGTGCGCGCGGGAGGCCGTCAAGGAGAAGGTGGCCGCCGTCGTCGGCTCGTACAGCCGGCACGGGCAGAGCTTCATGCCCGCGCTGGAGGCGGGCGGTGTCCCGTACATCGGGGGCTACGGCGCGTCCACGGAGGAGTTCAGCAGCTATCTCTCCTACCCGGTCAACGGCGGCCAGTCGGCGCTGCTGGCCGGCCACGGCCGCCAGCTCGCGGGCAGCTGCGAACGGGTCTCGCTGGTACGCCCCGACTCGATCGGCGGCGACCGCATGCCGCAGCTCCTCAACAGCGGGCTGCTCGCCGCCGGCCGGCCGGAGGCCGCCGACATCCTGGCGCCGGAGGCCCTCACCTCCTACGACGAGCAGGCCGGGCAGGCGCTTGAGCAGTCCGACGGCAGTTGCGTGACGGCGGTGCTCGGCACCCGGACGGAGACCTTCTTCGACTCCTTCCGCCGCCTGGAGCCGGACGGCGAGCGGGTGAGGGTCTCCTCCGTGCTCGGCAGCGTCAGCCAGCCGCTCATCGACCGCACGGGCGGCCGCAAGAGCCCCTTCGAGGGAGCGTTCGTCACCGGCTGGTACCCGGACGCGGGGGACGCGCGCTGGAAGACGATGCGCCAGGTGATCCGGACGTACGCCTTCGGGGACAACCGCATCGACCCGGACGACACCGCCGTGCAGACCACGTGGATCGCCTACACGGCGCTGCGGGCGGCCGTCGCGGCGATCGACGACGACACCGTGACGCCGGGCCGGGTCATCGCCGCCCTCAACCGGGGCACCGAGGTCGACACCGGCGGTCTGACCCCGACGCTCCGCTGGCGCTTCCGGGACCTGGTGGGCACGTCCGGTCATCCACGCATCGTCAACACGAAGGTGACGTTCCAGGTGGTCCGCGAGGGCCGGCTCACCGCCCAGAAGAAGGACTTCGTGGACGTCACGGACGTCCTGACGGACCCTGCGGGCGGGTGACCGCGGCGGGCTGACGCCCCTGCGGCCCCAGGCTCCCTGCGGCCGGAGCCCCGGGGGGGGTGCCTCTATGTCTTTCGTCAAGGCGTCCGAGTTCGGTGTGGGGTGGTTCGGGGTTGT
>NZ_JBBBEN010000067.1:0-99302 GCF_037137275.1 Streptomyces pratensis | reverse complement strand
AGGGCGAGTTCGCCCTGCCGGTCACCGTCACCCCGGCGCTGCCCGCCTCCGAGACGTTCGGCGAGCTGGAGATGCCGGCGCCGCTGAAGGCGGCGCTCGCCTCCGAGGGCATGACCGTGCCCTTCCCGATCCAGGCGGCCACCCTCCCCAACTCGCTGGCCGGCCGGGATGTCCTGGGCCGGGGCCGCACCGGCTCGGGCAAGACCCTGGCCTTCGGACTCGCGCTGCTGGCCCGCACCTCCGGCCGCCGCGCCGACGCCAAGCGCCCGCTGGCCCTGGTCCTCGTCCCCACCCGTGAGCTGGCTCAGCAGGTCACCGACGCGCTCACTCCGTATGCCCGGTCGCTGAAGCTGCGTATCGCCACTGTGGTGGGCGGCATGTCCATCGGCCGTCAGGCCAGTGCGCTGCGCGGTGGCGCCGAGGTCGTCGTCGCCACCCCGGGCCGTCTCAAGGACCTCATCGAGCGCGGTGACTGCAAGCTGGACCGGGTCACCGTCACCGTGCTGGACGAGGCCGACCAGATGGCCGACATGGGCTTCATGCCGCAGGTCACCGAGCTGCTGGACCAGGTGAACGCCGACGGGCAGCGGATGCTCTTCTCGGCGACGCTGGACCGCAACGTCGACCTGCTGGTGCGGCGTTACCTGAACGACCCGGTCGTGCACTCCGTCGATCCGTCCGCCGGCGCGGTCACCACGATGGAGCACCACATCCTGTACGTGCAGGGCGCCGACAAGTACGCCACCACGACGGAGATCGCGGCGCGCGAGGGCCGGGTGATCATGTTCCTGGACACCAAGCACGCGGTGGACAAGCTCACCGACCACCTGCTGCACAGCGGGGTGCGGGCGGCCGCTCTGCACGGCGGGAAGTCGCAGCCGCAGCGCACCCGCACCCTGGAGCGCTTCAAGACGGGGCACGTCACGGTGCTGGTCGCCACGAACGTCGCGGCGCGCGGCATTCACGTCGACAACCTGGACCTCGTGGTCAACGTGGACCCGCCGAGCGACCACAAGGACTACCTGCACCGCGGCGGGCGTACCGCCCGTGCCGGGGAGTCCGGCAGCGTCGTCACGCTGGTGCTGCCCAACCAGCGCCGCGAGATGACCCGGCTGATGGCGGACGCCGGGATCACCCCGCAGGTCGCCCAGGTCCGCTCCGGCGAGGCCGAGCTGAGCCGCATCACCGGCGCGCAGACCCCCTCCGGCGTCCCCGTGACGATCACCGCGCCGGTGACCGAGCGACGTCGGCGCAGCGCGGCCCCGCGCGGCCGGCGCAGCCCTGCCTCTGCCGCCCGGCGCGTGAGTCAGCGGCAGTCCTCCTACGACGCGGCGGCCTAGAACCTTCGTGATCCGGAAGCTTGCCCATGTGTGCAGGAGGCACCTTTTGTCGTTGATCCAGACCCGTCCCCGCTCCATTACCAGCGCCTTCGCGTGCGGGACGGTGGCCGACGCCATGGACACCGCCGGACCGCAGGTCTGCGACGACATGACCGTCGAGGTGGCCCTGTCCGTCATGGCGGGTGCGAGGGCCGGGCACCTGCTCGTCTGCGACGACAGCGGTCTGTGGACCGGGCTGGTCACTCAGCCCCAGCTCGCAGCGGTTCGTGACGGCTCCGCGTACACGGACCGGGTCCAGCTGCGGGACCTCAACGGCGGCCGGGGGCCGTACACCTCGCCGGTCGCCACCCTGGCAGAGGCCGAGCGCACGATGCGCTGCGGCCAGGTCGACGTTCTGCCGGTCGTCGACGAGCACGGCAGCGCCTTGGGCGTCCTGGCCGTCGCGCGCTGAACCTGCTCGACCGCCACAGAAGCACCCCGTCCGCCCCTCTCCCTGTGAGGCCTCATGCGCTGTGTCATCGCCCGCTTCCCGTTCGACCTCACCAGGAGCGGCGTCCTGGAATCGATGAAGGGCGTCAAGCCCGAGCCGGTCTCCGGCGAGTCCGTGATCATCGGTCGGCGCACCTACCCCGTCAAGCAGGTCGGTCAGGTGATCACACGCCAGGACCGCCGCGACTTCAGCGTGGGCGAAGTGCTGCGGGCCATGACCCAGCTGGGCTTCACCTGCCGCGAACTTCCCCGGACCGCCGTGCTCACGCGGGGCCTCGCCCCGGTGCGGCAGGCGTCCGCGATGCTGGGAGCCCCTGCGGCAGCCTGACCGAAGGGCAGGCGTGACCGACCCGCCGCCGAACCGAAGCGTGAGAGGGCCCGACCGGGTGTGCCGGCCGGGCCCCCGGCGCGTGCCGGGGGCTTTTCGGGTGCGGTGGATCAGTGGTCGGAGTAGCTGAAGTCCCCCATGGACCACGCGCTGACGTCCTCGATCGCCACCCGGTACATCCCGCCGGTCTCCGGAATCCCCACCGAGCCCTGGAGAATTCGGGCCACATGGAAGTGCAGATGGGTGGGTGGTGCTTCCTCGTGTGCCGTGGCGGTGAACACGGCGGAGAAGTCCCTCAGGCGGTCCGAGTCCGCCAAGACCTCCGACACCCGCTGCCTCCAGACGGCCTCGGGAGCCAGGCGGCCCGTGATGACAGCACCACCGGCGACCACGGTCAAAGACATCTGATTGCTGTGCCCGGACTCCACCAGGGCGGCAACGTTAACAAGCAGCGCGTCAGGCTTCGACATGGGGCCGATTATATTCGCCGCCCGCCCGGCCGCTTTCCGTGGTGCGGGTTTCGGCAGTCGCGGCCCCGTCGCCGAGGGCGCCGGGCTCCTGCCTACGGTGACCGACGGCACCGTGCTCGCCCACCGGCTGCCGCCCGGCCGCCAGCCCGGCGGGGGCGCGGGGAGAGGGGGCAGGTGGGATCGCCGGGCTCTGTGCCCTGGGCCGGCCGAGGGCTTCGCGTCGGCGTCCGCGCCGGTGCGGCGGTGTCAGCGAGGCAGGACGGCGGTGATGGTCTTGCCGCCGGCCGCCCCGCGGGTGATCCCGGTCGTGCGCGCGAGATGGTTGATCAGGGGCCAGCCGAAGCCCCCGGTGGCGCCGGTCAGGTCGGGAGCGCGCGTGCGGGGCATCTGCGGGCTCGGGTCGTGGACGGCCACCTCGATGCTGTCGACGTGGGCGGTCAGGCGGAGTGTGAAGGTTCCGCCGCCGTGGCGCAGGGCGTTGGTGGTCAGTTCCGAGACGACCAGGACCACCGCGTCGGCGGCTTCGCCCGCGACCGCAGGTTCGAGCTCTTCCAGGAAGGCGAGTGCGCTGCCGCGCGCCCCGGCGGCGGTTGCCGTTGCGGGGGCAGCCGCGGCCGCGAGGCTCATCGTGTCCATCGGGCCACCTCGTTCTGTGGATCGTCCGTGCCTGTCTGACGGGTGCTTGTGCCCGAACCGTGGTCCGCCAACCCGTCTGCGGTGAAATGCCTGTTGGCGACGGGGCCCCGAAGGGTGGCGCACGGTGCGTGCGGTGGGCTGCGTGGACGCCCGTATCGTCCCCGGTGCGGCGGACTTCTATCCTTGGCCCGGCGTGAACGACCGCAGGGGAAACGGCCATCGGGGGATCGGGTCAGCATGGGCATGCGCGAGGACGGGGAGCGGTACCCGGCGATGGAGGGCATACGACCGCTCGCGGCCGGTGATCCGGTCAGGATCGGGCCCTACCCTCTGCTGGGCCGGCTCGGCGCAGGGGGGATGGGACGCGTCTACCTGGCCCGCTCCGGGGGCGGGCGCACCGTGGCCGTGAAGGTGGTGCACGAGGAGCACATCGCGAACGGCGAGTTCCGGGCCCGGTTCCGTCGGGAGATCGAGGCGGCCCGCCGGGTCGGCGGGCGTTACACCGCCGCCGTGCTGGACGCCGACCCGGACGCAGAGCAGCCCTGGGTGGCCACCGGCTATGTGCCGGGCCCCTCTCTGGACCAGGCGGTCCGGGAGCACGGTCCGCTGCCCGCCGCCTCGGTGCACGCCCTGGCCGAGGGGCTGTTGCGGGCGTTGCGCGGCATCCACGCCGCCGGGATCGTCCACCGCGACCTGAAGCCGTCCAACGTCCTGCTGACCGTGGACGGCCCCCGCGTCATCGACTTCGGCATCGCCCGCGCGCTCCAGGTCTCCGTCGAGTCCCTGCTGACCAGCACCGGAATGGTCATCGGCTCGCCCGGATTCATGGCCCCGGAGCAGATCCTCGGCGAGGAGGCCGGGCCCGGGGCGGACGTCTTCTCCCTCGGGTGTGTGCTGATGTACGCGGCCACGGGGCGCCTGCCGTTCGGCAGCTCCGTGGGCAACCAGCACGCCGTGATGTACCGGATCGTCGAGTCCCCACCGGACCTCGCCGCGGTGCGGGACGCCTCCCTGCGGGAGCTGATCGAGCGCTGCCTGACCAAGAAGGCCGCTGAACGGCCTGGTGTCGACGGGCTGTTGGACGGGCTGGATCTGCCGGAGAGCGCGGGAGCGCCGCGTGGTGCGTGGCTGCCCCCGCTGCTGCTGGCGCGTCTCGCGCAGCAGGCGGCCCTGCTGCTCGACGCGGAGGTGCCGTCGCCGTCCGAGGCGGCTGCCCAGCCCGAGGCGGCTGCCGGGCCCGGGCCGGTCGCGGCGGCCCATCCGGGCCCGGGGGCGGGCGCCGGGGCCGAGCCGAAGCCGGGGACGGGCCTCGGGGCGGGCGCTGCGGCGGAGCCGGAGCAGGGGTCGGGGGCCGAGGGGTGCGCGGTGGGTGGGGCCTGGCCCGTCGCGTCTGCCTCTGCCCAGTCCGGGGCCGCTGCCGGACCGGGGGCGGGGGACGAGCCCTCTGACGCGGCTGCTCCCTCCGCCGTGCCCACCCCGCCCCGTGCCGACGTCGGCACGGTCGGCCTGCGGCCGGAGCCGGCGGTTGCGCCCGAGCCGGCGCCGGCACGGGGCGGGGCTGCTCCGTCGGTCCCTGACCCGGCCGCTCCGTCGCCCCCTGAGCCGGCTGTCCCGTCGGTGTCGGCCCCCGGCCCGGCTGTCCCGTCGGTGTCGGCCCCCGGCTCCCCGCCGGTCGTGGTCGCTCCGGAGGCCGAAGGGTCCGGCGGGGCTGCCGGGAGCGGGCCGCGCGCCCGCCGTCGCCGTACGTGGGTCGTGGCGGCCGCGGTCCTCGCGGTGCTGGCCGTCGGCGGCACCGTGGCATTTCTCGGCCAGGGGCCGGGCGGGGACACGGATGTACGGGGAGGGGGGACCACCGCCGAGCCCGGTACCGCTGGTGCCTCGCCCAGCCGTGCCGCCTCGCCGTCCGGGGCCCCCGGCGACGAGGAGTCGCAGGCGGACGGGGAGGAGGCGGACGGGGAGAAGAAGGAGGCAGGGGAACCGGACGAGGGCCGGGGCGGTCGGGACGGCGCGGGCGCGGGGCGGGCCTCGGACAGCGGGGGAGCCGCAGCCTCGGGCGGTGGCTCGTCCGGGTCAGGTGACGGGTCCCGTGACGGTTCCGGGCCCGGGGACACCGGGACGCCAGGGAGAGGCGGCGTACCGAGCGGGTCCGGGGCGCCCGGCGACCGGCCGGCCGCCGGTGCCGAGGGGGCGGGGTCCGACGCGCGACCGCCCGCAGGGGACTCCGGCTCCGCGACGCCGGACCAGCAGGTGCCCCGGCACTTCGTCGGGACCTGGACCATCGCGTCGCGGTACGACGTCCTCCAGCCCCACAAGGTGGTCATCCGGCGGGCGTCGCCGGGGCAGGTCGCGGTGACCCTCGTCTCGGACGTACAGGGCACGGGGCACTGCGAGTACACGGCGAAGCTCAGCTCCGTGACGGACGGCGGGAAGCGGATCAACGTCGGTACGGCCGTGGTGGACACGGCCCGTTCCACCGGCAGGTGCGGCGACTCCGACCCCTCGTTCTTCGCCGTCGACGGGGCCGGCATCCTTCACGACGTCGGTCCCGCCCACGGAAGCGGCTACCGCTACAACCGGGCCTGACCGCACGGAGCGCACGGACCCGCACGGACCACACGGGCCCGAACGGACCCGCACGGACCGCACGGACCCGAACGGACCCGCACGGGCCGTCCGGCCTTCGCCTTCGCCCCCGACCTCGGATCTGCCCCGGTTTTCGCTCGCCGTCCCGCCGGCCGGCTCGCGGCAGTGTGTCAACGGGCGGTAAAGAAGAGGGCTTTCTCCTCACGGAGGCCCTGACCTCTATAGGATTCTTCTCTTTTTCGTGTGGGCCGGTGGACGGAACATCTCCAGGAGGAACAGCGATGTCGCGCATCGCACAGGACAGGGCGGTACGCACCCGTGAGGCGCTGATCATCTCCGCGGCGGAGATCTTCGACGAGTTCGGGTACGCGGGGGCGGGGGTCACGAAGATCCTCGAACGCGCGGGGGTCACGACGGGGGCGATGTACTTCCACTTCAAGTCGAAGAGCGAGCTGGCCACGGCGGTCATGAGCGCCCAACAGCAGTCGATAGAGCCGCCGCAGGGCTCCCACGGGTTGCAGCGGCTGGTGGACATCACCCTGGTCTGGGCCGTACGGCTGCGGACGGACCCGCTGCTGAGGGCGGGTGTACGGCTCTCCGTGGAGCAGGGCAGCTTCGGGCTCCAGGACGCGACGGCCTTTCTCAACTGGCGGGACGCCATCGTGGAGTGCCTGGACGTGGCGCGGGACGAGGGCGATCTCCTGGCGGACGCCGACCCGCACGCGATCGCCGAGTTCCTGGTCGGCGCGTGCACCGGCGTCCAGCTGTACTCGCAGCTGATCAGCGGCCGGGAGGACCTGCTGAGGCGCACCGTGGGGATGTGGCGGATGCTGTTGCCCGGAATCGCCACCCCCCAGGCGCGGCAGCGGGTCCTGCTCGACGCGGACCGGGGGTACGCCGTGTAAGCGCCGCGCGCCTGGTGGCGACGGGTGCCCGTGGGCCGACGGGCGCCCGGTGGGTGCCCGTGGGGCGTCGCGTGCCCGGCGGCGGGGCGGCCGGAGTCAGCCCGCCGCGTCGCCCGGGTACGCGGTCTCGAACGCCGAGTGGAACAGGGCCGTGACGTCCTGGCCGCTGAGTCCTTCCGCGCGGGCCTGGGTCATCCAGTCGGCCAGGACGGTGTGCAGCGGGGAGCCGGGGCCGGTCCGGGGCCGGGCCAGGGAACGGGTGATGAACGTGCCCGCCCCCTGGCGGACCTCGGCGAGCCCCGCGCGTTCCAGCTCCCGGTAGGCCTTGAGCGTCGTGTTCGGGTTGACCTTGGTGGCCGCGGCGACCTGGGCGGCGGTGGGCAGCCGGTCGCCCTCCTCCAACGCCCCCATTCGCAGCGCCTGTTCGACCTGGCGGACGATCTGGAGATACGTCGCCACCCCGCTGCGCCGGTCGATGCGGAACACGACCACGGACTTCACCTTCCGCTCGATTGCCGACACTTTACGTAGGGGGCGCGCACCACGCCTACAGCGGGCGGTGCGTGACGCGCCACAGGGCGAACCCGGTGAGCAGGGCCGTTCCGGCGAGCAGCAGGCCCGCCGCGGTCCACTGCATCGCCGCCATCTGGTCGTAGCCGAGGTACTCGATGACGTTGTTGACGATGCCGTGCTCCTGGAGGCACGCGTTCCGCGCCTCCACGGTCGCCTCGGTGCAGGCGCCCCAGCCGTACAGGTCCCCGTCTGCACTGCCGACCCAGCGCTCCACCTCGTACGAGTCGCGGAAGCGGTCGGGAAGTTCGCTGTTCAACGGGTAAGTGAACATCTGCGAGGAGCCGAGGCGTACGCGGATCTCGTCCCAGACGAACAGGGTGGTGATCGCGGTGAAGAGGAACGTGATCACCATGGCCGGGAGCACCCGGCGGGCCAGGATGCCGATGGTGACGCCCGCGGCGGTGAGGAAGAGGAGGAGCGCGGGCAGGACGGGGCCGGTGTTGTCGAAGATCACGCCGTCGATCCACTGGCTGAGGAAGACGGAGCGGTACGGCTTCCACCACCAGGTGAACAGGGCCGAGAGCACCAGGCCGGATACCAGCGCGAGGGAGTAGGCCAGGCCCAGCTTGGCGATCAGCCACTGGCGGCGGGTGACGGACTGGGTGGTGACGAGCTGCGCGGTGCCGGTCTCCTGGTCGCCCGCGATCAGTGGGGCGCCGATGAAGACGGCGAGGATCAGGGGGAGGCTGCCGAGCACGGTGGTGATGTAGCGGTAGCCCCGGTCCTCCTGGAGCACGCTGCCGACGTCCTTCTCCGGCCAGCCCTTCGCGTCGAGCAACTGGACCAGCGTGTGACGCTCGTACACGATCCAGAGCGCGCACAGCAGGGTGAGGCCGAGGACGCAGACCAGCGCGGTCCGGTGCTGGCGTACGACGAGCCAGGGCAGCCCGCGCAGGAGGCGTCGGCGGGAATCGGTTGCGGCGGACTTCTCGGTGAGGGTGGTGCTCATGCGGCCTGGGTCCCTTCGGCCTCGACACGGGCGCCCTGGGTGTAGAGGGCGGGGGCGTCCGGGGAGCGGAGGTGGGCGAGGAGGACTTCCTCCAGGGAGGGCTCGGCGGTCTCCCAGTCGGCCGGCAGCGGGCCCCTGGGCCGGATCATCGCCCGGAACTGCCTTCCCTGGACGCGGGACTCCACCACGGTGTGGTGGGCGAGCCCGGGCGGCGCGGCGCCGTCCTGCGCCCTCCCGGTCACCAGGGCGTGGGCAGGGACGAGCGCGTCGGCGTCACCGGCCATCCGCATCCGGCCCTCGGCGACGACCAGCAGGTAGTCGCACATGTCCTCCAGCTCGGTCAGCATGTGCGAGGACATCACCACCGTGGTGCCCCGCTCGACGGCCTCCGCCATCAGCAGAGTGCTCATCTCGTCGCGGGCCAGCGGATCGAGGTCCGACATCGGCTCGTCCAGGAGCAGCAGGTCGGGCCGCTTGCCGAAGGCGAGCGCGAAGGCCACACGGGTGCGCTGGCCACCGGAGAGCGTGCCGATCCTGGCGTGCAGAGGGACGTCGCCCGAGCGGACGATCCGCGTCGCCGCCGCCGCGTCCCAGCCGGGGTTCAGTTCGGCGCCCAGGCGCAGGGTGTCGGCCACGGTGAACCGCTTGAACAGCGGTTTCTCCTGCCCGAGGTACGCGAACCTGGGCATCACCGCGGGGTCGTCCACCGGTACGCCGAAGACGCGCAGTTCGCCGGTGGTCGGCTGGACCCGTCGGGTCGCCAGTCCGAGCAGCGTGCTCTTGCCGGCCCCGTTCGGGCCGACCAGGCCGCAGATGCGCCCGGCCGGTATCCGGAAGGAGCAGTCGCGCAGCGCCCAGACGCGCCGGTAGCGCTTGCCCAGGCCGCGGGCTTCCAGCGCCCAGCTGCCGGACGTCGCGTTCGGAGTGCTCGTGTCCGCCACGCGCTTCACCTCGATTCCATGAGTCAATTAATGGAATCATGGTCTTGGGGGAGAATGACTGTCAAGCTTGAGAGCCAGGAGCCAGGAGCCAGGAGCCAGGAGCCAGGAGCCAGGAGCCAGTCCCGGCCGTGCTGCCGGGGCGCTCCTGGTGGCGGTCGTCGCCGTCCCGCCGGCCTGGCTCGCGGGCGGACCCGGCCGGTCGGACTGGCGGGAGCGGGGGAGTAGTACGTTCCTGGGCGTGCGGGAGCGGCCGCACGCCGACACGAACGGGGGCCGGGAGATGGGCGCCAGCGACGGGACCGCGGTGGACGGGCGGCCGGGCCGGAGCCGTACGGCGGGCGGAGGCGAAGGCAGCGGCGTTGCGGCGGGCGCGGTCGGCGCATGGCCGGGCCGGGCCGGCCATGGGAGTGCGGTCGGCGGCGCCCGTAGGGCCGCTGACGCGGCAGACCGGCCGGCCGGCGGGCTCGACGGCCCGGAAGAGGGGCATGGCGCCGACGAGGCATGCGGCCCGGAAGAGGCGTGCGGCCCGGCTGCCCGCGACGGCTGTGGCGTGCTCGCCCTGCCCGGCCCCCTGGTCACCGTCGCGTGGCTCGCGGAACGGCTCCGGACGCCCGGACTCGTCGTGCTGGACGCGTCCTTGCCGGCGCACCGCGGCGCGGGCGCCCGTGTCCCCGGGGCCCGGCGCTTCGACCTCGACGGTCCGTTCAGCGACCCCGGCTCCCCGCTGCCGCACACGATGCCGGGCCCCGAGCGGTTCACCCGTGAGCTGCGCGCCCTCGGGGTCGACGACGCGGACACCGTGGTCGTGTACGACGGGGCCGGGGTCTACTCCAGTCCGCGGGCCCGCTGGATGCTCCGGGCGGTCGGCTTCGACCGGGCGGCCGTGCTCGACGGCGGACTGCCCGCGTGGACCCGCGCAGGGCAGCCCGTCGAACCGGATTTGCCCGCTGCCGCGCCGCCACCGCCCGGGGACTTCACGGCCCGGCCGCGCGCCGGACTGCTGGTCGGCAGTGCCACCGTACTGGCGGCCCTGGCGGACCCGGATTCGGCTGTGTTCGACGCCCGGACCCGGGAACGGTTCGCCGGTACGGCCGCCGAGCCCCGGCCCGGCTTGCGGGCGGGGCACATGCCGGGGGCGGTCAACCTGCCGTTCGACGCGACCCGGCGCGGCGGGCGGGACGCCGGCCGGATGCGCCCGGCCGGTGAACTGCGCGCGCTGTTCGCGGAGTCGGCCGGGCAGCGGCAGCGGCTGGTGATGAGCTGCGGGTCCGGCGTCACCGCGTGCGTACTGGCGCTCGCGGCCGAACTGGCCGGGTACAGCCAGGTATCGGTGTACGACGGGTCCTGGAGCGAGTGGGGGCTGCCGTCCCACCTGCCGGTCACCGACACCGGCTGACCCGGAGGCGTCGGCACGGTCCCGGACTGCCGCTGACCCGGACGCGTCGGCATGGTCCCGGGCTCCCGCTGACCCGGACGCGCCGGCACGGCGGTTCCGAGGCGCGGGCCCCGTCGCGCGCCCCGTTCTCCTTCTACGGTGCGCACTCCAGCACCAGTTCCACCGCACCGTCCAGGCGGGCCCGTTCGAGCTCGGTCAGGCAGGGGCTCGCCTGTCGGCGGGCACGGGCGAGCGCCAGGTCGCCGGCGGGCGCGCCGCCGTCGTCCGCGAGCTCCGCGAGGAGCGCCGACAGCAGCGTACGGACCTCCGCCCCTGAGGGGCGCCCCGGATCGAGGGCGGTCCGGGCCAGGGCCAGCGCCGACATCGCCCGGTCGAGCCCCGGCGGGCCCTCGGACGCGGTCGACCAGTCGACCACCACCGCGCCCCCGTCCGTCAGCACCACGTTCTCCGGGCACAGGTCCAGGTGGAGGACGCAGTCGTTGGGGTTCGTCGACACGCGCGGCGGGATGGCGTGCAGTTCGCGCAGCAGACGGGCGAGCAGCACGGCCGCGTCGGCGGCTCCGAGCGCACCCGCCAGCAGGGCCTCGGCCAGGGTCGGACCGGACAGCCGCTGGAGCACCAGGTCCGAGGGGCGGGCCCCCTCGGCGGGCGGGCCGATGCGCGGCACCGGGAAGCCGAAGGCGCCGACGTACGACATCACCGCCAGCTCGTCCGTCGTGTCGGTGCGGTCGCGGTACCGGCGAAGGACCCAGGAGCCGTCGAGTGCGTACACGTCGGCGGTGCGTCCCGAGCCCAGAAGTTGCCCTGTGTGCATGAGGCCGAACCTACCCGGGCCCCCCACGGAAGGGGAGAGGCCTTCCGGCTGCGGACGCACGGCCGGCAACGGCGCCGTCCGCCCGCCGTACGGCGTGGGGCGGACGGCTGCGGACGGTGACCCATAACGCCGGGGGAGGGGGGCGAACGGGATCTCCTGCGGCGGACGGCCCCGCCGCTACGGTTTCGGCAATTCCCTGGTCCGGACCAACCCCCACCGGACTCGGACACCCCCTGAACCAAGGAGAGTTACGTGGAGAGATCCATCCTCCGCAGACGCGCCTTCGCCGCCGGGACCGCCACGGTGGCCCTGGGCGCACTCGCCCTCGCCGGGCTGACCGGTGTGGCGTCCGCCGACCCCGCGGCCACCACCGCCCCGCCGGTCTCCGCCGACAGCCTCTCCCCCGGGCTGCTGGCGGCCATGGAGCGCGATCTCGGCCTGGACGCCGACGCCGCCAGGAGCCGGATCGCCAACGAGTACCGGGCCGCCGCCGTCGCCGACGGGTTGGAGAAGTCCCTCGGCGCCAGCTTCGCCGGCGCCCGCGTCAGCGGTGACGACGCGACCCTGACCGTCGCCACCACCGACGCCTCGGAGACCGGCCGGATCGCCGACGCCGGAGCCAGGGCGGAGGTCGTCGGCCACAGCCTCGACCGGCTGGAAGGGGTCAAGGAGACCCTCGACAAGGCGGCACTGCGCAAGGCGCCCAAGGACGTGCCGGTCTGGTACGTCGACGTCGAGGCCAACCGGGTCGTGGTGAACGCCGCGAGCACCCCGGCCGCCGAGGTGTTCCTGAAGTCGGCCGGGGTCGGCGCCGATCTGGTCACCGTCGTCCGCTCCGCGGAAAAGCCCCGCACCTTCGCCGACCTGCGCGGCGGCGACGCCTACTACATGAACCCGTCCGGCCGCTGCTCCATCGGCTTCTCCGTGAAGCGCGGCACCCAGAACGGCTTCGTCACCGCGGGCCACTGCGGCCGGGTCGGCACGACCACCAACGGGGTCAACCAGCAGGCCCAGGGCACCTTCCAGGGCTCGACCTTCCCCGGCCGCGACTACGCCTGGGTCGCCACCAACGCCAACTGGACGCCGCGCCCGGTGGTGAACGGATACGGGCGGGGCGACGTCACCGTCACCGGCTCCACCTCGGCCGTCGTGGGCTCCTCGGTCTGCCGCTCCGGCTCGACCACCGGCTGGCACTGCGGCACCATCCAGCAGCTCAACACCAGTGTCACCTACCCGGAGGGCACCATCTCCGGCGTGACCCGCACCAGCGTCTGCGCCGAACCGGGCGACTCCGGCGGCTCGTACATCTCCGGCAGCCAGGCCCAGGGCGTCACCTCCGGCGGCTCGGGCAACTGCTCCTCCGGCGGTACGACGTACTTCCAGCCGCTCAACCCGGCGCTCCAGGCGTACGGGCTGACGCTTGTCACCAGCGGCACCCCGACCGACCCGCCGACCACGCCTCCGACCGATCCGCCCACCGACCCGCCGGGCGGCACCTGGGCCGCCGGCACGACGTACGCCGCCGGGTCCACGGTGACGTACGGCGGAGCGACCTACCGCTGCCTCCAGGGGCACACGGCCCAGCCCGGCTGGACCCCGCCGAACGTCCCCGCCCTCTGGCAGCGGCTCTGAGCGCCCCGGTCCGCTGACCGCCCCCCGCCGTCCGTCCGGCGTCACCGCACCTCCCGAACCTCTCCGCCTCTCCGCACCGAGGACTCCGAGGAAACTGTCATGACCCCACCCATGGACCAACCGACCCCGCCCGGAACACCCGCGGGCGACCCGGCTCCTGACGAGACGACGGGGGGCGAGCGGCGGATCAGCCGCAAGGGCCTCCTGAAGGCCGCCATCGCCGCGAGCGCGGCCCCCCTGCTCGCGGGAGGAGGCGTCGCGCTCGCCCGGGACGCCGCCTCCTCCGGGGACGGGCTGCCGGCCCCCACCCCGGCCTGCGACGACGGGGACGACCCGACGCCGCCGCAGATGGAGGGGCCGTACTTCAAGCCCGACTCGCCGCGTCGCACCAGCCTGGTGACGGCCGGCACCCCCGGCGTGCCGCTCACGGTCAGCGGTTATGTCTTCGGCCGGGCCTGCCGGCCTGTCGCCGGAGCGCTGCTCGACTTCTGGCAGGCCGACACCAACGGGGCGTACGACATGGCCCGCTACGCCTTCCGGGGGCACCAGTTCACCGGGCCGGACGGGGCCTTCAGCCTCACCACCGTCGTGCCGGGCCTCTATCCGGGCCGTACCCGGCACATCCACGTGAAGGCGCAGGCGCCCGGAGGCCGTGTCCTCACGACGCAGCTGTACTTCCCGGGGGAGCCGCGCAACAACACCGACGCCCTGTTCGATCCGAGGCTGCTGATGAACGTCCGCAGCGCGGGGAACGGGCGCCAGGGCTCCTTCGACTTCGTGCTGGACGTCGCCCAGTCGCCCGACCCGACCGATCCGCCCACTGACCCGCCCACCGAGCCGGGCACCAGCTGGTCGTCCGGCACCTCCTACCGCGCGGGAGACCGCGTGACCTACGGCGGGGTCGCCTACCGCTGTCTTCAGGCGCACCTGGCCATGCCGGGCTGGGAGCCGCCCAAGGTCCCCGCGTTGTGGGAACGCGGGTAGACCCGGACAGCGAACGCGCACCGCCGCCCGCGCCCCGTTCACGCCGTCCGGCGCGTGAACGGGGCGCCCTCGCGCGACCGGCGGCCTTCGCGTGCACCGGGCGGGCCTGCGCGTGGACGGTGGCCTTCGCGTGTACGGGGCGGACCTTCGCGTGTCCACGGCGCCGGCGTCCGGGGCACGCGGCGTCCGGGGCACGCGGAGCGTCGACGGCGTCCGGCGGGCCGCCCCGCCTACTTGGCGTCCGCGTACCGCTCGACCACCGCCGTCGTGAACGGGAACCGCACCGGCGTCTCCCCGAAGGCGGTCCGCCCGGCCAGCTCGCCGGCCGTGCGGATCGCCTCCGTGACGGCGGCGGCCTCCTCGGCCGGGCAGTGGACGATCACCTCGTCGTGCTGGAAGAACACCAGTTCAGCGCGCAGCCCCCGCACGAAGAGCGACCGGCGCAGCGCCGCCAGCAACAGCAGGGCCCAGTCGGCCGCGCTGCCCTGCACCACGAAGTTGCGGGTGAAACGCCCCCGGGCGCGGGCCAGGCCGCCGTCGGCCGTGCTCTCGCCGCCCTCCTGGGGGAGGCCCGCCTCCTCGTCCCCGCCCGCCGCCGCGACCGGTGGGCTGGTCCGGCCGAGCCAGGTCCGCACCACGCGCCCCTCCTCACCGGCCCGCGCCGCGTCGTCGACATACGCGACGGCGAGCGGGAACCGCCGACGGAGGGCGGCCAGGTTCTTCAGCCCGTCCCCGGACGTCTGGCCGTAGACCGCCCCGAGCAGGGCCAGCTTGGCGTGTTCGCGATCGCCGTGGAACGCCCGGTCGGACAGGGCCGTGTAGAGGTCGCCGTCATGGCCGGCCACCTCCATCAGCCCCGGGTCCCGGGAGATCGCCGCCAGCACCCGCGGCTCCATCTGGTCGGCGTCCGCGACGACGAGACGCCACCCCGCGTCGGCGACGACGGCCTGCCGGATCACCTTGGGGATCTGGAGGGCGCCGCCGCCGTTGGTCGTCCAGCGGCCGCTGACCGTGCCGCCCGGCTGGTACTCCGGGCGGAAGCGGCCGTCGCGCACCCAGTCCTGGAGCCAGCTCCAGCCGTGCGCCGTCCAGATCCGGTACAGCTTCTTGTACGCGATCAAGGGCTCGACCGCCGGGTGGTCCAGCCCCTCCAGCTCCCACCTCCGGGTCGACTTCACCGCGATCCCGGCCTGCGCGAACGCCTTCACCACGTCGGCGGGCAGATCGGGGCGGACCCTTCTGCCGAACGCCGCCGACACCTCGTCCGCCAGCTCGGCGAGTCTGCGGGGCTCGCCGCCGCCCGCGTACCGCTCGCCCAGCAGCCCGTGCAGCACCTCCCGGTGCACATCGGCGCGCCAGGGCAGCCCCGCCCGGTGCATCTCGGCGGCGACCAGCCGCCCCGCCGACTCCGCGGCGGTCAGCAGCCGCATCCGGTCCGGGCGCCGCGCCGCGTCGTGGCGGCGCACCTGGTCCGCGTAGACCCGGAGCAGGCCGCCGAACGGCACTCCGGGGCCCGACGGCGGATCGAAGAGGGAGGACTGCGCGCCCGGCTCTGCGGCCCTGGCCGGCGGGTCCGACGGCACGGGCGCGTCGTCCAGCCGGGCCAGCGCTGCGGCCGCGGACCGGGGCTCGCCGAGCCGCCCCGCGTGCCCGAGCAGCAGCGACTCGGCGCACTCCACGTCGTAACACCGCTCGACGCGGACCCCGGCGGCGAGCAGCCGGGGATAGATCCCGGCGGTCGACCGCCACACCCAGCGCACCACGTCGGGGCGCGAGCGGACCGCCTCGACGAGATCGGGCTCGGCCACGGCGGGGCCGGCGGGCGTGCCGTCCCGGGTCAGCGGCGCGAGCAGCGCGCCGCCCCCCTCCGTCGGCATCAGCGCCCACCGTTCGGTCATGGGTGCGAGTCTGGCGCCCGCCACTGACAACGCCCCCGCCCCGCCGACTGGCCGGGCGGGGCGGGGGCCGCGAGGATCGGCGCATGGAAGCGATGCGGTACGAGGAGTTCGGCGGCCCCGACGTCCTGCACCTGGTCCGGCTGGACGCGCCGCGCCCCGGCCCGGGCCAGGTCAGGGCGGCGGTGCGGGCGGCCGGGGTCAACCCGATCGATCACAAGATCAGGAACGGCTGGATGGAGGGCGTGTTCCCCACCGTGCTGCCCGCGATACCCGGGACGGAGTTCGCCGGGGTCGTCCTGGAGACGGGCGAGGGCGTCACCGCGTTCGCTCCCGGCGACGAGGTCCTCGGCCGGAGCGCCACCGGCTCCTATGCCTCAGAGGTCCTGGCGGAGGAGGCCTCCCTGGCCCGCAAGGAGCGGGGGCTGTCCTGGGAGGAAGCCGCGGCGCTGCCCGTCGCGGCAGGCACGGCCTCCCGGGTGCTGGACGAACTGGCCGTCGCCGAGGGCGAGACGCTGCTCCTGCACGGGGCGAGCGGCGGCGTCGGCTCCATGGCCGTGCAGTTGGCGGCGGCCCGCGGCGCGACGGTGATCGGCACCGCGTCCCCGGCCAACCACGACTATCTGCGGGTGCTCGGCGCGATCCCGGTGGCGTACGGGGACGGGCTGGTCGAGCGGGTGCGGGAGCTGGCCCCGCAGGGCGTGGACGCGGTGTTCGACGCCGCGGGGCGCGGGGCGCTGCCGGGCTCCGTCGAGCTGCGCGGCGGGACGACGGAGCGGATCGTCACCATCGCGGACGGGGACGCGGCGAAGCTGGGGGTGGCTTTCTCCTCCGGCGGTGGCGGCCCCTCGGCGGAGCGGCTCGCGGAGAACGCCCGGCTGGCGGCCGCCGGCGAACTGCGCGTGGAGGTCGCCCAGGTCTTCCCGCTCGCCGACGCCGCGAGCGCCCACGCCCTGAGCGAGGGCGGCCACGTCCGGGGCAAGCTGGTGCTGCTGCCGTAGCGGGCCCGGCGGCAGCCGCGGGGCGGCCCGGCGACGGGGCCGGCTTCCCGGCCGATGCGGCAGGGGCCGAGGCCGCCGGCACAGCGAGGCGTCCCCACCCTCACCGGGCAGGCCGGGCACCGCGCCGGGCGCACCGGGCAGGTCGCATCGGACACCGCACCGGGCAGGCCGGACACGCCGGGCGCCGTGCCCGGTGCGCCGTGCCCGCCCCGGTGTGCCCGCGGCGCCGTCCGGGCGTCCGCCTACCCTGGTCCGATGGACTCGGTGACCGATCAGGCGTGCGCGGCGGCGCTCTACGCGCAGGGCGACGCCGCCCTGGACGCCGGGGCGTCCCTGCTCGCCGCGGCCCCCGAGGCCGACGCGGAGGCGCACCGGCGCGGTGAGGAGTTCGTGCGCCGGGCCTGGGAACGGGGCTGGCACCCCGCCGATCTGGTGCGGTTCGTGCGGCGGGAGCTCGACGATCGGAGGGCGGCGCTGGCCGCGACGCTGATCGCCGCCGAGACCGCCCGGTACGCGCAGCTGCCGCACCGGTGGCGGCAGCAGCTCGCCGAACTCCCCGCACCCGTGGCGCGCAATCGCCCCGACCGCTTCTCCTACGCCGCTGATCTGCTGGAGCTGTACCGGCTGCTGCTGCGACTGCCCACCGTCGAACCGGTCGGCCCGCCGCCCGGCGCCGCGGCCGACCGGCTGCACCGGCCGCCCGCGACCGGTGAACCCCGCATGCTCACCCGTATCCGGGCGCTGCTGGCGAAGGCGGAGGCGACCGGCTTTCCCGAGGAGGCAGAGGCGCTCACCACCAAGGCGCAGGAGCTGATGGCCCGGCACAGCATCGACGAGGCCCTCCTCGCCGCCCGCACCCAGAGCCACGAGACGCCCGGAGCCTGCCGGATCGGGGTGGAGCCCCCGTACGAGAGCGCCAAGGCGATCCTGCTCGACGCCGTGGCCTCCGCGAACCGCTGCCGGGCGGTGTGGAACAGCGACCTCGGCTTCACCACGGTCGTCGGCTTCGAGGCGGACCTGGACGCGGTCGAGCTGCTGTTCACCTCGCTGCTCGTCCAGGGAACCGCCGCGATGACCCGGGCAGAGGCCGACCAGCGCGCCGCGGGGCGCAAGCGGACCAAGACCTTCCGGCAGTCGTTCCTGCTGGCGTACGCCCAGCGGCTCGGCGGCAGGCTCGCGGAAGGGGCCGAGCGGGTCACGGCCGACGCCGCCGGCGCCGTCGGCGCGGAGGCCGCCGACCCGGGACCCGGCGGCGGGCTGCTCCCGGTGCTGGCCGCCCGGGGCGTCGCCGTGACCGAGACCGCCGAGCGGATGTTCCCGCGGACCACGACGGCCCGGGTCCGCGGCGCCACCGACCCGGACGGCTGGGCGCACGGCACAGAGGCGGCCGACCGGGCCCGTATGGGCGACCCGCGGCAGCGTCCGCGCGGCGGCAGGGGCGGTGGGCGGAGCGGTTCGGGGGGAGGCTCGCAGGCGGGCTCCCGGGCAGGCTTCCCGGACGGCGACATCATGGCGTAAGCCGGGCTTGTCCCGGATTGCGGCTAGGCTCGGGCCCATGAGCTGGCTCCGGGCGCTGAAGGAGACCGCCCGCTCGGGGCTGGAGATCGAGCGGCAGAGGCTGGAACCCCTCATCGCCATGCGCGGTGCCGCGGGCCTCGCCCTCGTCATCGGCGCCAGCCTCGTGCTGTTCGGTCCGGAGATCGCGGCGAGTTCCGCGTTCGGCGCGTTCCAGGCGGCCCTCGCCACCTTCCAGCGCAGTTGGCGGCCGCGCCCCGTGCTGGCCCTGGTCTCCGGCGCGAGCCTCGCCGTCTCCACGTTCGTCGGCTACGCCAGCGGCTCGCACCCCGTCCTGTTCCTCTGCCTGCTCGGGGCGTGGACCTTCCTCGCCGGCCTGGCCTGGGCGGCGGGCCCGACCGGCGGCATCATCGCCGCGTCCAACGTCGCGATCATGCTCGTGACGATCACCCTGCCCACCTCCATCGCGGACGCCGCCGTGCACGCGGCGGTGATCGCCGTCGGCGGCCTCGTCCAGGCCGCGCTGATCGTGCTCTTCCCCATCCGCAGATGGGGCGCGCAGCGCGACGCGCTCGCCGACGCCCTGGCCGCGGAGGCCGACTACGCCCGGCGGCTGCGCCACGACCCGGTCGCCCCCTTCGACCCGCTGCCCCTGATGACCGCCCGCAGCGCCGCCGCCGTCACCCCGCGCCAGGCCCGCCGCCGCCCCGCCGAGCTGCACGGGGCCCGCGGCATCGCGGAGCGGCTGCGCCCGGTGCTGGCCTCGCTCGCCGACCCGGCGATGGGGGTGCCGGGCGACGGCCTGGAGAGGGCCTGGGTGAACGAGCTGCTGGGCGCGGCCGGCTCGGTCCTGGACGCCGCCGCGCGGGCCGTGCGGCACGGTGAGGCCGTCCACCTCTCCGCCACCGACCTGGGCGTCCTGAAGACCCCCGACAACGACGTGATCCTCGTCGGCCCCGCCCGCCGCGCCGCCGACCGGCTCGCCGCCCTGCTCGACGACGTCCTGGAGATCGCGGAGGGCACCGGGACCGACAGCGGAGTGCCGTCCGACCTCGCCCCGGACACCCGGCACCGCCCCACGCTGCTGCGGCTGGTGCCGGTGGTGTTGAAGGCGATGCGCCGCGAACTGCACCACGACTCCCCGATCCTGCGCCACGCGATCCGGGTCGCGGTGGTCGCCGTGGCGGGCTACTTCGTCGGCGCGGCCCTGCCGTTCGGGCACGGCTACTGGGCTCCGATGACCGCCGTCATGGTGATGCGGCCCGAGTTCTCCCAGACGTACGGCCGGTCGGTGGCCCGCTTCGGCGGCACCATGGTCGGCGTCGGGCTGGCCACCGCCATCCTCCAGACCGCCCACCCCGGCGCCCGGCCCTCCGCCCTGCTGGCGGTGGTCTGCGCCGGGCTGATGTACCTGCTGATGCGGACCGGGTACGCGGTCGGCCAGGCGTGCGTCTCGGCCTACGTCGTCTTCCTGCTCGGCATGGCCGGTGACGACTGGTCCCAGACCGTCACCGAACGCATCGTGCTGACGCTGGCCGGCGGACTCCTCGCGATGATCTCGTACGCCCTCTACCCGGCCTGGGAGACACCGCGCCTGCGCAGCCGGCTGGCCGACTGGCTGCTGGCGGACGGGGCGTACGCGGCCACGGTCGTCGACCAGTACGCCGACCCCTCGGCGCGGAACGTCGAGGACGTCCGGGCCACTCTGATCGCCACCCGGGAGGCGCGCGTCGCCTGGCAGGAGGCGCTGGCCACGGCCCAGCACGAACCCGTCCGCCACCGGGGCATCTCGCGCGCCGCCGCCACCGACGCCCAGCACGCGCTGGCCCAGCTGGGCCGGTCCGCGATGGTGCTGGAGGCCCACTTGCCGTCCGGCTCGGCCGCCCCGGTGCCCGGCGCGGCCGAGCTGGCCGAGGCGCTGCGCCGGGCCACCGAGAGGGGGGCGAAGGCGGTACGGGAGCGCCGGCTGCCCGACTGGCAGGCGGTGGCGGACGCGGTGGCCCACTGGGACGTGCCGCAGGGGCCGGCGGCCGAGCCGTCCGGTGGGCCGGCCGGGCAGCCGCCCACCGGTCCGCACGCCGAGGCCCAGGAGGGTCCGCCGGCCGCCCCGCTCGCGGGCGACCCGGTCGTGCGCTGGGGCGGGGCGCTGCTCCTGGAGGCGCTGGAGGAGTTCACCCGCGCCCTGGACGAACGCGGCGGCAGCACGCGGGTCAGCAGCACGCTGGCGGGGAGCTGACCCCTGGCCGGACCGCCCGCCCTGGGCCCCACGGCTCCCGGGCTACGGCGTGGGCAGGCCCGGGGAGCCGGGGAGCGACGGCAGGCCGGTCGGGAGCTTGTCCGGGCCGGCCTTGGCGAGGCTGTCCGTGATCCCGCCGTCCCACGAGACCACCAACTTCTCGCCGTCGTGGGACTCGACCGCACCCATGGTGCGGTCCTTCCCGCCGCCGGTGCACGTGAGCGCCAGCACCGGCTCCCCGCCCCTGTCCCGCACATCGCCCTGGCAGACGGACCGGTCGGCGACGAGGGCGACCTTGCGCGCGGCGATGGACACGGTGACGTTCTTGCCGTCGGTCAGCCCTGCCCAGGTGCCCTCCAGCGCGGCGACGTCCGTGCCGCCGCCCCCGGCGGACTCCCCGGGGCCCTTCCCGCTGTCGCCGCCGGGCGTCGCGCTCGCCGTGGGGCCGGCGCCGGTGTCCGTGCCCGCCTCGTCGTCGCTGCCGCACGCGGTCAGCGCCAGGGAGGCGGCGAGAGCGGTGACGACGACGGCGCCGGTGCGTACGAATCCGGTCACGTGGAGTTCCCCCTTGCTGTTTCCCGGCCGAAAGACCGCGTTACGTTACCAAGCCGGTCCGGGCCGACTCCGGTAAACGGGAGCGAAATAGCGGTGCCGTACGTCTCTCTCCAGGGAGTGGCCGACCGGGGGAAAGGCTGTAACCGCGGCAACACCCCGCGTGCACGTGCATCTGCTCATGCATTGGCATATGAACACAGCTATGATCCGAGGTAGTTGACACTTGCACCTTGCAACTCGGGGAGCGTCCTGTGCACCACGTGTACAACGGCATGGCGGCCACAGAGCTTCACGGAGTCGTCTGGCAGAAGAGCAGGCACAGTAACTCCCAGGGTTCCTGTGTGGAGTTCGCGAAACTGCCCGGAGGGAATGTGGCGATGCGGAACTCCCGTCACCCCGACGGGCCCGCCCTGGTCTACACACCGGCCGAGATCGAAGCTCTGCTGCTCGGCGTCAAGGACGGCGAGTTCGACCACCTGGCGACCGGCGGCTGACGGCGGAGCCCCCGGGGCGTGCCGCGACGCGGTGACGGCCGCCGGGCGCGGGGCGTACCGCAGGGTCACGGCGACGAGCGCGACGGCGGCATCGAGCGGCGGGCGGAGTCGGGCGACCGGCGGCGGCGGCAGGCGGCCGCAGGGGCTGAACGGCGCGGCAGGCCGGCCCGCGGCGCGGCAGGCCGGCCCGCGGCGCGGCAGGCAGGCCCACGGCGCGGCGACGGGCCGGTCCCCTGGCGCCGGAGTGGCCGCACGGCCGGTCAGACGTCTGGGCCGCCGTCCTTCTGGAGCCGGAAGAGAGCCCAGACGACCTTGCCGTACAGCGGGCCGGACGGCAGCTCTCCCGCCGGTGCGGGCGAGGGGTGCCAGCCCCAGCTGTCGCTGACGCACTCCACCAGGAACAGCCCCCGCCCCGATTCGGCCGAATCCGCGGCCTCGCCCGCCACCGGGCTCTCCCGGCTGGGGTCGCGCACCGCGCACACCAGACGCGAGGCCCAGCGCATCAGGTGCAGCCGCACCGGCGGGTCCTGGTACTCCCGCGGCGGTTCGTCGGGCAGCGCGTGGCGCAGGGCGTTGGTGACGAGTTCGGACACCACCAGGGCGACGTCGTCGAACCGGTCGCCCAGGTCCCAGCGGTCCAGGGTGGATCTGGTGAACTTCCTGGCCCCGCCCACCGCTTCGTAGCAGGAGGGCAGAGCGCACGATGCCGATCCGGCGACCCCTGAGGGGTCGGTTGGGGGAAGCCCCTGCCGTAACGGCTCGAGCATCGTCGATCCATTCGTCCCCATACGAGGCACTCCCGGGATTCGCGGCTGTAGCGGCACTGCCTGTAGCGGTACTGCGGGGGGTACAGCGGCACAACACGAGCACGCAGGTGCGCAGGGACCATGGTTCCGAATGCGCAGGGCAGATGCAAGGGCAGATGCACGTGCACGCGCCGGACCTGCCCGATACCGTGGTGGTTCTTGGGTATTTCTTCCCGAGGGCAGTTTCGGAGCTTTCAGGACGTCTTCCCATTTCCGTAATCGAATGAGTACGGGCTGAAGCGTTTTGGTGGCAGAATCCGGCACTTGGGGTTCGGGGGGTTCCGAGTGCCAGGTAGGCGATGGGGAGGGTCGGACCAGTGTCGGCAGGCGAGTCGAGTGGATCGGTGGTGCGGCGCATACTGCTGGGCTCTCAGCTCAGAAGGCTGCGGGAGTCGCGCGGTATCACCCGTGAGGCGGCCGGCTACTCGATCCGGGCCTCCGAATCGAAGATCAGCCGCATGGAGTTGGGACGGGTGAGCTTCAAGGCCAGGGACGTCGAGGACCTGCTCACGCTCTACGGCGTCACGGACGAGGCGGAGCGCGACTCCCTCCTCGGACTGGCCCGGGAGGCCAACGTGGCGGGCTGGTGGCACAGTTACGGAGACGTGCTGCCCGGGTGGTTCCAGACCTACATCGGCCTGGAGGGCGCCGCCTCCCTCATCCGGATCTACGAAGTCCAGTTCGTGCACGGCCTCCTCCAGACGGAGGCGTACGCCCACGCCGTCGTCTCGCGCGGCATGGGCGGGGCCTCGACCGCAGAGATCGACCGCCGGGTGGCTCTGCGTCTGGAGCGCCAGAAGGCCCTCGTCTCCGAGCGCGCACCGACGTTCCACGCCGTCCTCGACGAGGCGGCGCTGCGCCGCCCGTACGGCGAACGCGACGTCATGCGGGCCCAGTTGCGGCATCTGATCGATATGTCGGAGCAGCCGAACATCACGCTCCAGGTGATGCCCTTCAGCCATGGCGGCCATGCGGGCGAGAGCGGTTCCTTTACGATGCTGCGCTTCCCGGAATCCGACCTGTCGGACATTGTCTATTTGGAGCAGCTGACGAGCGCGCTCTATCTGGACAAGCGCGAAGAGGTCGCCCAGTACGAAAAGGCCATGGTGAACCTGTGCCAGGACAGCCCCGCTCCGGACGAGAGCCGGGATCTCCTGCGCGGGCTGCTCCAACTGACGTGATTTCTCAGTAGGATGACGCCACATCAGGAGTCTGCGCCTGCAGTAAGGGATTGCATGTCCTTCTTCCGTGAACTGGCCCACCAGTACATCGACGGTGAGTGGCTGAGTGGCAGCGGCTCGTGGGACATCATCGATTTCAATCCCTACAACGGAGAGAAACTCGCCTCCATCACCGTGGCCACCGCGGTGGAGGTCGACCGGGCCTACCGGGCCGCGGAGCGGGCGCAGCGGAAATGGGCGGCCACCAACCCGTACGAGCGCCGTGCCGTTCTCGAGCGCGCGCTCAGCGTGACCGAGGAGCGTGCCGAGGAGATCGTCGAGGCGATCATCGACGAACTGGGCGGCACCCGGCCGCGGGCCCGGTACGAGCTCCGCGGCGCCGCGGAGTTCCTGCGTGAGGCGATCCGCCAGGCGCTGCGGCCCACCGGTCGGCTGCTCCCTGCCGTCGGGGACGGCAGGGAGAACAGGCTCTACCGGCTGCCGGTCGGGGTGGTGGGCGTGATCAGCGCGTTCAACTTCCCGTTCCTGGTGGCGATGAAGTCGGTCGCGCCCGCCCTGGCGCTCGGCAACGCCGTCGTCCTGAAGCCGCATCAGAACGCGCCCGTCGTCGGCGGCGGACTGGTGGCGAAGATCTTCGAGGACGCCGGGCTGCCGGCCGGACTGCTCAACGTCGTCATCACCGACAGCGCGGAGATCGGCGAGGCGTTCATCGAGCACCCCGTGCCCCGGGTGATCTCGTTCACCGGTTCCGACCGGGTCGGCCGGCACATCGCCGCCACCGCGGCCGGCTCCTTCAAGCGGACCATCCTCGAACTGAGCGGCAACAGCGCCCTGGTGGTGCTGGAGGACGCCGACGTCGACTACGCGGTCCGGGCCGCCGTCTTCAGCCGCTTCCTGTATCAGGGGCAGGTCAGTATGGCGGCCAACCGGATTCTCCTCGACCGCTCGGTCGCGGCGGAGTTCACCGAGCGTTTCACCGCAGAGGTGGCCGCGCTCAAGGCCGGGGACCCGAGAGACCCGGAGACCCGGATCGGTCCCCTCATCAACGCCTTCCAGGCCGACGCCCTGGACTCCCTGGTCGACCGTGCGGTGGCGGACGGCGCGACGGCGCTCGTGCGGGGCCGGACCGTCGGCAACGTCGTGGCCCCGTCCGTCCTGACGGACCTGCCGGCCGACTCCCCGCTGCTCACCCGGGAGATCCTCGGACCGGTGGCCCTGTTGATGACGTTCGACGGCGAGGAGGAGGCCGTGCGGAGGGTCAATGCCGGCCCGTACGGCCTCAGCGGCGCGGTCCACACACGGGACGCGGAACGCGGGGTGCGGTTCGCCCGGCGGATCGTCAGCGGGATGTTCCACGTCAACGGCTCGACCGTGCAGGACGATCCGCTGGCCGCCTTCGGCGGTGAGAAGACCTCGGGCATGGGGCGGCTGAACGGGGAGGCCGTGGTGGAGGCGTTCACCACGCAGCGGTGGATGTCGATCCAGCACGGCCGCTCGGTCTTCCCGCTCTGACGGGGCCGCCACCGCCGGGCGCGCCCCGGCCCCTCGTACGCCCGCCCGTTCGGCGCCGCCGCACACCGCCCTGCCGGCCCGCAGGCGGGCGACTACCCTGAGGGCTGCCCCGTGATAGCCCCTGGCGGGCGCACGACGACGGACGCGGCGCCTCGCCGCGTTGTCGGGGCGTCCGCATGCATCCCGTATGCGGACGTCCCTCCGCCGTGCGACGCGCCGCGTCCGACGCCGCGCGCTGGCCCACCAGGGATTGCGGGACAGCCTCTGG
Organism: Streptomyces pratensis; assembly: GCF_037137275.1. Classification (GTDB taxonomy): domain Bacteria; phylum Actinomycetota; class Actinomycetes; order Streptomycetales; family Streptomycetaceae; genus Streptomyces; species Streptomyces pratensis_B. The sequence continues at coordinate 73,799 of NZ_JBBBEN010000067.1, read as the reverse complement.
TCGAAGTTGAGTAGGAAGCCTCGGAGAGGGAGCCCGGCACGGGCCCCGGCCGGGGATACCCCGGCCCGCGAACCCCGGGGAAGGGATGGGTGGGATGTCCGCGATCCGGCTGCTGGTCCTCGGCGCGGTGCGCATGCACGGCCGCGCGCACGGCTATCAGGTCCGCAACGACCTGGAGTACTGGGGTGCGCACGAGTGGTCCAACGCGAAGCCGGGCTCGATCTATCACGCCCTGAAGCAGATGGCGAAGCAGGGGCTGCTCCTCGCGCACGAGACCGCGCCCTCCACCGTCGGCGGCCCGCCCCGCACCGAGTACGAGGTGACGGAGCGGGGCGTGGAGGAGTACCGCGCCCTGCTGCGCACGGCCATCCGCTCCTACGACCAGAGCATGGACGTGCTGTCGGCGGCGATCGGGTTCATCGTCGACCTGCCCCGTGAGGAGGCGGTCGCGCTGCTCAGGGAGCGGATCACGGGCATCGAGGAGTGGCGGACCGCGGTCACCGACTACTACACCCCGGAGGAGGGCCCTGAGTCCGTCGGTCACATCGGCGAGATCATGAACCTGTGGGTGCACTCCGCCGACTCCGGCGCCCAGTGGACCCGTGGCCTGATCGAGCGGATCGAGGGCGGTGCGTACACCTTCGCGGGCGAGGGCGACCCCTTCGTCGGGGTGCTGGGCGAAGGGGAGGAGAACCCCTACGCGACGGGCGTCCCCGACCCCGGCGACGCCGAATGACGGCCGGTCCGGGCGATGACGGCCGGGCGGTCGCGGACCCTGAGGGCCGCGTGATCTCCGGACGCCGCAGCTAATCAAGTTTGACGAATGCAAGAGCGCGCGTTACTTTCGATGCGCTAGTCAAGTTTGACTACGAAAGGTGGCGGACAGCGTGACCGAGGCGATCGTCATGGACGGCGTGCACAAGAGGTACGGGGAGAAGCGGGCCCTGGACGGGCTGGACCTCGCGGTCGGCCGGGGCACGGTCCACGGGCTGCTCGGCCCCAACGGAGCGGGCAAGACGACCGCCGTACGGATCATGTCGACGCTGCTGCGCCACGACGCGGGCCGCGTCACCGTGGCAGGGCTCGACGTCCGTGGACGGGCGGACGAGGTGCGGCGCAGGATCGGGCTGCTCGGGCAGCACGCGGCGGTGGACGAGGAGCTCGGCGGGCGGCAGAACCTGGAGATGTTCGGCCGGCTGTACCACCTGGGGGCGCGCCGGGCCGGCAGCCGGGCGGACGAGCTGCTGGAGCGGTTCGGTCTCGCGGACGCCGGGCGCAAGGCCGTCAAGCAGTACAGCGGCGGCATGCGCAGACGGCTGGACCTGGCCGCTTCGCTGATCACCGAGCCGCAGGTGCTGTTCCTGGACGAGCCGACGACCGGCCTCGACCCGCGCGGCCGGGCCGAGGTGTGGAGCGCGGTGCGCTCCCTGGTCGGCGGCGGCACCACGGTGCTGCTGACCACGCAGTATCTGGAGGAGGCGGACCAGCTGGCCGACCGGATCTCCCTCGTCGACGGCGGCCGGGCGGTCGCGGAGGGCGCCCCGGACGAGCTGAAGGCCCGGGTCGGCGGCGACCGGATCGATGTCGTCCTGCGTGACGCGTCCCGCCTGGTGGAGGCGGCCGCGCTGCTCGGCGGCCCGGACCTGACCCTGGACGAGGACCGGAGGCTGATCGGCGCGCCCGCCCCCAACCGGATGGCGGCCCTGGCCCGGACCGTGCGGACGCTGGAGGAGGCGGGCATCGAGGCGGAGGACATCGCCGTGCGCCGCCCCACCCTGGACGAGGTGTTCCTCACCCTCACCGGCGGCAGGGCCGAAGAGGCCGACCGGCCGGCGGACGGCCCGGCCGTCCCGGACGCCCGCACGACGGGGGCGGCGGCATGAGCGCGACGACGACGGCCCCCGGCCCGCACGGCGGGGCGCCGGCCCGGCTGGGCCGGGCGGTGGCCGACTCCTGGACGATGACCCGCCGCGAACTGGCGCGCTGGGCCCGCCAGCCCGTCCAGGTGCTCGTGGGGCTGGCCTTTCCGGTGATGCTGCTTCTGATGTTCACGTACCTGGTCGGCGGCGGCCGGGGCGTGGACGGCGACCCCACGGCGTTCCTGGTCCCCGGAATGCTCACCCTGGCCATGGCCTTCGGCCTGGAGAGCACGATGCTCGCGCTGACCCAGGACCTCGGCAAGGGCGTCATCGACCGCTTCCGCTCGATGCCGATGGCCTCGGGCGCGGTCCTGGTGGGCCGCAGCGCCGCGGACATGCTCCAGTCGGCGGCCGCGCTCGCGGTGATGACCGGGGTCGGCTACGCGGTCGGGTGGCGCTGGCACCACGGACCGGCCGCCGCCCTGGCGGCGCTGGGGCTGCTGCTCCTGCTGCGGTTCGCGATGCTGTGGGTCGGCATCCAGCTCGCCCTGGCAGCGGGGCGGCCCGAGCTGGTCACCGGGGTCCAGATCCTGGTCTGGCCGGTCGGCTTCCTCTCCAACGTGTTCGCCACCCCCGCGTCCATGCCGGGCTGGCTGGGGGCGGTGGTGGAGTGGAACCCCTTGTCGGCGACGGCCACCGCCGTACGGGACCTGTTCGGCGCCCCCGGCGGAGCGACCGGCTCCTGGGCCGCCGAGCACGCCCACCTCCTCGCGGTCCTGTGGCCGCTGGCGATCATCGCGGTGTTCTTCCCGCTGGCGGTGAGCAGGTTCGCGCGGCTGAGCCGGTGACGGGGCGAGCAGGCCCGCGCGGCTGAGCCGGTGGGAGGGGGCGAGCGGCCGTCAGTGGGGGGAGGCCGTGTCGGCCGGCCGGCACGGCCCGACGGGCGCCGCTGCGACCGCGGTTCGGGCAGCAGCCGCTTGAGGTCCCCGATCAGCAGCTCGGCCGGATTCGCGGAGACCCCGTCGTTGCGGGCGGGCGCCTCGGTGGAGCGGCATGGGAAGGCCCTTCTCCCGGCTCGCTCGGCTCCGTCGTGTCCCCCTGCTGCCGGTGCTCAGCCCTCGGAGGCCAGCCCCGCCTTGATCGCCCGGGTGAACTTCACGACGCGCTCGGCCTGCACCCGCGCGGCGGTCAGGGTCTCCTCGCCGACCGGGATGTCGCCCTGCCCGGACACGTGCGAGGTGCCGTACGGGTTGCCGTCGACGAACTTCGAGGGGTCGGTGTACCCGGGCGCGACGAGGATGCCGCCGAAGTGGTGGATCGTGTTGTAGAGCGCGAGCAGCGTGGACTCCTGGCCGCCGTGGGCGGTCGAGCTGGAGGTGAAGCCGCTGTAGACCTTGTCGGCGAGCTGCCCCGACTGCCACAGGCCGCCGAGTGTGTCGAGGAACTGCTTGAGCTGGGCGGTGACGTTCCCGTACCGGGTCGGCGAACCGAGGATCACCGCGTCCGCCCACACCATGTCGTCCGGCGAGACCTCGGGGATGTCGGCGGTTTCCCGCACGTTCGCGGCCCACGCCGGGTTGGAGTCGATGGCCGCCTGCGGGGCGAGCTCCGCCGCCCGGCGCAGCCGCACCCGCGCTCCGGCCCGCTCCGCGTCCTCCGCGACGGCTCTGGCGATCGTGGCGACGGTGCCGGTGGACGAGTAGTAGATGACGGCGACGTTGACGGACGTGGACATGGGGGCTCCTTCTGCCGTGCCTGCTGCCACGTACCTCACCGTAGGAGGACATGGCGGACGCGGCAGCTCGGGTGACCCACCGGGGTACGGCGCCCACCGCTGCCGGGCGGCAGGGTCCGTGGCACCGCGCGGAACGACACAGGGAAGAGGGCGCCCCGCCGCGGCGGGGCGCCCTCGACCGGTGCTGCCGGCGCCGTTCGCCCGGGGTCCGGGGTCGCCCGGGCAGGACCGTCGCCCGTCGCCCGTGAGCTCAGCCGCCCGTCGGCCGCGGGCGGGCTCAGTCGCGCCCGGAGCCCGAGGCCACGCGCGCGTGCCGACCGCGTTTCTGCGCGGCGGCGGGCTCCTTCGGCTCCGCTGCGCGCGAGCGGTGCTCCACCACGAGGACGCCGATCACCACGGCGGCGCCGAGCACGATCAGACCGCAGGTCAGACCGACAGAACCGCTGGGGACGAGCAGCCCGCGGTCGTCGTCCTGCCAGGGCCACAGCGCGCGCAGCGAACCGGCCATCAGGCCGGTCATCACGACCAGCGTCATGTGGTGGTAGTGCTCCAGCAGCCACTTCAGCAGCTTCACGAAGAGCGCGAGTCCCACCACGCAGCCCAGCGCGAAGGCGGCGAGGTACCCGAAGTCACGCTCGTTGAGGGCGTCGATCGTCGGCTCGTACAGGCCCAGCGTCAGCAGCAGGAACGAGCCGGAGACACCCGGCAGCACCAGCGCGCAGATCGCGACCGAGCCCGCCAGCGCGACCACCACCGGGTGGGTCGGCATCTCACCGGGCGGCAGCCCGGTCAGGAGGAAGGCGCCCACCGCGACGACCAGGCAGAGCGCGTAGTTCCCGCCGGTCCAGCGCTTCCCCGAACCCGAGTACGGCACCCACAGGGAGGCCAGCACCAGGCCGAAGAACAGCGCGTACGCGAACTGGGGGTGCTCCTCGACCACCGGTGCGATGAGCTTGGCCGAAAGCACCAGGGCCGCCGCCATGCCCACCAGCAGCGGAACGAGGACCATCCAGTCGACGTTCCTCAGCTCGGCCCTCGCGCGTGCGGCTCCGCGGCCGCGCGGCAGGTCGGACGCGCCCATCCGCAGCGCGCTGGTGACGTGCCCGGCACCGCCGATCAGCTTCTCGTAGACGCCGGTGATCAGGGCGACGGTGCCCCCGCTGACGCCGGGGACGGCCTCCGCGGTGCCGATGAGAGCGCCACGGAAGGCGTTGAAGACGTGGTGACCGGATGGCTTCGCCATGATCTCCTGTTTCGGCTGGCGGCCCTGGGCCGCGGATCGGCTCTCGGCCGTTGAGGGGAGTAGAGGGCCATTCTAGGCGGCGCACCGCGGCGGCCGGAGAAGCGGGAGGGGGCCCGGAGGGGTCCCGGGCGCCGCGTCGTCCTCAGAACCCGCGGGTCCGCTTCGCCGCCCGGCGGCTCGCCCCGCCCACCGCGCCCGGCACCCGCATGAACAGCCGGGAGATCTCGCTCCCCAGGTTCACCCCGATCGCGATGGCCAGCGCCGTCGCGACCGCCGTCGACAGCGATGTCAGGCCCCGGTTCACCTCGCTCTGCGCCACGCCCAGCAGACCGAAGTACGTCGCGGAACCGGGCAGCAGCGGCCCGATCGCCGCCGTGATGAACGGCAGGGAGGAGGTGTACCGGTAGCGCGAGAACAACTGCCCGAACAGGCCCACCAGACCGGCCGCCACCGCCGTCGACGCCACGGGCGAGATGTCCCCGGTCCGGGCCATCGCCCCGAAGACGATCCACGCGACGCCGCCGTTGAGGGTGACCGCCAGCACGGTGGAGCGCTCCTGCTGGAGCAGGACCGCGAAGGCCAGGCTCAGCCCCATCGACGCCAGGATCTGGAGCGCCGGCTCGTTGTACGGCACGAACTGCGCCTCGGGGTTGAGCTGGGCGCCCAGCTGCACCCCCAGGTACAGGACGATCAGCACGCCCGCCACGATCCCGATGAAGAAGTACATGACCTCCAGCAGCCGGGCGGAGGCGGTGATGTAGTAGCCGGTCAGCCCGTCCTGCACCCCCGCGACCAGCGCCCGCCCCGGCAGCAGGGCGAAAAGCCCACCGGTGATCACCGCGGAGGGGCGGATGTCCGTCGAGTGGGACAGCGTCAGCGCCACGCCCATCGCGGCGGGCGGCATCGCGGCCACCGTGAACTGGTAGAACTCCGGCAGCCCGCGCCCGGCGCACAGCCACGCCAGCCGGTCGCCCAGCATCGCGCCCGTCGCCGCCACCACGAAGACCAGCAGCCCGCCGCCGACCAGCACGGAGGCTGAACCGGCCAGCAGCCCGGCGGCGGCCGTCAGCACCCAGCCCGGGTACGGGTGCCGGTTACGCCTGATCTCCGCGAGCCGTCGGTAGGCCTCCTCCAGGGAGACCTCGGTGTCCGAGCTGGTGATGTCGTCGACCAGCCGGAAGACCGCGGCCAGTCGGGTGTAGTCGGTGCCCCGGCGGCGCACGGTGCGACTCGCCGTCACCGGATCGTCGACCAGCGACGGCTGGTGCGAGATGGACAGCAGCGTGAACGTGACCGTCGGCTCGCTGCGGTCGAGACCGTACGACCGGGTCACCGCGAACATCGCCGCCTCGACGTCCTCCGCGCCCTCGCCGCCCGCCAGCAGCAGCTCCCCGATACGCAGCGTGAGGTCGAGCACGCGCGGCACGGCCGGGCCGGTCTCGTCGTCGGTGCGCTGGACGGTGTCCGGGGCCGGGCGCTCGGTCACCGGCATCCGCAGCATCGTGCGCATGCGGTCCTGCCAGGGAGCCTCCTTGGTCACCCGGACCATCGGAATGCCCTGGGCCGGGGTGAACGCGGGCGGCGACTGCTGGGCGCTGTACGTGCTCGGCGGGGCGAAAGCGGAACTCAGCGTGTCGGAGGAGCCGCCGCCCCCGGGCCCCCCTCCCGCGGCGGCCGGAACATGGGGCTCGGGGTGCAGTCCGGTCGGGAGGGCGAACTCCGACGTCGGATGGTCCTCCTCGGGCGGCGACGCCTGATGGCTCGTCCCGGTGGGGGGGACGAAGGCGCTGTGCGCCTCGTCGGACTGGGGCTTCTGGTCCTCAGGACCGCCCGATTCCGCCACCACTCGACCTCGTTCCCTCTCGACTGCACATCCCTCGGCCGGACGTCTGCCCAGTATGGCCACCGGCAAGGGCCGCGACGCGCAGAAGTGCGGACAGCGAAACGGGCGGCACACCCGTGCAGGTGTGCCGCCCGTTCCCGTACGGCCGTCCGGCTCACGAACGGAACCGGAAGAGGGACGTCAGTGCGCGCCGCCCTGCGCCTCAAGACGCTTGTACGAGGCCTCGATCTCGGCCTCCGCCTCGGCGCGGCCGACCCAGTCGGCGCCCTCGACGGACTTGCCGGGCTCCAGGTCCTTGTAGACCTCGAAGAAGTGCTGGATCTCCAGGCGGTCGAACTCCGACACGTGGTGGATGTCGCGCAGGTGCTCCACCCGCGGGTCGGACGCCGGGACGCACAGCAGCTTGTCGTCGCCGCCCGCCTCGTCGGTCATCCGGAACATGCCGATGGCCCGGCACTTGATGAGGCAGCCGGGGAAGGTCGGCTCGTCCAGAATGACCAGCGCGTCCAGCGGGTCGCCGTCCTCGCCGAGGGTGTTCTCGACGAAGCCGTAGTCGGCCGGGTAGCTGGTCGAGGTGAAGAGTCGACGGTCCAGGCGAATCCGACCGGTCTCGTGGTCCACCTCGTACTTGTTCCGCGAACCCTTCGGGATCTCGATGGTGACGTCGAACTCCACGGGTGGCTCCTCCATGATCAACACATACGACGGGTGGTTAAGTGTCCCCCACGCAGAAGAGTGCTCGCGAAAGGGGCTGGTCAACGGTGGCCGAGCCGGTGGGAAGACCGTCGGACCGCGCGTCGGACCCGGGGGACAGGCAGCAGGTCCCGAAGAACACGCACAACGGGTCGCACACCTGGCAGGTCATCGCAGGCTCCGCCGTGCTCGGCCTGGTCGTCGCTGCCGGCGCCGTCCTCGCCGCCGGCCCCTGGGACAACGGTCAGCGTAAGGCCGAGCGGGATGCGGCGGTCGCCGCGGGCCGAACAGGTGGCGCACATCACGGCCGCCCGACGCCGGAGCACCCCCGGCCGGCCCCCAGCGCCCCGCCCGTCCTCCCCGCCCTCGGCGCCACCGTCCGCGACGCCCCCCAGGACTCCGCGGGCCTCCGCGACACCCTCGCCCCGCTCCTGGGCGTGCCCGGACTCGGCGCCCGGGTCGCCGCGTCCGTCGTCGACACCGCCACCGGGAAGCAGCTGTACGGGCACGGCGCCGCCGTCCCGATGGTCCCGGCCTCCACCGTCAAGATCGCCACCGCCGCCGCCGCGCTCTGCGCCCTCGGCCCGGACCACCGCATCGCCACCACCGTCCGGCTGTCCCCCGACTCCCGCACCCTCACCCTCGTCGGCGGCGGCGACCCCACCCTCACCCCCGCCGCACTGCGCACCCTGGCCGCCACCGCCGCCCGAGCCCTGCGGGAGAGCGGCCGGACCTCGGTGCGGCTGACCCACGACACCTCCCGCTACACCGGCCCCGAGCGCCACCCCATCGGCCCCAACGACAACATCGCCCCCGTCGTCGCCCTGATGGCCGACGAGGGCCGCCTCGACGACAGCGACCGCGGCCCGGCCCCCCGCGCCGGCGACCCCGCGGGCGCCGCGGCCCGCACCTTCGCCGGGCACCTGGAGAAGGCCGGCGTCGACGTCGCCGGCGCGTCCCGCGAGGCCCGGGCGCCCGCCAGGGCCCGCACCGTCGCCACCCACCGCTCCGCCCCCCTCTCGGCCCTCGTCGAGCGGACGCTCACCAACAGCGACAACGACATCGCCGAAGCCCTCGCCCGGCAGACCGCCCTCGCCGCCGGGGAGAGCGCCGACTTCGCCGGAGCCCGCCGGGCCGTCACCGCGGAGCTGAAGAAGCTCGGGGTCCCGGTCGCCGGCGCCCGCCTCACCGACGGCAGCGGCCTGGACCGCCAGGGCCGGGTCACCGCCGCTCTCCTCACCGGGCTCCTCACCCGGGCCGCCGACCCCAAGCGGCCCGAGCTGCGGCCCGTCCTCACCGGCCTCCCGGTCGCCGGGTTCAGCGGCACCCTCGACAACCGCTTCGACGACGGCGCGGGCGGCAGCGGTCTGATCCGCGGCAAGACCGGCACCCTCACCGGCGTCAACTCCCTCGCCGGAACCGTCGTCGACCCGCAGGGCCGCCTCCTCGCCTTCGCCTTCCTCGCCCGCGACACCTCCTCGCCCGCCGCGGCCGAATCCGCACTCGACGCACTGGCCTCCGCCCTGGCCGCCCCCGGCCGCCGGGAAACGGCCGGCGGCTCCTGACCGGGCCCTCTGCCGTCTCCCGGCCCGGGCCGACTGCCGGGCCCCGGGCCGCCCCGGCACCCGAAGAGCGGTGCAAGACCCCACCACCGTGCGACGTGCTCACGTACGGTTGACGCATGACGAGCATCGGTGGTGCCGAGATGGTCGACTGGAATCTCGCGGTGGCGACCGCGACCCGGCTCGTGCGGCCGGGTCCCGAGATCAGTCGCGAGGAGGCCCGCGCCGTCGTCGCGGAGCTGCGACGGCACGCCCGTGCCTCGGAGGAACACGTCCGCCGGTTCACCCGGATGATCCCGGAGGGGGCCGAGCCGGAGGACACCCCGGTTCTCGTCGTCGACCGGGCCGGCTGGATCAAGGCCAACGTCTCCGGCTTCCGCGAACTGCTGCGCCCCCTGCTCGCCAAGATGGAGAGCCGCCGCCCCGGCGGGCCGGGCGGCGTGGTCCTCGGCGCGGTCGGCGGCAAGGTGACCGGCGTCGAGCTGGGCATGCTGCTCTCGTTCCTCGCCTCCCGGGTGCTCGGCCAGTACGAGACGTTCGCCCCCGCCACCAGGGACCTGCCCGCCTCCGCGAACGGCGGCGGCAGGCTGCTGCTGGTCGCCCCCAACATCGTCCACGTCGAACGGGAGCTCGGCGTCGACCCGCACGACTTCCGGCTCTGGGTCGCCCTCCACGAGGAGACCCACCGCACCCAGTTCACCGGCGTCCCCTGGCTCCGCGACCACCTCCAGGGCGAGATCCAGACGTTTCTCGACGAGACCGACGTGGACCCCACGACCTTCGTGGGGCGGCTGCGCGAGGCCGCCCAGTCCCTCTCCGGCGCGGGCCGGCCGGAGGGCGAGGAGGGCGAGGACGGCGGCCGCAGCCTGGTCGACCTCGTGCAGAGCCCCGCCCAGCGCGAGGTGCTCGGCCGCCTCACCGCCGTCATGTCGCTCCTCGAAGGGCACGCGGACTACGTGATGGACGGCGTCGGCCCCGAGGTCGTCGGCTCCGTGTCCGAGATCCGCGAGAAGTTCCAGCAGCGACGGGCGCGCGGCGCGAGCCGCCTCGACCAGGCCCTGCGCAAGCTGCTCGGCCTGGACGCCAAGCTCCGGCAGTACCGCGACGGCGAGAAGTTCGTCCGGGCCGTGGTCGAGGAGGTCGGCATGGACGGCTTCAACCGGGTGTGGACCTCGCCCAACACCCTCCCGACCAAGGCCGAGATCGCCCGGCCCGCCGACTGGGTCGCACGGGTGCACCGCACGGCGGAGCCCTGATCTCCCGGATGGCCCGAATGCGATCTGCGGGCGGCCCGGATGCCGGCCCTCCCGGCGGCCCGGGGGCGGATATCGGTCCCTCAATCACCCATCCGAGGGACCATAGGGGCATGGGAAGGCGTGCAATGCTCGGTGGACAGCTTGCCTCTGTCACCATCGACGCACTCTGAGTGACGGGACTCCCGCGTTCCGGCGCTCCACGTTCCTCCCGAAACTCCACGAAGGGCACCGGACATGGGTCCCCATCCTGCGGTCGCGGCGATACGCCTGGCGGTCCGCCGCGTTCTCCACGACGTACTCACCGAGTTCCACCGGCACGCCGACCACGACCGGCCGGCCGACGGGCCGAGGCGCCCCGCGCACGCCCCCCGCTCCCGCTACGCCGAGGCCGGCGCGGGCGGCCCCCGCACCGCCCTCCCCGAACGGCCCGGCACCCCTCTCGTCCTCGTCGCCTGCTCCGGCGGCGCCGACTCCATGGCACTCGCCTCCGCCCTCGCGTTCGAGGCCCGCAGACTCTCGGTCCGGGCCGGCGGCGTCACCGTCGACCACAACCTCCAGCCGGGGTCCGACCTCCGCGCCGCAGAGGTCGTCGCCCGGCTCTCCGCCATGGAGCTCGACCCGGTCGAAGCCGTCGCCGTGCGCGTCGGACGCGCGGGCGGCCCGGAGGCCGCGGCCCGCGACGCCCGCTACGCCGCGCTGGACGCCGTCGCCGAACGCCACGGCGCCGCCGCCGTCCTGCTCGGCCACACCCGCGACGACCAGGCAGAGACGGTCCTCCTCGGCCTCGCCCGCGGCTCCGGCATCCGCTCGCTCTCCGGCATGGCCGCCGCGTCCGGCCCCGCCGGCCGCTACCGCCGCCCCTTCCTCCAGATCGACCGCCAGACCGCCCGCAAGGCCTGTCTGGCCCAGTCGATCCCCGTCTGGGACGACCCGCACAACATCGATCCCGCCTACACCCGCTCCCGGCTCCGCCACGAGGGCCTGCCCGCCCTGGAGAAGGCCCTCGGCAAAGGCGTCGTCGAAGCCCTCGCCCGGACGGCCCAGCTCTCCCGCGACGACGCGGACGCCCTGGACAGCTGGGCCGCGGAGGCAGAGCTGTCCGTCCGCGACGAGACGGGCGGCCTGGGGTGCGCCCAGCTCTACGTCCTGCCGCCCGCCGTGCGCCGCAGGGTCCTGCGCCGGGCCGTGATCGAGGCCGGAGCGCCCGCCGGCTCGCTGTTCGCCCGCCACCTCGAAGAAGTCGACCGCCTGATCACCGGCTGGCGTGGCCAGCGGGCCATCAACCTGCCCGGCCGCGTCGAAGCCGTGCGGCAGGGTGGCAGACTGGTCATTCGGCAGAGCTGACGCGCAAGCGGCTGAAGTGCAGGCGAACAGCCGGGCCCGGCCCGGGGCGCGCCCCGGGCCGGCAGGCAGAGAAAGAGACGTGGGTGAACGAGAAGGACATGGGCGCCGACCTCGAGTCGGTGCTCCTCACCAAGGAAGAGATCGACGCGAAGCTCGTCGAGCTGGCCGCGAAGATCGACGCGGAGTACGCGGGCAGGGACCTGCTCATCGTCGGCGTCCTCAAGGGCGCGGTGATGGTCATGGCGGACCTGGCGCGCACGCTGTCCACCCCCGTCACGATGGACTGGATGGCCGTCTCCTCGTACGGTGCGGGCACCCAGTCCTCCGGTGTCGTGCGCATCCTCAAGGACCTGGACACCGACATCAAGGGCAAGCACGTCCTGATCGTCGAGGACATCATCGACTCCGGGCTGACGCTGTCCTGGCTGCTGTCCAACCTGGGCTCCCGGGAGCCGGCCTCGCTGGAGGTCTGCACCCTGCTGCGCAAGCCGGACGCCGCGAAGGTCGCGATCGACGTGAAGTGGATCGGCTTCGACATCCCCAACGAGTTCGTCGTCGGCTACGGGCTGGACTACGCGGAGAAGTACCGCAACCTGCCGTTCGTCGGCACGCTGGCCCCGCACGTCTACGGCGGCTGACGGCCGGGAACCCTCACCGCCTTCGGGCCGTTGAAGCTTCGAAAGCAGGTTTCCCCGTCGTACCCGGCAGTCGCGGGTGGCGATGCTGGGGTACCGTCCGAAGAGCAGTCTTTTCTCACAGCAGCATTTACCTACGGGCAGGAGGGACGGGGCGTCTTCGCTCCGTATGGATGGACGTGAAGCGATACTTCCGTGGGCCGGTCATGTGGATCGTGCTGGCCGTCCTCGCCGTGGTCGTGTTGATGCAGGTCGTCGGCTCGTCGGGCGGCTACAAGACGGTGGACACCGGCAAGGTGATCCAGGCGGTCAGCAAGGACCAGGTGGAGCAGGCCAAGCTGACCACCGGTGACGAACAGATTCTCAAGATCGAACTGAAGGACGGCCAGAAGCTCGAAGGCGAGTCCGGCAGCAAGTTCCAGGCGAGCTACATCGGCAATCAGGGCGTCGAGCTCGCCGACACGCTCCAGCAGAAGTTCGAGGCGGGTGACATCGAGAAGGGTTACACCGTCTCGCCGTCGAAGCAGTCCCCGTTCGTCTCGATCCTCCTCTCGCTGCTGCCCTTCGTCCTGATCGTGGTCGTCTTCCTGTTTCTGATGAACCAGATGCAGGGCGGCGGCTCCAAGGTCATGCAGTTCGGCAAGTCCAAGGCCAAACTGATCACCAAGGACACCCCCAAGACGACCTTCTCCGATGTGGCGGGGTCCGAGGAGGCGGTGGAGGAACTACACGAGATCAAGGAGTTCCTCCAGGAGCCGGCGAAGTTCCAGGCCGTCGGCGCCAAGATCCCCAAGGGCGTCCTGCTCTACGGGCCGCCCGGCACGGGCAAGACGCTGCTCGCACGCGCCGTCGCCGGCGAAGCGGGCGTGCCGTTCTACTCGATCTCCGGTTCCGACTTCGTCGAGATGTTCGTGGGCGTCGGCGCCTCCCGGGTGCGCGACCTCTTCGAGCAGGCCAAGGCGAACGCCCCGGCGATCGTCTTCGTCGACGAGATCGACGCCGTCGGCCGCCACCGCGGCGCCGGCATGGGCGGCGGACACGACGAGCGTGAGCAGACGCTCAACCAGCTGCTCGTGGAGATGGACGGGTTCGACGTGAAGGGCGGCGTCATCCTGATCGCCGCCACGAACCGCCCCGACATCCTCGACCCGGCGCTGCTGCGTCCGGGCCGGTTCGACCGGCAGATCGCGGTCGACCGCCCCGACATGCAGGGCCGCCTGGAGATTCTCAAGGTGCACCAGAAGGGCAAGCCCGTGGCGGAGGGCGTCGACCTCGGCGCCGTCGCCCGTCGCACGCCCGGCTTCACCGGCGCCGACCTGTCGAACGTGCTGAACGAGGCCGCGCTCCTGACGGCGCGCAGCAACAAGAAGCTCATCGACAACGAGAGCCTCGACGAGGCCATCGACCGCGTCGTGGCGGGCCCGCAGAAGCGGACCCGGATCATGTCCGAGAAGGAGAAGAAGATCACCGCGTACCACGAGGGCGGACACGCCCTGGTCGCGGCGGCCTCTCCCCAGTCGGACCCGGTCCACAAGATCACGATCCTCTCCCGCGGCCGCGCCCTCGGTTACACGATGGTGCTGCCGGAGGAGGACAAGTACTCCACGACCCGCAACGAGATGCTCGACCAGCTGGCCTACATGCTGGGCGGGCGTGCGGCGGAGGAGCTGGTCTTCCACGACCCGACCACCGGCGCCGCGAACGACATCGAGAAGGCCACGGCGACGGCCCGCGCGATGGTCACGCAGTACGGCATGACGGAGCGGCTCGGCGCGATCAAGTTCGGCGGCGACAACTCGGAGCCCTTCCTGGGCCGCGAGATGGGCCACCAGCGCGACTACTCCGAAGAGGTCGCGGCGCTCGTCGACGAAGAGGTCAAGAAGCTCATCGAGACCGCGCACAACGACGCGTGGGAGATCCTCGTCGAGAACCGCGACATCCTCGACGCCCTCGTGCTCGAACTCCTGGAGAAGGAGACGCTCGGCAAGGACGAGATCGCGGAGATCTTCGCCCCGATCGTCAAGCGTCCCGCCCGTCCGGCATGGACCGGTTCCGCCCGACGCACCCCGTCGACGCGGCCCCCGGTGCTCTCGCCCAAGGAGCTGGCCCTCACCAACGGCGCCGCCAACGGTTCGGCCACCCCGCCGGAGATCGCCCCGCCGGGCCTCTCGAAGGACGTCGCCCCGTCCCCAGAGGCGACCCCACAGGAGCGTCCCGAAAGCTAGCCCCGGGCCGACCGCCGCCCCGGCGGCGGTCGCCCGACTCCGGTGAGACCCCCGTCACGGGGGCCGCACCGGGCCCGGAATGGATGCCGCGCCCCCCAGGTTTTAGCCTGTGGGGGCGCGGCTTTTTTCGTACGCCTGCGATGTCTGAGCGCGAACCCGCGCACGGGACAGAACTGAGGAACGAGGCACAGATGACCGATCCGGTGACGCTGGACGGCCAGGGTTCGATCGGCGAGTTCGATGAGAAGCGGGCCGAGGCGGCCGTACGCGAACTGCTCATCGCCGTCGGCGAGGACCCGGACCGCGAGGGCCTGCGGGAGACGCCGGGGCGGGTGGCGCGGGCGTACAAGGAGATATTCGCCGGTCTGTACCAGGAGCCGGAGGACGTCCTGACGACCACGTTCGACCTGGGTCACGACGAGATGGTGCTGGTCAAGGACATCGAGGTGTTCAGCACATGTGAACACCACCTGGTTCCGTTCAGGGGCGTAGCGCACGTCGGCTACATCCCTGCCTCCACCGGCAAGATCACCGGTCTGTCCAAGCTGGCCCGGCTGGTCGACGTCTACGCCCGCCGCCCGCAGGTCCAGGAGCGGCTGACGACCCAGATCGCCGAGTCCCTCATGTCGATCCTGGAGCCCCGCGGAGTGATCGTCGTCGTCGAGTGCGAGCACATGTGCATGTCGATGCGGGGCATCCGCAAGCCCGGGGCGAAGACCCTCACCTCCGCCGTGCGCGGCCAGCTCCGTGACCCCGCGACGCGCGCCGAGGCCATGAGCCTCATCATGGCGCGCTGACGCGGCCGGACGCCCGGAGGGCGCGGCGAGCGCTCTACGCGGCCGCCGCGCCCGTGCCGTCGTGGTCGTCGCCGTCCGGGAGCCGGCAGACGCGCTCCAGGAACATGGCGGCCGCGATCACCGCGACGCCGGCCAGCACGGCCGCGCCCGCGTAGATGGCCTGGTCGCGGCGGGGCGGGACGTCGAGGTACCCGAGCAGGAAGACGCCGGTGCCGCCGTACATCCCGGAGACCAGGGCGGCGACCAGCGCGCTCGCCTGGCCGAAGACGACCGCGCGGGCCGCCATCAGGGGCTCCACGCCCTTGGCGCCGGGGCGGCGCTCGCGCTGGGCGCGGAGGCGGGCGCGCGTGGTCAGCGCGGTCGCGAGGAGGATCACCGCGATCACGGCGAGCACGATCGACGCGGCCAGCGGGACGCTCGGCAGGGTGCCGAGGGAGTCCCAGAGCCGGGCCCCGCCCCAGGAGAGGACGCCGGCGGCGGCGAAGAGGCCCGCCAGTACCCCGAGCCGTAGTTGCTTCACCTGGTGAGCCGCCCTTCACGCCGCCTGTGTCCGGCCCGGCGTGCGCCGGACCGTCGTCCGTCGAGCCTAACGATTACTCGGGCAGGCGCAGTTCCAGATCGGCGCGGGGCAGTACGCCGTCGCGGCCGACTCCGTCGAGCAGCTCCGCGACCGGCCCGGCTCCGGGCAGCTGCGCCTCGGGGTCCACGTCGTGCCAGGGGGCGAGCACGAAGGCCCGCTCGTGGGCGCGCGGGTGGGGGAGCGTGAGCACCGGGTCGTCCGAGACGACGTCGGCGTACGCCACGATGTCGACGTCGATGGTGCGCGGGCCCCACCGTTCCTCGCGGACCCGGTCGAAGGCCTCCTCGACGGCCTGCCCGCGCTCCAGCAGGGAGGACGGGGGCAGCGTCGTCTTCACGACGATCACCGCGTTGAAGTAGGCGGGCTGCGAGTGCGGCTCGACGCCCCAGGGCTCCGTCTCGTACACCGGGGAGACCGCCTTGACCCGCAGGCCCGGTGTGTCCTCCAGGGCGTCGATGGCCCCCTGGAGCGTCTCCAGGCGGTTGCCCAGGTTCGAGCCGAGGGCGATCACGGCCATCTTCGGGTTGGAGAGCGTGACGTCCGCGGCGTCCACCTGCTGGACGACGGCGGTCGGAAC
The DNA here is from genome assembly GCF_037137275.1 of Streptomyces pratensis. Taxonomy (GTDB): domain Bacteria; phylum Actinomycetota; class Actinomycetes; order Streptomycetales; family Streptomycetaceae; genus Streptomyces; species Streptomyces pratensis_B. The sequence continues at coordinate 57,450 of NZ_JBBBEN010000067.1, read as the reverse complement.
CGGCTGGACGGTCGGGTCGCTCTGCCCTTCGGTGGAAAATGCAGTCATGCTCGGCTCCGGGTGATGGTGATGGTCACGTCGTCGAAGGGGACGGTGATCGGCGCATCCGGCTTGTGCAGCACGACCTCGACCTCCTGGACCCCTTCGTGCTTCAGGCACTGCTGGGCGATGCGCTCGGCCAGCGTCTCGATCAGGTCGACCGGGTCGCCGGCCACCACGCCGACGACCTCCTCCGCGACCACGCCGTAGTGCACGGTGCGGGCCAGGTCGTCGCTGGCCGCCGCGGGGCGGGTGTCGAGGCCGAGCACCACGTCGACGATGAAGGTCTGGCCTTCTTCCCGTTCCCGGAGGAAGACGCCGTGGTGACCACGGGCCTTGAGGCCGCGCAGCGCGACACGATCCACGTGAATCACTCCTGCTGTCGTTGGTCGTCGAGGCCCCCGGTCGCGTGCGGGCGGCTGGGCGCCGTCGTTCGAATCTACCCGCGAGCACCGACAGCACCCGCCCGTGGGGGGCTCTGGACAGCGCCTCGCCAAACTGGTAGCCGTCCGGACCCGGTGGTCATGGATGCCCATCCCTACCGGTCCCGTACCCACTCAGCCGGGTGTTTCCTCGTCGTCGTCCTCGCCGGTTTCGGTCAGCACGGGAGAACCGTGGTGGGACCAGAGCTTCCAGCCGTCCGGGGTGTGCCGGAAGACGTTGGTGGCGACGACGAGCTGGCCGACGAGGGGCCCCAGCGCGTCGCCCTCCTCGGCCGGGCCGCCGCTGAGAATGTTCTCGGTGCAGGTGACCAGGGCGGTGTCGCCGGTCATGGCGATGGAGACGTCGGTCAGGAAGAACTGGATGTACTCGGTGTTCGCCATGATCAGGGCGTAGCTGCGCAGCACCTCGCCCCGGCCCGTCAGCACCGGCCAGCCCGGGTGGACACAGGAGACGGTGAGGTCCTCGCCCGGCAGCCACAGCGCCGCCACCCGCTCGTGGTCGCCGCGCTCCATCGCCTCGTAGAAGGCGGTGTTGGCGGCCTCGACCTCCGCGATGTCCGCGGCGGCGCCCTCGTGGTCCTCGTTCACACCGCTCCCTCGACGGCACGGACGACCCGGACCGCGTCGGCGGTGGCCCGCACCTCGTGGACCCGGACCGCCCAGGCGCCGGCCTGCGCGGAGAGGGCGGAGACCGCCGCGGTCGCCGCGTCGCGTTCGCGGGCGGGGGGCGGGGGCGCGCCTTCCCGGGCCAGGACGTGGCCGAGGAAGCGCTTGCGGGAGGCGGCCACCAGCAGCGGCCGGCCGAGCGCGTGCAGGTCCGCCAGGTGCGCGACGAGCACCAGGTCGTGGGGGGCGTCCTTCGCGAAGCCGAGACCGGGGTCGATCACGACGCGTTCGGGCGGGACCCCGCCGGAGACCACCGCGTCCATCCGCTCCCGCAGTTCCGCGAGGACTTCGGCGACGACGTCCCCGTACACCGCGCGACTGTTCATCGACTCGCTGAAGCCGCGCCAGTGCATCACGACGAACGGCACGTCGGCGGCGGCGACGGCCGGGATCATGTCCGGGTCGGCGAGGCCGCCGCTGACGTCGTTGACCAGGAGGGCCCCGGCGGCGACGGCCTGTTCGGCGACGCGGGCGCGCATGGTGTCCACGGAGACGGTGACGCCCTCCGAGGCCAGCCCCCTCACGACGGGGACCACCCGGCGCAGCTCCTCCGCCTCGTCGACCCGGCTGGCCCCCGGGCGGGTCGACTCGCCGCCCACGTCGACCAGGTCCGCGCCCTCGGCCACCAGGTGGAGGCCGTGCTTGACCGCGGCCGTGGTGTCGAACCAGCGGCCGCCGTCGGAGAAGGAGTCGGGCGTGACGTTGACGACGCCCATGACCGCACAGCGGTCCCACTCCGGAAGCCCTCGGACCGTGCCCCGCGTGCGTGACGTACTCATACCACCAGCGTAGGCCCGTAACGAGCCCTTCTACGCCGCTCGGGTCCCGTGCTCCGGGACCGCACGGCGGGTGCGGCCGCACGGGCGGGGGCGGCGGGGCGGCACGGAGAAGGCGGCGAGAAGCTCACGAAGCCTTCGGCGCGCATCGCGCGAAGCCGAGGCGGGGGAGGTCGCGGCTGGTGGGGGAGGCCACGAAGCGGGGCTCCCGGCGTGGCCGGAACGTGGCGTCGAACCGGTACAGCGAATCGATCCGGAACCAGCGTGAGAGGAAGAGCGGGAGCCCGCGCCGGCAGCGCAGCACCGGTCCCGCGCCGAGCCGCTCGCCGCGGGCCCGCGTGGAGCGGGACATCGCGACGTTCAGCGAGATCCGGGTGCCGCCGAGCCTCCCGGCGTCCGGAGGGAGGCGACGGTCAGCAGGTCGTTCAGGCCGGGGTCGGCGAGACGGTCGCGGCGCATCAGCCTCAGGCACTTCCCGTCGCGGCCTCGCGGTACGAAGTGGAGGACCGCCTTCAGGTCCCCGTGCGGGCCGGCCTCGGCGTCCGGGCCGGGCAGGTGGCGGTGGCGATCGCACAGTCCCCGCCGGCCGGGTCGCCGGTCCGGCCGAGGTCCATGGAGAAGCCGCGCTCCGCGTCGGCGCCGCGCCAGTCGGCGGCGGCCCGGCGGATGCGGTCCCGTTCGGTGTCGCCGCTGCCATGTGCCCGCCGGGCCCGGGTCCGGCAGCCGTTGCGCTCTATGCGCCTGACCCTCTGGCGCACGGTGCGCGTCGCTCGTCCGGCGAAAGAGAGATCCGCGACGTCCACCACCGCCTCGTCGCCCGGCTCCAGGGCGGTGAGTCCGGTCTCGCGGGTCCAGACCTGGCCGCCGATCTCGCTGCACCCCATCACGGCGGGCGTCCAGGCGTGCGCCTTCGCCTCGTCCATGAAGCGCTCGATCGCCCCGGGCCAGGCCTCCACGTCGCCGATCGGGTCGCCGCCGGCCAGCATCGCCCCGGAGACGACCCGGTAGCAGACGGCCGCCTTGCCGCTCGGGGAGAACACGACGCCCGTGTCACGGCGGAGCGCGAAGTGACCGAGCGGGTCACGGCCGCCGTGCCGGTCCAGCAGGGTGCGCAGCCGGCTCTCGTCGTCCTGGCTGAGGCGGGCGGCCGGGTGCTCGGGGCGCAGGGCGAGGCAGACGGTGGTGACGGCGGTCAGCAGGCCGAGCGCGCCGAGCGAGCAGGCGACGGTCCAGCCGGTCCGGCCGGCGTAGTCGACGGGGCCCGTCACGCCGAACAGCCCGTACAGCACGTGCTGGAGCCGGTCGGCGATGGAGGGGTCCCCGACGACCCGGTCGGGGTGGACACTGACGACGACCAGCCCGATAACCAGCGAACCGGCCCCCATCAGAAAGAAGTTGGCCAGCGCCCGCCAGCGGCTGCGGGGGTCGGGCCGTGCGAGGAACTGGTCCCGGTGGCGTGCCAGCAGACAGCAGAGCGACAGGGAGACCAGCACCCCGACGACCGAGTGCCGGTAGGCGAACTGGGCGACGGCTCCCGCGGGCAGAAGCGCCACCGCGGCCCGCCAGGCCCGCCGCTTGCGCCGCTTCAGACCGTGCGCCAGCAGCAGCAGGAGCATGCCCACGCTCAGGGAGAGGGCGGCGGCGAACGGGCCGAGCGCCCCGGGGAGCACTTCGGCGAACGGGTGCATCCGGCTGTGCCGGAAGCTGGGGAAGGCCCCCGCGGCGATGTCGACCAGCCCGACGACGGTGCAGGCGGGGCCGACGACGGCCGGTACGGAAGCGGGGCGCGGCCCGCGGAGCAACCGGCGCGTCCGCTGCGGAACCGGCACCGGATCATCCCCCTCCAGCGTGACAGACATCGTTTCCTGTGGGTTCGCGAAATATTTCCTTCAGTCCGCCGACCGGAGACCCTGCGGACGATGTGCGCCCTCTAGGACGGGGGTCGGAGAGGGCGGGTTCCCCCATATTCCGGAAATTTCCCGCAGGGAAGCACGGAGAAGGCTGTACTCAGGAGGCTCACCGGTACGCGGTCGCGGCGGGCACCGCCCTGGCCGTCGCGCTGTTCGCCGCCACGGCCGGGCGGTCGCGCCTGGCCCGGTGCGGGGCGGTCGCGGTGACGGGCCGGGCCGGGTTGCCGCCGACGGCCAGGGCGGCGCTGTTCGCGGCGGTCGACAGGGCCTGCCTCTTCTGCGGTTCCCGGGCGGACCTGTGCGGCCGTCAGCAGGACCTCGGCGTGGTCACCGACCACGCGAACGGCGCCGGTCCCGGTGTCTGACGGAGACCGGCGCCCGGCACGCCGGGCGGTCGAGGTGGTCGTCGCCGGGTGGCTCTCGGGGGTCCGGGCGGCGGCGGACGCCGGACCGCCGGACCGCCCCGCGCGCCCTACGGGGTGGAGACCGTCGCCACGGTCTCCACGGCGACCGCCGCGCGCGGGACGTCCTGGGCGTCCGCGTCGATCGACCGGCGCAGCGCCTCGTGCAGCCGGGCGGGGGTCAGGACGCCGAGGAAGCGGCCCTCGCTCTCCTCGTCGATGACCGCGATCCAGCCGGCGTCGTGCTGGAGCATGGTGGCGAACGCCTGCTTGAGGGGAGCGCCGAGCGGAAGCCAGGCCTCCATCCGGCGGGCGTGCCCGCGGACGGTCTCCGCGGCGGGGGCGCCGGCGTCCGCGTCGGCGGGTATCCAGCCGTGCAGGTTGTCCTGCCCGTCCAGGACGACCGCCCAGCGCGCGCCCTCGGCCCGCAGCCGCCCGGTGGCCGCGGCCAGCGGGTCGTCGAGGTGGACGACCGGCGGCTGGTCGAGGTCGCTCTCCTCGATGGGCGTCACAGAGAGGCGCTTGAGCCCCCGGTCCGCGCCGACGAAGTCGGCCACGTACGGGGTCGCGGGCGCGCCGAGGACGGTGGCGGGGGAGTCCAGCTGCTCGACGCGGCCCTGCCCGTAGACGGCGATCCGGTCGCCGAGCCGGACGGCCTCCTCGATGTCGTGGGTGACGAACAGCACGGTTTTGCGTACCTGGGCCTGGAGTTTCAGGAATTCGTTCTGGAGACGTTCGCGGACGACCGGGTCGACCGCCCCGAAAGGCTCGTCCATCAGGAGAACGGGCGGGTCGGCGGCCAATGCGCGGGCCACGCCCACGCGTTGCCGCTGGCCGCCGGAAAGCTGTTCCGGATAGCGGTCGCCGTAAACGGAAGGGTCGAGTCCGACGAGGTCGAGGAGTTCGGCGGCGCGTTCGCGGCCCTTTCCCCGCTTCCAGCCCAGCAGATGGGGCACGGTCGCGGTGTTCTCCAGGACCGTCTTGTGCGGGAAGAGGCCCACCTGTTGGATCACATAGCCGATACGGCGGCGGAGCCGGACGGGATCGATGGTGGATATGTCGTCCCCGTCGAGGAATATGCGGCCCCCGGTCGGCTCGATCAGCCGGTTCACCATCTTCATGGTGGTCGTCTTCCCACAGCCGGAAGGTCCGACGAGCGTGACCAGTTCACCCTCGGCGACCTCGAAGGAAAGGTCGTCGACGGCGGTGGTGCCATCGGCGTACCGCTTGGTGACGTGCTCGAAACGGATCATGGTTCCCCATTGTGGAGGAGTGTGGAGGGCGTTCTGTGAGGACGGGTTGCCGGAATGCGACCGCCTCCGCGATTGTCAGTGGTCGAGGATAGGCTCGCCAGTCATCAGTCCGATCCGGGGCGACGAGGGAGAGCAGGAGGTGGGGGCGGATGGCCGAGCAGAGCTGCCTGGTGACGAACGACTGGGTCTGCGGGGAGTATCTGCGCTCCCGCGGCCAGGAGTTGACCGACGCGACCGTGCAGCACCTCCAGATCACCGCGGTCTCGGTGCTGATCGGACTCGCGGTCGCCTTTCCGCTGGCGCTGCTCGCCCGCCGGGGCCGGCACTTCGCCGGCCCGGTGCTGGGGCTGACGACCGTGCTCTACACCGTGCCCTCGCTGGCGATGTTCTCGCTGCTGCTGCCCCTGTTCGGGCTCTCGTCCGCGCTGGTCGTCACCGGCCTGGTGCTCTACTCGCTGACCATCCTCGTGCGGAACATCCTGGCCGGTCTCGAAGCCGTGCCGCAGGAGGCCAAGGAGGCCGCCCGGGGCATGGGATACGGCCCGGCGCGGCTGCTGTGGGAGGTGGAGCTTCCGCTGGCGCTGCCCGCGCTGATGGCGGGGCTGCGGATCGTCACCGTGTCGACGGTCGCGCTGACGACGGTCGGCTCGCTCGTCGGCAAGGGCGGCCTCGGCAATCTCATCGAGGACGCGCTGCCGAGCTTCTTCAAGGCCCAGGTGCTGGCCGCGTCCGTCCTGTGCGTGCTGCTCGCGGTCGCGGCCGACCTGCTGCTGCTCGGCCTCCAGCGGCTGCTGACTCCCTGGACGCGGATATCCGGCGCCGCCCGCGCGTCCGCGCGGGCCGGGGACGGAAGCGGGGGCCCGGACGGGCTGGGCGGCGCTGCGGGGCCGCCCGCTCCGGCGCGGGCGAAGACCGAGGCGGAGGCGGTCTGACCATGGGAGTCATCGGCGACGCGTGGGCCTGGCTGACGACCGGGGCCAACTGGTCGGGGGACGGCGGGGCCGCGCACCGGCTCGGCGAGCACCTGTATGTGAGCGGGGTCGCCCTGGCGCTGGCCTGCGCCGTCGCCCTGCCCATCGCCCTGTATCTGGGGCACATCGGCAAGGGGGGCGCGCTCGCGGTCAACGTCTCCAACGTCGGGCGGGCGGTGCCCGTCTTCGCGGTGCTGGCCCTGTTCATGATCACGCCGCTGCGCCACTCCGGTTACTGGCCCACCATCATCGCGCTCGTGCTGTTCGCGGTGCCCCCGCTGCTGACCAACGCCTACGTCGGGATGCGGGAGGTGGACCGTTCCGTGGTGGAGGCCGCGCGCGGCATGGGGATGTCGGGCGGGCAGCTCTTCGTCCGGGTCGAGCTGCCGCTCGCCCACCCGATGATCATGGCGGGGCTGCGGTCGGCCGCCGTCCAGGTCGTGGCCACCGCCTCGATCGCCGCCATGGTCGGGCTCGGCGGCCTCGGCCGGATCATCACCGCCGGGTTCAACACGTACGACACGGCACAGGTCTTCGCGGGCGCGGTGCTGGTCGCCGCGCTGGCCCTGCTGGTGGAGGGCGCGCTGGTGGCCCTGGACCGGCTGCTGTCACCGCTGCGCCGCCGCCGGCCCGCCTGACGGCCCCGATGGCCGCCGACGCCCTGCCGCCTTCCTCTGCACCGCCGTGTGGCAGCTTCGGCTGACGCACACCCTTTGGTCACCCTTCATCTGGTCGGACGGAGAACAACATGAGCAGGACCTCGCGGACAGCCGGAGCGGTCATCGGCGCGATGGCGCTGGCCGGATCGCTCGCGGCCTGTGGCGGCGACAGCCTGGAGCAGGAGAAGAGCGGCGCCGCGTCCGGTGACGGGAAGAAGGGGGCGCTGGTCGTCGGCTCCGCCTCGTTCACCGAGTCCAAGGTGCTCGCCGAGCTCTACGCGCAGATCCTGGACGACGCCGGATACAGCACCTCCATCACCACGGTGAAGAACCGTGAGCTGTACGAGCCCTCGCTGGAGAAGGGCGAGATCGACGTCGTCCCGGAATACGCCGCCACCCTCGCCGAATTCCTCAACGCCAAGGTCAACGGCGCGGAGGCCGCCCAGAACGAGCCCGTGGCCTCCGGGGACGCCGACGCGACGGTCGCCGCCCTGGAGAAGCTCGCGGGCCCCCTGGGTCTCAAGGTCCTCCCGGCCGGGAAGGCCGTCGACCAGAACGCGTTCGCGGTGTCCGAGGAATTCGCCGAGAAGAACGACCTCGCGACCCTTTCCGACCTGGGAGAGTCCAAGCTCAAGGTGAAGATCGCTGCGGGCGACGAGTGCGAGGTGCGGCCGTTCTGCGCACCGGGACTCAAGAAGACGTACGGCATCGACGTCACGGGCATCGACCCCAAGGGCGTCGGCACGCCGCAGTCCAAACAGGCCGTCCGCGACGGCAAGGTCCAGCTGGTCCTGACCACCACCACGGACGCGGTGATGGACGGGCTGGTGTTCCTGGAGGACGACAAGAACCTCCAGAACGCGGACAACGTCCTGCCCGTGCTGAACGCGGAGGACGCCGGTGCTCCGGAGATCGCCGAGGCCCTCGACAGGATCACCTCCACGCTCACCACACAGGATCTCGCCGAACTGAACCGCAAGGTCGACGCGGAGCGTGCCAAGCCCACCGACGTGGCGGCGGAGTATCTGCGGACGAAGAACCTGATCAAGAAGTAGAAGGGCGCCTCACCGGACGCCCCCGAGAACGAAATGCGGGCGTCCGGTGACCTCCTGACGGTTTTTCGGCGAGCCGTGAGGTAACCGGCGGGGAACAGATTGCCGGGCGGCCCCCCAAGCGGTCCGTACACACGGTAAATTTCAGGCCATGCCACGTGGACGCCACCGTCATTCGCCGCCCCTGCACAAAATCCTGCCGCCCTCGCTGGTGGCAGGCGTGTCGGTCGTCGGCGCCACCGGCGCCTGGCTGCTCGCAGAGCCCCTGGCCCTGCGCGGCCTGGTCGCCGCCGTGGCGGCCGCCGCCGTCACCGGTGCCTGGCTGATGCGCAGCTGGGACCGCGCCGCGGGGCTGCGGGTCGCCGAGCTGGAGCGGGCCCGCGCCGGCGACGCGTGGCGCGCGGAGGAGCGGATAGCCGAGCTGGAGCAGGACCTGGAGGAGTCGCGCGAGCTGCGCACCCGTCTGGAGACCAAGCTCCGCCGCAAGCGGGTGGAGCTGGCCGGACTGCGCGGAGAGCACGCCGGGCTGCTGCGCCGCTACGCCAACGCCGAGACCGAGCGGGCCAGCGCGCTGGAGGGCCGCCGACGGCTCGTCATCGAGGCCGAGGCGCCTCGGGAGCTGCTGCCCGCGCGGTCCACACCGACCCCGGAGTCCTACCGGCGTGCGGACGAGGCCCTGCTGAACCTCACGCGCAACGCGGCGCTCCAGAAGGCCCGCAAGCGCGATCTGCCCGCTTCCTCGTCCCGCCCCGGCGCACGGGACGAGGACGAGGGCCCGCGGGGGAAGCACGCGGCGGTCGCCGGGGCGGGCGGCCCCACGGCTCCCCAGCACCGCCGTCCGTCGACCGCCTGGCCCGCCCCGCAGCCGAACGCCCCGGCTCCGGTCGACCCGTCCACGCCGAACGCGGCGACGCCGAACGCGGCGACGCCGAACGCGGCGACGCCGAACGTGCCCACGCCGAACGGGCCGAGGCCGCACACGCCGCCGAGCGCTCCCGCCTCTGCGGGCACGCCCGCCCCGGCCACGAGCTCCTCGCCCCTCACGAAGGCCCCGGCCCCTCAGCCCCCGAGCGTCCAGCCCCCGGCCCCTCAGCCCCCGAGCGCCCAGCCCCCGGCCCCTCAGCCCCCGAGCGCCCAGGCCCCGGCCCCTCAGCCCGTCGCCTCCGCTGCCCCGGTGCACGTGCCGCGCACCCCCCAGGCCGCCTCGGCCGTCGTCCCGTACGCCGCGGCCCGCCGCCACCTGGCGCCCCGGGGAAGCTTCGACTTCTTCGGCACCCAGAAGGCGAACACGGCGATCGAGTCCGTGCAGAACGAGGACCTCGCGGACGTCGTCGGCGAGGAGGCGCTCGCCGACCACCGCACGGGGGCCGTCCCCAGCCGGGTCGTCGGCAAGGTCATCGACCTCACCGCGCACGACGAGACCGAGCAGTTCGACGTGGCGAAACTGCGCGGCGCGGTCTCCTGACCTCCGGCCGCGCGGTCCCGCGCTACTTGTCGATGTCGCCGACGACGAAGAACAGCGAGCCCAGGATCGCCACCATGTCGGCGACCAGGGTGCCCGGCAGCAGCTCGGTGAGCGCCTGGATGTTGTTGAACGAGGCCGAGCGCAGCTTCAGCCGGTACGGCGTCTTCTCGCCCTTGGACACCAGGTAGTAACCGTTGACGCCCAGCGGGTTCTCCGTCCAGGCGTAGGTGTGGCCCTCCGGGGCCTTGAGCACCTTGGGCAGCCGCTGGTTGACCGGTCCCGGAGCCAGCTCGGCCATCCGGTCCAGGCAGGCGTCCGCGAGGTCCAGGGCGTTGAGGGTCTGTTCCAGGAGGCACTCGAAGCGGGCGAGGCAGTCGCCCTCGGTCCGGGTGACGACCTTCAGGGTGTCCTGGAGCTCCCCGTACGCGAGATACGGCTCGTCGCGCCGCAGGTCGAAGTCGACGCCCGAGGCGCGGGCGATCGGCCCCGACACCCCGTACGCGTGCACCGCCCCGGCCGACAGCACCCCCACGTCGCGCGTACGGCCCCGGAAGATCTCGTTGCCGAGGACGAGGTTCTCGTGCACGTCCATACGGGAGCGGACCGAGGCGACGGCGTCGCGGACCCGGCCGGACCAGCCCGCCGGAACGTCCTCCTTGAGGCCGCCGACCCGGTTGAACATGTAGTGCATCCGGCCGCCGGAGACCTCCTCCATCACGGCCTGGAGCTCCTCGCGTTCCCGGAAGGCGTGGAAGACCGGCGTGATGCCGCCGAGTTCGAGGGGGTAGGAGCCGAGGAACATCAGGTGGTTGAGGACCCGGTTCAGCTCGGCGAGCAGCGTCCGCGTCCAGACCGCGCGCTCGGGGACCTCCATGCCGAGCATCCGCTCGACGGCCATCACGACGCCCAGCTCGTTCGAGAACGCCGAGAGCCAGTCATGCCGGTTGGCGAGCATGATGATCTGCCGGTAGTCGCGTGCCTCGAAGAGCTTCTCCGCGCCCCGGTGCATATAGCCGATGACCGGCTCGGCGTGCCGGACGCGCTCACCGTCCAGGACGATGCGCAGCCGGAGCACCCCGTGCGTCGAGGGGTGCTGGGGGCCGATGTTCAGCACCATGTCGGTGCTCTCCGCCGCGCCGCCGATACCGATCGTCGTCTCCGTCATGCGGCCCAGTATTCCCTGACCGCGTCCCCGGGCCGCACCCCCGCCGCGACCCCCGCCCGCCCCTGGCGTCACCGCCCGCCCGGACCGTCGGCCGGGGCCCGGCCCCGGCCTCGTGGCCCTCATCGCCCGCCGACCCGGTGCAGCAGCCAGCCGAAGTCGCCGAGGCCGCCGCGCGCGGTCAGCTCCGCTGCCTCGCCCGCCGCCGCCAGGGCCCGCACGTACCCCGCCGGATCGGTGGATGCCAGGCCCAGAGGCGGCCGCTGTCCGCCGATCCCCAGCCGGCCGAGCGCCGTCCGCTGGTCCGTCAGCTCCGGCTCGCCGGTGCGGCCCGGCGCCGCGGGGACCGCCGCCGCGCACGCGTCGAGCGCCACATGCGCGGTCAGATCGCAGGAGCCGTCCGGCACCGGGCGCACCTCGCGCCCCTCCCGGAAGCCGGTCAGCGTCCCGAAGGGCGGCCGCCCGCCCCGTACGTGGGCGTAGTCCACCGCCACCGCGAGCCCCGCCCCGAGCGAGCCGACCGCCCGCGCCCAGGCCGCGTCCCGGGTGCGGCCGATCTCCGCCCGCTCGCCCGGCGCGGACAGCGGCCACCAGCGCTCCAGCCAGTCGGCGTCGGCGCCGGTCACCGGGGGGCCGAGCCGCTCCGCGCCGTCGGAGGTCCGCACCTGCACATAGCGGGGGACCCCGTCCGAGTCCGCTTCCGCCACCTCGGCCGGCACGTTGTCCAGCCACTCGTTGGCGAACAGCAGTCCGGTGACGCCCCGCGGCGGCTCGGCGCACCACTCGATCCGGGGGTCCAGCCCCGGGGGCCGGGCGGCGACCTCGACCGCGTACGGGGTCACCGTGAGGCCGTCCGGCACCGCCGCCAGCACCCCGGTCAGCAGCTCGCCGCGCCCCGCGCCCACGTCGACGAACGCGACCGTGCCGGTGTCCAGCTGCCGGGCGGTCGCGGCCAGCAGCCGGGCCACCGCCGCGGCGAACAGCGGCGAGGCGTGGACCGAGGTACGGAAGTGGCCCGCCGGCCCCGCCGGGCTCCGGTCCGGGCTGCGATAGAAGCCTGCATACCCGTACAGAGCGGTCTGAGCCGCCTCCCGCCAACCACGCCACTCGTCCGTCACGTGGGCAAGTCTCCACCTTGGGGAGTACGGTCCCCGTAACTGGATCGACCCTCCGGTTGACCCGGTATCGATTCGCTGTCCCTACGCTGGGTCACGTGCAGCGCCTCTACGATTTTCTCCGCAGACACCCGACGGGCGTCGACGTCTTCTGGGCGGTCGTCCTCCTCGGGCTCTCCGGCGTGTCGTCGGCGTCGGGCATGTACGACACGGGACGGGAGCAGCTCCTCGCCGTTCCGGTCGCGCTCGGGCTCGCCACGGTGATGGCCCTGCGCCGGCGCGCCCCGGAGAAGATGCTGCTGCTCGCCATCGCGGTGGGCGTCGCCCAGCTGGTGGTCGACGTCCGGCCCGGCATCGGGAACTTCGCCATGCTCGCGGTGACGTTCACGGTGGCCATGGTCGGGGAGCGCTGGGCGTCCCGGCTCGCCCTCGTGTGCAGCCTGAGCGCGGCCGCCCTGTCCCAGCTGCGGTGGGACCCCGAGCCCGGCGGCTCCTTCGCCGAGCTGGTCTTCGTGACGATCGTCATGACGGTGCCGTTCGTGCTGGCCTGGGTGCTCGGTGACTCGCTGCGGACGCGGCGGGCCTACTTCAGCCAGCTGGAGGAGCGCGCCGCGCGGCTGGAGCGCGAGCGCGAGGCGCAGTCCAAGGTCGCGGTGGCCGCAGAGCGCGCCCGGATCGCCCGCGAACTGCACGACGTCGTCGCGCACAACGTGTCCGTGATGGTGGTGCAGGCCGACGGCGCCGCCTATGTGATGGACGCCGCCCCCGACCAGGCCCGCCAGGCGCTGGAGACCATCTCCAGCACCGGCCGCCAGGCGCTCGCCGAGATGCGCCGGCTGCTCGGGGTGCTGCGGACCGGCGACGGCCCGGAGAGCGGCGAATACGTGCCGCAGCCCGATGTGGAGCAGATCGAGGACCTGGTCGAGCAGGTCCGGCGGACCGGACTCGAAGTGGACTTCAAGGTCGAGGGCACCCCCCGGCCGCTGCCCAGCGGCGTGGAGCTGACCGCGTACCGCATCGTGCAGGAAGCCCTCACGAACACCCGCAAGCACGGCGGTCCCGAGGCCGGGGCCAGCGTCCGGCTGGTCTATTTCGACGACGGCCTGGGGCTGCTGGTCGAGGACGACGGCCGGGGCGCGGCGCACGAGCTGTACGAGGACGGCGGCGCGGACGGCGCCGGGCACGGGATGATCGGGATGCGGGAGCGGGTCGGCATGGTCGGAGGCACCCTGGACGCCGGGCCGCGGCCCGGCGGCGGATTCCGCATCAGCGCCCTGCTGCCGCTCAAGCCCGCGGACTGACCGCGCCCCATGACTTCTTCGACCACCACGACCCCAGGACAGGACACGATCCCCATGGCCATCCGTGTGATGCTCGTCGACGACCAGGTGCTGCTGCGGACCGGTTTCCGGATGGTGCTCGCCGCGCAGCCCGACATGGAGGTCGTGGCCGAGGCCGGGGACGGGGCCGAGGCGATCGAGGCCCTGCGGTCCACCGCCGTGGACGTGGTGCTGATGGACGTCCGCATGCCCCGGCTGGACGGGGTCGAGGCGACCCGCCGCATCTGCGCCCAGCAGGACCCGCCCAAGGTGCTCATCCTGACCACGTTCGACCTCGACGAGTACGCCTTCTCCGGGCTGAAGGCGGGGGCCAGCGGTTTCATGCTCAAGGACGTGCCGCCCGCCGAGCTGCTCGCCGCGATCCGTTCCGTGCACAGCGGCGACGCGGTCGTCGCCCCCTCCACCACCCGTCGGCTGCTCGACCGGTTCTCGCCGCTGCTGCCCAGCGGCGAGAAGGAGCCGAAGAACAAGCACATCGCCAAGCTCACCGAACGTGAGCGGGAGGTCATGCTGCTGGTCGCGCAGGGGCTGTCGAACGGGGAGATCGCGGCTCGGCTCGTGCTCTCCGAGGCGACGGTCAAGACGCACGTCGGCCGCATCCTCACCAAGCTGAACCTCCGCGACCGGGTCCAGGTCGTCGTCCTCGCCTACGAGACCGGGCTGGTCCGGGCGGGCGGCGGGGCGGGCTGAGCGGTCACGGACCGGAGGGAAGCCGAGCGTGGGCACACTGCTGTGGATCAACGGACCGTTCGGCGGCGGAAAGACCCAGACGGCGTACGAGCTGCGCCGCCGGTTCCCCGGCAGCGTGGTCTGCGACCCGGAGCACATCGGTTTCGGTCTGCACCGGACGCTGCCGCCCCGGCTCCGCGGCGACTTCCAGGACCTGGCTGCCTGGCGGTGCGGTGTGCGCGAGGTGCTCGGCATCGCGCTGGACGGCCACCCGGGGCCGGTGATCGTGCCGATGACGCTGGTCGACCCGGGGTACTTCACGGAGATCGTCGGGCGGCTGCGCGAGGACGGCCACACCGTCCACCACACCGCCCTGCTCGCCGAGCGGGAGACGGTCCTGCGGCGGTTGCGCGGGCGGAGCGTCGGGCGGGGGCTGCGGCGGGAGGCCTTCGCCGTGAGCCGGCTGGACGACTGCCTGGAGCGGCTCGCGGGCGCGGAGTTCGCCCACCACGTCCGTAACGACCGGCTGACCGTCGCGCAGACGGCGGACGTGGTGGCGAAGGCGGCGGGCCTGACGCCCGCGCCGGACACCGACGGCAGGCTCCGGCACCGGCTGCGGCGGACCTGGACGAGCATCCGGCACATCCGCTTCGACTGACGCCCGGGACGCCCGGGGCGGCACGCCTTCCGGGGAGCCGCCCCCGCCCCGGAGGCCGACGGCCGGGCCCGCTCAGCGCAGCACGCCCTCCAGGAAGTCGCTGCCGAGCCGGGCGACGACGGTCAGGTCCAGCTGGTGCAGGACGTAACGTCCGCGACGGCGCGTGGTGACCAGACCCGCCTTCTTGAGCAGGGAGAGGTGCCGGGACACCTCGGGGGCGGTGATGCCGTGCGAGTCGGCCAGCTCGCCGGTGGAGTACGGAGAGCGGGCGAGGTTGCGGCAGAGCCGCATCCGCATCGGGTGGGCCAGCGCCTCCATGCGCAACTGGAGCAGCTCCACCGAGGCGGGCGAGGGCAGGTCGGGCAGGTGGACCGGGTAGTGGATCACCGGCCGCCAACCCGGGGCGTGCAGCACCATCAGGTGCGGCCACCCGAAGCTCGTCGGGATGAGCGTCAGCCCCGGGCCGACGCCCGGGTCGACGGCGGTGGTCCGGCCCTCGCTGAGCTTGTCGACGCTGATGCGGTCCGCGCCCCCGTCCAGGGTCACGGCAGCGGAGACAGCGCCGATCGCCTCCGGCAGCCCCTTGCGCCGGAGCAGCTCCGTCTTGTGACGGGCGTCGGCGACCAGCTGGACGGAGACCCGGCGCCAGGTGTCCGCGAAGAACGCCTGGTCGCAGTCCTCGAAGAGCCGCCGTATCCAGCCGCGCACGGAGCCGGGGTCGGCCAGCAGCCGCTGCGTGAACTCCACCTGCTGCGGGCCGCGCGCCGCCGCCAGGTCCAGGGCGCGGGCCCTCATGCGGGCGTCGCCCAGCGGAGAGGGGGCCCCGGCCCCGTACTGGCTGGCGCAGGTGAACTCCAGCGCCGCCGCGACGAACCGCTCGTCGTCCAGCCGGTCCAGGATGTCCAGGTCCTCCGCGAGGTCCGCCCCCGTCCTGCCGTCGCCGCCGCGGACCCCGGAGAACGGCAGGAAGACATCGGAGAAGGTGGTGCGCCAGAGGAACTCCGCCTCCACCATCCGGTCCGCGAGGTCGGGCTCCAGCGCCGCCGCCGTCGCGGTCGCCCAGCCGTGCAGCCCCGGATGGTGCCCCGGCTCCGAGAGCGCGTGCAGGGCGAGACCCAGTTCGGCCAGGGGGGAGGTCGCGAAAACGACGCGCTCGGCGGGCAGGCCCGCGATGTCTATGTGCACACTCACCCCTCCATAGTGGGGCCCGGCGGGCGGGCCGTCGTTCGCCTTGACGGGGATCGTCAATCAGCGAGCGTCCTCGCGGTGACCTGCGCACGCTGGACGCATGGACGCCCTTCAGCAGCACATGCTCGACGCCTACCGTGCGGGGGTGCGGGCGGAGCCCGTGCCCCCGCCGCCGGGCCTGCACGACCGCTCGGCCCTGCGCTCCCTGTACCGGCACTGGCTCACCCACCCCCCGACGCCCCGCGCCCCGGCCACGGGCGGCGACGGGGCGGGCCCGTCCGTGGGCTGACGGCCCGGCGGGCGGGCGCGATGTCCGGGAAGGGCCCTCGTGCGGGCGGGCCCCAGGCGCTCCCCTACTCCAGGAGTCCCACGAACCCGGCCACCGCCTCCCGTACGTCGGCGGCCGCCCACAGCAGGCCGCCCGCCGCTTCGGTCACCTCGGTGTACGAGACGCCCGGCGGCAGGCCCGTGCCGCCCGCCCCCGCGGACCAGCGGCAAAACAGCGTCACGCCCGTCTCCTCCGCCTGCCGCACCGGCGCCTCGTCCAGCGCCCCGGCCCCGTACGGCAGCCAGTCCTGGAACCGGTGGGTGTGCGGTGGTCCCGGGCGCACCCGGAACCACGGGACCCCCGACGCCGCCAGGCCCTCCGCCGGCGCCGGGCCGGACAGTCCGCCCAGCGACTTGTAGAACGACACGTACACGGTGTCCGCGAGATGGGCGACCTCCGACGGCCCCCGCCCGAAGCGCGCACCGCACTCCCACAGCCGCGCCCCGTCGAAGTGGACCGCCGCGTCCCGCTCGCGGGCCGCCTCCACCACCGCCGTCAGCTCCTCCCACGCGGGCAGGACGAACCCGGCGTCCCGCAGCGGCAGCTCCAGCATCAGCGTGCCGAACGGCTCGGGGGACTCGCGGACCTCCTCCGCGCTCGGCAGCCTCGGCTCGGACGTCGGACGCACCGTGCGCCGCCCGCCACGCGGTCGGCCTGCGCCGCCGCCACTCCTGCTCGTCCGCCTGCACCGTGGGACGATCATCGCCCGGACCTCTGACAGCGCGCCCGCGGGTCCCCGGCCGGCCCGCGGAGTTATCCACAGGCTGTGGGCAGCGGGAGGGGTTCTTTCGAAACGCTGGCGTAGCATGCAGATAAATCGTCCGGTACCCCCCGCGGACTGGAACGGAAGGCCATCGCCGCGTGAACGCATCAGCTTCTCCAGAACCCCTCGACGCGAGGGACCGCCCCGCCCGTCTGAGCGTCGGCGTCGTCGGCGCGGGCCGGGTCGGCCCCGCCCTCGCCGCCTCGCTCCAGCTCGCCGGTCACCGACCGGTGGCCGTGTCGGGCGTCTCCGACGCCTCCCGCCGCCGTGCGGCCGACCTGCTCCCCGACGTGCCTCTGGTGGAGCCCGCCGAGGTGCTCGCCCGCGCGGAGCTGGTGCTGCTCACCGTCCCCGACGACGTGCTGCCCACCCTGGTGGAGGGCCTCGCGGAGACCGGCGCCGTACGGCCGGGCCAACTGCTCGTCCACACCTCCGGGCGGTACGGGGCGAAGGTCCTGACCCCCGCGCTGCGGGCCGGGGCCCTGCCGCTCGCGCTGCACCCGGCGATGACGTTCACCGGCACCGCCGTCGACGTCCAGCGGCTCGCCGGCTGCTCCTTCGGCGTCACCGCCCCCCAGGAGCTGCGGCTCGCCGCAGAGGCGCTGGTCATCGAGATGGGCGGCGAGCCCGAATGGATCGCGGAGGAGTCCCGCCCGCTTTACCACGCGGCCCTCGCCCTGGGAGCGAACCACCTGGTCACCCTGGTCGCCCAGTCGATGGAGCTGCTGGCCAAGGCCGGGGTCACCGCCCCGGACCGCATGCTCGGCCCGCTCCTCGGTGCGGCCCTGGACAACGCCCTGCGCTCCGGCGACGCCGCGCTGACCGGCCCGGTCGCCCGGGGGGACGCCGGCACGGTCGCCGCCCACGTCGGCGAGTTGCGCGCCCACGCCCCGCAGGCGGTGGCCGGCTATCTCGCGATGGCCCGCGCCACCGCCGACCGGGCGCTCGCCCACGGCCTGCTCAAGGCGGAGCTGGCCGAGGACCTGCTCGTCGTCCTGGCCGATCAGGAGGGCCGCCCGGGCGGCCCCGGACCGGGGGAGACCCGATGACGACCCCGACCGGAAGCACCGCGGGCGCCGGAGGCGGGACCCCCCGCCCGGCCGCCCCCGCCCTCCTGCTCACCGCCGCGGAGCTGGACGCCCTGCCCCGCCCGGCCGGGGCCCGGCGCGCCGTCGTCATGACGATGGGCGCCCTCCACGAGGGCCACGCCACCCTGATCCGTGCCGCCCGCACCGCGGTGGGCGCGGCGGGCCAGGTCGTGGCCACCGTCTTCGTGAACCCGCTCCAGTTCGGCGAGGCGGCCGACCTCGACCGCTACCCGCGCACGCTGGACGCCGACCTGGAGGTCGCCGGCGCGGCGGGCGCCGACGCCGTCTTCGCCCCCGCCGTGGACGAGGTCTACCCCGGCGGCGAGCCCCAGGTCCGCATCACCGCCGGCCCGATGGGGGAGCGCCTCGAAGGCGCGTCCCGGCCCGGCCACTTCGACGGCATGCTCACCGTCGTCGCCAAGCTCCTCCACCTGACCCGCCCCCACGAGGCGTTCTACGGGCAGAAGGACGCCCAGCAGCTGGCCCTCATCCGCCGCATGGTCCGCGATCTGAACTTCGGCGTCCGTATCACCGGCGTCCCCACCGTCCGGGACCCCGACGGCCTCGCCCTCTCCAGCCGCAACCGGTTCCTCTCCCCGCAGGAGCGGCGCACCGCCCTGGCCCTGCCGCGCGCCCTGTTCGCGGCCCGCGACCGGCTGGCCGCCCAGCAGGCGCTGCACGAGCGGGCCAAGGCCACCGCCCCCGCCGGCGACCGGGCCGCCGGGCTCAACCGGCTCGGCGAGGCCCGCGCGGCGGCCGACGCCCAGGCCGTGGCGCTGGCCCGGCCCAACGGGGCGCCCGCCGCCGTCCGCGCCGCCGCCCGCACGATCCTGGAAGAGGCCGCCGCCCGCGCCAGGGCGCCGCTCGCCCTGGACTACCTGGCCCTGGTGGACCCGGCCGACTTCACCGAGGTCCCCGACGACCGCGAGAGCGGGGAGGCGATCCTCGCCGTCGCCGCCCGGGTCGGCGAGACCCGTCTCATCGACAACATCCCCCTCACCTTCGGAGCCCTCTCGTGACCGGAATACGGCTGACCGCCCCCGCCCCCGGCTGGGCCATCGACGCGGACGTCGTGGTGGTCGGCTCCGGGGTCGCCGGGCTCACCGCGGCGCTGCGGTGCGCGGCGGCCGGTCTGGACACGGTCGTCGTCACCAAGGCCCGCCTCGACGACGGCTCGACCCGCTGGGCCCAGGGCGGCATCGCCGCCGCCCTCGGCGAGGGCGACACCCCCGAGCAGCACCTCGACGACACCCTCGTCGCGGGCGCGGGCCTCTGCGACGAGGAGGCCGTCCGCACCCTGGTCACCGAGGGCCCCGGCGCCGTACGCCGCCTGATCACCACCGGCGCGCACTTCGACACCACGGACAGCGGTGACATCGCGCTGACCCGCGAGGGCGGCCACCACCGCCGCCGCATCGCCCACGCGGGCGGCGACGCCACCGGCGCGGAGATCTCCCGCGCCCTGGTGGAGGCGGTCCGCGCGGCCGCCCTGCACACCATCGAGAACGCCCTGGTCCTGGACCTGCTCACCGACTCGGAAGGCCGCACGGCAGGGGTCTCCCTGCACGTGATGGGCGAGGGCCAGCACGACGGCGTCGGCGCGGTCAGGGCCCCCTCGGTCGTGCTGGCCACCGGCGGCATGGGCCAGGTCTTCTCCGCGACCACCAACCCGTCCGTCTCCACCGGTGACGGCGTGGCGCTCGCGCTGCGGGCCGGGGCGGAGGTCTCCGACCTGGAGTTCGTCCAGTTCCACCCCACCGTTCTCTTCCTCGGCGCGGAATCCGAGGGCCAGCAGCCCCTGGTCTCCGAGGCCGTCCGCGGGGAAGGGGCCCACCTCGTCGACGGCGACGGCGTCCGCTTCATGACCGGGCAGCACGAGCTGGCCGAGCTGGCCCCCCGCGACATCGTCGCCAAGGCCATCACCCGCCGGATGCACGAGCACGGCACGGAACACATGTATCTGGACGCCCGGCACTTCGGGGCCCGGATGTGGGAGCAGCGCTTCCCGACCATCCTGGCGGCCTGCCGCGCCCACGGCATCGACCCGGTCACCGAGCCGGTGCCGGTCGCCCCGGCCGCGCACTACGCCTCCGGCGGCGTCCGCACCGACCTGCGGGGGCGCACCACCGTCCCCGGCCTGTACGCCTGCGGCGAGGTCGCCTGCACCGGTGTGCACGGCGCCAACCGGCTGGCGTCCAACTCCCTCCTGGAGGGCCTGGTCTTCGCCGAGCGCATCGCCGCCGACATCGCCGGGACCCGCCCGCCCCGCACCCGCCCCGCCCCGCCGCGGGACGACGAGCCGGCCCCGCTGCTCGCCCCCGAGGCCCGTAGGGCGATCCAGCGCACCATGACCCGGGGGGCCGGAGTCCTGCGCTCCGCCGAGAGCCTGGCCACCGCGGCCGAGGAGCTGGAGGCCCTGTACCGCGGAGCCGACACGGACGCGGAAGGGCCCAAGGCCGTCGTCCCCGGGGTCGACGCCTGGGAGGTGACCAATCTGCTCCTGGTCTCCCGGGTCCTGGTCGCCGCCGCACGGGCCCGCGAGGAGACCCGCGGCTGCCACTGGCGCGAGGACCGGCCCGACCGCGACGACGAGCACGGACGCCACCACCTGGTGGTCCGGGTCGGGCCCGACCGGGCCCCGGCCGTCCACCGCACGCGGACCGCCGCGTTCCCGCCCGTACGCCCCGCGGACTGCGCAGACTGACAGGGGCGGCCGCCCCGCAGAGCCCCGCCCGCACCGCCGCACCACCCGCCGAAGCCCCGAGGAGCCGTCATCGTGAGCACGCCCGAAGAGAATCCGCGCCCCACACCCGTGGACGTACCGCTGATCCGGGTCGGCGCGCCCGCGTCGTCCGCTCCGGCGGACGACGGCTGCGGCTGCGGCGACGGCTTCGCCCCCGACGCCCTGGAGTGCGGCCTGGACCCCGCGCTCGCCCTGCTGCTCGCGCAGGCGGGGCTGGACCCCGTCCAGGTCGAGGACGTCGCCCATGTGGCCATCGAGGAGGACCTCGACGGCGGCGTGGACGTCACGACCGTGGCGACCGTCCCGAAGGACGCCGTGACCACCGGCGACTTCACCGCCCGGGAGCCCGGTGTCGTGGCGGGGCTCCGGGTCGCGGAGGCGGTCCTGTCGATCGTCTGCACCGAGGAGTTCGAGGTCGAGCGGCACGTCGAGGACGGCGAGCGGGTCGTGGCCGGACAGAAGCTGCTGACCGTCACCACGCGCACCCGCGACCTGCTGACCGGGGAGCGCAGCGCGCTGAACCTGCTGTGCCGGCTCTCCGGCATCGCGACCGCCACCCGCGCGTGGGCGGACGTGCTGGAGGGCAGCAGGGCAGAGGTCCGCGACACCCGTAAGACGACGGCGGGCCTGCGCGCGCTGGAGAAGTACGCGGTGCGCTGCGGCGGCGGCGTCAACCACCGGATGTCGCTCGCCGACGCAGCCCTCGTCAAGGACAACCACGTGATCGCCGCGGGCGGAGTCGCCGAGGCCTTCAAGCGGGTCCGCGCCGCGTTCCCCGACGTGGCCGTGGAGGTGGAGGTCGACACGCTGGAACAGGTCCGCGAGGTGCTGGACGCGGGCGTCGACCTGATCCTGCTGGACAACTTCACCCCGGCCGAGACGGCCGAGGCGGTGGCCCTGGTCGACGGCCGGGCGATCCTGGAGTCCTCCGGCCGGCTCACCCTCGACTCGGCGCGCGCCTACGCGGACGCGGGCGTCGACTACCTCGCCGTCGGGGCCCTCACCCACTCCTCGCCGATCCTCGACATCGGCCTGGACTTCCGGGACGCCGGCGCCGACGGAGCCACGGGGGCCGACGTCTGATGCTCCTCACCATCGACGTCGGCAACACGCACACGGTCCTCGGCCTCTTCGACGGCGAGGAGATCGTCGAGCACTGGCGGATCTCCACCGACGCCCGCCGCACCGCCGACGAGCTGGCCGTCCTGCTCCAGGGCCTGATGGGCATGCACCCGCTGCTCGGCGTGGAGCTGGGCGACGGCATCGAGGGCATCGCGATCTGCGCCACCGTCCCCTCGGTCCTGCACGAGCTGCGCGAGGTCACCCGCCGCTACTACGGCGACGTCCCCGCCGTCCTGGTGGAGCCGGGCGTCAAGACCGGCGTGCCGGTGCTGATGGACCACCCGAAGGAGGTCGGAGCCGACCGCATCATCAACGCGGTCGCCGCCGTCGAGCTGTACGGCGGCCCGGCGATCGTCGTCGACTTCGGCACCGCCACCACGTTCGACGCGGTGTCCGCGCGCGGTGAGTACACGGGCGGGGTCATCGCCCCCGGCATCGAGATCTCGGTCGAGGCCCTGGGCGTCAAGGGCGCCCAGCTCCGCAAGATCGAGCTGGCCCGGCCGCGCAGCGTGATCGGCAAGAACACCGTCGAGGCGATGCAGTCCGGCATCGTCTACGGCTTCGCGGGCCAGGTCGACGGAGTGGTGGCCCGGATGAAGAAGGAACTGGCCGCCGACCCGGACGACGTCACGGTCATCGCGACGGGCGGCCTTGCTCCGATGGTGTTGGGGGAGTCCTCCGCGATCGACGAGCACGAGCCGTGGCTGACGCTCATCGGGCTGCGCCTGGTGTACGAGCGGAACGCCTCCCGCGCCTGAGTCTTCCCGCCCGGACGCCCGGCGCAGCTGCGGGAACGGCTGCCGCCGACGCCCCGGCGGCAGCAGTTCCCCCGTTTCGTCGCCGCGCCACCGACGACCAGTTAAACGGATTTTGTCCATTTAGCACGTATTGTCGCGTTATGCCCACGCCCTACGGTTCACGAGGCGGCATGGCGTTCAGCGCGGACGAGCTGCGGGTGCTCCGCCGTGCCCTGGCCATCGCCCTCCACCCCATGTCCCTGTCCGACGAGGACGTCCAGGACTGCCTGCGGCTCGCGGGCTCCGTGGACGAGGCGGTCGGCGAGGCGGGTCGGCTGCGAGCGTTCCTCCTCGCCGACCTCGCCCGCTACCGCGACGCCCTCCCCAGTTCCGTCACCGGCTACCTGGAGCTGCTCCAGGACGCCCTGGCGGCCGGGTACGACCCCCGCCCGGACGATCTGGCCGCCCTGCGGGCCCTGCGCGGCAGGCCGCTCGCCGCAGCGCTCCTGGAGCGCTGCCGGACGCTCGCGGAGCGTTCCGTACGGGCGCGGCTCGCCGGCCGCTCCGCCCCCCTCACGGCCCCCGGCCAGCGCGGCCGGCTGCTCGCGCTGACCGGCGGCCGGGCCGCCGGTCAGGAGCCGGAGCGGCCCGAGGCGCCGGCCCCTCCGGGCCGCCCCCCGGCGCCGGGCGACCGCCCGATGCCCAAGCCCTCCGAGGTCTTCCCGCCGCGCCGCCGCCCCGCACCGCCCCGGTCCCGGGAGTGGGCGGCAGGCTGACCCCCGCCCCGTACACCCGCACGGCCCGACGCGGCGGCCTCCATCGGGAGGTCGCCGCGTCGGGCCGTGCGGGGCTCGCTACTCTGGACGGCATGGACTACGTATCCGCGCTCGTGCCCCCCGTGGTGATGGCCGTCTTCTTCATCGGCCTCGTCGTGACGATCGTCAAGAGTCAGGGCGGTCCGAACAAGACGAAGGAGGACGCCGTCGTGGACGCGGCGCTCGCCCGCGCGGAATCCGCAAAGCAGACCGCTCGTCCGGAGAACGCCTGACGGCGACAGCGGCCCGCCCGCACACGCCCCCGGGCGCACGCCCTCGGACCAGGGCCCCAGGCGCCCCCTCGCGCGCACGCCCAGAGCGCACGGCTGATGAGAGCCGTGCGCTCTTTGGCTGTGTAAATACCCTGCCATTCGGGACATGGGCCACTAAAGTGATCCTGTGCCCCGCCCCTTGGGAGACCTGGAAGACGCCGTGATGACCCGCGTCTGGCAATGGAACCGACCGGTCACCGTGCGGGAAGTCCTTGAGGACCTCCAGCAGGAACGGTCCATCGCCTACACGACCGTGATGACGGTAATGGACAATCTCCATCAGAAGGGCTGGGTGCGCAGGGAAGTCGACGGCCGGGCCTATCGATATACCGCCGTCTCCACCAGGGCCGCCTACTCGGCCGCACTGATGAACGAAGCCTGGTCACGCAGTGACAACCCCGCCGCCGCGCTTGTCGCGTTCTTCGGCATGATGTCCCCCGAGCAGCGTGAAGCGCTGCAGGATGCCGTTCGCATGGTTTCCCCCGGCCCCGCCGACAAGGCCCCCGCGGGCCCCGCGGAACCGACCGCTTCGACGGCCGAAGGCGGACCCCCGGCCGATGACGCGGCGCCGGAGAGCGGGCGATAGCGTCGGGGCATGTCCTCAGAGCAGCCGCAAAGCGAGCCGGATACCGAACTCCATACCGACCCGTCGGTAAATAAGCCCGCCATCACCGTCCGGCGGGCCAGGACCAGTGATGTCGCCGACGTGCGCCGACTCCTCGACGGGTACGCCTCCGGAGGCATCCTGCTCGACAAAGCGACCGTCACTCTTTACGAGGACATCCAGGAGTTCTGGGTCGCCGAACGTGACGAGGACGCACGTGTCATCGGCTGCGGCGCACTTCATGTCATGTGGGAAGACCTGGCGGAAGTGCGGACCCTCGCGGTGGACCCGCGCAGCAAGGGCTCCGGAGTGGGGCACCGCCTGCTGGACAGGCTCTTGCAGACCGCGCGCAGGCTCGGTGTCCGCAGGGTTTTCTGCCTCACCTTCGAAGTGGACTTCTTCGCGAAGCACGGCTTCGTCGAGATCGGAGAGACGCCGGTGGACACCGATGTCTACAGTGAGCTGCTGCGTTCCTACGACGAGGGCGTCGCGGAGTTCCTCGGTCTCGAACGGGTGAAGCCGAACACCTTGGGCAACAGCCGCATGCTCCTGCACCTGTGATCCGCAGAAGGACCTGCAACCCTATGTCCGAATCGCGCATGTTTCCCGTCTTCTCGGGCTCCCGAACCCCTCCCGGGGGTTTGTGTTTTCCGAGGAAAAGCGGTTTCCTTTCCGCGTACTCCATTTTCGATGAAAGGAAATCCCGTGGCACAGAAGGTTCAGGTCCTTCTTGTCGATGACCTCGACGGCGTCGAGGCTGACGAGACCGTGACGTTCGCGCTTGACGGCAAGACGTACGAGATCGACCTCACCACGGCCAACGCGGACAAGCTTCGCGGCCTTCTCGAGCCCTACACCAAGGGTGGGCGTCGCACCGGCGGCCGCGCGGCCACGGGCCGCGGCAAGGGCCGCGCCGTGTCCGGCGGCAACAAGGACACCGCGGAAATCCGGCGGTGGGCGCGCGAGAACGGCCACAATGTGAATGACCGCGGCCGGGTTCCCGCCGAGATCCGCGAGGCCTACGAGAAGGCCAACGGCTGATCTGCCGCACCCCTTGTCAGCAGACCGGCGCGGGCGCGCGACAACCGGACCCGATGGCATTCGGTGGCCGCGGCGTCCACCAGGCGTACGAGATCGGGGGCATCCCCACCGCTGCTCCCGAAGCCCGTGAGGGCCGGCAGGGCCGACTCGGGCGCACGCCTCGGCTCTGGGGGCCGCAGCCACACAGCGGCCCCCGACGAGTCCCCCGCGCCGCCCGGCAGTGGGGGAGCGGAGACACGGCCCCCCGTGCCCAGGGCGGTCAGGTCCAGTGCGATCGGACCCCATTCCAGCCAGTCGAGCAGTCCCGGCAGCTCATCGGCCCCGCCCGCGGCGACCAGCAGCCCCATCCGCTCACCGCACAGCAGCACCGGCCCGGTCCGCACGCCGCGCCAAAGGACGGCGCGCCCCGCGTCGGCCGGCAGTTCCAGCACGTCGAAGCGCAGCCCGGTGAGCAGCCGCAGCGGATCGCGTCCCGCGGTGAACCAGCCCAGCTCGCGTTCGTACCGCAGGGCCAGAGCGGTCTCGGCGGAGCCGGGAGCGGCGCCGGGTGACGATCGGGGCGGCGGAACGGTGGGTGCCATGACCGAAGAACACCCGCACCACCCTGTGGGTTACGCAGAGCTTTCGGACCATCACACCGGGTCCGCGCCGTGGGGGCGCGCGAGGGCGTGCGGCGGCGCGAGGTTGTTCGCCCGTAGCGGAGGGAACCGGGGCGCGCCGCATGGACTGTCAGTGATTGCGGGTAAGACTTTCCTAGTGGGAAGGGGCGACGGGCTCGCCGAGGCGTCTCACGTTCGCCATCGGCGTACTGGCGAAAGGGATATCTGCCTGGCCTGCGGGAACATCGTCTCGCACCATCGGGTTGGAGCAGTAGTCAGCTGTTCGGCAGTAAGAATCCCCGCCGGTGCGGGGGTGATCCGGACGGATGTCGGCAGTTGGAACGAGCTGTCCCGTCCTGCGGGACTAGCATGCGGAAGGACTGGGAGGGGACCGACCCCTCACTGACCGACCGCTCTGAGGAGCGATTAACGATGTTCGAGAGGTTCACCGACCGCGCGCGGCGGGTTGTCGTCCTGGCTCAGGAAGAAGCCCGGATGCTCAACCACAACTACATCGGCACCGAGCACATCCTCCTGGGCCTGATCCACGAGGGTGAGGGTGTCGCCGCTAAGGCCCTGGAGAGCCTCGGGATTTCGCTCGAGGCGGTCCGCCAGCAGGTGGAGGAGATCATCGGGCAGGGGCAGCAGGCTCCTTCCGGGCACATCCCCTTCACCCCGCGAGCCAAGAAGGTCCTGGAGCTGTCGCTCCGCGAGGCCCTTCAGCTGGGCCACAACTACATCGGCACCGAGCACATCCTGCTCGGCCTGATCCGCGAGGGCGAGGGCGTCGCCGCCCAGGTCCTCGTGAAGCTGGGTGCCGACCTGAACCGGGTCCGGCAGCAGGTCATCCAGCTGCTTTCCGGCTATTCGGGCGGCAAGGAGGCGGCGACCGCAGGCGGTCCCGCGGAGGGCACGCCCTCCACCTCCCTGGTGCTCGACCAGTTCGGCCGGAATCTCACCCAGGCCGCTCGTGAGTCCAAGCTCGACCCGGTCATCGGGCGCGAGAAGGAGATCGAGCGGGTCATGCAGGTGCTGTCCCGCCGGACCAAGAACAACCCGGTCCTCATCGGCGAGCCCGGCGTCGGCAAGACGGCGGTCGTCGAGGGCCTGGCCCAGGCGATCGTCAAGGGCGAGGTGCCCGAGACCCTCAAGGACAAGCACCTCTACACCCTGGACCTCGGCGCCCTGGTCGCCGGCTCCCGGTACCGGGGTGACTTCGAGGAGCGCCTGAAAAAGGTCCTCAAGGAGATCCGCACCCGCGGCGACATCATCCTGTTCATCGACGAGCTCCACACGCTCGTCGGCGCGGGCGCCGCGGAAGGCGCCATCGACGCGGCCTCGATCCTGAAGCCCATGCTGGCGCGGGGCGAGCTCCAGACCATCGGCGCCACCACGCTCGACGAGTACCGCAAGCACCTGGAGAAGGACGCCGCTCTCGAGCGCCGCTTCCAGCCCATCCAGGTCGCGGAGCCGTCGCTGCCGCACACCATCGAGATCCTCAAGGGCCTGCGCGACCGTTACGAGGCCCACCACCGGGTCTCCATCACGGACGAGGCGCTGGTCCAGGCCGCGACCCTGGCCGACCGGTACATCTCGGACCGCTTCCTGCCGGACAAGGCGATCGACCTGATCGACGAGGCCGGTTCCCGGATGCGCATCCGCCGGATGACCGCGCCGCCGGACCTCCGTGAGTTCGACGAGAAGATCGCGGGCGTCCGCCGCGACAAGGAGTCGGCCATCGACTCCCAGGACTTCGAGAAGGCAGCCTCCCTCCGCGACAAGGAGAAGCAGCTGCTGGCGGCGAAGGCCAAGCGCGAGAAGGAGTGGAAGGCCGGCGACATGGACGTCGTCGCCGAGGTCGACGGCGAGCTCATCGCCGAGGTCCTGGCGACGGCCACCGGCATCCCGGTCTTCAAGCTGACGGAGGAGGAGTCCTCCCGTCTGCTGCGCATGGAGGACGAGCTCCACAAGCGCGTCATCGGGCAGAAGGACGCCATCAAGGCCCTCTCGCAGGCGATCCGCCGTACGCGAGCCGGCCTGAAGGACCCGAAGCGCCCCGGTGGCTCGTTCATCTTCGCCGGCCCGTCCGGCGTCGGTAAGACGGAGCTGTCCAAGACGCTCGCCGAATTCCTCTTCGGCGACGAGGACGCGCTGATCTCCCTCGACATGTCGGAGTTCAGCGAGAAGCACACGGTCTCCCGCCTCTTCGGTTCGCCCCCCGGTTACGTGGGCTACGAGGAGGGCGGACAGCTCACCGAGAAGGTGCGCCGCAAGCCGTTCTCCGTCGTCCTCTTCGACGAGGTCGAGAAGGCTCACCCCGATATCTTCAATTCCCTGCTCCAGATTCTGGAGGACGGTCGCCTGACCGACTCCCAGGGCCGGGTGGTGGACTTCAAGAACACGGTCATCATCATGACGACCAACCTCGGGACCCGGGACATCTCCAAGGGCTTCAACCTGGGCTTCGCGGCCCAGGGCGACGTCAAGACGAACTACGAGCGGATGAAGGTCAAGGTCAACGAAGAGCTCAAGCAGCACTTCCGGCCGGAATTCCTCAACCGTGTCGACGACACGGTCGTCTTCCACCAGCTGACCGAGGAAGACATCATCCAGATCGTCGACCTCATGCTCGCCAAGGTGGACGAGCGCCTCCGGGACCGCGACATGGGCATCGAGCTGAGCTCCGAGGCCAAGTCGCTCCTGGCGAAGAAGGGCTATGACCCCGTGATGGGCGCCCGGCCGCTGCGCCGGACGATCCAGCGGCAGATCGAGGACATCCTCTCGGAGAAGATCCTCTTCGGCGAGCTGCGTCCCGGTCACATCGTGGTCGTGGGCACCGAGGGCGAGGGTGACGAGCAGACGTTCACCTTCCGCGGCGAGGAGAAGTCGGCGCTGCCCGACGTCCCGCCGATCGAGCAGGCGGCAGGCGGCGCCGGCCCGAACCTGACGAAGGACGTGTAACACGCCGAAGGACGTGTAACACGCGTCCAGGGTGTGAGCCCGAGCTGAGGGGCTGCCCCGGAACCGGTATCCGTACCGGTCCGGGGCAGCCCCTTTCCCGTGGGCCCTTCTGCGCGGGTCAGTAGCTGTGGAGGGAGAGCCGGTCGCCCAGTTCCTCCGCGCCGAGGAGCGCCCGGTGCTCCTGCCCGTGGACCTCCACCGCGATCCCCGGCCAGTCGTGCAGCGGGGTGAGGTCCAGCCTCCCGGTGTGGTCAGAGGCCCGGAGGGAGAGACAGCGGATCTCCGGGAAGAGGGGGCGGAGCAGCGACAGGTCCCGGCCGTCAGCCGGGGACGGCACCGTCAGGTTCTCGATGGAGGGGACGGGCGGCGCGCCGCCGGGCCCGCTGGACCAGGGGAAGGACCGGAACTCGATCTCACCGACCCGTGCGTGCGCGCGCAGTTCGGTGAGCGCCCCGTCGAGGTCGCTGAGCCCGGACACCTCCAGGGACGCCAGCGACGACCAGGCGCCGAGCCCCTTCAGCACGAGAGGGCGGTCGCCCGCCAGGCCGAGATGGGTGACCCCGGGGTGAGCGGGGAGGCGGCTCAGCCCGTCCTCCGGGAGGTTCACCAGGTCCAGCAGGCCCAGGCCGCCGGGCAGGTCCGCGAGCTGTTCCCAGCGGGCGGGCGGCACGTGCGCGAGGTCCAGGAACAGCGAGTGCAGCGCGCTGAACCGCGCGAGCGGCCGCCAGTCCCTGATGCCGGGGCAGTCCTCGATGGACAGCACGCCCAGGCTGTCGCGTACGGGGAAGAGGCAGGAGAGGTCGGTGAGCAGCCGGTTCTCGGTGATGTAGAGGTGCTCCAGCCGTTTGCCTTCCAGAGCCGCCCTGATCTCCGACTCCGGCAGGTCCTCGCTCAGGGACAGGTCCCGGACGGACGGGAGACGCCGCACGGCCCCGAGCCGCTCGCGATCACTGATCGTCAACAGGACCGTGGAGAGGTCGCAGTGGATCAGAACCTCGGTGGCGTACGGGCCGGCGGGGAAGTTCTCCCAGGTGTGGATGAACGCGCGGTCGACGTGGGGGTGGGCGAGGACCCAGGCGCGGGCGTGGGGCAGGGCCTCGCGTCCACCGATCTCGGCGATCAGGTCCGCCGTGTGCCCGACCGCGGGGTCGTCGTACGCCAGGCTCTCCGGATCGGGGAGGCCCTCCAGCGCGGCCGCTCCCAGCCGCGCCACCGGCTTGATCCGGAAGGAGTCCCTCAACGGGGACAGCAGCGCCGTGTTCCGCCGGACCCGTTCCCGAACCCGGTCCTCCAGCCATGCCGCGTGCTGCGAGCACAGGGCCGCCAGGACGTGGAGGTCGACGCGCTGCATCGAGCCGTCCTCGTGCTCCAGGCCCGCGTCGAGCAACCCTTCCACCAGCGCGCCGAGTTCGCGCCGCCCGCAGTGTCCGGCCGCCAGCAGGACCACGTCCTGCCAGGACTCCTCTTGCGCGTGGAGCAGCAGTTCGTTGAGGTGCTCGTCCTCGACGAGCTCCTTCGCGGCGAGGTAGTCCTGGAACGTCCGGTGGACGAACTGGTAGGCGGTGTCGGTGTGTTCCTGGAGCAGTCCGCTGCGGTTGAGCAGGTGGGCCAGGATCTTCTCGGGCGGCCCCTGGGCCCGCACCCGCTCCATCCCCGCCAGTCCGCGGCCCAGTTGCCGCAGCGCCTGGTCGCGGGTGAACTCCGACTGGCCCTCGCGGACCAGCCAGACGGCGATGCGCTGGAGGAGCTGCGTGTGCTCCTCGATGTCCAGCTCCACACCCTCGGGGTCCTGGATACGGCGGCGGCGGTCGCGGTGGCCGAGGAGCATCTCCAGGGCCGAGCGGTACAGCTTCCATCGGGTCTCCGGGAGGAGGCCGTCACGGCGGCGGTGCAGGGCGCAGATCACCGCGCAGAGCAGCGGCGTACGGGCCAGGTCGCGGAGCGTGGGGTTCTGCTCGAACTGCCGGGAGAGGTCGCGTTCCAGTTCGTCCAGCCGCCCGGCGTCGTCCTCCTGGGAGGGCCGGACCGCCCGGTGCCAGGAGGCCACGAAGGCCTGGATGTCCTCGTTCCGCATCGGCAGCAGCCGCAGCTCTTCGAACCCCTCGGAGCGCAGCCAGTCCGGCTCGACGGCGAGCGGCCGTACGGTGACGACGCACCGGGTCTCCGGGTAGCGGCTCAGTAGCCGGCAGAGCCAGTCGTGGGCCTGCTCGCGCTCCTGCGGCGGCACCTCGTCCAGGCCGTCCACCAGCAGCAGCGCTCGGCCGGACTCCAGGACCCGGCCCGCCCACCCCTCCGGGGCCGTGTCGATCACCAGCCCGGCCGCGCCCGACAGCCCGGTCGGCCCCGGGAACGCGCCGCCCCTCGCCCGCAGGGTGCGCAGGGGCACGACGAAGGGGACCAGGCCGTTGAGCGGGGCCAGGTCGCCGCTCAGGGTCCGGGCCGAGGCGTGGGCGGCCAGCCACCACAGCAGCGTCGTCTTGCCCGCGCCGGCCTCACCGCGCAGCAGGACCCGCGGACGGTCGCTGAGGAGGGCGTCGATGCGCCGGGGGAGGGGCGGAGCGGATTCCGCGGACCGGGCCGCAGGGGTCTGTGCGCGGGCCTCCAGGCTGAGGTAGGCGGTGTCCAGGTCCCATTCGGCGTCGTGCCTGCTCAGCTCGTCCAGCCCGAAGATCTTCGTACGCCGGTACGCGACCTCCAGCGCCTGGGCGTACTCCGTCTCGTACCGCAGGTCCCTCGGGAAGCTGCCGTGGACGCGTTCTCGGCGCAGGGCGACGCCGGTCCGTTCGTAGACGTGGCGGAAGGGCTGTGCCGCGAGGAGCGGGGTGAGCGGGACGCACTCGACCCGGCGGCCGTCGCGCTGCCGGGGTATCTGCCGGGCGACGCCCAGGAGGACGTCCCCCATGAAGACCGGCCCGCCGGAGAGCCCGGACAGGGCCGCCGACTCGTCGTCCCGGTGCGCGGCGGGCGGTCCGTCGAGGTCGCAGACCAGCAGGTCCCGGACCTGCCCGGCCAGCGGCAGGACCGTCGCCGTGTACTGGTCCGCCTCCAGGCGCTGGTCGGGGCCGTAGCGCTGGACGCGGGGGAAACCGGTGATCTCGCACCCCGGTATCGCCTGCCGGGTGTCCACCACGCCGAGCCGCGCGGGCGGCACCGGCCGCACCGGTGCGTCGGCCTGGAGGAGGGCCACGTCCAGGCGGTCGTCGATCCAGGCGACCGCGGCCGGGGTCCGGTCCCCGGAGGCAGGGTGGGCCACGTGGACCGCTCCGGTCCGCACGACGTGGGCGCAGGTCAGGACCAGCAGGTCGGTGAGCAGGACGCCGCTGCCCTGGAGGGCGCCGAAGACGGCCACTGTGCGGTCGGCGGGGTGGACGGCGGACGGACCCGGGACGCGTGCGGAGGGCCGGGACGGCTCCCCCGGGCCTCCGGGGGCCGCCGGGCCCGGCGGGACACTCGCTCTCACGGACGTGCGTCCCTGCCGCCGAGGCCGGGCGCGGAGCCCTCCGCGTCGCCGAAGCCGTACGCCGAGCTCTCCCCGAAGCCGGCCGTGGAGCCGTCGTTCTCCGTTCCGATCTCCCACGCCTCGCCCGTCGCCGCGCTGCGCGGGGTCAGGGTGAAGGCCACCTTGTGCGTGCGGCCCGTCGCGAGGGAGGCGTCCGCACCGGCCTCGACCACCCAGGCCTTCACCTTGCCGCCCGCCTTGGCCTCCCGCCGCAGCTCCAGGGTGAACTCCATCTGGATGTCCCCCACGGCGAAGGCGACGGGGTGGTCCAAGGCGCGGGTCGCCGCGTCGATGAGCTGGTCGCGGATGGAGGCGACGGCATCGGCGAGCTCGATGCCGTCCAGGGCGTGGGTGTTCTCGGCCGTCATGGTGTCCCCCCGGGGTGTGGCGCCGCTTTCCCGTCAGCGTAGTGAGGCGGCGGGCCGAAGGTCCCGAAACGGACGGACCGAGGTCCCACCGGCGGTGACAAGGCGCACAGCCCGAAACAGCCCTACTAGCCGCGCTAGGAGGAAGCGCCCGGAGCGGCCGCGGGACCTTCGGCCCGGCGCGGGCAGGTCCTTCCGCCGAGGCGGGCGGTAAGGCCGTATCGCGGGACTGTGTCCGGAAAAGTGCCCGTGGAGCAGGGCCTAAACCTGTTCCGCGCGAAGGATCGCGAGAGCGTTCCGGGTGCCCGAAAAGGGGCAACTGCGACGAATTCCCCCAGGGCGAAATACGGCTTTTCTTCGTAGATGGGGTGTTTGAGCACCGATGGGGGTGCGGGTTACCAAGGTGGAGCAAGCCCGGACAGCACGCCGGGTCCACTCACCTTCGGAGGACTTCCCCGTATGTCGAAGCGCGCAACGAACCAGCTCTCCATCCGCCCGTCCGTCTCCCGTGTCCGCAACGCCGTCGTGGCCACCGGCCTGGGAACGTCGCTGGTTCTGGGGGCAGGCGCGGCGTTCGCGTCCGGCGGCGCCGACACCGCCGTTCTCGCCGCAGGCACCACCGCCGACTCGGTCGCCCAGCAGGCGACCGCGCAGAGCAAGGCCGCGGAGGCGGCCGCCGAGAAGGCCGCCACCGCGAAGAAGAAGGCCGAGGCCGCGAAGAAGGCCGCGAAGAAGAAGGCCGCCTCCTGGACGGCCCCGGTCGAGAAGTACACCCTGAGCGCCAGCTACGGCACCGGCGGCGCCCGCTGGGCCGCCAAGCACTCCGGCCAGGACTTCGCCGTGCCGGTCGGCACCAAGGTCGAGGCCGCCCACGCCGGCACCGTCGTGAAGGCAGGCCCGAACGGCGCCGGTGACGGCCCCGCCTACGGCAACGCCGTCGTGATCAAGCACGCCAACGGCAAGTACTCGCAGTACGCGCACCTGTCGAAGATCAATGTGAAGGCCGGCCAGAGCGTCAAGACGGGCCAGAAGATCGCCCTGTCCGGCAACACGGGCAACTCCAGCGGTCCGCACCTGCACTTCGAGATCCGCACCACCCCGAACTACGGCTCGGCGATGAACCCGGCCGCGTTCCTCCGCTCGGTGCACGTCTCCATCTGATCCGTCTGACGTACCCGCGCTGACGCGCCGGGGACCGGCGCGCCCAGCACAACCGAAGAGAGTCAGTGGACCCGTTGCACCCCGGTACCCGGGGCGTGCGCCCGGGTCACCCGACCGACGGCGACGTCGAGGACAGCCTCACGGCTTCCCCTCGTACGTCGCCGTCGGCGTCTGCGGTGGCGTGTCCCCGCCCCGCCGGCTCAGCCGGAGGGCGCCTGCCGCCGGTCCGGCATCCGCAGCACCGGGAAGCTCCCCGTCGTCGTCGGCGCGTGCTCCGGCAGCCACAGCACCGCGATCGCCCCGCCCGTGCCCTCCGCCGTGCCCGCGGGCCCCGCGTTCCGGAACGTCAGCCGGGCCCCCAGCACCCTGGCCTGGCCAGCCGCGATCGTCAGGCCCAGCCCGTGCCCGTGCCCGGCCCGGTCCACGCTGCCGGTACGGAAGCGGCTCGGCCCGTCCCGCAGCAGCTCCTCCGGAAAGCCCCGGCCGTGGTCGCGAACCCGCACCACCCGGCCCTCGACCGTGACCTCCACCGGGGTGGAGCCGTGCTTGGCAGCGTTGCCGAGCAGGTTGCCGAGGATGCGCTCCAGCCGGCGCGGATCGGTGGAGACCCACGACTCGTGCACCACCCGCACGGTCACGTCCGGGTCCAGCAGCCCGATCCGGCGGCTGACGAACTCGCCGAGCGGCAGCTCCTGGAGCTCCGCCCGCTCCGAGGCGCTGTCCAGCCTCGCCACCTCCAGCACGTCCTCGACCAGTGTCCGCATCGCCTGGGCCCGGTCCCGGACCAGCTCGGTGGGGCGGCCGGGCGGCAGCAGTTCGGCCGCGGTGAGCAGGCCCGTGACCGGGGTGCGCAGTTCATGGGCGATGTCCGCGGTGACCCGGCGCTCCGCCTCGATCCGCTCGTTCAGCGCGTCGGTCAGCGCGTCGACCGCCCGTGCCAGCTCGTCGGTCTCGTCGCGGACGACCCCGCCGACGGCCTCGCGGACCCGCACGTCGGTCTGCCCCTGGGCGACCCGGCCCGCCGCGGCCGCGGCCTTGCGCAGCCGGCGCGAGAGCTGGCCGCCGATCAGGACGCCGAGGGCGCAACCGCCGAAGACCACCGAGACCGAGCCGATGAGCAGCGCCCGGTCCAGATCGTCCATGATCGTGGCGGAGCGGTCCGCGAACCGGGTGTGCAGCGAGAGCACGTCCCCGTTGGCCAGCGGGACCGCCGCCCAGACGTCGGGGACCCCGTCGGCGGACGCCGTCACATGGGTGGCCCGGCGGTTCTTGCGGACCTCCTCGCGCAGGCTCGGCGGTATCGCCGGGTCGTTGAGCTTGGCGCCGAACTTCGGCCCGCCCTTCTGCATGGTCGTCGCCTCGTAGAACCGCTGGGCGCCCAGCAGCCGCTCCAGCTGCACCTCGCGGGCGTTCTCGATCATGGACACGCGGGCCGCGTTGTGCACCACGAGGCTCAGCGCCACGGCGACGAGCGCGCCGACCGCCGCGATGGCGATGCTGATCTTCCAGCGGACACCGGTCCGCAGGGCCGGTGGCTTCATGCGCGCAGCTTGTAGCCGAAGCCGCGGACCGTCTCGATCCGGTCCTGGCCGATCTTGGCGCGCAGCCGCTGGACGTGCACGTCCACCACCCGGGTGTCGCCGCCCCAGCCGTAGTCCCACACCCGCTCCAGGAGCTTGTCGCGGGAGAGGACGGTGCCCGGCGCGGACGAGAACTCCAGCAGCAGCCGCATCTCGGTGGGCGTCAGCGCCACCTGCTGGCCGTCGCGCCGGACCTCCATGCCGTCGGTGTCGACCTCCAGATCACCGAAGGCGAGGACCCCGCCGGGCGCCCCGCCCTCTCCCCGCGTACCCCGGTGCCGCTGCCCGCCGTCCGCCCCGGCCGCGTGGCCGAAGCGGCGCAGCACCGCCCGGATGCGGGCCACCAGGACCGCGCTGTCGAAGGGCTTGGTGACGTAGTCGTCCGCCCCGGCCTCCAGGCCCAGGACCACGTCGATCGAGTCGGCCCGCGCCGACAGCATGATCACGGGTACGGTCGACTCGTCCCGGATGCGCCGGCACAGGCTCACCCCGTCCAGGCCCGGCACCATGACGTCGAGCAGGGCGATGTCAGGCCGGTCGGCCCGGAAGGCCTCCAGGCCCGCAAGGCCGTCGGGCATGGCGGTGACCGCGAAGCCGACCCGCTCCAGGGCGAGCTGGGTGGCCTCGCGGATGACGTCGTCGTCCTCGACGAAGAGGACGTGGGTCTCGGCCATGGAGCTGCTTCTCGCTTTCAGTTCCTGCTCGGTTCCGCCGACTCGGCCGGCTCCACCGGTTCCGGCTGCACCGGCAGCTCACCGTCCGTGCCCTCGACCGCACGGCTGAAGTCGTTGTGCACCCGGTCGTGCTCGCTGAAGCGGCCGTCGGCCCAACGGTAGGTGACCACCTCGGAGCCGGACGGGTAGGCGAGCGGGTCCTTGGAGCCGTAGACCTGGGTCGTGACCACGAGGTCGCCCCGGTCGATGGTCCCGTAGACGGCGGGCACCTCGACGGCGAAGACGTTCTCGTAGGCGCCGCCCTCGCCCGCCCGGTACACGTACGTCCCGATGCCCACCGAGTCGGCGCAGCTCATCACGTTGACCACGACGTCGGTGGCCCGGCCTCCGGTGAGCGATCCGTAGGAGGTGTCCACCGGGTAGGCGTCTCCGGCGCAGGGCCGCAGCGCGGACCGGACCCGCTCGCCCACCTTCGGGTCGCCCTTGAGGAGCGCCACCGCGTTGACCCGCTTGGTGGCCGGGGCCGTGCCCGAGGGAGTGGCCTGCGGCGTGATCCGGGCGACCGGCCGGCTCACGGCCGGCCCCTCGTCCCGGGTGCCGGTGCCGCCGGTGGAGCAGCCGGCGCCGAACAGCCCGAAGGCGACGAGGCCGGCCAGGGCCGTGCCGCTCGCCGCCACGCCGGTCCGCAGTCCGCGGCTCCGGCCGGATCTTTCCGAGGTGTCGCCGCCCCGGGCGTCGCCGCCCTCCCCGCTCCCGCCGCGGGGGGAGCCGTCGCCGGAGCCCGGCCCGCTCTCCTCGCCGACGCCGTCGCCGCTGCTGTCCGTCAGGCCGCGCACCGCTCCCGCCCCCGCTCGTCGTGGCGCCTGTTCCGCTGCGCCGGTATGTGGGGCCGCGCCCCGGAAACCGCCGTGACCGTCGTCGGCCGGGCGGGGACCCGCGCGGAGGGGGCCGGCGGCGCCGTGCGGTGGTCCCCGGTCTCCCGGGCGACCGCCTCGCGGCTGTCCAGCTCGCGGCGCTCCAGCTCCTGGCGCAGGCGCGCCAGAGCCCGGTGCAGCGTGCTCTTGACCGTACCGGCGGACATGCCGAGCGCCGCCGCC
The DNA here is from genome assembly GCF_037137275.1 of Streptomyces pratensis. Lineage (GTDB taxonomy): Bacteria > Actinomycetota > Actinomycetes > Streptomycetales > Streptomycetaceae > Streptomyces > Streptomyces pratensis_B. The sequence continues at coordinate 20,234 of NZ_JBBBEN010000067.1, read as the reverse complement.
GTCTCTTCCGTGCTCATCTGCTCCCAGTGTCGCAGGACGACGACACTGCGCTGCTTGGGAGCCAGGATGCCCAGGACGTCCATCAGCAGGGCGCGGTCGGCGCGCTGCTCGCTGCCGTCCTCGACGCTCGCGTCGGGCAGCTGCTCGGTCGGCACCTCTTCGAGCTTGCGGGCCCGCCACCACTCGGTGCGGGTGTTGATCATGACCCGGCGCAGATAGGCGTCGGCGAGGGACTTGTCCGCGATGCCGTCCCAGCGGCCGTACGTCCGCGCCAGCGCGGTCTGGAGCAGGTCCTGCGCGTCCACCGGGTCGGGCACCAGACGGCGTGCGCTGCGGAGCAGGGCCTCCTGCCGTGTGCGTACGTAATCCTCGAACGCGAGCACCTCGCCCTGCGCCATGACAACCGCCTCCATCCCCGTGTACCGCTGGGCCGCGAGGTCTCGCGCGGCCAGGGTGCCCTGCTGTCGAAGACGCTACGGAGGCGTTGTCACGGCGATGTGCGGAGCAGCCGTACACCGGTGCACGGCTGTCCATCGGTTGTGTAACAGCACCGGGCGGGCGGGGGAGCGGTGCTGCCGGACGGCGGGGAGGGGGCGCGGGTCAGGTCATCGGCAGCCGGTACCTGCCGTCGGCCAGCGGCTCGACCAGCCCGTCGGCGACCAGCCCGTCCAGCGCGCGGGCCCGCTGCACGGGCTCCTGCCACACCGCGTCCAGGGCAGCCTGCGGCACCGGGTCCGCCGCGTCCCGCAGCACGGCCAGCAGCCTCCCGCGCACCTGCCGGTCGGTGCCGGCGTACGTCTGGCCCTTGCGCGCGGGCCCCTGGTGCGCGGGCTTGCCGGCCAGCCGCCATGCGCACTGCGAGACGATCGGGCACTGGTCGCAGCTCTCGTTGCGCGCGGTGCACACCAGCGCGCCCAGCTCCATCGTGGCCGCCGCCCAGCGGGCCGCCCGCTCGTCCTCGTCGGGGAGCAGCGCCCGCGCGAGCTTGCGCTCGGCGGCCGTGGTGGCGTTCGGCGGGTACTGGATGCCGGACGCGGCGCGGGCGAACACCCGGCGGACGTTCGTGTCGAGCACCGCGTGCCGCTGGCCGTACGCGAAGGAGGCGACGGCCGCCGCCGTGTACTCGCCGATGCCGGGCAGCGCCAGCAGCTGGGCGTGCTCGCTCGGCACGTCGCCGCCGTGCCGTTCCGTTATCGCCTGCGCGGCCCCGTGCAGGCGCAGTGCGCGGCGCGGGTAGCCGAGCCGGCCCCAGGCGCGCACCGCTTCGCCGGGCGCCTCTGCGGCCAGGTCGGCGGGGCGGGGCCAGCGGGCGAGCCACTGTTCGTAGACCGGGAGGACCCGGCTCACCGGGGTCTGCTGCAGCATGAACTCGCTGACCATCACGCCCCAGGCGCCCGCTTCGGGGCGGCGCCAGGGGAGATCGCGGGCGTGCTGCTCGAACCACCCGATGACGGGGGAGTGGAGGGAGGCGGCGGGGGGCGTCTGTGTCGAAGTCATAGCAGTCATCGCACCTGAGATCCTGGCACGGAAGGGCGGGCGGCGGAGACGGGCACGGGGGTGTCGGCCCGCGCGGCGGGCCGCAGGGCGACAACGCCACCCGTTCTGTCCCCTGTGCCCCGACCTCCGTGATGATGATCGGCAGAACTTGTGCCCGGAGTGGCGGCTGCGGCCTGGGGCGGCACGGATCTCTCGTAGAGTTCGGGGCGTGGGATCTATGCGCAGTCCGGTCGGTCCGCTCCCCTCCAGCATCTACTGGCGACGGAGGGCGGTGGCGGCGCTTCTGGTTGCGCTGCTCGCCGCGCTGATCGCCTGGGCGGTCACCTCCCTGGGCGCCGGCGGGAGCGGCGACGACGGCAAGCCCGGCGGCTCCGAGCCGGTCAGGTCGATCGACCCCGGCCCGTCGGGCTCCGGTCCCGCCATCACCGGGCAGCCCGGCGGACGCGACGAGTCCGGCGAGGACGGCGGCAGCGGCGACGGCTCCGGCGACGCTGCCGGGAACGGCTCGGGCAGCGGCTCAGGGAACGGCTCCGGCGACGGCGACACCGGTGCGAGCGACGGCGCCGCGTCCGACGGGGCGTCAAGCGACGCGGCTGGCGCGGCAGGTGCGGGCGACAGCGGCGGCGGCACGGCCGGCCGGCAGGTCCCGGCCGGTTCCCCGCTCCCGGACTGCAAGCCCGGCGCGGTGCGGCTGAGCCTGCGCACGGAGGTCAGTTACGGCCCCGACGACAGGCCGGAGTTCGAGCTGGTCGCCACGAACACCTCCTCCGCCACCTGCAAGGCCGATCTCGGCCCGAAGAGCGTCGTCCTCACGGTCACCGAGGCCGGCGGCGACGACAACGAGGAGATCTGGTCCTCGAAGGACTGCCCCGCCGCACCGGGCCCGCTGTTCCTGCGGATTCCGGCCGACGCCACGGTGGTGCACACCGTCGACTGGAACCGGACCCTCTCCACGCCCGGCTGCGCGACCCCCTCGGCCGGGAAGGCCGGCCCCGGTACGTATCTCCTGGAGGCGAAGGCGCCCGGACTCCCGGTCCAGCGGGCGTCGTTCGTCCTCGCCAGGGACTGACCGGGAGGGCCCCTCCCGACGGGCGGCACGCGAAGAGGGCGCCCCCTCGGACGCCCTCTTGGCCGGCGGCCCGGCGGCCCGCCGGGTGGGTCAGGCCCTACACGTACCGCTCCAGGATGGAGGACTCCGCCAGCCGCGAGAGCCCCTCCCGCACACTGCGCGCCCGCGCCTCCCCGACGCCGTCCACGGTCTGGAGGTCGTCCACGCTCGCGGCCAGCAGCTTCTGCAGGCCGCCGAAGTGCTCCACCAGCCGCTCGATGATGGCGCCCGGCAGCCGCGGCACCTTCGCCAGCAGCCGGAACCCGCGCGGGGACACCGCCGAGTCCAGCGTCTCGGGCGAGCCGCTGTACCCCAGCGCCCGCGCCACCACGGCCAGCTCCAGCAGCTCCGTGTGGCTCAGCGCGTCCAGCTCGGTCAGCGCCTCGGCCACCGTGCGCGACCGCTTCGCCGTCGGCTCGGGCACATAGTCCCGGACCACCAGCTCACGCTCCGGCTCCACCCCCGCGATCAGCTCGTCCAGCTGGAGGGAGAGCAGACGTCCGTCGGTGCCCAGCTCGACCACGTACTCCGCGATCTCGGTCGCGATCCGCCGCACCATCTCCAGCCGCTGGGCCACCGCCGTCACGTCCCGGACGGTGACCAGGTCCTCGATCTCCAGCGCGGACAGCGTGCCCGCCACCTCGTCGAGGCGCAGCTTGTACCGCTCCAGCGTCGCGAGCGCCTGGTTGGCCCGGGACAGGATCGCGGAGGACTCCTCCAGGACCCGCCGCTCCCCGTGCACGTACAGCGCGATCAGCCGCATCGACTGCGAGACCGAGACGACGGGGAAGCCGCACGCCTTGGACACCCGGTCCGCCGTGCGGTGGCGGGTGCCCGTCTCCTCCGTGGGGATCGAGGCGTCCGGGACCAGCTGCACGCCGGCCCGCAGAATCTTGGTCATGTCCTTGTCGAGGATCAGCGCTCCGTCGAGCTTGCACAGCTCGCGCAGCCGCGTCGCCGTGAACTCCACGTCCAGCACGAATCCGCCGGTGCACATCGATTCGACGGTCTTGTCCATGCCCAGGACGATCAGCCCGCCGGTGTTGCCGCGGAGAATGCGCTCCAGGCCGTCCCGCAGGGCCATACCGGGCGCGACCGCGCTCAGCGAGGCGCGCATCAGCGCCTCGTTACCCGTGCCTTGGCCGGACTTTCCGGACGTCGTCGCCCGGTCGTTGGCTGCCACTGCACTCCTCCGGTCACAGGTTGCGGTGCCCTTGCTCCCCCATGCGTGTCCACGGGCGGGGCGAGACCAGGGCAAAGTCTACCGGCGCGTGTCGTCCTCCTGTGGTGCCTCCTGACGGGAGCGGCGCGGGAGGACCCGCAGAGCGTCGCCCATGTCGGCGACTTCCGTGACCTTCATACCGGCCGGGACCCGCCCCGGGTCGGTCGGGACCAGGGCGTGGGTGAAGCCCAGCCGGTGGGCCTCTGCCAGCCTGCGCTGCACCCCCGTGACCCTTCTGACCTCGCCCGCGAGCCCCACCTCGCCGATCGCGACCAGGTTCTTCGGGAGCGGGGTGTCGCTGGCGGCACTGGCCAGCGCGAGGGCGATCGCCAGGTCCGCCGCGGGCTCGGTCAGCTTCACGCCGCCGACGGTCGCGCTGTAGATGTCGCGCTTGCCGAGGGCGCTGATCCGGCCGCGCTGTTCCAGGACGGCGAGCATCATCGACACCCGGGACGTCTCCAGACCGGAGGTCGTGCGCCGGGGCGAGGGGATCTGCGAGTCGACGGTGAGCGCCTGCACCTCGGCGACCAACGGGCGCTTGCCCTCCAGGGTGACCGTCAGACAGGTGCCCGGCACCGCCACGTCGCGCCGGGTCAGGAAGAGGCCCGAGGGGTCGGCGAGACCGGTGATGCCCTCGTCGTGCAGCTCGAAGCAGCCGACCTCGTCGGTCGCCCCGTAACGGTTCTTGACGCCGCGCACCAGGCGCAGCCGGGCATGGCGGTCGCCCTCGAAGGAGAGCACCACGTCGACCAGGTGCTCCAGCAGCCGGGGCCCGGCGATCGCGCCGTCCTTCGTGACGTGGCCGACCAGCAGCGTGGCCATCCCACGCTCCTTGGACGCCCGGATCAGCGCTCCGGCCACCTCCCGGACCTGGGCCATCCCGCCGGGGGCTCCGTCGATCTCCGGCGAGGCGACCGTCTGCACCGAGTCCAGCACGAGCAGGGACGGCTTGACCGCGTCCAGGTGACCGAGGACCGCGGACAGGTCGGTCTCCGCCGCGAGGTAGAGGTGGTCGTTGATCGAGCCGATCCGGTCGGCCCGCAGCCGGACCTGGCTCGCGGACTCCTCCGCGGTCACATACAGCGTGCGGTGGTCGTCGCTCGCCGCCTTGGCCGCCACGTCCAGCAGCAGCGTCGACTTGCCGACGCCCGGCTCGCCGGCCAGCAGGACGACCGCGCCGGGCACCAGCCCGCCGCCGAGCACCCGGTCCAGCTCACTGACCCCGGTCGATCTGGCGGTGGCCGTCCGGCCGTCGACCTGGCCGATCGGCAGCGCGGCCGCGGAGACCCGGCCGGCCGCGGTGGTGCGGACGGCGGGGGCGCCGCCGAACTCCTCGACCGTCCCCCAGGCCTGGCACTCGGGGCAGCGGCCCAGCCATTTGGCGGTCGTCCAGCCGCACTCGGTGCAGCGGTAGGACGGACGGTCCTTCGCGGATTTCGTACGGGCAGCCATGGCGTCACCGTATAGGCGGGGTACGACAGCGCCGCCCGCGCCGTCCCCTCCACCCGCGCACACGGCGGCGGTGGGGGCTTGAGCGGAGGGGCGCACGGGGGTACTTCGGCCCGAATCCGTTCCCCCTGTCCTCTTTCGAGGGATAGCTTCACCCGTAAGGATTAAATGTGTTCAAGAGGTGCTAAGGCCGTCCGCTCCCCTGCTTACGGTCGCCGGGTGACGAGCAGCAGGTTGGAGACCCCGACGCACACCACCGGCGCACACCGGGCGCACCGCCGAGCCCCCCACGCCGCGGCACAGCGGACCCCCGCACGTTACGAGCCGTATCTCGACGGACTGTTCACCTACTGCCTCTCCGTGCTCTGCGACCACGACGCGGCCACAGAGGCGCTCGGCGCGGTCCTGGCGATCGCGGACCGGCAGGACGCCCGGTGCCCCGCGGCAGAGGAGGAACGTCAATCCTGGCTGTACGCGCTGGCCCGGTGGACCTGCCTGCGCGCCCTCGCGGAGCGCGGCCGCGGCCGCCGGGCGCACCGGCAGCCGACCGGAACGGCCAAGCCGACCGGAACGGCCGAGCCGCCGCGCTCGGCCCAGGCCTCCGACGGGGCCGAGACGTTCCCGCCGCCCGGCCCGCGGGGGGCGCACGCGCCCCGGCGTACACCGGAGCGCGCCCGGGCCGCCGCCCCGCCCGCGCCCACCGTCCCCGCCACCCCCGAGGACGCCGTCGTCCCCGCCCCCGCCGAGACCCCGGCCGCAGAGGCGCGCCGCCGTGAGCTGGCCCAGCTCGCCTGGCCCGAGGCCGCGGGCACCACCCCCGAGCAGCGGGAGGCGCTCGAACTGGCCGTGCGCCACCGGCTCACCCCGCGCGCCGTCGCCTCCGTGCTCGGCCTGGAGCCGCTCACCGCCCGCGAGCTGCTGGCCGCCGCGGCCTGCGAGGTGGAGCGCACCCGTGCGGCCCTCGCCGTCGTCGAGACCGGGGGCTGCCCCGCCGTCGCCCGGCTCACCGGCGACCACCGGGTGCGGCTCTCCGCCGCGCTGCGCCGCGAGATCGTCCGGCACGTCGACGACTGCCCCCGGTGCCGGCGCGCCGCCGAACGGGCCGACGCCGCGGGCCCCTGGCCCGGGGCCGCCCTGGCCCCGGCCTGCGCGCTGCCGGTCGTCGAGGCCCCCAGGCCCTCCGTGTACGTCGCGATGGTCCAGGCCCAGCGGTCCCGGTCGGGCGGCCCGCGGTTCGACCGCACCGGCTACCCGCTGGACCCCAAGGACCACGCCGCCCGCCGGGACCGGCTGCGCGCCCGGCTCGTGACGACCACGGTGGTCGCGACCGTGGTCGCCGCCCCGGTGATCGCCCTGTGGGCCGCGTACAGAGGAGCGCCGCAGACCGGCGAGGGCCACGAGGGGACCTCGGTCACCGCCACCGAGACAGAGGACGGCGCGGGCGGAAGGAGCGGCGACCCCCACGCCCCGTACGAGAACACGGGCAACGCCCGCCCCGGCGGCCGGCACGGCGTCCGCGTCCCGGACGTCACGGCCGAGGTCGTCAGCGCCGGCGGCGCCCGGCAGGACGGAGCGCGGCTGAGGGTCACCGCGCGGACCGCCGGAGCGCTCACGGCGATCACGCTGACCGCGTCCGGGCGGTCTCCGGTCCGCTGGGCGGCGTCGGCGGACGCGCCGTGGCTGCGGTTCAGCCGGACGTCCGGCACGCTCGCGGCCGGGCAGAGCACCACGATCGATGTCTCGGTGATCCGCGCGGCGCAGCCGGAGGGGCTGTGGCGCGCCCGGATCACGATGGCCCCCTCCGGCTCCGCCGTGATCATCGACGGCTACGGCGCGCCGTCCCCGACGCCTCCCGGCCTGCGCCCCGCCCGCCCCGCGCCCGGCCCGCCCCGCCCAGCGGAACCGGGCCCCACGGACCCCGGCCCCACCGACCCGACCCCGACCGAGCCCGGCCCCGGCCCCACGGGCCCCGGCCCGGACCCGACCGGCCCCGCCGACCCGACGGAGCCGCCCGCGCCGACCGACCCGCCCGGGCCCACGCCCACCGTCCCGGCGCCCGAACCGCCGGAGCCGACCGGCCCGGCCCCCACGGACCCGGGCCCGACCGGTACGGCCCCTTCCGACCCGGGGCCGGCGGGCTGACCGACGCGGCGGCTCGGGGCCACCGCCCCGCGCCCCGCGGCTTGAGCCCCGCGCCCCGCGCCAGGGGGCGGGCCGGTCAGGCCCCGGCGGCCCGGCCGGTCGTCGCTCCGGCGCCCCGCCCGGCCGGCCCCGGACGGGCCCGCGGCCTGTGCCCCGGTCGGCGGCCGGGCTCAGTCCCGCCCGCTCCTCTGCGCGAGCGGCGGGTCCGCGGGGTGCGGGGCCATCGGCAGCAGCGACGACAACCGCTCCTCGCACAGGGCGACCAGCCGCTCGTAGGCCTCCTGGCCCATCAGCTCGATCAGCTCCGGCCGGTAGGACACGTACACCGGCTCCCCGGCCCCGTGCGCCGAGGTGGCAGAGGTGCACCACCAGTGCAGGTCGTGACCGCCCGGGCCCCAGCCCCTGCGGTCGTACTCCCCGATCGTCACCTGGAGCACCCGGGTGTCGTCGGGCCGGTCGATCCAGTCGTACGTCCGCCGGACCGGCAGCTGCCAGCACACGTCCGGCTTGGTCTCCAGAGGCTCCCTGCCCTCCCGCAGCGCGAGGATGTGCAGCGAGCAGCCCGCCCCGGCGGCGAAGCCCGGCCGGTTCTGGAAGATGCAGGAGCCCTCCCAGCGACGCGTCTGGCGTTCGCCGTCCTCGTCGACGCCGACCCAGCCCGTCTCCGTGCCGACGTCGTGGAACTGCCACAGATCGGGGGTGAGCCGGGCCACGTTGTCCGCGACCCGCTTCTCGTCGTCCTCGTCGGAGAAGTGCGCCCCCAGCGTGCAGCAGCCGTCGTCCGCGCGGCCCGCCTGGATGCCCCGGCAACCGCTTCCGAAGACGCAGGTCCACCGGGACGTCAGCCAGGTCAGGTCGCAGCGGAAGACCTGCTCCTCGTCGGCCGGGTCGGGGAACTCCACCCAGGCCCGCGCGAAATCGATGCCCGTCTCGTCATCCACGCCCGCCGCGGCATCGACGCCCGTCGCGTCGGACAGCTCGGGTGCGGCCGCTCCCGGCGGCTGTTCCGTCCGCTCCGTCTCCTGGTTCTTCTTCTGCTTCTTCGTGGCTTTGCCCGGCTTCGCCTTTTTCGTCTTTGGCACGCGCCCAGAGTAAGACCGACCGGCGCAGTAGCGTTCCGGTATGAGACTCGGAGTCCTCGACGTGGGATCGAACACGGTTCATCTGCTGATGGTGGACGCGCACCCCGGAGCCCGCCCGCTGCCCGCGCACTCCCACAAGGCGGAGCTCCGGCTGGCCGAACTGCTCGACGCGGGCGGCGCCATCGGCCCCCTCGGCGTGGACCGGCTCGTGGCGACGGTCGCCGAAGCGGTCCAGGCCGCCGAGGACAAGGGGTGTGAGGACGTGCTCGCGTTCGCCACCTCGGCCGTAAGGGAGGCCACCAACGCGGACCTGGTGCTGGAGCGCGTACGGGAGGAGACCGGCGTGGACCTCGCCGTCCTCAGCGGGGAGGAGGAGGCCCGGCTGACCTTCCTGGCCGCCCGCCGCTGGTTCGGCTGGTCGGCGGGGAAGCTGCTGGTCCTGGACATCGGCGGCGGCTCCCTGGAGATCGCCTTCGGCATCGACGAGGAGCCGGACACCGCCGTGTCGCTGCCGCTCGGCGCGGGCCGGCTCACCGGGGCCTGGCTGCCGGACGACCCGGCCGGCCCCGAGCAGGTCAGGGCGTTGCGCCGGCATGTGAGGGCGACCATCGCGCGCACGGTGGGCGAGTTCAGCCGGGTCGGCCGCCCGGACCACGTCGTCGCCACCTCCAAGACCTTCAAGCAGCTCGCCAGGATCGCCGGAGCCGCGCGCTCCGCCGAGGGGCTGTACGTCCAGCGCACCCTCAGCCGCAAAGCCCTGGAGGACTGGGTGCCGAAGCTGTCGGCCATGACCGTCGAGGAGCGCGGCCGCCTCCCCGGCGTCTCCCCGGGCCGGGCCGCCCAGCTGCTCGCCGGGGCGCTGGTGGCCGAGGGGGCGATGGACCTGTTCGGCGTCGAGGAGCTGGAGATCTGCCCCTGGGCCCTGCGCGAGGGAGTCATCCTGCGCCGCCTGGACCACCTCCCGGCGGAGCGGGCGGCGCTGCCCGGGTGAGGGCCGGGCCGCACGCCATGGCCCTGATCACTTTCCGCCCCGGGCCTTCGGTGCGGCGCACCACTGCCCGTACGCTGTCCAGGTGGCAGAACCAGTGGTGCGCGTTCCCGATGCGAAGGTCGCCCTGTCGACGGCCTCGGTCTACCCCGAGTCCACCGCGACGGCCTTCGAGATCGCCGCGCGCCTGGGGTACGACGGCGTCGAGGTCATGGTCTGGACCGACCCGGTCAGCCAGGACATCGAGGCCCTGCGCCGGCTCTCCGACTACCACGGGGTCCCGATCCTCGCGGTCCACGCCCCCTGCCTCCTGATCACCCAGCGGGTCTGGTCGACCGATCCGTGGGTCAAGCTCCAGCGGGCCAGGGCCGCCGCGGAGCGGCTCGGGGCCTCCACCGTCGTCGTGCACCCGCCGTTCCGATGGCAGCGCAACTACGCCCGTGACTTCGTGAACGGGATCTGGCGCATGGCCGGGGAGACGGACGTCCGGTTCGCCGTCGAGAACATGTACCCCTGGCGCTACCGCGACCGCGAGATGCTCGCGTACGCCCCCGACTGGGACGTCACCAACGACGACTACCGGCACTTCACGGTCGACCTCTCGCACACCGCGACCGCCCGCACCGACGGGCTGGCCATGGTGGACCGCATGGGCGACCGCCTCGCCCACGTCCACCTCGCCGATGGCAAGGGCTCGGCCAAGGACGAGCACCTGGTGCCCGGCCGGGGGGACCAGCCGTGCGCCCAACTGCTGGAGCGGCTGGCGCGCACGGGGTTCGGCGGACACGTCGTCGTCGAGGTCAACACCCGCCGCGCGATGTCCTCCGCGGAACGCGAGGCCGACCTCGCCGAGGCCCTGGCCTTCACCCGCCTGCACCTCGCCACCGACGCGGCGGCCACCGACCCCGCCCCCGGGGCCGGCCGCCCGTGACGCCGCACCGCCGGCGGGCGCCCGCGCCGACGGGCGTCCCGCGCCCGGCCCTGACACCGGGCCGCCCGTGACCGAGGACACGCCCGCACCGCGGCGCCGGGGCCGCCCCTCCCGCGAGGCGGCGTCCGAGGGGCCCGACGCCCGGACGCGCATCCTGGAGGCGGCCCGTACGGAGTTCGCCGAACGCGGCTACGACAAGACGTCGATCCGGGGCATCGCCAAGGCGGCCGGGGTCGACGCGGCCCTCGTCCACCACTACTACGGCACGAAGGACGAGGTCTTCGCCGCCGCCGTGGAGGTCACCTTCGAACCCGCCCTGGTGATCCCCGCCGTCCTCGCCGGACCGCCCGAGGCCCTGGGAGAGCGGCTGGCGCGCTTCTTCCTCTCCGTGTGGGAGGACCCGGCCACCCGCTCCCCCCTGCTGGCGGTCCTGCGTTCGGCCGTCACCCACGAGGCGGCGGCGAACGTGCTGCGCGACTTCGTCCTGCGCCGGCTGCTGGAGCGGATCGCGGCGGAACTGGACGTGGCGGACCCGACCTTCCGCGCCGAGCTGGCCGCCTCGCACATGATCGGCATCGCCATGCTCCGGTACGTGATCCGGGCGGAGCCGCTCGCCTCCGCGGACCCGGAGGACATCATCGCGATGGTCGCCCCCACGCTCCAGCGTTACGTGGGCGACGGCTGACGGCCGGCGCCGCCCCGCCCGCCGGGGCGGCGGAGAGATCGCCCCCACACCGAGTCGTCCCGTATACCGGACGGCGTGTCCAGATCTTGGATTCAGGGCGTACGCTCGAAGACAGTCTTTCCTGCCCGAATTCGGAAGGCAGTCTTCTCTGCCGAAGGAGCGAGCGACGATGCCGCAGCTGAGGTCCCGCACGGTCACCCACGGACGCAACATGGCGGGCGCGCGCGCCCTTATGCGCGCGTCGGGCGTAGCGAGCGCGGACATCGGCAAGCCGATCGTCGCCGTCGCCAACTCGTTCACCGAGTTCGTCCCCGGCCACACCCACCTGGCGCCGGTCGGCCGGATCGTCTCCGAGGCGATCCAGGCCGCGGGCGCGGTCCCGCGCGAGTTCAACACGATCGCCGTCGACGACGGCATCGCGATGGGCCACGGCGGCATGCTCTACAGCCTGCCCTCCCGGGACCTGATCGCCGACTCCGTCGAGTACATGGTCGAGGCGCACTGCGCGGACGCGCTGATCTGCATCTCCAACTGCGACAAGATCACCCCCGGCATGCTGATGGCGGCCATGCGCCTCAACATCCCGACGGTCTTCGTCTCCGGCGGGCCGATGGAGGCCGGCAAGGCCACCCTGGTCGACGGCACCGTGCGCAAGCTCGACCTGGTCAACGCGATCAGCGACGCCGTCAACGAGGACGTCTCCGACGAGGACATCCTCCGCATCGAGGAGAACGCCTGCCCCACGTGCGGCAGCTGTTCCGGCATGTTCACCGCCAACTCGATGAACTGCCTGACCGAGATCCTCGGCCTCTCCCTCCCCGGCAACGGCTCCGTCCTCGCCACCCACACCGCCCGCAGGGCGCTGTACGAGGAGGCCGGCCGCACGGTCGTCGAGATCACCCGGCGCTACTACGAGCAGGACGACGCGACGGTCCTGCCCCGGTCCATCGGCAGCCGCGCCGCGTTCGACAACGCGATGGCGCTGGACATCGCGATGGGCGGCTCCACCAACACGATCCTGCACCTGCTCGCCGCCGCCCAGGAGGCCGAGCTGGACTACGACCTGGACGACATCGACGAGGTCTCGCGCCGCGTCCCGTGCCTGTCCAAGGTCGCTCCGAACGTCGCCCCCGGCGGTACGTACTACATGGAGGACGTCCACCGGGCCGGCGGCATCCCCGCGATCATCGGCGAGCTGCACCGCGGCGGCCTGCTCGACGAGGACGTCCACTCCGTGCATTCCGCCACCCTCGCCGAGTGGCTGAAGAACTGGGACGTGCGCGGCGGCTCGCCGTCCCCCGAGGCCGTCGAGCTGTGGCACGCCGCCCCCGGCTGCGTCCGCTCCGCGACCGCGTTCTCCCAGTCCGAGCGGTGGGACACCCTCGACCTGGACGCGGCGGGCGGCTGCATCCGCGACGTCGAACACGCCTACTCCAAGGACGGCGGCCTCGCCGTCCTCAAGGGCAACCTGGCCGTGGACGGCTGCGTCGTGAAGACGGCCGGCGTCGACGAGTCCATCTGGACGTTCGAGGGGCCCGCGGTCGTCTGCGAGTCGCAGGAGGAGGCCGTCGACAAGATCCTCCGCAAGGAGATCAAGGAGGGCGACGTCGTCGTCATCCGCTACGAGGGCCCGCGCGGCGGCCCCGGCATGCAGGAGATGCTCTACCCGACGTCGTTCCTCAAGGGCCGGGGCCTGGGCAAGGCCTGCGCCCTGGTCACCGACGGCCGCTTCTCCGGCGGCACGTCGGGCCTCTCGATCGGCCACGCCTCTCCCGAGGCGGCCTCCGGTGGCACGATCGCGCTCGTCGAGGACGGCGACCGCATCCGGATCGACATCCCGAACCGTTCCATCGAACTGCTCGTCTCCGACGCCGAACTGGCCACCCGCCGCGAGGCGCTGAACGGCGTGTACGCCCCCAGGGCCCGCGAGCGCAAGGTCTCGGCCGCCCTGCGCGCGTACGCCGCGATGGCGACGAGCGCGGACCGGGGCGCCGTGCGCGACGTCTCCAAGCTCGGCTGACACCACCCGCGCCTGACGCCCCGGTCGGGGCCGGCGGGCCACCCGGCCCGTCGGCCCCCGGGGGCCGACGGGCCCCGCCCCTCGGCCCCCTGGCTCCGCAGCTCACCAGCTCCCGGGGTCCCGGCCGTCCACGGCGAAGACCGAGCCGTCGGGCGCGCTGCCCACGACCAGGTGTCCGGCCGCCACGGGGGCCGGCAGGTCGGAGGCGTACGTCAGGCGGCCCTCCCGCAGCCGCGCGCGGGTCTGGCCCAGCAGCGCCCCCCGGCTCGTGTCGACGGCCAGGAGCCGCCCGTCCGCCGCGGAGAAGTACAGGCGGCCGCCCTCCCCGAGCACCGGGGCGGAGGCACGCCCGACGCCCGTCTCCAGCCGCCACAACTCGGCTCCCCCGGCCCCCGCGCCCCCACCGCCCGGCGCGGTGTCCACGGCCAGCAGCGAACCGCCCCGGGCCAGCAGATACGCCGCGTCGCCGGCCATGACCACCTGGGGTTCGCTCATCCGGAAGGGCAGCGGCACGACGGTGGAGCGGCGCTCCCCGGGCGCGCAGCGGACGAGCCCGACGATCTCCGAGGCGTCGTTCATCGAGGTCAGGACCAGCTCCCCGACCCCCGCGACGCCGACCGGGGTCAGCATCCCGTCCAGCCGGCGCTGCCACGCCGTCCGTCCGTCCGACGGGTCCACGGCGGTGACCAGGGTGGTCGCGCCAGAAGGCGCGTGCTCGAAGGCGTAGGCGAGCCGGGACTCCGCGTCGTACAGCGCGAAGTCGGGGCGTCCGTGCCCGGGGAGCGGGCGGCCCCAGCGCACCGCGCCGCCCGCGCCGTCCAGCGCCGTCACCTTCCCGCCGTCCGCGACGACCAGCAGGACGTCACCCGCCGGGAACGCGTCGCCCGGCCGCGTCGCGACCCCGCCGGCGCCACGGACCGGAGCGCCCTTCGCCGGGTCGTAGGCGCGCAGCTCCCCGTCCGGCCCGGCGGCGAGCACGACGCCGCCCGACACGATCGGGGCGGGGCCGCTGTCGGGCGGGGCGTCGCGGCCGGACCACAGGACGCGTCCGTTCGCCGGATCGATTCTGGACGTGCCGGACCCGGGCGCCGAGCAGTACAGGGCCGCGCCCGGACCGGCCGAGGCGCAGGCGGGGGTGGCGCTGCCGTCGGCGGGCCGCAGCACGGTGCTCCACGGCGTGAAGGCGTCTTCACCGCCCCTCGCGCTGCCCGGCGCCTTCGTGCCGTCCTCGCCCCACCCCGCGAAGGCCCCCGCCGCCCCGGCCCCCGCCACCAGCAGGAGCAGCGCGGCCGCCACGACGAGCCGCCCGCGCACAGGGCGCCCGCGCCGCGCCCGGCCCGCCTCGCGCACATGCGTGGCGGCCTCCGAGCCGCCCGCGCCCCCCGCCGCCCCGCCACCCGGCCCGGCGTCCTCCGCGGGGGCCGGGCCGGGAGGCACCACGGCCGTCGCCGCCGGCCGCCGTTGCGCGGGCAGGAAGGCCGCGGCCTCGTAGGAGGGCGGCAGCAGCGCGGCCATCACCTCGTCCGGGGTCGGACGGGCGGCCGGGTCCTTCGCCAGGCACCGGCCGACCAGCGGAGCGAGGTCCTGAGGCACCCCGCTCAGGTCCGGCTCGTCGTGCACCACCTGGTACGCCACGATGTACGGGCTGTCCGAGTCGAACGGCCCCCGCCCGGTCGCCGCGTGCACGAGCACCGCGCCCAGTGCGAACACGTCGGCCGCCGGCCCGACGTCCCGGGGCCGTTGGAACTGCTCGGGCGCCATGTAGGGCGGTGAGCCGATCAGCTTGCCCGTCTCGGTGCGCAGATCGCTGTCGTAGGGGCGGGAGATCCCGAAGTCGATGACCTTGGGGCCGGTGTCGGAGAGCAGGACGTTGCTCGGCTTCAGATCGCGATGGACGACCCCGGCCCGATGGATGTCCCGCAACGCCTCGGCCAGCCCGGTGGTCAGCCTGCGCAGCTCGGCGGGGGCCAGCGGGCCGTTCCGCTTCACCTGCGCGGAGAGGGTGGGGCCGGGGACGTACAGGGTGGCCATCCACGGTCGGACGGCGTCGGGGTCGGCGTCGACGACGGGGGCGGTGAACGCCCCGCTCACCCGCCGGGCGGCCGCCACCTCCTGCCGGAACCGGGCCCTGAACTCGGCGTCCGCCGCGTACGGCGCGTGCACCACCTTCACGGCGAGCTGGAGGCCCGAGGCGGAGCGCGCCAGATGGACGACCCCCATGCCCCCGGAGCCGAGACGTGCCTCAAGACGGTAGGCACCCGCGTACTGCGGAAACTCCGCTTCCGGATGTGTTGGGGACCCTGGTATCGGCGGCATCGCCCACCCCCGTGCGTCCGTGCGCCAGCCCGACGCACGGAGCCTAGTCGATGGTGCGTGCCAGGGGCGCGGGGCTTGTTAGCCTGCGCGTCGTACAGCCGTACACATCGTTTTCCGACGGGGGAGGCCCACATGGGCGTAAGCGAGCACACCGGAGACGCGACGGCGGAGGCGACGGCGGGTCCGACGGCCGCGGTGGTCGCCGCGGTGGTGGACGCGGGGGCGGACATCGCCGCCGCCGCGGCCGGCTACCCGACCTACCCGATCGCCCCGGGCTACCAGCTCAACGTCCGCTCCGGGCCCGGCACGCAGTACCGGATCGTCAGGACCCTGCCGTACGGGCAGAAGGTCCCGATCTACTGCCAGAAGCCGGGGGAGCGGGTCACCGGCCCGTACGGCACCTCGAACGTCTGGGACAACATCGCCAACGGCCAGTTCGTCTCGGACGCCTACGTCCGCACCGGCAGTGACGGTTACATCGCTCCGCGCTGCGACTGACCGGTAGACGGCGCGGCCGGGGATAATCGACCTCGTGAGCGAGAACAGCGAAGCCCCCGGCGCCCCCACGGCCCCGGGCCCCCAGCCCGAGCCCATCCGCTTCTTCGGCACCACCTGGGTCGGCCACGACGGCGGCTACGGACTGCGCCGCGTCGGCGTCGCCGTCGGGTCGCTGGCCGCCGCCGTGGCCGCCTGCCTCGTCCTGCGCTTCGCCTACCAGGGGCTGGAGATCGCGGAGGTCGACAGCCTCGTCGGGATGCTGGTGATCGCGATGTTCTCGATCTGCAGCGCCATCGCGTTCCGCAAGACCTGGGAGGGCTTCGGCGCCCGGCCGAAGGACCCGGCGCGTGAGGACGCTCTGCGCGGGCTGAAGTCGATCGGGTTCATCGGCTCGCTGCTCGCCTACTTCGTCCGGTCGCTCATGGAGGCCCCGGGCGAGAAGCTGCGCCGCGCGGAGTACGAGATTGCTCGCGCCCGGTTCGAGAAGCGCCGCTCGGCCCGGACCGGCAACCCGGCGGCCCGCAGGACCGCCGGCCGCAAGCGCCCGAAGCGCGCCTGACCTTCCTGCCGGGCGGCCCCGCCCGGCGCCCCGCCCCGGCCTGAAGCGCCCCACGCCGTCGCCCCGGGGCCACTGTCATGCGCTGCCGTCCGAAGCGCCCCGCCTCGGGGCCGCGGCCGCCGCCGTCCGCCGCCCTGCCCGCGCGCCGCCGCCGTTCATGCCGCCTTGCACCGCCGCGGGCCGCCGCCGTGTGCCGGGCCGCCGTACGCCGCCACGCACACCTCGCGCCGCCGGACCGCCCCGCCCCGCACCGCCGCCGTGCACCGTCGCGCTCCCACCGCAGCCCTCACACGTCACCGACGGACACAGCCCCTCCCACAGCCCCCTGCCCTTGACGCACGGCCCCATCAGGCGAAGAATTCATCGCATGATGAATTACACGCCCGAGCAGGCACCGACCGACCCCCCGGGACACCCGCCCCCCACCCCCGCGATCGACGCCCGCGGCCTCACCGTCGTACGGGGCGACCGCACCGTCCTGCGCGCCCTCGACTTCACCGTCGCCCCCGGCAGCATCACCGGACTCCTCGGCCCCTCCGGCTGCGGCAAGACCACCCTCATGCGCACCGTGGTGGGCACCCAGGCCAGGGCCACCGGCGCACTCGACGTCCTCGGCCGGCCCGCCGGAGACCCCGGACTGCGCACCCGCGTCGGATACGTCACCCAGGCGCCCTCCGTCTACACCGACCTCACCGTCCGGCAGAACCTCGACTACTTCGCCGCCGTCCTGCACCCCGGCCGCGCCCATCGGGAGGCCCGGCGCGACGCCGTCACCCGTGCCGTCCGGGACGTCGACCTCACCAGCCACGCCGACTCCCTGGCCGGAGCGCTCTCCGGCGGTCAGCGCAGCCGCGTCTCCCTGGCCGTCGCGCTGCTCGGCACCCCGGAACTGCTGGTCCTGGACGAACCGACCGTCGGACTCGACCCCGTACTCCGCCGCGACCTGTGGGACCTCTTCCACCGCCTGGCCGCCGAGAGGGGCGTCACTCTCCTCATCTCCTCGCACGTCATGGACGAGGCCGAACGCTGCCACCGCCTGCTCCTCATGCGGGAAGGCCGCATCCTCGCCGAGGACACCCCCGCCGCCCTGCGCCGCCGCACCGGAGCCGACACGGTCGAGGACGCGTTCCTCCACCTGGTCGACGCGGCTGGCACGCCCACCCCGCCCCACACGGAGGAGCCCCCGCGATGACGACCGCCGACCACACCCGCAGCGCTGCCCCGCCTCTCCCCACGGGCGACCGCGTCCCGGTCCGCGCCCTCACCCCCGCCCGTACCGCCGCCACCGCCGGCCGCGTCCTGCGCCAGCTGGCCCACGACCCCCGCACGATCGTCCTGCTGCTGCTCGTCCCGGTCCTGCTGATCACCCTGCTCCGGTACGTCTTCGACGGCAGCCCCGCCACGTTCGACTCCATCGGCGCCTCGCTGCTCGGCATCTTCCCGCTGATCACGATGTTCCTGGTGACCTCGATCGCCACCCTGCGCGAACGCACCTCCGGCACCCTCGAACGCCTGCTCGCCCTACCGCTGGGCAAGGGAGACCTGATCGCGGGCTACGCCCTGGCGTTCGGCGCGGTCGCCGTCGTCCAGTCCGCGCTGGCGACAGCCGTCTCCATCTGGCTGCTGGGCCTGGACGTCACCGGCAACCCGTGGCTGCTGCTGCTGGTAGCCCTGCTCGACGCCCTGCTCGGCACCGCGCTCGGCCTGTTCGTCTCCGCGTTCGCCGCGTCCGAGTTCCAGGCAGTCCAGTTCATGCCGGCGGTGATCTTCCCGCAGATCCTGCTGTGCGGCCTGTTCACCCCGCGCGAGGCGATGCACCCCGTACTGGAAGCGGTCTCCCACGTCCTGCCCATGTCCTACGCCGTCGACGGCATGGACGAGGTCCTCCGCCACACCGCCGTCACGGGTGACTTCGCCCGCGACATCGCCGTCGTCGCGGGGAGCGCGCTGCTGGTCCTGTGCCTGGGCGCGATCACCCTCCGCCGCCGTACGGCCTGAGCCGGGCCGATGCGAGGATGACGCGGAGAAGACGAGACGGCCAGCACCAGAGCACCGCCCGGAGGGTGAACGCATGACCCAGACAGTCGCAGTCCTCGGCACCGGCAAGATCGGCGAGGCCCTTCTCAGCGGCATGATCCGGGCGGGCTGGCGACCGGCCGACCTGCTGGTGACCACCCGCAGCGGCGGCCGGGCCGAGGAACTGCACACGCGGTACGGGGTCGGGTCCGCCACCAACGCGGAGGCGGCCAGGAGCGCCGACGTGCTGATCCTCGCGGTCAAGCCGCAGGACATGGGCAGGCTCCTGGACGAACTCACGCCGCACGTCACCGCCGACCGCCTGGTCATCAGCGCCGCGGCCGGCATCACGACCGCGTTCATCGAGGACCGGCTCACCCCGGGCACCCCGGTCGTCCGGGTCATGCCCAACACTCCCGTCCTGGTCGACGAGGGGATGTCCGTCATCTCGGCGGGCAGCCACGCCACCGGGACCCACCTCGCCACGGCCGAGGAGATCTTCGGCGGCGTCGGCAAGACCCTGCGCGTCCCGGAGTCCCAGCAGGACGCCGCCACGGCCCTCTCCGGCTCGGGCCCCGCCTACTTCTACTTCCTGGTCGAGGCCATGACCGACGCGGGCATCCTGCTCGGCCTGCCCCGTGCCCAGGCCCACGACCTCATCGTCCAGGCCGCCATCGGCGCCGCCGTCATGCTCCGCGACAGCGGCGAGCACCCCGTCAAGCTCCGGGAGGCCGTCACCAGTCCGGCCGGCACCACCATCAGCGCCATCCGCGAACTGGAGAACCACGGCGTGCGGGCGGCCCTCATCGCCGCCCTGGAGGCCGCCCGCGACCGCAGCCGCGAGCTGGCCTCCGGCCAAGGCTGACCCCCCGGCTCCACCGGTGCCACCGGCCTCGCGGCCGGGGCCACCCGTGCGGAGTCACCGCCGTGCAGGACACGGCGGCGGCTTCGCCCCAGCTCCTCCACGCAGAGCCCCGCCACCAGGGCCTCCCCGGCCCCGGCGGGGCTGCTGGTCGGCCGCCGGGCGGTCACCCACAAAGGACCCCGCCCGCCTTGTGCGCACCCGCCGCCCCCACGTCACGGTGGCCCACGACGCGCTGTACCTCCACGGCGACGACATCGGGACATCGACCGGAACCGCGGCGGACATCGACATCTGTCTCCCCTTGGCGCGCAGGGCCCACGGCGGGGAGGCCGCCGCCGCGAGCCCCCGCCGGCCGCGCCTCCGACGCACGTGCCGGGGTACGCGCCAGCGCCCTGGCCCATCCGGACGAAGCGCACACGAGGACGGCACTGGCCGGACGCGCCACATGGCCCCGCGCTCGCTCGCGCGCCGGGCGGGCTTCGGCCGTGAGGTCGCCCCGCCCCGGCACCTCGCGACCCACCTCCCGATCAGCCCCACGACGCCCGCCTGGCCTTCCCATCCTCCGCACCGAGCGGGGGTTGACACGAACCGGGCAGCTCCGTAGTGTGCTCCGAGTTGTCCGACGTGAGCGCCGACCCCGGTCGGTCCCCGGACAGCCATTCCGCAGGAACCACGAGAAGTGAGCGACATCTGTCGTTTCACTCCTCTGTGCGCATTTGCGAAATGAAGAATCCGCGTTCGAAGGAGCGTGACCCGATTAGCGTCGGGGCCCGGGATTCGCTAGAGTCTCACTCGTCGGAACGGCCCAACAGCCGGGAAGACAAATCCCGCTGACTGGGAATCAGGCCCGAAAGGA
>NZ_JBBBEN010000066.1:0-62177 GCF_037137275.1 Streptomyces pratensis | reverse complement strand
GTACGGCAAGAAGATCGAGGTCGACGACCCCTGGGGCTACGGCCGTTCGCTGGAGTGGGCGACGTCCTGCCCGCCGCCGCGGCACAACTTCGTCACCCTGCCGCGCATCCGTTCCGAATCCCCGGCGTTCGACCTGCACCACCCCTCGCTCCGCCTTCTCGACGAGGCGGCCAACCGACCCGACGCCTCCTCGGTCGTCGCTCCGGGGGACAGGCACGAGTGAGCACGGCCCCCGGCCAGGACGGCCCGACGCAGCAGGAGAACAGGTGACATCCGACCAGGAGAGCGCCCGCGGCCTGACCCAGCTGGAGGGTTTCCTGCTGTGGAACGCCGAGGTCCAGGGAGCGCGACGGCGGGCGCGACGGCTCACGGAGCAACTGCCCTGGCTGACCACGGCCCAGCGCGACGACCTCGAGCGTGTGTACGTCGCCGACCGCGTCGCCGCTTCTCGGGAGTCGCTCGTCCGCATCCGCCACCGCGCGGACGAACTGCGCGAGGAGTACACCCGGCGCTACGCACGGCTGCGGGCCCGCTGCGTCGCCGTGACGGCCGGGGCGCTGGGCGCGGCGGCCGGCTTCTGTGCACTGCTGGTGCTTTATCTGCGTTGAACCGCGAGTCTCCGGTGCGGCCGCCCGCGTCCGCACCGCGAACAGACGACGCCAGATGGCGGGACCGGGTTCCTCAGTGCCGGACCAGGCCTTGCCCTGACGGCCAGCCATCGGCGCGGACGTGCCCGGCCCACCGCCCGGGGGCCGGGCGTCTGCGCCCCTCCTCAATGCGTCGGCCTCACCGGGCTCCGAACTTCTGGGTCCATATCGGGCCGTCGTCCGTGGCCTGTTTTCCCACGCCGATTTCCTTGAAGGAACAGTTGAGGATGTTCGCGCGGTGTCCCGGGCTGTCCATCCAGCCCCGCATCACCGCGGCCGGAGTCTGCTGTCCCTTGGCGATGTTCTCGCCGTAGGTGCTCCACCGGTACCCGGCCGCGGTGATCCGGTCGCCCGGGTCTGTGCCGTCCGGCGACGTGTGCGAGAAGTAGTCCCGGTTCGCCATGTCCTCGGAGTGGCGTTGGGCGGCCGTGGACAGCAGGTCGTTGACGCGCACCGGGCGGCAGCCCTCCTTCGCCCGTTCCGCGTTGACCAATGCGGTGACCTCGCCGACGACCCCCGCCGGTGCGGCCGGTGCGGCCGGTGCTGGCGGTGCGGCCAGTGCAGGCGGTGCGGGCTTCGGGGGCCGGGGCGGGACGGCGGAGCTGGGCCCGGGCAGCGGCGAGGCCGCCCTCTCAGGCTTGGCAGGGGGTGTACGCGACACCGAGGGCGAGGGCGTGGTCGAGGCGGTGGGGGAGGCGGGTGCGGGCGAGGTCGTCGAGACCGAGGGAGCCGGGGCGGCCGACGAGTCGACGGCCGGGGTCGCACGGGGGGCCGGAGCATCCGCGCTGACGGCCGCCGCGTCCCGGGCCCCCTCGTCGGTGTAGAGGTGCACCGCCGCGCCGCCGGCGCCCAGGACCGCGACCGCGGCCACCGCGGCGACGGCCGAGTTGCGGCGACGGCGCCGTGCCTGCCCGCGCCTGCGCTCAGCGCGTCCGGCCCCGGCGGCTTCCGAGGCCTGGCCGGGCGCCCGCAGACGCGCGGCCGTGTCCAGAAGCTCGGGAGCGACGCCCGCGCCGACCGCCGCCACCGGAACCAGCGCCAGCCCTACGAGCAGGCCCTCCGCCGGCACCAGCCC
Source organism: Streptomyces pratensis (assembly GCF_037137275.1). Taxonomy (GTDB): domain Bacteria; phylum Actinomycetota; class Actinomycetes; order Streptomycetales; family Streptomycetaceae; genus Streptomyces; species Streptomyces pratensis_B. Next base: position 60,455 of record NZ_JBBBEN010000066.1, on the reverse strand, counting down.
CGAACCGTGCCCCGAACAGACCGTGCACTCGCGGGCGTGCCGGTCCAGCCGCTTGCGCCAGAGGGCGGACGGGACGCCGTCCCACTCCGCGACGACGTCCGCCAGCAGGACGCACGGCGGCTCGGCCGCCAGCGCGCCCACCACCACCCTGGCCGCTTCCAGCCGGGCCTTCATGCGCTGGACCCGTACGGCGGTGTGCTGCGGGGAGAGTTCGAGGGCGGCGGCGACCTCCGTCCGCGACAGATGCCCGGCGGTCTCCAGCCACCACAGTGACAGCAGAGCCCGGTCGTCCGCGTCCAGCCACCGTGTCGCCTCCGCCACCTGCCGCCGCTGGCCGGTGAGACCGAGCTCCAGGATGGTCAGCTCCACGAAGTCCGCCCGGGGGTCCGGCAGCTCGTACGCGTCGTCCAGTCGGGCGGCAGGCACCGCGCCCGTCTGCTGTTCCCGCCAGTGACGGCGTATCTCGTTCATGGCTATCGCCACGAGCCAGGAACGGAAGCGCTCCGGGTCGCGTAGCCCCGGCAGGCTGCGGAGCATTCGCAGCACCGTCTCCTGTACCACGTCGTCGACATCCGCATGGCCCTCCAGCGCACGTCCGACGACGTTGTACAGCAACGGCAGGTACGCCGCGACGAGGCGGTCCTTCGCCTGCTGGTCGCCGCGGCGCGCCGCGGCGACCAAGACCGTCGGGTGGTCCTTGCCCATGCTGTGCTCACTTTTCCGGAGTCCGGTGTTGTCTCTTCCCACACTCGGGAGACGCGGTGCGCGCGGGACGATAACAACAATTGGCCGGGCGACTGGGAAAACCGTCACCGAGATCTGTCGGCTCGGGCGCGCCGGGCTCCCCGCCCGGCCTCGTGGGCCGACGGCCCGACGCACGCCGGTGGGGAGATTCCGGACCCGTGCCACGGGTCGCCCTCCGCGGCACGGCCCGGCGTGCGGCGGGGCCGGTCGTCTCCTCGGCCCGCTCGACGGCGGCGTCGTTCAGGAGCGGGGCGGCCCATCCTGGCCCCGGTCCGTCCCGAGCTGCTGCTTCAGCTTGTCCTGAGCCGTGTCGACGTGTCCCTTGTGCTTTCCCTGGGTCCGCTTGTCGACCATGCCTCCGGCCTTGTCGATGCCCTTGCTGGCCTTGTCCTCGTGGCCCTTGAGCATCTTCTTGATCTTGTCCAGTGCGGACATGCGTCCTCCTCCTCGACTCGACGCCCCCGCCCATCAAGGGTCACCGCATCGAGCCCGTCCCGCATCCGCGCGCCGCCGTCCGCGGTAGGGCGCCGGGACCGTCCAGCGGCCGGGACGTGTGAACCGGCGCGGACTGGGCAGATACCGGTCACCTGGAGGAGGTGGTGGCAGTGGGCCGCATCCGTGTCGTCGTCCGTCGTCCCCCGCCGCCTTCCGGGCCGCCCCCGCTCGATCTGCGTACCCCGTCCGGCCGCCCGCTGCCGTACTGACCGCTCGATCGAATCAGCGCTCCGTGCGCCTCGTCCTCCAGGACGGTCGCCTTCGGGTGCCTGGCGGTCCTCGGGGCCGCGCGCGTTCAGCGCTTGGGCCGGGGGCTCCCGTCACCGGGTCGCTTCCCCTCCTCCCCGCCGCCGAGGTGTGCCGAGGGCGGCCTTGGCAGCGGAGCGAGCTGCTCCACCAAGGCCTCCAACTCCTCGACGGCGTACTCCGTCTCCCGGCGGATGTTCTGGTGCTCCGTGACGATCGCCCCGAGCAGCAGCGCCGTGAGGGCGACGGACCCGTTGAGGATCGACAGGTTGGCCATGATCTCCATGAGCGTGTGACCCGCGAACGGCCCCAGCGCGTCCGTTCCTGCGAGGATCGCGAGCACCGACACGACCAGGGCGGACGGCGCACTGCCCGGCAGCTGGAAGCGCAGAGCCCCCCAGATGATCACCGGGAAGACCAGATAGATCATGGACAGGGAGCTGTGCGTCGCGAACAGCGAGACCGCCAGCATCACCGTCGCGAAGACCGAGGCCTCCAGCCACCGGTCGCCCACCCGGGGCAGCCGGGCCCGGCGCAGGACCAGCAGTACGGGAGCGACCACGAGGACCCCCATCACGTCCCCCGCCCACCAGGAGGACCAGACCAGCCAGAACCGGCCGGGGGGAACTTTGTCGTCGAGCAGCAGAGTGAAACTCCCGACGGTGGCGCTGATCAGCATCCCGGCGAACGCGCCGAGGAAGACCAGGCAGATGCCGTCCCGCAGCCGGGCCAGATCGTCGCGGAAACCCGCCCGCCGCAGCATCCAGTAGGCGGCGAGCGGGGCGGCCGTGTTGCCGAACATGATGGCCAGACGGCTCACGGTGAAGGCGTCGCCGAGATCGGTGACAGTGACCAGCGTGCCCAGAGCGATGCCCGGCCAGACCCGGACACCCAGACGGAGCAGTGCGGCGAGCGCGATCCCGGTGGGCGGCCACAGCGGAGTCACCACAGCGCCGTCCACCACCACCTGCCGGGTCAGCCCCAGCCGTCCCGACAGGTAGTAGGCGCCTGCCACTGCCAGCACCTGCGCTGCGTACACGGCCCGACGTCTGGCTTCCTCGCTGTGGATCACAGCACTCATCAGACACCGGGCCCGCCGGGAGGCGGCGGGTGACACGCGCTGTACGGTCGGCCGTCACCGGGTCCCGCGGCGGGCGGCCGCGTGCCGCAGGACGAGTACGGCTGCGTCGTCCGCGTGACCGGTCGGCTCCGCCGCTCCCAGCACTTCGTCGGCCAGCACCTCCGCGCTCGCCCCCGCGTGCCCGGCGACCAGCCGCCGGACCCGGTCCAGGCCGTCCTCGATCACCAGTGACGGGCCCTCCACGACCCCGTCGGTCAGCAGTACGAGTGCCCCGTCGAAGTCGAGAGTGCGCCGGGTGACGGGGTAACTCTCACCGGGCTCGATCCCCAGCGGCATGCCGCCCGGGTCCTCCGTGATCCCGGACCGTCCGTCCACGGCGGCCCATACGCACGCCACATGGCCCGCCCGTGCGCTGTGCAACTCCCACGTCACCGGGTCCAGCCGCAGGAAGGTGCACGTCGCGAAGAGCCCGGAGTCCACGGACAGCAGCAGATCGTTGGTACGGCCCATGACCTCGCCCGGATCGGCGGCCGTGGCCGCGATGGCCCGCATCGCGATACGGACCTGCCCCATGAAGGCGGCCGCCTCGACGTCATGTCCCTGGACGTCCCCGATGGCGAACCCGAGAGCGCCGTCCGCGAGGGCGAAGCCGTCGTACCAGTCGCCGCCGATGTCCAGGCCGTTGCGGGCCGGCGCGTAACGGGCGGCTGCCTGGAGGCCGGGGACCGCGGGAAGGGCCGCCGGCAGCATGTCGCGCTGCAGTGCCTGCGCGAGTTCCACTCTGGCCTGGTGGAATTCCACCTCCCGCCGAGCACGGGCGGTGAGGTTCTGCAACGTGCTGAGCAGGTCCTCGGCGCTGCCTGAGCGGGGAGTCCGACGCCGGTTCATGGGCTGCTCCGCGGTGCGTGAGTCCCTGCATCATATGGCGAGCGGCCCGAGGAGGCGACCGCGGGACGACGGAAGTGCGGTGACCGTCGCGGGTCCGGCACGGCTGCCGCTCGTGTGGTCCGCGTGCAGGTCCGGCATCACGCCGAGGTGGCTCAGACGCCACGCGATGGCCGCGAGCGGCGGTGCAAAGAGGTGCGGGGAGCCCGCCGGGCCCCGCCCGGCTCGGCGACGGACGGACGGACGGACCAGCGGGTCCCGCACCGGCCCCAGCCGTGCCCGCCGCCGCCGGGCCGGGCGACCCGGGTCCCGACGCCGCTGCCGCTTCCGATGGGAGGACCGGCAAGAGGGCCGAGGGGCCACCCGGGGGCGAGGCCGACCCGTGCGGGTGGGGGCCGCCCGGGGGCGAAGCCGGACTCTCCGGGCGGGGGGACCAGACGGGGCGGAAGGCCGTCGACGGTGAGTACCCCGGCACACGGGCGGACGTGCACCCGCTTTTGGCGGCGGTCCGTCCACAACCAGGCGGCCGGGCTCAGGGTCCACCGGCACCCCGAGTCCGGCCGGGCAACCGCGCCCGGCAGCGGGACGCCGGGCGGGCGCGGCTGAGATGAGGGGGCGGCTGACGATGGCCGGATGGACCCGCGTACCGAGCCGTTGTCAGTGCCCGGTGGGATGCTGCCCGCATGGACGAGCTGATGAGGCAGCGACGGGTGTACGGCGCCGACCACGACGACCCCCGCCCCGGACCGAAACCGGGGCACGACTACCGCGAGCTGGTGGGCGGCCCGCTCGACGGCCTGCTCCTCGACGTCACCGGCTGGAGCGGGGCGGACCTGCGTGAGGGCGTCGGGCTGGTCACCGAGATCGGCGCGTACGGGCCGGGCGGCCGCGCGGAGTACGGCCCGCGAGCGCCGGACAGCCACCTGTGGGACTGGCGCGGGGACGTGAGATAGCGGCACGCCGTGCACCGGACGGAGCCGCCGCCCGTGCCGGGGGAGGGGCGGAGACGGGCAATGCCGTCCGATAGGTTGGGCGGTCATGTGGGCTTTGAGCGCGGTCGGTTGCCGTCGGGCGGGTGCGGCAGGTTCTCTGGCGGTCGCCGCGGGCGGCTGGTTCTCCGGGAAGCTGCCGGCCCACGACCCCTGGAGCCTGTGGACCGACCACGGGTCCGCGACCCGGACCGCCGCTGCCGTCGTCGCCTACGCCGGGTTGACCGTGCTCGTCGTCGCCTGGTGGCAGTACGGCAGGAGCGCCGCCTCCGTCCGCGACACCCTTGTCACCCTCGTGTGGTGGACGGTGCCGTTTCTGCTGGCGCCGCCGCTCTACAGCGCAGACGTCTACAGCTACATCGCCCAGGGTGCGATGGTCCTGGAAGGACACGACGTCTACACCGTCGGCCCCTCCGTCCTGGACCCCGCCGGGATCGGAGGGGACGCCGCCGCGAGCGTGGGCAACCACTGGCGCGACACCCCGGCCCCCTACGGACCGCTCTTCCTGCTGCTGTCCGCGGCCGTGGCGGGGGCCACCGGCGGCACGATCGTCCCCGCCGTCCTCGGGATGCGGCTCATCGCGCTCGGGTCGCTGGCCCTGATCGTCTGGGGACTGCGCCGCCTGGCGCGCGAGCACGGCCGCAGCGAGCGCCGGGCTCTGTGGCTGGGGGCGCTCAACCCGCTCCTGCTCATCCACGTGATCGGCGGCATGCACAACGACGGGCTGATGATCGGGCTCATGCTCGGCGGCCTGGTGCTCGCGCTGCGCGGCAGGCGGGCCGCCGGCAGCGCTCTCGTCGGCCTGGCCATGATGGTGAAGTCGCCGGCGGCGATGGCGCTCCTGTTCATCGGGGTCCTCGTGCACGCCTCCGCCACCGGGCCCCGGATACGCCGCTGGGCCAAGGCGCTCCTCGCGCCGGGCCTCATCGCCTGCGCGGTCGCCGGCGCCGCGACGGTGCTCAGCGGCACCGGTTTCGGCTGGCTCAGGACCCAGAGCGTCGCCGCGAACATCCACACCGCGCTCTCCGTCCCCAGCGACCTCGGCCTCGGGCTGGGCGAACTGCTGCGTCTCCTCGTGGGCGCCGACCCGGAGCCGGTCAAGTCCGCCGTCCAGACCCTGGGCCTGACGGCCGCGCTCGCCCTGACAGCCCTGCTGGCCCGGCGCGCGATGAGGGGAGCGGTGGCGCCGGCCCACGCCCTAGGCCTCTCCCTGCTCGGCCTGGTCGCCCTCTCGCCCATGGTTCAGCCCTGGTACCTGCTGTGGGGCATGGCCGTCGTCGCCGCCACCGCGCACGACGGCCGGGTCACCGCGTCCCTGATCGTCCTGTCGGCGGCCCTGGTCTACGAAACCCATCCGACGGGCGCCACCCCGCCCTATGGGTTCGTCCTGGCGGCCATCGCCGCCGTGCTCGGCACGCTCGCCATCCGCAGAACCTCCGCCGTAGCACCTGGCGTCCATCTGCCCAGCCAGCGCACACCCGCGCATTGCCCCGACCAGGATGACGCCCCGCCGGCCCCGGCTCCTGCCCCGCAGAACGCTCGCGGAGGAAATGGCTCGACGTCCCACCGGGGCCTCCACTAGGCTGAGCGAGTCCTGTCGTCTCCGATAGAGGTGGACGTTGCGCATCTGAGGTCCGCGATCATCACGCGGTACGGCCATGGCCCGTACACCGTCACGACGCTGTCGGCATGTCTGCCGCCCGTGACTCCCGCGTGGATGCGACCTCGGTGCTGAGCCACTCCTCGTCTCCGCGAGACCGCTCCCCACCTCCCCCCGGCCGGTCGCCGCGTGCTGCTCGCACAAGAAGCCCCTTGACTGCCCCGCTTCTGCGACTGCGAGAACCCCATGAGCCATCCCACCGCGCCCGGCGCCTCCGTGACCGTGTCCGGCCTCACCTTCCAGTGGCCCGACGGCACGCGTCTCTTCGAGGACCTCTCCCTCACCGTCCCCTGCGGCCGTACCGGCCTGGTCGGCGCCAACGGCACCGGCAAGTCGGCCCTTCTGCGGCTGCTCTCCGGGCGGCTGCGGCCCACCGGGGGGTCCGTCACCGTCGGCGGTGACTTCGCCTATCTGCCCCAGAACCTCACCCTGGACACGGCCCTCCGGGTCGAGGGGGCCCTCGGCATCGCCGAACGGAGGGCCGCCCTGCACGCCATCGAGTCCGGAGACGTGCGGGAGGAGCACTTCGAGACCGTCGGCGACGACTGGGACCTGGAGGAACGTGCCCAGGCCACCCTCAGCGCCCTCGGGCTTGGCGACATCGGACTGGACCGCACGGTCGGGCAGCTTTCCGGCGGAGAGACCGTGTTGCTGCGCCTGGCCGCGCTGCTGCTGGAGCGCCCGGACGTCCTCCTCCTCGACGAGCCCACCAACAACCTCGACCTCGTCGCCCGGCGTCGGCTCTACGAGGCCGTCGAGTCGTGGCGCGCCGGCGTCCTGATCGTCGTCAGCCACGACCGGGACCTCCTCGAGCGCGTCGACCGCATCGCCGAACTGCGGTCCGGCTCGGTCAGTTGGTACGGAGGCGGCTGGTCCGCCTACCAAGACGCCCTCGCCACCCAACAGGAGGCGGCCGGGCGGACGCTGCGCGCGGCGGAGGCCGACGTACGGCGTCAGCGGCGCGAACTGGAGGAGACGCGGACCAAGGTGGCCCGCCGTCGGCGCCACGACAGGAAACTGGACGCGCAGCGGCGTGCGCCGCGCATCGTCGCCGGAGAGCGGAAGCGTTCCGCCCAGGAATCGGGGGACCGGCTGCGCGGACTGCACGAGGACCGCCTGGACGAGGCCCGCGAGCGCCTGGAGGAAGCCGCCGGCGCCATCCGCCAGGACGACGAGATCAGGGTGAGCCTGCCCCACACCGCGGTGCCCGCGGGGCGCACCGTCCTGACGGTGAGGGACCTCAGCCTCCCCTTCGGCCGACTGCGCGATGGCGGTCTCCAGGTGAAGGGGCCCGCGCGCGTCGCCCTGGTCGGCCGGAACGGAGCGGGCAAGACCACCCTGCTGCGTACGCTCGCCGGGGAGCTCGCACCGCGTTCTGGCGAGGCCGTGGTGTCCGTGCCGCTCAAGTTCCTGCCCCAGCGGCTGGACACCCTCGACGACGAGTTGAGCGTCGCCGCCAACGTGGCCCGTACCGCTCCCGGCAATACCGACAACCAGATCCGTTCCCAGCTGGCCCGCTTCCTCTTCAAGGGCGCCCGCGCGGAGCAGCCCGCGGGCACCCTGTCGGGCGGCGAACGCTTCCGGGCCGCGCTCGCGGCCACGATGCTCGCCGCCCCCGCCCCCCAACTGCTGCTGCTGGACGAGCCGACCAACAATCTCGACCTGGCCAGTGTGCGCCAGCTGACGAGCGCCCTGGCGTCCTACGAGGGCGCTCTCGTCATCGCCGGACACGACCTGCCGTTCCTGCGGTCCGTGGGCATCACCCGCTGGGTTCTGCTGGCCGAGAAGTTGCGGGAGACAAGTGCCGAGGAGGCGGGGGACCTGCTCGACAGCGGGAAGGCAAGCACGGCGGGCGCGGTGTGAACAGGCCCGACCCGCAGAGCGGGGCCGCCACCCGGCCCGCCCCGGTGGGCACAGGACGTCGGCGGCGGCCGTTCGACGGCCCGCCGCGACGTATCGGCGGCCCGCCGGCCGGGTGGAGCGGGCGGACGCCCTGACGGAGAGGAGATGCGCATGGACGTCGGTCTCGGCCCCTGCGTCGTACTGATCACCGGAGTGATGGCCTCGGGGAAGTCCACCGTCGCCCAGCTTCTGGCGGAGCGCCTGCCGCGCGCCGTCCACGTCCGTGGCGACGTCTTCCGCCGGATGATCGTCTCGGGCCGCGCCGAGATGACGACAGAGGGGACCGCGGACCAGCGCGAGCAGCTGGACCTTCGCCAGCGGGTCTCCGCGCTGGTGGCCGACGCCTACGCGGACGACGGATGGACCGTGATCGTCCAGGACATCGTCATCGGCGACGACCTCGCGCGGTACGTCGCCAGGGTCCGCACCCGTCCGCTGCACGTCGTCGTCCTGGCCCCTTCGGCGCAGACCGTGCAGGCGAGGGAGAGGACGCGGGGGAAGCAGGGATACGGGGAGTGGACCGTCGAGGCGTTCGACGCCCATCTGCGGAGCCGGACGCCGTGGATCGGATGGTGGCTCGACACATCCGACCAGACGCCGGAAGAGACAGTTTCGGCCATCCTCGACGGCTTGCGGCAGTGACCCCGGCGGCCGGGAAGCCGGTCGGCCGGCCCAGGGGCGGGTGAGGCGGAGGGACGGGCACGGGCCCTCAGGCCGCTTCGTAGCGGTGGGCGCGCCCGCCCCGCCACTCCACCCAGACCGGGTTGTCGAGGATGCGGTCGGGTTCCTCCAGGCCGGCCTCGGTGAGGAACACGATCACGTCATGGTCGCTGTGGGCCAGCCCGAGTATCTCGTCCCGGCCTTCGTAGTGCACGGTCACCCGCCGGCCGCCCGAAGGGGTCGGCCGATGGATGACGATCGGAGGATTCGCCATGGCTCCACCCTGCGCCGAGCCCAGCCGCCTCGCATCCCCGACCGGCCGGGCCCCGGGGACAGGCCCGGACCGCCCCGCAGGACGCGCCGCGATCGACGCCAGGGCCCGGCCCGCCCCGGCCAGCCGACCGGGATCGGACGCTGCGTACCCGGCGACCGCAACAGGGACCCCCGGCCGGCAGACCTTCGTGGGGCCCCACGGGCACGGTCAGCCGGACGGGGCTCTTCGTTCCACCGTTGTGGTGACGCGGACCACGCAAGGGCGTCGGGGGGCCGATCCGAATCCGAAGGCGACGGGCGGATCGAGCGGGGCGAGCGCCCCCAGGCTCGCTCCGCCCCATGAGGCGTCCGCGGCGAGCACCGGTCGCAGGCCCCGAGCCCCGTACCATTCCCGTCGCCCTGAACCGGCGCTCCCCAGGGTGCGTACGCCGGGCATCAGCGTCCGGGCCGGGAGATCGCACAGCCGCGCCCAGAGCGGGCTGCGGGCGAAAGACGCCGGCACGGCGGACAGGAGCAGCCCGAACGGGGACTGCCGTCCGGTCCGCAGCCGCAGGCGCAGTGGCCCGGCCTCGACGAGCCACACGTCGCCGGAGACGGAGACCGCCACAGGCACCACATCGATGCGGTCGAAGCGGTAGGTGGCGGCGACGAAGTCCGCGACGGGCCCGGAAGGAGCGAGCAGGAGCCGCTTTCCGCCGGGGCGTTGCACCATGACGTCGCTGAAGGGCCCGAACGGGGAGCGAGGCCAGTGCCCCACCACCACGCGGGTTCCCGAGGACGTGCCCACACCGGCGATCCAGCCGTCGAACCGCAGTCGCTCACCTGTCACGCCTGCCAGTCTCGCCGAGCTCCGGAACCGAACGCGGACACCGGCCCGAACGTCACCCGGGCGACCTCGGGCAGCCGGCCAAGGTCACCCGGTCGGCGCAGTTTCCCCGGCCGTCGAGGCACGGACTACTCGAAGCGGGAAGGGTCCCCGGCACCGCGGCGTACGACGTCCGCCTCGCCCCCGGAGAAGTCGATGACCGTCGTCGGCGAGGTTCCGCAGTCGCCCGAATCGATCACCGCGTCGACCTCGTGATCGAGACGTTCCTTGATCTCCCAGCCCTGGGTCAGCGGCTCCTGTTCGTCCGGCAGCAGCAGGGTGCTGGAGAGCAGCGGCTCGCCGAGCTCGGTGACCAGGGCCTGCGTCACGACGTGATCCGGGATGCGCACGCCGACCGTCTTCTTCTTAGGGTGCATCAACTGCCGGGGCACTTCCTTCGTCGCCGGGAGGATGAAGGTGTAGCTGCCGGGCGTAGCCGCCTTGATGGCGCGGAAGACGTCGTTGTCCACGCGGACGAACTGCGCCAGCTGCGCGAAGCTGTGGCACACCAGGGTGAAGTGGTGACGATCGTCGAGGTTCCGGATCGATCGAATCCGGCCGATCCCGTCGCGGTTTCCCAACTGGCAGCCCAACGCGTAGCAGGAGTCGGTCGGGTAGGCGACGAGCGCGCCGGAACGGATGCTGTCGACCACCGTGCTGATGGTGCGGGGCTGGGGGTTTTCGGGGTGCACGTCGAAGTACTTGGCCATTCGCCGAGCTTACGCGTTCGGGCCGGGCCCCTGCGGTCCTTGGAGGGGACCGCGTACGGCGGCCCGACGCGCGATCACGCGTGTCGGGCCGCCTGGACTTCCGCTTCGCCGCCGCCCTCGTGACGGCTGGGCGTCCTCCCGGTCGTCAGGCCGGGGCGGCCCCGACCAGCTCCTCCAACACGTCCTCCATCGTCACGAAGCCGATGACCGTGCCCTTGTCGCCGGCGACGGCCGCGAGGTGCGTGCCGGCGGCACGCATCGCGGTGAGGGTGTCGTCGAGGGGGGTGTCGATCTCCACCCGGATGATGGGGTGGATGGCGCTCGTGGGAAGCGGCTGGGTGCGTTCCGCGACACCGAGGGCGTCCTTGATGTGGAGATAGCCGAGGAGCTCGTCGTCCGGGCCGGTGACGGGCAGCCGGGAGAAGCCCGAGCCGACCGCCGCCCGCTCCAGACCCTGAGGCGTGATGCCGAGGTCGACGGTGACGGTCCGGTTCAGCGGAACCATCACCTCGCCGACCGGCCGGGTCCCCAGCTCCAGGGCGTCGCGCAGGCGTTCGCCGTCGGCCGGGGCGAGCAGGCCGGCCTCGCTGGAGTCCTTCACCAGCCGGACGAGCTGGTCATCGGTGAAGACCGACGAGACCTCGTCCTTCGGCTCGACCTTGAGCAGCCGCAGCAACGCGTTGGCGAAGGCGTTGATCCCGAAGATGACCGGGCGCAGCGCCCGGGTCAGAGCCACCAGGGACGGCCCCAGCGCCAGGGCCGTGGCGACGGGGGCGGCCAGAGCGATGTTCTTCGGGATCATCTCGCCGATGAGCATGTGCAGATACGTCGCCAGGGTCAGCGCGATGACGAACGCTATCGGGTGGACCAGCGCGTCCGGCACGCCCACCGCGTCGAACGGAGGCTCCAGCAGATGGGCGATGGCCGGTTCCGCGACGGCTCCCAGCACCAGCGAGGAGATGGTGATGCCGAGCTGGGCGGTGGCCATGGCGGCCGACAGGTGCTGGAGGCCCCACAGGGCGCTCTTGGCGCGCCGGCTGCCCTGCAGGGCCTGCGGCTCGATCTGGCTGCGGCGCACCGAGATGAGGGCGAACTCCGCGCCGACGAAGAAGGCGTTGGTGAGGAGGGTGAGCGCGCCGATGGCGAGCTGGAGAGCGGTCATCGGACGTCCTCGTCCACGAGAGCCAGAGCCGGAGCGGGCGCGGTGATCCGGACCCGGTCGGCGCGGTGGTGCTCGATGTCGAGCACGTCGAACTGCCAGCCGTCGACGACCAGCCGGTCCGTACGGACGGGGATGCGGGCCAGCTGCGTCGCGAGCAGGCCCGCGAGCGTCTCGTAGGGGCCTTCCGGCGCGCGGAAGCCGATCCTCTCGAGCTGGTCCAGCCGGAGACTGCCCCCTGCCTCCCAGACGGGGCGGCCGTCGCCGAGCGGCTCGGCCGGGGCCAGGTCGGGGCGCTCGTGGGGGTCGTGCTCGTCGCGGACCTCGCCGACGACCTCCTCGACGATGTCCTCGACCGTGGCGACCCCCGCGGTGCCGCCGTACTCGTCGATCACCACGGCCATGGTGCGGTGCTTGCGCAACTGCGCCAGCAGGCGGTCCACCGGGAGTGAGTCGGGCACGAGCAGCGGCTCGGTGGCCAGCGCGGTGACCGGGGTACGGGCCCGTTCGGTCTCGTCGAGGGCGAGCACGTCACGGATGTGGACCGTGCCGATGACCTCGTCCAGACTGTCCCGGTAGACGGGGAAGCGGGACAGCCCGGTGGCCAGCGTGAGGTTGGCGGCGTCGGCGGCGGTGGCGTGCGCCTCCACCGCCCGGACGTCCACCCGCGGCGTCATCACGTTCTCCGCGGACAGCTCCGCCAGGTGCAGGGTACGGACGAACAGCTCGGCCGAGTCCTGTTCGATCGCGCCCTCGCGGGCCGAGTGCTGGGCGAGCGCTATGAGCTCCTGCGGTGTGCGGGCCGAGGCCAGCTCCTCCGCCGGCTCCAGCCCCATCCGGCGCACGGCGCGGTTGGCGGTGTTGTTGAGGTGGCGGATCAGCGGGGCGAAGCAGGCGGTGAACGCCCGCTGCGGACCCGAGACGACCTTGGCGACGGCGAGCGGGCTGGAGATCGCCCAGTTCTTGGGGACCAGTTCGCCGATGACCATGAGGACGACGGTGGAGGCGGCCACGCCGAGCAGTGTGGCGACCGTGGACACGGCGCCGACCGGAAGGCCGACGGCCTCCAGCGGGCCCCGCAGCAGCACGGCGAGGGACGGCTCGGCGAGCATGCCGATGACCAGCGAGGTCACGGTGATGCCGAGCTGAGCGCCGGAAAGCTGGAAAGTGAGCCGCTTGGCGGCCTTGAGCGCGCTTTCGGCGCCGCGCTCACCGGCCTGCGCGGCACGTTCGAGCTCGCTGCGTTCTATGGTCGTCAGCGAGAACTCGGCCGCGACGAAAACCGCGCACGCCAGGGTCAGCCCGAGGGCCAGCAGGAGCAGGACGACTTCACTCACCGTGTCACCTCCGTCCCCTGGTGTACGGGGGCGGGGATGGCACGGTACGTACTGGGAGGCTCACCCATTGCGGGACCGCAGCTCCTTCTCTGTTCGGGTCGTCGGGGTCGACGATGGGGAACGGGTGTGAACCCGCTTCGTTGATAGTAAAGGGAGCGCAAAGCATAAGGGAGTGGCCCGCGTCACAGCAGGTGTCACACCGGAGGGGCTCACCTCATGAGGACCCCGGTGTCGCCCCGGACCCGGCGGTGATCTTGCTGGCCGAAACGGTGCGTAGCGAGCGCAGGATGGGCAAACCTTTACCTTTCCGGGTCCCTTTCGCCCGGCGAGGCGGCCCAGTCGCCCTCGATCATCCCAGCCACAGAAGGAGCGTACGCCGTCCATGGTGTTCAAGAAGTTGCTCGGAGCCCTCGGAGTCGGCGGCCCCTCGGTCGACACCGTCCTGCAAACCGGCCCCGCACTGCCGGGCGGCCCCCTCTCCGGGGAGGTCCGTCTGCGTGGCGGTGGAGCGGACGTGTCGGTCGACCGGCTCTCCCTCCTGCTCGTCGCCCGGGTCGAGGTCGAAGGCGATGAGGAGCACGAAGGCACGGTCGTCCTCGAACGCTTCACGGTCGGCGGCGGCTTCCGGCTCCCGGAGGAGGCCGACCACGCCGTTCCGTTCACCGTCACCCTGCCCTGGGAGACGCCCATCACCGAACTCCGCGGCCAGCGCCTGGGCCCCGTCCTCGGCATCCGGACCGAGCTGGAGATCTCGGGGGCCCGGGACAAGGGTGACCTCGACGCCCTCGCGGTGGGCCCGTTGCCCGCCCAGGAGGCGGTCCTGGAGGCCTTCGGGCAGTTGGGATACGTCTTCAGATCGGCGGACCTGGAACTCGGCCACATCCGGGGGACCGGCCAGCAGCTCCCGTGCTACCAGGAGATCGAGATCCTGCCGCCCGCCGACCACGCCCACGCCGTGAACGAGATCGAGGTGACCTTCCTCGCCTCGCCGGGCGGCCTGGAGGTCGTGATCGAGGCGGACAAGCGGGGAGGGCTCTTCGCCGAGGGGCACGACACCGTCCACCGCTTCACCGCCCCCCACTACCCCGCCTCGCAGGACGTCTGGAACGAGCGGGTCGACGGCTGGCTCAAGCAGGTCGTCGCCGGCGGCCCGGCCCGGTCCGAGTCCTCCTCGTACGAAGCCCACCAGGGCGACCCCTACGGAGGGCGCCGTACGGGCCCCGGCGCCGGAGCGGTGGTGGCCGGGGCGGCTGCGGGCGCGGCTGTCGGGGTCGCCGGCGGCATGGTCGCCGCCGAAGTCGTCGACGAGATCGGCGACGCCTTCGAGGCCGAGGAGGACGAGGAGGGAGACGAGGGCGACGAGGGGTGACGGGGCCCTCCGGCGGCCGGGCGGGTCGTATCCCGCCCGGCCGTCCGGAGCTGCTCAAGGCAACCGGGCGACGAGCCCGGCCAGGTCCGGGACGAACCAGACGTCCCGGCCCCGGTTGGCCTCGCGGACGAGATCGGGCAGTGCCGCACTGGCCGCCAGATGGCGGTCGATGTCCCCGACGACGACGAGGCGCAGCCGGTAGTTCGCGAACTTCTGCAGAACGGCCCCGGCGAATCCGGTACTCAGGTCGAAGAAGCGCTCATCGAGGCGCTGGGCCGGCACCGCGACCACCTGCGCGCCCTGGAAGGCCCCGCCGATCAGATGGTCGAGGGCGTCCTGAACGGTGGCGATCGCCGGACCCTCGGCATCGCACACCAGGACGGGGATGCCGTGGTGCTCCACGAGGACGTCAGGCACGGTGGTCTCCTTCCTCGCCCGCGGCGGGGAACAGGCCGCTGTCGGGGCCCAGTACACCGTGGATCAGGTGCAGCAGATCGGCGGTGGCCGCGGCTCCGCCGAGGATGACGATCTTCATTCGGGTGCGCTCCGGGTCGTAGACGGTCTCGACGCGTAGCCGCCCCGACGCGCCTGGGGAGGACTGCGCGCTCGCTGTGACGAAGGTGGTCAGTCGGTGCGCGGCGTCCGGGCTCAGCGCGTCGACCTGGACGATGGAGGAGACCTCCACATGGCCGGCGGCGGGCGCGGAAGCCGGTGGCGCGGCGGTGGGTCGGCCGGTCAGCGTCGCGAAGTCCTCCCGGCTGATCCGGTACTGCTTGCCGATCCGTACGGCGTTGAGCCGGCCGTCGCGGACGTAGTTCCGGACGGTCCTCACATGCAGACCCAGCTTCTCGGCCACCTCGCCGATCGTGTACAGCTCCCTCTGCTCGTTCTCCATAAGTCCGAAGACTACCTTAAGCTTCCCTCGGTTATTTCTGATAAGGGAAGATAGGGAAGATTAGGGAACTCGGTGATCATCTTCGTCCTTCCTCGGGTCGTTTCGGCAGATCGAGCACCGGCCGGGGTAGGAAGGTGGAGACGGACCGTGCCCCGCAGCAGACAAGGAGCCCCATGAGCACCCGGACCGCGGTACCCGACGCGGGACCCTCCCAGGAGGGCGTGCGCCGGGGCGCCCGCTCTCTCGGAAGCGGAAGGCGACGGACATGAACGCCCGATCCCAGCCACCCGACCTGCGGCACCGACGGCCCGAAGGCGTCACCGACACCACTGTCGAAGCCCTCGGCGCCCTCTCCAAGGCGCTGGAGACGGCCGAACGTGCCCGCGGCGCTCTGTACGAATTCCACCAGCTGACCGGCAGCTCCGACCTCTGCCTCGACGAGGCGGTGCGACTGCTGCGAGAGGCGGGCCACACAGACCGTGCCGACCAGGTCGAACGTGAGGTTCTCGGGCGCAACGTCATTCCCGGCCACTGGACGTTCCAGATCGTCGAGGAGTACAACACCACCTACTACGAGCCGTTCCGCGCCATCGAGCGGCAGATCAGGCAGGAACTCGCCGACGGCCGCGACCACCTCTACGAGGCCGAGATGAAGGAAGCCCGCCGGACGAAAGGGCACCCCGACCACACCGCCGACTGACTGACCCCTGACGCTCCAGCGGTGGATGAGCGCGGACGGGTGAGGGCCGTCCCGCCCGGGCGGGACGGCCCTTCGCGCGACTGCCGGGGCGGGCGCCCCGGAGCCTGGCCCGCGTCGCGCTACGCCGAGAGCGGGGCGTGGTGCGGTCGCTCTGCCCCGCCGCCGGTCCCTCGACGCCGGGAGGCGCGCGCCCCCGTGCCTTCCCCCTGCTCGTGGTCCCCGAGGCCCGCGTCCGTCAGAAGCCACCGAACGTGACCGCTGGAGATGCGGACCGGGCCGACTCCGGTGACGCTTGGGCTCCGGTCGCGCACACGACACCGGTTGCCGACGGAGGACCCACGACGGAGGACGCCTTCATGAACCTGCCCGACAGCCCGGCGGAACGAGCCCGGCGCACGCGTGAACGCGCCGAGGAGCTGGACCGTGCCGCAGACCGGGCCACCGATCCCGAACACCGCCAACGGCTCCGGGAGAAGGCCCGACGTCTGCTGCGCGAGAATCCGACGGCAGGTCCGCGCCCCTGAGCGAGAGCGTATGCCCGGGCAGGCGGCGCCTCCGTGGCGTCCTCGGCTGTTGCGTACCGAACGGCTGCTCCGGGAGCCGTACCTCTCAGACCGTCTACGCACCGGCGTCGGCCGCATGGGGCGCCGGGCCGGGGACCGAGCCGGCCCGCGCCGTCGTCGCCAACGGCTTCGACGCCCTGCGGCTGACCGGGACACAGGATCGGCTCCCCGCCGTGCGCGCTCAGGAGGTTTCGTGAGCGGCAGCCACGGTCGCCCCCATGGACGCCGTGTCGCTTCAGCGCGTCGGCGAAGAAACCGCCCGCTCTCGTATGCTCCACGAACGACGCCGCCGACGCCCGGCTTGCGCACCTCACACGGCCGACGATCCCATGGTCTGCTGGACCGATACGAACCTCCCAGGCGGCATGCGCACTTCCGGCACACGCGCGGCCTTGGCCGACGAAAAATGCCGTCTGCCTGCCGCCGCCTCGGCCTTCCCTCGTTCGCACGGCAGCGAGCGCGGGGCCGGCTCCCCGAAGCCGCATGGGCCGGCCGCCCGGGCCGCCCGGCTTTCAGCGCCCCGGCAGCCGCCGTCTCAGGCCCCCACCGCCCCGTCCACACCCTCGCGCAGGAGGTCCGCGTGTCCGTTGTGGCGGCCGTATTCCAGCAGCACATGCACCATGACCATCCGTAGCGACACCTCCTTCCCCCAGCGCGGCTGGTGGCCCGTCAGATCGAGGGAGGCGGCCTGCCGTTCGATGCGGCGAGAGGTCGCGACCTCGGCCTCCCAGGCGGTGAACGCCTCCGTACGGTTCGACGCGCTCACGTCGTACGCCGCCTGGAAGTCGACCTCTTGGGACCAGACCATCGGCGCATCGCCGTCCTCGAAAACCCTTCGGAACCAGGCGCGCTCCACCTCCGCCATGTGCCGCACCAGAGCCAACAGCGACAACGTGGAGGGTGGCATCGACCGCTGGCGCAACGCCTCGTCGTCCAGCCCGGCGCACTTCATCGCGAGGGTCTGCCGGTGGTAGTCGAGGAAAGCCCGCAACGTCTCGCGCTCGTTCCCCTGAAGGGGAGGGGAGCTCCGTCGGTCGTGTTCCATGCTCATATCCCGATCCTGTGGTGGGGCCGACAGTATGACCGGTCGGCACCGGCGTCTGCCCCGCCCGCCCCACACCTCCGTCGCCAGCTCGGGGCAGGCGCCCGGTGACCTCCCGTGCCGCCCCCGGCGTGCCGGGGAGGGCACCGACACCCCTGCCGCGCTGGGTGCGAGTCGGAACTCCTACGGCCAGGACGAGGAGACCTGTCAGGTCCTCAACATTTTCGCCGGGCAGTGGATCGCCACTGCCGTAGAACCGCCTCCTGTTCGACGCCGACCGCGTCGCCCTGGCGAACGACGGGGCAGCCCTCAACACGGCGCGCCGCTCCCTGATGGACACCGACGCACTCATCCGTGAGCTGATCACCGGGCGCCCTTCGTGCTCGACGGCGCCGAGCCGGAGCCTTCGCCGGCCGGCGCTCCGTGGTGAGACCTGCCGAACGCGTTGCATCCCTGGCATCGCGGGCCTCCCGGGGCGGCGAGCCCGCAGGGCGGCGGACGACGCCGTCGACGAGCTCGAACGGCACGCGCACGGACTGCCGTTCGTCCACGAGGAGGGCCCGCCTCCCCCGCACCGGCAGGCATGATCCTTTGCCCGGGCCCCGTCGGCCCCGGTGTCGCCGACCGCGGCGCACAGTGCCGGTGTGCCGGCAGTCCCACCGCGCGCGTGCGGCGACGGTCCCGGCGCAGTCCGCACGTCCTGACGACGGCCTTCGCCCTGGGCTCGGCGCGCCAACCGGGCCCCCGACGCGCGATCAGGCGGTGTGCGCCCGGGCGGAGGACAGCGTCGATATCAGCCGGGCCACCGTGCGGGCCATCGCGTCCCGCCCCTCGGCCAGATAACGCCGCGGGTCCACGCCCCGGGGGTCCTGGGCCAGATGCTCGCGCACCGCACCGGTCAGGGCGATGTTGAGCGCGGTGCCGATGTTGACCTTGGTGATACCGCTCGCCACGGCGCGGGCCAGGTCATCGTCGGAGACGCCGGACGAGCCGTGCAGCACCAGCGGAACCGGCACGGTCGCCCGCAACCTGGCCAGCAGGGCGTGGTCGATCCGGGCGTCCCGAGAGGTCATTGCGTGGGATGTGCCGACCGCCACGGCCAGCGCGTCCACTCCGGTGGCCGCGACGAAAGACCGGGCTTCCTCGGGGTCCGTACGGGCTCCGGGTGCATGGGCGTCGAGCGGGGGCGCCCCGCTCTTCCCGCCGACCTGCCCGAGCTCGGCCTCCAGCCACAGGCCCCTCGCGTGCGCCCATACGACGGCGGCGCGTGTGACCGCCAGGTTCTCGGTGTACGGCATCCGGGCCGCGTCGAACATCACCGAACTGAAACCGCAGTCCGCCGCCCGGTACAGCAGCTCGGTCGACTGCACGTGGTCCAGGTGGAGGGAGACGGGGACGGTGGCCTGCTCCGCGATCTCCGCCGCGGCGCGGGCCAGGGGACGCGGCCGGCCCCGGTGGTAGGCCACCGCGTTCTCGCTTATCTGGAGGATCACCGGCGACCCCACGGCCTCCGCGCCCTCGACGATCGCTTCGGCGTGCTCCAGCGTGATGACGTTGAACGCGGCGACCGCGCGCTGCCACGCTGCGGCGTCCGTGATCAGATCGCCGGTGGTGGCGATGGGCATGGCAACTCCCGGAGGAAGGGCCGCCGCGCGGTCATGGTCCTGTTCGGCGGGCAGCGGGCAGCGGGCAGCGGGCGGTGGTGGGCGGGGGGGCGGCCGGGCCGGGAGGGTCAGGGCGTGTCGGGGATCACCGGACGCCTCAGGGTGTGCCGTCGAGGATCACCGAGCGGGTCAGGTGACGCGGCCGGTCCGGGTCGAGCCCGCGGGCGTCCGCGACGGCCAGCGCGAGGCGCTGCACCCGCACCAGCTCAGCCAGCGGGTCGAGCCTGCCGGCCACCCACCGGGCGCCGGTCGCGTGCACTTCTTCCATCAGTCCGGCGGGGGCGTCGCCGAGCATCCAGGTCACCGTCGACCGGGTGGAGATGCTGATGGGGCCGTGCCGGTACTCCATCGCCGGGTAGGCCTCGGTCCAGGCCAGGGCGGCTTCGCGCATCTTCAGCGCGGCCTCGTTGGCGAGACCCGCGCTCCACCCCTGCCCGAGGAAAGTGAACTGCCCGCACTCCACCAGCCCGGGCGGCAGCGGCTCGGAGAGGGCCACCTGGGCGTCCTCGACGACCCCATCGGTGTGCAGGCCCAGATGGGCGCGGAGCAGGGTCAGGGCCGAGGTCGCGAAGCGGGTCTGGACCACGGATTTCTCGTCGGCGAATTCCAGCACTGCCTTGTCGTCGGCCATCGCCGCCATCGGGGTGTCGGGGTCGCCGATGACCACCGTCCTGCGGGTCGAACCGCCCAGCTGGCCGAGGAGACCGAGCACCTCGGTCGTGGTGCCGGAACGGCTCAGCGCCACCACTCGGTCGTAGGACCGGCCGGCCGGGAACTCCGACGCGGCAAAGGCATCGGTCTCGCCCTGGCCGCTGCTCTCGCGGAGAGAAGCGTAGGCCTGCGCCATGAAGTACGACGTGCCGCAGCCGACGACGGCGACGCGCTCGCCGGCCTGCGGAAGCCGGTGGGCCAGCCCCTGCGCCATACCTGCGGCCACGCGCCAGCACTCCGGCTGGCTGGCCAGCTCCTGAGCCACGTGCGTCATCTGGTCTCCCTGCTCCGACAATTGATGCTCGAATCTGCATATTAGACCTGCCTTTCAAGCAACATCAAGCAGTTGCGTGCGGGGAGGGGGTGCCCGCCTGCTCCCGCGCTTCCCCCGGCCGCCCAGGTCGGCCGCCTGGCGCGCCGGGCCCGGGCAGTCCTCAGGCCCGGCGTGCTTCCGCCCGGCGGCCCCGGTCCCGGCCGTGCCGGCAGGAGCCCGGGCACGTGCTTCGCGGCAGCGCATTCGTAGCGGGGCGGTGGGTAGGGTGACTGCGCTTCGCGAGATCTGCGGAGTGTTCGTCCCAGGGGGAGGGTGCATGGGGTCATTGGCGGGAAAGGTCGCGCTGGTCACGGGATCGAGCCGCGGTATCGGCCGGGCGATCGCCCGGAGGCTCGCACATGACGGGGCCCTGGTCGCCGTTCACTACGGTGAGCGCAAGGACGCCGCCCAGGAGGTGGTCGAGGAGATCGAGAAAGCGGGCGGCCGGGCTTTCACGGTGGGCTCCCTGCTGGGGGTGGCCGGCGACGCCGAAGCGCTCTACGAGGCGTTCGTCGCGGGGATGGCCGGGCAGGGGGAGGAGCCGGTGCTCGATATTCTGGTCAACAATGCCGGTGTGAGCGGCTCCGGGCGAATAAGCGATGCCACGCCGGAGAATTTCGACCGGCTCTTCGCAGTGAACGTGAAGGCGCCGCTGTTCCTCATCCAGCACGGCCTGACGCTCATGCGCGACGAGGGGCGGATCGTCAACATCTCGTCGGCCGCCGCGCACAGGTCCTTTCCTGAGTCGGTGACGTACGCCATGACCAAGGGAGCGGTGGAGACCCTGACGCTTGCGGTGGCAAAGGAAGTGGCCGGACGAGGCATCACGGCCAACGCGGTGGTGCCGGGTTTCGTCGAGACGGACATGAACGCCCGGCGCCGCCGGACGCCCGAGGCCAGGGCGGCCCTGGCGGCGCACTCCGTGTTCGGACGCATGGGCCGACCGGCCGACATCGCCGACGTCGTGGCCTTCCTCGCTTCACCGGACGCGCGCTGGGTCACCGGCCAGTGCATCGACGCCACAGGGGGCACCGGGCTCTGAAGCCAGGCCCGGCCGCCTGCGGCCGACCCCGTCCGGCGCTCCCCACGGCTTCCCCGCCCCGGCCGCCGCGGGGGCGCGGCGCCGTCGGGTCCGGCACCGCACGACCACTGCGGCCCGCGGACCGACGGCGTCGGCCCGCGGGAGACGCCCCGCGACCCGCCCCCACCTCGCGGTACAGGTCAGCGTGCTGGTGCGGTGGAGCCCTTCGGCTGTACCGCGAGCAACGCCTCCCAGGCGGCCGCCGCATCCGGATGGCGTGCCGGCAGCGCTCCGCTCGCCGACCCGACCGCGGGCGTGGTCCAGGAGCCGTCGCAGCCGAGCAGCTCCGCGACCGCGTCGAGCGTCCCCGGGTGCGCGAAGAGCAGCGCGGCGCCGCCCGCCCCTCGTCCGCCCGGCCTCGTGTCGGCGGCCGGCGCCTCCCGCCACGGCGGCACCCACGCGTCCAGCTCCGCCAGTCGGCCCGGGAAGACCCGCCCCGCCTCCCGGATAAGCAACGGCGCCAGCTCTGCCGCACTCGAACGCAGCGTGCTGATCAGGGTCGGCAGCCACGGCAGCAGCACCGGGTCGGGCAACCGCCCGAACGCGTTCGACACGGCCTCCACCACCACGTCCGCCAGCCCCGGCACCGGTTCCAGCGCGTGCACGAAACCGCTGAGGTAGCGGGGGTAGGCGGGCAACACCAACGGATCGTCCAGCAGCTCGCCGCACCGCTCCCGCAGTTCGGTCCGGGACAGAGTGCCCAGCTGCACCTGGGCCGCCCACAGCAACGCCCTCTTCTCCGGAGTTGTGGGGCGCGACTGGGCGACCGCCAGCTCCAACTGAGCCCGGTTGCAGCCCAGCGACAGGGCCAGGCTTTCCATGCTGAACAGGAAGCCCAGCATCGCCGCTACCTGCCCCACCGTCGCGTCCTCGTCCGTGAAGGCCGCCGGCAGCAACGTGCAGTAGTGGGCGTAACCGGTCTTCACGAAGGCCCCGATCCATGGCGGAGGCCCCGGCTCGCCGGTGCGGTAGTACGCCAGCAGCCCGCGCACCCGCCGCAGCACCTCGGGAGCCCCGTCGACGCTGCGCTCTGCGGCGAGGACGTGCAGCGCCCGGTCGCCCAGCTCGTCGGTGAGACGCCGGCCGCGGAGATACAGCGCCGAGTCCTCTACGGTGGCCAGCACGGTCGCCGTCGTCGCCTGCGCATCGTAGGCGGCACGCCGCAGCCGCTGCTCCAGCACCTGCTCGATGCTCACGCCTTCGTAACCGAGCTCGATCAGCGCTCGCTGGTGGGTGCCGAGTGACAGGTCCCACGACTCCTGCACGGAGCGCTCGCCCAGTCGCCGCTCTCCCATGATCGGCCGTGCCGCTCCGGGCGGCATCAGCCGGCGGAGAATCCACAGCACGTCGGAGCAGGCGTACAGGTCCGGCCGGGAGGCCAGGTCCAGCAGGGCGCGCCGTACACCGCGCTGGTGGAGCTTCAGTTCCAGCGGGGCGAGCCGGTCGTGAACATCGCGCGCCAGTGGTGGCAGCGCCTCGTAGCCGACCCGGCCCGTCCGGTCGCCGCCCATCATGATCTCGACGAGGCGGCCCACGTCCCGCCTCCCGGGCACCACGTCCTTCTCGATGCAGGTGACCGCAGCGTCCTGGAAGTCGTACGGGGTCGGCTTGGCCCGGTCCCGCACCCCGGCCAGCAGGATCGACGTTTCGAACACCGCGATGGCGTCGGCGGTGGAGGCCGCATAGCCGTTGCGCCGGGCCGCCCTTACGATCTCCACCGACCAGCTCAGCAGTTCGGCCTCGTCCAGACCGTCGAGGACCGGAGGCTGTCGCAGGAAGCCGGAGAGCCGGTCCGATCCAGCCGCCTCCACGGCGGCAACGGCCGGCGCGACTGCCTTCGTGGCCTTCGGCTTCTTCTCACCCTCCTGCCCCGCCAGCCGGTACGGCTGGACCCGGGTGCGCTTGAGGTTCTTCGCCCACTGCGTCGCCGCGATGGACACCGAACCGGAGGCAAGACCGAACTGAGCCTCGATCGCCGTGTGACTGGAGGGGATCAGCCCGTGCTGCCACGTGGTGGCCGTGCGCGGAGGCACCGCGAACGACCCGCTGCCCGCCACCCCGAACTCCGCCACGCGGCTGGCCGCGTGGAACGCGCCGCAGACGTACAGGCAGTCAGCCGGGTCGGCCCCGCTGGAGGCCAGATGCTCCCGCATCCGGGTCCACATGTAGCGTTCTCTGTCCTCGTCCACCCGGACCCGGTCGCCGTCACCGGGAGCGAGCCGCCGGAACAGGCTGCCGATGAGGAACATCACCTGACGATAAGTGGCATGGTCGCTGTCGCCCAACGGCACCTCCACGTACTGGTGCCACCACTCCGACCAGTGCCGTACCTTGCCGTGGCGCAGCAGATGCTCCTCCAGCTCCGCGAAGCGGGGCCGCAGGTCGCCGATCTCCAGGCCGACCGCCTCGCCGTGCAGTCCGGCCTCCGTCTTCGGCGGCCCTGCCGCAGCCCCGGGCGCCTCCTCCGCGTCCGCGCCCGCCTGCGGGGACCGCTCGCCGTAGCGGCCGTCCCACTGGAAGACGTGGTCGGAGGACCGGTCGACGAGGACCAGCTCGACCCCGGGGGTGTCGAGGGCGTACGCGATGGCCTGGTACTCGGCGGACGCCTCGGTGATGGGTGCGACGACCGACAGCGGAGCCCACTCGGCGGGGAACCCGTCGATGTCGCCGGCGAACGCCTGGACCGCCACCGGGAGCCGGCAGTTGCGCAGCTCGGTGAGGAGGGGCGCCATGTCCTCGCACAGCTCCAGGTACACGACCTTGGGCCGCTTCTCCCGCAGGCGCCGGGCCATGGCCAGGGCCGAGGAGGGCGAGTGATGGCAGACGGGAAAGATCTCCAGCGGCTCGCGTACCGCGCGGTCGACGTCGTCGACCATGCCGAGGAGCAGGCCCTCCAAGGCGTCTGGCCCGTCGGCGAAGGCCGCCGCGGCCTCGTGCAGTTGCCCGCGCAGGGTGGCGAACGGCGTCTCGTGGGGCCCGCTCATGACAGCGTGGCGATGGCATCGCGGCCGCCGTCCAGGAACTCGGGCCATGAGCCGCCCTCCTGCTTGCTGCGAGGTTCGACGACGCCGTGCAGGTACTTGTTGAAGATGGTCAGGTCCTCCGGGTCCCGCCGGGCGAGGGAACCGACGAGCGAGGAAGCCAGGGTGCGCGCGGTCAGGGCGCTCTCGCCGAAGAAGTTGCTGTGCAGGACGGCGTCCTCCAGCACGCCGATCTGCTCGGCCGTCGACAGCGCGGACTCCAGCTTCTCGTCGTCGCTGCCCGCGGCGGCGGCGGAGGCCCGCAGGTCGGCGAAGCTCTGGAGCAGGACGTCGAGCAGCGTCGGCGGCACGTCCAGGTCGATCGCGTGCCGGCGCAGCAGCTCCTCTGTGCGGAAGCGGACGATCTCCGCCTCGCTCTTCTTGTTCGTCATGACCGGGATGCGGACGAAGTTGAAGCGGCGCTTCAGAGCGGACGACAGATCGTTGACGCCCCGGTCCCGGCTGTTGGCGGTGGCGATGACCGAGAAACCGGGCTTGGCGAAGACGATGTTGTCACCGCCCGCCTCACCGCCGCTCTGGAGCTCGGGGACCGAGATGTACTTCTCGGACAGGATCGAGATCAGCGCGTCCTGCACGTCGCTGGTCGAGCGGGTCAGCTCCTCGAAGCGGCCGATCGCGCCCGCCTCCATCGCCGTCATGATCGGGGAGGGGATCATCGACTCGCGGGACTGGCCCTTGGCGATGACCATGGACACGTTCCAGGAGTACTTGATGTGGTCCTCGGTGGTGCCGGCCGTGCCCTGCACCACCAGGGTGGAGTTGCGCGAGATCGCGGCCGACAGCAGCTCCGCCAGCCAGCTCTTGCCAGTGCCGGGGTCTCCTATGAGCAGCAGGCCGCGGTCGGAGGCGAGCGTGACGATCGAACGCTCCACGAAGCTTCGATCGCCGAACCACTTCTGCGAGACTTCCCGGTCCAGGCCGTCGGCACGCTCGGAACCCAGGACGAACAGCCGGACCATCTTGGGGGACAGCCGCCAGGAGAACGGCTTGGGGCTGTCGTCGATCGACTCGAGCCAGTCGAGCTCCTCGGCGTACTTGGTCTCGGCGGGGGCTCGCAACAGGTCGGACATGAGAGGCCTTTCTGGACAGGCGAGGAAAGAGGAAGCGAGGGAAAGAGAGGAGTCGTGTGGGAGAGGGCAGGGCAGGCCTGGGGGCGGGAAGGTCTCGCGGCGGCCGGCGGCCAGCCCCCTCGGACCTCAGGTGAGGAACGTCTTGAGTTCGTGCACGAGCTTGCCGATGTGGCCGGAGACCACCGGCGTGCCCAGAGCCTTGAACCGCTCCCGGAACCAGGGGTTGACCTCCTGCCGACCGGAGCTGGTCACCGACCCGACGGGGATGAACTTCACGCCCGAGCGGTGGACGGCCTCGATCCCCTCGAACAGCGGCTGCGAGCGGTCGAACTCGTAGAAGTCCGATATCCACACCATGACGGTGTTCATCGGCTCGGCGATCTTCGGTCGGGCCATCGCCATCGCGAGTGGTCCGTCGTTGCCGCCGCCGAGATTCGTGCGCAGCAGCACGTCGAACGGGTCGCGCACCCAGGGAGTCAGGTCGATCGACCGGGTGTCGTAGGCGATGAGGTGAACGTCGACCTTCGGCAGACCGGCGAAGACGGAGGCCAGAATGGTGCAGTTGACCATGGAGTCGACCATGGAGCCCGACTGGTCCACTACGACGATCAGCCGCTGCGGCGCCGTCCTGCGAACGGTGTGCCGGTAGTAGAGGCGATCGACGTAGAGCCTCTCTTCCTCGGGGCTCCAGTTGGTGAGGTTCTTCCAGATGGTGCGGTCCAGGTCGAGGTTGCGGAAGACGCGCTTGGGCGGCGTCGAACGGTCCAGTTCGCCGACCGTGGCCTTGTCCACCTGCGTACGGAGCACCTCGGCGACCGCGTCGACGTAACGGCGGATGAGCGCCTTCGCGTTGGCCAGCGCGAGGCCCGACAGGTTGCTCTTGTCCCGCAGCAACTGCTCGATCAGCGACATGCTGGGAGACAACTGTGCGGCCAGCGCCGGGTCGGCCAGCACCTCCCGTAGCCGCATGCGTCCGACGAGATCTGCTTCGATGGCCCCCAGCTCGGGGCCGAGCCCGCCGCCTTCCAGGCCCGGGCCCCCGGCGCGTCCACCGCGGAGTCCGCCGGGCGGACAGCCCAGCGCACGCTCCAGCCAGCCCGCATCGGACTGCCAGCGGGCCAACTGCTGTGCGGACACCG
Organism: Streptomyces pratensis; assembly: GCF_037137275.1. GTDB lineage: Bacteria > Actinomycetota > Actinomycetes > Streptomycetales > Streptomycetaceae > Streptomyces > Streptomyces pratensis_B. The sequence goes on along the minus strand of NZ_JBBBEN010000066.1, from coordinate 33,861 downwards.
GGCCCGAACCCGACCCGAAGACATTGAGCAGCACCTTCGAGACCAGCGCGGCCCGCCGCACCTCCGCCGCCCGGTCCCGCCCACCGTCCTCATCCGCCTCCGGTGCCATCAGGCCGTCGAACTCCGCTGCCAGCTCCGGATACCGCTGCACGACGGAGTCGATCGACACCCCGGGGTCCAGCAGCGCTGACGGCAGTCCGATGTCCTCGACCACTCCGAGGCCGGCCGATTCCAGCGCGGGCTGCTCCTCGCCGTCGAAGAGCCGGGCCAGCAGCCGCCAGTACAGCACCTGACGGCGGTTGTCGTCCGGGTCGGGCCCTGCCGGGGGCGCATGCGACATGCCGGGCGTCCGCCCGGTCGCTTCCCCGGTCATTTCCTCAACAGCTTTCCGGCGCGCTCGCGCAGCACGGCGACGGCGTCGGTGGCGGCCTTCTCGGCCCGGACGCCCGCCTTGTCGGTGGTGCCGCCCGCCCACGCCCCGGCGTGAACGGCGACGGCCTTCTTGCGCACCGTCGTCTCGACCGCGAGCGGCTGAAGGCGGAACTGCCCGGCATCCCAGCGCAGCAGCGCTATGCAGGCGCGGGAAGCGACGACCGCCTCAGGAGTGAGGGGCCCGGCGGACGTCACCCGGTCCATGTCGACGGTGAGAGGAGAACCGCCGACGTCGAACGCCAGCCGGCCCCCCTCGCTGCGGGCCGCGTACCCCTCGAACAGCACGGGCACCGCGATCCGGACGGGGTGCCGGTCCAGTGGCGCGACCGGATCGGCCGTCGCGGCGGAAAGCGTCACGCGCGCCGTGGCGAACGCGTCGGCGGGCCCGCCCGGGCGTGCTCGGGCGTCGTCCCAGAGAAGGTCGCCCTCAGCGGTGACCGGCATGGCGTCGAGATCCATCGAGCGGCCCTCGCTCACCGCGGCGAGCAAGGACAGCCGCGGACGCAGCAGCTGCCACACCCCCGCACCGACGACCGTGTCGGGCTTGGGCGCCGACACCCCGGCGCGGACCAGCCGCGACGGCCCGTCGCCCGCGGGTTCGAACACGGCGTGGACCTGTGCCTGCACGGCCGTCGCGTGCTCCTGCAGATCGACCCCGATCGGCAGCAGCCGGCCGGTCGCCGCCTCGGCGGCCGGGGCCACGATGGCCCCGGGCACGGTCAACAGCACGGCGCGCGACCACAGATCGGCCCAGCGGCGCACGGGTAGGTGCTCCAGCGTCGCCCCGGGGCAGGACGCGGCGAGTTCGGCGACGAAGCCGTCGAGCAGCGTCGCCGGACGGCGCAGTGCGAGGTCCGGCAGCATCGCGGAGACGACCGGCCCGGCCCCGGAGACCAGCTCGTGGTCGATGCCGCGCCATCCGCGGCGGGCCAGGTCGCACAGCCACGTCCGGCTGGCGGCGAGCAGATGCGGCGCGTGCTCCCGCAGGCCCACGACCCCGTCGGTCGGGCCCTCGGAGCGGGCGCGCCCGGCGGCCTCGTCTATCCGTGCCGTCAGCGCGTCATGAACAGAGCCGAGCAGGGACTCCCGGGCGGCGGCGAGCGCGACGAAGTCGTCCTCGCCGGCGGCCCCGGCCGCGACCCGGGCGGACACCTCTGCGACCCGTCCACCCAGCGGTGTCCCGGCTACGGCGTCGGCGAGCCGGGCCAACGCGGCGCCCTGAGCGGGTCGCGGGCGGAGCAGCCCCTGCACCAGCGTGCTGTCGAAGGCGTCCACCGCGTCGAGCGCGGCCTCCAGCCCCTCGATCGGGTGGGACAGCAGATCCATGCGCATCAGGCCACCGTCCTCGTCGGCGGGAACCACTGCATCTCGGGCACAGGCGCGGTGATGGGGGCCAGTTCGAGATAGGCCAGCTGCCGCAGGAACCGGCTGAACACCTGGGCCGCGGCCGACGAGTCGCCCGGCACGGGACACGAGGCGGTCATGGCGGCCGTGAGCGACTGCGTACCGGCATCCCCCTCCGGGATCTCCACCTTGAGATATCGCGCGACGCGCTCCACCCCGTACTGCAGCACTGCCTCGGATACGAGCGTCTGGATGTGCTTGCAGAACATGCCGCGCGCACCGCCGCAGGGCCGGTTGTTGTTCGTGCTGCACGCGAACGCGTACGTCCCGGCCGCCACGGACGACACGTACACGCGCCCGATGTCCGATCCGCTGGAGACGACGCCCTGCAACCGCCCGTCGGCCAGTTCGGCGAACGGCACCTTGGCCAGCTTCCGCGGCCGCGCGGGCGGCACCACCCGCGCGGTACTCGACTTCTCCCAGACCGACAACGCGCCATCTCCCATGCATGCGAAAGGGGATGTCCACACCACTGCGGCGGAACACGACTGAACCTAGCTCCCACCACTGACATCGAGGGCGGTGAGCGGGCTCCGACGAGCTTCACAGGGTTAAGACGACCGGCAGCGGCCCGCCGAGGCGCGTCGCGTACGCCGCGGTGGGAGGCGGCGCTCAGTTGGGCGGCACGGAGACCGACCGGGCGTCAGCACCGACGACAACGTATCGAGGGAGCCGGGCCCCGCTGGCGCCACGGCGAGAGAGCAGCCCCCGCCGGATCGCGCCGAACGTTGCGCACGCGGTCCTGTAGACGCCGGCGACGGAGACAGCGCCGACGGAGACCCCGGCTGCCGCGTGCCGATCGGGACGACGGGTGACTGGCCGCCAGAGCCGAAGCACCGCAGACCTGGTGCCGGAGATGCCCACCCAGCAGGAAGGCCGACCCGGCGTCCACGACTACCCCGGGCCGGAGGCGCCCGCGTCGGCTGGCCCGACGGGCAGCAGAGACCGACGGAACAGGGCCCGGCCGGCCGCGGGCGCGCCCCGGAACGCCGGCTGTTACGCACGCTGTGACGGGCCGGCAACGGCACAGGCTCCGGAAGAGGCGTCGGCTCCCCGGGGACCGCCCCGCCGCCCGCGGAGCGGAGTCCGGCGGGGAGGACGCGAGCGACATGCCTGACGGATCATCTGGACACGCGTGGTTACTCTCGCGCCGTCGCGCAGTCGGCCCGGGGCGTGGTCACTCGCCCGTCGGGGCGGCCTGCTGCACCACCTCGAAGGACCACACGGTGGAGCCGCTGGCCGCGGGCTTCGGACGCTCGCCGCTCTTCGCGTCACCGCCCTGGTGGGCCGCCTTCATCGGGCCCTCCATCCAGGTCTGGAAGGACTCCTCGTCACGCCAGCGGGTGTAGACGAGGTAGTTGTCCGTGCCCTCGACGGGCCGGAGGAGTTCGAACCATTCGAACCCGTCGGAGCCCTCCACAGCGTGGGCCCGGGACGCGAAGCGCTTCTCCAGGGTCTCGCGTTGTTCTTCGGGGACAGTCAGCACGTTGATCTTGACTACGCTCATGTGTCCATCCTGCCGTACGAGGTCCGGCGGCACGCGCAGCGGCCTGGGGTGCCGGACATCACCGTGCGAGAGGAGCATGCGGGTGCACCCGGCCGCTCCGAGCTCCCCCCTGCCGGGCGCGTTGCGGACGGCGACAACGAGGGCGAGGCCGGATGTCAGCTAACCGGTCACGCGCCATGTGCGGTGCCTGCGTCACCCGGGGGAGTGGCTTATGCGCCTGTCGCCCCGTCGCGCGCTGCTCCCGGCGGAGTCTGCTGCCACCATCGGTGCCGACTCCTCCCCGGGGCCGACGAAGCCGACGACCGGCGCTCTCGGACACGGTTCGCCGGACGGCGGCCTCGCGCGCCGAGCGTACTTCCAAGGTCAGCGTCGAGGGCGAGGACCGGGCTTCGTCCGGGCCCAGCTGTCGGAGGCGGGGAGCACCCGGCCACACGACCTCGTGCACGTCCCGGAGGGACGCGGGGCGCTTGGAGAGCGAAATGCCCACACAGCGACCGGAAGGCGACGATGACGTCCTCGACCACTCCCACCCCGGCCAACACCACCGGCCCGGACGGCACCGCACTCGTCTATACGGGCGGAACCCGCCCCGGGCCGGGCGACACCTTGTGCGTGTACGCGGATCTGCGCTGTCCGTTCTGCAAACGGGTGGAGAGAGGGCTGGGCGCGGTCATGGAGGAACTGGCAGCGGAGGGCCGCCTCACCCTGGAGTACCACTTCGCGACGTTCATCGACGAGGCCGCGGGAGGCACCGGTTCCCTACGGGCTCTGAGCGCGGTCGGCGCTGCCTCCGACATCGGTCCCACGGAGTCCCTGCGGTACATCCGGGCGCTGTACGCTTCCCAGCCCGCAGAAGACCACGACCTCTTCGCCGAGACCGACGCGCTGCTGCGGATCGCCGAGGAGGTCGACGGGCTGCGCGGCCCTCGCTTCGACCGCCAGGTCACCGAGGGCGCCTACCTGCCCTGGGCGCGCAGGGTTGCGGACGCCTTCAAGGCCAGCGGTGTCACGGGCACGCCCACCGTCCTCTTCAACGGTCGCCCGGTCTCAGTCATCAGCCCCATGGGGTACGCGGTGACCCGTGAGGCGTTCCTGGCCGAGCTGGAATGAGCCGAGCCGGGCCAGGAGACCGGTCGGCTCCAGCGCCTCCCGACCCGCCGGCCCCGGCCCGTCGAATCCCTCGACGCGCGGGCCCTGTGAGAGCCGATGCGCGAGCGGCGCGGCCCCTACGCTCCGGCGACGGGGCGTGCCTCCGCGGTCGGCGAAAGCCCGGCTCGCGCCATTTTGGGCTCGGACGGGAGCCCGGTGACTGCGACCAGAGCAGGCAAAGGCCCCTCTCCAGGACGTCGCTACCGCGTCACTACCGTCGCCGCGGCGGGCCACGGTGGCCGAAGAGGCAAGATCTGGCCGCTGGTGGAACCGCGGCTGACGGAAGAAACCCGGGTCGTAGCGCATATGGCGCTGTACGGCAGCCTATGAAGTACTTTCAGGAACTTGCGATGCCTTGATGCGACGTGCCCCATGGTGGTCTTTGCTTTCCTCCGGATGCCCTCCCGTCCTCCTGGTGGGCTCCTGGACGATTGCGCAAGTGCGCCAAGGCCCGGCGTACGACCCCGCGAAGCAGACCCTGAGCGTGCTGGCGTCCTATGGGGCCAGCAGTTACTGGCTGATGACGGGGACGTTGCTGGTGCTGGGCCTGTGTTACGTGGCCACGGCGCATGCGCTGCGGACAGCCGCGCCCGCCGGGCGCATGGCTCTGGCAGGCGGTGGAGTGTGCGCGCTGACGCTGACCCTGGTGCCCGCTCCGAGCACCGGCGGGGCACTGGAGCACGGGGCCGTCGCCGCGGTGGGCCTCGTCCTCCTGGCGGTATGGCCTCCCTTGGCGGCCCTCCGCGGAACGGAAGCGGCCCCGTGGGGGCTGAGGTTCGATGTCTCCCTCGCCGCGAGCGCTGTGATGTGCGCGAGCGCGCTGTGGTTCCTGGCGGAACTGCAGAGCGCCGGAGTGCCCGGCGTCGCTGAGCGTGTCGTGACGTTCGCCCAGGCGCTCTGGCCCTTCCTGGTCGTCGTCTCCTGCCGCCGTTGGCGTATGGCGTGAGGGGCTCCAGGTGTGGGGTCGGGGCCCGGCGGTCCCGATGCGCGGCGGACAGAGGCGCGATCGCAAGGCTGGCAGCACCGTAAGGGTTTCGTCATGAAGGAAACCCCCTGCCGGGCCGCGGCGTCGGGTTGGATGGCAGCGCACAGGACCGTTCGGGTGAAGGGGTATGTCGTGGGGCGCGTCACAAGAAGAAGGATCTGGGCCGGAGCAGCGGTCGCGGTGTCGGGTGCTCTGGCGGCCGGGCTGGTCTGGTTCAAGCCGTGGTCGCTGTGGGTCGACGAGACGGTGCACGAGGCGCTGCCATCCGCGGCGGCCCCGGCCGTGACCGGCGGCGCTGCGCCGCCGGCCGCCGTGCCCGACGACGCAGCGTCGGCCGCCCCCGTGCCTGAGGCCCCGCGGTCCTTGGCAGAGGGTCGGTTCATCAGCCATGAGCACACGACCAAGGGATCGGTGAAGCTGGTCCGGCTGGCCGACGGGACGCACACCCTGCGGCTGGAGGAGTTGGACACGAGCAACGGCCCTGACCTCCATGTGTGGCTGACCGACGCGCCGGTGAAGGAGGGCCGGGCGGGCTGGGGCGTGTTCGACGACGGGAAGTACGTCAGCCTCGGCAAGCTGAAGGGGAACAAGGGAGCACAGAACTACCCCCTGCCGGAGGGTGTCGACTGGTCCGCGTATTCGAGCGTGAGCATCTGGTGCGACCGCTTCGACGTGTCGTTCGGGGCGGCCGAACTCATGCACACGTGACACGGTGCGCCTGCCGGAAGCCGCCGTCTCCACAGCGGAGCGGCGAGGCCGGCCCGGGCGGACAGCGAGGACGGAGCTCGTCCGGCGCCTGGGCTCCGGACGGGGACTGCCGAACGGGCGCCGGCACGCCTCGACGGACGAGGAGCCGCCCGCCCGTAAGGCCGGACTCCCACGGGCGCGGGGGAGCGGAGTCGGCTGACCGGTTTCGTCGGCCAGAGTTCCGCGCCCCCCGCCCCGTTCGCCTGCCCCCCGTACGCTGACGGAAAGGGGCGCACGCGCCCAGGTACGAGGGGAGACCGTCGTGACCACACCAGTGGCCGGGCCCGGCTCGCCGCCGAGTTACCCACCGAAGACGCCGCCCCCGCCCAAGAAGCCCATTTCGCCCCCGCCGCCGGAGCCCGGGGCCGGCCCGGCCCGGTCCCCGGGGGCGTTGGCAGGAACGCGGGCGCACGGAGTGACGATGCGCAACCGGCGGGGAGTGAACTGGACGCTGGAGAACGAGCCCTGGTCCGTGGGGGTGGCACGCCGCCGCGTTGTCGCCCAGCTGGGGGAGTGGGGGTACGGGCCCGGCCCCGAGCTCCAGGAGGCGGTCGAGGCGGTCACCGGCCTCCTTGTCACGGCTGCTGCCTCCGACCGGGGACGCCGTATCAGCGTCCATCTCTCCGACCAGGAGCGGCAGGTGTGCGTCGTCGCTCTGTCCCACCAAGCAGGCGCGCCCACCGGGCACGTCCTAGACGGCGACCGCATCCTGCACGAGATCACGGAGCAGACCGGTGTGGTGGGGTGCGGCACGGACGCCGGGCCCCACGGGCGACGCGTCTGGGCGGTGATCGAGCTCTGACCTGACGGCGGGCGTGAGGCCGGTGACTGCAGGCGCGCCATCACCGAGCCCGTGAGCAGCGTGATGAGCACCCGAACGACAAGAGGGCCGGCCGGGCATGCGCCGAAGGAGGTTTCGGTGAGCGCCCCGGGCCGCTCCGTCGCATCGCGGAGGCGTGCGTCGAGGGGCTGACGAACAGGGTGGCGGGGCTGACGGACAAGGTGGCGCCGTTTCCAGCCCGGCGGGGCCGGTCGTCCTGCTCGGGCGACCGGTCATCAGCCGGACGTGCACCCGCCGATGAGAAGCCACGGCTCTCCGGACCGCAGAGTCGGCTCCGGCGGCGGAAAATACCTGGGGCAAGCACGACGGCTGTGCCAAGGTCATCCGGTGGACACTTCCCGTCGTGACCTGTTGCGCTGGCAGTTCGACCTGACCTGGTCGCTCTTCGAATACCACCTGGAACGACTGAAGCCTGAGGACTTTTTGTGGGAACCGGCCTCTCACTGCTGGACTGTGCATCGGCAGGCCGACGGAACGTGGCAGCCCGACTGGGCGGAGACGGAACCGGAACCGGTACCCGTTCCGACCATCGGTTGGGTGAGCTGGCATATCGGCTGGTGGTGGAGTACGGCAGTCGAACACGCGCGGGGTCGGCGGCCCCCGGAACGAACGGCGATCACGTGGCCGGGGGATGCCGAAGGGACCGTCGGATGGCTGCGCGCCATCCGCGACGACTGGCTCGGGGTGCTTGAGGACCTCGAAAACACCAGGCTGGACGCCCCTGTGGCGTTTCCGTGGGACGAAGATGCCGCACTGACAGTCGCCCACATGGCCGCCTGGGTGAACGCGGAGCTGATGAAGAACGCGACGGAGATCGGTCAGCTCCGGCTGCTGCGTGCCGCTTCCACGCTCTGACCGGCTCGGCAGCGCCGTCACCGTAGGTGCCCGAGCACCGCTGCGCCTGAGGGCCGGCCAGTTCACCTCCGCCAGTCCTCGATTCCGCCTTGTCGGCCGGCGTTGTGCGCACCCGGTGCCCCTGCAACGCCACCACTGACCGGAGCGCGCAGCTGCAGGCCTCTGCGAAGACCCGCCGCCCACGACGCCGACCTCTGCACGGAACGGCACACCGTCGAGCGTCTGATGAACCAGTTGAAAGCCCGGCGAGACATCCCCCTCGCTACGACAAGACCCCGGCAGCTCCCTCGTCGGCCTTCACCTGTGCGCCTCGACCATCCGACTCGGAGACCTCACCCGGACCGCCCCCTGATCGCCACTCCATCTGCTCCCTGACGGAGCCCCGGTTCAGGCCAGGGGACAGCTCAACGGAAGCACTCGTTCGGACAGCCGACCGGTGAGATGAGTGTCGGTGACCACGGCATCGGTCAACCAGTCCACTGCGGACAACCGCTCCACCAGGGCGGGGAGTTCGCTGAGAGGGACGACACACCAGGAAGCGAGGTCCTCCACACCGATGCCCTCGCCGCTGGTCCCGAGCCGTCCGGCGAAGTCGCTCCGGGTGGCAAGGGCGATAGCGAGCAGGCGGGCGTCTGCTCCCGTCCTGGCCTTGCGCAGCTTCTTCTCGCTGACGACTCTCTGCGCCCAACCGCTGAGCTTGGGGCGGACTTTCTTGCCGAACGCGAAGGGTCCGTGGCCGCTGTGGTCGGGGACCAGCGACGGAACGGTGATCTGGGTGGGGTTCTCCGGCCGGGAGGCGAGCAGGTCGCTGATGGTGCCGGGAAGGACCAGCCAGCCGTTGTCCACGAGCTGGGCGACCAAGTCCTCCGGCTCCCGCAGGGGCAGGGAAGCGACGTCCTGTCCGACCAGGTTTCCCGTGCCGGTGAGCGCGGTACGCAAAGTCAGCATCAGCATCAGCAGCCGTGCTTCCGGACTGGGCGAACCGGTGTGCTCGGCGAGGTGGGCGAGGACGGACCGTGCGTGCTCCCACAGCGTGGGCGCGGTCAGCAGGCGATCGGTGACCGGCCCGTCGCCCACCGCGCTCTGACCGGTCCGCTGCTGGTGCTGGATACGGGCGGCGTCGGCGGCCTGCTCGGCGCGTCGAGCGTCCAGCATCAGCCGGGTGTCTCCGGTGACCTCCGCCCACGTGGTGAAGGCTTGAGCCTTCCGGGCGTGCAGATCCGCGAGGTACGCCAGGTCGGGTTCCGTCCGCTGCTGGTAGGCACGGAAGAGATCGCCGAGCTCGACCAGTTCGTCGCGCAGAACGGCAGGGCGCAGATCGTGCGGCACGATCCGCTGTGCGATCTTCCCGCACGCCGGGCGCCGCCGGGCGCCGCCGGGCCGGGGCGCGGGAACCTCTCGCGGTAGGGCGGCCAGGGCTGCGGGACTGTGGGAGAACTGCGGACCGGACGCGACCGGGCTGGGCAGGCGGTCGGCAGCGGCGACGGGGCGGCTCTCGCGCGCCGGGCCAGGCGCGGTGACGGCAGTGGCGACGATCTTCGCGGAGGGGTGGGCGGCCGCGCAGCGCGCACAGCACTCCATCGCCTGCCACCAGCGGCCTTGCCGGTCGGTGATGACGGCCAGGACGACAGGGCCTCCGCACCGCCACGACGTGCCACGTCCGGGGCCGGCGGGTCGGATGTGCAGGTGGCAGTCCTCGGCTTTGCAGGAGCAGTACGCCTCGGGCCGAGGACCTGAAGCAGCTTGCAGATGGGCCTTCAGATGAGAGACAGCCGCCGCTCGACCCGCAGCGGGGTTGGGGAGGCGCTGGGCAGTGCAGGCCGGGCGGCTGCACGACACGCGTACCACCGCACTGTCCCGACTGACCGGGTCCAGACGCACTGTCCACTTGCGCCCCGGTACTCGCGCACCCAGCTCGTTCTTTGCCGCGATCTCCACGCCTGCCATGCCTTTCTGACTGTTCCTCATGCGCGCCCAAGTCTGCACGCAGGGCCCCGGGGCGGGCACGTTGTGGGCCCGGGGCCCCTCTGGTGCCGCAGACGGACCGCCCCTGCGACAGGGCGTGGGCACTGCGGTGCCATGGCCGTCGGCGAAGAGGACGACGACGGACGGTGCCGGGCGCGTACTGAGCTGATCAGGCGCCGAGCCCGGTCGCATTCCTGCCCGGAGATTCTCGGGGGGCATCGCCCACCATGTCCTCGAACCGTTTCGTGGGGGGAGGGCTCACCCTTCACCAGGGCCTTGTCGGTAGCGCTTCGGTACACGGTTCTGCTGTCCTTCGGCCAGGGGCGCCTCACGGTCTCGTGATCGCCCCCTTCGAGTGGCCGGCCGAGCCGCCCGGTCGGACGAACAACCTGTGCGCCGGCGCATACGACGCGTGGAGACGAGCCGCGGGCCCGCCGCGGCCATCGACGGCACCGCCTTCGCTGCGGGACCCGGCCGGGGCAGGGGCCGAGTCCAGGTGTGCGTCCATGGGGCCGCCCGTTCGGCCAGGTGCGGGGTGGAGCACACGGCGTCGACCGGCGCGTCGACGGCGGTCCGGTCGCCTCGGGCTCGGACGACGCAGACCCGGCGGGCATGCCCCGGCCGGCTCCCGTGTGTGCGACGGACCGCATACGAGTCCGCTCCCTGGCGAGACGTGGAGGGAGAAGCGTCGGAACGTGAGCGGCGTCACCGGCGCGGGCGGCGAGAGCCCGGACGGTGGGAGAGCCCGAGTCGAAGGCGGGGTGCATATCCCACCCAACGACTCGGCGGAGAAGGAGTGTCGGAGAAATAGATCACGTTATCGGCCTGTCATGAACGGCATGACTGGGTCTGCGGGGTCTCGGTGCCCTCGCCGTGGGGGCCTTGCCTGCTTGGTTCCGCGCGGGCCCCGGGCGCCTTAGAGGTCGGCGGACCGGGCTTGATCGGGCTGTGCTTCGAGGTCCATGCCGTCGGCCGCTCGGCGTTCACTCTGCACCACCCGGAGGGCCACCGGGACGCGTATCGGTCCTGGACATGGCTGAGGGCGGCCTGGTCCGGTGGGCGCCCGGGGACTTCGTCCGGAACCCGGCCGTACCGCTCGGCGCGGTCTCGGCCACGGAGCCCACGGGATCGCCGCGTGCGGCTACGCGGGAGGCGCGCTCGGCGTCGGCTGCGTGGTCTGCGGCCTGGCCGCCGCCCGGCTCCAGCCTCTACGCCCTGATCCGGCGGCTGCGCCTGTGCGACACCGGAGACGGGTGCCGCACAGGCGCGGCTCCGGGAGAGCCGCCGCCTGATGCACACCGGTTGCGTTCCTTCAGCTGCCGCCCCGCCTCGATGATCGACCCCCGAACGTGCCCAGGGCGCGGTTCGCGGCCGGCAGGGAGGACGTCGGAAGGGTGCGCGCCTTGACCGCGGTGCCCGGCGGGGGCCTCGGTGTGCGGCGGGGCGGACACCAGCACCGGAGCGAGCGCATGACCACCACCGTCTTCGCCCAGTTCACCCGGCGCGCCACCGGCATCACCGCCCAGCTCACGCTCTCGGCACCCCGCCCACCGCACTGGCCTTGCCGCCCGCGGAACCGAGCCTCACCGGTGCGGGGCCCGGGGACTACGCCGTACCGGTCGATCGCTCCACCCCTGCCCGGTGCACCACCGGGCAGACGCTGCGAGAGCTGAGGGTCTGACCACGTCGGCTCCGTACCGGTGTCGCGAGCTCCCGGGCGGCCTTGATGAGCAGGGGCTTTGGGGAAGGAGACGACGCTCGTCGGAGCGCCACGGGACTCCGAAACTCACACGCCGTGCCCCGCCAGACCGTTGCGCCACGCCCAGGCCGCGATCTCGACGCGGTTTCGCGCACCGAGCTTCGCCTGCACATTGGCGAGGTGGGTCTTGACCGTGCCTACCGTGATGGAGAGGGCCAAGGCGATCTCGGCGTTGGTCAGGCCCTCGGCCAACCGCCCGACCACCTCGCGCTCGCGCGGGGAAAGCTGGGTGGCAGCGGCCCGTGAGGTGGAGCCGCCCGTACGGAGCTGTCTCAGGAGCCGTACGGTGATCGACGGGCTCACCAGCGAGTCACCGACTGCGGCCGCCCGGACCGCCTCGGCGAGCAGCCGGGGGCCGGAGTCCTTGAGGATGAACCCCGCGGCTCCCGACGCCACGGCGCGGGCCAGGTAGTCCTCGTCGTCGAAGGTGGTCACCATCACAACCTGCGGCCGGTGCGCGGCATGGGGCCGGGTGAGGTGACGCAGGGCGTCGAGGCCGTCCAGACGCGGCATACGGATGTCCATGAGGACCACGTCCGGCCGGTGCGACTCCACCATCGCCAGAGCCTGGAGACCGTCCTTGGCCTGGGCGACCACCTGGATGTCGTCCTCGGCGGACAGGATCATGGCCATGCCGGTGCGGACGATCTCCTGGTCGTCCGCCAGCAGTACCCGGATCACCGGCGGTCCCTCCACGTGTTCTCCCAGGGGATGCGGGCGCTCACCCGCCAGCGCCCGCTGCTGTCGAAGCCCGCCTGGAAGAGGCCGCCCTCGTCGGTGACACGTTCCTCCAGACCGGTCAGACCGTACCCCGCCGTGACGGGTGTCTCCGTGCTCGGGGCGGAGGGAGCGTTGACGACGTCGAGATCCGCCGAGCCGGCCAGGGCCCGGAGGGTCACGGTCACGTCCCGGGAGCCCGGTGCGTGCTTCCGTACGTTGGTCAGCGCCTCCATCGCCACTCGGTGGAGGGTCGCGCTCGTCGCCGGGGGCAGGCGGTCGACGGGACCTTCCTCCGACAGACGGGCGCCGCCCCCGCCGGGAAGGGTGAACCCCGCGACCAGGGCGCGGACCCCTTCCACTCCGCCCAAGGGCGGTGCGGCCTCCGTGCGGAGCCCGCTGACCATGTGCCGCAGGGCTCGGAGGGCCTCCGAGCCCGCCCGTTCGATCTGGCCCAGCGCCGACAAGGCCAGCTCCGGCTTGGAGCCCGCGACGACCCGCGCTCCCTGGGCCTGCACCACGATGCCCGTCACATGATGGGCCACGAAGTCGTGCAGGTCACGGGCGAAGGCGAGCCGCTGTTCCAACCGCACCTGTTCCGCGTGGTGCCGACGGTCCAGGGCCGCGAGCCGGGCCACCAGCGCGCTGGTCAGCCCGGCGCAGACGGCAAGGGCGCAGAACAGAACGAGGATCAGGCTGTTCTCCGTCACCCGCACGGCCACCGGCCGCACCATCACGGCCAGACACAGCAGCGCCGCCGCCCCGGCGGCGGGCCGCGCGGCCCCGTACCGGACGGTGACGACCAGCACCACGATCAGCGCGGCGATCTCGAACAGGGTGTAGGCGTCGGCGTGCCCCGCCGACGACCCCGGCCGTCCGGCCACCGCCCGCATCCACGCACTGCACGCGAGGGACGCCGCTCCCGCCAGTGCACCGGCCGCAGCCGCGACCCGCGGATCGCCGCGCCACCGGTGTGCGGCCAGCACCGCCAGTGCCAGCAGTGACGTGACGGCGGAGGCGGAGGCCGGGAGCGCGAGGGGGGAGAGGTGGAGACCGATGCGGTAGTCGGCGGCGAGCGCCGAGGCCAGCCCGGCCACAACCACGACGACACCGAGGCGGAAGAGGACCCGGCGCGTACGGGAAGAGGCTCGACCGAAGTGCGGGGAGTGCATGCCCGCAGCTTAAGGACCGGAGCCGGGACCACCCCTCTGCCGAAAGTCGTAGTGGCGCCGAGCGTCCTCCGCCCTTCGGCAGATCCGCGACGGCATCCCGCACGGAAAGGATCGGCCTGCAACGAATCACCGGCATGCCGACCTCCCATGGACTCCCACATGAACTTCCAGACCGAGATTCCCACCTCCGCCGTCCTCGGACCGGCGCTCGTCGGCTTCGCGCTCGTGGCCTTGGCACGCCACCGGCGTGACGCTCCCGGCTGGCGCGGCGCTCCGCTGGCGCTGCGCTGCACTACTGCGCTCTACGCCGCGGCGGTCGCCTCGATCACCTTCTTCCCGCTGTGGATCTACGGCGGCATGTATCGCAACCAAGCGGCATGGTACGGGCAGATCCAGCCGATCCCGCTGCTCATGGCGGACATCACCATGCTTCCCAACGTCATCCTGTTCCTGCCGCTCGGCTTCCTGCTGCCGCTGCTGCGCCCGCACACCGGCCTCCGCGGCACGGCCATGGCCTCCGCGCTGATCAGCCTGAGTGTTGAAGTGCTCCAGATGCTCCAGTACATCGTGCTCGGCAACGGCCGCGCCGTCGACGTCAACGACCTGATCGCCAACACCCTGGGCGGTCTCCTCGGCTACGGCGTCCTGCGCGTCGCCCACCGGTCGACCGCCATGCGTGCCGTGCTGGAGAAGGCTGCCCCGTCTGCGCGCACGGTCGCCTGAGCCTCAGGGCTGGGGCCGGTCTGCTGAGGCAGTCACCTTCGCCGTGGAGGCCTCTCGGCCGTTTGCCGCGGGTGCTTCGGCGAGGGCCCAGCGGGGGAGGTCGACGGTTTGTGCCTGCTTCCCGAGATCGGTCAGGGCAGTGGCAGGGTGTGAGGATGCTCGGGCCCCAGGATGCGCTCGATGACCGTCCCCAGGGTCGGCGCGCGCACCCGGCCCTGGCCACTCCCGACACCCTGCCACGCGGGTGCGTCCGGCTCACCCCCCGATGGGACGCTGTGTCCGGCGCTCGGTTGCACAGCCCGAACCGAGGCCCTGACGGGCAGTGCCTGTGCGGACCCCCTCGCCTGGCTCACAAAGAAGCCGCAGGACCTGAGGGAGCGGAAGAGAGAGCGCGAACGTCTGGTGGCATGCCCTGAACTTCGTCGTCCGGGACCACCCTGACTCGCACCACGACCGCCCGGCGCCTCGGAGAGCTCGGGACCGCTGAGGCAACGGCGGTCCCGAGCTGTTCCCCGTCCGTGCCCAAGACGAGAGGGAGCCCCTCGTCGTGCAGGCCTCCGCACGCTTGCCGCACCGGATCGGCCAGCTCACCCTCTTGATCACCGCCGTCGTGCCGCAGGCAGCACCGCCCGGACCGAGCGCCCCGCCACCCCGAGACACCAGGGTTCGCGCTCTGCCCCGCCCGGCCGCCGGCCCCAGGCCACTGACCGAGCGCCGCGACACCGAGGGAGCCCAGCACGAGCCGGAGTACGAGGCCACCCGGGGCTGCCCGCCGTAAAAACTGGCATTCGCTTCGGTACGGCGGTCACCGCGCCCAACGCGATGCCGGCGGCGGGCAACGGCCGGAACGGGAGGAGTCCGCCGCCATCCGTTCCTGGACGCGGGGGCGGGCGGGTCGGCGGAAGGCCGCGGGAAGACGGCGAGGAGCTGTGGGCGGGTCACGCTGCTCCGCGGAGAACACAAATGCGTCGACAGTGCCCCTCGGCACCCGGCAAAGTGGTCGTCCATGACGAGCAGTGAGCTGTGGACCCGGGCGACCGCGGACCGCTACGACGCCGAGGAGACCGAAGCGTCCTCGGCTGCCGCTCTCGAACCGGCTCTTGCTTTCCTCGCCGAGCTCGCAGGAGACGGCCGGGCCCTGGAGTTCGCCATCGGAACCGGACGAGTGGGGGTCCCGCTCCGCGAACGCGGCGTGCCCGTAGCGGGCGTCGAGCTGTCCGAGCACATGGTAACCGTGCTGCGGCGCAAGCTCGACGAGAAAACCCTCCCTGTAGTCATCGGGGACATGGCCACCACCGTCGTACCGGGCGCATTCACCCTGGTCTATCTCGTCTACAACACCATCACGAACCTGCTCACGCAGGACGAGCAGGTCGAGTGCTTCCGCAACGCCGCACGTCATCTGGAGCCCGGCGGCCGATTCGTCATCGAGCTGGGTGTGCCGCCGCTGCGGCTCCTGCCGCCCAGCCAGGGTGCGGTGCCTTTCGATGTCTCCGAGCAGCACCTTGGCTTCGACACGTTCGACTTGGTCGAACAGATCCTTGTCTCGCACCACTTCACCCGAGACGGTGACGACGGCCGCTACCGCCGCGACAATTCCCGGCACCGGTACGCCTGGCCGGCAGAGCTCGACCTGATGGCACGGATCGCTGGGCTCGAGCTGGAACGCCGTGTCGCGGACTGGGACGAGGCCCCGTACACCCAGGACTCCGTGAAGCACATCTCCGTGTGGCGCAAGCCGGCTTGAGGTCGGCCATGGGGCTGCCAACGCGGAACGCGCCTGCCGCAAGGTTTCTGACGAAACGTCAGGCAACGTCGGTAGACCAGTGCGCATCCGAGGGTGAGGCGGCTTCGTGGGTGTCGTCGCGCATCTCCCCGTGGATTGGCAGGCGGCGGCACCAGGGCAGGGGAGCGCTGCGCGTTCCCCGAGCCGGCGTGGGGTGCGAGTTCGGAGCCGTGCTCGATACCACGACGGGCGATCAGCGGCTTCGCCCGAGCTCCCGGACGAGGCGGCGGCACTTGCCGTGGCCGTGGCCTCTACCGCCCAGCACCACGTCCGGGCGGCGCCGGCAGCGCACCGCGCTCGCCTCGCACCGGCGGTACCACCTGATGCGGCGGAGTC
This sequence comes from Streptomyces pratensis, assembly GCF_037137275.1. Taxonomy (GTDB): domain Bacteria; phylum Actinomycetota; class Actinomycetes; order Streptomycetales; family Streptomycetaceae; genus Streptomyces; species Streptomyces pratensis_B. Next base: position 17,483 of record NZ_JBBBEN010000066.1, on the reverse strand, counting down.
AGCTGGGTGACGTCATTTCGGTCGCCGCCGCTCGCAGTGGTGGCGAGCAAGATGCCGACACTGCCGGTGATCAGGCGATGTTCGCTACCTGCGCTGCCCGCGCTGCCCGCGCTGCCCGCGCTGCTCCGGTCAACGGGGCTGCATCCCGTCTTGGGCGCCCCTCTCCACGCCCGTCTACGGGAGCCGTTCGAAGGCCGCCCGGAGAAGCCCAGAGCGTTCACGCTGCGAAGCTTGCTGGAGGGCCCTCGCGCAGCCGGGGCCAGACGCCGGCCTCGGTCCTCACGGCGAGACGATCCCGGTGTGCAGGACGAACACGGCGCCCTGGAACACATGCCGGTCCGGATGCCGCCCTTCGTCCGGGGCGCCGGGGCCGACGTACCACCTGCGGTAGCAAGGTGTCCCACGTGGCAGTTGGTTGATGCGGCAAGAAGCCGGACTGAGGGTGCTGATGACCTGTCGCGCCGACTTGTTCCGGACCAACCGAGTCAGCCGGCCGCTCCGTTGGCACCGAAGCGCACGTCCCGCAGGGCCGGGAGCACGGCCTCGGTGGACGAGCGCGCGGGGTTCACGGCTGTGGTGCACGGGCTGACGAGCGGGTGCGCGTGGAGATACCTGCCGGAGTCGTTCGGCGTCCCACCGCCCCCGAGCACCGTCGGTCCAGCGCGTGGACGAGGACCGGTCATCGACCGCGGCACTCGTGCCGACGTGATCGCCCGCTGACCCTGGGGCCGTTTCGCGCCTCCTGGCCGGCCGGGCGCATGGCGTCCGGCCGGCCAGGAGTCCTGCACTGGTTCAGGCGGTACCGCAGGGGGCGCCGCTGAGGGTGAACGCGCTGGGAGCGGTGTTCGTGGTTCCGCGCGCCGCAGTGAAGCCGACGGTGACCGAGCCGTCGGCCGGGATGGAGGAGGTGTAGGAGGCGGGGGTGACGGAGACGGTGCCGCCGCTCTGGGCGGGAGTCCCGCCCCACATGTTGGTGAGGCTCTGGCCGTCGGCGAAGGTGAAGTCGAGAGTCCAGGCGTCGATGGCGGTGGCGCCGGTGTTGCGGATGACGATCTCGCCCTGGAATCCGGCCGGCCAGTCGCCGACCACCCGGTAATCGACCGAGCAGCGTATGCCCGGCGTGCCACCGTCCGCGTCGGTGGTGACGGTCACGGTGGGGGAGCGGACCGAGCGGTTCCCGGCCGCGTCCCGGGCGTAGACGGCGAAGGTGTACTCCGTGTCGGCGGCCAGGCCGGCCACCGTGGCGCGGTTCGTGGCGGAAGAGGCGACCGGGGCTTCCGACCCGCCGCTGACACGGACGACGTCGTAACCGGCGACAGCGACGTTGTCCGTGGCCGCGGCCCAGGCCAGGACGGCTGACGTCGCCGTCACCGCGGAGGCGGCCGGCGTGCCGGGAGCGGTAGGAGCCTGGGTGTCACCGGGGGTGCCATCGCCATAGACCGTGGCTTCCTGGGAAGTCTGGGCGATGCCGTTGACACCGTGGAAGATGCGCTCGCCCCAGGAGCTGAGCCGGCTGGGGTCGAAGTCGATCGCCAGGTCGAGGACCGGGTCGGTGTTGCCGCTCCAGGACCAGGCGAGATAGCCGAGGCCGAGTTCCTCGGAGACTGCCATCATGGTGTCCTCGTCCGGGTCGCCCCACTGGTCGGCCGGCCCTCCGAACTCACCGATGACCAGGGGCAGCCCGGCGTCCACGAAGCTGTTCAGGTAGGCGGTCACCTTCTCGGCGGTGTTGTAGACGCTGTACATGTGGATCGAGAAGATCAGGTTGCCTGTGGTGTCGGCCTCGTAGACGGTCTGGGCGTTGGCGCGCATGACGCCCTGCCAGTCCTGGCCCCAGTTCGGCGCGTCCACCATGATCGTGTGCTGGAACCCCGCGCTCCGCAGCTTCTGGACGGCGGCGACGGTGGGCGCGGTCCAGCCCTGCGGGTCGGTGTTGCCCCAGGGCTCGTTGCCGATGTTGATGACGACGTAGTCCTCCTCGCCGGCGAGGACACCACGCAGGCTGATCCAGTAGTCGGCGGCGTGGTCGAGTGTTCCGGCCGCGGCCTCCTCCCCGTACCCGGTGGTGTCGTGGACCTCCAGGACGCAGATCAGTCGGTTGGCCTTGCACAGGTCGACTATCCCAGCTACCTCCTGAGGGCCGTTCTCGCTCCAGCGGTGGCCGTCGGAGAGAACGACGCGGACGGTGTTCGCGCCCGTCGCCTTGATGTCGGCCAGCGACTGCGTCTGGCCCGGGTACCAGGTGTGGGCGTGATTGACGCCGCGCATGATGAAGTCGTTGCCGTTGCCTTCGAGCAGGCGGCCGTCACCGATGTGGAGACCGGCGGCCGCCGCGTCAGCCGTGCGGCCCGGTTCGCCGCCTCGTTCCCGGGCCTGGGCACTGGCTGGGCCCAAGACCCCGACGAGCCCCAGGAGGGCGGCCAGGGCGGCCAGCAGGGCGATGACGGGGTTGCCGCGTACCGTGCCTCGTGTTGTTCTCACTGCGACTCCGGATGGGTGGGCGCCAGGGGACCTGGACATGGAAGGAATCGAATGAATGGGAGCGCTCCCATGAAGCCACCTCGTCAGGGACAGGTCAAGGTGTCGCGCACGGCTCGGCGACGGTCCGTGGGCAATGGCTCACGAAGAGAAGCGTCCGCTACGGGGCGACATGCCAGTCTGTTCCCGCTGTGTCTCGGCCGTACCTTGACGGTCGACTCGGCGGTTCTTCTGCCCCGTTGATCTTGGTTCGCTTCCGGCGGGACGGGGGCATCGCAGTAGTGCGCGGATTTCCGCGGTGACCAGGCCGGCCTCCGGTTCTATGGGGCTGGCACGGTCGGTCAGCGGGTTGGGTGCGTCACGCCCTTTGCTGGAGTTTCGGAGGTAGTCGACCACCACTCCTCCGTGGTTTCCGGGCCCTGCGGAGACAGTTTCGGTGACGGCACGGAGAGGCCGGGGACCATGGTGGTTGAGGGCGAGGGCGGCAGCCTGCGCCTCGACGACGGCGTGGTGAGGGTGAGACGAGGCTGAACCACGGTGATCGTGTCCCTGCCCGAATGGGGCCGGAGGCTCCGTCGCGGTCGCAGGGTGGTGGTCGGCGTTGTCATGGAGATCGGGAGATCCTGGCGGTGCTCGCGTTCGTGGCAGCGTCGGACTGCCCATGGCGAAGCTGTCCTACGGTGCCGCCCGGGGCGGCACCGTAGGTTCGCCGAGTGGACGAGGTGCAGGGTGCGCATCAAGCTCCACCACTTGGTCCTTGAAGAACTCGTCTTCTGCGGCGAGTTGGGCTGGGCGAGGTGTGCGATCGACTCGGCGAGTACGGGTCGAAGATGCACCTGATCACCGAGCGGACCGGTATGCCCATCTCCGTCGCAGTCTGCGGCGCCAACGTCCACGACAGCCAGGCTTTGACCCTGTTCGTAAAGGCCATACTGCCTGTCCGCTCCCGCCGAGACGCTGGTCGGCGCAGGCCCGACCAGCTCCACGCCGACAAGTGCTGTCACCTGCGGCAATGGCTCTCCCGACACGGAATCCGGCACGCGTCGCCCGCAAGGGTGTCGAGACATCGCAGCGAATCGGTCGGCGCCGCTGAACGATGGGCAGGATGCCCAGCGGGCCGGGGCCGTCGGCGACGTAGACGGCACAGTCCGCGTGGAGCGGGACGGGTAGCAGCCGGTGGCCGCGGCCAGGGCGATCACCTCGCGGTGCGTGTCGACGGTATCCGTCCATCGCCGCTAGTGCTGCGCCGCGGAAGTTCCGCCGATGGCTACTGGGCGGTCAGGAGCTTGTTGATGTTTTCGATGTCGAGGTAGTCGGGGCGGAAGGGGCCGCCGATCCATTCGAGGAGTTCTTCGTGCTGTTCGTGCTTGGGATCGGCGATCGCTTCGAGGAAGTTCGCGTAACCCCAGGGGCCGCCGCAGTCCTCGGGCGGGCAGGCCCGGCGGCCGGTCACGCAGCGCGGATAGGCGGTGCCCGGCTCCTTGGGGAGGATCTTCTCGGTCTCGATGCGGTGCACCCAGTCGTCGCCGAAATCGTAGGTATAGGTGATCTGGTCGCCGACGGCGGGAGCGACTACGTAAAGTGGGATCTTGCGCTCGTCGCGGTGGCCGAGTTCGCTGTCGCGCCGCCCGTAGTCGCCAGCCGGGGTGGCGAAGACGTGCATGTGGTAGTTCTCCCAGCCCATCGCGGTCTGGATCACCAGGTGCAGGCGGTCGAGGGTGAGGTCGGCCGGGACCTGCAGCCGTCGCCAGATCGGCGGGCGGATGTCTGCCAGGGTGACCTTGATCTGCAGGACGAAGTCAGCGGGCATGGCACGGTTCCTTAACAGCGGCGGCGCTCTCGTGCTCAGTCTGGCGGAGCCGGCCCTCGTAGTTCCAACGGAACGGGCGAGCGGTCTCGTTGCGGATGACGGTGAAGCCGGTAACCTTCTCCAGCAGGTCCCCCTGCGAGGAGAAGTCGCCGTGACGCAGGACGGCACGGGCCAGGAGGGAGAAGAAGATCTCCACCTGGTTCAGCCAGGAGGTGTGCTTGGGCGTGTAGTGCGGCACGATCCGCGAATGCAGCTTCAGCCAGGCCCGGGTGGCCCTTGATGGGTGCGAGGAGCCGTTGTCCAGGATCAGGTGGATCGTCAGTCCAGCCGGGATGCATCTCTCCAACCGGGCCAGGAGCCTGATGAAGTGCGCGGAGTCGTTGCGTGGCAGCTCGTCCACGACGCCCTGCCCGGTGTGCACATCCAGCGCAGTGGTGACCGAGACGGTTCCATGTCGGACGTACTCAAACTCCCGTTGGCGCCCCCGCCCGGGGGCGGGCGGTCTGGACGCCTGCGGGAGCGGGCGGCCATCTCGGTCTTCTCGTCCACGGACACCACCACCGAGTCCGGCGGACGGTTGCGGTAAAGGGCGCACACCTCGGCGGCCTTGGTGAAGAAGTTCGGGTCGGCGGGCCGGGTCAGCCAGCCGCGGGCCCGGTGCGGCTTGCCCTCGAGCGCGGCCAAGACCCGTCCGATCTGGGAGGCGGAGATGCCGGTGTCCGCCAGGTGGTCGGCGGTCAGCCGGTGCGACCAGCCGTCATAGGGGTGAGGGGGTGCACCGGTGGCCGCCGCCACGATCCGCAGCCGCACCTCCGGCCCGTACACCGGCGGCCGGCCCGAACGGGACCGCTCTTCCAGCCCGGCCAGCCCTTCCCGGGCATACCGGCCCCGCCACCGCACCACCGTGGAGACATCCACCCGGACGATCTCCGCTATCCGCCAGGCCGGGCACCCTCCAGCAGCCAGCAGAACAAGGGGCCCGACGGGCAGCCCGCTGCGGAGTGGTATGCGCCCGCACCCGTTCCTCAAGCACACACCGATCATCAGGATCAAGCACCATGCCCGGTCAACGAGCGAATGCCATCGGCGGAACTTCCGCGGCGCAGCACTGGGAACGGCTCGCAGGCCGTCTCTCCGCGACGCCGAGGTCGGCCATCGTGGTGGCGTAGGCGTCCCGCAGTCGCTTCTACCAGTCACCCAGAGCCTGCCTGTTGCGGGATCGCACGCAGGCCTCGACGGAGGCGTCGTAGCCGAGCCGGAGAGAGGGAGACAGCACACGGTCGGAGCACGCCCCTGCGCCGACGATCCGCGTGCGCTGCTCCCTTGGGCAGGCGGTCGCCGTGCCGGTCCGCCGCGCGAGTCGGCCCTGCCCGGCGCAGGGCCGACTCCCCGACCCGGGCCAGAGTGACGCTGTGGGCAAGGCCGCCGGTGCCGGGGAGCTGACCAGCATTGCCGGCCTTGCCGCTTACCCGGCCGGTACGTTGGGCGTCGGGGTCGGCTCGGTGAAGTAGTCGGTGTCCTTGGGGCGGGCGCGGGGCGTCCCCGAGGGACGGGGGGCCGGTTCGAGGTGGGGGATGTGTTTGGAGCAGTGCACGTAGGCCTCGTGGAGGGTGATGAGCGTCCACAGCACGGGGTGCCGCCCGGGGGCGGGGTCGGCGGGTATCCATGGGTGCGTGGTTCGCAGCTCCTGGTCGCCGACGAGCTGGGCGGAACCATTGACGTGCAGCCCGATGTGCTCGTGAGTGAAGTCCATGAAGAGCAGCCCGATATGCGGGTTCTCGGTGATGTTGCCGGCGCTGGCCAGCACGCCGTTTCCGCGGTACTCGGGGTAGGCCAGGGTGCGGTCGTCGAGCACGGCGACGAACCCGGGAGGGCCGGCGCGGAAGGTGGCGTCGCAGTGCCCACCGGAGTCAGCCGTGGACAGGAAGACCATCGACTGGCGGCTGATGAAGTCACGCATCGCCGTGGTGAGGTAGGGGTGGACCTGCCGGCCGTAGAAGGCATCGGCCCGCTCGACGGTGCCCAGGTGCATCTGCAGCAGACGTTCTCCCCGCGAGGGGGCGGTGTGGGGGTGGGTCACAGCTGGTCGAACTCCTGACTGGGCCGGGGTGGTGTGAGGGGGGCGTTCAGAACGGGTGTGTCGAGTGGGTCGTGGTGGATGTGCTGCGGGGGTGTGCCTTGGTGCAGAAGGGTGCGCACGGCTGCGGCGACCATGTCGGGGGGACCGCACAGAAAGGCGTCGTGCTGGTCCCAGGGGCCGAACTCCCGCAGGACCTGCGGAAGTGTCCCCTGCTGCCCAGCGATGTCCTGGTGCGAAACGGCCGCTCGGACGGACAGCCAGTGGTGACGCTGGGCCAGGCGCAGCATGTCGTCGAGGCCGTACAGCTCCTGGGCGGTCCGCGCTCCGACGAAGAGATCGGCGTACCGGCGCATGCCGGAGGCGGCGGCTTCCTCCAGCAGGGCGCGGATGGGCGCGAGACCGGTCCCGCCGGCCACCAGCAGCAGGTCGCGGTCGCCGGCAGCCGCCAGGGTCATCTCGCCCTGCGGTGGCCCCAGCCGCACCCGGTGCCCCGGGGCGGCGTGGTGGACCAGTGCGTTGCTGACCAGCCCCTGGTGGACGGCCCGGACGTGGAACGTGAGCGTGTGGTCCGAGCGCGGCGGGTGAGCGGGGGAGAAGTGGCGCCAGGCGCGGGGATACCAGGGGGTTTCCATGCTCACGTACTGGCCGGCGACGTACTGGTAGGGCGAGTCGGACTGCACGGTTATCTCGGCGATGCCGTGTCCGCGGTACTCGTGGTGGACGATCTGCGCCCCCCAGGAGGCCGGCCGCAGTCGCGTGTCGTCCGCGGCGGCCGCGATCATGACTTGCGCGGCGACGGTGTACGCACGTGTCCAGGCTGCGGCGACCTCAGGGTTCCACGCGGTCCCCGCATAGCGGGCCAGAGAGGCCACCAGGCACTCGCCCACCGCCGGGTAATGGGCCTCCAGTGTTCCGAACTTGCGGTGGTCCCGCCCCAGGCGGGAGCAGAACCGCACGAGGTTGTCGATGTCGTCGACGAGGTCGATGATGCGCAGCAGCCCGCGCAGCAGCCGGTCGCGCTGGACGTCCATGTTCTCCGGGAAGAGCTCCCGTACTCCGGGATAACGGGCGAAGAGGATGGCATAGAAGTAGACGGTCATCTCCGAGGCTTGAGGAGCGACCTTGGACAGGCTTGTGCGGACCAGGAAGATTTCCCGGTCGGTGAGCGGGGCGGGCATCACGGCCGCCCTGCGGACAGGGACAGGCGGCGGTGCTCACTCACCTGTCGAGCAGAAACGGTGTGGGGGGAGCCAGATGCCGCGTGTGGGGACGGCGGCACCGGGCCTACCAGATGTGCTGACAAAGAAGACATTCGCAATCGTAGAGGGGAATTCCAATCGGCCCAGGTCCAGAGCCTCGAGTGTGATCTGTGGCCAAGCCATTCTGCACGCCGGGGAACGGAGCCGGAGCCCCGCCCCCGGAACCCCAGGAAACCCTGTGCGCGCAAGGCACAGCGAAGGTCAACAACCGGGCCCGTAAACGACCGTGAGGCTGGGTGCAGTGCTGCGGCGGCATTTGCTGGGGCCCGCAGAGCCACCGGGCGACCGACCATTTCCTGAACTGCCGCCCGTATCACCCGTGAGGAGGGGGTTTGAGAAATGTGCGGCCACAGGAGCGGTGAGGCGGGGCGGGCCGCCCACCCCGCCGACTCGGCACGAGCTCCCCGTTCGGCGACTCGCAGGGCTCCCCGCATGCCGGTGGCGGGAGACCTCGGCTGAAGAACGCTGCACCAGCTTCGTCCAGCACTATGACCGCACCGGAGGCCAGGGCTGCATGCTCCGCGGCGGGCGGTACCGGCTCGGAGCCCTTCGCATGCGAGGACCTCCTCGACGGTGCGCGCCCCGGCCTCTCCGCGGACCAGGTGATCACTTTCACGCTCACCCTGGCCTCAAGCGTTGCCAAGCCAAGGACACCCGCCCCTGAACGGGGCAAGCCGTGCCGTGGCGGAAGACCGGCCATGCCTTGCTCGACTACGTTGGTCCGGGAAGGCGGACGCGACGGCTTCCCGCACTTCGGCCCCGATGTCGGGCGGAGCTGCGAGGAGGAGAATGGCGGCGTCGCCCGTTCCACGGCCGGTCGCAGGCCGGCGACCAGCATCGGGAGGTGCTGGTAGGCACTCAAGTGCGGCCGCCGATCGGCAGCGGAGGCCGGGAACGTGACGGCAGGCGAGACCCAGGGTGCGGTCGCGTCCGTCCCGGCCCGTTCCAGCAGGGCAGCCGTTGCCGGGGAGGCCCAGCCGCGCGCCGGGGTAGTCAGCTCGGTGGCCAGGGAGGGTCAGGGCGAGGAAGTCCTTCGCCAGCCGGTCCGGGTACAGCGGCTTCGGAACGGATCCGCGGCCCGGCTCAGCGGGCGGGTAGCAGCGCGCGTGATCGGCGAGGACCCGGTGGGCAGCGCCGGGGGTGTCGGCCGCCCGCAGGGCCCGTACACCCGCCGGGGCGGTGCAGGGACCCGTCAGCGCGGCGGTGAACACCACTTGAACGACGGTGATGACGCGGCGAGTGAGACATCTGGCTCGCCGGAGCATTCGCCAGGACTTCAGTTGCGCGAAGGCGCGCTCGCCGGGAGACCTGAGTCGGGCGTGGTCGCGGGTGAACTGCTGGTGGCACTCGGGTTGTTCGCGGTGGTGGTAGTACGGGTGGGGAAGGTGACGCCGGCACCGGCACCTTGGTAGGCGCGGCCGACGGGGACGAAGATCTGCCGGGACCTGCCCCGACAATCCCGTGCGCGCGGGCTGACGTCGGGTCGGCAGTGCGGCCGGGTGTGGTGCGGGAGAACCAGAGCGGTGTCCCGTCGGGCCGGGCGATGACCTGCACGTTCATATCGTGCTCGCGGTGTGTCTGCGAGTAGTACGGCTGGTCTGCGCGGATGCGGCCGGAGAATGCGGATCGGGTTTCGCGTTCGGCAGCAGGTGCGGAATCATCCTACGAACGAAGTCGAGCGTGACAGTAAACCCATCGGCGACCTCATGGTGAAGCGACCGGCAATAAGCAGTCGGCCGATCCACAACCGTGTGCACTTCGCCCTCATCTCTCCGATCCGGCTGCCGAGCAGCTGCGGGCCCAGGCGCTGGCGCGGGCGGCTCGGGGGAGATACGTCTATGCCGGGAAAACCGCTGCCGTCGGCCGAACGGGTTCTCCTGGTGGGGGGTCCGCGTGCCGCATATGCCACAGGGGGTCTTCGTGGTCAGGATGGTTGCACTGCACGTACCGATGACATAAGGAGAGCATCTTCATGATTCGTCGTATCGCGATCACCCTGGCAGCTGTCGCCGCGGCCGGGTTCGTCGCCGCGGGCCCGGCTTCCGCGCACGGGGCGAACAACTGGGACGGCCCGGCCCGCGGCGGCCACGCGGAGATCGAGGGCGGCTGGGCCAGCGGCGAGTACCGCAACCTCGGTGGTCCGTACGGGATCACCTACATCAAGGGCGAGAAGGCATACTTCGACGCGGAGCGTGGCTACTTCGTCCGCTGACCCGGCAGTCAGGTACACCTGGCTGCAATGGTTTCAGAACAGGTGAGAGCCCGCGCCACTATGGACGCTGTTGGTTTGTTCTGTCCCACTGGGCAATATCCAGTGGGACAGAACAAACCAACAGCGTCCATCCGGTGAGGGCCTTCTGCCTTGCCGCCAGGCGTGGTGATCTCTTCGGACAGTTACTCCTGGGCGTACGCGTACAACCGCGGACTGGCGAACAACTTCGATGCCTTCGGGCGGTGGACGGCCATGTCTGATTTCCCTTGCGCGACCGATGCCCGGTAATCGATCTTCCCGCCTCGGGTGGCCGCGTTGCGCTGCAACTCACAAAATGTCGCCCCCGGATCACAGTCGACTTGCCGAGCGATTTCACGAGCGCCCATGCCTTGGGCGTTGAGGAGCGCGATCCCCTCTCGCTCAGAGAATGATAGATACCCGCCCGAATGGGGCCTCGGGTCGAACGGTCGTATGCCGCCACACTGTCGACGCCAGCGCGTGGGCACCGTCGATGCCACGCCGATAACTCCGGCCGCTTCTTCCGTGCGCAAATCCTCGGCGATCTCATCTCAGAACGCCGCATCGATATGACGCTGGAATCCCGAATGGCCCGGGGACCTCAAATGCGGGCGTATCGCCCGATCGGCTGCCTGCTGACGACGAATCACCACCCACCTCGCTGACCATGCGGCGTTGTGACAACCGGTTGAATCCGCCGGTCCGCCTTGCAAACGGTCGCGGCTACTTCTTCCACTGCGACTTCTTCAACGCGTGGGAGGAGCGCACCCTCAAAGCCATGGTCGAGCCCCCCCGCCGCCCCACCGTCCTGCGCGCCCGTGCCGACCGGGGCGCCGCCCTGCCGGGCTGGCGCACCCTCACCGTCCGGGCGGTCGGCAGCCCTCGACCCCCGGAGGACCGATGACCACGATCGCCGTCACCGGAGCGAGCGGCTTCTGCGGCTCCCGCCTCGCCACCACGGCCGCCTCCCCGTGGGCCCGCGTCCTGTGCCTCGGGCGACGCCCCGGCCCTGGCGGCCAGCGCATCCCGTGGGACGCCGCACACGAGTACCCCAAGCGAGGTTCCGGTGGGAGGGCCCGGAGCCTCCGCACGGCATGCCGGCCGCACCGGCCAGCCGTCGCTATCCGGCCAGATGGGCAAGGCTCGGGCGTCCGGCCGGTCAGTTCTGACGGAGGGGCAAGCGGCTCGCGCCGAAGTACCCACCGGATCCGCCCCCTGCGGCCACTGCCGGACCGCCGGACGTTCCTGGCCGGGTCGACGGGGTGTGCCGCCTCCGGGCCTTTCTTGCGCAGCCGGGGACAGACGCGACGGTCTGTCCCCAAGTCCGGGGTGCCGGTGGGGGAGCCGGTGGCGAAGATCGGTGACAGCCCGGGTCGCCGGAGCCCGGAGCCGGACCGAACCGAGTGTCCGAAGGTGCCGAGGATGGCCGTCCGGTCGGGGGGCCGGGGCTCCCCGCGCACGCGGCACCCGGCCGGGCGCCGACTCCACCCCAGTGCAGATGTATCGGCTTAATAAAAGATGAAAGAAAAGCCTTGTCGGGCTCCTTGACCGTGACTGGCGCGGCGGGCAAGGTTTCGGGAGAGCGCTCTCCCGTCCTGTTTCATCTCGAGGAGCCCCCGCATGCCCACAGCCATATCCCCAGTGGTCCCGGTGCCACGCGGCCCCGGTCGCCGAACCTCGACACCGGTAGCCCGCGGCCTCATGGCGGCCATGGCCACGGCCCTGGCCGCCACCCTTCTCGCCGTCGTCCCCGCCACGCGGGCCGAGGCCGCACCCGTGTTGCTCTCCCAAGGCAAGCCGGTCACCGCGTCCAGCGAGGAGAACTACGGCACCCCGGCCGCCTCGGCCGTCGACGGAGACGCCACCACCCGTTGGTCCAGTGCCGCCTCCGACCCGCAGTGGATACGCGTCGACCTCGGCGCGACCACGAAGCTGAGCCAGGTCGTCCTGGACTGGGAGGCGGCCTACGGCAAGGGCTACCGCGTCGAGCTGTCGGCCAACGGCTCCGACTGGTCGACCGCCTACCAGACCACCAACGGCGACGGCGGCACCGACACCCTGAACATCAGTGGTGAAGCCCGCTACGTCCGAGTGAACGGTACCGAACGCGGCACCCAGTACGGGTTCTCCCTCTGGGAGTTCAAGGTCTACGGCGAGTCCGGCGGCACCGACGGCCCCCAGCTGCCCGGCGGCGGCGACCTCGGCCCGAACGTGCACGTCTTCGACCCCTCCACGCCCAACATCCAGGCCAAACTGGACCAGGTCTTCGACGAGCAGGAGGCGGCGCACTTCGGCAACGGCCGGCACCAGTTCCTCTTCAAGCCGGGCACCTACAACAACCTCAACGCGGAGATCGGCTTCTACACCTCGATCTCCGGCCTCGGCCTCAAGCCCGACGACACCACGATCAACGGTGACGTGACCGTCGACGCCGGCTGGTTCAACGGCAACGCGACGCAGAACTTCTGGCGTTCGGCCGAGAACCTCGCCATCAACCCGGTCAGCGGCACCAACCGCTGGGCCGTCTCGCAGGCGGCCTCCTTCCGCCGCATGCACGTCAAGGGTGGCCTCAACCTGGCCCCGAGCGGTTACGGCTGGGCCAGCGGCGGCTACATCGCTGACTCCAAGGTGGACGGCGAGGTCGGCAACTACTCGCAGCAGCAGTGGTACACCCGCGACAGCGCGATCGGCGGCTGGTCCAACTCCGTCTGGAACCAGACGTTCTCGGGCGTCGAGGGCGCACCCGCCAACTCGTTCCCCGAGCCCCGTTACACCACGCTGCAGACCACGCCGATCTCCCGTGAGAAGCCGTTCCTGTACCTGGACGGCAACACGTACAAGGTCTTCGTTCCCGAGAAGCGCACCAACGCCCGCGGCGTCTCCTGGAACGGCACCCCGCAGGGCACCTCGATCGGTCTGGACAAGTTCTACGTGGTCAAGGAGGGCGCGACCGCGGCCACCATCAACCAGGCGCTGTCCCAGGGTCTCAACCTTCTCTTCACCCCCGGCATCTACCACGTCGACCAGACCATCAACGTCAACCGCGCGAACACGGTCGTCCTCGGCCTCGGTCTCGCAACGATCATCCCCGGCGGCGGCGTCACCGCGATGAAGGTCGCCGACGTCGACGGAGTCAAGCTCGCCGGTTTCCTGATCGACGCCGGTACGGTCAACTCCCCGACGCTGCTCGAGGTCGGCCCGCAGAACTCCTCCGGGGACCATGCCGCCAACCCCACCACCGTCCAGGACGTCTACGTCCGCATCGGCGGCGCGGGCGCCGGCAAGGCCACCACCTCCATCGCCGTCCACAGCGACGACGTGATCATCGACCACACCTGGGTGTGGCGCGCCGACCACGGCGAGGGCGTCGGCTGGGAGACCAACCGCGCGGACTACGGGGTCCGGGTGTACGGCGACGACGTGCTCGCCACCGGCCTGTTCGTGGAGCACTTCAACAAGTACGACGTCGAGTGGTATGGCGAGCGCGGCCGGACGATCTTCTACCAGAACGAGAAGGCGTACGACGCACCCAACCAGGCAGCCATCCAGAACGGCGACACCAAGGGCTACGCCGCATACCGCGTCGACGACTCGGTCGACGTCCACGAGGGCTGGGCGATGGGCAGCTACTGCAACTACAACGTCGATTCGACCATCCGCCAGGACCACGGCTTCAAGGCCCCGGTGAAGCCGGGCGTGAAGTTCCACAGCCTTCTGGTGGTGTCGCTCGGCGGAATGGGCCACTACAACCACGTCATCAACAACACCGGAGCCTCCACGGTCCCGGCCGGCACCACGACCGTGCCGTCCACCCTGGTCTCCTTCCCTTGATCCGTCCCCCGCGGTGAAACCGCCCGCGGCGGACGACCTCCCGGGCCGATCCTGACAGTCGGCCCGAGAGCCCCCCACGGGGCCCACCGCCGACCCCTCTGCCCACGGATGGCCGTCGTCCTCCCCGACGGCGGCCGTCCGTATCCCCCCATCCCCTCAGGAGCCGTCATGCTCTCCCTGCGTAGACCCGCTCTCACCCTGACCCTCGGCGCGCTGTTCGCCTCCTCCCTCACACTCATCGCCGCACCGACCGAGGCGCGCGCCGCCGACCCCCTGATCTCCCAGGGCAAGACCGCGACCGCCTCCTCGAACGAGGGCGACGGCCTCTCCGCCGCCCAGGTCGTCGACGGCGACCTCACCGGCACCCGCTGGTCCAGCCAGTGGTCAGACCCGCAGTGGATCCGGATCGACCTCGGCGAGAGGGCCAATCTGAGCCGGGCCGTACTGACCTGGGAGAGCGCCTACGGCAAGGCCTACGAGATCCAGGCCAGCGACAACGGCACCGACTGGACCACTCTGAAGAAGGTCACCGACGGCGACGGCGGCACCGACGACCTCGCCCTCACCGGCTCCGGCCGTTACGTCCGGATGCTCGGCACCGCACGCCCCGGCGGCTACGGCTACTCCCTCTGGGAGTTCCAGATCTACGGCTCCCAGGGCACCATCGACCCTCCGCCCGGCGGCGCCGTCAACGTCACCGGCGGCCAGGGTGCGTGGCAGCTCACCGTCGGTGGACAGCCGTACACGGTCAAGGGCCTCACCTGGGGCCCGTCCATGGCGGACGCTCCGAAGTACATGCCCGACCTGACGTCGATGGGCGTCAACACCGTCCGCACCTGGGGCACGGACGCCAGCACCAAGCCGCTTCTCGACGCGGCCGCCGCGAACGGCCTGCGGGTCATGAACGGCTTCTGGCTCCAGCCCGGCGGCGGCCCCGGCAGCGGCGGCTGCGCCAACTACGTCACCGACACCGGGTACAAGTCGACCATGCTCACCGAGATCGCCAAGTGGGTCGAGACCTACAAGAACCATCCCGCGACCCTCATGTGGAACGTCGGCAACGAATCCGTCCTCGGCCTCCAGAACTGCTACAGCGGCGCAGAGCTGGAAGCCCAGCGCAACGCCTACACGACGTTCGTCAACGACGCGGCCAAGAAGATCCACTCCATCGACGCCGACCACCCGGTGACCTCCACCGACGCATGGACCGGCGCCTGGCCCTACTACAAGCGCAACGCCCCCGACCTCGACCTGTACTCGATGAACGCCTACGGCGACACGTGCGGGGTCCAGCAGGACTGGGAGGAGGGCGGCTACACCAAGCCCTACATCATCACCGAGAGCGGCCCCGCCGGTGAGTGGGAGGTGCCCGACGACGCCAACGGCGTCCCCGACGAGCCGACCGACGTGCAGAAGCGCGACGGCTACACCAAGGCCTGGGACTGCATCACCGGCCACCAGGGCGTGTCCCTGGGCGCGACCCTCTTCCACTACGGACTGGAGCACGACTTCGGCGGAGTGTGGTTCAACCTGCTCCCCGACGGTCTCAAGCGGCTGTCGTACTACGCGGTGAAGAAGGCATACACCGGCTCCAACGCCGGTGACAACCTGCCGCCGGTCATCACCGACATGACGGTGACGCCCGCCGGGTCCGCCCCGGCGGGCAAGGAGTTCACCGTCCGCGCGGACATCCATGACCCCGAGGGCGACCGGCTCACCAACAAGATCTTCCTCAGCGGCAACTACGCCAACGGCGACAAGCGGCTCGTTCCGGCGCAGTTCAGGTCCACGGGCAACGGCACGTTCGCGGTCGCCGCTCCCGAGAAGCTCGGTGTGTGGAAGGTCTACATCCAGTCCGAGGACGGAAAGGGCAACGCCGGCATCGAGACGAAGTCGGTCAAGGTCGTCGCCCCGCCGGTGACCGGCACCAATGTCGCCTTGGGCAAGGCCACCACGGCCTCCAGCTCCCAGGCCTCGTACGGCGACTGCCCCTGCCCGCCGGAGCGCGCCACGGACGGCAAGACCGACACCCGCTGGGCCAGCGACTGGAGCGACCCCCAGTGGATATCGGTCGACCTCGGCGCACGGGTGCCCGTCCGCACCCTGCAACTGGTGTGGGACCCGGCCTACGCCAAGTCCTACCAGGTCCAGGTTTCGGACGACGGCAATGTCTGGCGCACGGTCCACACCACGACGACCGGCAACGGTGACATCGACACCATCGCCCTGACCGAAACGGCCCGCCACGTGCGGCTCCAGCTCACCGCCCGCGGCACGGGCTGGGGTTACTCACTACACGAGTTCGGCGTCTACAGCTGATCAGCTTGAACTCCCGGGGGCCGTTCCGGCGCGGAGCGGCCTCCACCCCTCCCGCCCCCCTTGCCCACCGGCCGATGGACACCGCGTTCAACCGGCAGGACGTGTCGGGCGCAGCACCGATCCGGCCAGTATGTCCGGCATGAGACACCTACCTGCAGGTATGGCCCGATGAAGCGCCCGGCACGCCTGCCGGGCGCTTCATCGGCTGGTTCGCGTTCGTCGTCCTGTGCTCGCGGCCGGCGTCGACAGCGACGCGGGCGGTGTGGCGCGGGGCGACAGGCCGGGCGGCGGGCAAGGATCATGCGGGGCGGGAATAGTCCGCGGGTTGTGGCGATGGTGCTGCGTTGCTGCCTGGTTACGGCGTGGTGGGAGGGACGGTGCAGGTGCGGTCCGGGCCGCAGAAGGCTCCTGCCGGGGCGGCCTCGACGGGCGGGCGCCCGGCCGCTCGGGGGCCAGGGAGCGGGAGGGTCCTGCGTCGATGAGCGAGGCAGGCCGCTCCCGCAGGGTCTGACCCATGTGGGAATCGACGTCTGCCCTCACGGCGCAGGGGCGGCGCCCCGTTCCTGATCGCGTCTTCCGTAGGGTCGTGAGGACACCTTGGACGCTGTGCCGCCGCCGTAGGGCTGGTGCCAGGTAGGGAGCCGCACGGGCATGGACTGGCAGGATTTCGCGCAACAGATGGCGACGATGGCACGCGACCTGTCGGCGCAAGACTGCGTATCCGACATGTTCGAGCTGATCACCACGTCCGCGACCGAGCTGGTCGAGGGCTGCGACGCCGCCGGCGTCCTCGTCATGCGCGAAGACCGAGTGCGGACCCTCGCAGCCACCGAGCAGTGGGTCACCGACAGCGACCGGCTGCAGGAGCGTCTCCAGGAGGGCCCCTGTTTCGACGCGGCCCGCCACCGGGATGGGGAGCGGGTCTACCGCGTCGTTGACATGACCGCCCCGCATCAGCGCTGGCCCGCCTTCGCGTCTTCCGCCCGCGGACTCGGAGTGGGCAGCATGGTGGGCGTCCTGCTGTTCACCGAGGACGACAACCTCGGCGCGCTGAACCTGTATGCCAGGCATCCTGGACGGTTCAACGAGGTCGGTGAGGCCTCCGCCTGGGTCCTGGCCTCCCACGCTGCCGTCGCCCTCTCCAGCGCACGGGTCCACGAGCAACTGGAGCAGGCGATCGCCTCCCGGCACGTCATCGGTGAAGCCATGGGCATTCTCATGGCCGGCCACGGCCTCGCCGAGAACGAAGCCTTCAACGTCCTGCGTCGCTTTTCGCAGAACCACAACATCAAGCTGCGCGAGGTCGCCCGCCACGTCGCCGAACTCGGTGCCCTGCCCCGGCCGGAGCACGGGGGGAGCGGCTCCCCCGGCACGTGACAGAACCGGAGGAACCTCAGCCGAACCAGCCCCCAGGGGAACGCCGCCGGCCCGGCCTGCACCCGGAGTTCCCAACGTCCGGCAGTCCACACACTGGTG
>NZ_JBBBEN010000065.1:0-2499 GCF_037137275.1 Streptomyces pratensis | reverse complement strand
CCGTAGGGTCGTGAGGACACCTTGGACGCTGTGCCGCCGCCGTAGGGCTGGTGCCAGGTAGGGAGCCGCACGGGCATGGACTGGCAGGATTTCGCGCAACAGATGGCGACGATGGCACGCGACCTGTCGGCGCAAGACTGCGTATCCGACATGTTCGAGCTGATCACCACGTCCGCGACCGAGCTGGTCGAGGGCTGCGACGCCGCCGGCGTCCTCGTCATGCGCGAAGACCGAGTGCGGACCCTCGCAGCCACCGAGCAGTGGGTCACCGACAGCGACCGGCTGCAGGAGCGTCTCCAGGAGGGCCCCTGTTTCGACGCGGCCCGCCACCGGGATGGGGAGCGGGTCTACCGCGTCGTTGACATGACCGCCCCGCATCAGCGCTGGCCCGCCTTCGCGTCTTCCGCCCGCGGACTCGGAGTGGGCAGCATGGTGGGCGTCCTGCTGTTCACCGAGGACGACAACCTCGGCGCGCTGAACCTGTATGCCAGGCATCCTGGACGGTTCAACGAGGTCGGTGAGGCCTCCGCCTGGGTCCTGGCCTCCCACGCTGCCGTCGCCCTCTCCAGCGCACGGGTCCACGAGCAACTGGAGCAGGCGATCGCCTCCCGGCACGTCATCGGTGAAGCCATGGGCATTCTCATGGCCGGCCACGGCCTCGCCGAGAACGAAGCCTTCAACGTCCTGCGTCGCTTTTCGCAGAACCACAACATCAAGCTGCGCGAGGTCGCCCGCCACGTCGCCGAACTCGGTGCCCTGCCCCGGCCGGAGCACGGGGGGAGCGGCTCCCCCGGCACGTGACAGAACCGGAGGAACCTCAGCCGAACCAGCCCCCAGGGGAACGCCGCCGGCCCGGCCTGCACCCGGAGTTCCCAACGTCCGGCAGTCCACACACTGGTGAGCTGAGCACCTCCGGCCGCGGCACACGCCCGCTCCCTCGTTTCCCCGTCACGCTCCCGCCCACCAACAGGGGCTCGCTCCCGGCCGCGTCCCCGCACCTGAGAGCGCCACACCCTCGTCAACGGCGGTCGCCGGGCCCGCCCGGGCGCAATGCCCAGCTGTCTGTCCGTGAGCGGAACCTCGCCTTCTCCGCCCTTCTGGAGGGGAGGGGGCTTGCCGCAGGTGGCCATTGGATCGCGCGGCCCGACTTCCGGCCAGCCCGTACGTGACCGTGATCACGGACGTCCTTCGGCGATGCTGCGTAGGCTTGGACCGTCGCCGCGGTGAGGTCCGTGAGGAGGCCCTCCTCCAAGCACCTGGCGGGGTGTCAGGGAAGTCGGCAACGGTCGGCATGAGTTCTGGAAACCCTGGGGGAAGCCGCCGGGCATGCGACTCGCTGTAGGGTGACGAAACAGCCCTTGACCTGCAGAAACACAGGCAGGGAGCCTACTTGTGGGAGTGCTTTGATGTTGCGTACAATGTTCAAGTCCAAAATCCATCGGGCCACCGTCACCCAGGCCGATCTGCACTACGTCGGTTCCGTGACCGTTGACGCCGCCCTGATGGAGGCCGCCGACCTGCTGCCCGGCGAGCTGGTCCATATCGTTGACATCGACAACGGCGCACGCCTGGAGACGTACGTCATCGAGGGCGAGCGCGGCTCCGGCGTCATCGGGATCAACGGCGCGGCCGCCCATCTCGTGCACCCCGGCGACCTGGTCATCCTGATCAGCTATGCCCAGGTCGAGGACGCGGAGGCCCGAGCCCTCGTGCCGCGGGTCGTCCACGTGGACGCGGACAACCGGATCGTGGCGCTCGGCACCGACGCCTCGGCGCCGGTGCCCGGGAGCCCTACGGAGCGGAGCCCGCAGGCGGTCGTCGCGGGCGGCTGAAGCCGCCGTCCGCGCCTGGGGGACGTCCAGGAGAAGAGGAGTGGGGACCATGGCGGAGAACACAGCTGTAGAGATCACCGACGACCGGGAGCGCGGCTGCCTCGTGGCCCGCGAGGACGGCACGGCGACCGGGAGCATCGCCTACTTCGCCATGGTCCCCGCCCCCGGCGCCCTGGTGGCCGTGCACACCGTCGTCCCGCCCGAGCACGAGGGCAGGGGCATCGCCGGGGCGCTCGTCCGGGAGTTCTACGGCATGGCGGCCCGTGAGGGCGTCCCCGTCGTGCCGCTCTGCCCGTACGTGGTGACGTGGGCGCAGCGCCACCCCGACGAGGCGCCCGGAGCACCGGAAGAGCTCGTAAGAGAGGCGCAGGCGCAGCTGAGGAACCACCCCGAGCTGTTCTGACCGGCCGGGCGACGGGGCGGGACCGGTGCCCGCCGGGCTCGCGGTGATCGCTGTCCGGCCGAGGACCCGGCGCACAGGTGTGGGCTCGGCAGGCGGGGGCAGCCGCTCCGGGAGACGGTGGAGGAGAGCTCCATCCGTCCTGTCCGTGTCGTTGTGGAGGATCGAGATGACCCACCCGTACCCCGACCCGGTGCCGCCCGCGCCGACGCCTCCGCCGGCGCCCGGCCCGCCCACCCCGGTGCCGAGCCCGCCCCCGGCGCCGCC
>NZ_JBBBEN010000064.1:0-31292 GCF_037137275.1 Streptomyces pratensis | reverse complement strand
GCCCTGATCGAGGCCCACACCGCCCATCCCGAGTCCTGCCCGCTGCTCAACACCGAAGGGAGCGAGGCCGCATGAGCGCCGACCTGTGGGAGGGCTTCAACGACTCCCTGGACCCCGAGACCATCACCGGCCCCGTCTGGGACGAACCCGTCCCCCTCAACCCCCGCCGCGAACTCCCCACCTTCCCCGTCCACGCCCTGCCCGAGTGGCTGAGCGGCATGGTCGCCGGAGTCGCCGAGGAGACGCAGACCCCAGTGGACCTGGCCGGGTGCCTGGCCCTGGCGGTGCTCGCCACGGCGGCCGGCGGGCGGGCCACGGTTCACGTGCGGGGGCACTGGCGGGAGCCGGTGAACCTCTACACCGCCGTCGCCCTGCCCCCCGGCAACCGGAAGTCGGCCGTGTTCGCTCTCATGACCGGCCCGCTCCTCGCTGCCGAGAAGGCGTTGGTGGAGCTGTCCGGGCCGCGCCGGGCCGAAGCCGAGACCACCGCCCGCCTGGCCCGCTCCGCCGCCGACAAGGCCGCGCAGAAAGCCGCCGCTGCCGAACCCGGGCTGCGGGACCAGCTCACCGCCGAAGCCGTCCACCTCGCCCAGCAGGCCGACGAGATGACCGTCCCGGCGAAACCTCAACTGGTCGCGGACGACGTCACCCCCGAAAGCCTCGCCACCCTGGTCGCCGACCAGGACGGGCGGATGAGCGTCATGTCCGCCGAGGGCGAGATCTTCGACATCAT
This sequence comes from Streptomyces pratensis, assembly GCF_037137275.1. Lineage (GTDB taxonomy): Bacteria > Actinomycetota > Actinomycetes > Streptomycetales > Streptomycetaceae > Streptomyces > Streptomyces pratensis_B. The sequence continues at coordinate 30,559 of NZ_JBBBEN010000064.1, read as the reverse complement.
CGCCGGACGGTACTCCGGCACCCCCAACATGGGGATCTTCCTCAAAGGCCACGCCGGGGACATGGTGAGGGTGAACCGGCAGGGGCGGGACGCGCAGCACGTCGAAGCCCCCGCCATCACCATGGGCCTCGCCATCCAGCCCGAAGTCCTGGACGCGCTCGGCAGGGTGAAGGGCGCTGACGGGCGGGGGCTGCTGGCCCGGTTCCTGTACGCCAAGCCCCTCTCCCTGGTCGGCTCCCGCAACCTCACCCCCGACCTGCTGCCGGAGGAGACCGCAGCCACGTACGCGAAGCAGTTGGGCGGGCTGACGCTGGCGCTGGCGGACTGGACCGACCCGGCCGTACTCACCCTCACCCCCGACGCCGATACGGTGCTGCTGGCCTACCAGAAGGTGACCGAGTCCCGGATCGGGAAGGGCCGCAGCCTCCACCCGATCATCAAGTGGGCATCCAAGCGCGACGGGGCAGTCGCCCGCATCGCCGGACTCCTCCACCTCGCCGCCCACCCCGACAACGGATGGATGGTCCCCATCGAGGCCGCCACCATGGCCAACGCGGTGGAGATCGGGGACTACTTCACCGCCCACGCCCTGGAAGTCTTCGACGCCATGGGTGCCGACCCCGCCCAGGAAGCCGCCCACCAGCTCCTCACCCACCTCAAGGAACAGCGCCTCTCCGGCTTCACCAAGCGCGAGCTGTTCCGGGGCCTGTCGCGCGGTGACTTCCCCGCCATGACCGACCTCGACCCCGCGCTCACCCTGCTGGAAGAACACGGATGGGTCCGCCAGCAGCCCGTGCCCCCGCGCACCGGGCGCGGTGGTCGGCCGCCGTCGCCACGCTTCGACACCCACCCCCACATCACCCCGCCACTCACCACCGGCTGACAGAACCCCCATTCCGCTGACAGAACTGACACAACCCCCGCACCAGCCCGCTGACCTGCACAAAGAGCCATGATCACGGCTCTGACAAAACCTCCGAAAACTCTGACAGAACCTCCCCGCCCCGGGTTTCCGACACCGCCCCCACGGGCCGTGGCGGTCCCGGGGGTGCCCTGACAGAACCCCCGGCCCGGAGGTTCTGTCAGAGTTTTTCGAGGTTTTGTCACGACGCTGGAAACCGGAGTATCCGCAGGTCAGTGGGCTAGCGGCGAGGTTCTGTCAGTTCTGTCACGGAAACCCGGCCACCGCAGCCCCGAGGAGTCCCCCGTGGCACCGAAGCACGCCCCCCAGCTCGACCCGCAGACGACCCTGCGGGCCGGGCTCCCTGACCGCTACCTCACCCCCGAAGACCTCATCAAGATGTTCAAGCTCAAGAGCAAAGAGACGCTCTACACCTGGCGGAAGACGGGCACCGGCCCACCCGGCTTCCGTGTGGGCAAGCACCTCCGATGGGACCCCGCCGCCGTGCGCGCGTGGGTCGAGAAGAACACCGACACCGCCGCCTGACACCCACCAACCCGCAGGGTCACGACCATCGCCAGGTCGTGGCCCTGCCGCATGCCCACAGGAGCATCCATTGGCCGGCCACATCCAAGACCGCTGGTACAAGACCGAACCCGGACCGGACGGAGAGCCCCGCCGGGTCAAGAGCGACCGTTACGGCTCCGGACTCCGCTACCGCGCCCGCTACGTCGGACCCGACGGCACGGAACAGTCCAAGAGTTTCCCCGACCGAAAGAAGGGTCTCGCTGAGAAGTGGCTGACGCGCATCGAAGCGGACATGGACGCGGGACAGTACATCGACCCCAAGGCGGGGCAGATCGTCTTCCGGGACTACGGCGAGAAGTGGCTGGGCGGATTGACAACGGACCTGGGCAGTCAGGAAGTCGTGGGCAGGCGAATCCGGCTGCATGCAGTCCCCTACCTGGGTACGCGTCCCATGGGGTCGTTCAAGCCGGAGCACATGCGCACTTGGCTGAACACTCTCCAGGTGGCCGTGCCCAATGGCACTTACCGTCGCGCGATCTACGACACGGTGTCCGCGCTGTTCAACGCTGCGGTGGACGATGGAGTGATCAGGTCGAACCCTTGCCACGCCCAGTCGGTTAAGCCCCCGACCCCGGAACAGCGGTTGATCGTGCCGTGGACCGAGGATCGCGTCCTGGCAGTTCGTTCGGGGGTGCCCGACCGGTATGCGGCCACCGTGGACGCCGGCGGAGGCTGCGGTCTGAGGCAGGGGGAAGTGCTGGGCCTTGCCGAAGACAACCTGGACTTCAAGACGGGTTGGGTGCACGTCCGTCAGCAGATCAAGCGCGTAGGCGGCACTCTCGTCTTCGCCCCTCCCAAGCGCGGCAAGCTCCGGGACGCGCCTCTCAGCAATGCGGTGGGAGCTGGCTTGCAGGAGCACATGGACTTGTTTCCGCCCGTCGCTGTCACGCTGCCGTGGAAGACCCCGAACGGCCCCCTGGTGACACGGAAGCTGGTTTTCACCAGCTCTGTCGGCAAGGCCATCTGGCGAAGCTACTTCGATGACTACGTGTGGAAGCCTGCCCTGGCGCACGCCAACGTCATCCCGCCCAGAGAACCGGGACAGCGCTACGCAGCCGCTCCAGACGACGGAATGCACGCGCTGCGGCACTTCTACGCGTCGGTGGTCCTAGAAGCCGGAGGGAGCATCAAGGCGCTGAGCACCTACCTGGGGCACTCGGACCCCGGGTTCACGCTCCGGATCTACACTCATCTCCTGCCCAGCAGCGACGAGAAGGCCCGAGCCGCTATGTCGTCCGTGTTCCGGCGGGTTCACCCGCTGGATGACCTCGCGACGGCGGCCTGACGGCCCACAGACGGCCCACGGCCCCGATTCGGCCCCTACCCGGCGATTCCCTCGCAGGTCAGGGGTCGAATTGCGCTATCAGGCCGCCAGAAACACCCCATCTTGCCTGACGTCCATCCCCGGACGGAAACCCGTCCGCCCACCGGCGCCCTTACGCCCGCTCTCTCCCGGCTTCTCCCCTCCGCCAGCTCGTCGGCCCCGGTACGCGCGGACGTAACCGGGGCCGGCGGGCGGGGCGGGAGCCACCGGCACGGGCCGGACGCCGCGGACGGGTGGCCGGCTCCTTGTCCGGAGGGGACGGGCCGGCAGCCGGGGCCGGCCCGGGGCTCACTCGCCCTCGGCGCCCGGCTCCCTCCGGCGGAGGAGGAAGACCGCTCCGCCGCCCACGACGAGCAGCCCGATCGCGAGGGCGGCGATCATCGAGGTGGTGCTGGAGCCTCCGGTCGCGGCGAGGTCTCCCACCGGGCCCGAGCTGCTGGAGCCGGTCGTGGCCGGGGCGGACCGCTGGGTGCTCTGCGCGGTGATGTCGTTGCCGACGGCCTCGCCCTCGTCCGCGCCGCCCTGGATGACGCTGCCGGTGGTGGCGCAGTCCAGCATGCCCGTGAAGCGCTTGCGGAATCCGTCGGGCCCGGTGACGGTGAAGTCGTACGCCTGGTCCTCCGCGACGGGGACCGTCACGGTGCGGGTGGCCCCGGCGGCGACGGTGTGCTCCGCTCCGGCCAGCTCGAAGGTGAACGGCTCGTCGCCCCGGTTGACGGTCGTGACGTCGACCCCGCCCGCTGAGCAGTTCTTCCGTGCGGTCAGCGCGGGGGCCGCGCCGGTCTCGGCCCAGGTGGCGGTGGCTCGCGCGGAGACGGTGGACTGGCTGGAGCCCGCCAGGATCTGCGTCTGGGTCCTGCTGACGCCGGCGAAGGCCCGGCCGACCGGGATCGAGGCGCCGGCCTGCACGCTCAGCGAGGCGGAGCCGTCGGCGATGGCTTCGGGCAGGTCGAAGTACAGCCGGTCGCCGTCGACCGCGGCCGTGACCGGTTCGCCCTTCTCGTCCGTGACCGTGACGCCGCTGGCCGCCGCGTCCACCGGGGGCGACACCGAGACCTGGTCCGCGTCGGTGCGGACGGTCACGGGCCCCAGCCGCTGTCCGGACGGTCCGGAGACCGCGGCCGGTTCCAGGGTCAGGGAGGCGCGGGGCTCGGCCGTGTCCCGCGCACGCCGGTACAGCCAGTCGGCGAGCTTCTCCGCCTGCTTGTCCGACGCGGTGACGTCCGCGTCGTCCGAGTAGCGCCAGATGGCGACCTGGGTGCCGGCGGCGGCGGTCCGCTCGGTGAGCGGACCCGTGCCGGCGGCCTCGGCGAGGGCGGCGAGGTCGTCGACCCGGGGGTAGGAGTGCTGGAGAATCCAGCGGATCTTGCCCGCGTCCTCGTTGCCTCCCAGCGATGTCTCGGCCCAGGGGGTCTCCAGGTATCCGGCCTGGTGCTGAGTGGGATTGTGGACGTCGACGCAGTACGTCTTGAGCGTGCCGCCGCCGTCCACGGTCATCTCGAACAGTCCGGCGGGCAGCTCCTGGGTCCGGTCGGGCGCGCCGTTCTCACCGGGGACACGGAGCACCGCGCTGTCGAAGGTCTTCAGGCCGTCGAGCACCGCGGAGGCGCCGCCCTGGTACCGGTCTGGGTCGTCGGCCGCCGCCGGGCCGGCGGCGGTGAGGGCGGCTGCCGCGACGAGGCCGGAGAGCAGCGCAGCGGCGACCGGCCGGAGGACCCCCCGGCCGCGGCGCCTTCGCCCGCGTTTCCCGTCTCCCCCGCCCCCCGCGGGCCCCGCCGTCCTGCCCGGGGTGGACCGCACCCCTCTCGTGCCGGACGGCGCAGCGGACGCTGAAGACGCAGAAAACACAGAATTCCCCTCCGGGCGAGACCCTCGCGCGTGGTGCGCGTGTGGGGAATGCCTCGCCAGCAGACCCAAGTGACCTATGAGCACTGGGAATCCTAGGGAACGGGCGAAGGACAGTCCCCCGTACCGCCCTGGGACAACCATTCCGAATCGGAATCGTTATCGCGTGACACCGCCTCCCACCAGCGCTTTCAGGACACCGCCGCCTTTTCTGCGGCTTGTTCCCGAGGGGTCGGCGGCGGCTCCTCTTCGGTGCCGGCGGAGGTCCTCGAACGCGCCGCCACCACGGGCTCGGCCCTGGCCGCACGCCGGAAGGCGGCCGTTCCGCGGCTCAGGTCGTGGCCGACGGAGACCGCCTCGATATCGACGAACGTCCGCCACTGGTCCCCTTGTTCCTCCTCGCGCACCTTCAACCTCCCGTGCACCAGGAGGGGTTCACCGACCGAGACGGAACCGGCCAGGTGGGCGGCGAGCGTCCGCCACGCCCAGACCGTGTAGAAGCTGGTGTGCCCGTCGGCCCAGAGCTGCTTCCCCCGGTCCCAGCGCCGGGGCGTCACGGCGAACCGGAATCGCGCCAGGGGGCCCGTGGCCGTCTCCCGGTACTCCACGGCCGTGGCGGCGTTTCCCACCAGCGTCACCAAGGTCTCGTTCATTTCCCTGCCCCCGATTTCCTTGTCGTCCCGCGCCGTCGTGCGNGGTGCGGCGCACGGCTGCGGTTTCCCGGACTCCAGAGTGGACGCGGGAGGGGAATCGCGTCGAGGCCTGTGGACTACCCGCCGGTTGTGGACAACTCCGTCACCGTCGCGTACCGCTCGCGCACTTCCCGGTAGCGCACCAGCTCGGCCGCGACCGGGTCCAGGACCCTGGCCCTGCCGCATCCGGCCGCCGCCTCGCGCAGCCGCCGCTCGGCGTCCTGCCCGTACCGCCGGGCCGGCCCTCTGATCGCCGCCGCGCAGGACCACTCCACCAGCGGCCCGCCGACGACACCGGCCAGCATGATGAGCGCGGGGACGACGAGACCCGGTTCCAGGACGCCGATGATCTGTCCGACCAGCCACAGCCCGCCGAAGATCTGGAGCAGCGTCATCGAGGCCTGCACCAGCACCGCGGCCGGCCACCACTTCGGCCGGGGCGGCTTCGTCCGGCCGCCCGGCGTGCCGCCCCCCGCGGCGCTCCGGCCCGCCGCGCCCGGGGCGCCGGCCTTCGCCGCCAGTTCGTCGAGAGCCTCGGGCAGTCCCTCCGCCCCGTGGAACGCGGCCTCGCGCACCGCCTGTGCCCAGGGGCCGGGCAGCCCGTGTGCGGCGTCGTCCGCGACGGTCCTGACCGCCTGCTCGACGCGCTGCCGGGCGGTCACTTCCTCCTCGGGCGGGGCCAGCGCCTGGCCCATCCTGTCCAGGCTGCCCGGCAGGCCGCGCGACTCGTACCAGCGCCACAGCCGCAGCCACGGCGTCCCGCAGGCCCGCCCCGCGTTCCGGCGCCACTCCCGCTCTGCGGCCTGCCCGGCGGCGGCGGCTCCGACGGCCTCTGCGAGCCGGTCGGTGAACTCCTCGCGAGCCCGTTCGCCGAGTCCGGGCCGCCCCTGGGCCACGTACACGGGGCGCAGGCGCGCGGCGGCCGCGTCGATGTCGGCGGAGAGGCGGCGCGCGGCGGCCGTGCGCTCCTGGACGAACCTGCCGATCATCTCCCGCAGTTCTGGCACTCCGTCGCCGGTGAGGGCGGACAGCGACGTGACGGTGGCGCCGGGTTCGCCGTGCTCGCCGAGCGCGATGCCGTCCTCGTCAAGGAGGCGGCGCAGATCGTCGAGGACGAGGTCGGCGGCCTCGCCGGTCAGCCGGTCGGTCTGGTTGAGGACGACGAAGGTGACCTCCGCATAGCCGGCCAGAGGGCGCAGATAGCGTTCGTGCAGGACCGCGTCGGCGTACTTCTCCGGGTCGACGACCCAGATCACCGCGTCGACCAGGGCCAGCACCCGGTCCACCTGGTCGCGGTGCTCGGTCGCCGCCGAGTCGTGGTCGGGCAGGTCGACCAGGACGAGTCCGTGGAAGCCCTCGTCGAACGCGGCGGGCCCGGGGTGGGGCCTGCGCCGCAGCCGCCCGGGGATGGCAAGGCGGTCCAACAGCCCGGCGGCCCCGTCGGTCCAGCTGCACGCGATGGGCTGGGCGGTGGTGGGGCGGCGCAGCCCGGTGTCGGAGATCGGGGCCCCGGCCAGCGCGTTGAAGAGGGTCGACTTGCCGCTGCCGGTGGCCCCGGCGATGGCGACGACGGTGTGCCGGGAGGACAGCCGCTGCCGGGCGGCGGCCTCGTCCAGCACCCGCCCCGCCTCCGCGAGGGTGTCCCGGTCGAGCCGGGCCCGGGAGAGCCCGACCAGTTCGCGCAGCGCGTCGAGGCGGGCGGGCAGTGGGCCGCCGGAGGGGACGTACGCCTCGACCTGCGGCCGCAGGTCGTCCTCGTCCGGTGCGCCGGACGCGGGCAGGTTGCCGGGATCGCCGGCTTCGGCGGCGCCCGCGGACGGGGCCTCGACGGCCGCGGCGCGGCGGGCGATGAGCCCGTCGTCCCAGCTTCCGTCCCTCTCCTCGGTGCGCGGGCCGTCGCCCTTCTCGTCCCGTACCCCGGCGCTCCCTCCCCCGCCCGCCTCCTCCCGGCCGTCCTCGGCCGCGGGCTCCGGCCGGTCCCCGCGGGCGCCCTTGCGGCGGCTCCAGCGTGCCGTGCCGTTGTCCTGGTCCTCGTCCGTGACGGCAGTCATCGCTGCCACCTCTCCTTCTGCAGTACGGAAAGCGCGGCGATCAGTTCGGCCTGGGGCTCGGGGGCGATGTCGAGCGTGTCGAGGGGGGCGAGGCGGCGGTCGCGCTCGCCGTCGAGGACCTGGTCGAGATAGGCCGTCAGGAGCTCTCCGCCCTTGTCGCGGAGGCGCAGCGCGCCCTGCGCGCCGATGCTCTCGGCGAGCTGCTCCCCCGCCGTGCGGGCGCGCCGCCCGCCGAGGAGAGCGGCCGCGAGCAGGGCGGCGACGGTCTCGGGGTCGGGCGCCACATGGCGTTCGAGCTGGCGCACCTCCTCCTCGGCCAACTCCTCCAGGACCCGCCGCCACCGGCGTACGGCGACGGCGATCCGGCCGTCGACGTCCTCGGCGGGCCCCCAGCCCCCCGCCTCCCGTCCGGCGTTCTCGAACCGGAAGAGTCCGGCGGCCGGTTCCCGCCCCCACCGCGTGCGGATCTGTTCGTCGGCCGCGGACACGGAGCACTGGAGCAGTGCCACCAGGCTGTCCACGAGCGCTTCGAGGAGCTCGTCGGGGGAGCAGTAGAGCGGATAGCCGCGCCACCGGGTCCGCGCGTCCCCGGACAGCACCGCCCCGCTCTGGAGGCGGCGGCGAATCCGGGCGGACTCCTTGCCGTAGGCGTCCTCGACCACCCCGGTCAGCCGTACGGACGCGGCGTACTGGGCGGCGACGGCCCCGGCCAGCTCGGGCATCCGCACGTTCAGCGACTGGATGACGCCGGACGCGGTGCGTCCGGCGGCCTGCTGCCGGGCCGCCGGGTCCTGGGCCCGGTGGGCGAGCCATGCACGCAGCGGGGCGACGGCGGTGGTGGGGAGCAGTCCGCTGCCGCCGCCCGCGGATTCGGGGAGTTCGGGGATGGTGAACCGGGGCAGGCCTCCGAGTCCGGCCCGGGTGAGCAGCGCCGCGTACTGCCGGGAGACCTCGGTGATCACCTGGTGGGGCACCCGGTCGAGCACGGTGACGAGGGCCGCGTCGTACTCCTTCGCCGTGCGCAACAGGTGCCAGGGGATCGCGTCGGCGTAGCGCGAGGCGGTGGTGACCATGACCCAGATGTCGGCGGCGCAGATGAGTTCGGCGGCCAGGACCCGGTTGCGGACGACGAGCGAGTCGATGTCGGGGGCGTCCAGGAGGGCGAGCCCCCGGGGGAGGGTGAGGGCGGTCTCCACCCGCAGCGCGGCCTCCCCGTCCTCGCCGCCCACCGCGAGGTCCTCCAGCCCGTCCGGGTCGGCGGACCGGCCCGGCGGCAGCCAGACCCGGGTGAGCTGCGGCAGGACGCGCACTCCGGCGAACCAGTGGTGGTCGTCCGGGTGGCACACGAGCACCGGCGTCCGCGTGGTGGGCCGCAGCACCCCGGCCTCGCTGACCCGGCATCCCACCAGCGAGTTGACGAGCGTGGACTTCCCGGCCCCGGTCGAACCTCCGATCACGGCGAGCAGCGGCGCTTCGGGGTCCTTGAGGCGGGGCAGCAGATAGTCGTCGAGCTGGGCGAGGAGTTCGGCCCGGGTCTGCCGGGCGCGTTCGGCCCCCGGCAGCGGGAGTGGGAGACGCACGGCGGCGACACGGTCGCGCAGGGCGGAAAGTGCGTCGATGAGCTGAGGCCGTACGTCCATGGTCACCACATGCGAAGAATGCCCAATTTTAGAGCCTTTTTGAAGCGTATAGCCCCCTCTGCGCGGCGGTTCCACCCTCTTGACAGAGGTCGGACAGATTCCGACAGAAAGGACGAGTGGGGCGCAGGCATAACGAGTGCACAACACCCGGCGCGTGGAGCGCGAAAAGCGATGCGGGAATCGCACCTACCTGCGATTATCGGTTCGCTTCACTGAACCTCCACATCGTGCCACGCAGGTGAAGCAACCGGGTCCAGGGGATCGGAGCCCTATCCTTGACCCGGCATGGCCACGGAACCACCGATCAGGACTCCCGGCCCCCGTAGCTCAGTGGATAGAGCAGGCGCCTTCTAAGCGCTTGGCCGCAGGTTCGAGTCCTGCCGGGGGCACCAGCATCTTCGCGTCAGCCGTGCGGGCAGGGCGCGCGCCGCCCGGTGGGGCGCACGCCCACCAGTGCTTCGTCCCGACCGGCCGCGCCTCACCCCGTGCGAGCGGTGAGAAGTGCGCCGCCCTCACTCCTCGGCAGACCCCCGACAGGTCCAGCCCGGCCCCGGGGCCGACGGGCGCGTCGTCGGCGCGCGGCGGGGGCGCGGCGGGAGCAGGGCGCGCGGCTCAGCGAGGCCGCCCAGGGGCGGCCGCCGGGCAATTCCAGGCTCTCGTCTCCCAAACCTCGGTCAGGAGTTCGGGCCCACCCGATCGGAAGTTCGGAAATAGCGACACCTTCCGGCGGGCGGGACGTTCGACAAGGCGTGGGAGCGGGCAAATCGACCAGGTAGGCCCGAAGGCGGAATCCCGCCGCAGGGCGCTCTCCCCGATCACCTCTCCCCCGCCGGGCACGTGTGACGTCTTGTCGCCGTCCGCCCGTCGGTCCGTCATCCGTACACCCGAGCACCCGCGTGCACGCACGCACCAGCTGGGAAAGGAGCGCCACGATGGCGACGCCCCTGTCCGCCGACAAGATGCTCAAAGCCCTCCGCGACGAAGGTCTCCACGTCGTCGAGCACCGGAGCTGGCGTACCAACAACCGGAACCACAAGGGCCTCTGGGGCCCGACCCACGGGGTGATGATCCACCACACCGTCACGTCGGGCACCGGCCCCTCCGTCGATCTCTGCTACAACGGCCATTCCGCCCTGCCCGGCCCGCTCTGCCACGGCGTGATCGCCAAGGACGGGACCGTCCACCTCGTGGGCAACGGGCGGGCCAACCACGCCGGTCTCGGCGACGACGACGTCCTGCGCGCCGTCATCGCGGAGAAGGCGCTGCCTCCCGACAACGAGGCGAACACCGACGGCAACCGGCACTTCTACGGCTTCGAGTGCGTCAACCTCGGCGACGGCAAGGACCCCTGGCCGGCCGCCCAACTGCTGGCGATCGAGCGGGCCGCCGCCGCGGTCTGCCGCGCGCACGGCTGGACGCAGCGGTCGGTGATCGGGCACCTGGAGTGGCAGCCGGGGAAGGTGGACCCGCGCGGTTTCACCATGGACGCGATGCGCTCCAGGATCGGCAAGCGACTGGGCGGCGCCGCGGACGGCCCCTCCAAGCCCGCCCACGAACCGTTCCCCGGGGCCGCGTTCTTCACCGTGGGCCGCCGCAGCGCGATCATCACGGCGATGGGCAAGCGTCTGGTGGCAGAGGGCTGCGGCCGGTACCAGGTGGGCCCCGGCCCCACCTGGTCCGAGGCGGACCGCAGGTCGTACGCCGCCTGGCAGCGCAAGCTGGGCTACGCGGGCAACGACGCCGACGGCATCCCCGGCAGGACGAGCTGGGACCGGCTCAGGGTTCCTGACGTCTGACACGTGTCGATGCCATCGAACCAGCCCGAATCGGGCGGAACGAGCGGAGGCGGACGGGTGGCCGGCCGGTCGAGCACCCGGCGCGACGACACGACCCAGGGTCGCCACGCCATGCCGACGGCCTGCCGAGGAACGGTGCGAGGACGCCTCCGGCACGACGAGCGACGAGGGCTCCGGGCAGGTGGCCGAAGCCCTCGGTCACGCGCGGACGCGGACCCGGCTGTGCGGGGCGCTGGAGGTGGACGAGCCGACGCCGGCGCCGGGACGCGGGGGACCGCCGCCCCGGCCCGCCCCTACAGTGCCGCCAGGGCCAGCAGCCCGCACGCGGTGATCGCGAAGGCGGTCCGGACCCGGTGGAGGGTGTTCCAGCGGGGCTCGAAGGCCGCGCGCGCCGCGCTGTCGTCGCCGCCTTCCGAGGCGGCGAGCGCGTTGTTGAGCGGAATGTTCCCCACGATGGTGATCGCGTGGCCGATGACCCCGCAGACGAGTGCAGCCGCCATGGCGGCCCCCGCCACGGCGTCGTGCTCCCCGAGAGCGGTGAGGAACGCGGCGGCGGGAAGGGCGACGACACCCAGGAACAGGAGGAGGAAGAGGGGCCCGGGGACCTTCTCGTTGAAGCGGCGCATCGCCGCGGTGAACTGCTCGTCCGTCAGCCCGGCCAGGCCGGGCATGATCGCGATCAGGAACGTCAGAAGGAAGCCCGCGTAGAGGCCGTTGACGATCACGGAGAGCGCCAGGAGCAGGGAAGTCATGGCGGACATCATGGCCCGGAACGGCCCCGCGCACAGCCCCCTTTCCCCCATGATCGTACGAACGTCAGTGGTCGGGCAGGGGCCGCCCGCCCGGCCTCCGCCGGGCGGGCGTGGAGTCGGGGGAGAGGGGGCGCCGGCGGCCGGGCCGTGGCCGCATCCCGCCGCATCCCGCCGCATCCCCCTCTCCCCGGCTCAGCCGATCTCGCCCTCGGACGGGGCCGGCCGGTCGTCCGACCCGGCGCGGCCCCTGAGCCGGTCCGCCTGACCGATGGCCGTGGCCAGCTTCCGCACCGAGCTGTCCTCGGTCGCGTCCGCCAGTTCCGCGGCGCGCGAGGCCAGCTCCCCGAGGCCGGGCGCGCCCGGCAGATCACCGTTGCGCAGGTGGTCGGCGAAGTAGGCGGCCACGGCGGCGACCTGGAGCCGGGTCGCCTCGCCGCTCCACAGGCCGCCGTCGAGCGCCTCCGTCCGCACGGAGCCGGTCTCCTCGTGCGCCTCGCGGGTCCGGGGGTCGAGCCAGCGCACGGTCGCCCTGGCCACGGGGCCGGACGCGCCTTCGCGCAGCCGCACGGCGTACAGGGCGGTCACCGTGTGGCCGGGGCCGATCTCACCGCCGTCGACGGTGTCGTCACGGAAGTCCTCGTCGGCGACCTTGCGGTTCTCGTAGCCGATCAGCCGGAACCGCTGGACGGTCTTGCGGTCGAACGCCACCTGCGCCTTGGCGTCGCGCGCCCGCAGCTCGACATGGGCGGGCAGTTGGTCGACGAAGACCTTGCGGGCCTGCTCCTCGTCACCGACGTAGGTGGTGTGACCGTCGCCCTTGTTGGTGAGCCGCTCCATGAACGCGTCGCCGTAGTCGCTGCCGACGCCGACGCCGAAGAGCGTGATGCCGTGTTCCCGGCGGGCGGAGTCGACGCGTTCCAGGATGCCGTCCGCATCGGTGTCGCCGGTGTTGGCGAGTGCGTCGGAGAGCAGCACCACCCGGTTGTTGACGCCCTTGCGGTAGCCCTTGACCGACTCCTCGTAGCCGCGGGTGACGCCCGCCTCCACGTTGGTGGACTGCGCCGGCTCCAGCTCGTCCACCACGTCCCGGATACGGTTCCGGTTGCCCTTCAGCCGGGTCATCGGCAGCCGGGTCTCGGCCTCGTCGCTGAAGGTGACCAGGGCGAGGGAGTCGTCGTCGCGCAGCTGCCCGGCAACGGTCCTCAGGGACTCCTTGGCCAGGTCCAGGCGGCCCGGCTCGTTCATGGAACCGGAGACGTCGACGACGAACGTGAGGGCGGCGGGCGGCCGTTCGCCGGTCGGCGAGGCTGTTTTGGTGGCCAGCCCCACGCGCAGCAGCGACCAGTCCGAGGCGCCGCTGCCGCCACCGCCGCCCGTGCCGCCGACGCGCGCCCCGTCGACCGTCACCGAGAAACCGTTGCCCTTCGGCCGTTCGTATCCCTGGCGGAAGCTGTTGACGAACTCCTCGGGACGTACGCTCCCGGGGTCGGGCAGCCGGCCGTCGCCCAGCGTGCGGCGCGCGTAGCCGTAGGCGGCGGTGTCCACGTCCAGGGCGAAGGTGGAGAGGTAGTCGGGCGCGGGTCCGTTCTGCCCGGCCTCGTCCCCACCCTCCTCGGCCGCCCGGCCCTCTTCCCTCGCCGCCGCGTCCGGCACGGCGTTCGAGCCACCGGAGGGCCCCCGCGCCTCACGCGCCGTGGACTCACGGTCGGCGGCGGCGCCGCCCGTCCCGCCGCCGCAGGCGGTGAGCAGCATCCCGCCCGCCAGCAGGAGCGCGACGGCTCCGGCCCGGCGGCCCGGCCGCCTCCCGGCCGAGGCCCCGCCCCCCGGGCGAGGGCGGCCCCGCCGACGGAGCTCGCCGGGACGGCCGGCCGCGCCGGGCCCCCCGGACCGGGTGTCGGGACCGTGCTCCTCCGGCCGGCCGGCCACGCTGTCCCGGCCGGCCCCGCTGTGCTGACTCATCCACAACCCCCCACGTCGTCACGGCGCCCCTCGGCGCCTGTGCATGTGACGTACGGGGGCGCCCGCCGGACTCGACGAAAGCGTCGCGGAACCGTCTCGATGCGGCAACGGCGGCCCGGATTCCGGCAGAACGTCAGATCAGGACACGATGTCCTTACGACTGAACCCGCGGAAGGCCAGGGCGAAGAGGATCAGGGCGTAGGTGACCGACACGGCCGCGCCCTTGGCCATGCCGCCCCACTCCAGGTGCGGCTGGAGCGCGTCGGCCCAGGCGAACTGCCAGTGTGCGGGCAGGAATTCGCGCCAGGAGCCGAGCGCGGTGACCGCGTCCAGCACATTGCCGACGATGGTGAGCCCGACCGCGCCGCCGACCGCGCCCAGCGGCGCGTCCGTCTTCGTGGACAGCCAGAACGCCAGTCCGGCGGTGACCAGTTGGGAGACGAAGATGAAGGCCACGACGACCGCCAGGCGCGGCAGGGCGTCCCCGGCGGCCAGCGCGCCCCCGGTGGGCAGCCGCAGCGGCCCCCACCCGTAGGCCGCCGCGCCCGCCGCCAGCGCGACGAGCGGCAGCAGCACCATCGCGGCCAGACTGAAACCGAGCGCGACGACGAGCTTGCTCCACAGCAGCCGGGTCCGGGGCACCGGGGCGGCGAGCAGATAGCGCAGCGACGACCAGCTCGCCTCCGAGGCGACGGTGTCCCCGCAGAACAGGGCCACCGGCACCACGAGCAGGAAGCCGGCCGAGACGAACAGCGAGGTGGCGGCGAAGTTCGCGGCGGACTCGGTCGCCACGTCCATCAGGTTGATCCGGCTGCCGCCCCGGCCGCTGCCCTCGCCGTCCGGGCTGCCGCCGATCGCGAAGGCGATGATCAGGATGAACGGCAGCGCCGCGAGCACCCCGCCCATCAGCAGGGTGCGGCGCCGCCGCAGCTGCCGCATGGCCTCGACGCGCAGCGGCAGGGTGCGCCGGGCGCGGTAGCCGGAGGCCTCGGGGTGTTCGGCCTCCGCACGGGCCTGGGACGGCTGGGCGGGGGCGCTCATGCTGCTCCTTGGGAGATGAGGGTGAGGAAGGCGTCCTCCAGGCGGCGGTGCGGTCCGACGCCTGTGACCGGGACGTCGAGCCGGACGAGGTCGGCGACGAGCCGGGCGGGGGCAGCCCCGTCGAGGCGGACGAGCAGCCCGCGCCCGTCGCCGGTGCGGACGGCTGAGCCGACCCCGGGCAGGGCGGCGACCTTCTCCGCCAACGGCTCGGTCACCTCCTCTGCGGTGGCCACCAGGATCATGTCGCCGGAGCCGGTGATCTCGGCGACCGGACCGGCCTGGACGAGCCGGCCCCGGTCCATGACGACCAGGTGGGTGCAGGACTGCTCGACCTCCGAGAGGAGGTGGCTGGAGACGATGACGGTCCGGCCGCCCGCCGCGTACCGGATCATCACGTCCCGCATCTCGCGGATCTGCGGCGGGTCCAGCCCGTTGGTCGGCTCGTCGAGGATGAGCAGGTCCGGCAGGCCGAGCATGGCCTGGGCGATGGCGAGCCGCTGCCGCATGCCCTGGGAGTAGGTGCGTACGGCGCGGGCGAGCGCGTCGCCGAGGCCGGCGATCTCCAGGGCCTCTTCGAGGTGCGCGTCCGCTGCCGGGCGGCCGGTGGCCTGCCAGTACAAATCCAGGTTGGCACGCCCGGACAGGTGCGGCAGGAAGCCCGCGCCCTCCACGAACGCCCCGACGCGGGACAGCACGGGCGCGCCGGGCCGGATGGCCTGCCCGAAGACGCGGATCTCGCCCTCGTCGGGGGCGATGAGCCCCATGAGCATGCGCAGGGTGGTCGTCTTGCCCGCGCCGTTGGGGCCGAGCAGCCCGAGGACCTGCCCCTTCTCGACCCGGAAGGACAGGTCGCGCACCGCGTACCGGTCGGCGGACTTGGCGTACTTCTTCGACAGCCCGGTGATCCGCAGCGGTACGTCGGTGAGCGCGGGGTCCGGCGCCGGTGCGGCGGTGCGGCGGCGGGCGGTGAGCAGGAGCGCGGCCGCGATGACGAGGGCGGCGGCCGGGAGGCCCCAGGTCCACCACGGGAGCGCCGCCGGTGCGGTCTCCACGGTGGGCGCGGTGGGGACGGTCAGGGGCCCGTCGGGGGTCACGGTGTACGTGGCGGGCTCGGCCGGGGACGCGTAGCCGAGGTCGGTCGCGGAGAGGACGAGCCTCAGCCGGTGCCCCGCCTCGAACGCGTGATCCACGGCGGGCAGGGCGAGTTCGACCGGCTTGCCCTGCTGGTCGGGGGTGATCCGGTAGGGCGCGACGAGTTGGGCGGGCAGCACCTGCTGTCCGCCGTCCGGCGACACGTCGTACACCTTGCCGAAGAGCACGGCGTCACGGCCGCCGCTCGCCGTGACGTTCACCCGGACGGTGGGGGTGCCTGTGACGCGGAGCGAGGTGTCCAGCGGGGCCGACTCGAAGCGGGCGGACTGCCCCGGGAAGTCGAGGGAGAGGCCGACGCCGAGCGAGGAGAGCCGGGAGAGGCCGCCGCCGACCCCGGGCACGGCGGAGATGGCGGGCGGGGCGGCTCCGGCGGGGTTGCGGAACGTCTTCGTCCCGCCGCCGATCGCGACGGTCCGGCCACCGCTGCGCAGACCGGGGTAGGCGTCGCCGCTCGCTCCGCGCAGGAGGGCGGCGCCGTCCGTGGAGTCGACGCCTCCGGTGCGGGTGACGCGGAAGGCTGGGCCGGCGCCGGCGTCGGCGTCCTCCTTCAGATACCGGTCGAACCAGGCGCCGACCCGTCCCTGGACGCGCTCGGTCTCGCTGTCGCCGCCGTCGTGCCCGCCTGCGATCCAGTCGACGGAGACGGGCGCGCCGTTGGCGCTGATCGCCTTCTGCATGGCGTCGGCCTGACCGAGCGGGAAGAGCGAGTCGGACTGTCCCTGGACGAGGAGGGAGGGCACGTCGATGCGGTCGGCCACGGCGGAGGGCGAGCGCTCGGTGAGCAGCTCGCGGGCCTGCGCGTCGGGTTTCCCGTTGACGGCGACCCGTTCGTACATCTCGCAGAGACGTTTCTCGAACTTCTCGCAGCCGCCGCCGGTGGTGACGAAGATCCCGGCCCAGAGCTTCTTGAAGACGCCGTCGGGGAAGAGGGCGTCGGCCAGGTTCCAGTAGGTGATCACCGGGGCGATGGCGTCGACCCGGTCGTCGTGCCCGGCGGCGAGCAACGACACGGCCCCGCCGTAGGAGGCGCCGGTGAGTCCGACCCGGGGGTCGCCCTTCGCGTCCTGTTCGACCTCGGGCCGCTCCGCCAGCCAGTCGATGAGCCGGGAGACGTCCTTGACCTCGTGGGCCGGGTCGTTGAGGGAGATCTCCCCGCCGGACTCGCCGAAGCCGCGCGCCGACCACGTCAGCACCGCGTACCCGTCGGCGGCCAGCTTCTCGGCCTGGGCCCGTACGTCGTCCTTGCTGCCGCCGAAGCCGTGCCCGATGAGGACGGCGGGCCGCTCGCCGGAGCCCGGTGCGGTGAAGTACGAGGTGTCGATGGGCACCCCGTCCATCCGCAGGGTCCGGTCCTCGCGCCGCACGGTGGGCGAGCCGTCGTCGGCGACGGCGGTCCACGTGCCGCCGGCCGCGAGCACGGCGAGCGCGGCCACGACCGCGGCCCACCGGCCGCGGGCACGGGGCGGCAGGGGCCACCGTCGAGCAGTAGGGGTCTCCATCCCCCGACCCTAAACGGAGGAAGCAAACCGGTTGGGCGCCGCCAGGGGGAGGTCGACGGCCTCCCTGAGAACTACGGTCCGCCCCCGCCGTACTCCGGACGCGGTACAGAATGTTCGCAGGACCCTCGTCCCGGGAGGCCATGATGGACATTCGCCGCGCTACGACCGTCACGGAACTTCTGGCCGCCGGCCACCTCTACGACACGCCGCCCCGCGAGGACTGGGCCGCCCGCTTCCTCGCCGCGCACGGTCACGTGATGCTGATCGCGTACGTGGGCGGCGTCCCGGCGGGCTTCGTCTCGGGCATCGAGATACTGCACCCGGACAAGGGCACGGAGATGTGCCTGTACGAACTCGGCGTCGACGCGCCGCACCGCCGCCGGGGCATCGGCAGGGCCCTGACGCTGGCGCTCTTGGACATCGCCCGGGAGCGGGGGTGCTGCGGCCTGTGGGTCGGCGTGGAGGGGGACAACGAGGCGGCGCTCGCGACGTACCGGTCGGCGGGGGCGGGGGACGACGGCGGGTTCAGGATGCTGGCGTGGGAGTTCGGGGAGGGCGCCTCGGACAGGTAGAAGGGGAAAAGCTGTTCACGAGGGAGAGGCTACGGAGGCCGGGGCCCTCCGGCACTGCCGAAAGTCACATGTCCGGCGTCGGGCAACCGCCCCGCACCGGCCGGGGCGCGACGAGGTCGAGCGGTGTCTCCACCGGCAGGAGGGCGGCGGCCCTCTCCCGCTGCCCCGCCCGTACGGCATCCCGGACCTCGCGGGCGAGCGGGGTGACGTCGCGGACGGCCACGGTCCACTCGTCCGCGTACCGCCGGGCCGCCTCACCGCTCAGCCCGAGCTGGAGGGAGCGGTACGGCAGCGGCTTCAGGTCCAGGTCCCGTTCGGGGTCCCACTGGACCCGGGCGGGGGCGGTGCGCAGGCTGTCCTTCCAGGCGGCCCGGTCCGCGTGCACACCGCTGACGTAGTGGGAGAGTTCGGCGTGCGCCAGGGCCCACGCCAGGCCGCTCCGGTCGATCTCGACGGCGAGGACGACCTCCTGCCCCTCCTTCGTGCCCCACCCGCAGCGGTACATCATCCACAGGAAGCTGGGTTTGATCCACGTCATCCGGTCCCGCTTCCAGGCGTCCGGAAAGCGCCCGTCGCGCGCGGCGGGCAGACCGATGGCGGGCCGGTACGCCTGGTAGACGGTGACCGTGGAGGCGGTGTGGAGGGCGCGGATCTCGTAACGGGGCGGGACGGAGGGGGCGTTCATGGGCTCAGGATGCTGGACGCGTGCACGTCCGGGCACCTGGGTTTCCGCCGGGCGGCCGGCTCGCTCGTCCCTCCTCGCCGGGTGGGGGCCGGCGGTGGGCGCGGCGTCCTCGTGGGGGCCGGAGCCGGCGGCGCGGAGGGCGGGCGTTCCTCAGTGGTTGCGCGGGAAACCGAGGTCGACGCCCGCCGGGGCGTCGGCCGGGTCGGGCCAGCGGGTGGTGACGACCTTGCCGCGGGTGTAGAAGTGCACGCCGTCGTTGCCGTAGACGTGGTGGTCGCCGAAGAGCGAGTCCTTCCAGCCGCCGAAGGAGTGGTAGCCCACCGGGACCGGGATCGGCACGTTGACGCCGACCATGCCGGCCTCGACCTCCAGCTGGAAGCGGCGGGCCGCGCCGCCGTCACGGGTGAAGATCGCGGTGCCGTTGCCGAACGGCGAGGCGTTCACGAGGGCGACGCCGTCCTCGTAGGTGTCCACACGCAGCACGCACAGCACCGGGCCGAAGATCTCGTCCCGGTACGCGTCGGAGTCGGTGGAGACCTTGTCCAGGAGGGAGAGTCCGATCCAGTGGCCGTTTTCGAAGCCCTCGACCGTGTGGCCCGTGCCGTCGAGGACGACCTCCGCGCCCTGGGCGGCCGCGCCCGTGACGTAGGAGGCGACCTTGTCGCGGTGGGCGGCGGTGATCAGGGGGCCCATCTCGGAGGCGGGGTCGTGGCCGGGGCCGATCGTGATCTTCTCGGCGCGCTCGCGGATCTTCGCGACCAGCTCGTCGCCGATCGCGCCGACCGCGACGACGGCGGAGATCGCCATGCAGCGCTCGCCGGCGGACCCGTACGCCGCCGACACGGCCGCGTCGGCCGCCGCGTCCAGGTCGGCGTCCGGGAGGACGAGCATGTGGTTCTTCGCGCCGCCGAGCGCCTGGACGCGCTTGCCGTTGGCGGAGGCCGTGGTGTGGATGTGGCGGGCGATGGGGGTGGACCCGACGAAGGAGACGGCGGCCACGTCGGGATGGTCGAGCAGCGCGTCGACCGCGGCCTTGTCGCCGTGCAGGACGTTGAGGACACCGTCCGGAAGGCCCGCTTCCGATGCCAGCCCGGCCAGCAGGTTGGCGGCCGAGGGGTCCTTCTCGCTCGGCTTCAGCACGAACGTGTTGCCGCACGCGATGGCCAGCGGGAACATCCACATCGGCACCATGGCGGGGAAGTTGAACGGGGTGATGCCGACGACCACGCCGAGGGGCTGGCGGATGGAGGCCACGTCGACCCGGCTGGAGACCTGGGTGGACAGCTCGCCCTTGAGCTGGGCGGTGATCCCGCACGCCAGCTCGACGATCTCCAGGCCCCGGGCGACCTCGCCCAGCGCGTCCGCGTGCACCTTGCCGTGCTCGGCGGTGATCAGCGCGGCGACCTCGTCGCGGTGGGCGTCCAGCAGTGCGCGGTAGCGGAAGAGGACCGCGGTGCGCTGGGCCAGGGAGGACGTGCCCCAGGTGGCGTACGCGGCCTTCGCCGCCGCCACGGCCGCGTCGGCCTCCGCCGCGGAGGCCAGCGCCACCCGCGTGGTGACCTCGCCGGTGGCCGGGTCCGTGACCGGGCCGTACGCGCCCGACGTGCCCTCCACCGTCCTGCCGCCGATCCAGTGGTTGACGGTCTTCGTCATGACGTGCTCCTTCAGGCTTCGGACGGGCTTCAGAGGTGGCGGCGCCGGGCGGCGGCCTGCCGGTCGTACTCCTCCCGGGCCTTCACCGCCGCCGGCCGTCTCGCGGTCTCGGCCACCGGCACATCCCACCACGCCTGTGCCGGAGGGGGGCCCGACACTGTGTCGGGCGTTTCGGTCTCGACGTAGACACAAGTGGGGCCGTCGGCGACGCGGGCCTCTGCGAGGGCTTCGCGCAGGTCGCCGACGGTCGCGGCACGCAGTACGCGCATGCCGAGGGAGGCCGCGTTGGCGGCCAGGTCGACGGGGAGCGGCGCCCCGGTGAAGCCGCCCTCGGCGTCCCGTCGGCGGTAGGCCGTGCCGAAGCGCTCGCCGCCGACCGACTCGGAGAGGCCGCCGATGGAGGCGTATCCGTGGTTCTGGAGGACGACCAGTCTGAGTGGCAGGTTCTCCTGGACGGCGGTGACGATCTCGGTGGGGTTCATCAGATACGTGCCGTCGCCGACGAGCGCCCAGACCGGGCGGCCGTCTCCGCCTTCTCCGCCGTCTCCGCCTTCTCCGCCCGGCCCGTCCTTGCCGCCCGGCCCGGCGGCGAGGAGGACTCCGATCGCTGCCGGGATCTCGTAGCCCATGCAGGAGTAGCCGTATTCGACGTGGTACTGGTCGCGGGATCGGGTCCGCCAGAGCTTGTGCAGGTCGCCCGGGAGCGAGCCGGCGGCGTTGACCAGGATGTCGTCCTCGGTGACCAGGGCGTCGAGCAGGCCGAGTACCTGGGTCTGGGTGGGGCGCGCATCGGGGTCGGGGGTGGCGAAGGACGCATCGACGCGTTCTTCCCACGCCTCCTTCGCGCCGGTGTACTCCGTCTCGTACGCCGGGTCGACCCGGTAGCGCCGTCCGGCGAGGGCCTCCGAGAGCGCCTCCAGCCCCGTGCGGGCGTCGGCGACCAGCGGGAGGGCGGCCAGCTTGTGGGCGTCGAAGGCGGTGATGTTGAGGTTGAGGAAGCGGACGGCCGGGTCGGCGAAGAGGGTGCCGGACGCGGTGGTGAAGTCGGAGTAGCGGGTGCCGACGCCGATCACCAGGTCGGCGGTGCGGGCCAGGTCGTCGGCGGTCGCGGTACCGGTGTGGCCGATGCCGCCGACGTCGGCCGGGTGGTCGTGGCGCAGCGCCCCCTTGCCCGCCTGCGTGGAGGCGACGGGAATCCGGGTCGCGGCGGCGAACGCGGCGAGGGTCTCCTCCGCGGCGCTGTGGCGGACCCCGCCGCCCGCGACGATCAGGGGGCGGCGGGCGGAGCGCACCGCCCGTACCGCCGCCTCCAGTTCGTGTGCGTCGGGCGCGGGCCTGCGGACGTGCCAGTCGCGCTCGGCGAAGAACTCCTCCGGCCAGTCGTACGCCTCCGCCTGGACGTCCTGCGGAAGCGCGAGCGTGACCGCCCCGGTCTCGGCGGGATCGGCGAGGGTCCGCATCGCCTGGAGCGCGGCCGGGATCAGCGCCTGGGGCCGGGTGATCCGGTCGAAGTAGCGTGAGACGGGGCGCAGGCAGTCGTTGACCGACACGTCGCCCGCGTACGGCACTTCGAGTTGCTGGAGCACGGGATCTGCGGGCCGGGTCGCGAACGTGTCGCCGGGCAGCAGCAGGACGGGCAGGCGGTTGATCGTGGCGAGGGCGGCCCCGGTGACGAGGTTGGTGGCCCCCGGCCCGATGGACGTGGTCACCGCGTGGGCCGAGAGCCGGCCCGACTGACGGGCGTACCCCACGGCCGCGTGCACCATGGCCTGTTCGTTGCGGCCCTGGAGATACGGCATGCGGTGCGTGGTCCCGCCCCCGGCCTCCACGAGTGCCTGGCCGATCCCGGCGACGTTGCCGTGGCCGAAGATCCCCCAGGTGGCGCTGATGAGCCGCTGTCGACGGCCGTCGCGCACGGTGTGCTGCCGGGCCAGGAAGGCGACCAGGGCCTGGGCCGTGGTCAGGCGGCGGGTGCGGGAGGACGGCGGGCGCGGGGGCACGGGGCAGTTCGCGGGACGCGGCGCGTCCGCCTCGTGCGCGGGGCTCTGCGCGCCCGGCTCGTGCGCGGGGCGGGCCGTGTCCGGGGCGTGCGCGGGGCTGCTCTTCTGCGGGCGGCTCGCGGGACTCGTCGGGCTCAAGGCGTTACCTCCGGGCCGGGCGACGGATGCGCCGTGTACAGCGGGAGTCTGGCGTCGACCGGCTCGTGCGGCCAGGTGTCACGGACCCATCGGTGGTCGGGGTGGTCGCGGATCAGCCAGGCCCGCTCCTCCCCCGGCCCCGCCATCACGTTCAGGTAGTACAGCGTCCGGCCGGGCGGGGCGATGGACGGGCCGTGCCAGCCGTCGGGGATGAGGACGGCGTCACCGCTGCGCACCTCGGCGAGGACGTCCGTACCGCCGTCGTGGGACGGGGAGACCCGGTGGTAGCCGAGTCCGTCGTCCGCGACCTCGAAGTAGTAGATCTCCTCCAGCTCGCACTCCTCGCCCGGAACGTGCTCGTCGTGCTTGTGCGGCGGGTACGAGGACCAGTTGCCGCCCGGGGTGAGGACCTCGACGGCGATGAGGCGGTCGCAGTCGAAGGTGTCGGCGGCGGCGAAGTTGTTCACCTGGCGCGAGCAGACACCGGAGCCGCGCAGCTCGACGGGTACCTCCGGCGCGGGGCCGTAGCGAGCGGGGAGTCGTCGCTCGCACTTCGCTCCTGCCAGGGCGAAGCGGCCTCCAGCGCCGGAGGCGATCTGTGCATGGGCGTCGCGGGGGAGGTACGCGAAGTCGGAGACCCCGCTGAACACGCTTTCCCGGCCCAGCAGTTCAAAGGTCCCACCTGCTGTACGCACCGTACAGCCACCGGTCAACGGCAGGACGATCCATTCGCTCCCGCCGGTGACTAGCGTGTGAACACCACCGGGCTCCAGCTCCAGCACCCGCAGAGCGGAACGGTCCCAGCCGGCTCTTCCGGGGTCCACGTCGAGTGCGTAGGGGCCGCGTGCGGCGGTGCCGGCGGGCAGGTGGTGGCGGCTGCCGGCGCGGGGCCCGCCGCCGGGGCCGCCGCGGCGCGGGGGCGGGTGCGAGGAGGCGTGCGGAGGCGGGCCCGGGCGCGTGTCCTGCGGCACGCCCTGCGGCGTGTCCGGGTGGGGCGTCGTCATGCCCCCTCCCTACCCTTTCCCAACAGCGATACGGCGGTGTCGACGGCGCGCGTCACGTCCCCGTCGACCGGGTAGAGCAGCGAGCGCCCCACGACCAGGCCCCGCACGGTGGGCAGTGCCAGCGCGGCGCGCCACTTCTCGTAGGCGGCGTCCGGGTCGCCGCCGACCTCACCGCCCAGCAGGACGGCGGGCAGCGTGGAGCTCTCCATCACCCGGCCCATGGCCCCGGGGTCCTGGGTGACGGGGACCTTCAGCCAGGTGTACGCCGATGTCCCGGCCAGGCCCGACGCGATGGCGATGGAGGTGGCCACGGCGCTGGCCCCGAGATCGTTGCGCAGGACGCCGCCCACCCGGCGGCAGAGGAAGGGTTCGACGAAGACCGGCAGCCGGTGCGCGGCCATCGCGTCGATGGTCCGGGCGGCGGTGTGCAGGGTGTCCAGCGAACGCGGGTCGTCGTGGTCGATGCGCAGCAGCAGCTTCCCCGCGTCGAACCCGTGGCGGGCCAGGTCGTCGGGGCGGTGGCCGGTGAACCGGTCGTCGAGCTCGAACGCCGCACCGGCCAGTCCGCCGCGGTTCATCGATCCCATGACGACCTTGTTCTCCAGGGCCCCCAGGAGAAGGAGGTCGTCCAGGACGTCGGCGGACGCGAGGACTCCGTCGACGCCGGGGCGGGAGAGGGCGAGGCGGAGCCGTTCCAGCAGCTCGAAGCGGTTGGCCATGGCGAGGGCCCGGTCCCCCACGGCGAGGGCCCCGCGCGCGGGGTGATCGGCCGCGACGATCATCAGCCGGTCGCCGGTGTGACGGATCAGCGGGCGGCGGCGGCGCCGCGCGGCTGCCTCTGCGACGGCTTCCGGGTGCTCGGCGCGCAGCCGGACGAGGTCGGCGAGGGAGGGGGCGGCCGGCCTCACGGTCCCGCTCCGCTCCCACCGGCCCCCCGGCGGCCGGGCCCGGCCGGAGAGCCCGGGCCGTCGCCGGCCGGGGCGCCGGGGGCGGTGCCGTCCGGAGAGCCGGGGCCGGGATCGGCTGTGGCGCTCGGATCGGCCGGGCCGTCCGGGCCGGCCGCAGCATGGAGGCGGCCCTTTGGCGCGCAGGGCCCCGCCGCCGCACCGGCACCGGGTTCTTGCGGGGCGCGGGGCCCCTCCACAGCGCCGGGAGCCGCCGTCACCGCTCCGGCCGCGAGCGCCTGTTCGACCTCGTCGGGGAACGGCATCGCGGACGAGCAGGCGAGCCGGGAGGCGACGAGGGCGCCGGCCGCGTTCGCGTACCGCACAATGCGGTCGAGCGGCCACTTTGCGAGCAGCCCGTGGCAGAGCGCACCCCCGAACGCGTCCCCCGCGCCGAGGCCGTTGACCACCTCGACCGGCAGCGGCGGCACGTCGGCGGTGGCGCCGTCGCGGTGGACGGCGAGCACACCCGCGGGGCCCTGTTTGACGACGGCGAGCTCCACCCCGGCGGCGAGGAGGGCGCGGGCCGCCGCGTACGGTTCGCGCTCGCCGGTCGCGATGGCGCACTCGTCGACGTTGCCGACGGCGACGGTCGCGTGGGCCAGCGCCTCGCGGTACCGGGCGGGCGCCTGCGTGCTGTCCTCGCCCCCGTCCCAGAACATGGGCCGCCAGTCCAGGTCGAAGACGGTCGCCGTACGCGGCGCCCCCGCCGGACCGGTGGTGCGCCCGGCGTTCGCGCTGCGCGCGCGGAGCGCGGCCATCGTGGCGGAGCAGCTGGGCTCGGCGCTGAGTCCGGTGCCCGTCATCCAGAAGATCCGTGCGTCGGCCACCGCGTCGAGGTCGAGTTCCGGAGGGTGGATCTCCAGATCGGGCGCTCGGGGCTGCCGGTAGAAGTAGAGCGGGAAGTCGTCCGGGGGGAAGACCTCGCAGAACGTGACCGGCGTCGGGTACTCCCGTACGGGCGTCACCCACCGGTCGTCGACGCCGAACCGTCGCAGCTCCTCGTGGAGATACGCGCCGAAGGGGTCCTGTCCCGTACGGCTGATCAGCGCCGTCCGCCGCCCCAGCCGGGCCGCAGCCACCGCGACGTTCGCCGGGGAGCCCCCGAGGAACTTGCCGAAGGTCTCGACCCGGGCGAGGGGCACCCCGATCTCCAGCGGGTAGAGATCCACCCCCATCCGCCCCAGGGTGATCACGTCGTACGGCTCAGGCATACGCATCCCTTCGACCCGCCGGCGGCCGGCTGGTCCCCAGGTCTAGCCCTCCCCCGGGAGCCCTGTCAACATTTTGTCCGGACATTCGGACGAAGTCTTGACACTCTTCCGCGCGGGCCGCGAGGCTGGGCGATATGGCACCCTCCGCCCGTTCCTCACGCCGCATCCGCATCGGTTCGGCACCCGACTCCTGGGGAGTGTGGTTCCCCGACGACCCGCGCCAAGTGCCCTGGCAGCGCTTCCTCGACGAGGTGGCGGAGGCCGGCTACGCGTGGATCGAGCTCGGCCCGTACGGCTACCTGCCGACCGACCCCGCCCGGCTGGCCGAGGAGACCGGCAGGCGGGGGCTCGCCGTCTCGGCCGGCACGGTCTTCACCGGACTGCACCACGGCCCGGGCGTCTGGGACCGGACCTGGGCGCATGTCGCGGACATCGCCGAGCTGACCCGGTCCATGGGGGCCGAGCACCTGGTCGTCATCCCCTCCTTCTGGCGCGACGACAAGACGGGTGAGGTGCTGGAGGACCGCACGCTCACCCCCGCCCAGTGGCGCGACCTGACCGCGCAGACCGAGCGGCTGGGCCGGGAGGTCCGCGAGCGCTACGGGCTCCGGATCGTCGTCCACCCGCACGCCGACACCCATATCGACAACGAGGAGAACGTCAACCGCTTCCTCGACGCCACCGACCCGGACCTGGTCTCGCTCTGCCTGGACACCGGGCACTACGCCTACTGCGGGGGCGACAGCGTCAAGCTCATCGAGACCTACGGGGAGCGCATCGGCTATCTCCACCTCAAGCAGGTCGATCCGGAGATCCTGGCGACGGTGGTGGCCGACGAGGTGCCCTTCGGCCCGGCGGTGGCCAGGGGCGTGATGTGCGAACCACCCGGCGGCATCCCCGCCCTGGAACCGGTCCTGGACGCGGCGCGCGCCCTGGACGTCGACCTGTTCGCCATCGTGGAGCAGGACATGTATCCGTGCCCGCCGGACAAGCCGCTGCCCATCGCCCGCCGCACCCGCGCGTTCCTCCGCTCCTGCGGAACGCCCGGGGCCACCGGCGCACCGGGCCCGTCGGGCGCCCCTGCCACACCCGGCAACTCCGGCACGTCCGGCGCGGGGGCGCACCTCGAGCGGTGAGAGCCGGTCACCGGGGCGGACGCGTCAGACCCCCGTGCGTCCGTCGACGCGTTCGCGGATCAGGTCGGCGTGGCCGCAGTGCCGGGCGTACTCGCCGATCATGTGCGTGTAGATCCAGCGCAGCGTCACCTGCCCGCCCATGAACGGACTGGTGTCGTCGAGCGCGCGGGTCGCGCAGTTCTGACGGGCCCGGTCCACCTCGGCCTGCCACCGCGCCATCGCCGTCTCACCCGTGGAGTCCTCCGCGAGCCCGAACCCGCCGTCGTGCCCGCCCTCCCCGGCCTCCGGGGACTCGGCGCCGCCGGCCGCGGCGTAGACCGGCGAGGCGTCCTCCTGCGCGAGCACCCGGCGAAACCAGTTGCGCTCGACCTCCGCCAGATGCTGGAGCAGTCCGAGCAGTGTGATCGGCGAAGGAGCGACGGACGCCTCCCGAAGCCGCCGGTCGGACAGGCCCTCGCACTTCTGGGCCAGGGTGGTGCGGTAGAAGTCGAGCCAGCTCTCCAGCGAGGTGCGTTCGTCGGCTACCGGCGGGGGCATCGGGCGGTCGAAGGTGCTCATGCCCGCCATCGTGGCACCCGGGACTGACAACCGCCGCGGGCCGCGAACCCGGCGACCGTTCGCCCTTTCTGCACGGCGGTAACCGTTTCGCCACACATATCTCCGGTACGTGCGCCTTTCGTCACAGCCGGCCGACAACCCCGTCCCGTCGGCGGTCCGGGGTCGTTCAGCCGGGCACAAGGCGAGTGATCGCCGTCTCGCGCTCCACGCCTCCTGAAGGAGGGCCCCTCGGCCGCCGCTGCGGAGCGTCGCGGAGCAGAGAAGAAGAGAAGAAGAGAGCGCAGGGAGGTCGCCACTGATGACGGACGGAACACTCTGGTCCTACAAGGACATCGCCGCGCACATCCAGGTCCAGCCGGACACCGTGCGCTCCTACCGCAAGCACGGACTGCTGCCCCCGCCCGACCAGGTGGAGAACGGCAAGCCCTACTGGTACCCGGACACGGTGCGCGCCTGGGTCGCCTCCCGCCCCCGCAACCGGGCCCGCTGACGCCCCGCCCGGCTCAGGGAGTCCGAGCGCCCGCGCGGAACAGGGCGGTCCAGAGGAACCGCTCCCCGAACCACGGGGAATCCGGCGACTGTTCGCGCATCCGGCGCACCTCGACCTCCGTCAGGCCGGAGAAGACCCGCCGCAGCGCCTCGGGCGTGTAGGCGAGCCCGCCGTGCAGGCAGCCTGTCCGGTAGAGGTCCGACCCGCCGAGATGCATTGATACCCCCTAGGGGTATAGCATGGACGCAGGGTGCCACGGAGCTCCCCACGACCCCGTGTGCCCCGCACCGCTGAAACGTGTCCGCGAAGAGGAGAACGTCATGACCGCCGAGACCGAGACCCCCCAGTCCACCGGCTCCTGCTGCACACCCGCCGGGTCCAGCCACGACGGGGCGGCCGGCGTGGAGACCGGGCAGACCGACTCAGTCACCACCGTGTACGAGGTCACGGGCATGACCTGCGGCCACTGTGAAGGCGCGGTCGTGGAGGAGGTCTCCGAGATCGCGGGCGTGACCTCGGTCGAGGCCGTTGCCTCCACCGGCCTGGTCACCGTCACGTCCAAGGCCCCGGTCACCGACGAGGCCGTCCGCGCCGCCGTCGACGAGGCCGGGTACGAGCTCGTCGGCCGCCGGGCCGCCTGAGACCCGAGCCGCCGTCGCACCGCCCCGTTCGCGGCCGGGCCGGCCCCACCGGTCGATACTGGTGGGGTACGGCCCGACCTGCGTCACCCAGGAGTTCGGACATGGTCAGCACAGCCGCAGCCGAGAACCCGGCCGCCGACGCCTCCGAGGCCGAGCTCGTGATCGGCGGGATGACCTGCGCCTCGTGCGCCGCCCGCGTCGAGAAGAAGCTCAACCGGATGGACGGCGTCACCGCCACGGTGAACTACGCGACCGAGAAGGCCCGCGTCACCTTCGGCGGCGGGCTGGAGGTGACGGACCTCGTCGCGACGGTCGAGAGGACCGGCTACACGGCCCGCCCCGTCGCCACGCCGCCGACCCGCGGGGCCGCGGCGGTGAAAGCCGCCCCCGGAACCGCGCCCGGCCCCGACCGAGCCGCCGCGGAGCCGTACACCGCCGACACGGGGGCCGGCCCCGGTACGCGCGCGGGAGGCCCCCCGGACGCGCCCCCGGACGCGGCCGCGGCCTCCCCGGCGGACGTCGGCCCCGACGCGGACGCCACCGCCCACTCCTCCGCAGTGGAACAGACCGCCGCCCTCGCCGCGCTCAGGCAGCGCTTCGTCGTCTCGGCCGTGCTCGCCGCCCCCGTGGTGCTGCTCGCCATGGTCCCGGCCCTCCAGTTCGACTCCTGGCAGTGGCTGAGCCTCACCCTGGCCGCGCCCGTCGTCGTCTGGGGCGGTCTGCCGTTCCACCGCGCCGCCTGGGCCAACCTGCGGCACGGTGCGGCCACCATGGACACGCTGGTCTCGCTGGGCACGCTCGCCGCCTTCGGCTGGTCGCTGTGGGCCCTGTTCCTCGGCGACGCGGGAATGCCCGGCATGCGGCACGGCTTCGACCTGACCGTCTCGCGCGCCGATGCCGCGTCCGCGCTCTACCTGGAGGTGGCGGCGGGTGTCATCACGTTCATCCTGCTGGGCCGCTGGCTGGAAGCGCGCGCGAAGCGGAA
Organism: Streptomyces pratensis; assembly: GCF_037137275.1. GTDB lineage: Bacteria > Actinomycetota > Actinomycetes > Streptomycetales > Streptomycetaceae > Streptomyces > Streptomyces pratensis_B. The sequence goes on along the minus strand of NZ_JBBBEN010000064.1, from coordinate 1,299 downwards.
GGCCGGGGCGGCGCTGAGGGCGCTGATGCATTTGGGCGCCAAGGACGTCGCCGTCCTCACGGACGCCGGCGAGGTCCGCGTCCCCGCGAGCAGGCTCGCCGTCGGGGACCGTTTCGTCGTGCGGCCGGGGGAGAAGATCGCGACGGACGGGACCGTCATCGAGGGCGCCTCCGCCGTCGACGCCTCCCTCCTCACCGGCGAATCCACCCCCATCGAGGTCACCACCGGCGACACCGTCACCGGAGCCACCCTCAACACCGGCGGACGCCTCCTCGTCCAAGCCACCCGCATCGGCGCCGACACCCAACTCGCCCGCATCACCCACCTCGTCGAAGAAGCCCAGAACGGCAAAGCCGCCGCCCAACGCCTCGCCGACCGCATCTCCGCCGTCTTCGTCCCCCTCGTCATCACCCTCGCCCTCACCACCCTCACCCTCTGGCTCGCCAACGGCTCCGGCCCCACCCCCGCCTTCACCGCCGCCGTCGCCGTCCTGATCATCGCCTGCCCCTGCGCCCTCGGCCTCGCAACCCCCACCGCCCTCATGGTCGGCACCGGCCGCGGCGCCCAACTCGGCATCCTCATCAAAGGCCCCGAAACCCTCGAAAACACCCGCACCACCGACACCATCCTCCTCGACAAAACCGGCACCATCACCACCGGCCACATGACCCTCCACACCACCCACACCACCCCCACCACCACCCCCCACCACGCCCTCCACCTCGCCGGAGCCCTCGAAAACGCCTCAGAACACCCCATCGCCCAAGCCATCACCACCGCCGCCACCACCCACACCACCACCCCCCTCCCCACCCCCCACCACTTCACCAACCTCCCCGGCCTCGGCGTCCACGGCACCATCGACGGCCACACCGTCCTCGTCGGACGCCCCCACCTCCTCACGGAATGGGACATCCCCCTCCCACCCGAACTGTCCACGGCGAAGGACACCGCAGAGGCCGCCGGCCGCACCGCCGTCGCCGTCGCCTGGGACGGCGAGGCCCGCGCGGTCCTGGAGATCGCCGACGCGGTGAAGGACACCAGCGCCGAGGCCGTCCGCCGCCTCCGTGCTCTCGGTCTGACCCCGATCCTCCTCACCGGCGACAACCGGGCGGTCGCGGAGAGCGTCGCCGCCGAGGTCGGCATCGACGAGGTCCACGCGGAGGTCATGCCGCAGGACAAAGTCGACGTCGTCAAGCGCCTCCAGGCCGAGGGCAGGGTCGTCGCCATGGTCGGCGACGGCGTCAACGACGCCGCCGCCCTCGCCCAGGCCGACCTCGGTCTGGCCATGGGCACCGG
>NZ_JBBBEN010000063.1:0-23992 GCF_037137275.1 Streptomyces pratensis | reverse complement strand
GCGGTGATCGTCACGGGGACGCCGGAGGGGGTCTGCGCGCCGGTGATGCGGCTCAGCTCGGCCTCGCCGGAGCGGACCTGGGCGACCTGCGGGGTGATCCCGGCGTCCGCCATCAGCCGGGTCATCTCGCGGCGCTGGTTGGGCAGCACCAGCGTGACGACGCTGCCGGACTCCCCGGCACGGGCGGTACGCCCGCCGCGGTGCAGGTAGTCCTTGTGGTCGCTCGGCGGGTCCACGTTGACCACGAGGTCCAGGTTGTCGACGTGAATGCCGCGCGCCGCGACGTTCGTGGCGACCAGCACCGTGACGTGCCCCGTCTTGAAGCGCTCCAGGGTGCGGGTGCGCTGCGGCTGCGACTTCCCGCCGTGCAGAGCGGCCGCCCGCACCCCGCTGTGCAGCAGGTGGTCGGTGAGCTTGTCCACCGCGTGCTTGGTGTCCAGGAACATGATCACCCGGCCCTCGCGCGCCGCGATCTCCGTCGTGGTGGCGTACTTGTCGGCGCCCTGCACGTACAGGATGTGGTGCTCCATCGTGGTGACCGCGCCGGCGGACGGATCGACGGAGTGCACGACCGGGTCGTTCAGGTAACGCCGCACCAGCAGGTCGACGTTGCGGTCCAGCGTCGCCGAGAAGAGCATCCGCTGCCCGTCGGCGTTCACCTGGTCCAGCAGCTCGGTGACCTGCGGCATGAAGCCCATGTCGGCCATCTGGTCGGCCTCGTCCAGCACGGTGACGGTGACCCGGTCCAGCTTGCAGTCACCGCGCTCGATGAGGTCCTTGAGACGGCCCGGGGTGGCGACGACGACCTCGGCGCCACCGCGCAGCGCACTGGCCTGACGGCCGATGGACATGCCGCCCACCACAGTGGCGATACGCAGCTTCAGCGACCGGGCATACGGAGTGAGCGCGTCGGTGACCTGCTGAGCCAGCTCACGGGTGGGGACGAGGACCAGGGCCAGCGGGCGCTTGGCGTCGGCGCGGCGGCCGGAGGTGCGGGCCAGCAGCGCGAGTCCGAAGGCCAGGGTCTTGCCCGAGCCGGTGCGGCCCCGGCCCAGGACATCCCGGCCGGCCAGCGAGTTGGGGAGGGTGGCCGCCTGGATCGGGAAGGGCACGGTCATGCCCTCGGAGGCGAGCGCCGCCTTCAGCGGCGCCGGCATCTCCAGCTCGCCGAACGTCTCGGAGGCGGGCAGCGCCGGGGTGACGGTGACCGGCAGGGCGAACTCGCCCTGGACCGCCACGGACCGCCGTCCCTGACCGCCCGGCCTCCCGGAACGGCTGGGGGCAGGCGAGCCGAAGCGGCTGCCCCGGCCGGAACCGGAACCGGCAGCGAGCCCGGCCGTACGACTGCGGGAGGTGCGGTCATGCGTACGCGTGGAATTCAATGGAGCCCTTCCTTGACACGGCACGTATCAAGGAATTCTCGCAACGGAAGAGCAGCGCGGGGAATCACAAGAACGGGCCGAAAGAATGCGGGAAACGCGTCTGCGGCAAACCCGGCGCGGGGCGCAGACCACGAAGTGGGTGACGTCATGGGGATGTAAAATCCGGGACGCCGGAAGGGTGCGGCTCCGAAGGAGCGGGCACCCGAGGAGGAGACTGTGCGGGCGGTCGCCGCGCCGTAGGCGCCGCCGCTCCGGGAGATGCCCGCAGCTGGGGCCCGCACCCCGAGGGATGCGGGCCCCAGCTGCGAAGTACGTGTCAGGCGGGAACGATGTTCTCGGCCGTCGGGCCCTTCTGGCCCTGCGCGATGTCGAAGGTGACCTTCTGGCCTTCGAGCAGCTCACGGAAGCCCTGGGCCGCGATGTTCGAGAAGTGGGCGAACACGTCGGCACCGTCGCCGTCCTGCTCGATGAAGCCGAAGCCCTTGGCCGCGTTGAACCACTTCACAGTGCCTGATGCCATGTCGAATCTCCTTGTTGGGGCAGTACACCGGGACCCGCGATGCACGGATGCCGGGTCGCCGCGATGATGCCCCGCCCGGAGAACAACCGGAAATACAAGAAAGCCTTCGCCCGCCGAATGAAGGCCAAGAGGAAGCTTGTCGTTTTTGGGAACCACAACTGCAACTGAGATCGACAGTAGCACGCCGCAATGACCCGCGTACGGCCAGAAATTCCGTCTCCTTCACTGCGCCAAAAACACTCCCAGCGCGACGCGTCGAACCCTCATCCCACGGTCATAGATATTGCTCCGCCCGGAACACAGCGTCACAGGAGAAGCGATCATCCGGCACGTGTCGACGCCCCCCATCACGGCGGGTCCTCGTGGGGCTCGCGGACTCCCTAAGGGCCCGACAGAGAACGAGCACCGCACTCCGGGCCGTACCTCGGCCGGCCACCGGTGCGTACGGCACTGCGCGGGGAAGGCCCTCCACCGCCGACAGCCACCGAAGACACGGTGCATCCGGGCCTGCGAGCAGTTCTGCGCCCTGGTTCATGGTGTACGCGGGTAGTCATCGTCATCGAGGCAGCGGTACGCGTGGCCTGCCGCCATCGCACCTCTCCGCACACCACTGGAGGGGCCCTGGTGCCGTACGGCACCAGGGCCCCGAAGGAACTGCTACACCATCTGTCGGCCTTGATACCGCGCCGGCCTACTGTGTCCGCAGACCCGACGGAAAGACTGTCGGGGGTGCGGGGATCGCGTTTGCTCGACCGGAGACCACCTCGCTATCGATGTCCTGCGGTACCCGGGCCCAGAACTTCGCCCGGGCGATCCTGATGGCGCTCAATCCCTCCGTTCTTTCCCTCTGGCTGAACTGCTTACCAAGCGGGACCTGCGTACTCCTGATACCGCGAACCGCTGGTGGCCTGACCAAGCGCCACTCTTCGGCAGCCAGCCCCGTCGCCCGTCCTGCATCCGCTCTGGCTCAGAACCCCACTGCCGAACCTCCTGGTGCGCGCGCCCGCAGCCGGCGCCTTCACCAAGGTGCTGCTCCAACCTCGCTGCTGGATACTGCAACCGCGTCAACCGCGGCACTGCTCACGGCGGCCCCTGATCACTGCGGGCCACCCGGTCCAGTCGCCAGCCCCGTCACCGCTCTGCAACCACTCTGGCTTCGGAACTCCACCACCGGACCGCCCTGCACACTGCTCGTACTGCGGTACTGCGCCCGGCAGTTCGTCCCTGCCAGGCCCTGCGGTCCTTCTTGACTACGTGAGAAACCATAACCACACGGAAGCGCAATGCCTACTCCCGCTGACACAGATTTCTGCGCGCACCCCAGGAAGATTGTCGGCCCGAGCCGCCGAAGGAACGCGCGAGGCCCGTCGCGGCTGAGGCCACCGGCCCGCCCGGCGCCCCTCGATCACGGAACGCCCCAGGAATGCTCCGTGGCCGCCGAGACGGCGCACGGTGCAGGTGTGGCGACCAAGGCGGGGAGACACACCTCGCGGGACAGAACCAGCAGAGAGGGGCACCGGGCCCCTGGCGGGCGCAGATCACGCCCTCGCCACCGGGCGGCCGTCCTCGTCGCTACCGTCCCGCTGCCCTACCAGCCGCTCAGACAGGCGTTGGACGAGCGGACGAACGTAGAGGTACGGATGTGCTTCTACCTCTCTGGCCTGCTCACCGCGGCCGAGGAGATCCAGCACCACCTCGACGCCGGCGTCCTGGTCGTCGTCGAGAGCTACTTCACCCGGTGCCTCGTCACTCACCGGGCCTTGGGTGCACGGCTCGGTATCACCCTTCCGAGCTGGCTGCCGACACCCGTCACGTACCACCTCGTCTGCGACGACGACGAGCGACAGCATCGACTCGCTGGGCGGAACAAACCTGTGTCGCGGTGGGACTCACTGATCGAGACCGCTACGGACCGGGTGACGGACGCCTACGCCTCGTTCCCGATGCATCGCGTCGACACCACGGGGCGCAGCCCCGACGAGGTTCTCCGAGTGATCATGAAGACCGATACGCAAGGAACGCACTCCCATGCAGACTCAGAGCCTGTGGGAGCACACCCTCACGTTCTTCCCGCAGTTCCTCGCCACGTTGCGGGAAGGTGTCGCCCCTGACGCCACCGTCGCGGTGGTCGGCGCGAGCGACGGCAAGTTCGTCCTGCCCCTCGCCGCCGCCGGCTACCGCGTCGTCGCCGTCGAACGTGACGCGGTAGCCGCCCATGGGGGCGACGTCCACCTCCCGGGTGACAGCCAGACCCACGCGTTGGGACTGATCGATCGGCTGAAGCTCGAAGAACTGCACGAACGCGTAGAAGTCGTTGAGAACGACTTCCTGGACGGTGAACCCCTGGGCCTGCAGTGCGACGCGGTCTGGACGAGCTGCTCGTGGCACTACAGTGCCAACCACCACCGCCCGCTCGGCGAGTTCGTCGACCGCATGCAGCGCCTGGTCCGCCCGGGCGGCATGTTCGGCGCGGAGTTCATGATGCCCGTCGAAAGACGCCACCACATGATCGAGCACTACACCTCCCCGGAACGCCTTCACCCCCACTTCATCGGCGACTGGGAGGTACTGCTCACCCTGCGCACCACCGAGTTCACCGAGCGGCCCCACGTCGGCCAGCTGCACGACCACACCCACCGCATGGGCCTGCTGCTCGCGGCCCGGACGTCCACCCTCACCGACCACTTCTGAGAGAAGGCCCCATGAAGCACGAGTACGAGGCGAAGTTCCTGGCCGTGGACGTCGCCGACCTCCAGAACAAGCTGAGCGCCCTCGGTGCCGTCCAGGCGCTCCCCCGCACTCTCCTCACCCGCAAGATCTTCGAGAACGACTCCCTTGACGGCGGGGCCTGGATTCGGCTGCGGGACGAGGGCACCCGCTCGACCCTCACCCTCAAGCAGGTCACCGACGCCACGACGATCGACGGCACCGAGGAGATCGAAACCGAGGTCACCGACCTGCACGCCATGGCCGAAATCCTGCGCCGGGTCGGCCTCACCGAGGTCCGGTACCAGGAGAACTACCGCGAGGAATGGCGCCTGGGCGAGGTCGCCTTCGACTTCGACAGCTGGCCGGACCTTCCCACCTTCCTGGAGATCGAAGGACCCGACGAGGCGTCGGTGCGCCAGGCCGCCGCGCTGCTGGACCTCGACTACTCCGAGGCCCGGTTCGGCAGCGTCGACGAGATCTACAAGAGCGAGTCCAGCCGCGACATCCTCGCCGAGCCCACGCTGACGTTCTCCGAAGCCGAGAAGCAGAAAGACGCTTCTCCTACGGCCCAGTCCCGTTGATCGCGGAGGCAGAAGAGCGATACTGACGGAAGTCGCCCATCAGCACAGGGTGATCCCCGGGATCGCCGAGCTCGCCCGCGGAAGACTGCCCTCACCGGCGGCCACCGACGACGGCAACGAGTGGGTGGCCGGACTCGGCTGGCTCTACTGTGGGCAGCGGTGGACGCGCGTCCTGTGGATCAGCCCCGCCAGAGTCGCCGGGACTCAAGCCCCGATGTACGCGTGCGGTACCTGTATCGGCGAGTAGCAAGAACGGGTCTGGCAGTTCTTCTTCAACGAGAACCGCCAGGCCAGTTCTGCCCTGCCGAGCGGAGCCACCACCGCCCCGGGACAGCCGGCCTCCGACAGGAGAACCAGCAAGCACCAGTGCCGGAGCAGGTTTTCCCACCGCGGTTAAGCCCCCGCCCCGAACGGCAGGACAGGGCCCGTGAGAAGTGGGGCACGGCCTGGGGCCGAGACCGGCCGCGTCTTCACCCAAGGAGACAGCTCCTGGCTCCTTCCGGGCAAGGTCACCGATCTCTTCGAGCGCCTCGTCGCCGCCTCCGGCCTCCCACTGATCCGCCTGCACGACCTGCGCCACTGCGCGGCCACCCTCCTGCTCGCCGCCGACATCGACGTCAGGACCTTGTCGGACACCCTCGGGCACAGCGACACCCGGATCACGCGGGAAATCTACCCCAGGGCCCCCCTTACGTGGGCAAGAGCGCCGCCGAGGCGACCGCGAAACTCGTCCTCCTCCAAAGCAAGGACGAGGCCAAAAGGTGGCGCGCAAGGCTGCGAAGAAGGAGACGGCCAAGAAGGCCACGCGGCGCAAGCCCAAGGAATAGGTCCCCGAGCGGCACCGCTCACGCATCACTCATACAGGCGAAGTATCGGCACCCCGGCCGTGTGACGCGGCATGTCTCGAATCAACTAAAAGGCCAGGTCACAATCTATGTGAACTGGCCTTTGACTGAGCCGCCTTCGGGATTCGAACCCGAGACCTACGCATTACGAGGCCATGGGCGACCATGTTGCGTGGTGCCTTGTTGTGCTGCCTCATGACGTTCCTCCTGATCGGAGCGTGTGCAGCAACTTGGCGTGTGCCACCCCGTGTTGCACCGTCCAAAGGCGTCCGTCCACCGACTGTCCACCGGCGGGGCTCTCTTCAGACCGCCGGTGACACTGCCGCCGGGCTGCCAGCAGTGCGGTCTACCGGGCGGAGAGACCGGCGGCGCTCCACTGTCGGACCTCTACAAGCCGTCGCCAGCGCTCTACAGCGAACCATGGTGGATGCAGCAATGTGAACCCTTTGTGAAGATACATAGCCTCTCTGTGTTGACTTCGTGTTTCAATCGTTGATCGATTGAACTATGAGCATCGTGTCCGGCGGCGCTCCTCGAACGCGGGGGATGCGCAGAGCACGGTACGGCGGGGGATGTTGGGGGATGTATGACGGAGCGAATACGGTTCAGCCTGCTCGGACCACTGGAGATCGAGGTGGACGGGCGCCCTGTGCGGGTGAGCAGCGGCCGGCAGCGGGCGGTACTGGCGATGCTGCTGATCTCTCCGGACCGGATTGTTTCCGTGGAGGCCCTCACCGAGACGGTATGGCAGGGAACGCCGCCCGCCACCGCTCGTAACCAGATCGCCATCTGTGTCACCTCACTGCGCAAGACGTTCCGGGCGGCGGGGGCGGACGACGGGCTCATCGAGACGAGCCACCCCGGGTACATCCTGTCCTCGCGGAACTGCCGGATCGATCTGAAGGAGCTCGGCGAACTCATCGGGCGGGCCCGCCTCGCGGCCGCGCACGACGACCGGGCACCGGAGGCCACCGAACTGTTCGAGCAGGCCCTCGGGCTGTGGCGGGGGCAGGCCCTGGACGGCCTCGGCGGCGGCCGGATCGACGACACGGTCACCGAACTCAACGAGTTCTGGCTCGACGTGAACGAGGAGTACGCCGCCCTCCAGCTCCGGCTCGGCTGGCACAGGCCCGTCATCGCGCGGTTGACGCCCCTGGTCAGAGAGCACCCGCTGCGCGAGCAGGCCCGCGCTCACCTCATGCAGGCGCACCACCTCGCAGGGCGGCGCGCCGAGGCACTGCAGCTCTACCGGCTCGGCCGCGAGGCGCTCGTGGGAGAACTGGGAGTGGAACCGGGTCCCGCGCTGCGGGAGATGCACCACCAGGTGTTGCAGGAGGAGGACGGACCCGGCGCCGCTCCGCGCGGTATGGCCCCGGCGGTACCAGCGGCTCCGGCGGGGGCGTCGGTGCCGGCCCAGCTTCCGCTGCCGGCGGCCGCCTTCACTGGCCGCGAGCCCGAACTGGCGACGCTGGACGAGCTGCTGCCGGGCCAGGACGACGGGGTGCTTGCCGTCGCCGTCGTTTCCGGGGTCAGCGGGGTCGGCAAGAGCGCCCTGGCCGTGCACTGGGCGAATCGGGCGGCCCGGTACTTCCCCGACGGGCAGCTCTTCATCGATGTCCACGGCTACCGCGAGGACGACCAGCCCCTGTCGCCGATGACTGTGCTCGACCAAGCGCTCCGCGCACTCGGGGTGTCCAGTGCCCAGATACCCGCGGGGCTGCCGGAGCGCTCGGCGTTGTACCGGTCCGTGCTGAGCGGCAGGCGGTTGCTGATCATCCTGGACGATGTGCGGTCCTCCACCCAGATCAGACCGCTGCTGCCCGGGCGCGGTCAGTGCGTCGTACTGGTAACCAGCCGCGACCAGCTGGACGAACTGGCCGGGGACTACGCGGCCGTGCACATCCCGCTGAAGGTGCTGACACCCGACGAGGCAGACCGGATGCTGGCGGCGGTGATCGGGGCCGATCGGGTGGCCACGGACCCCGTGTCGGCGGCCCGGCTGGTCGAGCTGTGCGGACGGCTCCCGCTGGCGCTGCGCATCGCGGCGGGGCGGCTCGCCACCCGGCCGCACTGGTCGCTCCGCCAACTCACGTCCCGTCTGGAGAACCGTTTCAGCAGGCTCGACGTTCTGAGCCCGAACGACGGTGGGGTACGGGCCGGGTTCCAGCTCAGCTACCGCGAGCTGTCCCCGGAAGCGGCGCAGCTGTACCGGCGGCTGGGTCTCCTGCCGGTGACCACGTTCACCGGCTGGATGGGCGCGGCGGTGCTCAACGTGGGCGTGCACCGGGCCGAGGACCTGATCGAGCAACTGGTCGACGCGCAGCTGCTGGAGGTGTCGACGCCTGGGGCCAGCACCCTGCAGAGCCGTTTCCGCATCCAGGAACTGCTCCGGCTGTTCGCATGGGAGCGGGCCCACGTCGAGGACGGCGAGCAGGAGCGGGAGGCCGCCGTGGCGCGCGCGTTCGGCACGCTACTCACCCTGGCCGACGAGGCCCACCGAAGGCTGTACGGCAAGGGCACGCTCATGCCGCACCGGGCGGGGCACGCGGTCGCACTGCCCGAGACCACGGTGGCCCGGCTGCTCGCCGACCCGATCGAGTGGTTCGAGTCGGAGCGCACCACCGTCCTCAGCCTGACCGGGCACGCGGCGCAGAACCCGGCGCTCGGGCACGCCTGGGAGCTGATCGCGCGGACGGTCCCCCTCTTCGAGACGCGCAACTACCTGGACGACTGGGAGCAAGCGGCCCGGGTGTCCCTGGAAGCGGCACGGACCGCCGGGGACGGGCCGGGGACGGCGGTGATGCTGCGTTCGCTCGGCACCCTCGCCATCACCCGCCGCCGGTACGGCGATGCGGAGGAGCTGCTGTCGCAGGCGATGGAGCTCCTCGACGGGCGGTCGGCGGGCGACAGCGGGGAGCGGGCCCTCGTGCTGCGCAACCTCGCCCTGTGCGCCCGCTTCAAGGGGGAGCTGGACGGCGCGGCCCGCTTCTGCCGGTCCGCGCTCGACCACTTCGGGCACGGTGACGACCTCGCGGAACGTTCGCACGCGCTCGGGCTGCTGGCCCAGATCGAGTTGGAGCGCGGCGATACCGAGGCGGGCATCGCGCTCACCCGGGAGGCGATCAGGTCGGGTGAGGCGGCCGGGTCCGTGCGGGGCAAGGCGCAGAACATCTACCGGCTCGCGGAGGCGTACCTGCGGGCGGGAGAGGTGCGGTCGGCCGAGGAGTCGTGCCGGGAGGTCGTCTCCCTCACCCGGGTACAGGGCGACCGGCTCGGTGAGGCGTACGCTCTGCGCGCCCTCGGCGAGGCCCAGTGGCGTCAGGACCGGCCGCACGAGGCGGAGGCGACGCTGAAGGAGGCGCTGGCCGCGGCGGAAGAGGTCGCGGACCGGTTCCTCCAGGCCCGTACGGAGATGGACCTCGCGTGTGCGGAGGCCACCCGGCGGGGCGCGGGGGCCGTGAGCCGGCTCCGCCGGGCGCGGGAGGTCTTCCGCGGGATGGACGCCGGGAGCTGGGAGCGCCGGGTGGGCCGCGCGCTGGAGAAGGTGATGGCCGGCGAGCGGGAAGGCGTCGTCGTGGAGGCCGCGGTGCTCGCCCGGGAGCTCGCCGCGCGGTGACAGGGGCGGGAGCGGGGGAAATCGGGGTGAAAGGCCGGCTTCCTACCTTCGGGGGATGAGAGGCCATGGGGTAGACGTGGTGCCGTTCCGCGGGGTGCGGGTCGGCGCGGGAGGAGTCCTCGCCTTCGACGAGGGGCCCGCCCTGTACGGGTACGAGTGGGGCGGCGGCCGGCGCGGGATCATCGGCGCGGTGCGGCTGACCGGGGCGGTGGTGCCGCACGAGGACGTGGCGGCGGAGGCCGTGGAGGAGCGGGTGGCGTTCCTGCGGGCGGGGCGCGCGCAGCTGGAACCGGTGCTGCTCGGGTACCGGGGCGGCGACGGCAGGGCCGCCGGAGTGCTGGACCGGACCGCGCGCGAGGAGCCCGCACTCCTGGACGCGTGGGATCCGGACGGCGTACGGCACCGGCTGTGGGCGATCACCGGCCGCGCCGGCCAACGGGCCGTGCGTGCGGACCTCGGTGTCCGGCAGGCGCTGATCGCGGACGGGCACCACCGCTGGGCGACCTACCGCGAGCTGCGGGAGGTGGACGCGGCGGCCGGGGAGTTCGGGCTGGCGCTCCTCGTGGACACCGGCCGCCATCCGTTCGCCATGGGCCCCATACACCGGGTGCTGCCCGGGCTGCCGCTTCGCGACGCGCTGGCGGCGGTCGCGGGCCTCTTCCGGGTACGGCGGCTGCCCGGGGGGTGCGCGGAGGCGCTCGAAGCGCTGGACGGACGGGCGGCGGGCCCGGAGGTGGAGGGCAACGCCTTCGTGGTCACGGACGGGCGGGCCTTCCACCTGCTGGACGCGCCCGTGGCGGAGTTGACCTGGCACACCGTGCGGCACGACCGGCCCGCGCGCTGGCGGGATCTGGACGCCACGTTGCTGCGGGACACCCTGCTCGGCAACCTGTGGAAGATGCCCGCGCACTACGCGCGGCAGGTCGGGCACGCGCGCGACGCGGAAGAGGCGGTGCGGCGGGCGGGCGGCGGGACGGCGGTCCTGATGCGTCCGGTGGGCGAGGACGTGGTGCGCGAGCTGGCGCAGGCCGGTGTCGCGCTGCCCTGGAAGTCGACGTCCTTCGAGCCCAAGCCGCTGCGCGGACTGGTCTTCCGGATGCTGTGAGCAGCGCGGGGACGGGCCCGGAGGCCGGGGCCGCCCCCGCCTCCCCTCAGACCGCCACCGGCACGGACCGCATGGCCGTCGCGACGACCTGGGCCAGGGCGTCGTTCGCGACCAGGTGGCGAGCGCCCAGGCCGCCCGCCAGGAACTGTTCGCGCATCGCGGCACGCTGGATCTTCCCGCTGGTCGTCCTCAGTACGGCCCCGCGCCGGACCAGGGCGACCGCGCCGGGCCGGACGCTGAACGCGCGGGTGACGTCGGCCCTGATCCGCTCCGCGAGCGGCCCGAGGGCGTCGGACCGCACCCCGCCGCGTACCTCGTGCACCACGACGAGCTGTTCGTCCACCTGGCCGTCGGCCGTCGTCTCCGGTACGAGAAACGCCGCGCCGAACAGGCCCGCCAGCTCCTCGTGGCCCGCGCGCAGGAAGTGCTCGATGTCCTGCGGGTAGATGTTGCGGCCGCGCAGGATGATCAGCTCCTTGATGCGGCCGGTGACGTACAGGTCGCCGTCGTGGACGGTGCCCAGGTCGCCGGTCCTGACGTATCCGCCGTCGCCCTGGGCGGTACGGGCGCCGAAGGCCGCGGCGGTGGCCTCGGGGCGGTCCCAGTAGCCGCGGGCGACACTCGGGCCGCGCAGCCACAGCTCACCGACCCGGCCCGGCGGCAGCGCCGCCAGGGTGGCGGGGTCCACGACCGCGACGTCGTAGTCGAGAGCGGCGCCGCAGCTCACCACCGGGCGGCCCGGCCGGTCCGCGTCGACCGGGGCGAACACGTGCTCCTCCAGGGCCCCTTCGTCGACCCGGGTGACGGTCAGCTCACGCGGACCGGAGCCGGAGACGAACACGGTCGCCTCGGCCATGCCGTAGCAGGGGAGCATCGCGTCGGCGCGGAAGCCAGCGGGTGCGAACCGCTCGCTGAACGCGGTCAGGGTGGCCGCCTGGATCGGCTCCGAGCCGTTGGCCGCGTACCGCCAGCGGGACAGGTCGAGCGTGGCCAGCTGCTCGTCGGTGACCTGGCGGGCGCACAGTTCGTACGCGAAGTTGGGCCCCGCCGACCAGGTGATGCCGTAGTCGTCGATGACCTTCAGCCACCAGTACGGGCGCTTGAGGAAACTCGTCGGGCTCATCAGGACGCAGGAGCCGCCGAGCAGCAGCGGCGGCAGCAGGATGCCGAGCAGCCCCATGTCGTGGTACTGCGGTATCCAGGAGCCGAAGCGGGTGGTGCGGTCGAGGCCGAACGCCCTGCTGAGGCCGTCCGAGTTGTGCAGCAGGTTCCCCTGGGTGACCATCACCCCCTTGGGGTCCGAGGTGGAGCCCGAGGTGAACTGGAGCAGGGCCAGGTCGTCGTGGGCGATCGCCTCGGGCATCACCCAGGCGTCCGCGTGCGCGTCGGTCAGCTCGGGGCCGTCGGTGATCAGGCAGGCGGGGGCGGTGTCCGAGGTGGCCGCCCAGTCGAGGACGGACTGCGCGACCGCCTCGCTGGTGAGCACCGCGGAGACGGCGGCGCTGCGCGCGATGGAGTCGACGCGGCGCCGCTGGTGGGCGTAGGCGCCGGGCAGCGACGACGGGACGGCGACCACACCCGCGTACAGGCAGCCCACGAAGGCGGCGGCGAACTGGAGGCTTTCGGGGTAGAGGAGCAGGACCCGGTCGCCCGGTGCGCACAGCTCCTGGAGCCGGCCGGCGATCTTCCGCGCCTCGTGGTCGAGCCGTTCGTACGTCCATCGCTCGTGGCTCTTCGGGCCCGGGGAGGCGGGGTCGCGGACGAAGACGACGGCGGTCTCACCGGGGGTGGCGGATGCGTTCTCGCGGATGCGGGCCGTGGCGCTCGACGCGGACGGCAGGTCGCTGGGCTGCCAGGACATGTTTCCCCCAAGGGGTCGGCTGGATCGGGCGGAGCGGGCTGGGCGGGGCGTACGGGGCCGTGGCGGCGGGGTCACCAGTCGTCGTCCGCGCCGAGGGCGAGCAGCGAGTCCAGTTCGCCCGCCCGCACCAGGGCGGGGCCGGTGACCGGATCCCCGGGGCGGTCGACGACGGCGGTGAGCAGCTGGACGTAGTGGTCGAGCAGTCGGCGTACCGTGCTCTCGTCGAACAGGTCGGTGGCGTAGCGGAAGACGGCCGTCAGGGTCGTCTCGCTCTGCCGCATCTCCACCGAGATGTCGAACTGGCCCTCCAGCATGGGGACGTCGACGAAGGCGACGTCGAGGCCCGCGTACCGGGCGGTACCGCCGGTGGCGGCGGCCTCGGTGACACGTTGCAGGAGGGGTTCCAGCCGAGTGGGGGCGACCATCGTGAACGCCATCCGCACCGGCGGGTTCCGGGTGCTGTACGGGTCCTCGCCGGCGAGCAGGGCGTAGGGGAAGGCGATGTTGCGCATCGCCGTCATCACCTGGCGCTGGGCCGCCCCCGCCGCCTGTGCGAACGTCGTCCCCGGAGTGAAGTGCGCCGGAACCACCAGGGTGTTGACGAGGTAGCCGACGACCTGGCGCATACCCGGGCCGCTGCGGGTGGTGGTGGGGGTGCCGATGAGGAAGTCGCGTCGGCCGCCGTAGCGGTGCACCAGGCTCTGGAAGACGCCGAGCAGCAGCGCGAAGCCGGTGACCTTGGTGCGCCGGGCCGTCTCCCGCAGGCGCGGCACCAGCTCGTCGGGCAGCCGCAGTTCGCAGGTGGCGCCGTGCAGGACGCCCGCCTCCGCGGCGGCGCGGGGGCGGTCGGTGGGCAGCTCTCCGGCCGGTGCTCCGGCGCAGAAGTCCTTCCAGAAGGCGGCGAGTTCGGAGCGCCGGGCGCCGCCCAGGACGCGCTGCTCCTCGGCCACGTAATCGTCGAAGGTGTGTGTGAGCGGGGGTGGCGGCTGGTCCGCGTACAGGTCCAGGAGGTCCTGGAGGAGCAGCCACTGGGAGGTCGCGTCGGAGACGATGTGGTGGGTGCACACCGCGAGGACGGCGTCCGTCGGGGAGCGGCGTACGAGGAGGGCGTGGGAGGTTCCCTCGGCCGACAGGTCAAAGGGCAGCCTGCCGAACTCGGCGACGAGTCGGGTGAGGTGGTCGTCGTCGGTGGCCCCGGGCACGTCCATGACCTCCAGGGGGAGCAGGGCGGGGGGACCGGGGACCCGCTCGGGGCCGCCGGGGCCCTCCGTGAAGGTGGAGCACAGCACGTCGTGGCGTTCGGCCAGGGCGTGCAGGGCGTGCCGCAGGCGGCTCTCGTCCAGGGGGCCGCGCACGCGCAGGGCGGCCTGAACGTTGTAGGCGGGGCTTTCCGGGGCCATCCGGTACAGGAACCAGAGGGCCTCCTGGCCCACGGAGAGGGGTCTGCCGGGGGCCGTGGTCATCGCGGATCGGCGATCTGCGCGTGGATGTGGGTGGTGAGGGCGTCCACGGTGGGGTGGTCCCAGGCGAGGGTGGCCTCCACGACGATGCCGAACTGCTCCTCGACGTCCCCGCAGAGGGTGAGTGCGTAGACCGAGTCGAGGCCGATCTCCACGAGGAGGGCGTCGGAGGCGATGTCCTGCGGCGTCACGTCGAGGAAGTAGGCCACCCGCTCGGTGAGCCACTCACGGACCTCCTCCGGCGTCCGGACGGTGGTCGTGGTGGTCGTCGTGGCCTGGTCGGTGCTCATGGGTGCTCCTTGGTGGGTGGAAGGGTGGTGTGAGGCTTCAGGTCGCGGGCCGCCGGCGGTACGTCGACAGGCGCGGGTCAGGTGCGGGTGAGCGACAACGGGGTGTCGCTGCCGGTGAGGGAGTCGAAGAGGACGGCCTCGGTCTCCGGCCCGAGGACCGCGGCGTGTCCCAGGCGGGTCGCCAGGCGGCTCAGGGCGGCGGTCAGCCAGTGCGGCGACGTGAGGAACGGGTCCGCAGCGTGCTGGTTGTGAAACCAGATCCCGAGGCAGGCCGAAGCGGCCGCCAGATGGGCGTAGCGGTCGGCGAGGGCGTACCCCGCCCGGCCCGCCATCACCGAGGTGTCCGTGGGCCGCAGGGCGAGACAGCGCTCCCGCAGGTCCGCCAGGTCGGTGCGGAACAGGGCGACCAGGCGGGCGGCGGCGGGCGGCAGGAGCTCCGCCGCGCCCGGGTGGCCCAGCATCGAGGTCAGCCGGTCGGCGCCGCGCGCGGTGAGTTCGAGGGCCTGGTAGTCGATGTCGCCCAGCGGCGCGTCCAGCCGGAACAGGCCGGCCGGCGGGGGCTCGGCGAGCCCCCAGCTCGTGGCGGCCGTCCGGGGCAGCTGGGGCAGCATCGTCGCCAGGCAGACGGAGGCGTTGGCGTGCGCGAAGGTGATCGCGGGCAGGTCGCGGGCGAACTTCTGGAAGACCGCGTAACCGCCGTCGCGGAGGAAGGAGTTGGCGCTGAGGATCGCCCCCAGGTTACGGGTGGCCCGGTGCAGGAGCTTGGGGGCCAGGTACTTGTTGGCCGCCGTGAGGACGCTCGTCTGGTCGGGCAGGACGTGCAGCGCGCGGCAGGAGACGGTGGTGAGGGCGTCGGCGGCCAGCAGGTCGGCGTACGCGGCGACCAGGGCGGCCCGCGCGTGCGGCAGGTCGGCGACCCGGCGCCCGTACAACCGGCGCTCCAGGGTGAAGCGGGTCACCGTGCGCAGGATCGTGTCGAAGGCGCCGACCATCATCCCGGGGGCCACGGCGCGGGTGGTCTGGAAGGCGCGCAGGACGGTCTCCATGGCGCCGCCCACCGGTCCGATGTGGGCGTCGGCGGGGACGGGGAACGCGGTGAACTCGGCACCGCCGATGAGGCAGCCGCGCAGACCCGCCGTGGGGAAGCGCTCGTCGCGCCGCACCCGGTCGGCGTGGCCTTCGGCGAAGTCCACGAAGACGTGCGAGTGGCTGCGGTTGCCGGGGCCCTCGCCGGTGCGGGCGAGCAGCACGATGGCATCGGCGCGTCCGATGTTGTTGACGACCTGCTTGTGCCCGTCCAGCAGCAGCCGGCCGCCCTCGGGGGTGGCGGTGAGGTCGGTCCGGGTGAAGTCGTTGCCGTGCGGCAGTTCGTTGTACCCGGCCGCCGTCTTGCCCCCGGCGAGCAGGATGTCGGCCATCCGGCGCTGCTGGGCCGGGCTGCCGGAGGTCCACATGGCCGAGCCGGAGATGTAGTTGGTGAAACCGTAGCCGAGGGCCAGCGTGGGGTCGCGGCGCGAGACGGCGCGCATCACGTGCATGAGGCGTTCGACGTCGGTGAGCCGTCCGCCGAGCCGGGCCGGTACGAACTCGGCGTTCAGCCCCCAGTCGTCCAGGGCCCGCTCGCCCTCGGGCAGCAGTTCGGCGCACTCGTCGGCGGCCAGGACGGCGTGCAGGCCGAGCGGGTTGGCCGGGTCGTGCGGATCGCCGAGGACGACTTCCAGGTCGGCCGTCGAGGGGCGGCCGGTGGTGGGTGCGGGGGCGGTCGGGGTCACGGCGTCTCCTGGAGCTGCGGTACGGCGGCGGACCGGGCGGGCCGCTCGGCGTCGTCCGGGGAGGGGGCGAGGGGGAAGGGCAGCAGCGAGAACATGCGCCCGCCGGTGTGCTGGTCGAGGAGGTGGGGTAGCAGGTCGTCCAGGACGGCCTCCTCGTCCCCGGTCCCCTCAGCGGGCAGCCGGCCCGGCGCCAGCCGGGCCGCGAGCCGGGCGAGACAAGCCTCCAGCCAGAGGCCGTCGCGCCAGGCACCCTCGGTGCGGGCGGCCCGGTTGTGCAGAAAGAGCTGTACACAGGCCGCCGCAGCCGCACACAGCGTGTACCGGTGGGCCAGGTCGAAGGCGTCGGCCGGCACGTCGCGGGGGGTGGGCCGGTGGGTCGCCATCCGCTCGTGGGTCTCGTCGGCGACCTCGCGCAGGTGCTCCGCACGGTCGGCCAGGGAGGCGGGCACCGCCCCGGCGTCGGCCAGCACGCGCAGCGCGTCGGCCCCGGCGGGCAGCGACGCGGTGACGCTGTTGCCGCGCCGGGAGGTCAGTTCGAGCCGGACGGGGTCGAACTCGGGCACCGGCAGGCCGAGATCGGCGGCCGTGGCGAGCGCGTCGGCCTCGGTGCGCCCGGCCCGGTAGCCGCGGGCGAGTGAACCGAACTGGTTGACCAGGGCGTTGAGGTTGACCAGGGAGTTGCCGTCGAAGATGCCGACGATGCGGTGGTCGCGCTCCAGCTTGGCGAACGCGCCGTACGCGAAGTCCTCGCTGAGGAAGGACCGGGCGCCGAGGAACTGGCCCATGTCGGTGATGAGCTGGTCCACGGTCGCGGGCACCAGGTACTTGAGCGTGGGCGAGGTGACGCTCATCTCCTCGGTGAGGGTGTGCACCCCGCGCGCCGCGAGGAGGGTGACGGCCTCCGCCGTGAGCAGGTCCGCGTACGCCTCGGTCAGGGAGCGGCGGGCCTGCGGGAGGTCGATGAGGCGCTTGCCGTACAGCTGGTGCTCCAGGCCGAAGCCGGTGGCGATGCGCAGCGCGTGATCGCCCGCTCCGAGGGAGAGCGAGGCGCACAGGGTGCGGGTGATCTGGAGGGCCCGCAGCACCGTCTCGATGCCGCTGCCCTCCGCGCCGTGCAGGGCGGAGGCGGGCACCCGCGCGCCGGTGAAGGAGATGCCGCTGATGTCGGCGCCGCGGATGCCGTGGGTACGGGCGGCGGGCAGCGGGGTGTGGGAGCCGTCGGCGAGGGTGGACCGGTCGACGAGCAGCAGGCTGTACCCCCGGGTGCCGCCCGCGGGTTCGGTGCGGGCGAGTACGCAGATCAGGTCGCAGCGGGTGGCGTTGTTGATCAGCCACTTCTCGCCGTCGAGCCGGTAGTCGCCGTCCGGGGTGCGGGTCGCGGTCAGGGTTCCGGAGAGCAGGTCGCTGCCGTGCTCGCGCTCGGTCAGCCCCCAGGAGACGACCGCCCCGGCCGCGACCCGCTCGCCCAGGGCGCGGGCCTGCTCGGCTGAGCCCCCGACCCAGGTGCTGACCGCGCCGAGGTAGGTCTTGGTGTGCGCGATGGCGACGGTCAGGTCCCGCCGCGCCACCACCCGGACCAGGTGCAGCAGGTCCTCGTAGCTGTGCAGGGCGCCGCCGTGGCGGGCCGGCACGTAGTAGGCGGGCAGGGCCGTCGCGTCGAGGAGGCGCACCTGGTCGGCCGGGAAGTCCTCGGCCGCGTCCAGCTCACGCAACCGGCCGGGGAAGAAGGGCAGATCGGTGCGGGCGGGGTCGCCCAGCTCCCGGTCGAAGGCACCGGCCAGCACGTACGGCGGGTAGTCCGGGGCGGGCCGCGGTCCCTGTGGCGTCACCGCCCCCCGGCTCTCCTCCGGTCCGGCGTGCTCCTCCGCCTCCGCGCCCCCGCCGGAAAAGCCGGCCCTCCCGAAATCCACGACCTCACCTGAATCCACTGCCCCACCTGAATCTGCGAACGGTTCACGGCTTTCTCCGATGGACTCAGTCTTGGCCAACAAGGGGCCCTGTGGCGGCCCCCGCGCTGTCAGGACCTTGCGGTGACACTTCCCTGCCATGGCCAAAACTGCTCCCTGGCGAAGTCGCGCTCTAGTGTCCTCAGTGCACGCCCAACAGGTGAGGGGGAATCCATGCCGAGCACATCGCATTCGGGGATTCTGGGGACGATCGGCAAGACACCCCTGGTGAAGCTGGACCGCATGTTTCCTGGCGAGAACGCACACGTCTACGCCAAGATCGAGCGGTTCAACCCAGGGGGCAGCATCAAGGACCGGAGCGGCCTGAACATGCTCCTCGAAGCCCTGCGCAGCGGCGACATAGAGCCGGGACGTTCGGTGGTCGTGGAGTCCAGTTCGGGAAACCTCGCAGTAGGGCTCGCACAGATATGCAGGTACTTCAACCTGCGTTTCGTGTGCGTGGTGGACGCCAAGACCACGGAACAGAACCTGGCCATTCTCCGGGCCTACGGAGCCGAAGTGGAGGTCGTCGACGAGCGGGACGAGGAGACGGGCGAGTTCCTGCCCAACAGATTGCGCCGGGTGCGCGAACTCATGGCACGGATTCCGCACGCGTATTCGCCCGACCAGTACGCGAACCTGTTCAATCCCAAAGCGCACGAGAACACGATGCACGAGATCGTCGAGGCCCTCGACGGCCGCATCGACTACCTCTTCGCCTCGGTGAGCACCTTCGGCACGCTGCGCGGCTGCGCGGACTACCTGCGCAAGGCGGGGCTCGGCACGAAGGTCGTCGCGGTCGACGCCGAAGGCAGTGCGATCTTCGATCAGACGCCCGCCCGCCGCCTCATCCCCGGCCACGGGGCCTCCGTGCGGCCGGCCCTGATGGACCCGGCGGCGGCGCACGAGGTGATCCACGTCTGCGATCTCGACTGCGTGGTGTTCTGCCGCCGGCTGGTCGGGCGCGAGGCGATCCTGGCCGGCGGATCGTCCGGCGCGGTGCTCGCCGCCGTGGACAAGTTCCTGCCGCGGATCGAGCCGGGCGCGGTGTGCGCCGTCATCTTCCCCGACGGCGGGGACCGCTATCTCAAGACCATCTACTCCGACGACTGGGTGCGCGAACACTTCGGTGAAGTTTCGCACCTGTGGAAAGGCTGACCCCTCATGCTCATCATCCGGCAAGCGGATGTGGAGAAGCTCCTCAGCGACAGGGAGCGGGAACACATCGATGCCGTCAGGGCGACCTATCTGCTCCACGAACAGGGCGCCACCGTCATTCCGCGCTCCGTCTTCCTGCGGTTTCCCGACCAGCCGTCCGACCGCATCATTGGGCTTCCGGCCTACCGGGGCGGGGAGCACCCAGCGGCGGGAATGAAGTGGATATCCTCCTTCCCCGGCAACGTACAGTCCGGAATTCCCCGGGCGAGCGCCGCCATGCTGCTCAACTCCCTGCGCACCGGCCACCCCGAAGCGCTGCTCGAAGGCTCCCTGATATCCGCCGCGCGCACGGCCGCTTCCGCCGCGCTCGCCGCCGAGATGCTCACCCGGGAGAGCCGCCCCACCGGAATCACCCTGGTCGGCTGCGGCATCATCAACCTGGAGATTCTGCGCTATGTGAACGCGGCGATCGGCACCCTCGAAGAAGTGACGATCCACGACAGTTCTGCTCCCCGCGCCGGTGAATTCGCGCGCCGCTGCGCGGAATTTCTTCCGCAGGCCCGCGTCGCCGTGGTGGATTCCCTCGACGAGGCGCTCGCCGCCCAGCGGCTGGTGTCGTTCGCGACCTCCGCCGGCGTCCCGCACACCGATCTGACCGCGGTGGCGCCCGGTTCGGTCGTCCTGCACGTCTCGCTGCGCGACATCGACCCCGAGACCTTGCTGCACACGCACAACATCGTCGACGACGCCGATCACGTCTGCCGTGAGCTCACCTCGCTGCACCTGGCCGAACGCATGAGCGGCCACCGCCACTTCATCGACGCCTCGATCGGCCAGCTCATCGCCGGGACCCGCACCTTCACACCGGACCCGGACAAGGTGACCGTCTTCTCCCCGTTCGGCCTCGGCGTCCTCGACCTCGCCCTCGCCGTCGAAGTGCACGCCTCGGCCCGTGAGCTGGGCCTCGGCGTCGACATCACCGACTTCCTCGCCTGAGCGCGCGCCCGCGGCCACCGCGAGCGCGACCACGGCGCCCCGGGCGCCGGACACCACCCATCACCCCTTTCCGAAGGAGAACCACCATGTCCAGCGAGCAGACCTCCTACCGCGTCGTCCTCAACGACGAGGAGCAGTACTCGATCTGGTGGACGGACCGCGCCCTGCCCGCCGGCTGGCAGGCCGAGGGCACCGAGGGAACCCGCGAGGAGTGCCTCGCGCGGATCGCCCAGGTGTGGACCGACATGCGTCCGCTGAGCCTGCGCGAACGCCTCGCCGCCTGATCACCGTCCCGCGAGGGCCCCGCTCAGGGCCCGTTCCCTCCATCCCATGCCTAGTTCACACCTGGCGCCAGGCCATTTAAGGAGTACCTGTTGAACGCCGCACAGTTGCCGGGGACGTCCCTGAGCGGAACCGTCTCCACCGCGCAGCCGGAGTCGCTGCCCGCGCTCTTCGCCGCGCAGGCCGCCCGCACCCCTGACGCGATCGCCGTCGTCGAAGGAGGTGGCCACACGGTCGACTACCGCACGCTGGACGCCACCGCCGAGCAGGTCGCGCGCTTCCTGCGGGCGGCGGGCGCCGGCCCCGGGGCGCTGGTCGGCGTATGCCTGGACCGGGGCAGCGATCTCGTCGCCACCCTCCTGGGCGTGGGACGGGCCGGGGCCGCCTATCTGCCCCTGGACCCCTCCCACCCCCAGGACCGGCTGACCGCGCTGCTCACCGCCGGCGGCGCCGCCCTCGTCGTCGCCGAACCGCGGCTCGCCGCTCACATCGCCCCGCCTGGGGTACGCGCCCTCACCCCCGCCGCCATCGACGCCACCGGCCTGTCCGACGCGCCGTTCGCGGCACCCGACCCCGCCGCCGTCGTCTGCACGATCTTCACCTCCGGCTCGACCGGGCAGCCCAAGGGCGTCCAGGTCACCCACGCCGGCCTCGCGGGCCGGATCGCCTGGTCCGTACGCAAGCACGGGCTGGACGCCGACGACCGCTGGCTGTTCAAGACGTCCCCCGGCTTCGACGCGGCGGGTCTGGAGATCCACGCGCCGCTGATCAGCGGCGGCCGGGTGGTCTGCGCCCCCGAAGGCGCCGAGCGCGACCCGCGCGCCCTGCTGGGCGCTGTGGCCGACGCCGGAGTCACCGTCCTCCAGGCCGTACCGTCCGTCCTGCGGCTGCTCGCCGAGGAGTCCGGCTGGGCAGGCTGCGACCGGCTGCGGCTGCTGTTCAGCGCCGGCGAGCCGCTCCACGCCGAACTGGTCTCGCGGCTGCGGCAGGTGGCCCCCGGCCCGGTCGAGGTGTGGAACACCTACGGGCCCACCGAGTGCTCCATCGACATCACCGCCCACCCCGCCGACCCCGCCCAGGAGTCCGGCCCCGTCCCGATCGGCCGCCCCCTCAAGGGCATGCGCGTCCTGGTCATGGGCGCCGACGGCACCCCCGCCCCCAAGGGCGTCGCCGGTGAGCTGTACGCCGGCGGCACGGGTCTGGCCCAGGGGTACGCGGGCCGCCCCGACCTGACCGCCGAGCGCTTCGTGCCCGACGCGTACGGGCCGCCCGGCAGCCGGCTCTACCGCACCGGTGACCTCGTGCGCTGGAACACCGACGGCGTCCTGGAGTACCTGGGACGCCTCGACAACCAGCTGAAGGTCAACGGAGTACGTATCGAGCCCGGTGAGGTCGAGGCCGCGCTCACCGCCCACCCCGAGGTGACCGGCGCCGTCGTCGTCGCCTTCACCGCCGCGGACGGAGGCCGGCGGATCGGTGCGGCCGTCACCGCGCGGACCCGGACCGGCTCCGCCGACCTCCGCCGTCACCTGCGCACCCGGCTGCCCGACAGCCACGTACCGTCGCTCTTCCTGCCGCTGGACGCGCTGCCGCTCACCGCGAACGGCAAGGCCGACCGCAAGGCCGTCACCGCCCTCCTGGACGAGACGACGGCCGTCGGACCGGACGCGTACGTCGCCCCGCGCACTCCTGCCGAGCAGCAGGTCGCCGATGTCTGGGCGGCCCTGCTCGGGTGCGAGAGGGTCGGCGCGACCGACGACTTCTTCGCACTGGGCGGCACCTCCCTCCAGCTGACCCGGCTGGCCGCCCGGCTGCGCGCGGCGGGCGTCACGATCTCCATGCGCGGCCTGTTCAGCGCCACCACCGTGGAGGCGCAGGCCCGCCTGATCGACGCGCCGGCCGCCGACGCCGACGCCGTGACAGCCGTCCCGCGCACCGGTGAACTCCCGCTCTCCTCCGGCCAGCGCCGCCTGTGGGTCCTGGACCGGATGAACCCGGGCAGCCGTGAGTGGGTCGCCCCGCTGATCGTGCGCCTGCCGGGCGGAACCCCGGTCGCCGCCGTCCAGGCGGCCCTCGACGAGCTGTCCGCCCGCCACGAGATCCTGCGCACCCGCTACGAGGAGAGGGACGGCGAGCCCCGGCAGGTGATCGGCGCCCCCGTGCCGGTGGAGCTGCGGGTGACCGACACCGGCCGCGAGGAGCTGGCCGGCCGCTTCGAGGAGCAGTTCGCGCGCGGCTTCGACCTGGCGGCCGGACCGCTGTGGCGGGCGCTGCTCGCCCGCGTCCCCGGCGAGGACCACGTCCTGCTCGTCACCCTGCACCACATCGCCTGCGACGGCTGGTCCACCGTCGTCCTGGAGCGCGAGCTGCGCGAGCTGTGCGCGGCCTCCGTCGAGCGCCGCGCGCCCCGGCTGGCCGCGCCCGGCCTCCAGTACGCCGACTACGCCGCCTGGCAGAGCAAGCGGCTCACCGACACGTTCCTGGCCGGGGAGCTGGCGCACTGGCGCGCCGCACTCGACGGCGTCGAGCCCGTGGAGCTGCCGGCGGACCGGCCCCGGCCCGCCGAGCGGGACTCGCGCGGCGCGGTCGTGCCGATCCGCGTGGAGCCGGAGCTGTTCGCCCGGGTGGAGGAGTTGGGCCGCGCCCACGCCGCGACCCCGTTCATGACCCTGCTGACGGTCTTCGCCACCGTGGTGGCCCGCTACAGCGGCCGGTGGGACATCCCGGTCGGCACACCGGTGGCGGGACGCGGCCGGCCGGAGGTGGCCGGCACCGTGGGGTTCTTCCTCAACTCCCTCGTGGTGCGCTGCGCACTGGAGGGCGACCCCACCTTCGAGGAGGCGCTGGGCCGGGTGCGGGCCGCGTCCGTGGCGGCCTTCTCCCACCAGGACCTGCCCTTCGACCGGCTCGTGGAGGAGCTGGCACCGGAGCGTGACCTGTCGCGCACCCCGCTCTACCAGGTCGCCTTCGACATGCACAGCGAAGGCGTCACCAGCGTCGCCACCGGCACCGCCGACCTCGCGGCCTTCGCCGAGGCGTGGACGGTCGCCAAGACGGACCTGTCGGTCTTCGTGGGCCGCTCCGCCGACGGCGCCCTGGAGGGGGTCCTGGAGTACGCGACCGCCCTCTTCGACGAGGCCACGGTTCTCCGTTTCCAGGACCACTTCGTCCGGGTCATGGAGGAGGTCACGGCCCGGCCAGGGGTGCGGCTGTCGGAGGTGGCGCTGCTGCGCCCCGAGGAGCGCACCCTCGTGCTGGACGTGTGGAACGCGACCGGGGCCGATCTCGGTGACACGAGCGTCGTCCGGCGCTTCGAGGAACAGGCCCGGGCCACGCCCGAGGCCCCCGCGGTGTCCTTCGGCGACGCCTCGGTGACGTACAAGCAACTCGACCTGCGGGCCGACCAGCTCGCGCACCACCTGCGCGCGCTGGGCGTGCGCCCGCACACCCCGGTCGGCGTCCTGCTGGA
>NZ_JBBBEN010000062.1:274909-297350 GCF_037137275.1 Streptomyces pratensis | reverse complement strand
CGGCGCTGGGCCGCGCGGTGGGGTTCACCGTGCGGCCCAGGGCGAGGGTGGTGCGAGGGGGTGCGGGGTCAGCCCTTGCGGGTGTTGATCTCCTCGGTGAGCTGGGGGACGACGGTGAACAGGTCGCCGACGACGCCGTAGTCGACGAGGTCGAAGATCGGGGCCTCGGCGTCCTTGTTGATCGCGACGATGGTCTTGGAGGTCTGCATCCCGGCCCGGTGCTGGATCGCGCCGGAGATCCCCGAGGCGATGTACAGCTGCGGGGAGACGGACTTGCCGGTCTGCCCGACCTGGCTGGTGTGCGGGTACCAGCCCGCGTCCACCGCCGCGCGCGAAGCGCCCACCGCCGCGCCCAGACTGTCGGCGAGCGCCTCGATCAGCGGGAAGTTCTCCGCACCGTTGACCCCCCGCCCGCCGGACACCACGATCGCGGCCTCGGTCAGCTCCGGGCGCCCCGTGGACTCCCGCGGCGTACGCGAGGTGACCTTCGTGCCCCTGGCCGCGTCACCGAACGACACCGCCAGCTCCTCCACCGCACCGGCCGCCGCGGCCGGCTCCACCGGCGCCGAGTTCGGCTTGACCGTGATCACCGGCACCCCCCGCGAGACACGGGACCTCGTCGTGAACGAAGCCGCGAACGCCGACTGCGTGGCGACCGGACCCTGCTCACCGGCCTCCAGATCCGTGGCATCGGTGATCACACCCGACCCCACCCGCAACGCCAGACGCGCCGCGACCTCCTTGCCCTCGGCCGACGACGCCACCAGCACCGCCACCGGAGCCACCACCCCGAAAGCAGCCTGCAGCGCGTCCACCTTCGGCACCACCAGATACTCCCCGAACTCCGCGGCCTCCGCCACCAGAACCCGCACCGCACCGTGCTCACCCAGCACCCCGGCGGTCTCCCGCGCCCCCGCACCCAGCGCCACCGCCACCGGATCACCGACCCGACGGGCCAGCGTCAGCAGCTCCAGGGTCGGCTTGCGCACCGCACCGTCCACATGATCGACCAGAACCAGAACTTCAGCCATGACAACGCACTCCAGACAGAGAAGACACAGGAAGACAAGACACAACCGCACACACACCCGCACCCGGCCACCCCACCCACACCGGCGCCGAACCGGGCACGGACACCGGAACAGACCCCGACACGGACACGGGAACAGGCCCGGGCACTAGATGAACTTCTGGCCCGCGAGGAACTCCGCGAGCTGCCGGCCGCCCTCGCCCTCGTCCGTCACGACCGTGCCCGCCGTACGCGCCGGACGCTCCACGGCCGAGTCCACCGCCGTCCACGCACCCGCCAGACCCACCTCACCGGCCTCCAGACCCAGATCCTCCAGATCCAGCGACTCCACCGGCTTCTTCTTCGCCGCCATGATCCCCTTGAACGACGGGTAACGAGCCTCACCGGACTGATCGGTCACCGACACCACCGCCGGCAACGACGCCTCCAGCAACTCCGTCGCCGTGTCACCGTCACGCCGCCCCGTCACCACACCCCCCGCCACCGCGACCTCCGACACCAACGTCACCTGCGGAACACCCAGACGCTCCGCGAGCAGAGCCGGAAGCACCCCCATCACCCCGTCCGTGGAAGCCATCCCACAGACCACCAGGTCATACCCGCTCTTCTCCACCGCCTTCGCCAGCACCAGCGACGTCCCCATCACATCACTGCCGTGCACAGCACCGTCCTCGACGTGAACCGCCTTGTCCGCCCCCATCGACAACGCCTTGCGCAACGCGTCCCTGGCATCCTCCGGACCCACCGTCACCACGGTGACCTCCGCACCGTCCGCCCCGTCCGCGATCTGCAACGCCTGCTCGACCGCGTACTCGTCCAGCTCCGACAACAGACCGTCCACATCCTCACGGTCCAACGTCAGGTCATCGGCGAAACGCCGGTCACCGGTCGCGTCGGGCACGTACTTCACACAGACAACGATCCTCAAGCTCACGCCGGCTCTCCTGCCTACCTGGGGGGTCCCACCTGGGTGGGTCACAGTAATGAAGAGATTATGGCACTCAGTACCCTCTGTAAAGGTACGCAGTGCCAAATCCGGCGTTCCGGTGTTAGGTTTCGCCGCATGAGCGAGGCACGAGGACCCGAGAAGAAGGCGCCCATGCGGGAGGCGCTCGCCCAGGCGGCCTTCCAGCTCTTCCTGGAACGGGGATTCGAGCGGACGACGGTCGACGACATCGTGGCGCGGGCCGGGGTCGGGCGGCGGTCGTTCTTCCGCTACTTCCCGTCCAAGGAGGACGTGGTCTTTCCGGACCACGAGCGCTGTCTCGCAGAGGTGACCGGGTTCCTGGCCGCCGTGGAGGGCGACGACCCGGTCGGCGCGGTGTGCGACGCCGCGCGCATCGTGCTGCGGATGTACGCGGCCAACCCCGAGTTCTCCGTCCAGCGCTACCGGCTCACCCGGGAGGTGCCGGGGCTGCGCACGTATGAACTGTCCGTGGTGCGCCGCTACGAACAGGCGCTCGCCGGTCATCTGCGGGCCCGGTTCGGCGGGGGCGGCGACGGGGAGCTGCGGGCCGAGGTGATCGCCGCCTCCGTGGTCGCCGCCCACAACAACGGGCTGCGCCTGTGGCTGCGGTCGGGGGGCGAGGGAGACCCTGACGCGGCCGTCGACCACGCGCTCGACCTGGTGCGGGAGGTGTGGGGGCGCTCCGGTGCGCTCGGGCCCGCGGCCGGCCCCGCCTCCCCGGCCGGCGCGCCCGTCGCCGTGCCGCCCCGCGCCCCCGACGCCGCCGCCCATTCCGTCTCCGTCGAGGGGGACGTCGTCGTGATGGTCGCGAGAAAGGGCACGCCGATGTGGCGAGTGGTGCAGGAGATCGAGGCCGCCGTCGGAAAAACTCGGCACCGATAGGCACTCAGTGCCTTTACGGCCCGACACTGAGTGCCATATGGTGCGGACGCGCCGACAGTCAGGTGCGGCGCGTCCGAGTCGAGCGCAGGGGGTCGAGCCGTGTCTCAGACAGGAATGGGCACCGTCCGCAAGGCGCACGAGGAGTGCGGCCTCTCCTACCACCGCTGCCGCTGGTGCGGCACCGCCTCGTTCCGGCGGCTGCTGTGCCCGGTGTGCGCGTCGAGCGAGCTGGAGCCGGAACGTACGACCGGTCACGGTGTGGTCGTCCGGACCTCCGTCGTCCACCGTTACACCGAGGCGGCACGCAACGAGTCCCTGGTGCGGTTTCCCGAGGGCTTCGTCTTCCGCTGTCAGGTCGTGGGAGCCGCCCCGCACCTGGTGACGGTCGGCGCACGGGTCCGGCCCCTCGCCGGAGACGAGCCGGAGACGGGCGCGGTGGTGCTGGAGCTCTGCGAACCGCCCGCACGGCGCGACTGGGTCTGAACGGCCGATCCGCCGGAGCGGCCGGCCGGCCGGGCGGCCCCGCCACCGACCGCGTCCGGGGCCAACCTCCCTGAGGGCCCGTCAGGCGCCCGCGGGCGAGAGCCCCCGGATCGCGGCCCTGCCCGCGCGGGCCGCCAGCGCCGCCGCGTTGCCCGAGAGCCACGCGGCGCGGACGTCCGCGGGCAGCGGCAGTTCGGCCACCTCGTCGGCCAGTGCGCGGGTGGGGTGCGGGTTGACCCAGGTGGAGGTGCCGAACAGGACGCGGTCACGGGCCGGCCCCCGGGCGTGATGAAGCAGCGGCTCCCAGCCGGAGCCGGGCTTGGGCATGTGCCGGGGGCGGTGCGAGGAGAACTCCAGGTGGACCCCCGGGTGCCGGGCGGCGGTGAGCAGGGTCTCCCGCACGTCGGGCCAGCCCGCGTGCCCGGCGACCAGCAGCAGCTCCCGGTGGCGTCCGGCCAGCGCCTCGATCGCGCGCCAGCTGCCCAGACCGGTGGGGTGACGGCGGGAGAAGTGGTGGCCGGTGTGCAGCCATACCGGCAGGCGGGCCGTGGCCGCGGCGTCGAAGACCGGGGCGAACCGCGGGTCGGCCGGGTCCGTGCCGTCCAGGAAGGGAATGACGCACAGCCCCGCGGCCCCTGCCTCCTCCGCCCGCTCCAGCTCCCGCAGCGCGTCGGCCGGATCGCGGAGCGAGAGACCGGCCCAGACGTGGACGCGGTCGCGTACGTTCCGGGTGGTCTCCAGGAGCCAGTCGTTGACCGTGCGGCCGTCCGGCAGGCGTTCCGCCGAGCCCATGGCGAACTCGGCGGCCACCCCCTGGCGCTGCCGGTCGGCGAGGTGGGCGGCCAGCTCGAACGGCCGGCGGCCCGGCGGGAGAAGGACGTCCACCGCGTCCTGCCAGCGTGCGCGCAGCGCCTCCCGGTATGCGGTGTGCCCGGCGCCGAAGTAGCGGCAGAAGGAATGCGAGAAGACGTCCAGGTACTCGGGGGCGTTCTCGCCCAGCCGGTGCAGGTACGCCCGCCATCCCGCGTCGTCGTACACCAGGGAGCAGGCGTCCACGACCGGCGTGCGGAGGGAGGCCGCACCGTGGCTCGGGGCGGGGCCGGACACGTTCACAGTCACTCCGTCGTCAGGGGGAACAGCCTGGGGGCGGTGTGCGGGCACACGGCAGAGGCGCGGGTGTCAGGAGGCGGCGCGCCGGGCCTCCCAGCCGGCCACCAGCGCCTCGGTCTGCTCCACGTACCCGTTGAAGAGCTCGGCGAGCGCGGTCAGCCGCTCCCGGGCATCGCCGCGCGCCACCGGGACCCCGGCGCTGAGCGTCTCGGTGAACTTGCGCATGTGGGAGTTGTTCACCAGCAGCAGCTGCTGGAGGTCGCCCACCGCCTCGTAGTCGATCCGCCTGCTGCCGGGCCTGGTGCTGCGCCGCACCAGGGTCCAGGACTCCAACTGGCGCGCGGCGACGCTGAGCCCGCTCTTGGCCTGCCCGAGATCGCGGGTCATGGTGTCGAGGTCCACCGGCTTGTCGCGCAGCAGGAGGTAGCCGAAGAGGCGGCCCGTGGCCTGCGGAAGCCCCCAGCGCTCCATCAGCGAGCCCATCTCGCTGATGAAGGCGGATTCCTCGTCGCTGAACCCGCCCGCCGGGGACGTCGGGAGGCGGGAGTCCGGGGTGATGTCATGGTCAGTCATGGTCTCGCTGGGTGCTCAGGCCTTCAAAAAGGCGACGGTCAGCCGGTTGACCTCGTCGGGACGGTCGAGGTTGGCGACGTGTCCGGCGCCGGGGACGACGTGGAACTCGCTGTGCGGATCGCGTTCGCTCCACCGTTCCATCGCAGAGCGGATGTTACCCGTGCGGTCCAGCTCGCCGCAGAGGAGCAGCTCGGGCGCCTCGATCCGGTACCCGGGGGAGGGGGTGACCGCGCGGGTCATGCCGTCCCAGGTGGTGAGGAAGGAGCGCCGCCCGTTCGCCGTGAAGGCCCTTCGCAGATACTCCCGGGCCTCGGGCTCCTGCGCCGAGGCCCGGGTCATCCACCGGGTCAGCCGCCGGAAGGGCAGCATCCGCAGGAGCGTCCGCGAGAGAGCCAGGCGTTGCCGCTCGGTCCAGGTGACGGGCAGGGTGCTGGACGTGGAGCCGATCATCACGAGCGCGGCGACCTCCTCGGGGCGCCGGAGCAGGTACTCCTGTGCGATGTTGCCGCCCATCGACTGTCCCAGCAGCACCACGGGTCTGCGCACCCCGGCCGCGTCCAGCAGCGCCCCGAGGTCCTCTGCCGCGTAGCCGGTCCGGAACCTGCCGGTGTCGGAGACGGACGCGCCGTGGTAGCGCACATCCCAGCGCAGGGTCCTGAACCCGGCTTCGACCAGTGCCGGGACCTGCGGATCGAACATCCGGTGGTCCGCTCCGGCCCCATGGGTGAGGACGACCGCGGGGTGCTCCGCGTCCCCGGCGGTCCAGTAGTGCAGCCGGGCGCCGGACACCTCGACGCTGTGCGCCGTCTCCACGGCCCGCGCCGTGCCGCCGCGGCGCTCCCGGCCGGTCACCGCCGGTCCGCCGCGGGGCGGTCGCCGCTGTGCGCGGGCGAGGGCTTCGAGGCCGTCGGACGAGGGTTCCGGGGAGCTGTGTTCATCAGAATCAGAATACTCTCTTCGTCATGGCCGCACACGAGGGCCCGCCCGGTCAGCCTCCGGTGAAGCGGGGACGTCGCTTCTCCGCGAACGCCGCCATGCCCTCGCGGGCGTCGGCCACGGTGGCGTGCGTCTTGAGGTGGTACGCGTCCTGGAGCCGCAGGCCGTATTCGGCGGGCTGCCCCCAGCTCCGCTCCCGCAACTCCTTGAACAGTCCCACGGAGGCCGTCGGCAGCGCGGCGAACCGGCCCGCCAGCTCGCCGAGCTCGCGCTCGAAGTCCCCCGGTTCGCAGAGCCGGTCGAACAGCCCCAGGCGCACCGCTTCCGCCCCGGAGACCATGCGCCCGGTGAGGTAGATCTCCGTCGCCCGCGCCGGACCGGCCAGCCGGGACATCAGCACCACGTTCCCGACATGCCCCACCCCGGCCAGGCAGCTGCCGATGGAGGCGCGGGTGTCGGCCAGCCGGAAGTCGGCGGCGCAGGCGATCTCCGCGCCCGCGCCCGCCGCGGCTCCGGTCAGCCCCGCCACCACCGGCTTCGGCAGGTGCAGCATCGCCTCGCAGACCCGCAGGTAGTGGGCGTCCGAGGTGATCGGGTCGAAGGGGGTGTCGCCCCGGTCGCCCGACCGCCAGCGGCCCACGCTGTCGACGTCGTCGCCCGCGCAGAAGGCCCCGCCGCTCCCGGTGACCACGACCGTACGGACCCGGGGGTCGTCCCCGGCGCACATCAGCCCCAGCAGCAGATGCCGGGAGAGCGTCAGATCGAGGCTGTTGCGGCGGTGCGGCCGGTCCAGCGTCAGCGTGGCGACCCCGCAGTCGAAGCGGGCGCGCAGGGGCACGTCCCGCCTGCCGTCCACCCGGTCCGCGAAGTCCGCGAACGTCTCGGTGGCGGCCCCCACCCACTCGCGCCCGGCCGGGCCGGTCTCCTCGGCGCGAGGCGCCCCGGCCGTCGGGAAGGCTTCCGCACTCATGTGATCTTCTCTCTGCGTATTCGGATGCCCGCCGCCTCGCGGTCCCAGGTGTCCGCCGCCACGCCTTCGGCGCGCAGCGTGTGCTTGGTGGGCTTGCCGGTGGGGGTCTTCGGGATCTCGGCCAGCACGCGGATGTAGCGCGGCAGCATGAAGTGGGCCAGCCGCTCACGGAGGAAGGCGAGCAGCGCCGCCGGCTCGATCGGCGCACCGGGGTCCCGGCCCGCCACCGCCAGCAGCACCTCGTCCTCGCCCTCGTCGCCGGGCACCGCCACCGCCGCCGCCTCCAGGACCGCGGGGTGGGCCACCGCCTGGGCCTCCACCTCGAAGGAGGAGATGTTCTCCCCGCGCCTGCGGATGGCGTCCTTCTTGCGGTCCACGAAGACGAGGCCGCCGTCCGGGGCGCGCCGGAAGGTGTCACCGGTGTGGAACCAGCCGTTGCGCCAGGCGGCCGCGGTCACCGCCGGCCTGCCGAGGTAACCGCTCAGGAACGACCACGGACGCTCCGCGCGCAGGACCAGCTCGCCCGCCTCCCCGTCCGCCGCCTCGCGGTCGTGGTCGTCGACGATCCGGGCGGTGACGCCCGGCCGGGGCCACCCGCAGTGCATCGGACCGGCCGGCGGGTCCTGCGGCCCGGAGAGCACCGGGCAGGACACCTCGGTCATGTTGAACAACGCGCGGACCGAGACCCCGAACCGCTTCGAGAACTCCGCCGCCCCCGCGGTGAACGGGA
Source organism: Streptomyces pratensis (assembly GCF_037137275.1). GTDB lineage: Bacteria > Actinomycetota > Actinomycetes > Streptomycetales > Streptomycetaceae > Streptomyces > Streptomyces pratensis_B. Next base: position 289,669 of record NZ_JBBBEN010000062.1, on the reverse strand, counting down.
TGACGTACGCCGCACGCAGCGGGTGTCCGGTGTCCTGGGGATCGGGCTCCTGCTTGAGCAGGTAGGTCGCCATCACGCCGAGCAGCGTGCACAGGGTCGTGCCGGTACGCCGGACCAGCGGCCAGAACTCGCTGGTGGTGAAGGCGGGCACGACCGTCACCGAACCGCCGTGGACCAGCATCCCGTACGCGCCGATCGTGCCGCCCGCGTGGAACAGCGGCAGTTGCAGCAGGTAGCGGTCCTCCGGCCCGGCCATGCCGTGGAAGGCGGCGGTGCAACTGCTGTAGAGGTGCGCGTAGGAGGAGACGACGCCCTTGGACGGGCCCGTGGTGCCCGAGGTGTAGATGACGGTCTGCGGGTCCCAGGGCCGCGGCGCGGGGACGGGCTCCGCGAACGACGAGCGGTCCGCGCGCAGCCCCGTCAGGACCCGGAACCGCGTGCGGAGCCGCTCGGCGAGCGCCTCCACCTCCTGCGGCACGTCCTCCGGGCCCGGCAGCAGCACCACGGTGCGCACCGCTCCCGGCCGGTCGGGCGACTCCTCCAGCCGGGCCGCCAGGGACGGCCGGCAGAGCAGCACCCCGGCCCCGCTGTCGGCGACCACCTGGTGGAGGATCGCGCCCCGGTAGGCGGTGTTGAGCGGGACCAGAACGGCTCCCGCGGCGTTGACGCCGTACCAGGCGCGCAGCGCGTCCGGGCCGTTGGGCAGCCAGCTCAGCACCAGCTCGCCCGGCGCGACGCCGAGCGCCTGGAGCGCGGCGGCCGTCTCCTCCGTCTCCTGGAGCGTGCGCGCGTAAGTCCACACGGCGCCGTCCGGCATCAGCGCGTAGGGAGCCTGCGGGGTGTCGGCCGCGCGCCGTCTGAGCAGCGGGCCCAGCACGCACTGCTCGGCGGTCGGCACCGCGCCGGACGCCGGGTCGAGCACATCCGCCGGGGGCCGCGGCCCGCCGGCCGGAACGGAGCCGCGCTGCCCGGCGCTCACCCGGCCTCCCCTGCGGGCGTCGCGGGCAGGGTCCGCAACCGCAGCACGCTCTCGTACGGGCCTCCGTACCAGAGCGACTGCCGGGCGGCACGGCAGTGGTCCGCCTCCCCTATCGGGCCCGGAACGTTGGGGTGCCGGTCCAGGTGGGGGAAGTTGCTGCTGGTGACGTGCACCCGCAGCCGGTGGCCGGAGGCGTAGCGCCAGGCGGTGTCGCCGAGCAGCACGTCGGCCTCGTACGGTTCGTCCGGCGCCACGCCCCCGGCGGCCTCCAGTCGGAGGCTGCCCTCGGCGACCAGCAGTGAACGGCCGTCAGGGTGGACGTCGGTGAGCTTGGCCACCACGGCGGTGGCGGGCGCGTCGGAGCCGAAGCGCAGCCGCAGCCGCTGCCGGCCGACCACGTCCAGCGGCTCTGTCAGGGGTTCGGAGGTGTAGCACAACACGTCCGGCCGGTCCTCCAGCCGCGACTGGTCCAGCGGCCCCGCCACCAGTCTGCCGAGCTGGAGCACCCGCCCGCCGTGCGAGGGCACCGGGTCCTCCGGGTCGTAGGTGAACGTGTCGTGGCCCGGATCGCCTCCCGGCGGCGAGGGCAGCAGCCTGCCGCCCTCGCCGTCCCCGACGGGGCCCGCCAGGTGCCAGGGACGGTCCACGGCCTCCGGCGGGGGCCAGGCCGCCGCCCGGTGCCAGGCGTCGTCGCCGAAGAGGAAGTACCGCACGGCCCCGGCGGTCGCCTCGCGGTTCTCCCGCGACCGCAGATGGCGGTCGAAGAAGTCCAGGTGCAGATCGGCCAGGCGCGCCCCCTGCGCCGAGCCGTACGGGCCGGTGTTCACCTCGCCCTGGACCTGCGGCAACTGGCCCGAGTGCACCCAGGGCCCGACGACCAGCTCGTGCCGGCCGGCCACCGGGTCCTGGGCGCGCATGGCGCGGTGCAGCTCGATCGTGCCGTGCGCGAACACGTCGTACCAGCCGCCCACGGAGAAGGTGGGCACGTTCACCTCTCCGAGCCGGTAGTCGGCGACGGTCGCCGCACGACCAGCGAAGACGTCCCGCAGCCGGCCGGGGAAACCCTCGAAGTCGAGAACGGCGGCGAGCGGCCAGCGCCGCAGCGGTTTCTCGGGAGAGGTGAGCAGCTCCACCACCTCCGCCACGATCTCCGCGTCGACCGGATCGCCCGCGGCGGCCCGGCGCTGCACCCACTCCAGCGCGGTCAGCCCGAGCCAGCTCGTGAGGTGGTCCAGGCGCAGGCAGCCGCCGAGCTGCTCGGCGTCGAACGGCGCGGAGGTGGACATCGTGGGCGCGATGGCCCGCAGGTGCGGCGGCTTCTCCATGGCGGCCAGCCACTGGACGATGGCCTGGTAGGAGGTGCCCGCCATGGCCACGTTCCCGTCGCACCAGGCCTGTCGGGCGGCCCACTCGACGCTGTCGTACCCGTCCGGCCCCTCCTGGGCCCAGTCCAGCGGCGCCCACCGGCCCTCCGAGGCGAACCGGCCCCGGGTGTCCTGCACGACGGCCGCGTAACCGCGGTCGACGCACTGCGCCGGGGTCAGGGTGGCCAGCCCCAGCGTCGACTTCCCGTAAGGGGTGCGGAAGAGCACGGCGGGGGCGGCCGGGCCGTCGGCGGGCCGCCACACATCGGCGCGCAGCACCGTCCCGTCGCGCATCTCCACCGCCACGTCGTGCTCGACGAGGGTGTCGGTCCTGCTCATCAGGGGGTCTCCTTCGCAGCCGGCCCGGCGCCCCGGTCCCGGGAAGAGGTCAGATGGCGGGTCATCGCCGTCCCGGCGGCCGCCCGGCTCGCCGAGGGCTCGACACGGATCAGCGGGCCGACGCTCATCCGGGCCGGACGGTCCAGCAGCCACGCCACGGTGTCCGCGATGTCCTGCGCGTCGAGCACCTGCTCGTCGGGGACGCCGAGGTCCGACGGCCGGGCCGCGAGCCGGGTGGAGACCCAGCCCGGCGCGACGGTGACCGCGCGGACACCGTGGTCGCGGTTCTCCTCGTGGATCAGCTCGGTGAGGCGGTGCACCGCGTGCTTGCTCACGCCGTAACCGCCGCTGCCCGCGACCACCTCGCAGCCCACACCGGAACCGATGGTGACGATCCAGCCGCTGCCCCGCTCCCGCATGCCCGGCAGCACCTGCCGGGCCAGCAGGAACGGCACCGTGAGATTGATCCGCAGCTGCCGCTCCCAGTGCCGTTCCTCGGTCTCGTGGACACCGGCCAGCCGGATCGCGCCCGCGCTGCACACCAGCACGCCGACCGGCCCGAGTCCGGCCTCGGCCGCGGCGACGGCCCGGGCGGGGGCGCCGGGCTCCGCCAGGTCCAGGGCGAGCGGCAGCGCGGTGCCGCCCACCGTGCGGATCGACTCCGCGACCTCCTTCAGCGCGGCCTCCCGGCGGCCGACCAGTGCGACCGCGCTGCCGCGCGCCGCCAGCCGGCGGGCGACGGCCGCGCCGATCCCCGAGGACGCGCCGGCCACCAGCGCCACCGGCGGGCCGTCGGCAGCACGGTCCGGGGACCCGTCCACGGGCCGCTGCCCGGTCACAGCGCCTCCCCCGCCGGGCCGGGGAAGCCGGGACGCAGCGGAGCCACGTCCCCGAGGCCGAAGCCCCCGTCCGCGCGCAGCACCGCGCCGGTCACCCGGGCCGCCGAACCGCTCAGCAGATAACCGAGCACGGCCGCCACCTCGTGCGGCTCGCCGACCCGCCCGGCAGGTATCCGGCTGATCCAGCCGCGCCGGTGCTCGGGTCCCGCCGCATCGCCCATCGGCGTCTCGATGATGCCGGGGGTCACACCGTTGGCGCGGATGCCGTGGCGCGCCACGGACACCGCGAGACACCGGATGTACTGCGCCATCGCGGCTTTGCTCGCGCCGTAGTACTCCAGCCCCGCCACCGGGCTGAACGTGGAGCTGACCGAGGAGACCCCCACCACCGCGCCGGGGCGCTTCTCGTCCCGCCAGCGGCCCGTCAGATACTCGGTGACGGCGACGAAGCTGTGCAGGTTGACCGCGAACGTCCGCGCCGCGGACGCCGGATCGCCGCCCACCGCGCTGAAGCCCAGGTGCCCCGCCGCGTACAGCAGGGCGGTGACGCCGCCCGCCGCTTCCCAGGCCCGCTCGCCCAGGGCGGCGGCGTCCTCGGCGTCGGCCAGGTCGCAACGGAGCGGCCAGGCCCGGCGGCCCAGCGCCGTGATCTCGGCCCCGACCTCCTCCAGCGCCCCGGTACGGCGGGCGGCGAGGACCACGTCGGCCCCCCGCCCGGCCAGGTGCAGGGCGGCGGCGCGGCCGATGCCGCTGCTCGCGCCGGCCACCAGCACGCGCTGCCCCAGCAGGTCCTGTCCGGCCGCCGCAGGCGGGGCAGGGGCACGCGCGGGGGTGGGGCGCGGCGCGGGGGCGGCGGCCGGGGGGCCGGAGGACAGGGACGGTATCCGGCCGAGGCCCGCGCCCCCGTCCACCGGCAGCGTCTCGCCGATCAGGTACGAGCACCCCTCGGACAGCAGGAAGGCCACGGCGGCCGCCACGTCGGCGGCCGTGGTGGGGCGGCGCTGCACGAGATAGCGCAGCAGCCCCGACTCGGCAGTGGGGGAGAGGCGGTGGCCCAGATCGGGGGAGTAGCCGGTGACCACGGTGTTCCCGGAGACGCCGTCGGCGGCCACGCCGGTCACCAAGTGCTGCCACCAGGCCAGGTCGGCGGCGAGCCGGGCATAGCGGTCCGGGTCGGTCCCGGCGTGTGTCCCGCCCCCCGCGTCGGTGACCAGGACGAGCCGGCCCCGGCCGGCCTCCGCCATCGCGAGCGCAGCGGCCCGCGCCCGGCCGCGGTCCAGTCCCGCCGACCGCCCCGCGCCGTAGGCCTCCTCCCCGAGCAGCAGCGCGCAGTACGCGGCCGGGGCGGCGTCCGTGTCCGTGTCCGCGTCCACGGGGACGAGACCGAGCGCGGTCAGCGCGTCGGACAGCGCTCCGGCCGCCCCGCCGCCCTCGCCCGCGCCCATGGCGTCGAGGAGCACACGGGTGCCGATCGGGTCCCGCGGCGCATCCGGCTCCTCGGCCGCGCCGGGCCGCGCACCGGTGCTGTGAACGTGGGTCATGGCAAGTCGCCGCCTTCGTATTCGATGACCATGCTCGTGGCGTCGCCGCCCGCTCCGGAGGCGAGCACCAGAGCGCTGTCCCCGCCGGTCGCCAGGCCGCCCGCGAGGACGGGTTCGCCCGGCAGGCCCCGGTAGGGGACGAGGGTGTTCGCGCTGGGCGCGATGCGGCCGTGGCGCAGCATGAGCAGACTGCCCAGGAGCTTGACCAGGCCACCGGTGCCGGCGACGTGGCCGAAGACCGCCTCCTGGTTGGTCAACCGCACCTCGCCCGTGTAGCCGGTCGCCATCCGGACCCCTGCCAGGGCCTGGCACAGGTGATCCTCGACGAACCGGTTGCCGTCCGCGTAGTCGTTCACGAACGCCAGGTCCGCGAGGCTCCTCCCGGCGGACGCCAGGGTGGTGAGGACGTCCCCGACGACGTTGTCCGGCGGGCCGGTGGCGACGGTGGACGGCCCGTTGCTGCGCGAGGTCCGCAGATGTGCGCGGTACAGCAACCCCGAGCGGTCCCCGGTCGCCGCCGGGTCCTCCAGGACCACGGCCATCGCGCCCTCCCCGGTGGCGTTGCCCGTCTGGGTCTCGTCGTGGGGACGGACGTCGGAGGGGTCGTCCGTGAGGGAGGAGGCGCGGTAGCCGCTGCGGCCGGTGTGGCTGGTGCCCGCCACGAACACCGGGTCCACGGTGGTGTCCACGCCGACGACGATCGCCCGGTCGATGTCCCCGCACCGGAACATCTGCTGGACGAGATGGAGCGTGCGCAGCGCCACGTTGCACGAGCCCGCCACGCTCAGCGTCTGGCACGGGAGCCCGAGCCCGGAGGCCACCGTCCCCACCACGCTGGGAGGGGTGCCGTTGAGCCAGTACTCCATGCCGAGGGCCGCCACCCCCTGGTCCCGCGCCAGAGCGTAGTAGCGCTCGGTCTCCGGGAAGGCGAACTGGAGCGAACAGGCGACCAGTGCGGTGCGATCCGGATCGAGGTCGGCGGCGCTCAGACCCGCGTGCCGCAGGGCCTGGTGCACCGCCCCGGTGGCCATCAGGCCGGCGCGCGAGGAGCGGCGGACCTGACGCTCCGACAGCGGCAGTCGCACCAGGGCGTCCCAGCCGTTCACCGTCCCGGCGATCCGCAGCGGGAGGCCCGGATGCGTGTACGGGGAAAGGCAGCTCGCCCCGTCGCGCACCACACGCCAGAAGGTGTCGAGGTCGGTGCAGGCGTCCCCGTCCGGCCCCGGCAGGACGAACCCGGCCCCCGACAGTCGCAGCAGAGGCATCTCAGCAGGCATCGCCACCTCCCAGCAGCAACGCGCTGTTGACTCCGCCCACCTGGTAGTTGAAGCTCAGCGCCCGGTCGAACCGCAGGGCGCGGGCCGACTGTCCCGGGACCGGGTCGAAGGTGCACACGGGTGAGGGCGTCCGGCAGTTGGCCGTGGGGCAGACCCGGCCCTCGCGCATCATCATCAGGGTGAGCGCCGTGCCGAGGTTGCCGAGCGGCGCACCGCTGTGGCCGAAGCACGCCTCCTGCGAACTGACCAACACCTCCGTCGACTTGTCGCCCCACAGGGCGCGCACGGCGTTGGACTCGATACGGGTGAACAACGCGTCTCCCTCGCCGCCGCCGTTGACATAGGGAATTCGCGCCAGCGAGGTGTGATCGCCGAGGGCGCGGCGGGCGGCCTCGGCCAGTCCGGCGCCCCCGGTGTCGATGGCCACCGCGCTGTTCAGCCCGCCACGGGTGGTGGCCTGGCCGAGCACCGCCCCGTGGGACCGGGCGCCCCTGGCCTCCGCGTGCGCCCGGCTCTCCAGGACGAGGGTCACCGAACCGTCTCCGTAGTTCATGCAGTCGCCCGCCGTGTCGTAGGGGCGCATCGGCCGGTCGTGCCGGGGCGCGGCCGGCGGATCGCTGTTGTGCCGCACGGTCACCCCGTCGCGCTCCACCACCTCCCGCAACCGATGGCCGTGCAGCACCCGTTCGGTGTCGAAGCGGTCCACGCCGGTGACGACCACCAGATCGCTCTGTTCCGCGGCGATCATCATGCGGGCGATGCCGAGCAGCACGGAGGAGGACGCGCACCCGCAACTCACCGTGTAGTTGGCCCCCGTGCTGCCGAGCAGGGCGGCCTGGACCGGTCCGACGTCGCTGGAGGTGCCGGCCACCAGCAGCCGTACGAAGAGGGACTTGGCGTCCCCCGGGCTGATCGTCGCCGGATCGGCGTCGTGCCAGGCGCGGTAGCTGTCGTAGTTGCTGTCCACCCCGGCGCGGGCCGTCAGCACGTCCGCACCCCTCAGATCGCCCTCTCTGTGGTCGAGTCCGGCGTCCGCGCAGGCTTCGGCCAACGAGATCAGCCCGTAGAGGTGGACCTCGGCGTAGCTGCGCAGATAGCGCGTCGGCATCTCCGGCAGCAGCTCGGCGAAGGCCTCGCGCGCGCCGCGCACGGTGCCGTGGTGGAAACCGTCGCGCTCCACATGGCTCGTCCCGGTCGAAGCCGTGGCCCACACCTGCCGGGCGTCGCGCACCGGTTCGTCGCCGGGGCCCGGCAGACAGAAACCCATGCCGGTGACCAGGGCGTCCCGGGGCCCGGGGGACCAGGGGCGGGCTGCGGGGGCCGGCAGCTGGGACGGCGGGGGCGGCCCGCTCCGCCCGGGGCCGTGCCCGTACACGTCGCTCACAGAGCCCCCGCGTCCACGTTGACCGCCTGCCCGGTCATCCCGCCGGAGAGGTCCGAGAGCAGGAACAGCACCTGGGCCGCGACCTCTTCCGGGCGGACCAGCCGCCGCAGGATGGTGCTGTTGACCGCCCGCTTGAGGTAGCGCTCCCAGGTGAGGTCCGGTGGACCGTGGTGCTTGGCGACGGCGGCCATGAAGGAGTCGCCGTAGCGTCCGCCGTCCGTGGCGGCGGGGCTGTCCGTCAGCCCCGGACACACCGCGTTGACGCGTACGCCGAAGGCCCCCAGCTCGGAGGCGAGGGCCTGCGTCATCCCGTTCAGCCCGAACTTCGAGGCGCAGTAGGAGGTGTTGGCGGGCAGCCCGCGCTTGCCGGCGATGGAGGAGACCATCACGATGTTGCCCTCGCGGCGCTCCATCATCCCGGGCACCACCGCGCGGGCGACCCGGAAGGCCCCCAGCAGGTTGATGTCCAGGGTGGCCATCCACTGGTCCTCGTCCTGGTCGCAGAGGAACGCCTGGTCGCGGGCGGCGCCCGCGCAGTGCACCAGGCGGTCGATCGGACCGAGCCGGTCCTCTGCCGCGCGGACCGCGGCACGCACGCTGTCGGCGTCGGTGAGGTCGCCGGGGACCGCCACCGCGCGTCCGCCGTCCTCCTCGATCCGCCCGGCCAGCAGCCGCAGCTCCTTCTCGTTGCGGGCCATGAGCGCGACGCGGGAGCCGTGGGCGGCGAGCATCGTCGCCAGCACGGCGCCGATGCCGCTGCTGGCACCGGTCAGCAGGGTGGTCCTGCCCTGGAGCAGGTCGGGTGCGAAGCCGCTGGTCATGCTGGGGTCTCTGCTTTCTCCGAGTGGTCCGCCGTCGCGGTTGTCCTGCTCGGCCCGGCGGTCGCCGCCGAGGCCGTGGGCCGGCCGGCCGGGGGCGGGACACGGGCGGGCAGTCCCCCCGCGTCCACCTCCAGCACGGTCCCGGTCACCGAGGGGTTGTCCGCGGCGAAGGCGACCGCCTCCGCCACGTCCTGCTCGTCGCACCAGCGGCGCAGCGGCACGTGGCGCTGGAGGTCGGCCATGTACGCGGCGTGCCGCGCGCTCGCCTCCGTACGGCGGCGCAGCGCTTCGCCGTCGATGACGCCGGGCGCCACCGCGCTGACCCTGATGCCGTACTCGCCCAGCTCGGTAGCCCAGGTGCGGGTCAGCGCCTCCACGCCGGACTTGGCGGCGCAGTACGCCGACTGCCCGTAAGCGCCGCGGCGGACGGTGGAGGAGATGTTGACGATGGCCCCGGGGGTGCCCGCGAGCAGCATCGCCTCCGCGGCGTGCCGCCCGACCAGGAAGGTGCCGGTGAGCAACGACGTCACCACGCGCTCGAAGTCCTCAAGCGGGTGCGGGGTGAGCGACGGCGGACCGCCGGGCCGTTCTCTGACGCTCACCAGGCGGCGGGAGAAGTTGTTACCGGCGTTGTTGACGCAGAGACCGAGCGGCGGGGCGTCCTCGGCCAGCCGCTCGAAGAGGGCGGCCACCGACCGCTCCTGGGTGACGTCCGCCCGCACGGCGTGCAGCGCCAGTCCGTCGTCGGCCGCCGCCCTCACGCAGGCGTCCAGGCTCTTCTCGTCGCGTCCGCAGATCACGGTGTGCCAGCCGACGGAGGCCAGACGGCGGGCGATGGCCGCGCCCAGGCCTCGGCTGCCGCCCGTGACCAGGGCGGCGCCGCGAAGCCGAGGAGGGCTGTCGCCTGCAGAGGTCGAGTGCTGATCAGACACGGAAGAGGACCCCTCCGTAGTACCAACCCGAACCCACGGTGGGCGTGTAGCAGAGGTCTCCTGACCGGAGCCGGCCGTCGCGCGACATCTCCGAGAGCACGATCGGCACCGAGGCGCTGCCGGTGTTCGCCCGCGTCTCGTAATTGGTCACGAAGCGTTCCTCGGGGATGGCGAGCCGCTCGCGTACGGCCGTGTGCAGCTGGCCTGTGCCGGGGTGCGGCACCACCCAGTCGATCTCGTCCATCTCGGTGCCGGAGCGGGCCAGCATCCTGGTGGCCAGATCGGCGTGCGAGTCGGCCGCGATGGCGACCAGTTCGCGGCTGCTCTTGATCCACCCGTTCGGCGGGTAGACGGTGACGGTCTCCCGCCCGGAGCCGTCGCTGACCAGCAGGGAGTCCCACAGCCCCGCCTCCGGCTCCGCCCCGCGCGACAGCACGGTGGCGCCGGCCGCGTCGCCCACGACCAGTTCGCCCTTGCTGCCCGGGCGCACCCGGCGGGAGAAGCGCTCGCTCGACACGATCAGCGCGTTGCGCCAGGTGGCATGGGCCCCGAAGAGCGCCGCCGCCGTCTGGACACCGTGCACGAAGCCCGTGCACGCGCCGCACACGTCGAAGGCCAGGGCGTGCCCGGCGCCCAGCAGATGGGCGGTGTGCGGTCCCCACTCGGGGACGAACTGGCGGTCCGTCCAGTTGCTGAAGACCAGCAGGTCCACCTCGTCGGTCGTGACGCCGGCCTGCTCCAGGGCGGCCCGGGCGGCGTGCACGCCCATGTACGCGGGCGTCTCCTCCTCGTCCGCCACATGGCGGCTCCGTACGTCGAGCCGGCCGATCACCGCCTCGTCCACGGCGTTGCCCGCGGGGTCCGCGGCCGTCTCGTTCCGCACCAGGCGGCGGGGGTAGTAGTGCCCGAATCCGGACAGGCGCAGTCCGCTCTCGCGCCACAGGGGGTTCTCGTCGTGCATGTCTCGTCTTCCCGTGCTGTGCGGTGTCACCGGGTTCGTAGACCGCCCGGCGGATGGAGGACCGTCGAGGCTCACGGCACCCTGAGGAGCATCGCGCCCCAGCTGAAGCCGCGACCGATGCCGATGGTCGCGACGAGATCGCCGGGGCGGATCTTTCCCGAGGCGATGTTCTCGGAGAGGCAGCTGGGGATGGAGACGCTGGAGGTGTTGCCGCGCTCCTGGATGTTGGTGAGAAGCTTCTCGCGCGGGATCTCCAGCGTCCGGCACACCTGGTTGATCATGTTCAGGTTGCCCTGGTGCGGCACGAACCAGTCGACGTCGCCCACCGTCAGGCCGTTGCGCTCCAGGATCTCCTGGCCGACGTGGGAGAGCAGCTTGGGGCCGACCGCGCCGACCTCCCGGCCGCGCATCAGCATCTTGTCGTTCTCGTCGATGTCGAACGCGTCGAAGTACGAACCGTCCGCGTGCAGGGCCACGTCCAGCAGCCCGCGCTCCTCGGTGTCCGCCGACCAGACGGCAGCGGCCGCGCCCGCCCCGAACAGCGCCGAGTAGCGGTAGTCGAAGTTCAGGATCGGGCGCGGGTTCTCCGCGCAGACGACCAGCGCGTTACGCATGCCCAGGGCCGGGAGCAGCGCGGCGGCGGTGGCGGTGCCGTACATGAAGCCCGCGCAGGCGACCGAGGTGACGTCGAAGCAGGTGGCGTGGCGCAGCCCGGCCTGCCGCTGGAGCGGCAGCGAGATGTCCATGTAGTTGTTCGTGGCGCTGGAGGGGTTGGTGCGCGGCCGGGTGGTGGAAGTGGTGCCGATGACGAGGTCGATGTCGTCGGGCCCCAGGCCTGCCGCGCTCAGGGCGTCGTCCACCGCCCGCGCCGCCATCTCCACCGCGCGCTCCTTCTCGTCGGCCGGCCAGTGGCGGCTGACGATCCCGGTGTTCTCGCGTATCCAGGCGTCGTCGATGCCCAGCGCCTCGATCTGCTCGAAGTGGGCGTTGGTGATCGGCTCGCCGGGGAAGTAGTGGCCGATGCCGGCCAGCCGCACGGGCGCGATCGCCGTGGGAGGCAGAGGGCGGCGGCCGGCCGTCGCCGGGTCGGACGCCGTCGCGGTGGGAGTCATCGGTAGAAGCCTTCCGGGTCCATGGTGCGCAGCAGGGCGAGTTCTTCGGTGGTGACGGGCTTTTCCTCGGTCAGGAACGGGCTGACGCCTGCGGCCGGCGCGCTCGCGGCGCCGGAGGGCGGGGCGGACCAGCCCGTGAGTTCGCGCAGCGCCGCCCGCGGGCCGTCCGGCAGGTCCTGCGCGGTGCGCCCGCGGCCGGGCACCGGCGGCAGCCAGCTCGTCAGCTCGAACCCGGCGCCGGGGCCCGGCCGGCTGAAGCGCCCGAACTGGCTCACCACGTCCCGCACCCGCAGGCCCGGGCTGGTGAGGTGGGTCAGCTTCGGGACGTAGCGGCGGGCGGAGGCGAGCGCGACGACGACGCAGTCGGTCGAAGAGGCGATGTCGTTGGCCCCGCCGGAGCCGGTGATCCACCGGCCGTCGGGCAGCATGGTCGTGTTGATGTTGGCGGCCGGGTCGATCTCCGCGGCGGACAGGACCCCCAGGCAGCGGGGGTTGGCGGCGACGGCGCCGCCGAGCGTCTCCGCGACGCCCGCGAGCATCTGGGAGCGCTCGGCGTGCCGCTGGCTGAACAGGAAGACGTCGCCGGGCTCCGGGTCCATCGACTGGAGACCCAGCTCTGCGGCCACCTGCACGTGCACACCGTCGTCGGCCAGCAGCCGTGCGGCCAGCCAGGCGGCCATGTGCGAGGTGCCGATCCCGGCGAGCAGCGTGTCGTAGCCGCGCTCGCGCACCAGGTCGGCGATGGCGCGGGCGCCGAGCACGACGAGCTGTTCCTGCTCGGTCGGGGGGCCGGAGCCGTCCGCCGCGGCGCCCGGCGCCTCCCGGGCCGCGCTCCGGGGCGCGGGGAAGGCCAGCGAGGCGCGGCGCTCCTCGCCCAGGCGCTCCAGGTAGTCGGTGTGGCTCTCCACCCCGCCCACCCACGTGTCGTACCAGTCGGCGGCGGCCCCCGGGTCCTTGCAGGCGGCCACGATGTCGGTGAGGAAGGCGTAGTCGTCCAGGTAGCCGCCGACCCCGGCGAGCCCCGCGGTCCGCAGGGACTGCGGGTGGGCCCCGAGCGGGGCTTCGCACAGGCCCAGGACGCGGCCGGCCGGGATCACCACCCGGTCGGGCATCGCCGCGATCACCTCGTCGTCGACGATCGCCTCCACGGAGGCCAGGACCCCTTCGGTGGCGGCGTACGCGGCCCACGCGCCCTCGCCCAGCGGAGGACAGGCCACGACGTTGCCGCGCCGGTCGGCGCAGACGCCGTGGAAGAGGGTGAAGCGGGGCCGCAGCGGGCTGAGCAGGGTGACGCCGCGCTCGGGGTCCTCCGGGTGCGGCACCCGGTGGAGGCTGCCCTCCTTGCCGTGCGCCAGGTCCGTCTCGGCGAGCATCGAGCCGGTGGTGGCGAAGGGCTGGCCGAGCGCGCCGGCCATCAGCCGCTGGGTGTAGCTGAGCAGCGACCACATCTCGATCTCGAACGGGTTGCCCCGGGCCAGATCGCGGTAGAGGCGGTTGGGGCGCGGCGAGGGGTAGGTGTCGCCGACGAAGCCGGTGATCACCTTGCGCACCGCGCCGGACAGGGCGAGAGCGTGGGCGCTGGAGTGCACGGCGGTGGTGCTGACCGTCAGGCTGCGGGTCCCGGCGAAGGCCCGGCACACCGCGTTCATCAGGGCGTTGGGCCGTGACATCGTTGCCGCGGCGTGGACGTGGTCGCCCTCGCGGACGAAGCGGCGCACCAGGTCGTCGGGGCCGGCCGCCAGATGGGGCGCGGGCCGGGGGCCGTCCGGGCGGGCGGGGGAGGGGCGGTGTTCGGGGAGGGCGGTCATACGTGCTCCAGGGCCATGACGGACGTTTGCGAGCCGAAGGCGAAGGACAGGGAGACCGCGAGGTCCAGCTCGGCGTCGCGCGGCCCCTCCGCGACGTGGTCGTAGTCGCACTCGGGGTCCGGGGTGAGGTGGTTGGCGGTCCGGGCCAGCCGCTGGTGGTGCAGCATCAGCGAGGTGGCGGCGACGTTGATGATCCCGGCCATGCCGAACGTGTGGCCGTACACGGGCTTGTTGGAGCCGTGCGGCGGCAGGTCGGCGTCGTCGTGGTGCGGCAGCAGCCGGCGCAGGGCCCGGCTCTCGGCGATGTCGTTGTACCGGGTGGCGGTGCCGTGGCCGCAGACGTAACCGATCTCCTCGGGCTTGCGCCCGGCGTCGTCGAGCACGCCCGCGATGACCGAGGCCGTCACGTCGCCGACCAGGTCCATGCTGGTGGCGTGGTCGGCCTCGTTGAGTGCTCGGTGGCCCAGGATGCGCGCATAGATCCGCGCGCCGCGCTCCCGGGCGGACGACTCGCGTTCCAGACAGAGCGTCATGGCGCCCTCGCCCAGCGCGAATCCGCGCCGGTCGCGGTCGTAGGGGCGGACCGCGGCGGCGGGGTCCGCGCTCTCCGGGGAGAGGACGCCGTCGCCGAGGCCCAGATAGCAGCGGGCGACCTCGGGCACGATCGGGAACTCGTGACCGCCGGCGAGGACGACGTCGGCGCTGCCCGAGCGCAGTTCGCGCAGGGCGAGGCCGATCGCGTGGTGGCCGCCGACGCAGGCGCTGCTGAGGGTGGTGACCAGACCGCGGGCGCCGACCGCGATGGCCGAGAGCGTCGCCGGGCAGCCGGCCAGCCCCCGGAACATGGCCGTCGCCCTGCCCGCGTACGGGTCGGACTCCGAGGGGGCCGTGATGGTGTCGCGCCACCACGCCAGCGGGCCGCGGGAGGAGGACTGGATGACGCTCATCCGCTCCGGTGCGATCCGGCCCGGGGAGATCCCGGCGTCCTGGAGCGCGTCGCCGACGGCGGCCATGGTCGCGAGGATGTCGCGGTTGTACTTCGCGGCGTGGGCCGGGAGGAGATCCGGCAGCCGGGCCGCGGAGTCGAACGCGCCGAGCTGCGCGGCCGCGTGGACGGGGAGCTGGGCGGCGGCGAACTCGGGCGTCTCCAGCCGGCTCACTTGTGATGTTCCTGTGGAGACGTGGTCCCAGAAGGCATGGACATCGGGGGTACCGGGCAGTACACACCCGATGCCGGTCAGCACGACGGGGTCGGAGGGTTCCGGGAGATGGGCTCGACTGCTGTCCATGAGCCGAAGCTAACTTCCCCTACATGACCCTCGATATTGCCGTCAAGTACTCATACGTGGGTTCTTTGAGGACTGTCAGTACCCGGTCCCTGCGCTTCGTACGTCAGCGGCCCG